>CAVYQE010000003.1:0-30554 GCA_963770565.1 uncultured Actinomycetota bacterium
CGACACCGACCTGCGTGAGCTGGCGGCCGAGAAAGCCGGCCTCGAAGAGGTCTGGCTCCAGCTCGCCGACGGGGCGAGCTGACTCAGGCCGCGGGCGCGAGCTTCCCGGCGACCCGTTCGGCGGAGGGCCATCGCACGTCGTACGCGAGGTGCAGCTTTTCGAAGGCCCAGATGACCCGCGCCGTCGAGTCGAGCTGGCCCCGAAGCACACCGTGGCGGGCGGCGGTGGGGTCGGCGTGGTGCAGGTTGTGCCAGGACTCACCCATCGACGGGACCGCGAGCCACCACACGTTGCCGGATTTGTCGCGCGTGCTGAACGGTCGCTTCCCGATGGTGTGGCAGATCGAGTTGATCGACCAGGTCACGTGGTGCAGCACCGCGACCCGGACCAGGCTGCCCCAGAAGAACGCAGTCACCGCACCCTGCCAGCGACCGCCGGACCAGGCGAAGCCGAGCAGCGCGGGCAGCAACAGGCTGGTGGCGCTCAGCCACGGGAAGGCCTTCGACACCCGAACGATCGCGCGGTCGGCGAGCAGGTCGGGAGCGAACCGCTGATGGTTCGTCTGCTCGACATCGAACATCCAGCCGATGTGGGCGTGCCAGAGCCCCTTCATCAGCGCGCGCATGGTCTCGCCATAACGCCAGGGGGAGTGCGGATCGCCGTCGCGGTCGCTGTAGGCGTGGTGGCGGCGGTGGTCGGCGACCCAGCGGATGACCGGTCCTTCGATTGCGAGGCTGCCGGCGACCGCGAGTGCGACTCTGAGCACCTTCGTCGCCTTGAACGCGCCGTGGGTGAAGTAGCGGTGGAACCCGACCGTGATGCCGTGTCCGCTGATCGCGTACATCGCAAGCGCAATCACGATGTCGTGCCAGCCGAGACCCCAACCCCAGGCCACCGGTACGGCGGCGACCACGGCAGCCAACGGCACTGCGATCAGGAGCAGGAGCACGATCTGCTCGGCCCGGGCGCCGCGCGGCGAGCGGGTCATCGTCGTGGCCGGCGTGGCGCGCTGGGTCAGCAAGAGGTCATCGGACTTGGTCGCCGTTTGCGTCATCGGATCTCCCATCGCGGTCCTGCCACGATGGTTGCACGCGCACCTGTGGACAAACTCTGGAGATCGTCACACCCGGCCCCGACGATTGATCGATGATCATCAACGAACGGGATCGCCGCCGAATCGGCCGGGCCCGCCTGCTGCGACGAGCCGGCCACACCTACGACGAGATCCGCGCCGCCATCGGCCCGGTCGGCAACGACCAACTCTCCACCTGGTTCAAAGGCATCCGCCGCCCGGCAGCGACCCGGCGGACACACAGCCTCCCCGAGACTCGATCGCAGTGCCGCAGGCTGCGGGCCCAAGGCCTGACCTACGACGAGATCGCTGCCATCACCGGTGCGAGCAAGGGCTCGATCAGCCCCTGGGTTCGTGATGTCTGCTTGCCCGCCCGGCTGCGGGACCAGCGGACCGCTCGGCAGGCGTTGGGACGGGTACGTGCCGGTCAAGCGCTGCACGAAAGGGCCGAGAACCGCCGGTTCGCCCGGGTCGAGCAAGGTCGTCGTTCGGTCGGGGCCGTCAGTGACCGAGAGCTGTTTCTGATCGGGGTCGCGCTGTATTGGGCCGAAGGCAGCAAGTCCAAGCCGTGGCGCCGAGCGCGCCGCGTGAAGATCGTCAACAGCGACCCCAAGGTGCTTCGGATCTTCCTCGCCTGGCTTGACCTCGTCGGAGTGCCGGATGAGGCTCGTGGGTACCGCCTGAACATCCATGTCACGGCCGACGCAGTGCAGCACGAGTCTTGGTGGGCGCGCGAGTTGGGCTTGACCACCGATCGATTTCGGGCGGTGACCCTGAAGCGGCACAACCCGCAGCCCGGGCGTTACAACCTCGGTGACGACTACCATGGATGTTTGGTCATCGATGTGGCGAAATCGACTGGGTTGTATGACGCGATCGACGGTTGGTGGCAGGCAATCCATGACTCCAGACCAGTCGCCCGAGGCCCACAATCCCTAGGCTGCAAGGAGATCCTTCCCGGATCGTCTAACGGCAGGACGCGAAGTTTTGGTCTTCGTCATGGAGGTTCGATTCCTTCTCCGGGAGCAGTCAGCGCACCCACCGCTTCGAGTTCGGCCTGCGTCGGACCAACACCGTGGCTGCCGACACGATGGTGGGACTCGATCGGCGGGTCGTGAGGCTCGGTAGGCTCGGCGGTGGCCTTCCCCGTCGTACTGCGTTCCAGGAGCCTGGGTGACTGACACCGCGCCGGCCGCTGTCGTGGTGCTCGCGGCGGGCGAAGGCAAGCGGATGAAATCCGAGCTCGCGAAGGTGCTGCACGCGATCTGCGGGCGCTCCCTGCTCGGTCATGTGCTCGCCGCCGCGGCGCCGCTTGGCGCGCCGACAACCGTGGTTGTCGTCGGCAACAAGCGGCACCAGGTGATCGACCATCTTGCCGAGATCGATCCCACGGCTCAGGCGGTCGTGCAGGACGAGCAGCTCGGCACCGGGCACGCCACCCTGCTCGCGCTCGACGCCCTTGGCGCGACGACGACCGGCACGGTCCTCGTCCTGCCCGGTGACACCCCGCTGCTGACCAGCACGACACTCGAGCAGCTGGTCGCCCGGCACCAGGAGATCGGCGCGACCGCGACCCTGCTCACTGCGAGCCTCGACGACCCGACCGGGTATGGACGGGTGGTCCGGGACGCGGACGGCCACGTCCGCGAAGTGGTCGAGGATCGCGACGCCGACGACCGGACCCGCCAGATCCATGAGATCAACACCAGTGTCTACGCGTTCGAGATCGACAAGCTGCGCGCGGTGCTGGCGAAGGTCGGCACCCACAACGCGCAGGGCGAGCGCTACCTGACCGACGTGGTCGGTCTACTGGCCTCGGCCGGCGAGGTGGTAGCGAGTGTGGCGACCGACGACCCGGTCGAGACGCTGGGCGTCAACGACCGGATCCAGCTGGCCGTCGTACGCCGGACGATGCGGGACCGGATCGTCGAGCACTGGATGCGTGAGGGCGTGACGATCACCGACCCGCAGACGACCTGGATGGGTGTGCGGGTCACGATCGAGGCCGACGCCACGATTCACCAGAACACCCAGCTCCATGGCGCGACGCATATCGCGCGGATGGCGACCGTCGGCCCCGATTGCACCTTGCGCGACACGATCGTCGGTGAGGGCGCATCGGTCACGAAGTCGCAATGCACCCGGGCCGAGATCGGCCGCGATGCCACCGTCGGGCCGTTCGCATTCCTGCGCCCGGGCACCGTGCTCGGTGCGGGTGTGAAGGCAGGCGCGTTCGTCGAGCTCAAGCAGGCCGTCGTCGGCGACGGGAGCAAGGTGCCACACCTGTCGTACGTCGGTGACGCCGAGATCGGCGAGCGGACGAACATCGGTGCGGCCACCGTGTTTGTGAACTACGACGGCTCCGAGAAGCACCCGACCAAGGTCGGCGACGACGTCCGGATCGGCTCCGACACGATGCTGGTTGCGCCCGTCACGATCGGCGACGGGGCCTATACCGCGGCCGGCTCGGTCATCACCAACGACGTCCCGCCAGGGGCGATGGGCGTCGGGCGGTCCCGGCAGCGGAACGTCGAGGGCTGGGTGGAGCGACGCCGGCCTGACTCGGCATCGGCCCGGGCGGCCCGGCGGGCCCGCGGCGAGTCCACAATGGATGACACTTCCCCGTCCGAGACCGAGCAAGGGGCAGACGAGTGACGGGCATCAAGACCACCGGCGAGAAGACCCTGCTGCTCTTTTCCGGTCGGGCACATCCGGCGTTGGCCGACGAGGTCGCCTTCGAGCTCGAGCTCTCGGTCAGCCCGACGATGATCCGCGAGTTCCCGAACGGGGAGATCTACGCCCGCCCGGAGGAGTCGGTGCGCGGCTGCGACGCGTTCGTGATCCAGGCGTTCGGCCCGCCGATCAACAAATGGATCATGGAGCAGCTGATCATGGTCGACGCGCTGAAGCGCGCCTCGGCCAAGCGGATCACCGTGGTCATGCCGTTCTATCCCTACGCACGGCAGGACAAGAAGCACCTCGGCCGCGAGCCGATCTCGGCCCGGCTGATGGCCGATCTGTTCAAGGTGGCCGGCGCAGACCGGTTGATGTCGGTGGACCTGCACACCGCGCAGATCCAGGGGTTCTTCGACGGTCCGGTCGACCACCTGTTCGCCCTGCCGTTGCTCGCCGACTACATCGCCAACCACTACGACCCGGCCAGCTTCACCGTCGTCTCGCCGGACACCGGCCGGGTGCGGATGGCGGAGCGTTGGGCCGACCGACTCGGCGGCGTACCGGTGGCATTCGTCCACAAGACCCGCGATCCGAAGGCGCCCAACCAGGTGGTCGCACACCGGGTCGTCGGCGACGTCGACGGCCGGGCCTGTCTGCTGATCGACGACATGATCGCGACCGGCGGCACCATCACGAAGGCCGCCGACATCCTGCTGGACTCCGGCGCCTCCGATGTCATCGTCGCGGCGACCCACGGGGAGTTCTCGGAGCCGGCGATCGACCGGCTGAAGAACAGCCGGATCAGCGAGGTCGTGGTGACCAACACGCTGCCGACGTCGGACGAGCAGTTCTTCGACCGGCTGACCGTGCTCTCGATCGCGCCGCTGATCGGCCGGGCGATTCGCGAGATCTTCCAGGACGGCTCAGTCACCAGTCTGTTCGACGGGAACGCCTGAGTCGGCTAGTTCGTGATGCCGGTGATGTAGGGCGCGACCGATGACTTCGCGAAGCCCGCACTCGCCGCCGCTGAGTTGACCAGGTTGAAGTCGCAGGTCGATGTGTACTTGTCGCTCCACTCCATGACGGCCTTGATCTGCGGCAGCCGCTTCAGCGCCGCAGCGACGCCGGCGTACCACGCGGTGACCTGTGGTCCCGGTGCCGACGCATACTCCCCGAGCATGATCGGCTTGCTCCGCATGCCGGGCTGGGCTTGAAGCCAGTTGTAGAACGGCTGGAAGGTCTGGTACGGCGTGCGCCAGGGCTGACCGCGGCACTGGGCGAAGTTGTACGGGTCGTAACCCACCCAGTCGACGTATGCCGAACCCGGATAGCTGGCGACGAGCTGGGCTGCATGGCCGACGTCGCTCGTCGTGACCCAGGCCCAGATCACGTTGTGCACGCCGGCGTTCTGCATGACCGTGTGGATGTGCCGGTAGGCGGCGACATACTGCGCCGGCGTTCCCTTGCCGGCCTGCGCCTTGCTGTCGAACTCGTGGTTGAAGTCGATGAAGACCTTGTGAGGGAAGCTCTTGAGCCGTTGTGCCTCGGGCAGGATCACCGACTTGTCCCAGGTGCCGTTGGCGATGGACTGGTAGGAGACCTTGGCCCGGGTGCTGAAGTTGGCCGCGGTCCAGCTGAAGTCGAGGATCCGCTGGCCGTTGCCGGCGAGCGAGACCTCTTGGGCGTTCGGGAAGGTGTGTCCCGGCATCCAACCCACGTAGTTCTTGATGATGTCGAAGCGCCGGCCGGCCAGCTTCTCGTACGCGGCGTAGTCCTGCACTTCGTGACCGGCGCCCGGCACCTCCGGCGCATACAACCCCCACAGCACGCCGCAGGCCGGCACATCGATGGCCGACTTCTTGCAGACGTTGTGAATGACTCTGGGTTTCTTGGCCTTCGCCGCTCCGGCACCGGCGCTCGATTGGGTGCGGGTCGATCCGAGTCCTGGCGGTGCTGCGGCAATCGCGACGATCAGCACGCCCGCGAGGGCGATTGCCAATACAACGAGCGCAGCCGGACGTACCACTTTGGTCGCGCGTTCCATGAACTCCCCATTGGCAGGAAGGCGGGCCTTCACAACGTCGGTCGGTTTTTCCGT
Organism: uncultured Actinomycetota bacterium; assembly: GCA_963770565.1. Classification (GTDB taxonomy): domain Bacteria; phylum Actinomycetota; class Actinomycetes; order JAFAQI01; family JAFAQI01; genus DATAUK01. Next base: position 5,848 of record CAVYQE010000003.1, read on the forward strand.
TGGCGCATTGCGGCCACTGGTCAAGGTGAGGGTACTCCGGGGGTCATCGGGCGCCGCCCGGCGACACTGCGATTCAGCGCTAAGAGTTCAGGTCCTCGACATACAGCGCGGCGTACTCGGTGAGGCATTCCTGCCAGGTGCGCATCACGTCGAGCCCGCGCTCGCCGAGCTTGAAGTTCACCAGCTGCTCCGACGCCGGCCGCTCGGCAAAGTACTCGGCGGCGAAGAACTCACTCGTCACCGGATGAACCGTCACCTGTTCGGACATTCCGATCGCTTCGACGAATGCGCACGCGACGTCGTACCGGCTGCTCATGCCGTGGCAGACCTGGTTGTAGACCCCGTGCAGATCGCTCTTGACCACGTGTTCGATGCCGCGCGCGAAGTCCAGCGTGTACGTCGGCGTGCCGAGCTTGTCGGTGACCGCGTGCAGCTCGCGGGCGCCACCCTTGATCTGCTTGTAGACCTTGTTGACGAACTTCTTGTCCAGCTGCGGGCCGCCGCCCATCATCCAGCCGGCCCGGAACACGAAGTACTGGTCGCAGGTGCGCTCGACGAAGCGCTCGCCGTAGAGCTTGCTCTTCGCGTAGACGGTCAGCGGCAGCGGCTCGTCGTAGTCGAGGTATTCGGTCTTCTCCCCGCCGAAGATGCCGGCCGTCGAGATGTAGACGCAGGGGATCTCCAGCTGCTGCGCGAGCAGCGCGCAGTTCTCCGCGCCGAGCGCGTTGTCCCGCCAGGCGGTGAGCGGCTCCCGCTCGCAGAACTCGAGGTCGGTCTGAGCGGCCAGGTTGATCAGCAGATCGGCGCCGAAGTCACGGACGTCGGTGCTGAGTTGCTCGAAGTTGGCAGCGTCGATCTGACCGAGCCAGTCGGCGCGTGGCTTCAGATCGGTGGCTCGGGTCTCGTAGCCGGCGCTGAAGTGGTTGAACACCGCTTCGCCGAGCATGCCGCCGGAGCCGACGAGGTAGACCCTCGCGTTGGCATCGAGGGTCACTGTGCAGCCGACGACATTTAGGGCCTTCCCTCAGGTCCGATGGTCACCGTGGAGTGGCAGGCGCTGGGCGCCCGGCCCGGACCCTTCCAGTATTCCAGGGTGCGCGGGCGGGGCTCGTGGTGGCTCGCGGTGTGTTCGTGATGAGCGGGCCAGAGGCCGGAACCCGGCGGGTTCGGGCTGATTCGGTACGCATCGGTCATCGCGTCGGTGTCCGTCCTTTGTTTCCCGAGATCGGCAGCGTCGCCTAGACTCGTTGACGCTCTGCTCATGAGCACCCTTCTGGAGGAGTTCAGTCGTGCCCGAGGTCCGTATGGTTGCCGAACCGCGCACCGAGTTCGGCAAGGGCGGCGCCCGCCGCACCCGCCGCGCGGGCAAGGTGCCCGCGGTGCTGTACGGCCATGGCACCGACCCGCGGCACGTGTCGCTCCCGAGCCGCGAGTTCGAGCATGCACTGCGGACGGATGGCGCGAACGTGCTGCTCGATCTGCAGCTTGTCGGGGGCAGCGAACTCGCTTTGCCGAAGTCGATCCAGCGCGACCCGATCAGGGGCGCGATCGAGCATGTCGATCTCATCCTGGTCCGCCGGGGTGAGCGGATCACGGTCGAGGTCGTCATCCAGGTCAGCGGCGAGGCGGTGGCGGGTGGTCTGCTCGACCAGTCGCTGACCACCCTGTCGGTGACGGCCGAGGCGACCAACATCCCGACCTCGGTCGTGGTATCGATCGAGGGTCTCGAGATCGGCCGATCCGTCCACGCGGGTGACATCGCCCTGCCCGAGGGCGTCGAGCTCGGCGGCGACAGCGACCAGGTGGTCGTCCACATCGTGCCTGCACCGACCGCCGAGGAGCTCGAGGCCGAGGTCGGCGAGGTCGAGCCGACCGCCGAGGCTGCGGAAGCGTCGCTGAGGCCGAGTTGGCGGAGCGGCGAGGCGAGGCCCCGGCACCGGCCGAGGGCGAAGCGGCTCAGGACTGACGTCCGGGAGCGTCGCTGCCGTGACCGGGACAGGTCCGTGGCTCGTCCTTGGCCTTGGCAACCCCGGCCCTCAGTACGCCGGCAACCGCCACAACGTGGGGTTCATGGTCCTCGACCTACTCGCCGATCGGGTCGGTGGCCGGTTCAAGAGCCACAAGGCCCGCGGCGAGGTGGTCGAGACGCGGGTCGCCGACCAGCGCGCGGTGCTGGCCAAACCGCGCTCGTACATGAACACCTCAGGTGGTCCGGCCGCCGCACTCCGTGACTTCTTCAAGGCTCCGATCGAGAAGATCGTCGTCGTCCACGACGAGCTCGATCTCGAGTCGGGTGCCTTGCGGCTCAAGCTCGGAGGTGGCGACAACGGTCACAACGGGCTGAAGTCGCTGCGCCAGTCGCTGGGATCCGGAGACTTCTACCGGGTGCGGCTCGGGATCGGCCGGCCGCCGGGACGTCAGGACCCGGCCGACTTCGTGCTCCGTGACTTCTCCGCGGCCGAACGCAAGGACCTTGGTGTCCACCTCGAGCGAGCCGCGGATGCGATCGAGACGTTGATCGGAGACGGGCTGGCCGCGGCCCAAAACGCGTACAACACCTAACCTCCCGTTGTCAGCGACGGCGGTAGGGTTCGGCCATGATCGTCGTGACCACCAATGACCTGCCGGGCTGGCAGATCGACGAGGTGCTCGGTGAGGTCTGGGGCCTGACCGTCCGTTCGCGGAACGCCTTCTCACAGATGGGCGCCGGCTTGAAGTCGATGTTCGGCGGAGAGCTGAAGGGCATGACCAAAGCGTTGTACGAGAGTCGCAACGAGGTCATGAACCGGATGATGGAAGAAGCTCAACGTCGGGGTGGCAACGCGGTCCTGGCGATGCGCTTCGACACCTCCGAGATGGGCGATGTCTGGACTGAGATCTGTGCGTACGGCACCGCGGTGCGGGCGACCAAGCGCTGAATTCTGCGGCTAGATCCCGCGCCCGCGCCGGTTGAGCGTGATGATGATGCGGTCGGCCGGCAGCCCGGCGACGACGGCGAACGTGAAGGCCCAACGCGGGTCGCTGACCCGCTGTCTCATCCCGCGCAGCGCCCAGGTCATCGCCTCCCGGCGGTGTCCGAGCGCGGCGTGCGAGAAGGCCAGCTGGCCGTAGATGCGGGCCGCGCCGTGCCGGTTGTTCTTGAGATCGGGATGGTGGTCAAGCATCCAGGTCAGGTCCGCGATCCGGCGGGCGTAGACCCGGCCGGCCGACGTGGCGCCCCAGTTGACCAGCACCAAAGGTTCGTCGACGTGCGCGAACGGCGCCTTGTCGGTGACCCGCAGCTGCAGATCCCAGTCCTCGACCGAGCTCCCAGGAATCGTCTCGTCCTGCAGACCGACCTCGTCAAGTAGCCGGTCACGCCAGGCCACCAAGGAAGAGGAGTGCAACATCGCCATTCGGGTCCGGCAGAGCATCTCGTGGGTGATCAGCGTGCTGCCGGCTCGCCGGACCGTGCGTCGGCCGTCGTAGTCGACCTCGATCGCCGTCGTACACATGAGGCTGGACGGCACCCGGCGAAGCTCCTCGACCTGGCGGCGCAGCTTGCCGGGCAGCCAGGTGTCGTCGTCGTCGCAGAAGGCGATCAGATCGGTGTCGCTGGCGAGGGTGCCGCTGTTCCGGGCGCCGCATAGGCCGCTGGACCTGGTATTCGGGATCACGCTGACCCGCGGGTCGGCGAAGTCCGGGATCGGCGGGTCCTCGTCGGTCCGGTCCGCGACGATGATCACCCGGAGCTCGCCCGGGTAGTCCTGGCCGAGGATCGACTCGACCGCTTCGGCGAGCTCCTTGGGGCGGCTCTTGGTGGGGATGGCCGCGGTGACCGATGGCCAGGTGTCAACCATGGTCATGACGGACCGACGCCGTTCGAGGCTCCACGGACCCGGTACAGGGCGCGCAGGCCCGCAGTCATCGCGCCGACCACTCTGCGGTCGCGCGGCCGGAGGTGGGTCAGCCAGTCGTCGTCCCGGCGGATCTCGAGCGGCCCGTTGTGGAATCGCAGCGGGTTGCCCGAGACGGTGTGGTTGGGCCGCAGCGTTGCCTGATGGTCGACCACCGGCAGCTTGACGTCCGCCGGGAGACCGGCGAAGTCGAGCACCCGGCGCAGATGCCGGGCCGGGTCGGCGACCAACGCCTCGTAGTGCAGGCGGAGCACCGGGACTCCCAACTTCGACAGGGCACTCATCGCCACGTTCTCCCCGGTCCACAGTGCCGCGGCGCCGGCGGTCGTGTAGCGGTTCATGAACTGTTCCTCGTCGCCGGCCTCGGGCCGCTCAACGGTCTTGGCCCACGAATAGGCCACGGCCCGCGGATCTCTGACGATGTGGACCGCGCGCAGATCGATGCTCTTGTCGGTGCGGAGGCAGTAGGCCAGCGACGGGTGCTTGCTCGAGTCGACGATGACCTCGGCTCCACTGACTTGGTACGCCGCGTCGTAGATCGCGCGAAACATCGCGACGTACCGATGGACCTCTGCGCCGGGCCGAGCGAGTACGGCGGGCACATGCCGGAGTCGGTCGACGTGCGCGCGCATCGCCGCTACATCGGTGACATCGACCTGCGCCCACCCGCCGAACGCGAGCTGGCCGACCTGCGTCCAGAACGGACACGTGAGGAACGGCTGTCCGCACCCGCAGGTCTCGTTGCGACTGATGCCGCGGACCCAGAGGTGCACGATCTCGCCGAGGGTCTGAACGCCGTCGACCTGCCCAAGGAGGCGCTCGAGGAGAGTCGAGCCGCTTCGCCCCAGGCCGCCGATGAACAGGACGCGCGGTTGGGCGGTCATGGATGGTGGGCTGGTCCGGTCGTCAACGGTCCGCGCCCCCGCGCGGCTTGGCATGATCTGACCCTACCGAGCACGATCAACGCTTATCGGAGAACGCATTGCCGTCACCCGGTTGGCCCAGTCATCGCGGTCCCCAGTCCGAGGTTTGTGCGTGAAACGGCTTGTCCAAGGTGCGGAATGCGATGTCGGGCAGCTAGAAACCGGCTACCGTCGACAGACACGTGATCTGCCGGCTTCCCCTGGAGTTTACCGATGTCCGCCGCAGCGCGTCCGCGAACCGAGGAGCGGTCCGACCTGACTAACGACGCCGGTCAGCGGCCGTCCGCAGTGCGGGCGACTGCGCGGGGCGGCGCCGGCAACGTGGTCGGGGCGGCGACCACCGCATTGCTGAACCTGCTGATCGTCGTGGCGGTCACCCGCGGCTACGACAAGGCGATCGCAGGCACCGTTTTCACCGCGACCGCCGTCTATGTCGTGGTCGAAGCGATCGTGAAGCTCGGGACGGACATCGGGATCGTCCACTTCGTGTCGACCGCGCAAGCCCGCGACGAACGCGAGCGGGTCGCCCGACACCTCTGGGCGTCGCTCGTCCCGGTCGCGGTGGTGTCGGTGATCGGCGCCGCCGTGACGTACGTCGCGGCGCCGGTCCTGATGCGCGCCATCGGCACCGCAGGTGCCCAGCACAGCGATCGGATGATCGTGCTCATCGTCGCGATCGGAATCCCGATCGGCGCAATCTACGACTGCCTCACCGCCGCCACCCGAGGGATGGGCCGGGCCCGGCCGACCGTTCTGGTCGAGAGAACGCTGCGCCCGGTCCTGCAAGCCGGCGGCGTGTTGGCTGCGGCGCTGGTCGGCGCCGGCACGTCCGTCGTGGTCTTCGCGTGGGTGGCGCCGTACGCCGTGGTGTTGCCGATCATGGGCATTCTCCTGGTGCGTCTGATGCGACGCGAAGACGTACCGCGCTACTCGGCGCACTGGCGTGAGGTGCTCGGAGAGGTGTGGCGATTCACCCTGCCCCGGACCCTCACCAGCGTCATTCAGGTCCTGTTGCAGCGGCTGGACATCATCCTGGTCGGCGCGATCCTGGGTGCGCCGTCAGCCGCGGTCTACACCGGTGCGACCCGGTTCGTCGTGGTCGGGCAGCTGGGCAACCAGGGCGTCGCCTTCGCGTTCCAGCCGCAGCTGGCTCGCCTGGTCGCGACCAGGCAGCTCGACGCCGGCCGGGATCTGTATCGGCTGTCCTCGGCGTGGATCGCCGGGCTGACCGCACCTCTTTACCTTGCGGTCTGTGTCACCGCGCCCTGGTTGATCCGGATTTTCGGGCATCACTACCAGTCCGGCCTGTCGTCGATGATCATCGTGACCGGCGCGATGCTGGTCGGCAACGCCTGTGGACTCGTCGACCTGGTCCTGATCACCTTGGGTCGTACGTCGTGGAACCTGGCGAATTCCGCGGTCGCCCTGGCCCTCAACGTCGGGCTGGATCTGCTGTTGATCCCGCGGATCGGGATCGTAGGTGCCGCGATCGGCTGGGCGGTGGCGATCGTGGCCAACAACATCGTCCCGGTCCTGCAGGTGCGCTTCGCGTACGGCTTCAGCCCGCTGAGCCGGATCTGGGCCGAGCTGCTGCTCGTGGTCGGCGTTCTGTACGGCGCGCTGCCCGGCCTGACCCTGTGGCTCTCCCACAGCAACTCCGCCGCGGTGCTTGGTGCCCTGGTCGTCGCGACCCTCGCCTACGCCGCGATTCTGTGGCGATCCCGAGAGACGCTCGGCCTGCACGATGTGATCGAGGGGCGGCGAGGCTCAGCCCGAGGCGGCGGGGTCGGCGGGAGCAGGCGGCCTGAAGTGCGGGTCGGTGGCGAGGGCGCGGAAAGCCCCGATCACGCCTGAGTCCGGGCCGATCTCCCAGGTCCAGTACGGCCGTGAGCCGACCGCTCCGTCGAAGTAGACGACGGCCTTGATCTGCGGCGACGAAAGCGCGGGCAATGCGGCGCGCAGCCAGGCCGCGCGTTGGTCCGGTGAATAGACATGGGAGACGCCGAACTCGCCGATCATCACCGGCTTGTCGTGTTCCTTGGCCCAGGCGAGGAACGGCGCGAGCAACGCACCCGGCTGCTCCTGAGCGGAGTCCGGCAGGGTCGGGTCGGGGTAGGCGTCGGCGCAGATCCAGTCGACCTCGCTGTCGCCGGGGTAGAACGGCTGCGCCCGGCCGAGCGCGAAGCCTGCTGCGGTCGGGCACCACACCCAGGAGGCATTGGTGACGCCGGCGGCGGTGAACAAGCGCCGCATCCGATCCCAGGCGGCGATGTAGGCCGCCGGTGATGAGACGACGTCCGCAATGTTGGGCCGATCCATCTCCCAGCGGAACTCGAGGAAGACCGGGTAGTGCACCTGGGCGATCTGTCGAGCGGTCGAGGTGATGATCGCGTCGTCCTGCCCGCTCGCCATTTCAGGGATGTCGGTGCCCTTGACCGAGATCAGCAGGTAGTGGCCGGAACGCGCGAGTGCCAGCGCGTATGCCGTGGGAAACGGGTGGTTCCACTGGAGGTAGACATGGGCGATGTCCAGCGGGCGGCAGGCGTCCTGCTGGAGGTCCGAGAACGACGCGAGGAAGTTCTGTTGGATGGCCCGCCCGTGCAACGAGTAGGCGCCGAAGTAGGCGCCGGAGGCCGGGACCGGCGGGGGGGACGGATGTGCTTGTGGGGCAACGGTCGCGGTCGTGAGGTTGCAGTGCGGGACCGTCACGATGGCGGGGGTGCTGCTGCAGCCGGCCAGGCAAGACAGGCCGGCCGCGAGGAGCGCCGCGATCGCCGCGGAGGTGGCGCGCCCCGGCCGGGTCACGCTCGCCAGCTCGGCACCCAGCCGAGCCACTCCGCCAATCGCTCGTCGTACGGGATGAAGTGGTCCTCGAGCCGGTGGCCGATCGCGTCGTAGATCGCCGCGCGGGGGCGGGCGTTGTGCTGCTCAACCTTGATGTCCGGGCAAGCGGGCAGGTCGAGGAAGCTCAGGACACGGTCGAGCACCGGCACCGGGTCGGTGAAGAACCGGTGGCTGTCGATCACCAGCATCCGCTCCCGGGCGATGACACCTTCCAGCCGGCTGAGCAGGTCGATGTACTGACCGCGGCGCACGTAGGCCTGATGTTGGTGGGCGTGACTGACGTACGTCGGGTCGTCGATGAGGCGCTGTTCCTCGCCGGCCAGACGGGACTCCTCGAGTTCGAGGGCGCGCTCGAACGACTCGGCCTCGAACCCACGGGCGACCTCGTGCGCGTGGGCAGAGTAGGCGCGCTCGACCGGGTCACGGATCAGCACCAGTAGCCGGACTCCTGGCAGGTCCCGCACGATCCGCGGCGCGGCCAGCGGATGGAAGCCGTAGTACGGGACTCGACTCGAAGACCACCGGTGCCGCGCCGGTGCGGCGCGCCGTCCTCCGCACGGTGGCGTCGAGCGGGAAATAGCTGCGGGTACCAGCCGAGCCCGCGGTCATAGTGGGTGTCGAAATAGTGGACGCCCTTGTGCAGCACGGGTTTTAGCGCCGCCGGGTGCTGCGACAGCGCTCGATACATCGATGTGGTGCCGCAGCGCTGACCGCCGGCGATCAGCAGATTGGGAACCGCTCTGAACCGCGCGGTCGCGCGGCCCACCCCGCCGACCGCCACCCGTTGTGCAGCCCGCTTGACCGGCTCCGGCAGCGTCGATCCTCGGCTCATACCGACCTCGGACGATTGCGGACCTCGCCCAGCGCGGCGTTGACGGCCGGCCGCAACCAGGTCGCGGTGTGCCCGGGCGTGTTGACCCGGGTGATCTGCCAGTCCGCCTCGTAGCGGACCGCGAGGGTGAGCAGGTGGGCGAGCGCGGTGATCCGAGCGGCCTGCGGGTCGGCCACGGTGCCCGGCACGATCTCCGCGGCGCGATCGACCACCTCGCGGGTCGCGGTCGGCATGTCGACCCCCTCGATCAGCAGCTGCTGGAGCCGGTAGTGGACCAGGTCCGAGCCGATGGGTACGCCGGAGGCGAACCGCTCCCAGTCCCAGATCAGCAGCCCGCTCTTGGTCTGCCACATGTTCCACGGCGAGAAGTCGCCGTGGCTCGACCCGGTCGTCACATCGACGCCACCGGCATGGGCGCCGAGCGCCTCGTGGGCGGCCCGCAGCGGCTCGTAGTCGGCGGTCGTGGGGAACTGTTCGAGCTCTGCGGTCAGCCGCTGCCACAGCGGGGTGTCGGAGAGCGGCACGCGCTCGGCCGGATCGAGCTCGGCGATCGCCGCGGCGGCTGCTGCCACTTCATCGGGCTCGGGCAGCCGGCCCGACTGCCAGGCCGGCAACGGCGCCATGGTGAGGACTGCGAGGCCGTTGAACTCGGTGCAGCCGATCACGCTCGGTGCCGAGATCGATGCGGGCAGCCGGCCCGCGATTCGTTGCAACGCCGCCGCCTCTTGGGTCGCCAGCCGTTGGGTCAGCGGATTCGTCCCGACCTTGACGAAAGCGGCCGGAGTTCGGCGGCCACTGACCAACGCCTGCAGCACCGGCTTGCGATTGGCCCGGGCCGGCGTGAGGTGAATCGCCACCGCGACCGGCTCGGCCAGCAGCCCGCCGAGGTGGTCGTCGATGCCCGGCCGTCGTACGCCGCCGGGCGCCTCGACCGCGAAGGTGGGGCCGAGCCCGCGCCCGCCGGTGAGCGACATCAGGCCTGCGTAGCCGCGATAGCCCCAGCGGCCGGTGGTGCTGAGCCGGCCGCCGTACGAGCGAAGTGCGGCCGCGGCCGCGTCGCCCGGCGCCCGTGGCAACAGCAGGCGGGCGTGGTGGACGGAGGGGGCAACCGTGAACGCCCGGCCGGGCTCCGCGCGCCAGCCGCGGTCGGCCCGGACGAGTCGGGCACCGGGGAACAGCAAGGACACGGTCGCGCGGGCGTCCTCGAGCCGTTCGGCGGAGTCGACAGATCTCACGCGATCGCAGCCTGTTGGGCGCCCGGTGGGGGCGGGATCAGATTTCGCCACGACATCGCGACCGAGATCATCACCAAGGTCAGCGCGACCGGAAGGTTGTTGTAGAAGATGGTGTAGAGCAGCGCGAGCCACACGACGAGTCGCGCGGCGGCGCCGATCGCGCTTCGATCTCGGCGGAGCCGCCACCAGATCATGAGGAAGAACCCGACGTAGAGGATCACGCCGACGAAGCCCTCGTCGAACATGACCTCCCAGATTTGGCCGGTGCTGCCGATCGGTGCCGACCCGCACTTGGGGCAGGCGGCCGAGGGTCCGACCGCGATCGACTGCGCGCTTCCGGTCGCTTTCCGGGTGCCGCCCCAGCCCATGATCGGCGACGCGAGAGCGCCCTTGAAGGCGTCCGCGTCGAGGAAGGCCCGGATGTCGTTGCTCGTGCCGTGGCTCGCGCGCGAGCTGACGATCGTGTGCAGCGGGGTGGCGAGGAAGGTCACCACGAGGATCGGGATCAGCGCGATCGTGGCCAGCGCCGAGCGGAAGTCGCCGCTGCGCGCCACCGCGGCGATCAGGAACACCAGCGAGGCAACCAGCCCGAACCACAGCCCGCGGTTGAGTGAGTACACGATCGTGACGATCGCCAGGCCCATCACCGCCACGAGCGTCGTGCGGCGGCGGAACTTGGCCGGGTACCACATATAGAGGCAGAACCAGACGAGCAGGATCGACAGGTTGTTCGCCCAGTAGTTCGTGTAGCTCCATGGCGCTGCCGGACGCGGCGATTGGTAGCCGAGGACGTTCTGCACTTGAGCGGCATTGGGGTGGATGAGCGAGATCGCGTAGTAGTTCGAGCGGATCGTATGCGGCAGCAGGTGCTCGAGTGGTGCGGTGAACTGGAAGTACGGCGAGGCGAGCCCGAGCAGGCCGCCGGCCACCGTCACGACGAACAGGATCGACAGCCACTTCTGAATGCGGCGCTGCGACACCTCGGCGACCGGGAGGTTGCCGATGTAGATCATTGTGATGGTCGCGCAGATCAGCTGGGCGAACTCGATGACGATGCTGATCGCCCGCCCGCTCAGTGTCCCCGACGTGGAGTTCGGCGCCGTGAACGGCAGCATGACCAGGCAGAGCACGTACCAGAACAGGAACAGCGCCCAGACCCCGAACGCCGGGGGCAGCTTGATCGGCCGGCGGCGCCACAGGTGCACGAGCATCGGCACCGTGAAGATCATGAACGCGAACTGGCCGACCCCCAGCACCCACCACAGCGGGTACAGGCACAGCGGCGCGGCGAGCGGCCAACCGGGTGGCAGCCGCAGCGCGCGCCTGGGGACCGCACCGACCGACTGACCTGAGCCCGCGAGCAGCGGCCGCTCGGCGAGTTGGGTCACTCCTGTCGCACGGGGGGCCGATCGAAGGCCCGGGCCGCCGCGTTGATCGGCGTCGAGCCGCCCTCCCGCTGCGCGTCGTGGCGGCTGTCCACCCAGGACCGGTGGACCCGGTGAAGCCCGCCGTGCTGGGTGCCGGACCACGCTCAGGGGTGACGATCACGGCACCGAGCAGGGTGGTCGGCGCGAGCCCGACCTCGTGCGCCACGGCGCGCAGGGCCTGGCGGGTGGTGACGCCGGCCTCGACGACGAGCAGGGTCGCGTCGGCGGAAGCGGCCGCGAGGTAGCCCTCGGCGTCGCGTTCGGCGTCGCCGCCGATCAGCAGGACATAGTCGTCCCGGTCGCGGCCCGCGGCGATCTGCGCCTTGAGGCCCACGGCGTGCAGCCCGGCCGGAGATCCGAACGAGCCGGGCTCGGCCCCGGCCGGTGGACGGCGCAAGAAGGCCGTCTCGGTCGGGTCCGCGGGATTCGGGGCCAACTGGATAATTCGTACAGTTGCGCCGAATCGCTGCAACTCGCCCGCAATTCGCGCGCCTACCCGGGACGCCGCGGTGTTGGACGAGACGCCGGCAATGTAGATCGCCCGGCCGGGATCGATTCGCGAGGCGATCACGGCTGCTGCCTCGTGCTCGGGCCCGCCCACGCCCGGCTGGCGGCCGCGCTTGGAGCTTCGCGAGCGGCGGGGGCCCGAGCCGATGACCTCGATGCCGATTTGTTCGAGATCGTCATTGCTTCGGATGGTTCGGGCGATTCGGTTGCGCTCCCAGGCCCCGAGTACGCCGACCAGGATGCCGAGCAGTAGCCCGGAAAAGACCAGAATATCCCGCTTAAGGGTGCTCTTGACGGCCGGGCTGGCCGGCGAGATCACCCGGCCGGGCACGATCGGGGTGTTCAGGGCATCGAGCTCCTCGTTGAGATTCTCGAGCTGGGCGCTTCGGTACTGGATCTCCTGCTTGGCGAACTGCTGCGTGGCCGAGCCGTTGGGCGCGTCGGCGTAGGTCTTGGTCGCCTGTTGCAGCTTGGCGTTCGCTGCGGCCACCTGGGTGTTGATCGAGGTGATCTGCAGGTTCAGCGTCTGCCGGGCCAGCGCGGCCCGGTTGCTGAGGTAAGCGGTGGCGTAGGCCTGCGCGCCGGCCTCGGCGGCGCTTGCGGTTCGGGCCTTGTAGGTCAGATCGAGCACAGTGGTGTTGGCGGGCACCGTGACGGTGAGGCCGGCGGCAATTTTTCTTGTCGACGCCGACGAGTGGAGCAGGGCCTTGACGGTGGCCGCCATCGGCTCGGACTTGAGCAGCTGCGCCTCGGTGTCGAGGTTGACCGCGCCGGAGGTTCGGCCGTTGACGACGTTTCCGGTCCCTTGGTCGGTGATGTCGGTGAGGACCAGGACGTGTGCGCTCGACGTATAGGAAGAGTGCAGCTTCATGCTCCCAACGACACCCAGGGCAACACCCAAAACGATGCAAACCGCAATAAATGGCTTATGCCGCCGCAGCGGTCGGGTGTAGTGCGCGAGGTCGTGGACGGCGCCGCCTGGCTGGGCTTCCTGCATTGCGTGTGCACCTGTCTTCTGCGACTGCGAACTTCGTTGTCCCCGTCGTACGAGGGTAGGGCACTCAAACGTGCCGCCGGGTCCAAAGCGAGCAGGTTTCACGGCTTCTAACGGCCCTAGTCGGACGGCCTAGGCCGAATGGGTGGTTGCGCTGGGCTACTCGGCCCATGGCTCAAGTAGGCCAACCGCCAGGGCGATGAACGACTAGGTACCGCCTAGTCATAGAAGTTGGTGTTGAGACATGGGGAGGCACGCTAAGCCGAGGCACGCTCATCGGCTGCATCCTCGCCGTGCCTTGCTTGCGGTGCCGGTCGTCGGCATCGTGACCGCCTCGGTCGCGGGCGTTTCCTACGCCGCGGTCGGTGGCGCCTACCTCAGCTCCCGGCCGAGCACGCAGTCGTTGCACGGCCTAGAACTCCAGCCCCAACAGCAGCGCGCGATCCTCGTCGGTCACATGATCGTGCAGGACACCGGCGACACCTACACCGCGTCCGCTGCTCCCCGCCGGCACCACGGCGCGCGGCCCCGGCTCGAGGCCTCGGACCAGCACGCGAACCGCAGAGTGGCGTACCTGAAGTTCGACGTCCCTCGGGCGCCCCATCAGGGTCAGTACATCGGTGCCGTGCTGCGGTTGCAGCGCGCGACGCGTCAGATGCCGTCCACCGACCTGAGGGTATTCCAGGTCAGCCCGTCGCACTGGACTCAGCGCAGCCTCGACGCGCGGGATGCGCCCCGCTTCGGCCAGCTGATCGACACCGGCCAGACCCGGCACGCCGACAGCACGGTGTCGCTCTCGGTGGGGACCGCGGTCGCGTCCTCGGGCACCCGCGCATTCGCGATCACCGCGTCGGCCCGCAGCCAGGTCGTGCAGTTCCACGCCCGCGAGTCGGGCGCCGCGCCGACCCTCACCTTGACCTACCGCTACCTCGCCCCGGGCGCGGGACGCAAGCTCCCGAGGCGCCACCCGAGCTCGAGCCCGACGCCCACCCCGTCGAACACTCCGACCCAGACCCCCACCGCGTCGCCGACCGAGTCGATTCCGCCGACTCCGACCTCGACCCCGACGCCGACGACGACCCCCACCGCATCGACCACCCCGACCGACTCGAGCTCGCCGACCGCTTCGCCCACGCCGACCGACACCACCTCGCCGACCCCGACCGCGACGCCCACGGTCAGCAGCACGCCGACCGCAACGGCGACACCGACGCCCACCGTGACGCCGACCCCGAGCAGCACCCCGACCCCGACGCCGACGCCGACCCCGACGCCGACGCCGACGCCGACCCCGACCCCGACCCCGACGCCGACGCCGACGCCCACCGTGACGGCGACCCCGAGCAGCACCCCCACGCCGACCCCGACGCCCACTCCGTCGACGACACCGAGCGGGAACTGCTCACTGTCGAGCATGCTCGTCCCGAGCTGCGGAGTGCTGCTGGGCGGCTTCATGAACAGCTTCGGCGGCTCCAACGCCTTCGACCAGCTGACCGACTTCAACGCCGGCGCCGGCACCCACCTGGACCTGGTGCACGACTACCGCACGCCGGGTCAGGTCCTGTCCCCCCATGACATCGCGGCCGCTAAGACCCCTGGCGACGTCCTTCAGCTGAACTGGAAGCCGGCCTGGACCTGGGCCGACGCCGACGGCGGTAACGCGACGGTGAACGCGCAGATCGACGCGATGGCCGCGAGCATCAAGAGCCTCGGCAATACCCACATCATCGTGACGATCTTCCACGAGCCCGAGAACGACGTCTCAGGCGGCGCGGCCGGTTGCCCGAGCACCATTTACAAGGGCAGCGCGGGAACGCCGGACCAGTACAAGGCGATGTGGTCCAACGTCGAGTCCCGGTTCGCGGCCGACGGTGTGACCAACGTGGCGTACGCGATGAACTACATGGCCTACTCCGGCTGGGACTGCATGGTCAACGACCTGTGGCCGGGTAACAACCTCGTCGACTGGGTGCTTTTCGAGTCCTACTCCACCTATGGGGTGGGCGGCTACGTCCCCACGACGGCACGGTTCTACAACTTCCTCACCCAGAACTCCGACGCCGATCACGACTACCTGAGCAAGCCGTGGGGACTGGGGGAGTTCGGCGACGTCGACGCCTCGCTGACCAGCCAGGAGCAGTACTTCCTCGACATCAAGACCTCGATCGATCAGAACCTCTTCCCGAAGCTGAAGCTGTACTCCACCTTCGACGACGCGGGCTACGGCAACTCGCTGGTGGCCTACAACTACCTCGACCAACCCGACCCGATCGAGCTGGCCAACTACGTGAAGCTCGACAACGACCCGAACGTGCAGGCCGGCAACGTCAGCGCGGTCAGCCCGGACAACTAGTACGCCACAGCCACAACCGTGGCCGGCTGTTACTGATGGTGTTGGGGTTCCAAATGATAGGCCGAACGAGTGAGTTTCCTCGGTGAACGAGTGAGTTTCCCCATCGCCCTGACGGATGTCTCCCGCCGCGTCTATCGTCTCGTTGCGACGTTGTGCGTCCCGGCGACTCTAAGCAGGACGGCACACGTTCACGGGAGACTCACATGCGCAGGGCCCGCATTGCCATTCCCCTGATCACGGCAGTTGTGGCTTCGACGTTCGCGTTCTGGGCGGCACCGGCGGCGCAAGCCGTCATGGCAGCGCAGTCGAACATCGTCAACGCGGCGCCACAGGCAAATACGCCTGATGTCAACAACGGCAAGGTGCTGGCGATTGCCCAGGTGGGCACTCAGATGTACCTCGGCGGGACGTTCACGTCGGTGAGCCCGCATGCCACGCCCGGGACGGTGTTC
This sequence comes from uncultured Actinomycetota bacterium, assembly GCA_963770565.1. Classification (GTDB taxonomy): domain Bacteria; phylum Actinomycetota; class Actinomycetes; order JAFAQI01; family JAFAQI01; genus DATAUK01. The sequence continues at coordinate 21,311 of CAVYQE010000003.1, forward strand.
TCCCGCACCAGCATCCTGGCCTTCAACGCGGCGAGCGGCGCCATCGACACCGGCTTCGTGCCGGCGCTGACCGGGACTGACACGAGTGTCAACTCGATCATGCCGGGCCCGGCGCCCGGTGAGGTCTACATCGCGGGCAACTTCGCCGCTGTCAACGGCGTCACCGAACACGTCGCACTGCTGAACACGAGCAATGGCCAGATCGTCTCGACCTGGAAGCCGTCGGCCTTCAACGGCTTCGTCAACAAGATCGAGCTCGCGGACGGGATGCTCTTCGTCGGCGGCACGTTCACTGCGGTTGGCGGCGTCACCCACGAGGGTCTGGTCGCGATCGACCCGACTACCGGCAAGCTGCTGCCTTACGTGAACCTGGCCTTCGAGGGTCACCACAACTACGGCGTCAACTGCTCCGGTGCCGGTTGTGCGAACGCTCCCACCGGGGTCAAGTCCTTCGACATCGACCCGTCCGGCCAGAACATGGTCCTGGTCGGCAACTTCACCAGCGTCGGCCCGGAGGGTGGCCCGCTGAGCCCGCGCGACCAGGTCGCCTACGTCACCCTCGGTGCGACCTCGGCCTCGCTCAATGCGGGCTGGGCGACGGACGCCTACACGGCCGCCTGCTTCACCGGCGCGTTCGACAGCTACATCCGCGAGGTGCAGTTCTCCACCGACGGCAGCTACTTCGTGATCGTGGGCACCGGCGGTAGCGGCACGAACAGCGACGGCACGAACTCCTCCTGTGACACCGCGGCTCGCTACGAGACCGATGGTACCGGCGCCGACGTGCGCCCGACCTGGATCGACTACACCGGGCAGGACAGCTGGTGGTCGGTCGCGATCACCGGCACCGCCGTGTACGTCGGCGGGCACAATCGGTGGGCCAACAACTCCCACGGGTACGACTTCGCCGGCCCGGGTGCGGTGCCGCGCTCAGGCATCGCTGCGCTCGATCCGCAGACCGGTCTGCCGTTCTCCTGGAACCCCGGCCGCCTCCCGCGTGGGGACGGCGCTCGCGCGCTGCTCGCCACGCCGACCGGCCTGTGGGTGGGCAGCGACACCGATTACATCGGCCCGATGACGATCCTGCACAAGAAGATCGCGTTCTTCCCGCTGGCCGGTGGTGAGGTGGTCCCCTCCAACGCGACCCCGACACTGCCCGGGCGGGTCTACACCGCGGGGGCGTTCCCTGCGGCGGGTACCAGCAACGTGCTCTACCGGATCGACGCGGGCGGCCCGACCATCCCGGCGATCGACAACGGTCCGGACTGGCAGGGCGACACCAGCGACCCGTCGCCGTACCGCAACGCTGGCAGCAATACGGCCGGCTACGCCCCGCTCACCCAGGTTGACAGCACCGTTCCGTCCTCGACGCCGTTGGGGATCTTCAGCACCGAACGCTGGGATCCGGGCAACGACGTGGGCGACAACGGCAACATGCACTGGGCGTTCCCGGTGCCTGCCGGTGACGTGGTCGATGTCCGGCTCTACTTTGCCAACCGCTACAGCGGTACCAGCCAGGTGGGGCAGCGGGTCTTCAACGTCAGCATCGACGGTGTGTCGTTCCTGCACAACTTCGACATCGTGGCGACCGCCGGTGACCAGACCGGGACGATGAAGGACGAGACCCTGACCAGCGACGGTCAGGTCACGATCGAGTTCTCCCACGTCATGGAGAACCCGCTGATCAACGGCATCGAGATCGTGAAGGAGTCCGGGCCGACCGACTTCTCCAACCCGGTGCCGATCTACCGGGTCCACTCCGGTGGTGCGGAGATCAACGCCACTGACGGTCAGGCCGCGGACTGGCTCGAGGACGACGGCGACACCGTCGGCACCGGCGACGTGGTTCGCACCGGTGGCAACGTCGCTAACTGGGGCCAGCCGTGGAACGGCACGGTCGGCCCGACGGTCCCGTCGTACGTGCCGGCGGACATCTTCTCCACCGAGCGCTGGGCACCGCAGACGCTACAGCTTCCCGGTCGCGGCCGGTACGCCGCTGACGGTCAACCTGTTCATGGCCAACAACTGCAGCTGTACGCAGAACGCCGGCAACCGGATCTTCAACGTTGCGATCGACGGGAACCCGGTGCTGTCGAATTACGACATCGTGGCCGACGTCGGCAACCTGGTCGGTGAGATGAAGTCGTTCAACGTCACCGCGCCGGCCAACGGCATGGTCACGGTTGCGTTGACCAACGGACCGTCTGACAACGCCGTGATCAACGGCGTCGAGGTGGACCAGACCGGCCCGACTCCGATCCCGCCGGCGGTCAATGTCGACCGGTTGAGCTACCGCCACTACGACGGTACGACGGCGGGGTCCGAGGTCACGCTGTCCAGCAGCATCCCGTGGGGCTCGATCCGTGGCGCGTTCATGGTCAACGGCGAGCTGTTCTACGGCAAGACCGACGGCAACCTCTACGAGCGCACCTACAACGGCTCGACGTTCGGTCCCGAGGTCCTGCTCGACCCGTGGGCCGATCCCGTCTGGGCGAACGTCCAGACCGGGTCCGGGCAGACCTATCTCGGTCAGGAGTCGACGATCGGGGCCGAGATCCCGTCGATCTCGTCGATGTTCTACACGAACGGCCGGATCTACTACACGCTGGCCGGTAACCCGACGATGTACTGGCGCTGGTTCGAGACCGACGACGGCATCGTGGGCTCGGACGAGTTCACCGTGAACGACGGCGAGAACTGGTCCGACGTCGCGGGCGCCTTCCTGTCCGGCAACACGCTCTACTACGCCGACAAGGCCACCGGAGAGCTGTTCTCGATCGCGTGGAACGGCACCCAGGCGACCGGTGCGCCGAGCGTCGCGGACACCTCCACCGACTGGGCCAGCCGAGGCATCTTCATGCTCGCGGATGCGACCAACCCGAACCAGCCGCCGGTGGCCGACTTCACCGCGACCTGCTCGGCGACGTCGAACGCCTGCACGCTGGATGACTCGGCGTCGATGGATCCGGACGGAGCGATCACCGACTACACGTGGAACTACGGCGACGGCTCGCCCATCGACGACCACGTGAACGACGCCACGCCGTTCTCGCACAACTTCGGCGCGCCGGGCAAGTACACGGTGTCGCTGACGGTCACCGACAACGACGGTGCGACCAACACCAAGACCAAGACGATCACGGTCGGGCGAGTCCACCCCGGTTCCACCTTCGCGGGCGTTGCGTCTGCATGCGGTCCTGGCACCGGAGCCTGCGGCAGCAGCGCAACCACCGTCGTTCCGGTGCCGTCCAGCACCGCCAAGGGCGACGCGTTGCTGATGTTCGTGACCTGGCCGACCATCACGACCACCAGCGCATCGGCGCCGTCGGGCTGGACGTTGCTCGGCAAGGACTCGAGCAGCCCGCTCGAGTCGGACGTCTACTACCGCACCGCAACAGGCGGTGACGTCGGCTCGACCGAGACGGTGACGTTCAGCGCGAAGACCAAGAACTCGGTGACCATCGCCGACTACCACGGCGCGGACTCGAACACCATCGAGGCCTCGGCGAAGGCCTTCGACTCGAACACCGCCAACCACGTGTCGCCGACCACCACGGTCTCGACCGACGGCAGCCTCGCGGTCTCGTTCTGGGCCGACAAGTCCTCGACGACGACCGCGTGGGCTCCGCCGGCGGGCGTGACCACCCAGGCGAACACGTTCGACACCGGTGGCGGCTACGTCACCTCGTTGCTCGCCGATTCGGGGTCAACCGTCAACAGCGGAAGCTATGGCGGTCTGGCCGCGAAGACGAGCCCCGGGACGCAGCGGCAAGGGGGTGGAGTGGACGATCATCCTGGCGCCGCTGGGCACGACCAACGCGCCCCCGGTCGCGGGGTTTACCTCGGACTGCAGCACGCCCTTGGTCTGCACGTTCGACGGCTCGGGTTCGTTCGACCCGGACGGCAATGTGAGTGAGCTGGGCGTGGACCTTCGGCGACGGCAACACTCAGGCCGCGAGCGGCTCGTCGAGTGCGTCGAACACCTACGCGGTGCCGGGCACCTACCCGGTGACGTTGACGGTGACCGACAACGGCGGCGCGACCACCTCGATCACGCATTCGGTGACCGTCAACGGCGCGATTGCCAACATCGGGTTCGGGGGCGCCAACACCTTCGACAACACCAGTGCGAGCCCGAGCGTGGGGATTCCGGGCTCGACCGCGAGCGGTGACACGCTGCTGCTCTTCGCGTCGTACGCATCCACGTCGATCGCGCCGACCTCGCCGTCCACGCTGACCGGCTGGACGCTGGTAGGCACCAAGACGGCCAGCAACCTGACCAGCCTGGTATACGAGAAGGCGGCCGGCCCGTCCGACCTCCTGCCAGGGGCGTCGGCCACGCTGGGACTGTCCGGGTCGGTCAAGGCGAGCCTCACGATCGCCGACTACACCAATGTGTCGGCCACCCCGATCGAGAGCAGTGCTTCGGCGACATCGAGCGGCACCTCGCACGTCGCCTCGGCGCTCGCCGGGCTGGCAAGCGGGACCTGGGTGGTCTCGTACTGGACAGACAAGTCGACCACGACCTCGCTCTGGACGCTGCCCGGCGCGGTCATGCAGCGTGCAACGGTCTACGGGACGGCGGGCGGAGCGATCAGCGCGGCGCTCGGCGACTCCGGCACCGCCGTCAGCGGCAGCTACCCTGCACAGACGGCGATGACCAATGTGTCGAGTGGCTCGGCAGTGCAGTGGAGCATCGCACTGTCGCCCGCCTCGTAGCGATCCGGGGATCCAGCAGGGGAGAGGTGAATGCGCGGGAAACCTCGGCTAAGTTCCCGCGCGCTCGCCTCTCGCCTCTGGATCGTCACACTCGCAGGGATCGGCCTCATCGCGTCGAATGCACTGTGGGCCCCGCTGGCCGCGAGCGCTTATCAGGCTGACCAGCTGACGCTTGTCAATGCGGTTCCCGCACCGAACACTCCGAATATCAACGATGGCATCGTGTACGCGATCGGCCAGGTTGGCACCAAGATCATCGTCGGGGGTACCTTTACGTCAGCCAGTCCGGCTAGGCAACCGGCCACGATATATCGGCTTCGCAATACGCTCGCGTTCAACGCCAAGACCGGCAAGGTCGACCACACCGGCTTCCTGCCGATCGTCAACGGCCCGGTCTACACCGTCATTCCGGGCCCGGCGCCGCACGAGGTTTACATCGGCGGCGCGTTCACCAGGGTCGACGGTCGCAGTATGGACGTCGCGCTGCTGAAGACCACCACCGGAGCGGTGGTGTCGTCGTGGCGACCGACACCGATCAGCGGCGAGGTCAACCGGCTGGTGCTCTCCCACGGCCGGCTCTACGTCGGCGGCTACCTCTCGAAGGTCGGCGGGCCCGGCGCTCACTATTTCCGCGACCTGGTTGTGCTCAACCCGACGTCCGGCCGGATCAGGCCGTACGTAAGGCTGACCTTCACCGGACACCACAGCTACGGCACGAAGTGCAACCCGGCCAAGGCGAACTGTGCGGACGGGCGGCTTGGTATCAAGGCATTCGACGTCAACCGGGCCGGCACCAAGCTGATCGCGGTCGGGAACTTCACAGACATCTCCGGTTCGCACCGAGACCAGGTGGCCATGATCGATCTTCGTAAGTCCTCGGCCGTGGTCAACCCGAAGTGGAACACCTTGGCCTACACCGCCACGTGCATCGACCACGCGTTCGACAGCGACGTTCGCGACGTGCAGTTCTCGCCGAACGGGGCCTACTTCGTGATTGCCTCGGCGGGCGGTGTCGGGACGAACAGCGACGGCACGCAGTCGAGATGTGATCGGCCGCGCGGTACGAGACGAACGGCAGCGGTGCCAACGTGCGGCCGACCTGGATCGACTACAGCGGCGAGGACTCACTGTGGTCGGTCGCGATCACCGGCCGGGCGATCTATGTCGGCGGGCACCAGCGCTGGATGAACAACACTTTCGGGCGCAACGCGGCCGGCAGCCGGTGCGGTCCCGCGTCCGGGCATCGCGGCGCTCAGCCCGCAGAACGGATTGCCGCTGTCGTGGAATCCGGGTCGCGACCCGCGCGGGGTCGGCATGCTATGCGTTGCTCGCAACCTCTGCTGGCCTGTGGATCGGCAGCGACACCAACTACATCGGGCCCGAGAAGTACTTCCGCGCCAAGGTGGCGTTCTTCCCGCTCACGCACGGGACCGCGATTCCCCCTGACCCGACGCCGAAGGCGCCGGGACGAATCTATCTGGTGGGTGCCACCGCGACCGGGGCTCCGGACCCGGATCGGCTCGTCTATCGCGAGTTCGACGGGACGACTGCGGGCGCCGCGGAGCGGTTGACGACAGGCCTCGCCTGGGGTTCGGTCGACGGTGCGTTCGATGTCGATGGGAAGTTAATCTACGGCAAGTCGGATGGCTATGGCAGTTCGGGCAACCTGTTCGAACGAAGCTTCAACGGATCGACGTTCGGGACCCGAGGTCGAGCTCGACCCGTACAACGATCCGGTGTGGGACAGCGTCGAGACCGGGTCCGGTCAGACCTATCAGGGCAAGGCTCCGAGTCTCGCGATTCAGTTCCCGTCGATCACGTCGATGTTCTTCTCGGCCGGCCGGCTGTTCTATTCGCTGAAGGGTCAGTCGAATCTGCACTGGCGGTGGTTCAACCCCGAGTCCGGTGTGGTCGGTGCGGATCAGTTCGTCGTCTCCGACGGCCTGGACTGGTCGACGGTCGCCGGCGCGGTGCTGTCCGCGAAGCACGGTGTACTACGCGGACAAGGCGACCGGTGAGCTTCGAGCTCTGCATTGGACCGGACAAGGAACCAGCGGATCGAGCCGGCTCGTCAACGATTCGACCGACTGGGCCAGCCGTGGCGCTGTTCTTGTTGTCGGGACAAGACCAATCCGACTACCAAGCCGTCGGCGGCCTTCAGCGGCAGCTGCGGTCACAATGCAACCTGCACGTTCACGGCGACCCCATGGGTCGACCCCGATGGCGGGGTGGTGAAGTACTCCTGGAACTTCGGAGACGGAGCAGTGACGCCGTTCATCGACGTCGACGTCGGTGTCACACCGCTTCGCCGCGAACGGTGTCCATCCGGTGAAGCTCACCGTTCGGGTGACGTCGGGCGCGGAAGCCTCGGTTCGCCACTCGATGACGGTCTCGGCGCCGACCGAAGCCGTGAAGTTCGTCGGTGCCTCGACCGGCGAGGGCACCGGCACAAAGGTGGGCCTGGTCATCCCGCGGCGATCGGCTACTGGGGATGCCCTATTGATGTTCGACTCGTACGCGTCGTCAACGGCCCGGATGAGCCCTCCAGAGGGTTGGACATTGGTGGGCCGCACACATGCGCGTGCGCTCACGACGGTGGTCTACGAGAAGAGTGCGACGGTGCGCGACGGCGGTCGACGCGTGTCAGTCAAATACTCGCGACGGGTCCGCTCCTGCTTGATTCTTGCCGTCTACGGTCAGACCTCGGGCGCCCCAATCGAGGCGTCGGCTTCACGGACTAGCTCCGCGGCGCGGTCGTATCCCGCTCCAACGCTGCACGCATTGACTGCCGGAACTTGGGTTCTTGGGTTCTGGGCCCGGCTTTCCAGCCGACCAATGTCTTGGCGACTTTCGCCTGGTCTGACGGAGCGGGTGACAGTCCGTAGTCCTGGTCGGCCGGTGGACGGATCGTTGCTTGCGGACGCCGGCGCGCCGTGCCAAGGCACTTGCAGGCTGGGGCCGGTGACGACACGGCGGGTCAGCCAGGCTGCGTCTCGCTGGGCAATCGCGCTCTCACCCCGGCTGAGCACCCGATAGGGTCACGAGCCAGCGGTCGGGTCCCGTGGATACGGGGTGTTGGCGGTTACGGAAGATCGTTCACGCCCCACTTGACCAGGCAGCCTAGTGCCGCGCGCACGGGGTCGCCTCGCGACGGAGTCGATCAGTTCCCCGACCTTCCACACGGCGGAGTCTTGAAGAGCGCCGTTGACCGGCACGACAATTCGTGGAGCTTCCAATGCGGCAGTAAGTTCAGTCCGGAAATCTGCCTCGCTTTCTACCCGGGCGACTAGCCCGAGCGCGTGCAGTCGCGAGGTAAAGATGAGCTGATGGTCGTCTACGTGCTCGCCAAGCCGCGACTGGCGCGGCACCGCGATCGGCCGGTGGCCCAGCAAGCGTGCCTCCGATAGCGTGGTCGGACCACCGCTCGAGACGACGGCGCGCGCATTAGCCATCGCACGTAGGAGGTCGTCGTGGTCGATGTAGGCGCATGCTTCTGCTCCTTCGGGCGGCCGAGCAGTGCCGTGCTGCACTAGGCAGCGCACCTGCTCGCCCTCGTCAGCAAGCCAGTCCTCGACCCAGCGCATGAGCCGGTCGAACGGGTGATGGTCGCCCCCAACGGTGACCACGACGAGCGGCTTTTGAAAGGCGCCGTTCATAGCAGAGGCCCGACAAGAGTTGAGCCCGGGTATAACTGCTGCTGCTCCGGCCATTGAACGACGAACCGGCTGGACAGTGGCTTACAGAGCCGGCCTGACAATGTACGGGTGTCCATTCGATCGTAAACCTCAATGAAGACAGTGGGTATGCGATAGGCACGGGCGACCAAGAAGAACGGCAGTGCGACGCCAGCGCCGGTGGACACCACAACGTCCGGCCGTTCCCTACGGATTGTGCGCAAGGCCAGGGCGCCGTTGCGAATGAGGTTTGGAAGGTTACGTGTCGTGGGCCAGTGTGCCCAGACGACCTGTTCACCAAGCAACTTCGATCGTGCATCGGGCAGGTCGAAGGAGACCCACAGCCGTTCACGCGCCTGCCACCACGCCCGAAGCCCGAGCAATTGGGCGAGGTGACCGCCATTGGAGGCGACAAACATTACCCGCGGTCGAAGACGCGGAACCTCGCTGACTGACCTTGAGCGGTCGCCGTTCAGATCTATGACCAGATCGGGCTTCGGGCCTGACATGGCCGCAGACCCATCGTGCGTCATTGGCCGCGACACGTTAGAAGCACCGCCCCGTGTGTGTGAATCCTCAAACGGCTGCTCATGACAATTGCCAACCCCCAGCCGCTTCTGTATCTAGTTTGCCTTACCGAGCCGGGTCGCGCCACTCGTACTGAAGGCCTGTTCGGCCCAACTTAGGGTCGGCCAAATGGCGCACCCGCGAGGTGACGGCGCATGCCGCCTGCCTTCAGTCGTATCGTCGATGGTCCATATGGCCATCGACGGACTCCTTGCAGTCGTTCGCTCAGATCCTGCGCTCGCCGCGTTGGTGACGGCAGCAGGTGCCTCGGAACTCGACATCTC
>CAVYQE010000004.1:0-30402 GCA_963770565.1 uncultured Actinomycetota bacterium
GAAGGTCAACCTTGAGGCGCAGTGGCTGGCCGTGGCGGACGCGGTGTCGTGATGAGTCAGGTCCCTCGCGAGAAGATCTGCAGCCGAGCGACGTCGTCGGTGGATCTCGCGCACCCGCGCGACGTCGGCCTCGGACAGCCTGCCGGACTGCGCGCTCAGCGCCTGCTGGCTGCTCATCGGATGGAAGGCCGATCCGGGACAGGCCGCCCCCCGAATGCTTGCCCACGCGAAAGCCCGGTCGCTGCGGGAGGAGCGACGACGTCGCTGCGCCGATCCGGTCGACCGCGTCGCTGGTCCACGGGAGGTCGAAGAGGCGGTACATCTCGCGGAAGGACTCCGTCGGGTTGCGAACGATGTCGTCGTAGCAGAAGACATGCGGATGTCGGGATGAGGAGTTGAAACGTGTGGACTGCCTGGTAGGCGACCCCGCCATAGGGTCGCGATGTTGGCAACCTGATCGAGTCCGAGCCGCTGATGTCAGTTGAGCGGCTCGGGGTGGCCGAAATCAGGATCGCGCAAGCAGAAGTGGTTGAGCGAGTACCCCGTCCGGCTGGAACGACCAACCGAGGTTCCGCCAGCTGCCCACCAGTCCGACCGGATCGCGGACGAGCACGATGGCGCGGGCGCCGACTCGCTCGACGAGCCATCTCGTCGAAAAGATGGCGAACGGGTCGTCCAGCAGCGCCCGACGACCACGTAGTCGACCGGCCGTGAATGCCGAGGCGTACTTGACCATTCGCGCGAGGTCGTAGGCCCCGCGGTTCCTTCGAAGCTCGGCGATGACGCCGTAGCGGAGCTCGGTGGTCCGTCGAAAGGCCGGGAGCCACCGTTCGTCGTTGTCTTCGCAGATGTACTGGAATTGGTGGTCCGGCGACACCGCGAGCACTCCCGGTGAGTGGCCGGGAGGGTGCGAGGGGTTCAAGGGCTCGTTGACGTAGGTGACCGCGCCGCTGGCCTCGAGCATCTTGCCGACCCAGCTGGTGCCGCTTCGTGGGAGTCCGGTGACCAGAAGGGGCGGCCGGCCACGGCCCTCGCGACGCATAGCGGTGAAGCGTAGTCGGCGGCGCTGCTAGCCGATCGCGAGTTTGGCAGCCACTCGTTCCGGTGTCGGCCAGCGGACGTCGCGAGGCCCAGCCTTTCGAAGGCCCGGATCAGCCGCGCGCTGGTGTCGAGCTGGCCGCGCTGCACGCCGTGGCGGGCGCTGGTCGGCTCGGCGTGGTGCAGGTTGTGCCAGTCTCGCCCATCGCCAGGATCGCCAGCGGCCAGACGTTGGTCGACTGGTCGCGGGTTTGAACGGCGCTTGCCGACGGTGTGGCAGATGCTGTTGACCGACCAGGTGACGTGGTGCAGCAGGCCAATGCGCACCAGGCCGGCCCAGAAGAACGCCTCCAGCGCCGCTGCCAGGACCAGCCCCCGGCACAGCCGACCAACGCCGGGAGCAGCAGGCTGGTGGCGGTCAGCGCGGCGAAGAGCTTGTGCACGACCGACCAGGGACCGGTCGCGCAGCAGGTCGGGCGCGAAGCGCTGCTGATCGGTCTGCTCGGCGTCGAACAGCCAGCCGAATGGGCGTGGAACATGCCCTTGAGCGAGCGCGGAGCCCCGCCGTAGCGCCATGGCGAGTGCGGATCGCCCTCGGCGTCGGAGAACGCGTGGTGACGGCGGTGGTCGGCGACCCAGCGGATGACCGGCCCCTCGACGGCCATGCTTCCCGCCACGGCGAGCGCCACCCGCAGCGCCTCGCTTGGCCTTGAACGCGCCGTGGGTCAGGTAGCGGTGGAAGCCGACGGTGATGCCGTGGCCGGTGATCGCGTAGAGGACGACCACGAGCACGATCTCTTGCCAGCCGAGCCCCCATCCCCAGGCGACGGGAACCGCGGCGAGCAGCGCGAGCAAAGGCACCACGATGAGGGCGAGGAGGACCACCTGCTCTGCCCGAGCGCCCAACGGCGACCGGGTCATGGTGGTAGCCGGAGGCCCGAGTGGTACGGATCCGGTCGATAGATCTGAAGTGGTCGTTGTCTGGGTCATGCTCATCCTCAGAACAGCGTCTGGCGTTTCGCTTCGCGAAGTTCGCTGTGGCCTTACCCTGGTTGTGCCCGCTACTTCGGATCGAGGCGGCATCCAGGTGCCCCGGATGGTCACGATAGCGGCTACATGCTCGCGGCAGATCAGAAGGGTTGGGAGTGGAAGGCCTTGCGTTGAAGCTCGACCGGCGGGACGACTGCCTGTCGGGACTGCAGCACACCGTTGATGAGATAACCGCGAGCTGGGTAGCTCCGCGAGTACTCGAGGCCGGGTGCGGATCGCTCGAGCGCGTGCGGTTTGCGCCGGATGCGCACGTCGTGGGGATGGACATCGAGCCGGTTCGCATCGAGAACAACTCGACAATCGATGAGGGCATTGTCGGAGACGTCGAGACCTACGACTTCGAGCCGGAATCGTTCGACGCTGTTGTGTGCTGGTACGTCTTCGAGCATCTACATGATCCCCTCGCCGCGCTCGTTCGCTTTGCCAAGGCGCTGCGACCAGGTGGCATTCTCGTGCTCGCCTTCCCCAACCTGCTCAGCCCCAAGGGGCTGGTCACGAAGTCACGCCCTTTTCGCTGCATGTGTTCTTCCGTCGGCGGATCCTCGGCAGAGTAAATGCCGGTCAGCCTGGCAAGGGCCCATATCCCACGACCTTGCCTTTTGCGCTGACACCGCCGACCGTGCTGAAGCTGGCGGCGGCGGCTGACCTCGAGGTGGCGTCGCATCCACTCACGAGGACATGAAGCAAGAGGAGTTTCGTCGGCGGCTGCACATGCCCGCTGCCGCCTGGCGGGTCTTCGCCCGGCTGGTCACGCGACTCACCCGCGGTCACCTCGACGCTGAACGGACCGAAGTCCTTCTCGTCTTCCGGAAGCGGTTCTGAGCACTGCTGCTCGCCCTTAGCCCATGACGGGTTGACCGCGGGCGCAGATAACGCGCCTCAGCGCGGGCGCGGAGCCGAACCGAGCACCTAGGCTTCGAAAGAGCAGTCCCGGATCGTCTAACGGCAGGACGCGAAGTTTTGGTCTCCGTCATGGAGGTTCGATTCCTCTCCGGGAGCTGACAGCCTGCGAGCGATATCCCTTGCCAGCGCTGAGCCCCCCGTCCCGTGGTTGCCGCGACGATGGTGGGACTCGATCGGTGGGTCGTGAGGCTCGGTAGGCTCGGCGGTGGCCTTCCCCGTCGTACCGCGTTCCAGGAGCCTGGGTGACTGACACGCGCCTGCCGCTGTCGTCGTGCTGGCCGCCGGCGAGGGCACCCGGATGAAGTCCGAGCTCGCCAAGGTGCTCCATGCGATCGGCGGACGCAGCCTGCTCGGTCACGTCCTGGCCGCGGCGGCTCCGCTCGGCGCCCGACGCACGGTGGTCGTCGTCGGCCACGGGCGCGAGCAGGTGATCGCACCATCTCGCCGGATCGACCGACGGCGCGGCCGGTCGTCCAGGACGAGCAGCTCGGCACCGGCCACGCGGCGCGTGCTGGCGCTGGACGCCGCTCGGGAGCTGGCGGCCGGGACGGTGCTGGTCGTGCCCGGCGACACGCCGCTGCTGCCCACCGAGACGCTCGAGCTGCTGGATGCCCGGCACAGCGAGGTCACGCCGCGGCGACCTTGCTGACTGCCGGCCTCGACGATCCGACCGGCTACGGACGGGTGGTGCGGGACGCGCGACGGTCGGTCGTGCGCGAGTGGTCGAGGAGCGCGACGCCGACGACCGGACGCGCGAGATCCGCGAGATCGACACCAGCGTCTACGCCTTCGCCGCCGACATGCTCCGCGGCGGCGCTGGCGACCGGTCGGACCGACAACGCGCAGGGCGAGGCAATACCTCACCGATGTCATCGGTCTGCTGGCGCGCGGCCGGCGAGGTCGGTAGCGAGTGTCGGCGACCGACGACGCGGTCGAGACCGCGGGCGTCAACGACCGGGTCCAGCTGGCCGTCGTGCGGCCGGGCGATGCGCGACCGGCTCGTCGAGCACTGGATGCGTGCGGGCGTCACCGTCGTCGACCCGGCGACCACCTGGATGGGCGTCGCGGGTCACGCTCGAGCCCGACGTCACGCCTGCTGCCCGGCACGCGGCTCGCAGGGCGCGACGCACATCGCGCGGATGGCGACGGTCGGCCCCGACTGCACCCTGCCCGACACGACGTCGGCGAGGGCGCACGGTCTCGAGTCGCACTGCGACCAGGGCCGTGATCGGCGCGCGATGCCACCGTCGGGCCGTACGCCTACCTGCGCCCGGGCACCGGGCTCGGCGCGAGGGGCGAAGGCCGGCGCGTACGTCGAGATCAAGGACGCCGACATCGGCGACGGGCACCAAGGTGCCGCACCTGTCCTACGTCGGCGACGCCGAGATCGGCGAGGGCAGCAACATCGGCGCGGCCACGGTGTTCGTCAACTACGACGGGGTCGAGAAGCACCCGACCGTCGTCGGTGACGCACGTGCGGATCGGCGTCCGACACGATGCTGGTCGCCCGGTGACGGTCGGCGACGGCGCCTACACGGCGGCCGGGTCGGTCATCACCGAGGACGTGCCGGCCGGCGCGATGGCGATCGGCCGGGCGCGGCAGCGCAACATCGAGGGCTGGGTGCGAGCGACGCCGCGCCCGGGCACGCCGCGTCGGCCGCCGCGGCCGCACGAGCGGCGGCACGCGGCCGAGCCACCAAGGATGCAGACTAGCCCGACCGAGCACCGAGCAGGCGGCAGACCGAGTGACGGGCATCACAGAGCCAGCGCAGAAGAACCTGATGCTCTTCTCCGGCCGCGCCCACCCCGAGCTCGCCGACGAGATCGCCGCCGAGCTCGGCATGAGCGGTGCCCGACGAGCGACCCACGACTTCGCCAACGGCGAGATCTTCGTCCGGTTCGAGGAGTCGGTACGCGGCTGCGACGCGTTCGTCGATCCAGAGCCACTCCACGCCGATCAACACCTGGCTCATGGAGCAGCTGATCATGGTCGACGCGCTCAAGCGCGCCTCGGCCAAGCGGATCACCGTCGTCGCGCCGTTCTACCCTACGCCCGGCAGGACAAGAAGCACCGCGGCCGCGAGCCGATCAGCGCCCGGCTGATCGCCGACCTGTTCAAGACCGCCGGCGCCGACCGGCTGATGACGGTCGACCTGCACACCGCGCAGATCCAGGGCTTCTTCGACGGCCCGGTCGACCACCTGTTCGCGCTGCCGCTGCTCGCCGAGTACATCGCAGACCAGCTCGACCCGGCGAGCTTCACCGTGGTCTCGCCGGACGCCGGCCGGGTGCGGGTCGCCGAGCGCTGGACCGACCGGCTGGGCGGCGCGCCGCTCGCGTTCATCCACAAGAGCCGCGACCCGACGTCGCCCAACGAGGTCGTCGCCAACGGGTCGTCGGTGACGTCGACGGCCGCACCTGCCTCATCGTCGACGACATGATCGACACCGGCGGCACGATCACCAAGGCCGCCGAGGCGCTGCTCGACGACGGGCGCGACCGACGTCATCGTCGCGGCGACCCACGGCGATGTTCTCGGAGCCGGCGGTCGACCGGCTGAAGAACAGCCGGATCAGCGAGGTCGTGGTGACCAACACGCTGCCGATCGCCGGACGAGCAGCGCTTCGACAAGCTGACCGTGCTCTCGATCGCGCCGCTGATCGCGCCGGGCGATCCGCGAGGTCTTCGAGGACGGCTCGGTCACCAGCCTGTTCGACGGCAACGCCTGACCAGGACCGCCGCGTTCCGGGGCCGCTCGCGATCGACCGGGCTCAGCTCTCGTGGGTCAGGGCGTGCTGCCTACGACATACTTCGTCAGCGAACTTGAGGCGTAGCCGGACATCGCCTGCGATGACTGTGACAGGCGGTAGTCACAGGTCGCTGACTTCTGGGAGTTCCATTCAATCGCGCCCTTGATCAGCGGCAGCTGTTGTAGTGCTGCTGGCACGGCGGCGTACCACGCTTTACGTTCGGTCCGGCGAGTGACGCGAACTCCGTGAGCATCACGGGCTTTG
Source organism: uncultured Actinomycetota bacterium (assembly GCA_963770565.1). Classification (GTDB taxonomy): domain Bacteria; phylum Actinomycetota; class Actinomycetes; order JAFAQI01; family JAFAQI01; genus DATAUK01. Next base: position 6,006 of record CAVYQE010000004.1, read on the forward strand.
ACATCATCCCGGGCTGACTCTCGACCCAGTTGTAGTACGGCTGAAACACTTGCAGCGGAGTCTTCCAGATGCCCTTGTGACACGACGAGAAGTTGTAGGCGTCGTAGCCGATCCAGTCGACGTAGCTCGCTCCCGGATAGCTCGCCGCGATATCTGGCAGATGCGGAAGATAGCCGGTTGAGACCCACACCCAGATCACGTTGGTAACGCCCTGATTCGCGAACACCTGATGGATATGGCGATAGGCAGCGATGTACTGAGCCGGGGTGCCCTCGCCGGCTTCCTGAGCCTTGTTGTCGAACTCGTGTTGGAAGTCGACAAACACCTTCTGGTGGAACGCGATCAGCGTTTTGGCCTCCGGAATGATGACGGATTTGTCCCAGGACCCGTTGGCGATCGACTGGTAGGTCACCTTCGAGCGGTTGGTGTAGTTCACCGCGTTCCAGCTGAAGTAGAGCGTCCGCGCTCCGCCGTCGGCGAGCGTTTTCGCCTTGGGGCTTGGAAATATCTCTCCGACTTTCCAGCCGATGTAGTTCTTGACGATGTCGAAGCGACGGCCGATGGTCTGTTCGACTGGACCGTAGCTCTGCGAGGGCACGAACATTCCCCAGAGCAGTCCACATGACGGTACGTCGATGCTGGATCGCGCACAGGTGTTGTGCACGACCGCGCGCGAACTCTGCTTACCGGGTTGGGAATGGGCTGCATAGCTTGCGGTTGCTGGAGCACTCGCCGCGGCTACTGCGCCAAGCGCCAACCCGATGAGCAGAATCGACGCGCGCGGGTGCATAGAACGGATAACACGATTCACTGAAAACGCTCCCCTGACAGGTTGAGGATCCGGCCTGTATGGCGAGCGCGGGGGACTCATACCTACCCGACGCCACCGTGGTGTCTCTGAACCAACCTAACCGGCGCCTGGCGGGTGGTTCTAGCGGGACACGCGGGTTCGCCACGTTCGTTCATCTCGCCTACACTCGACCGCGCAGAAACCGCCGAATATCCACAAGGAGCCCTGGTCGTGCCCGAGGTCCGCATGGTCGCCGAGCCCAGAACCGAGTTCGGGAAGGGTGGCGCTCGGCGTACCCGCCGGGCCGGCAAGGTCCCCGCGGTTCTGTATGGCCACGGGGCCGATCCGCGCCACCTCTCGCTGCCGACGCGGGATTTCGAGCATGCTCTTCGCACCGATGGTGCCAACGTGCTGCTCGACCTCCAGCTGGCTGAGGGCAGCGAGCTCGCGCTGCCGAAGTCGATCCAGCGCGACCCGATCCGCGGTGCGATCGAGCACGTGGATCTCATCCTCGTCCGCCGTGGTGAGCGGATCACGGTCGAGATCGCGATCCAGGTCTCAGGCGAGATCGTGGCCGGCGGCCTGCTGGACCAGTCGCTCAACACGCTGTCGGTGACGGCCGAAGCCACCAACATCCCGCAAAGCGTCGAGATCTCGATCGAAGGCCTGGAGATCGGCGAGTCCGTTCACGCCGGCCGGGTGTCGTTGCCCGAGGGTGTCGAGATCGCGGGCGACCCCGAGCAGGTGGTCGTTCACATCGTGCCGGCGCCGACCGCCGAGGAGCTCGAGGCCGAGCTCGACGTCGAGGCCGCAGCCGGCGAGGAAGCGGGCGAGGAGGCCGAGGCCGCAGCCGGCGACGAAGCGGGCGAGCAGGCCGAGGCCGCAGCCGACGCCGAGCCCGCGCAGGGCTGACGCCGCCCGTAGGCTCTGGTGAGCGAGGACGGACCCTGGCTGGTCCTCGGCCTCGGCAACCCCGGGCCGGGGTACGCCGGCAACCGCCACAACGTCGGTTTCATGGTGGTCGACCGGCTCGCCGACCGGGTGGGAGCCCGGTTCAAGCGGCACAAGACCCGCACGGACGTCCTCGAGACGCATCTCGGTGGTGTGCGCGTGGTGCTCGCGAAACCGCGCTGCTACATGAACGAGTCGGGGGGGCCGGCTGGGTCGCTGCGGGACTTTTTCAAGGTGCCGGCCGAGCGGATCGTCGTCGTCCATGACGAGCTCGATCTCGATCCTGGCGTGCTGCGATTGAAACTCGGTGGCGGTGACAACGGGCACAACGGCTTGCGTTCCCTTCGCCGGTCCCTGGGAACCGGCGAGTTCTTCCGCGTTCGGGTCGGCATCGGTCGCCCGCCGGGCCGGCAGGACCCCGCGGACTTCGTCCTCCACGACTTCTCGGCGGTCGAGCGAAAGGACTCGGTGAAGTGGTCGAGCGGGCCGGCGATGCGGTCGAGGCGCTGATTCGTGACGGACTCGCCGCAGCTCAGAGCCAGTTCAACGACTGACCCGGCGATATTCTGCGGCCATGATCGTCGTGACGACCAACGATCTTCCCGGCTGGCAGATCGACGAGGTGCTTGGCGAGGTCTGGGGCCTCACCGTGCGTTCGCGTAACGCCTTCTCGCAGATGGGCGCCGGACTGAAGTCGATGTTCGGCGGCGAGCTCAAGGGCATGACCAAGGCGCTCTACGAGAGCCGCAACGAGGTCATGAACCGGATGTGCGAGGAGGCCGAGCGGCGCGGTGGCAATGCGATCCTCGCGATGCGCTTCGACACCTCGGAGATGGGTGACGTCTGGACCGAGATCTGTGCCTACGGCACGGCGGTGCGGGCCCGCAAGCTCGACGCCTAGTCGCCGCTGCGGCGCGAACGGTCAGACTCCTTTGCCCCGCCGGTGCAGGGTGCTGAGTACGGTTTCGGCGGGGATGCCGCCGGCAACGGCGATGGCCAGGTAGGCGCGGGGTTCCCGCCAGCGCCGCCGGATCGCGCGACCGGCCCAGCGCAGGGCGGTCGTACGCTCGCCTGACGCTGCGTAGGCGAACGCGATCTGGCCGTAAACCCGCGCCGCGCCCTTGGGTGATTCCTCGACGATGTCGGGGTGCCGGTCGAGTATCCACTGCAGGGAGGCGATCTTCTGATCCCAGGCCCGGTTGAAGTGAGACCCTGACGTCCACTGAACCTGCACAAGTGGTTGATCCACATGCACGATCGGGCTCAAGCGAGAAGCACGGAGAAGCACGTCCCAGTCCTCATTGTGGCTGCCAGGTATGCCCTCGTCGATCAGACCGAGGTCCCCGAGCAGGGCCTCGCGGCGGATGAGGAAGGTAGACGAGTGCAGCATCGACATCCGACTCGACCGGAGCTCTGCGTGCGTGATCCGGTTTGCTCCGGCAAGCCGCACGCTCCGCTTGCCCTCGAAGTCGACTTCGATGGAGCAGCTGACGAAGTTTGCCGACGGCTGGGCGAGCAGTGCATCGACCTGGTTCGCGATCTTGTTCGGACGCCAGGCATCATCGTCGTCGCAGAACGCGATGAGATCCGCCGTCGACGCCATGATCCCGGTGTTCCGGGCACCGGCGAGTCCGGCTTTGCGTGTATTGGTGAGAACCTTGATCCGCGGCGACGCCGGGAGTCGCTCGAGGGCGTTGGCATCGGCCTGGTCAAGGACCACGATCACCTGAAGGTCGCCGGCGTAGTCCTGCTCGAGCGCGCCGAGAACTGCGCGTCGAAGAAGCTCCGGGCGATTCCGAGTGGGGATGACCGCGCAAACCGAGGGCAGGCTCTCGGGTGGACTCGACGCTTCGATCGGCACAGCGTAGTGGAGGGTCACGTCCGTCATCTCGGTCGGGCGCGGTCGGTCAGCACCGGGTAGGAGTAGCGGTGCGCGAGTGGCCAGGTCATTGCGCCCACCGTCCGGCGATCTGCGGTCGGCAGTCGGTCCTGCCACTCGATGTCAGGGCTGATGACGATCTCGCCGGTGTCGAACCGCATCGGGTTTCCGGAGAGCGTGTGGGTTCGTCGAAGGTTCACGGCGTGGTCCTGGATGGACAGTGTGCCGCTGTCCGGGAGACCCACGAACGCCAAGATCGAACTCACGGTCTGCTGCGGGTCCTCGACGAAATCCTCGTAGCGGACCCGGTGAACGGGCACGCCACGGGTCCTCAGGGTTTCGATGGCGGTGTTCTCGGCCATCCACATCACGGCGGTACGCGGCGGTGAGTACCTGCTCATGTATGCATCGCTGTCAGTCGAGGTCACGTCCGGCCGCTCGACGAATTTGCTCCACGAGTACGCCACCGCGCGAGGATCCCGTACGACGTGGACCACTCGGAGTTCGATCTCGGCCGAGTGCCGGAGGCAGTGGGCGAGTGAGGCGTGCTTGCTGGAGTCGACCAACCAGTGCGCCCCGCTAACTGCTTGGACTGCTCGGTAGAGGTGAACGTAGTAGAACAGGTATTCATCCAATCCGCGGCTCGACCGTGCCAGTAGCGCGGGTACCCGTCTGAGCCGGTCGACCTGATGCCGGAGCGTCTCTACCCGCTCGGTGTCGACCTGTGGCCAACCGCCGAAGGCGTCCTTGCCGACCTGCTGCCAGAATTCGCATTTGCTGAACGGGTCGCCACACCCGCACTTATCATCGTTGTGGAGGCTGCGGACCCAGCCGTGCACCGTCTCGCCGAGCGCTTGCATGCCGTCAATCTGACTGAGGAGTCGCTCGAGAAGCGTTGTGCCACTGCGCCCGAGCCCGCCCAAGTAGAGCACCTGGATTTCGGATTTTTCGGGCACGAGGACGATGGTAGGCGGGGGCTTGTCGAGGCCCCGGGCTTTGGGACCACATTCACTCGCCTGGCCTATCAAGTTGGTCCATTTGGCCTGACAAAACCACCCTGAAATCGCGTAAAATTGCGGCATGCCCGCACTGACCCCGACCGTTTCGGATGGTCCGGATCGGGTCCGGGTCGCCGGGGTAAAGGTCGATGCGCTGACCGAGAATCAAGTCGTCGAACAGGTTATTGCCTCCCTTCTGGTGGGACGTGGCGGGTGGATCGCCACCCCGAACGTCAACTTCCTCCGCCGGGCATCGAGCGACCTCGAGCTGGCGAGCCTGCTATCAGAAGCGACGTTGCGGGTCGCCGATGGCATGCCGCTGTCATGGGCCAGCCGGCTCGCGCGCGCTCCTCAGCTGCACCGCGTTACCGGCGCCTCGCTGGTGTACTCCTTGAGCTCGGCAGCCGCACGGTACGAGCGGTCGGTCTACATCCTTGGCGGGCCGCCGGGCGCCGCGGTCGAGGCCGCCGCCAACCTGCAAGCACATGCGCCGGGCCTGAGGATCGTCGGATCGGAAGCGCCTTGGCTGTCGGCAGACGTCACGGCTGAGGAGGTCGAGCCGATCGTCCAGCGGCTTGAAGCGGCCAAGCCGGACATCGTCTTCTGCGGATTCGGCTTCCCGAAGCAGGAGCGGCTCATCGCCGCGTGCCGTTCCCGGCTGCCGTCCACCTGGTTCCTCGGCTGCGGGGCGGCGGTGAACTTCGCCGCCGGGCACGAGCGCCGTGCGCCGCGATGGATGCAGCGCTCCGGTCTGGAATGGCTGCACCGGATGTCAACCGAGCCGCGTCGCCTGGCCGGACGTTATCTCGCCGACATTCCCTTCGCCGTTCGGCTGCTCCTCGTCAGTGGGGTGCGAAGCCGGTACGGCTGGACCTTGCCGGCGAGTGTCGCGCCCTTCCCTGACGAGATCGTGATCCCCTCGCAGCAGGGTGGCGGGTCTCACGGCATTCCGATTCAGCCGGTCCGCCAGCGTGCGACCCGTGCACGTTCTCTCGCGAGAACGGTCGCTACCGACGCGGTGCAGGGCGCATCGATGGATGAGACCTGAGCGATCGCGTTCAGCCCGAGCGGGCTCATCTCTATGCGGTTGCGCGCGGCGGTGCCGCGAACCTGATCGGTGTCGTCGTCACCTCAGGCCTGAATCTCGCCCTTGTCGTCGTGGTGACCCGCGGCCTAGATCGACGGGCGGCAGGTGCGGTATTCGCGCTGACGTCGCTGTACTTCCTGGTCGAGACGATGGTTCGGCTCGGGACCGATGTCGGTGTGGTGCATTTCGTCGCCGGCGACCGGGTCCACGACCGGCGGGCCGTGATCGACTCGATCTGGGCGTCGTTCATACCGATTGCGCCGACGATGGTCGTCGGCGCAATTGCGATCGGCGTGCTGACGCCATCGGTGGTCGACGCGCTCGGAGCGCGGCAGTCGCTGGCTCACCTGACCGCCGTTGCGCTTGCACTGGGCATCGCCGTTCTGGTCGGTGCGACCTACGATTTCATGACCGCGGTCACTCGAGGCCTCGGCCGATCGTCGCCAACGGTCGTGATCGAGCGTGTGCTCCGCCCGGTGCTTCAAACGGTCGGAGTGGTCGCGGCGATCGCTTCCGGAGGCGGCGCCTCCCTGGTGGTGGCGGCGTGGATCCTGCCGTACCTCGTGACCGGCCCGATCATGGCGGCATGGCTGCGAGCCCTGCTGGTTGCCGATGAAATACCACTGCGATCGACGGCTTGGCGTCTCCGCTTCCGGGAGATCTGGCGCTTCACGCTTCCGCGGTCGGCGACCGGAATACTCCAAATTCTGCTTCAGCGGTTGGACATCATCATCGTCGGCGCAATTCTCGGCAGCGCGTCGGCGGCCGTGTATACCGGCGCCACGAGGTTCGTTGTGGTGGGGCAGCTCGGCAACCAGGCCATTTCCTACGTGTTCCAGCCTCAACTCGCGGGCCTGCTGCGTCGTCAGCGACTGGACGAGGCCCGAGAGCTCTATCGAGTGTCGACCGCGTGGATTGTCGGCCTGAACGCGCCGCTGTACCTGACGGTGTGCGTCACCGCGCCGCTGTTGGTTCGCCTCCTCGGGCACAACTATCACAGCGGGCTGGGGGCGATGGAGGTCGTCACGGCGGCCAGCCTCGTCGGCTCATCGTGCGGGTTGGTCGACTTCGTCCTCATCACGGCCGGCCGCACATCCTGGAACCTGTGGAACACCACCCTCGCGCTTGGCATCAACCTTGCCGTGGATCTCACACTGATCGCGAGGTTCGGCATCATCGCCGCGGCGTGGGGTTGGGCTGCCGCGATTCTTATCAACAACCTGCTACCGCTGGTGCAGGTGCACCGAACACTCGGCTTCAGCCCGATATCGGGCACCTGGTGGCGAATGGTGATCTTGTCAGGGTTGGCGTTCGGCTTGATACCAGGGCTTGCACTCGCTATTGCGGGTGCCACGCTGCCGGCGATGCTGACTGCGCTGGCGGTGGCGCTGGTGTGCTATCTGGCGGTGATCTGGCGCTGGCGCGAACACCTGGCGCTGTCTCAGTTGTTGTCGGTGGGTCGGAAGTAGGGATCAGTCGCGAGGGCGCGGAATGCCGCGACGACGACCGGGTCGGTACCGAGCGCGTAGGCGTTGTTGATCCGGGCACCAGCGGGGTCGTAGTCGAAGTATGCGACTGCTTTGATCTGGCGACCCGCGGTCAAGGTGGTCTGAGCCTGCTCCAGCCATCGCGCACGCTCATCTGGTGGGTAGCTGCGCGGCACTCCGAACTCGCCGATCATCACCGGCTTTTGCTGCTGCTGCGCCCAATTGAGAAAGGGCCGGATCAGTCGGCCCAGTGGCTGGTAAGGCTGAGGACCGAAGACTGGACTTGGGTAGGCGTCCGTGCACACCCAGTCGACTTCGTTGGCCCCTGGGTAATAGGCCAGTGCGCGCCCGTCCGCGAACCCCGCCGCGGTGGGGCACCAGATCCAGGTCACGTTCGATACGCCAACGGAAGCGAAGACCTGTCTGACCCGGTCCCAGGCAGCGATGTAGTCCTGCGGTGAATGCACGACCCTGGCGAGATTGGGGCGGTCCATTTCCCACCGGAACTCGAGAAAGACCGGAGCGCGCAGTGAGGCGATCTCCTCGGCTTCGGCCTTGATCGTGCCGTCAACCGCCCCGCTCGCCATGGTTCGGGTGTCCGTCCCCGTCCAGGAGACGAGGAGATCTTCGCCGCGCTCGGCGAACTGGGTGGCCGAACTGGTGGGAAAAGGTGTCTCCCAGGGGAAGTAGACGTGTGCAAAGGCCAGCGGTCTGCATGCCTGCGCCGCGAGAGCATTGAAGGACTTCACGTAACCGTCCTGGGTCGCCGGACCGGCCAGCGCGAAGGCGCCGAGGTAGGCACCGTTGGTAGGAACGGCTGGAGGGCGTGCGGGCGCCCACGATACCCGGGGCTTCGGAGTCACGGTGCACGATGCGGTGCTGCGACCGGCGGAGTGGCCACTGCAGCCGACCAACGGGCCGAGAAGGCCACCGACGATCAGGAACCGGGCGACGGGTCGCCGCGCCCGCCGCACTACTCTCGCCAGCTCGGCTGCCACCCGAGCCATTCGCCGAGTTCGGCATCGTAGGGCGCGAAGTGAGCTTCAAGGCGGGCCCGAACATGGTCCGCCATCGGCGAGCGTGGCCTGGCGTTGTGTCGCTCGAAGTCGATGTCGGCGGACGGAGGGAGGCCGAGGAACTCGAGCGTCGCCGCGAAGGTCGGCTCGGGATCGGAGAAGAACCGATGGCTGTCGACGACGTGAATTCGCGAACGACCGAGGATCTTCTCCAGCCGGCGCAGTGCGTCGATGTACTGCCCGCGTGCCACATACGCCTGGTGCTGGTGGGCCTGGCTCTCATACGTCGGGTCGGCGCGCAGCGCCTCTTCTTCGCCTGCGGTGCGCAAGGGCTCGAGCTCGAGCGCCCGTTCGAAAGGCTCGGTCTCGTACCCGCGCGCGAGTTCGTGCGCATGGGCCGAGTTACGCCCGCTCGACCGGGTCGCGAATCAGCATGATGACGCGAACATCGGCCAGATCCGCACTGAATCGATCGGCCGCAAGCGGATGGAAGCCGTAGTACGGACTCGACTCGTAGACGATGGGATCGACTCCGAGCCGGCGCGCAGCGGCTGACACGGCGACCCGCGACGGGAAGTGCGCGCGATACCAGCCCAACCCCTGCGCGTAGTTCATATCGAAGTAGTGCACTCCTTTGTGCATCACGGGTTTGAAAGCACCGGGATGCTGCGTCAGGGCCCGGTACATCGACGTGGTTCCGCACCGCTGTCCGCCAACGATCAACACGTTCGGCAGGGCCCGAAATCGACTGGTTGCGCGGCCGTAACCATGCACGACAACGGTTTGCGCATAGCGTTTCAACGGTACGGGCAACGCCGACTGTCGGTTCGGGCTCACTGGCGCACCCCCCGCTTTGCCCGAATCGTGTCCAATGCAGCGGGCAGAAGCCAGGTCCGCGTGGGGTGCAGCCTCGACCCCGCGCCGGCCTGATCGTCAACGTCGTAGCGCACCGCAAGTGCCAGCAAATGCAACGCCGCGACGGATGGAGATGCCGCCTCAGCCACGACGGCCCGCGCGGCGGCCAATGGCGCCATCCGGCGAATGATCAGAAGCTCCTGCAGCCGATAGTGAGTGAGGTCCGATCCGACCGGCGCATCTGTGCGAAAGCGTTCCCAATCCCAGACCAGCAGGCCGGCCTCCGTCCGCCACATGTTCCACGGCGACCAGTCGCCGTGGCTTGCACCGAAGGTGACGTCGATGTTGCCTGCGCAGTCCGTGACGGCGTCGAGCGCGGCGCGAAGTGGATCGCGGCGATCGGCGTCGGCAACACCTTCTGCGCCTTCACGGAGCCCCATCCAGAAGCTCGACGCGGCGAGCGGAGTGGTCTCAACGGTCGCGGTTGCAACAAGCTCAGCGCTCGCCTGGGCAAGGTCGCTGGCGCTGGGCAGGCGACCGCGGGACCAGGTCGGAAGTGGGCTCAACACGAGAGATCCGCGGCCGGCGAAGTCCGAGTTGTCGATCACCGTGGGCGTGATGAGCAGCCGGGAGTCCGCGCCGGCGAGCTGCCTCAGCGCGCGCGCTTCATTCGCGATCAACCCCACGCTGAGGTCGGATTGCGCGACCTTGGCAAACCCGATCGGGTAGCGACCTCGGACGGTCAGGGCTTGAACGATGGCCTTGCGGTTGGCCCGAGCAGGAGTCAGGTGGATCGCCGCCGTCACGGGCTGACCAAGGACCCGGGTGAGGTGGCCATCGATCCCCGACGAGTAGGTATCTCCGGGCGCGATCACGGCGATGTCGGGTCTGAGCAACGCAGACCCGGGCAGTCCGGCGGCCGCGACGAGGCACCGATATCCGAGTCTCGCCCGAGCGTTGAGCCGGCCGCCGTAGGCGCGAAGCGCGGCCCTTGCGGTCGCGGGCGAGCCAGCGGGCACGAGCAGCCGAGGTCGAGACGGCGAAGGGATGATCGCGAACGATCTCTCCGAGTGCTGCCCTCCGCCGGCCGGTGACGACGCGATGTCGCAATCCGGATACAGGCCGGCCAGAACAGAGCGGGCATAGGTCAGCCGGTCCCCCGAATCCGGCGATCTCACCGAAGGCCGCCGGCAACCAAGGGGCTGAGCTCGCGCGGAGCGGGCTGAGGCTTCGGTCGCACAACGACCGCCGGCGGAACGGCGATGCTGCGCCAGGCCAAGGAAATGGAGATCAGGGTGATGCCGGCGGCGGAAGGCAGGTTGTTGTAGAAGTAGCTGTAGAACAACACCAGGATGATGATCAGACGCGCGGCCGTACCGGTCGGACTTCGATCTCTTCGCAGGGCCAAGAACGCAGCGAGGAAGAACCCGAAGTACAGACCAACTCCGACGAGGCCGTTGCTGAACGCCACCTGCCAGAACTCCCCGGTGCTACCGATGCCTACGTTGCCGCAGTTGAGGCAGTTGGCGGTGGGTCCGATGGCGATCGATTGGCCGCTCCCGATCGTCTTTCGGGGCCCGCCCCAGCCCAGGATCGGGGACTCCAGAGCACCGTGCCAGGCGGCGGCGTCCGCGAATGCCCGCACCTCATTGCTTCCGCCGTGGCTCTCGCGCTGGGTGATGACGCCATGCAACGGTGTCAACAGGAAGGCCAACACCGCGACCGGAAGAAGGAGCAGCGCGCTGATCAAGGCACGCGTGTCGCCTTGAGCGGCCAGCCGCCAGACCAGATACGCGACCGAGATGAGAAGCCCGAACCACATACCGCGGTTGAGGGAGTAGACGATCGGCACTAGTGCGACCGCGAGCGTGACACCGAGGGCAAGCCGACGCCAACCCGATGCCGGGCGCCACATGTACACGCAGAACCACACCAACAGGATGGACAGCAGGTTGCCCCAGGTGTTGGTGTAGCCCCAGGGAGCCGCCGGCCGCGGCGCGGAGTAGCCAAGCACGGTCTGCACCTGTGCGGCGGCAGGATGGACGAGCGACTGTACGTAGGTGTTCGAGATGATCCCGTGCGGCAGGACTGCTTCAACCGGAGACGTGAAGGAGAACGACGGTGCTGCGAGCGCGAGATAGCCACCGGCCACGGTCGCGAAGAACAGGACGCACATCCAGCGCATGATCTTGCGCTGCGGAACCTGACTGGTCGGGAGGTTGAGCACATACAACGCGATGATCGTCACGGCGCCGAGTTCGAAGAAGCGGAACATCACCCCAAAGGCCCGGCCCGACTGCGATCCAGGAACCGTGTGCGGGGCCCCGAAGGGGAGCATCACCAGGCTCAGCACGGTCCAGATCAAGAAGAGCATCCACAGGCCGAAACCGGGGGGAGGAGGAGCGGTCGCCACCGGCGAAGCTGCCAGGCCATCGGAATCGCGAACAATACGAAGGTGAACTCTCCGGCGCCGATGACCCACCACAGCGGGTAGAAGCAAAGCAGGGCCCACAGCGGCCAACCGGCCTGCAGGCGCAGTCGCGAAGCCATCGGTCGTTCGCTGCCGTTACCTAGTGGGCTTGATGCGGCTGGCCAGCAGACGACGCCGGGGCGACCTGCTCGGGCGCGGCGGTCGCGGCGGACACAGTGCCTCCGCCCAATCGGTCAGCGGACTCGTTCCACGACGGCACCGGGACGAAGTTCGATCGAACGACAGGCCCGACCGGAGACGCCGAAGCCGCTGCACCCACCGAACTCGAACGGCGTCGCTTCATCGTGCGCCGCCAGATGAAGGCGCCCACGACCCTGCTCGAGGTGACCTCAACCTGCTCCACCACGTCGGCGAGCTGTGCGCGGGTGGTGACACCGGGTTCGACGACGACCACCGTTGCCAGGCTCATCGACGCGAGTATGTAGGGCTCCGAGCCGAAGGCACTATCGCGGCCGACCAGAATCACGTAGCGGGAGCGGGTCAGCGCGGCCTGGACCTCGTGCATGAGCGCGGACACGTCGTCAAGGGGGGCGCCGGCCTGGCGGGGCCGCATCGTCCCCAGCTGCCCGGACCGCGCGGCGGCGAGCTGGTTTCCGACGCTGCTGTCGCGCTGCGGGTTCGCGCGTCCGATGACCCGGGTGAGAGCGGCGGGTTCGTCGTCGGGCGCGGCGGCGAGCCGGCGCGGATCGTCGAGCATCGAGACGCTCGAGGCGGTCTCTTCCACGGGTGCGTAGCTCTCGCCGAGCGTCACGATCTCGGTGCTGCTGCCGAAGCGGCCGAGTTCGTCGGCGAGGCGGCTGGCGAATCCTTCGTCCGCCAACGCCGGGGACAGTTGTGCGACGTACACCGGACCACCTTGGGCGCCGAGGGCTGCGCCGATTGCCGCGGCAACCCGCTGTTCGGCCCGGACTCTCGATCGCTCGGTGAGTGCCGTAGACCTGCGGCGAAGCAAGCCACCGCGGGTGGTCGGCATTTCCGCGATGACCGGGAGACCGACCCGGCCGAGGTCGTCCGCGGACCGCACTGATCGGTCGCTGGCCTCGCGCGCCGTGGCTGCCGTCACGCCGCCCAGAAGGCCGAGAACGATGCCCGCCAGAATCACGATGTAGCGCAGTCGATCCGGCGCGGCGCCGCCGCCAGTTGCCGGGGACGCGAGGGTGCCGGCCTCCAAGGACGCGCCGCGGAGCGTACCCAGAGTGGTGCTGAGGGCGAGGCTGACGGTCAGCGCCTGGCTCTTTTTCAGCTCGGCCTGGTGGTGGGCGGCGGAGTTCGGTGGGGTGGAGTTCGCCGTTGCCGCTTCCTGTACGACGGCCTGCCGCTCCGCGTTGAGCTGAGCGTTCACCGCGTTGACCTGGGTGGCCTGGTACGCCTTCGCGATGTTCGAGCGGTCCTCGAGATAGCCCTGCGCGAACGCGTTCGCGCCGGCGGTCGCGACCTGAGCCGAGTGCGCCGCGAACGCGATTCTCAGAATCGTGGTGTTCGGGGGAACGGTCACTGTGACGCGCCCAACGAGCACGCCCGGCGCGGTCGAGGTCTTCATCAACCGTTGCGCGATGTCCGCGACCGGGAGCGTGGTGACGAGCTGGCTCTGCGTGTCCATATTGATGATGCCGTTGGTCCGCGCGCCGGTCTGGGTGGCGACCTGGTCGGTCAGATTGGCCGTGACCTGGACCCGGGCGGTCGCGGTGTAGGTCGGACGAACCAAGCGAGCGCCGGCCACGCCCGCCAGGGTGCCGAGCACGACCAACAGCGCGATCAGCGCGCGGTGCCTGCGCAGGGGCCGCAGGTAGTGACTGAGGTCATGCGCGACCACCGGGGCAGCTATGTCGTTCATGGTGTCGAGCGCCTCACTCCGTCGTCCCCGCAGTTCGGATCAGAGTAACCGGCGCTTCGTCCGTTGGCGGCCAATTGTCGAGCTTAACGGGCAATTAGGGCTGTTCGGGCGTAGCCGTCTGCGCCGTATGGGTGATCCGACAGACAGCAAGCGGGTGAGCCTTAAGCCACCCGAATGTGCGGTCGAACTAGTCACTACAGGTAGTGCAGAGCCGAGCAGTGAGGGTAACGATGGCCAGCAGGGGCCGGCACGCGAAGCAACGAGTGCCAAAGGCGCGGGGCAACCACGGCGCGGCTCGGCGGCTGAACCTCGGTGTGCTTGCGCTCATCTCCTGCCTCGCTGTGTTCACCGTTGGATCCCCGTTCGCGATGGCAAAGGTGCTGTCGGCCCCACACTCGGCGCACAAGGTCTCGGCCAGCGTCGCGCATCGGGCCGAGCACCATCGGCGGATTATTCGCATGGTGCACCAGAACAGGATTACCAGGGATATATCGGACAGTTACACCTCCGCCGCGGCCCCGAACGCGCGGCACGGACACGTGCACCGGCTGTTGGCGACCGACATGCGGCACCACCGCAAGGTCGCGTTCGTCAAGTTCAGGGTGCGAGGCCTGCCCAGCACCGCGTCCGTCACTCGCGTGACGGTCTCCTTCACCCGAGATCGCCACCGCCTCCCCAGCACCCGGTTGGTGTTGCACAGGGTGAATCCACGGTCCTGGAACCAGCGCACGCTCGTCGAGCGGCGCGCCCCTCGGATGGGCCCCCAGCTCGCCGCGGGATATGCGCGGCCGGGGGACAAAAACGTACGATTCACTCTTTCCCACGGTATTACCGGTAACGGTTTGTACGGTTTCGCGCTGAGTGCGCAAACCCGCAACCGGGTTGTCCGATTTCAGTCACGCGAGGACGCTCACGCACCAGTTCTGACTGTTTCATACGTATACCCGGTGGTTGTCGGAACGGGCGGCGGTCCGTTGCCGACCCCGACCCCGACACCGACCTCGCCGAGCCCGACACCGACCCACCTCGCCGAGCCCGACACCGCGCGACCGGGTCGCCGACTCCTTGGATCCCCCGCCACCACCCGACCTCGCCGAGCCCGACGCCGACCCCGACACCGACCCCGACCTCGCCGAGCCCGACCCCGACCCCGACCTCGCCGAGCCCGACACCGTCGCCGACCGGGTCGCCGACTCCTTCGGATTCCCCGACGCCCACGCCGACCCCCACCTCCACGTCCCCGTCGCCGACTCCCACTCCGTCGACTCCGAGCCCGACGCCAACCCCGACGTCCCCGAGCCCGACGCCGACGCCGACGCCGACCTCTCCGAGCCCGACGCCAACCCCGACGTCTCCGAGCCCGACGCCGACGCCAACCCCGACGTCTCCGAGCCCGACGCCGACGCCAACCCCGACGTCTCCGAGCCCGACGCCGACCCCGACCTCTCCGAGCCCGACGCCGACGCCAACCCCGACGTCTCCGAGCCCGACGGCGACCCCCACCCCCACCCCCACTCCGACGCCCACGCCTACGCAGAGCGGTAAGACCTGCACGTTGTCCTCGATGCTGGTCCCAAGTTGCGGCGTGCTGTTCGGCGGCATCTTCAACAGCTGGGGCGGCGGCGACATCATGAGCGAGTACAACGATGCCGAAGCGGGCACCGGTGCTCATCTCGTGCTGGATCACGACTATCGCCGGCCGGGGCAGGTCCTTTCGCCGTCCGACATCGAGCTGGCGAAGACGCCGGGAGCGCTTCTTCAACTGAACTGGAAGCCCGCCAATGTCTGGGCAGACGCGAACGGCGGCAACGCCACCGTCAACGCTCAAATCGATGCGATGGCCAACAGCATCAAGTCGTTGGGCTCGACGAAGATCTTCCTCACGCTGTTCCATGAGCCGGAGAACGACGTCAGCGGCGGGGCCAGCGGCTGCTCGAGCTCGATCTACAAGGGCAGCGCCGGCACACCGGCCGACTACCGCGCCATGTGGGCCAACGTCGAGGCGCGCTTCAACGCGCTCGGTGTGACCAATGTGGTGTGGGTGATGAACTACATGAACTACCCGACCTGGGACTGCATGGTCGACGATCTCTGGCCCGGAAACAGCCTGGTGGACTGGGTGCTCTTCGAGTCCTACTCCTACGGCAACTCCTCGAGCTTCACCGCCTCGACGTCGCACTTCTACAACCTGCTCACCTCGGAGTCGGACTCGACCCACGACTACCTGTCGAAGCCGTGGGGGATCGGCGAATTCGGTACAAATGCGACCGTGGCATCAGTTCATGACACCTACTTCACCGGTATCAAGGCAGACCTCGACAGCAACGAGTATCCGAACCTCAAGCTGCTCTCGGTGTACGACAGCACCGGCCCGCAAGGTGACTTCGAGGTCGCCTACAACGACTCCGGGCAGCCCGACCCCGCGAACCTGGCCGCCTTCATCAGCTTGGCCAAGGACCCGTCGGTCACGGATGGCGACGCCGCCGCCTCGTGATCACGCCCGGACTTGATCGTCCAATCGGGTGATTCACCTCCGAGTTCTGGAAACCCACCTCGCGCTGTCTGGTCCGTTGTTATCGTCGGTCCACCGCTGACGCAGCCGCGTTGGTGGCGAGTCGCTGGCCCACGGCGAACGAGGTGACATCGCATGCGCATCCGCCTAACCGGACGTTCGGGGACGGCTGCATCCGCGCATCGATCAACGCCCGGTCGCAATGGGGGGCTGATCGCGCGTCGGGTGCGGTCGAGGGCGGGTACCGTGGGTTGGAAAGGCAGCGAGATGATCAGAAGTCGCGTCGCATCCTTGTGTGTGTTCGCGTTGGCGTTCGGCGGAATAGTAGGGCTCGCGGCTCCCGCCCAAGCAGTTCAGGCGGCACAGTCGACTGTCGTCAATGCCGTCCCCGCCACCACTACGCCGGACGTCAACAACGGCGCCGTCATGGCGATCGCCCAGGTCGGCGGCCAGATGCTCGCTGGTGGCTCGTTCACTTCGGTGAGCCCGCACGCGACTCCGGGCACGGTCTACAGCCTCAACTACGTCTTCGCGTTCAACGCCTCGACCGGTGCCATCGACCACACGGGCTTCCTTCCAGTCGTCAACGGTGAGGTCGACACGATCATCCCGGGGCCGGCCGCCAACGAGGCGTACATCGCCGGCCAGTTCACCACCGTCAACGGGGTGAAGGAGCGCGTCGCGCTCGTCAATACCACCACCGGCGCGATCGTGCCCGGCTGGAAGCCGCCTGCGATGAACGCAATCATCGGCAAGCTGGTGCTGGCCAACGGCCTGCTCTTTGTCGGTGGTGACTTCACGGCTCCGACGTCCGGTCTCGTAGCGCTGAACCCGACGACCGGCGCGCTCACCAACTACGTCAATCTTTCCATCACCGGACACCACAACTACGGGACTCAGTGCGATCCCAACTCAACGTCATGCGCGATCGCCGGCGTCGGGGTCAAGTCGATGGATATCAACCCAGCCGGCACCCAGATGATCATCATCGGGAACTTCACCGGTGTCGGGCCCGCCGGCGGCACCTCGCTGCCGCGCGACCAGGTCGCGATGATCGACCTCGGCTCCACTTCGGCCTCCGTCGACCCGAACTGGGCGACCGACGCTTACACGGCCGCGTGCTTCAGCTGGGCGTTCGACTCCTATATCCGCGATGTCCAGTACTCGCCGGACGGCTCGTACTTCGTGGTCGTCGCAACCGGCGGTAGTGGCACGAACAGCGACGGGACGAACTCGTCCTGTGACACCGCAGCTCGCTTCGAAACCACTGGCCAGGGCGCGGACGTGCGTCCGACCTGGATCGACTACACCGGGCAGGACTCGCTGTGGAGCGTGGCCATCACGGGAACCGCGATCTACGTCGGTGGCCACCAGCGTTGGCTGAACAACTCGAAGGGTTTCGACTACGCCGGTGCGGGCGCGGTGCCTCGTCCGGGTCTCGCAGCGATGAACCCGGAGAACGGTCTGCCCATCGCCTGGAACCCAGGCCGGAACCCTCGCGGCGGCGGTGCCCACTCGGTGCTGGCGACCCCGACCGGCCTCTGGGTCGGAAGTGACACCGACTACATCGGGAACCGGCAGTACCTTCACAAGAAGATCGCCTTCTTCCCGCTCGCCGGTGGCGCGACGCTGCCGTCAGACGCGACGCCGACCCTGCCGGGCCGGGTCTACACGGCCGGTGCCTACCCGACGCCAGGTAGCACGAATGTGCTGTACCGCGTCGACACCGGTGGCCCGACGATTCCAGCGATCGACGGTGGCCCCGACTGGCAGGGGGACACTTCCGACCCGTCGCCGTACCGCAACTCAGGCAGCAACACCTCGAGCTGGTCGCCGATCACCAACGTCGACAGCACGGTGCCGGCCTCCACGCCGTCTGCGATCTTCAACACCGAGCGCTGGGATCCGGGCAACGATGTCGGCGACAACGGCAACCTGCGATGGACGTTCCCGGTGCCCGCTGGCGACGTGGTCGACGTACGGCTGTACTTCGCCAATCGCTATGGCGGTACGAGCCAAGTCGGCCAGCGGGTCTTCAACGTCAGCATTGACGGCCAGTCGTTCCTTAACAACTTCGACATCGTTGCGACTGCCGGCGACCAGACCGGGACCATGAAGGACAAGACGCTGACGAGCGACGGCGAGGTCACGATCGAGTTCTCCCACGTCGTGGAGAACCCGCTGATCGACGGCATCGAGATCGTCAAGCAGTCCGGCCCGACCAACTTCACCAACCCGGTTCCGATCTACCGGGTCCACGCGGGTGGCGGCGAGATCGACGCGACCGACGGCCAGCCTGCGAACTGGCTCGAGGACGACTCCGACACCGTCGGCACCGGCGGCCCGCTGCGTTCCGGTGGCAACGTGGCCAACTGGGGCCAGCCATGGGGCGGCACGGTCGGCTCGACGGTTCCGTCGTACGTGCCCGCGGACATCTTCTCGACCGAACGCTGGGCGCCGCAGACCTACAGCTTCCCGGTGGCGTCGGGCACACCTGTGACCGTCAACCTGTTCATGGCCAACAACTGCGGTTGTACGGCCAGCCCAGGTCAGCGGATCTTCAACGTGGCGATCGACGGCAATCCCGTGCTGTCCAACTACGACATCGTGAACGACGTCGGAAACCTGGTCGGCGAGATGAAGTCGTTCAACGTCACGGCGCCGGCCAGTGGCATGGTCACGGTGGCGTACACCAACGGCCCGGCCGACAACGCCGTCGTCAACGGCCTCGAGGTGGATCAGGACGGGGCGACCCCGATCCTGCCGAGCACCAACGTTGACCGGTTCAGCTACCGGCACTTCGACGGCACCACTGCGGGCTCCGAGCAGAACCTGTCGACCGGCATCTCGTGGGGCTCGATCCGCGGCGCGTTCACGGTCAACGGCGAGCTCGTCTACGGCAAGACGGACGGCAACCTCTACGAGCGCACGTTCAACGGTTCGACGTTCGGTTCCGAGGTCTTGCTCGACCCCTGGGCGGACCCATACTGGGAGAACATCAGCACGGGCTCCGGTCAGAACTACCTCGGCGCAGAGTCGACCTTCGGGGCCGAGATCCCGTCCGTGACCTCGATGTTCTTCACCAGCGGGCGGATCTACTACACGCTGGCCGGTAACCCGACGATGTTCTGGCGCTGGTTCGAGCCGGACGACGGCATCGTCGGATCGGACGAGTTCAGCGTGAACGACGGCAACAACTGGTCCGATACAGCCGGCGCGTTCCTGTCGGGCAGCACGCTCTACTTCGCCGACCGTGGAACCGGCGAGCTGTACTCGATCGGCTGGAACGGCACGCAGGCGACCGGCTCCTCGAGCGTGGCGGACGCGTCGCAGGACTGGGCGAGTCGCGGGATCTTCATGCTCGCGGATGCGACCAACCCGAACAAGCCACCGGTTGCGGCTTTCACTCCGTCGTGCTCATCGACGAGCAACGCGTGCACCTTCGACGCGACCGCATCGATCGACCCGGATGGCAACATCACCGACTACGCCTGGGACTTCGGCGACGGTTCGTCGGAGCACCACACCGATGGCACGCCGTTCTCGCACACCTTCCCGAACCCGGGCAAGTACACGGTGACCCTGACCGTCACGGACAACGACGGGGCGACGGACACCCAGACCGAGAACGTCACGGCTGGCGAGACGGCGCCGGTTCCGACCTTCGTCAGTGCAACGACGGCGTGCGGCCCGGGCACCGGGACGTGCGGCAGCAACTCGACCACGGTGGTCGGCGTGCCATCCGGTACGGCGAGGGGTGACGCGCTGCTGATGTTCGTCACCTGGCCGACCAGCTCGACGGTCAGCGCATCCGTACCGACCGGCTGGACTCTGCTCGCGAAGGACGCGAACAGCCCGCTCGAGTCGGACGTCTACTACCGGACCGCGACACCGAGCGACATCGGCTCGACGTGGACGGTGACGTTCAGCGGCAAGACGAAGAACTCCGTGACGCTGGCCGACTACACGGGTGCGGACTCGCACACCATCGAGGCCTTCGCCAAGGCGACCGACTCCAGCACGGCGTCTCACACGACGCCGACGACCTCCGTGGTCAATGACGGAAGCCTTGCGGTGTCCTTCTGGGCGGACAAGTCCTCGACCACGACGGCCTGGGCCCCGCCGGGTTCGGTCACAGCGGATGCGACGTCGTTCGACACGGGCAACGCCTATGTGACGTCGCTTCTCGCCCATTCCGGATCCACGGTCAACAGTGGTCCGTACGGCGGCCTCCTGGCCAAGTCGAGCCCGGGTACGAGCGGCAAGGGCGTGGAGTGGACGATCATCCTCGCGCCGCTGGGCACGACCAACGCGCCGCCGGTCGCGGCGTTCACGTCCAGCTGCGACACGACCCTCACCTGCTCGCTCGACGGCTCCGGCTCGTATGACCCGGACGGAACCGTCAGCACGTGGGCGTGGGACTTCGGGGACGGGAACTCCAGGCCGCAAGTGGGTCGCCGACGACGTCGTACCAGTACGCCGTGCCGGGGACGTACAACGTGACGCTGACGGTCACGGACAACAACAACGCGACGACCTCGGTGACGCATGCGGTAACGGTCTCCGGCCCGGTGCAGAACATCGGGTTCGGCGGCACGAACGCCGCCGACGGCACCACGTCCGCTCCCACGGTGCTGGTGCCGGGCGCCGCCGCGGCGGGCGACACGTTGTTGATGTTCGTGTCCTACGCATCGACGACCATCACGGCGACGACACCGACCGGCTGGATCAAGGCCGCGAGCCAGTCGGCGAGCAACCTCTCGACCATCGTGTACGAGAAGACGGCGACGGCGGGGGACCTCGGGTCGAGCCCATCGGTGACACTGTCCGGCTCGGTCAAGGCGAGTATCACAATCGCTGACTACTCGAACACGGCGGCCTCGCCGATCGAGACCAGCGCGTCAGCGACGTCGACCGGTTTCTCGCACGCCGCGCCCGCGGTGTCGGGGCTGGCGAGCGGAAGCTGGGTGGTGTCGTACTGGACCGACAAGTCCTCGACCACCACTGCGTGGACGCTGCCAGGTGCTGTGACCAAGCGGGGGCTGCCGGTCTACGGCTCCGGCAACGGGGCGATCAGCGCGGCGATCGGTGACTCGAATGGAGCAGTGAGCGGGGCACCCTGGTCAGACAGCAATGACGAACGTGTCGAGCGGCTCGGCGGTTCAGTGGACCGTCGCGCTCGCACCCTCGTCCTGATCGGGACTGAGTAGCCGCCGGCAGGGGGACTGCATCTAGGGAGTGGTGATGCGCGGGAGCCTCGTACCGCGTTCCCGCGCATTCACCGTTCACCTGCCGTTCATCGCCGGTCTCGCGGTGGTTGCGGCGGTGGGCTCCGCCGCCCTCTCGGCGCTACCCGCGGCGGCGGTGCAAGCGAGCCAGGCGACCCTGGTCAGCCCGGTGCCGGCACCACAGACGCCGGACGTCAACGACGGCAGAGTAAACGCAATTGCGCAGGTAGGCGACGAGATCATCCTCGGCGGGACCTTCACCTCGGTGAGTCCCGCCGGGGATCTCAGCACTACCTACCCGCTCGCAAACACCCTGGCGTTCGACGCGACGACCGGGGATCTGGACACGACCGGCTACCTCCCGAGCGTCAACGGCGAGGTCGACACGGCCATCGCCGGGCCGGCACCCGACGAGGTCTATCTCGGCGGGAAGTTCACGACCGTCGACGGCCGGCCGATGGCGGTCGCGCTGGTCAGCACGAGGACCGGGCAGCTGGTCCCGACCTGGCATCCGTCGGCCCTCAACGGTTCGGTCAGCCGGCTCGTGCTCGCCGGCGGCCACCTCTTCGTCGCCGGGACCTTCACCAAGGCCGGGGCTGATCGGCACGGCGGGCTGGTGGCGCTTGACCCGGCGACCGGACATGCAACGTCCTACGTGAACTTCTCGTTCACCGGGCACCACAACTACGGCTCTCAGTGCGATCCCGACACGAGCAAGTGTGCGACCGGGCGAGTCGGCGTCAAAGCGATCGACGTGAACCCAGCCGGCACCCACCTGGTGGTCATCGGCGACTTCACCGAGGTCGCCGGCTTCAGCCGCGACCAGATCGCGATGCTCAACCTCGGCACGCCCTCCGCAACCGTCGATGCGAGCTGGGCGACCCTCGCTTATACGAGCCCCTGCCTCGCGCACTCGTTCGACAGCTACGTCCGCGACGTGCAGTTCTCACCGGACGGCGGGTACTTCGTCGTGACCGCGACTGGTGGGATCGGCACCAATCGTGACGGGACGAAGTCGTCGTGCGACGCGGCCGCGCGCTACGAGACGAACGCCAGCGGCGCGAACGTCCGGCCGACCTGGATCGACTACACCGGCGAGGACTCGCTCTGGACGGTCGCCCTGACCGGCACGGCGATCTACGTCGGTGGGCATGAGCGCTGGCTGAACAACTCCCTCGGCCAGAACCAGGCGGGCCCTGGCGCGGTGCCTCGCCCCGGTATCGCGGCGTTGAGCCCGAGCAACGGGCTGCCGCTGAGCTGGAACCCAGGGCGTGAGCCGCGCGGTGCCGGGTGCTTCGCGCTGCTCGCCACACCTGCGGGACTCTGGATCGGCAGCGACACCGACTACATCGGTAATCGGACCTATCTTCGCGAACGCGTAGCCTTCTTCCCGCTCGCCGGCGGGGTGGCCGTGCCGGACGCGTCGACTGCGCCACTGCCCGGCCAGGTCTATCCGCCCGGAACTGCCTCGACGTACACCACAGATCCGGATCGGTTGATCTACCGGGAGTTCAACGGTGTCACCCTCGGGGCCGAGGAGCCGGTGTCGAGCGGCCTGCCATTGGGCTCCGTCGACGGCGCGTTCACCGTTGACGGCGAAGTGATCTACGGCAAGCCGGACGGGAGTCTGTACGAGCGCAGGTTCGACGGCAGTACCTTCGGTGACGAGGTCCAGGTCGATCCATACGACGATCCGCTCTGGGACGATGTGCAGACCGGGTCCGGTGAGGCCACCAAGGACAGCCATCCACGTTCGCGGCTGAGATCCCGTCTGTCACGTCCATGTTCTTCAGGGACGGTCGTCTCTTCTACACACTCGCCGGCAAGAGCGCCATGGATTGGCGCTGGTTCGAGCCCGAGTCGGGCATCGTCGGCGCCGACGCATTCACCGTCTCAGGCACCAACAACTGGTCCGATGTTGCCGGTGCGTTCCTCGCCAGCGGAAAGTTGTACTACGCGAGCCGCGCGAATGGGGGGCTGGGCGGTTCCTTGGTCGGGCCTGAAGCCCGCAGGCGTCCCGACGTTGGTCGATGCGGCGACGGACTGGGCAAGCCGGGGGCTGCTCCTGCTGGCACAGTCGGATGCGCCGGTGGCGACGCCGACCGCGGAGTTCACCGCCACCTGCAATGGGATCGCGACGTGCTCGTTCGACGCGATGCCGTATCTGACCCCGACGGCGGAGTGGTCCGCTACGGGTGGGACTTCGGCGACGGCACGCGCAAGCGCTTTCACCCTTCTCCTCGACCACCCATACCTACACCACCGATGGCACTCACAAGGCGACGTTGACCGTCGAGGTCACGGCCGGGGCGAGCGCGACCACGAGCCAGACGATCGAGATCGCGCGGCCGATCGAGAAGGTCGCCTTCGTCGGCGCCTCGAAGGTCACGTCGACCGGCACCAAGGCGCGGATCAAGGTGCCCGTGACCATTAAGCCGGGCGAGGCCTTGCTGATGTTCGACTCGTTCGCATCGAACAAGAAAGTGATCCGCCCGAGCGGCTGGACGATGATCCGTGAGACGAAGCACACGCGCTCACCACGGTCGTCTACGAGCGGGTGGCCACCGCATCCGATGCCGGCCGCGTGGTGACCGTCCGCTACGCGCAGCGGGTCCACTCGAGCCTGGTCCTGGCCGGCTACCGCAACACTGCGGTGCATCCGATCGAGATGTCCGCAGTGTCGACCGGGTTGGCGTCGAGGCGCCATCGTCCACCGAGCTTCACCGACTCAAGAACGGCACCTCGGTGGTCGGCCTGTGGTCGACCGTCGGGTCGGACCAGCCTCATGGGTCACGCCGAAGGGCCTCAAGCGCCGCGTCGGCATCCACAGCGCCCGACGTCCGGCGGTCGGTCCTGCTCGCCGACACCGGCAAGCCCTGCGCCGGGACCTGCGTGCTCGGGTCGGCGTGGTCGAAACGAAGGAGCAGGGCGGCGGCGCAGTGGCGATCGTGCGCCCACGCTGGGTGACGCCGCCTGACGAACGGCACCGGTCGGGTGTGTCCGCCCCGCCGAGTAGCGTGGATCGGCCCCGGCGAACGCCGATCGGGCCTTCGAGTAGTGCGCGCTCGGAACTAATGACCAGCACGACGACTCTTCGGCGTCCTCCGGACCTTGAGGACGACCCCGCGATCGCACCGCCATCGAGGTCGTCGATACCTCGCTGCTCGACATCACGCGCCCCCGGCATGCAGCCGTTCGTGATTGCCGCGCTGGCCGGCACCGGACGTCCAGTGCTGGCGGTCGCTGCGACCGAGCGGCAAGCGGAGAAC
>CAVYQE010000005.1:0-30778 GCA_963770565.1 uncultured Actinomycetota bacterium
CGCACCGGTTCGGGCTCGGCCCACGTCGGATCACTGCCGTGGCAGCCGACGCGATGGTGGGAGTCGATCGACGGCTCGTGAGGCTCGGCGAATTTCCGGCTAGGCGTGCCGGACGATCGACACGCTGTCCATGACAGTCGGGCTCGCGATGCCGGTGACGGCACCGGCCGTCTGCGGCGGCTTGAGGGCCCGAATATGCATGGTGGTCTTGTGCTGAGCACCGCTCGGGGCTGTGACGTCGACGACCAGGCAGCTGTAGGCAGCCTGCCGAAAGGCCGAGAACCCCTTTGTCTTGTCAGTCACCTGCTCGGGGCGCCCGCTGCCGCCCTGCGCGGTGTCGCCGCCGGTCCATCGCCAAATCTTTGGTGCCGTTGAGTTTCCGGCGTCGCCCGCGCCGCTCCTCCCATACCAGGTCGTGTACAAACCCTTGCCGCCACCGCCTGCGCAGATGTATGTCGTGCCGTCTGTGGCCGGGTGGACCGTGCCACCGCTGCCGACCGCCCGGGTCGGCCTTCCGGCCCGGATCGGGTTCGTCCGCTCATAGGCGTGGACATGGCCGCTGACGACCAGATCGACCGTAAAGCGATCGAACAGCGGACCCCACACGTCGCGCAGGCCCCCGTCGGAGCCGTGCGTGCGGTTCGTCGAGTAACAACAGCAACTGCACACCACCACGATGAAGTCGATGCCGGTGCCGGCCGACCGGTAGTGGGCCAGCGTCCGCTCCAACCATGCCGTTTGTGCCCCGGCGGTGTACCCGTTGTTGATCGTCGCCTGCGCGGACAGGTCATTGGCGTCCAGGTGAATGAAGGCGACGTTGCCGTACCTGAACGTGTGCACGACCGGGGACCCGGAACTGTGGTCGAAGTGCTGACGGAATCGGGTGACGAAGCCGTCGTAACCATGGGAGCCGAGCGGTTGGACCTCATGGGCGCCTACCGACGCCAGCCAGGGAACGGAGTGAGCTCCCGTGCGCCCGATGATGTTCAGGTAGGTGTCCCAGAACTCAGGGTGGAAATCCGTGACATCCGGAATGGCCAGGCCCTCCGGGGTGGCGTAGGCGAGGTCGCCGGCGAGGAGATGGAACGCGGGCTTCAGCGAGGTGACCAGCGAGACCATCGGTGCCGCGGTATCGGTGCCGATGCCCTGGTCGCCGAACGCGGTGAAGCGGAAGTTCGACGGGCTTGCGACGGCGGTCCTGAAGGTTCGTTCGGTGCTCCAACTGTGGCCATCGTTGCTGACCGAATAGTGGTAGGTCCTGCCCTGCGCCAGCGAAGTCAGAAGGGCGGAGCTGTAGAAGGTGCGCTCCGCGGGCTCGCCGATCACCCCGTCCGGAAGGGGAACTTGGATGCTCCGGTCCGCGGGCTTGCGCTTATTGGCGGCCTTGTTGTGATGCCAGCGGATCTGGGGGGCCGAAGGCGGTCGCGCCTGGCCAGACCCGGGGGACGACCAGCACACGTACATCTCGGTAGTCGGATCCGGTCCGAAGGCGACCCAGTGTGGCCCGTTCGGCGTGGTCGCGGCCAGGGCGTCGGACTGTCGCCAGAGCGCCGGTCCCGTGACGCCGAGCGCGACCGCTCCCTTGAGCACTTCGCGGCGCTTGAATCGGCGGGTCGGGAACTCGACGTTCGGAGAAGGACTCATCGGTGCTCATCAGGGTTGCCGGTGAGAGCGAGCCGGTCAAGTCCGTCCACCGTCCAAGGCTCGGTAGGCTCGACGCTGGCCTTCCCCGTCGTACGCGTTCCAGGAGCCTGGGTGACTGACACCGCGCCGGCCGCTGTCGTGGTGCTCGCGGCGGGCGAAGGCAAGCGGATGAAATCCGAGCTCGCGAAGGTGCTGCACGCGATCTGCGGGCGCTCCCTGCTCGGTCATGTGCTCGCCGCCGCGGCGCCGCTTGGCGCGCCGACAACCGTGGTTGTCGTCGGCAACAAGCGGCACCAGGTGATCGACCATCTTGCCGAGATCGATCCCACGGCTCAGGCGGTCGTGCAGGACGAGCAGCTCGGCACCGGGCACGCCACCCTGCTCGCGCTCGACGCCCTTGGCGCGACGACGAACCGCACGGTCCTCGTCCTGCCCGGTGACACCCCGCTGCTGACCAGCACGACACTCGAGCAGCTGGTCGCCCGGCACCAGGAGATCGGCGCGACCGCGACCCTGCTCACTGCGAGCCTCGACGACCCGACCGGGTATGGACGGGTGGTCCGGGACGCGGACGGCCACGTCCGCGAAGTGGTCGAGGATCGCGACGCCGACGACCGGACCCGCCAGATCCATGAGATCAACACCAGTGTCTACGCGTTCGAGATCGACAAGCTGCGCGCGGTGCTGGCGAAGGTCGGCACCCACAACGCGCAGGGCGAGCGCTACCTGACCGACGTGGTCGGTCTACTGGCCTCGGCCGGCGAGGTGGTAGCGAGTGTGGCGACCGACGACCCGGTCGAGACGCTGGGCGTCAACGACCGGATCCAGCTGGCCGTCGTACGCCGGACGATGCGGGACCGGATCGTCGAGCACTGGATGCGTGAGGGCGTGACGATCACCGACCCGCAGACGACCTGGATGGGTGTGCGGGTCACGATCGAGGCCGACGCCACGATTCACCAGAACACCCAGCTCCATGGCGCGACGCATATCGCGCGGATGGCGACCGTCGGCCCCGATTGCACCTTGCGCGACACGATCGTCGGTGAGGGCGCATCGGTCACGAAGTCGCAATGCACCCGGGCCGAGATCGGCCGCGATGCCACCGTCGGGCCGTTCGCATTCCTGCGCCCGGGCACCGTGCTCGGTGCGGGTGTGAAGGCAGGCGCGTTCGTCGAGCTCAAGCAGGCCGTCGTCGGCGACGGGAGCAAGGTGCCACACCTGTCGTACGTCGGTGACGCCGAGATCGGCGAGCGGACGAACATCGGTGCGGCCACCGTGTTTGTGAACTACGACGGCTCCGAGAAGCACCCGACCAAGGTCGGCGACGACGTCCGGATCGGCTCCGACACGATGCTGGTTGCGCCCGTCACGATCGGCGACGGGGCCTATACCGCGGCCGGCTCGGTCATCACCAACGACGTCCCACCAGGGGCGATGGGCGTCGGGCGGTCCCGGCAGCGGAACGTCGAGGGTTGGGTGGAGCGACGCCGGCCTGACTCGGCATCGGCCCGGGCGGCACGGCGGGCCCGCGGCGAGTCCACAATGGATGACACTTCCCCGTCCGAGACCGAGCAAGGGGCAGACGAGTGACGGGCATCAAGACCACCGGCGAGAAGACCCTGCTGCTCTTTTCCGGCCGGGCACATCCGGCGTTGGCCGACGAGGTTGCCTTCGAGCTCGAGCTCTCGGTCAGCCCGACGATGATCCGCGAGTTCCCGAACGGGGAGATTTACGCCCGCCCGGAGGAGTCGGTGCGCGGCTGCGACGCGTTCGTCATCCAGGCGTTCGGGCCGCCGATCAACAAATGGATCATGGAGCAGCTGATCATGGTCGACGCGCTGAAGCGCGCCTCGGCCAAGCGGATCACCGTGGTCATGCCGTTCTATCCGTACGCACGGCAGGACAAGAAGCACCTCGGCCGCGAGCCGATCTCGGCCCGGCTGATGGCCGATCTGTTCAAGGTGGCCGGCGCAGACCGGTTGATGTCGGTGGACCTGCACACCGCGCAGATCCAGGGGTTCTTCGACGGTCCGGTCGACCACCTGTTCGCCCTGCCGTTGCTCGCCGACTACATCGCCAACCACTACGACCCGGCCAGCTTCACCGTCGTCTCGCCCGACACCGGCCGGGTGCGGATGGCGGAGCGTTGGGCCGACCGACTCGGCGGCGTACCGGTGGCATTCGTCCACAAGACCCGCGATCCGAAGGCGCCCAACCAGGTGGTCGCACACCGGGTCGTCGGCGACGTCGACGGCCGGGCCTGTCTGCTGATCGACGACATGATCGCGACCGGCGGCACGATCACGAAGGCCGCCGACATCTTGCTGGACTCGGGCGCCTCCGACGTCATCGTCGCGGCGACCCACGGAGAGTTCTCGGAGCCGGCGATCGACCGGCTGAAGAACAGCCGGATCAGCGAGGTCGTGGTGACCAACACGCTGCCGACGTCGGACGAGCAGTTCTTCGACCGGCTGACAGTGCTTTCGATCGCACCACTGATCGGCCGGGCGATTCGCGAGATCTTCCAGGACGGCTCAGTCACCAGCCTGTTCGACGGTAACGCCTGATCACAGCGTCGCGTGGGTGTCGTACCACCCTGGGCTGCGCACCATCTTCATAATCGTCGAGCCGAACGGTGCTGTTGCGAGGAGGCCGACGTCTCCGCGCAGGCGGTACTGGCGGAAGATCCGCCGGTACCGCTCGATTGCGTCTTGCGCGGACAGCCACTGGCCGGGCGCTTCCTCACCGAACGGCCCGCTCGACCCGAGGATGAACTTTCGGTCCACGTACTTGCCCTCGAGCGGGGGGTTCGGAAGGGTCAACTTCGGCAGACGGTGTTGTGGGACGACCTTGAATCTGCGATAGCCGAGACCCTGGAGAACGTCGAACTCCTGGATCAGGCCCGACCAGTTGACCTTGTCCGACTCGACCGAGAGGTACTTCGGGATCTCTGGTGCGTGGAGTCCTTCGAGGCACAGCATGTCCGCGCCCTCGATGTCGATCTTGAGGTAGTACGGCACGCCGTGTTCGGCGATCAGCGAGGCGAACTCGACACCCGGCACGGTAATCACGTCGACCGATGGCGAGCCGATCTTCGTGTTGCGCTCCGACCACTCCGGCCTGATTGTGTTCCACTCGGTGTGCGGGTTGACGTAGAGGTCGATGGGCCCGGCGGACGGAGCAATCGCGACCTGGACAATCGTCAACTGCCCGCTCGCGACCGCGTCCTTCAGGCGCGCGCTCGCGGCGTCGCACAGGTCGGGCGACGCCTCGATGGCGACGACGCGGAAGCCCTTGTCGAGATAGAACTCGGTGTCGAACGCCTTGTGCATGCCGACGTCGAAGATCAGGTCGTCCTGGTACGCCATGGTCTGCACTCTAGAGCCGAGCGGCTCGAGCCATTGCTGCTTTCGGTTAGTTCACCTGGCCGAGCACGTACGGCGCCGTTGAAGATGCGGTGAAGCCCGCAAGTGCGGCAGGATCGGCCTCGATCCTGAAGTCGCAGCTCGACGTCTCATGGTCGAACTCCATGACTGCCTTGATCCGCGGCATGCGCCGTAGCGTGCCGGCGATGCCGGCGTACCAGGTTTCAATGGTCGGGCCAGGGGCCGACGCGTACTCGCCGAGCATGATCGGCTTGTGTCGCATCCCTGGTTGATTCGAGAGCCAGCGGTAGTAGGGATGGATCGTGCGGTAGGGACTGTGCCACGGCCAGGTGTGGCACTGCGCGAAGTTGTACGGGTCGTAGCCCACCCAATCGACGTAGCGGCTGCCCGGATAGCCCGCGCGCACCTGCTTCGCGTGGTAGCGATCACCGGTCGTGACCCACACCCAGATCACGTTGTGAACGCCGGCCGACCGGAACACGTCATGGATGTGCCGGTAGGCCGCGACGTACTGCGCCGGCGTGCCGTGACCGGACTGCGCCCGGCTGTCGAACTCGTGGTTGAAGTCGATGAAGATCCGGTGATGGAAGTGCTTCAGCGCACGTGCCTCGGGCCGGATCACCGAGGCGTCCCACTGTCCGCTCGCGATCGACTGGTAGGAGATCTTGGCACGGGTGCGGTAGTCGACGGCGTTCCAGCTGATGTCGAGGGTGCGGTGCCCGGCTGCCAGCCCGCGATCGGTGCGGTTCGGAAACGTAACCCCCGACTGCCAGTCGACGTAGTTCTTCACGATGTCGAAGCGACGGCCGATTCGTTTCTCGACCGCGCCGTAGTCCTGTGACGTCGTGAACAGGCCCCACAGCACTCCGCAGACCGGGACGTCGAGCCCGGAGCGCTTGCATCGGTTGTCGAGCACCGGGGTCCGAGCGGTGGGGACGGTGGCGCCGGCATCAACCCGTTCCGGGCTTGGCGTGCCGACCGAGGCTCCGGCCCCGACCAGCGACACCGTGAGAGCAACGGCGCCGGCAATGAGTGCTGCGATCCAACCGTTCGTCCGATGCATGGGCAGGCGGTGATGACGGTTCGGGTTGACGGTCTCGTCCTCTCGTGCTGGTTGGCGGCCCCCGATGGTCTTCCTGCGCAAACCCCGTTACGTGCCGGTCACGTACGTTGAGAGCCCTGAGGCGATGAAGCCCTTCATCGCCACCGGCGACTGCGAGAGTAGCCAGTCGCACGCGGCCGAAGGCTCGGCGTCGTACATGATCGCTGCCTTTAGGAGCGGCAAGGCCTGCAGCGCCGGAGCGACGCCGGCGTACCACGCCTGCACCCCTGATCCCGCGAGCGACCCGTACTCGCTCAGGAGCACCGGCTTGCCCTTCATCCCGGATTGGGTCTGTAGCCAGTTGTAGAACGGCGCAAACACCTGCGTCGGGCTGTACCAGTGGCCGTTATGACAGGTGTAGAAGTTGTACGGGTCGTAGCCGATCCAGTTGACGTCCGACGACCCGGGGTATCCGGCCGCGATCTGACTGGTATGACCCATGAAGCCGGTCGACACCCACACCCAGATCACGTTGGTCACGCCCTGAGCGGCGAACACCTGATGGATGTGCTGGTAAGCGGCGGCGAACTGCGCAGGCGTACCGTTCTGGGCCTGCGTTTTGTTGTCGAACTCGTGGCTGAAGTCGAGGAAGATCTTCTGCTTGAAGGCGATCAACGCCTTCGCCTCGGGGATGATCACTGACTTGTCATACGTGCCGTTCGCGACCGCCTGGTAGGAGATCCGCGCGTTCGTCGAGTAGTTGACCGCGTTCCAGCTGATGTAAAGCGTGCGCTGGCCGTTGGCCACCAGCGCCTTGTCGGTCGCGTTCGGGAACGTGCTGCCCGCCTGCCAGCCGACGTAGTTCTTGACCAGGTCGAACTGTCGGCCGACCTGAGACTCGAGCGGAGCGTAGTTCTGGGACTGCGTGAACAGCCCCCACAGCACGCCACACGACGGCACGTCGAGCGACGATCTCGCGCAGGTGTTCCGGACGACAGACTGCGGGTGGTTGCCCGCCGGTTGTGGGGCGGTCGCGCCGCTCGCGGTCGCCGCTCCGGTCGCGGCAACGAGGGACCCGAGTGCAAGCCCGGTCAGAAGGATGAGTGCGCGCGAGCGCACAGGTCGAAAAGCATGATTCATCAGAAACGCTCCCGTGACAGGTTGTCGAGGCCTGTGCGGCGAGCGCGGGGGACTCATACCTGCCCGACGCCACCTGCTGTATGACTTCCAACCTAACCGGCTCCCAAACGTGGTCCCACCCGGACACGCGGGTTCGCCACGTCCATTCATCTCCCCTACACTTGGCGGCGCAGAAATTCCGACAAAATTCGACAAGGAGTTCGAGTCGTGCCCGAGGTCCGCATGGTCGCCGAGACCCGAACCGAGTTCGGGAAGGGCGGTGCCCGGCGCACCCGGCGCGCTGGCAAGGTGCCCGCCGTGCTCTACGGTCACGGCACCGACCCGCGGCACCTGTCCTTGCCTAGCCGTGAGTTCGAGCACGCGCTGCGTACTGATGGTGCCAACGTCCTGCTCGACCTGCAGCTCGTCGGCGGGAGCGAACTGGCGTTGCCAAAGTCGATCCAGCGCGACCCCATTCGTGGCGCGATCGAGCACGTCGACCTCATCCTGGTACGCCGGGGCGAGCGGATCACGGTCGAGGTCGTCATCCAGGTCAGCGGCGAGGCTGTGGCGGGTGGTCTGCTCGACCAGTCGCTGACCACCCTTTCGGTGACGGCCGAGGCGACCAACATCCCGACCTCGGTCGAGGTGTCGATCGAGGGTCTCGAGATCGGCCGATCCGTTCACGCGGGCGACATCGTGCTGCCCGAGGGCGTCGAGCTCGGCGGCGACAGCGACCAGGTGGTCGTCCACATCGTGCCCGCACCGACCGCCGAGGAGCTCGAGGCCGAGGTCGGCGAGGTCGAGCCGACCGAGGCTGCGGAGGTCACTGAGACCGAGTTGGCGGAGGGCGAGGCCGAGGCCCCGGCACCGGCCGAGGGCGAACCGGCTCAGGACTGACGTCCGGGAGCGTCGCTGCCGTGACCGAGACAGGTCCGTGGCTCGTCCTTGGCCTTGGCAACCCCGGCCCTCAGTACGCCGGCAACCGCCACAACGTGGGGTTCCTGGTCCTCGACGTACTCGCCGATCGGGTCGGTGGCCGGTTCAAGAGCCACAAGGCCCGTGGCGAGGTGATCGAGACGCGGGTCGCCGACCAGCGCACGGTGCTGGCCAAACCGCGCTCGTACATGAACACCTCAGGTGGTCCGGCCGCCGCACTCCGTGACTTCTTCAAGGCTCCGATCGAGAAGATCGTCGTCGTGCACGATGAGCTCGATCTCGAGTCGGGGGCCTTGCGGCTCAAGCTCGGAGGTGGCGACAACGGCCACAACGGCCTGAAGTCGCTGCGCCAGTCGCTGGGATCCGGAGACTTCTACCGGGTGCGGCTCGGCATCGGC
The DNA here is from genome assembly GCA_963770565.1 of uncultured Actinomycetota bacterium. GTDB lineage: Bacteria > Actinomycetota > Actinomycetes > JAFAQI01 > JAFAQI01 > DATAUK01. The sequence continues at coordinate 8,532 of CAVYQE010000005.1, forward strand.
CGGCCGCCGGGACGTCAGGACCCGGCCGACTTCGTGCTCCGTGACTTCTCCGCGGCCGAACGCAAGGACCTGGGCGTCCACCTCGAGCGAGCCGCGGATGCGATTGAGACGTTGATCGGAGAAGGGCTGGCCGCCGCCCAAAACGCCTACAACACCTAGCGTCGCCCCGTCAGCGACGGCGGTAGGGTTCGGCCATGATCGTCGTGACGACCAATGACCTCCCAGGCTGGCAGATCGATGAGGTGCTCGGTGAGGTCTGGGGCCTCACGGTTCGTTCGCGAAACGCGTTCTCGCAGATGGGCGCCGGCTTGAAGTCGATGTTCGGCGGAGAGCTGAAGGGCATGACCAAGGCGCTCTACGAGAGCCGCAACGAGGTCATGAACCGCATGATCGAAGAGGCCGAGCGCCGCGGGGGAAATGCCGTCCTCGCGATGCGGTTCGACACGTCGGAGATGGGCGACGTCTGGACTGAGATCTGCGCGTATGGGACCGCTGTACGCGCCCACAAGCTCGGCGCCTAGAGACCCTGGGCGACCGGGACGTCAGACTCCCTTGCCCCGCTTGTGCAAGGTTCGAAGTACGCGCTCCGCGGGAACGCCTGCGGCCACAAGGACCGCCAGGTATGCGCGCGGCTCGACCGGGCGCCGGCCGATCGCGCGGCCCGCCCACCGAAGCGCGGTGATGCGGTTCTTGGAGGCCGCGTAGGCGAACGCGATCTGCCCGTAGACCCGCGCTGACCCCTTCCGTGACGCCTCGACATCCGGATGGCGTTCGAGCATCCAGGTTCGCGAGGCGATCTTGGTCTCCCAGTCCCGGGAGAAGTAAGACCGCGCCGACCAGTAGATGCGAACCAGCGGTTCGTCGACGTGCAGGATCGGGCTGCGCGCGGACGCTCGGAGCAGGAGGTCCCAGTCTTCGTTCTGGCTGCCCGGCGCGTCCTCGGCGATCAGGCCGATTCCGTCGGTCAGTGCCCTGCGACGGATCAGGAATGTCGAGGAATGCAGCATCGACATGCGACTCGGTAGCAGGTCCGCGTGGGTGATCACGTTCTTGCTGGCCAGCCGCACTGACCGGGTGTCCTCGAAGTCAACCTCGATCGAGCAGCTGGCAAACTCTGCGGCAGCGTCCTCGTCCAATCGCGCGACCTGGCGCGCGAGTTTTCCGGGCAGCCATTCGTCGTCGTCGTCGCAGAAAGCGACGAGATCAGTTGTCGCAAGCAGGATGCCGGTGTTGCGTGCGCCGGAAAGGCCGGGCGTGCGGGAGTTGCTCACCACCTGGATCCGCGGATCCTCGGGCAGTCGGGCAACCGCGTGGTCGCGATCGTCCTGATCGACGACGATGAGAACTTCGAGATCGCCTGCGTACTCCTGGTCCAGGATCGCGTGCACCGCGCGGGCTAGCAGGGCAGGACGGTTGCGGGTCGGGATAATCACGCACACGCTCGAAGGGTGGTCTGCCGTCATCGGGCCGCACCCCGTGGTCGTACGCGGTAACCGAAGTGATGCAGCAGCGGGAGCGATAGCACGGTGACCGTCGCGCGGGTCTGACAGTCGGTCGCGGTCTGCCAGGTCTCGTCTGCCACCACTGGCACGTCGCCGGTGCGGAACCGCATCGGGTTCCCCGACACCGTGTGTGCTGCGGTCAGGTGTGCCACCTTGTCTGCCGAGACCGGGAGCTTGAGGTCGGCGGGCAAGCCGGCGAGGTCGGCGATTCGCCGCAGCTCCCGGGCCGGGTCGGTCACGACGTCCTCGTGCCGAACAGTCACCATTGGTATGCCGAAGCGGCGAAGTCCGGTCAGCGAGGAGTTGTGTCCGAGCCAGAGCAGAGCGGTCCGGGCTGGCGGGTAGCGGGTCATGTTGGCGATTCCGTGCTCACCGGCATTTGGGCGCTCTAACAGCTTGGTCCAGGAGTATGCGACCGCGCGTGGGTCGCGAACCGTGCGGACCAGTCGCAGGTCGAGGTCGCCGCGCGCGGCGAGGGCGAAGGCGAGCGAGGGGTGCTTACTGGAGTCAACGACCACCGCGCATCCACTGACCGTCCGGATCGCGTCGTAGACCGCAGCGTAGTGGTCGGTGTAGTGGCGGAGTTCAGCGCTGAAGCCGGGACGTAGCCCACCCATCAGCATCGCCGGGATCCGCCGGCTGCGATCCAAGGACCGCCGGGCCTCTTCCATCCGCTCGACGGCGACGTTGCCCCACCCCGCCGAACGCCGTATCCCCGACCGCTCCCCAGAACTCGCAGCGCGAAAAGGGATTACCACAGCCACATGCTTCGTCGAGTTGGATCCCCCGGTGCCACAGGTGCACGATCTCGCCGGCTGGGCATACCCCGTCCAGCTCACCGACCATCCGTTCGAGGAGGGTGCTTCCGCTTCGACCGAGGCCAGCGAGATAGAGGACCGCGTTCGGCACACTAGCTCCGAGGCTGGCTAACAGTCTCGGAGTGCTGGCGGGGGCGGGGGATGATGGTCTGCGGTCGGGCCATGGACCGTCGCGCGGTCGGGCGCGAAGTCCGGAGCGTCAGCGGGGCCGGCGAGTCCGCGTTGCGCACCCCGCGGATCGCTGCCTCCTCGATGGTCGCGGTGGACAGCGCCTCAGCTTCGACCGGTAATGCCAGGCCGAGGCCGCCGAGCCGCCGCGCGATCTGCTCCTGGTGGTCGTCGACGTGCTCGCCGTGCTCGATCTGCCGGGGCACGAGGATGGGCGACCTCCCGACGCTCATCGCTTGCAAGGCCGAGCCGACGCCCGCGTGGCAGACGACGACATGGGCCTCGCTCATCAGTTCGGTCAGCTCGTCGTGGCTGAGGAACTCCTCGATCCGGGCGGCCCGCATGCCGGCAATCGGTGGGGTGTGGCCGAGCTGCCAGACCACCTCGGCGTCCTTCGGGAGCACCGCGTTGAGGTTCTTCACCAGCCGGGTCATGGGATGGTGCATGCTGCCGACGGTGACCAGAACGCGAAGCGGACCGGTCGGCCGCTCAACCGCGCAGCCGGTGTAGCCGTCGAACACCGAGCCGGCGTACGTCCACTTCGAGTCCGCCCAGTCGGTCGACTGGGTGTAGCAGCGCACCCGCGGCATCGCCGCCGCGACCTGACCGGTGATCGACGGGCCGTCGACGCGGGCCGCGCTCTCGATGTAGTGCCCGGAGGCGCGATAGATCCGCGCCGCGACGAAGAAGGGGATCGCGACGCTCGCGCCCGTGCTGACGACGACATCGACCTTCTCCTGGCGCACGATTCGGCGGGCAACGCCGAGCAGCGACATCGTCTCCCGCAGCTGCCTTGGCTGGATGTCGGGAATCCAGTGGACGTCGTGACCGGCGAGCAGCGCCTTGCTCTGCGGGCTCTCGGCGGCTGCCCAGACGACCTCGTCGATGCCTGCGATCCGTCGCGACCAGGACTCGAGTTGCACCATATGACCGCCTGTCGAGGCAACCAATAGCGCACGCATAAGTCGAACATAGCGCCCGGTTGATTGGGCCGTTCGGGGAATGCCCAGATATCACCCGAATGCCGTATCAAGGATCGGTCATACTCGGTGCGGTCGTGCCGCAGGTGACCAGTCGACCTGCTTGTGACCAACCGGGAGCCCACGGATTTCGAGGCAATCAGGACGGTAGGCGTCGGCGGTCGCCGGACTCCGAGTGAGGATGTGGAAGGCAGTTGCCGAGCCCGACGACCCAGGCCGAGGCGGCCTCGCCGACTGCCGCCCACGGCGTCGCGCGCGGCAGCGCGCTGAACGTCATCGGGGCAGCGGCGACCGCCGTACTGAGCTTCGTGGTCGTCGCGGTGGTCACGCGGGGAATGACCAGGACCGACGCCGGCGTCGTCTTCACTGCCACGTCGCTGTTCGTCCTGGTCGAAGCACTCGCTCGCCTCGGCGCCGACGTCGGCGTCGTCCATCACTTGGCCGGTGCGCTGGCGCGCGGACGGGATCAGGCCGCGAGCAGCGTCCTGGTGGCCTCGCTGCTGCCGGTCGCGCTCGGTGGCACCCTCGCCGGGATCGTCCTGTTGGCAGTTGCCGGGCCGCTCCAACCGCTCATCGTCGGCCATCACGGCATCCGGCACGGCCTGCTCATCGTTGTGGTCCTCGCGGTGTGCATGCCGATCGCCGCGACCTACGACGTCATGACCGCTGCGACGCGAGCGCTCGGCTCGACCCGGCCCACCTTCGTGGTCGAGCGGTTGCTGCGTCCGATCGTGCAGCTCGCCGCGGTGGGTGTGACCGTCGGGCTGCACGAAGGTCCAGTGGCCGTGGTGGCCGCGTGGACCCTGCCCTACGTGGTGTCGGCAGCCGTCATGGCGGGCTGGCTGCGGCGACTGATGCACCGGGCCGGCCTCCCGCTGTGGTCAAGCGAGTGGGCCAGCGTGATGCGACCGGTCTGGGCTTTCACCGGGCCCCGCGCGGCCGCCAGCGTGCTGCAGATGGCGTTGCAGCGCCTGGACATCGTGCTGGTCAGCGCACTGCTCGGTTTGCCCGCCGCCGCGGTCTATACCGGCGCCACCCGCTTCGTCGTGGTCGGGCAGCTCGGCAATCAGGCGGTCGCCTACTCCGTCCAGCCGCAGCTGCGTCGCCTGCTGGTCCGCGGCGAGCGGGCCGATGCCTTCCACCTGTTCCAGACCTCGACGACGTGGATCGTCGCTTTGACCTGGCCGCTGTACCTGACTGTCATCTCGATGGCCCCGCTGCTGCTGCGGATCTTCGGCGCGCACTACGGCAGCGGTGAAACTGCGGCAATCACCGTGACTGCGGCAATGTTGGTCGCGTCGGCTTGCGGGCTGGTCGATATCGCACTTCTCACGGCCGGGAAGTCGGTGTGGAACCTCGCGAACGTCGCGCTCGGCCTGACCGTCAACGTCACGATCGATCTGATCCTGATCCGCCGGATCGGCATCGAGGGAGCTGCGGTGGGCTGGGCGGCGGCAATCCTGCTGTGCAACCTGGTCCCGCTCTGGCAGATCCACCGGCGGGTAGGGCTGCACCCGGTGAGCCGGACCTGGCTGCTGACCATCGTCGTCGCGCTGCTGGCGTTCCTCGGCCTGCCCGAGCTCGGCGGTGTGCTGCACCCCGGCCATTTCATCGGTGCGCTCGCCGGCCTGATGCTCGGATCGGCCCTCTATCTGGCGGTGCTCTGGCGGTCTCGCCGTGCGTTGGCGCTCGATCAGCTTCTGGTCCGACGCGGGCGTGGTCGGGCGGCCGTGGTCTAGGGACTCCTCACGGCCGTGGGTTTGGACGGGTTGAACCATGGGTCGGACGCGACCTGCCGCAATGCCTCGGCAGCTGGCGAACCCGGCCCGATCACATAGTCCCGGTTCGAGGAGTGCCCGATCGGGTTGTAGTCGAAGTACACGGCTGCCTTGATCTGCGGCGTCTTGCGGATGAACACAGCGGCGTTGGTGATCCACTGTGCGCGGACGTCCGGTGCGTAGCTTTCCGGTACGCCGATCTCGCCGAGCATCAAGGGCTTCCCCTGGCCTCGGGCCCAGGCGAGGAAGGCACCGATCTCATGCGACAGCTGTTCCACCGGCCCAACGGGATCGGGGTAGGCATCGGTGCAGATCCAGTCGACCTCGGCCGCCCCGGGGTAGTACTGCTGCGCCGTACCGCGCTCGAACCCGGTCGCGGTCGGGCACCAGACCCAGGATGCGTTCGTGACCCCGGCCGCACCGAAGATCTGACGGACGTGATCCCAGGCTGCGATGAACGTGGCCGGACCGTGCACAACCGAGGCGAGGTTCGGCCGGTCCATCTCCCAGCGCAGCTCGAGGAAGACCGGAGCGCGCAACGAAGCCACCTCGGCGGCCACGCCCCGAATCTCGGCGTCATCGGCTCCGCTGGCCATGGTGGCCAGGTCGGTGCCCGTCCAGGAGATCAGAAGCATCTGTCCAGCCTTGGCCGTCGCCCGTTGGCTGTCGGTCGGAAACGGCTTCTCCCACTGGAGGTAGCTGTGCACGATCGCGATCGGATGGCAGATCGCGACCTCCAGTTCGGCGGTGGAGGCGATGTACTTCTCCTGGGTGAAGACCGTGCCGTTCAGGGCGAAGGCGCCGAGGTAGGCGCCATGAGCGGGGACTACCGGCGCCCCGGCCGCGATCGACCGGGGAAAAGCGGGCTTCGGTACGGCGGCCCGGCACTGGGCCGTGCTCGCTCCGCTCGGTTCGCTCGAGCCGCAGGCGACCGCGCCGGCGGCGGTCAAGACGAGGGCCGCGACGGCCCGGCTCCAGCCTCGACCGCTCAGGCCCGCCAACTCGGAACCCAGCCCAGCCATTCGGCCAGCTCGTCGTCCCACGGGCGGAAGTGGTCCTCGAGCTGGTGCCGGATCGGCTCGGGCATCGGCGACCTGGGCCGGGCATTGTGTCGCTCGAAGACCGGGTCTCCGGCAAGCGGGAGGTCGAGAAACTCGAGGGTCTCGGTCCAGACCGCTTCCGGCTCGGCGAAGAAGCGGTGGCTGTCGACGACGTGCAGCCGCGGCCGGCCGAAAACCGCTTCGAGGCGGCGGAGCAACTCGACATAGTGTCCGCGCGCGACGTACGCGTGATGTTGGTGGTCCAGGCTCACGAGGTGCGGATTGCGGGTCAGCAGGTCGTCCTGGCCCTCAAGGCGCAGCGACTCGAGTTCGAGCGCGCGCTCGAACGGCTCGGTTTCGAAACCGCGGGCGAGCTCGTGTGCATGGGCGGAGTAGGCGCGCTCGACCGGGTCGCGAATGAGCACGATCAGCTTGACCCCGGGCAGATCAGCATTGATCCGGGCGGCCGCAAGCGGATGAAAGCCGTAGTACGGGCTGGACTCGAGAATGACCGGCGCCATTCCGGTCCGCCGCCGGACCCGGTCGACCGTGGCACGAAGTGGGAAGTGTCCGCGGTACCACGTCTCGCCCGGTCGTAGCCAGTGTCGAAGTAGTGCACGCCCTTGCGACCGACCGCGCGCAGGACGGCGGGGTGCTGGATCAGTGCCCGGTACATCGATGTCGTACCGCATCGCTGCCCGCCGGCGATGAGCACGTTGGGCAACGTGCGCAGGCTCGCGGTCGGCCGGCCGACGACGGGGACGAAGGATGCCTGGAAGGCGTGAGTGAGCTGTTGACGTGCCATTACACGCCTCGTGCGGGAGCGAGATCAGCGAGCGCAGCTTCGACGGTCGGGAGCAGCCAGCGCTCGAGGTGTCCGATCGCTGCGCCGGCCTCGGCCTGACGGTCGCGCTCGTAACGCAGACCAATGTGCACGAGGTAGAGCAGCGCACTGACCGCCGGATCCGTGTCGCCGGCACCGAGGCCGGCGAGGACACGAGGTGCGTCGGCGACCACCCGCTCGGCCAGGGCCGGCAGGTCGTCCGGCGTACGGACGTAGAGCTCGTTCAACCGGAAGTGCAGCAGGTCCAGGCCGGCCGGCGTCGCCGGCTCGTAGCGCTCCCAGTCCCAGACCAGGAGCGCATCGTCGGTGAGCCACATGTTCCACGGCGTCCAGTCGCCGTGCGAGGCGGTGAACGTCACCGGCCGGTCGCCGAGGTCGTCGGTGATCCGCTCGACGCAGTCGGCGAGGCGCCGGGCCCGCTCGCCGGACGGCAGCGCGCGCACGCCGAGCCGGATGTCGGCCCAGTAGGCGCTGTCCCGCAAGGGACCCCGGACGCCGAGTCCGGTTGCCGCGACCGCGCGGGCAGCCCTGGTGACGTCGCCGAGCTGCGGGGACCGGCCGGGCAGCCAGGTGGGCAAGGGCTCGAGGGTGAGCACCGGTTGCCCGGCAAGTGACCCCATGTGGGTGACCTTCGGCACCCGCACCGAGCTCGGCAGTCGCTCGCCGAGAGTCGGGAGCGCCGCACCCTCGCGGCGGACGAGCTCGGCGGTGAGCTCGTCGACGCCCACCTTCGCGAACGCCACGGGTCGCGAGGAGTCGGCGGCCAGCGCCTGGACCACCGGCTTGCGGTTCGCGCGGTCGGGCGTGAGATGTACCGCCACCGAAACCGGTCGGCCCAGCGCGCGGGAGAGGTGGTCGTCGATGCCGGCCACCGGTGACGTACCGGGCGAGAGGACGCCCAGCCGGGTACGCAGCGGTGCAGTCCCGGTCACCGCGAACAGGCCGCCCGCGGCGGAGAAGCCCCAGCGGGCGCCGCGGGTCAGCCGGCCGCCGTACGCCGGAGCGCGATCGCAGCGGCGCCGCGGGGCTCGACCGGCACGAGCAGGCGCGGCCGGGCCGCGCTGGGGGCGACGGCAAAGGTCCGCCCCGGGTCGGTCCGCGGTCCGGCGGCGCCCACCTCGGCGCCCGGGAAGAGGTCGGTGAGCGCGGTGACGGCGTACCGAAGCCGCGGGTGGTCAGGGCTCACGCAAGCTCGCCGGTGGGTTCGCGCGTGGGCCAGACATGGAGGTTCCGGCAGGCGATACCGATCGAGAGCATGCTCAACATCAAGCTGGTCGGCAGGTTGTTGTAGAAGAAGGTGTAGAAGACGCTCAGGATCGCGATCAACCGGGCCGCGGAGCCGATCAGACTCCGGTCGGCTCTCAGCCGCCACCAGGCGACGGCGAAGAAACCGACATAGAGGAACGCTCCGACCAGGCCCTGGTCGAACATCACCAGCCAGATCTCGCCAGTGCTGCCGAGGTTGACCGCGCCGCAGGTCGGGCATTTGGCGCTGGGTCCGATGGCGATGGACTGCGAGCTGCCGATGACCTTGCGGCTGCCGCCCCACCCGATCAGGGGGGATTCCAGCGCGCCCTTCAACGAGGCGTGGTCGACGTTTGATCGGATGCCGTTGCTCGCGCCGTGGTTGGCGCGTTGCTGGACGACCTGGTTCAACGGCGTGAGTAGGAAGAGCACCGCGCCTACCCCCACTGTCGCGATCGCCACCATCGTGGCGCGGGCATCGCCACGGCGGGCCAGTCGCACGATGACGAACGCGAGGCTGAGCAGCAGGCCGAACCACAGTCCCCGGTTGAGCGAGTAGACGATCGGGACAATGGCAATGAGCAGGACGACCGCGAGGCGGGCGCGGTTGCGCATGATCGCCGGCTCCCAGAGGTAGGCGCAGAACCACACCAGCAGGATCGACAGGTTGTTTCCCCACAGGTTGGTGTAGCCCCACGGTGCTGCTGGACGAGGAGCCTGGAAGCCAAGGACGTCCTGAACCTGCGCGGCCTGCGGGTGGACGAGTGACTTGACGTACTGGTTGGAGCGGAAGCTGTGCGGGAGTAGGTGTTCGAACGGAGCGTTGTACGAGAAGTGTGGTGCCGCCAGGGCCAGCAGCCCGCCCCCGACGGTCACGATGAACAGCCAGGCCATCCACTTCACCAGCCGTCGTTGCGGAAGCTCTGCAGGCGAGAGGTTGACGACGTAGAGAAGGAAGATCGTGGCGGTAACCAGCTGGATCAGTCGCAGCAGCAGGCTGATCGAGCGCCCGCTGATCGAGCCGGCGGTGGTGTCCGGCGCGTGCGCCGGCAACATCACCAGGCTGAGCAGGTTCCAAATCAGGAACACGGCCCACACCCGGATTCCCGCGGGGAGCCGGATCGGCCGGCGGTGCAGCAGGGTGATCGACATCGGGATCGCGGCGAGGATGAACTCGAATGCGCCCAGACCGAGTGCCCACCAGAGCGGGTAGAGAACGAGCGCTGCCCACAACGGCCACCCAGGGAACAACAGCCGGCGCCGTTGCCTCCCCGTGGCCGGCCGCTGTTGCGAGACGACGTGCGGGGCTTCAGCGAGCAGCATCGACCGGACGCGTCGGGACCGACGACCCGCCCGAGGAGTGCGCGCCGGCACTCGACGACTGGCTGGGCAGCACCGAGTCGCCGCCCTGCGGTTCGCTTACCTTGCGGCGTGGCGCTCGCCACAACGCGGCCCCGAGCAGCCCGGCTACTGGTCACCGAGATCTGGTCGATGACCTCCCCGAGGTCGGCTCGCTTGGTACGCATCGGGTCGACCACGAGAATGCTCGCTTCGCTGAGTTCGGCCAGGACATAGGCATTCGCGTCGGTGGAGGCCGGGTCGCCCTCGATGATCACGTAGCGCGCCCGCCGCCGCGCGTCGTCGAGGTTGGCCCGCATCGTGGCTGGGAACGAGCCCGGTGAGGCCTCGATCGGCGTGCGGATGAATGCGCCAAGCGCGGCGCCGGACAGATCCGGCTCCGGCTGGCCTGGGTCGCGCCGGCTGGGCCAACGCAACGCGCTGTCGCCCGGGTCCGGCGGCGGCTCGGCGAACTGCTTGGCGACGACCGCGACTGCGGTGGCGGGCAGCGGCGCCGTGTGGGCCGCCGCGACGACCTCCACGTCGTTGCCCAGGGAGGCGAGGATCGCGGCGAGGCCCCTCGCGAGACCGCTGTCAGCCTGACCGGGCGAAACCGGCGCTATGTAGACGATGCCGCCCTCGTGGCCGAAGGCGCCCGCGACGACGCTGGCGATCCGTGGTCGAACCGGCTTCGCGCGGCCGCCTCTCGGCGTCGGCCCGTCGAGCGACCCCCCGGCGGGCCGGCATCGCTGCGATCACGTCGACGCCGACTGCGGCCAGATCGTCACTATTACCGACATAGCGCCCATAGCGTTCGCGACCGATGACAGCGCCGATCCCGAGCAGGACCCCGAGGATCAGCCCGGTGAGCGGCAGGATCGCCCGGCGGATTTGCTCGCCGTCCCGGGGCCTGCGACGACGATCACTCGACCGGGGTCCTCGGGCGTGTTCACCAGGTTGTCGAGCTGAAGGTTCAGCTGGTTGAGGTTGGTCTGGAGGGTGGCCTGAAGCGCGATCGCGTAGGTCTTGACCGGGCCGGCAGGTGCTTGGGCGACCACTTTCGCCTGGTTCTGGAGCGCCTTTCGCGCTGAACTGAGTGTCTTCTGCGTCACGGTGATGTCAGCGTCGAGCGTCGACTTCTGAACCGCTGCGCGGTCTTGAAGGTACGCAGTGGCGAAGGCGTTGGCGCAGGTTTGGGCGCCCAGCGCCGAGCGGGCCTTGCACGCGATTTGCAAGACGGATGAATTGGGCGGAACCGTCACGGACACGCGACTCAGGAGCGAACCCACCGTACTGGGTAATCGAGAATCTTCTTCGCAATAGTCCCAACCGTCGTCGATACGACGATTTGTGCTTTGTGTCGAGAAGGTCACCGGCTGGTTGGTGCGCCCATTCGCGACGTTGATCGAGGCTTGCTGGCTCACCACGTTGGTCGCATCGACCTGAACCCGGGCAGCTCAGCTGTACAACGGTGGCTTCACGGCCGCGCCCGCCGCGCCGGCGAGAAGCCCTAAAACAATACAAACGATGAGCAACCACCGGTGCCGCTTGAGTGGCCTGAGGTAGTGGCCGAGGTCGAAAGCTCGAGTCGTGGCCGGTGACTTGACTGGGCATCTGGGCGGCACCTCTCGAGAAGACCTTGGGCCCCCTGGTTCGGCCTTTCAGGGTACGCGCTGTCCCTGGTCTTCGTAACAGGCGCTTTGGCGGAGTTCGAGTGCGCCGTTCGGGTGATCGGTGCAGGGTTCGAGTGGAGGATTGATACCGGCGCGCGGTCCGGGCGGCCATAAGAGCCCTTAATCGGCCTTAAGCCACGCAAATAGTGATGAAGAACCCAAAATGTACGTGAACAGCGCATTCGGTATTGATAATCTTCGGGGGGTCTCCGGCTTGCCCTGTTCGTCGGCCGCGGCGATCGACGGTCGAGCCACTTTCCGGCCCGCTGCCCGGTCCATGCGGCCCTGGTCGGATGGCCTAGGCCAAGCGAGTGGTTTGCGCTGGGCTACTTGGCGTATGGCTCAAGTAGGCCAACAGCCAGGGCGATGAACGACTAGGTACCGCCTAGTCACAGAAGTTGGTGTTGGAGATGGGTTCGCACGCGAAGCCGAGACACCCCCATCGGCTTCATCCCCGGCGTGCGCTGATGGCGCTCCCGGTGGTCGGCATCGTCACGGCCTCAGTGGCCGGCGTCTCCTATGCCGCGGTCGGCGGGGTGAATCCCCGGGGGTCAGTCGGGCACGAAGCCGGTGCACGCCCTGACCCTCGAGCCTCGTCAGCAACGGGCGATCCTCGTGGGCCACATGCTCGTCGTTCGAGATGCCGGCGATACCTACACAGCCTCGGCCAAGCCGCGTATGCACCACGGTGGGCGGGCTCGGATCGCTGCCATGACAGCCGGCACAACCGCCAGGTCGCCTACATCAAGTTCGACAACGTCCCTGGGCACCGCGCCAGGGTCAGTTCATCGGAGCGGCCGTCCTCAGGCTGCAAAAGGCATCCCGTCGGCTACCAGCCGGCGGATCTGCGGGTCTACGAAGTCAGCCCAAGTCAATGGACACAACACAGCCTCGATGCCCGCGACGCGCCAAGGCTCGGGCGGCTGGTCGCCACCGGACAGTCCCGTCGGACCGACCAGACCGTCTCGTTGACGGTCGGGTTGTCCGTCTCGACGGCCGGCACTCATGCGTTCGCCATCACCACCTCGGCCCGGTCCGAGGTGGAGCAGTTCCACGCTCGGGAGTCCGGCACCGCGCCGACCTTGACCTTGACTTACCGGTACGTCGCGCCCGGGGCGGGGCGCAAGCTGCCGAGAAGGCATCCGACCTCGAGCCCGTCTCCCACTCCTTCCGACACCCCCAGCCAGAGCCCGTCCCAGACGCCGACCGCGTCGCCGACGACCTCGATCCCGCCGACCCCGACCTCGAGTCCGACCACGTCCTCGACGCCGACCTCTTCGCCAACTCCGACCGATTCCGGCACCCCGACGGCGTCCGCGACCCCGACCGATTCCGGCACCCCGACGGCGTCCGCGACCCCGACCGATTCGGGCTCGCCGACGCCCACCGTGACCCCGACCGTCAGCAGTACGCCAACGCCGACACCGACGCCCACACCGACGCCGACACCGACGCCTACACCGACGCCCACACCGACACCGACACCGACACCGACACCGACACCGACACCGACACCGACACCGACCGTCAGCCGTACCCCGACGCCGTCAGTCTCTCCGACCTCACCGGCGAACGGCTGTTCGCTGTCGACCATGCTGGTGCCGAGCTGCGGAGTCCTGCTCGGTGGATACCTGAGCAGCTTCGGCGGCACGAACGCCGACGGCCAGATGACGAACTTCGATGCTGACAGTGGGAGCACGGTCTCGGTGGTGCACGACTACCGCCGCCCCGGACAGACCCTGTCGGCCGGTGACGTTCAGGTTGCCCAGACCCCGGGTGTGCTCCTGCTGCTGAACTGGAAGCCGGCCAACACCTGGTCGGACGCCGGAGGCGACAATGCCAGCGTGAACTCCCAGATCGACGCCATGGCGGAGAGCATCAAGGCGCTGGGCAACACCAAGATCTTCTTGACGATCTTCCACGAGCCCGAGAACGACGTCAGCGGCGGCGCGAGTAACTGCCCAAACACGATCTACAAGGGAAGTGCGGGCACGCCGGCCGACTATCGAGCGATGTGGGCGAACGTCGAAGCCCGGTTCGCGGCGCTGAACGTGACCAACGTGGTCTGGGTCATGAACTACATGGGCTTCACCGGCTGGAACTGCATGGTCGACGACCTATCGGCCCGGCAACAGTCTCGTGGACTGGATCCTCTGGGACCAGTACTCGAGCGACACCACGAACTTCGTGCAGGCGGTGAGCCCGTTCTACAACCTGCTCACCAGCACGTCGGACGCGACTCACGACTTCACCTCGAAGCCGTGGGGGCTTGGGGAGTTCGGTGACCGGGCTACCTCCGACGCCAACCAGGAGCAGTTCTACTCGACGGTCGCCCAGGCGATCGACGCCGGCGACTTCCCAAAGATGAAGTTGTTCACAATGTTCGACGCGATCGGCACGACTGGCGACTATCGGGTCGCGTACGACCATGCCGGGATCTTCGACCCCAAGGAGCTGGCCGACCTCAAGGTGCTCGACCAGGACCCGAACGTCGTGGGTGGCCAGGAGTCGATCGACGGGGGATTCTTACCAGAACGGCGCAGCGCCGGGGGCGGTCCGTTCGACGGGCGCGGTCTCCGGCTACGCCGTTGGAGTTAAATGTCGGTGAGATCCGGACAAATACTGCTGTGAGTTTGCTGGATCGCCTGACCCGGGGTCACGGTCGTCCTATCGTCGTCCCGCAACACCGATGGTCCCGGCGACTTGAAGCAGGACGAATCGGGTGTTGGCTGGATAAGGATCCTCATGCCCAGGATTCGCTTCTCCCTTCCTGTCTTGCCCGTGGTCGTCGGCCTGTTGGCCAGCTCGATAGTGGGACTCGCCGCCTCTCCCGCGGCAGCGGTCTCACCGACACAGCCGAACATCGTCAACGCGGTGCCCGCCACCGCGACGCCGGACGTGAACAACGGCGCGGTGTACGCCATCGGACAGGTCGGCAACACCATGTACCTGGGCGGGTCCTTCACCTCGGTGAGCCCACATGCGACTCCGGGCACGGTCTACACGAAGAACTATCTCTTTGCCTTCAACGCGACAACCGGCGCGATCGACACCACCAACTTCCTGCCGACGGTCAACGGTGAAGTCGACCGGATCATCCCCGGCCCGGCCGCCAACGAGATCTACATCGCGGGCACGTTCTCGAGCGTCGACGGCAAGACCATGCACGTCGCGCTGCTGAACACGACGAATGGTGCGCTGGTCAGTACGTGGAAGCCGGCGTCGCTGAACGGCACAACCAAAGGCATCGTGCTCGCCGACGGTTACCTGTTCGTCGCCGGCTTGTTCTCGACCGCCGGTGGGGTCAGCCACGCCGGCCTCGTGGCGCTCGACCCGAACACCGGCGCGGCCACCAACTACGTCCAGCTGGCGTTCACCGGGCACCACAACTACGGGACCCTGTGCAACCCGGGCACATCGTCGTGCGCCAACGCAGGCACCGGCGTTCGCCGCATCGATGTCGACCCATCGGGCACGCATCTGATCGCGATCGGCAACTTCAACACCGCCGGCCCGACCGGCGGCCCGGGCCTGCCACGTGACCAGATCGCCATGATCGACCTCGGCCCGACGTCCGCGCGACCGTTGACCCGAACTGGGCACCGACGCCTACACCGCGCAGTGCTACAACGGGCGCGTTCGACACCTACGTCCGCGACATCCAGTGCTCGCCGGACGGCTCGTACTTCGTCGTCGTCGCGACCGGTGGCAGCGGACGAACAGCGACGGCACCAACTCCTCGTGTGACACGCCGCCCGCTTCGAGACCAGCCGACCGGCTCCGACGTGCGCCCGACCTGGGTCGACTACACCGGCAAGGACACGCTCTAGTCGTGTCGCGGTCATCGGCGCGGCGGTCTACGTCGGCGGCCACCAGCGCTGGCTGAACAACCGCTACGGCTACGACTACGCCGGCGCCGGGCGCGGTCCCGCGTCCGGGCCTCGCCGCGCTCGACCCGGCCAACGGCGTGCCGCTGTCCTGGAACCCGGGCCGCAACCCGCGCGGCCAGGCGCCGAGGTCACTTCTCGCCACCTCGCCGGCATCTGGGTCGGCAGCGACACCGACTACATCGGCAACCACCCGTACAAGCACGGCAGAAGATCGCGTACTTCCCGTTCGCCGGCGGCGACGGTCGCGCCGAGCGATCGACCCGGCGACCCGCCGGGCAGCGTCTTCGACGGCCGGGGCAGTTCGCCAACCAGCACCCAGTGCTCTACCGCGTCGACGCCGGCGGCCCGGCATCCAGTCCAACGACAACGGACCCGACTGGGCGGCCGACACCAGCCAACCCCCCCTAGCACAACGGCGGCAGCAACACCGCGGGCTACGGCCCGCTGCACGCCAGGCGCGGCACCGTCCCGTCCTACATGCCCCGGCGATCTTCAACACCGAACGCTGGGATCCGGGCAGCACGACGACGGCAGCGAGATGACTGGGACTTCCCGGTGCCTGCCGGACACCTAAGTCCGGCTGTTCTTCGCCAACCGCTACACCGGAACAGCCAGGTCGGCCAGCGCGTCTTCGACATCACGATCGACGGCACACGGTCCTGCCGAACTACGACATCGTGGCCGACGTCGGCGACCAGACCGGCACGATGAAGAGCTCACCGCGACCAGCGCCGGCGACGTCACCATCGACTTCACCCAGAGGTCGAGAACCCGCTGATCAACGGCATCGAGATCGTGAAGGAAGTCCGGCTCTCGACCAACTTCTCCCCAACCCGGTGCCGATCCACTTAGGTCTGAGATCCGGCGGTGCGGAGATCAACGCCATCGAGACGGTCTAGGCCTGCTAGACTGGCTTCGAGGACGACGGGCGACACAGTCGGCCACACCGGCGACGTGGTCCGCACCGGCTGGGGCAACGTCGCCAACTGGGGCCCCAGGCCTCTGGAACGGCACGGCTCTCGGCCCGACCGTCCCGTCGGACGTGCCGGCGGACATCTATTTCTCCACCGAGCGCGGTGGGGGCGCCTGGCAGACCCTACAACTTCTCCGGTTGCGGCCGGGACGCCGCTGACGGTCAACCTGTTCATGGCCAACAACTGCAGCTGCACCCAGAACCCCGGCAACCGGGTCTTCAACGTCGCCATCGACGGGAACCCCGTGCTGTCGAACTACGACATCGTGGCCGACGTCGGCAACCTGGTCGGTGAGATGAAGTCGTTCAACGTCACTGCACCGGCCAACGGCATGGTCACGGTTGCGTTGACCAACGGGCCG
This sequence comes from uncultured Actinomycetota bacterium, assembly GCA_963770565.1. Taxonomy (GTDB): domain Bacteria; phylum Actinomycetota; class Actinomycetes; order JAFAQI01; family JAFAQI01; genus DATAUK01. Next base: position 25,143 of record CAVYQE010000005.1, read on the forward strand.
TCGGACAACGCCGTGATCAACGGTGTCGAGGTCGACCAGACCGGCCCGACTCCCACGCCGCCGACAGTCAATGTCGACCGGCTGAGCTACCGCCACTACGACGGTACGACGGCCGGGTCCGGGGTCACGCTGCCCAGCAGCATCCCGTGGGGCTCGATCCGAGGCGCGTTCACCGTCAACGGTGAGCTCGTCTACGGCAAGGGCGACGGCAACCTCTATGAGCGCAGCTTCAACGGCTCGACGTTCGGATCCGAGGTCCTGCTCGACCCGTGGAACGACCCGACCTGGGACAACGTCCAGACCGGCTCCGGCCAGACCTACCAGGGTGCGGAGTCGCAGATCGGCGCCGAGATTCCCTCGATCACGTCGATGTTCTTCACCAACGAGCGGCTCTACTACACGTTGGCCAACAACCCGACGATGTACTGGCGCTGGTTCGAACCACGACGGCATCGTCGGCTCGGACGAGTTCACCGTGAACGACGGCGAGAACTGGTCCGACGTCGCAGGCGCCTTCCTGTCCGGTAACACGCTCTACTACGCCGACAAGGCCACTGGGGAGCTGTTCTCGATCGCGTGGAACGGCACCCAGGCGACCGGTTCGCCGAGTGTCGCGGACACGTCGACCGACTGGGCCAGCCGCGGGATCTTCATGCTCGCGGACGCGACCAACCCGAATCAGCCTCCGGTGGCGGGCTTCCTCGCGACCTGCTCGACGACGTCGACGGCGTGCACGATGGATGCCTCGGCCTCGCACGACCCGGATGGGACGATCACCGATTACGCGTGGGACTTCGGCGATGGCACGTCTGAGCACCACCCGGACGCCACGGTGTTCTCCCATGACTTCGGTACGGCGGGCAAGTACACCGTGACCCTGACGGTGACCGACAACGACGGAGCGACCTCGACCAAGACCGAGACGGTGACGGTCGGCGAAACGACGCCGGTCCCGACGTTCGCCGGTGCGACGACCGCCTGCGGTCCTGGCACTGGTGCCTGCGGGAGCAGCCCGACGACCAACGTCGCGGTGCCGCAAGCACCGCGAAGGGTGACGCGTTGTTGATGTACGTCACGTGGCCGACCAGCACGACGGTCACTGCGTCGGTTCCGGCTGGCTGGCACCTGCTCGGCACCGACGTCAGCAGCCCGCTGGAGACGGATGTCTACTACCGCACGGCGACCGGTGCCGACGTCGGCACCAACGTCACGGTGACCTTCAGCGCCAAGACCCGTAACTCGGTGACCCTGGCCGACTACAGCGGTGCTGACTCGAACACCATCGAGGCCTTCGCCAAGTCGGGCGACTCCAGCACGGCGTCGCACACCACACCGACGGCAACCGTGTCGACCGACGGCAGCCTGGCGGTGTCGTACTGGGCTGACAAGTCCTCCTCGACCTCAGCCTGGACGCCGCCGGGAAGCGTGACGAGCCGCGCAACGTTCTTCGACACCGGCACCGGGTACGTCACCTCGCTGCTCGCCGATTCCGGGTCGACGGTCAACAGCGGCTCGTACGGTGGCAAGACGGCGACGTCGAGCCCGGGAACGAGCGGCAAGGGCACGGAGTGGACGATCATCTTGGCGCCGGCCGGCACGACCAACGCTGCACCGGTCGCCGCGTTCACCTCGAACTGCAACACGTCGTTGCAGTGCACCTTCGATGGCTCGAGCTCCTACGACCCGGACGGCACGGTGAGTACCTGGGCGTGGACCTTCGGTGACGGCAACACCCAGGCCGCCAGCGGCTCGTCGAGCGCGTCGAACACCTACGCGGTGCCGGGCACCTACCCGGTGACCTTGACGGTGACGGACAACGGCGGCGCCACGAATTCGGTGACGCAGTCGGTGAATGTCTCCGGTCCGGTGCAGAACATCGGGTTCGGCGGGACCAACACCTTCGACGGGACCAGCACCGGGCCGTCGGTGTCGGTTCCGAACTCGACGGCAGCCGGCGACACGTTGCTGCTGTTCGCGTCCTACGCCTCGACGTCGATCACCGCGACGACGCCGTCCGGTTGGACGCTGGCCGGGACGAAGACCGGTAGCAATCTCACCAGCTTGGTCTACGAGAAGTCGGCCACGGCCGGCGATCTCGGGTCGAGTGTGGCGGTGGCGCTGTCCGGCTCGGTCAAGGCAAGCCTGACGATTGCCGACTACGCGAACGCGGCGGCCTCGCCGATCGAGACCAGCGCATCTGCGACCTCGACCGGCACCTCGCACTCCGCGCCTGCGGTGTCAGGTCTGGTCAGCGGCACGTGGGTAGTGTCGTACTGGACCGACAAGTCCTCGACCACGTCCCTGTGGACGCTGCCCGGTGGGGTGACCCAGCGGGCGACGGTCTACGGTTCGTCGGGCGGCGCGATCAGCGCGGCGCTCGGTGACACGAACGGCGCGGTCAGCGGCAGTTACCCGGCTCAGACGGCGACGACGAACGTGTCGAGTGGTGCGGCGGTCCAGTGGACCATCGCACTGTCGCCCGCGTCGTAGGGATCCAGCAAGGGAGAGAGTGAATGCGCGGGAGACCCCGGCTACGCTCGCGCGCGTTCACCTCTCGCCTCTGGATCGTCCCGCTCGCAGGTCTCGGCCTCATCGCGTCGAGTGCGTTGTGGGCAGCGCCGGGCGCAGGAGCTTTTCAGGCTGACCAGCAGAGAGTGGTCAGTGCGGTGCCCGCGGCGAACACCCCGGACGTCAATGACGGCGTGGTCTTCGCGATCAGCCAGGTCGGACCGAAGGTCATCCTTGGTGGCAGCTTCTCGTCGGTGCGGCGGGCGGGCAGCAGCACGGTCTATCCGCTGCGATACGCGATGGCGTTCGATGCCCGGACCGGCGCGGTGGATCACACCGGGTTCACCCCGATCGTCAACGGCACCGTCTACACGGTGATCCCCGGGCCGGCCCCGCACGAGGTGTACATCGGTGGTGCGTTCACCACCGTCAATGGGCGCCAGATGACAGTGGCGCTCCTGAAGACCACGACGGGTGCGGTCGTGTCGTCGTGGCGACCGACGCCGATCACCGGCGAGGTCAATCGACTGGTTCTCTCGCACGGCCGGCTGTATGTCGGCGGCTACCTGTCGAAGGTCGGTGGTCGCGGCAACCACTATCAACGGGATCTGGTGGTGCTCAACCCGACCACCGGCCGGATCAGGCCCTACTTCCGGCTCACCTTCACCGGGCACCACTCCTACGGCTCGAAATGCGATCCGGCCAAGGCGAAGTGCGCACCCGGCCGGCTGGGTATCAAGGCCTTCGACGTCAACCCGGCCGGCACCAAGCTGGTCGCGGTCGGGAACTTCACGGACATCTCCGGTTCGCAGCGCGACCAGGTGGCGCTGATCGATCTTCGCAAGTCCTCGGCCGTGGTCGACCCGAAGTGGAACACCCTGGCCTACACCGCCACCTGCCTGGATCACTCGTTCGACAGCGATGTCCGCGACGTTCAGTTCTCGCCGAACGGGTCGTACTTTGTCGTTGCCGCGGCAGGCGGCGTCGGGACGAACAGCGACGGCACGCGGTCAAGCTGCGACGCGGCGGCGCGGTTCAGACGAACGGTAGCGGCCACAACGTGCGCCCGACCTGGATCGACTACACCGGCGAGGATTCACTGTGGTCGGTCGCCATCACCGGCCAAGCGGTCTATGTCGGAGGCCACCAGCGGTGGATGAACAACACCTTCGGCCACAACGCGGCCGAAGGCGGTGCGATCCCTCGTCCGGGGATCGCTGCGCTCAGCCCGCAGAGCGGCCTGCCGTTGTCCTGGAATCCGGGTCGCGACCCGCGGGGGAACGGCGCCTTCGCGCTGCTTGCCGCCTCGACCGGGCTGTGGATGGGCAGCGACACCAACTACATCGGACCCGGCAAGTACTTCCGCGCCAAGGTGGCGTTCTTTCCCCTCGCGCACGGGACGGTGGTCCCGCCTGACCCGACGCCGAAGGCGCCTGGGCGGATCTATCTGGTCGGCGCCACCGCGAGTGGAGCGCCGGATCCGGATCGACTCGTCTATCGCGAGTTCGACGGTGCGACTGCTGGTGCCGAGGAGCCATTGACGACAGGCCTCGACTGGGGCTCGGTCAACGGAGCGTTCGAGGTCGACGGCAACGTCATCTACGGCGAGTCGGACGGCGGCAGTTCGGGCAACCTGTTCGAACGAAGCTTTAACGGATCGACGTTCGGGCCCGAGGTCGAACTCGACCCGTTCAACGATCCGGTGTGGGACACCATCAAGACCGGGTCCGGTCAGACCTACCAGGGCAAGGCGTCGAGTCTGGCGATCCAGTCCCCGTCGATCACGTCGATGTTCTTCTCGGCCGGTCGACTGTTCTATTCGCTGAAGGGCCAGTCGAAGCTGCACTGGCGGTGGTTCAACCCCGAGTCCGGTGCGGTCGGCGCGGATCAGTTCATCGTTTCCGACCGCCTGGACTGGTCGACGGTCGCCGGGGCGGTTCTGTCCGGGCGCACGCTGTACTACGCGGACAACACAACGGGCGAGCTTCGATCAGTGCGTTGGACCGGGCATAGGACCCGTGGATCGAGCCGGCTCGTCAACGACGCGACCGACTGGGCCAGCCGAGGGCTGTTCTTGTTGTCGGGTGCGACGAACCCGACAACAAAGCCGTCTGCGGCCCTCGGCGGCAGCTGTGGGCACAGCGCCACCTGCACGTTCACGGCGACTCCGTGGGTGGACCCCGACGGCGGGGTGGTGAAGTACTCCTGGAACTTCGGCGACCGGGTGGTCACGCCGTTCTCGACGTCGACATCGGTGTCACATCGCTTCGTGGCCAACGGGGTCCATCAGGTGAAGCTCACGGTTCAGGTCACCTCGGGCACGCAAGCCTCGGTTCGCCACTCGGTGACGGTCGCCGCGCCGACCGAGAAGATCCGCTTTGTCGGCACCACGCATGCTCGAGGCGCCGGCGCCAAGGTCAACGTGGTCGTCCCCGGGCGGGCGAAAGCCGGTGACGCACTTCTGATGTTCGGTTCCTACTCATCCTCGAAGGCCACGCTCGGAACCCCAAAGGGTTGGCGCCGAGTGGGACTGCGGCGGCGCAAGGCGCTCACCACAGTCGTTTACGAGCGGGTGGCCGGCGCGCATGACGCCGGCCGGAGCGTTTCGTTGAAGTTTTCGAAGCCGGTGAACTCCAGCCTGATCGTTGCTGCTTATCGCCACACCTCGAGCCTGCCGATCGAGGCATTTGCGTCACGACTCGGCACCACCAAGAGATCGAACGCGGCGCCGGTCCTGCGTGGCTTGCCGCCGGGCGGGTGGGTCCTTGGCTACTGGACCCAGATCTCGAACCGGCCGATGACGTTGCGCGCTCCCAAGGGACTAGTCCTGCGGGCGGTTGCCGACAGCGGTGGCCGTCCGGTGGACGCGGGGATGCTCGCCGATACCGGAGCCACCTGCGAGGGCAGGTGCCGGATGGGTTCGGCAAGAGCGCAGCGCCACAGCCTCGCCACCATTCAGTCGGCCGTGGCGATCGCAGCCGCTCTGAAATGAAGGCCGCAACAAGGCGGGCCCTCCGACACGTAGCCTGAACGGCGATGTCGCTCGCCGCGCTCTCCGACCTTCTCAGCACCGAACCAGCGATCGCCGACCTGGTCGATCGCCTGGGTACGTCGGAGCTGGACCTTTC
>CAVYQE010000006.1:0-195394 GCA_963770565.1 uncultured Actinomycetota bacterium
GATTGGATATGCAGCAGGCATGAGTGACGTACTCGCCCGGAGCATCGCCGCAACTTCGAGAGCGCGTTGCGGCTCATGGAGGCGGCACTCGCGGACTGCCCCGATAGGTTGTGGGAGGCCGACCTGTGGCCCGGAGATGGGACCACACGTCGTCTCCCGCAGGGCGGACTGCATGGCTCCGCGACCTGGTTCCTCGGCTACCACGCGCTGACCTGCCTCGACTACGACCTCGGCGGAGACTTCGAGCCGTGGGTGCCTCTAGCGGCTTTCGATGAGAACACATACTCGTTTCCGAACCGCGTCTTCACTAGGGCGGAGCTCCTCGAATACGTCGACTGGTGCCGCCGCCGAGCGCGGCAAAGCTGCGAGACTCTTACCGAGGAGTTGGCTCTGCGTCCGCTGCCAAGCACACATCGATACGCGGGCACCCCTTACGGCGACATTGTCACTGCCATTCCACTCCACGTGGTTGAACACGCCTCGCAGATCCGCCAGTTCCTCAGCAGCTCAGGCGTCTCGGTGCAACCGATGCCCGGCGACCAGGGCTACACAGGATCAATCGCAACCGAGCGGTAAGTGATGCCACTCTGCACGTTCCTCAGGTAGCCGTTGTAGTTGAGATCCAGTAGTGGCGTTTCGTTTCCCGCTGAGGGGTCGCCGGCAAGACTTGGGTTAGTCGACCACCGCAACGCTCGATGACGCGGGCGGACGTGAGGTTGTCGTCGTTGCAGGTGAGCAGTACCTGATCCAGACCGAGGTCGGCGGCGATGCCGATCGCTTGCCTCAGCATCTGGGTCGCATGACCACGTCGCCGAAACTGCGGCCGCACGGCGTAGCCGACGTGGCCGCCAACCTCCGCGAGGTGCTCGTTCAGGCAATGGCGGATCGAGACGATGCCGATCAGCTCGCCTGAGGCTTCGGCAGCCAGGATTGTGACCGGGACCCACCCAGCCGGCAGGTCATAACCGTCGGCCATGCGAGCGATCCGGTCGAGATAGTCGCTCCACGTGTCGTCGGAAGCCCAACCTTCGAGAAGATCGAAGCCGTCAGCAGCTAGTTCGTCATGTGCTGCCAAAGCGTCCGTCTCGTCGCGCAGCAGTAGTGGCCGCAGTCGGACCTCATTCTCTGTAGTCGCCACCAAACCAGGATCGCGCAGCGCATCAAACTTGGGGCGAACCGATGTGCCGATCCCCGTCGGCGACCGCCCGCCCGCGGCAGGGGGTAGGAATGCGGTATGGAGATCCGCCGGCTCTTCTCTTGGAGGATGAACCTCTACCGCCTCATCGTGGGAGCAGTAGTCCTGGCCATCGTCTTGCCGTCCTGGGCGGCCGGGGTGCGGGCAACCTGGCTTGTTGTGACCGCGTGCATTGTTGTGGTTCTTGCAGGGGTCATTGTCGGCAGGCGGGTGCCACTCGTCCGAGGATGGCTGCGCCGCTGATGGCAATGGCGCCGAAACGGTCATGCCCGTGTGCGATGCCGGGAGTGCCAGAACATCGAACTCGCGGGGCTCGCCAGCCGCCGCTCCCGATGAAGGCGCTACTCGGGTCTTGAGAGGTACAGCGGGAAGAACACGATCCAGAGGATCAGGCATCCAGCGGCCCACGCCGTTGGGGTGCGGATGACGAGGTCTCCGGCGCGAACCGTCACCGGACGGCCGGCTCCCATGCGCTGCTTCGCGTCGCCATAGACCCATAGATCGAGGGCGATCCCCAGGCCGAGAACGATCAGCGGGGCAAGCGCTGTAGCGGACACGGGGCACACGGCATAAGTGATGCCATAACGGAGCGGGGCCTCCCGCTCCTGTGAGTACCGCAGGAGACTGCGGTTGCTCATAAACCCACATGGTGAGGGAGGCCACCAATGAGTGACGGTATCGCTAGGAAGAAGCAGTTCGTCGGCGTCGACCTGCATCTGCACCGGTCGGTGATCGTGCGGATCGACAACCGCGGTCGCGAGCTCGAGTGCGTGCGGATCGACAACTCTGTGTCCGGCCTTGTCGCTGAAGTGGCGAAGGCTGGGCAGGGTGCGCCGGTCGCGATCGAGGCGACATATGGCTGGTACTGGGCGGTCGACGCGTTGCAGGCGAAGGGTTTCGAGGTGCATCTCGCGCACCCGTACGGGATGAAGCAGATGCGGAAGCGGCGCCGGGTGAAGACTGACCATGCGGATGCGCTGGAGTTGGCGCGGCTGATGCGGCTTGGTTCACTGCCGGAGGCCTACATCGCCCCGGTCGAGCTTCGGGAGCTGCGGGAGCTGGTCCGCCACCGCCAGCAGCTGACGAAGGTCGCGACCTCAACCAAGGGCGGGATCCGCGCCGGGTTGGCGAAGCACGGGATCCGTCTGCCGGTCAGCAAGCTGAACACGGTTGCTGGGTCGGATCTGCTCGATGAGCTACGGCTTCCGGGCTACTACGGGCAGCGGCTCGCCGCGCAACGCCGGATGATGATGCTCGTCGAAGACGAGCTGGCTCGGGTGGAGCGCGAGCTGGACCGTCGGCTGAAGACCGACCCGGACTACCGGCGGCTGCAGAGGATCAAAGGGATCGGTCCGATCCTCGCGGCGGTGTTCGTCGTCGAGATCGGTGATGTGAGCCGGTTCCGCAACGCGGCCGCGATCACCTGCTGGGCCGGGCTGACTCCACGGGTGCATGAGTCCGACCGGCGCCGACACGACGGCTCGATCAGCAAGGAAGGCTGCGCCCTGGTCCGGTGGGCCGCAGTCGAATCGGTGCAACGCCAATGCGAACCAGTCATCCGAGCCGTCCGGGACGACATCCTCGCCCGCCGCGGGAAGAGAGCGAAGAACACCGCGAAAGTCGCCGCCGCCAGGCGGATGCTCGAGGTCGTCTACTACACGCTGCGTGACGGTGAGGCCCGTTGCCTGACCAAGCCGGTCGCCGCCGCGTGAACACCGTCAAGACTTCGTGCGGGTCGAAGTAGCGGCATGACCCACCCTCGGGTGCGGTCGACGAAGTGAATGACCCCACGACCCTGGAACCCAGGGACGCTCGCACGGCTTCATGCTGACCACCACGTCGCGAAGGGATGCCTGACAGCAAACTGGCTGTCGCCGAGCTCTGCCATTTCAAACTGAAGCCGAACCTGACAACCACATAGCGACGCCGGCAACACAGTCTGCGTCAACCACGAGACGGCCTCAACACCGTTCGTCCTCGCGCTCCGCGCTCCGGGCGCTGCGTGTTGACCCCGCCCCGCGATCGACGCCGCCCTTGATCTGCCGACCATCGCCGAAGAACGCTCAAAACAAACAGTTGACGGCCCCACTCCGTTCAGGGATGCCGTTCTTCGACGCTCGATCGTCGCGCACTTCGTGCACGTGATCCGGCGTAGCGTGCGCGAATGGCACGCCTTGCTGACATCGTGTTCGACTGCGAACATCCCGCCTCGCTGGCGCGGTGGTGGGCCGCGGCGCTCGATGGCTACCGGGTCGCTGCTTACGACGAAGTTGAACTTGAGCGGTTGCGGGCCCGGGGGGTGTTCGATCCTGAGGATGACCCGAACGTCTTGGTCGAACCGAAGAGTGGCGAAGGGCCGCGCTTTTGGTTTCAACGGGTGCCAGAGCACAAGGAACATAAGAACCGGCTGCACCTCGATCTGCGCGCGGACGACCTCGAAGTTGAGGTGAGCCGCTTCGTTGAAATGGGCGCGACGGAGCTTTACCGACTCGGGACCAACGTGACCTTGACGGACCCTGAGGGCAACGAGTTCTGTCTCGGACCGGGCTAGCGCGAGGCGATGTCGCGGCCGGTCGGTCCGTTTCAGGGCGCCCGCGAAGTGTGATCGCATGTGCTTGCCGGCGTTCACACTGTCGCTATTCGTCTGCGAGGCTGTATTCGACGATCACAACTTGGGATCGGGACGGCGGGCATTGCATCGGAGTTGAGGGCGTGAGGGAGGGAGCGGAAGCGGTATGCGCATCATCGGAGCTGGCCTCGGTCGGACGGGAACCAACTCGCTGAAGCTGGCGCTCGAGCGGCTTCTTGGTCGCCCGACCTATCACATGATTGAGGTGCAGCGGCATCTTGACCATGTCCCCACCTGGCGCGCAGCCCTGCGCGGCGAGCCCGTCGACTGGGAGCCGGTCCTCGGCAATTACGCGGCGACTGTGGACTGGCCAGGTGCGGCGGTCTGGCGTGAGCTAGTTGCCGAGAACCCGGAGGCGGTCGTCCTGCTCTCGACGAGACGTGACGCGGCCACCTGGCTGGCGAGCGCGCGGGCGACGGTTATGGACAGCTCTGATCGGCTGGAGGACGAGCCCGACATGCCGGGATACATGGCGATGGTCCGAGAGATGTACGAGATGTTTGACCCCCTCTGGCGGGATGACGGCGCTGCGATGACTGCTTATGAGCGGCATGCAGCGTCAGTGCGTCGCGAGGTCCGCGCGGATCGGCTCGTCGAGTGGCAACCGGGCGACGGTTGGGGGCCACTATGCGTCGCGCTCGGCGCGGCGGTGCCGCCAGAGCCTTTCCCACATGTCAACTCGACAGAGGAATACCGCGCGCGGCTCAGTCAGATCGAGAGCCGGCTGGCTGCTTCGAGAGACACCATCCACGAATGATCGCCATACAGGTGCCGACATGGTCACCGGCTCGCGCGAATTGTCATCGAGCGGTCGTTCTCGATCGTTCGCGTCTCTGAGCGCGACGGTCTGGAGGCCGCTATGTTCGGCCGTGCTGACCCGGGAGGTTGATGTGCAGATCGAGTCTGTAACCAGTGTCGCTGTCATCACAGCGGACGCGCCAGCGAGCCGCGCGCTCTACATGGAGGCTCTCGGGCTGCCCCTCAAGCAGCTCGACGGTGACTACTTCGCGAGCGGCGAGATACCTGGGTGCAATCACTTCGGTGTGTGGCCCATCGAACAAGCTGCCGAAGCTTGCTTCGGCACACGGTCGTGGCCGGAGGGCATCACAAGACCTCAGGTGAGCGTGGAGTTTGAGCTGGCATCTGCGACGGCTGTGAGCGACGGCGTGCGGGAATTGCGGTCCCGTGGATACGAGATGCTGCACGATGCCAAGGTCGAACCGTGGGGACAGACCGTGGCACGTCTTCTGTCGCCGGAAGGCGCCGTCTTCGGGCTCTCGTACGCCCCGTCGCTGCACGAGCATGTGACATGACGAACGCGATGCACGGCGGGTAGTGCCGGTTCGCGAGGGCGGCTCGGTTTGGTCGTGACGCAATCAAAACCGCGCTGAGCCGGCGTAAACGATCCTGGGCTGCGGCAGACTTCCAGCATGTCGCTGTGGAATGAGCCCGTCCGTGATCTGCGGTCGCTCGCCACTGCTGAGCGGCAGGGTTTGCTGCGCTTGCTGGCCGGGATGACCGATGCCGAGTGGCTCGCGCGAGCTGCCATTCCGGGATGGACGGTCAAAGACATCGCGCTTCATTTGCTCGACGATGACCTGACATGACCTGGCTTTCTCAGGAGCGTGATGGCGAACTTAGCGGGCTGATCAACATGTCAGATCGTCAGATCTTTCCGAGGTTGCTAGCAGAGAAGAACCAACGGTGGGTAGACGCGGCTCGGGTGATGAGCCGACGCGTGGTCGAGGACCTGCCGCAGTGGAGTGGCGAGCAAGTCGACGCGCTTCACGCGGGCCGGGACCTACTTGACGAAGGCTGGGTCTCATGGGCCAGCGACGAGCCGGTGCCCTACTGGTTCAACCTGGCGCAGGAGTTCACCGAGCGTTGGGTCCATCAACAGCAGATGAGAGAGGCCGTGGACCGCGTGGAGGACCACGACGTGACCCTTCCGGACGTGCTACGTACCTTTATTTGGGCCTTCCCTCACCAATTCCGCGGTGCCGTCGGGGCGCGCGTGATCCGAATGAGGATCGACCCCCTGGGCGACTGGACGCTCAGCGCCACGGACGACGGCGGCTGGAACCTCTCCACAGGATCGCCCGGCAGTGCAGATGCTCGTTTGCATCTGACGGCTGATGCGGCGTGGCGCATGCTTACCGGCGCCGAGGTGCCTGCAGCGTCGATTACGGCAGAAGGTGACGCCGCCATAGTTGAGGCGCTGAGCATGGTGCGCGCGATCATCGTGTAAGTGATGCCGGTCCAGATCATTCGGATTCGCCGCGACAGCCGAGCGCCAGTGCAAGTTCTGCTCAAGGCCGCTCGAGGAACAGAAGTGCCGTTACTTCACACAGTTGACCCAGCAAGCAAAGCGTGAGTAACGCACCTATAGTCTGCCGCCGACAAGCGGCGGACGGTGCCGCGGGCAAGAGCGGCGCATATCGTTCAGAGGGTGTCCTTTGCTGCGCTCGCGCCGCTGGTCATTCTTGGTATCGGGATCACCGCGGACCTGTGGGTCTACGCGGACGCGAAGAGGCGTGCAGACTCCGGGAGTCCGGTCGTTTTCGAGGCGGGCACGTTCGTTATCGACACACCCGCCGCATGGGCAGCTGGATGCCTGATCCTCTGGATCCTGTTTTTCCCGCTCTATCTCACGTCCCGCGAATAGGCCCATCGCGTGCGGGCGAGTGTCGGCCGCTATGGGCACTTCTTGTTGCGTCGTTGATAGGAATGAAGGCGTGAACGAGTTCACGTTCTCGCGGGTGGCTCCGGTTATCCCGGTGGCCAATCTCAAGCGGGCGCTGCGGCGATATCGCATGCTCGGCTTCTCAGTGCGCTCGTATGGCGGACCGGCCGAGTATGGATACGTCGAGCGAGATGGCGTCGAACTTCATGTGAGCGAGTCGCCGGATCACGACCGCCATCACGGCGCCGAGGTGTACCTGTTCGTCTCTGATGCTGACGCGGTGTACGCCGCTTGGTTGGCTTCCGGCGTGAAGGGCCGGTTCATCCGGCCCCACGACACGGACTACGGCGTTCGCGAGTTCGCTTTCGTCGATCGCGACGGGACGGCGCACCGAGTCGGCTCGCCGCCAACCCAGAACGGACGAGTCATCGGCCATTCGGGATCGGAACCCGGCGAATAACGCCGGCTCGCGGCGCTGGCTGTGGACGAGCTCGCGCCTATTGTTCGCTCTTATGATCGGATCGTGGTGCGATCAGCGCCGGGGTGGGAGGGCGTCGAACCCCGCGTCGGCCAGCCACTGTCCGGCCCTTCCGGTTCGGGTCTCTGCCGAGTACGAGTACCAGGAGGAACGCAGGTCGTCGTGGTCATCGAGGACTCGGCGAAAGCGGGAGAAGGCGCCACGGCCATCGATGGCGTCGAGTAGCCGGTCGCGGAGCGCGGGATCCTGAACTGTCGTGGCGAACTCGCGCATGTCCTCCCACGCCTCGCGCGAACCCTCATTGGGGATGAACAGGTACCGATCCGGATCGTCCTCCGGGTCCGGTCGCTCCCCGTCGCCCACCCAGTCATCAAGGGCCCCCTCGGGCCAGGCATCGCCGGTGTTGCAATCCAGCACACCGCCGAAGCCCATCTCGAGAGGTCCCTCGAGCAGGTCGGAGACACCGTCGAGGTCGGCGCGGATGCGGCGCCGGCCGGGCGGTAGACCGTCGACGATCGCGACGAGCAGCTCCGCCAGCTCAGCGTCGCCGACCCATGACCGTTCAGTGAGTCGCCTCGCGAGGGCCTTGCAGGTGTCCGCGCAGCCGGAGGGGTTGTCCGGAGCGAGCGCCAAGATCGTCTCCCCGGCTTCCTGCAAATGCGGCTGCAGTGACTCAGCCTGGACGAGCCCCGACAGCTGCATGAGGTCGCCGGTGGCGGCCGCGATGCGCCATGATCGGACCAGATCTCGCGCGCCCTCGTCCGTCGTCATGAGCCGAGCCTTGCCCAGTCGCCGACCGCCCGCAACTTCGACGTTCTTGGTACCAGGTACCGGGCCGTCGACCAAGATCGTTGGGCCACATCTGGGCCACATCTAGTGGCCCAAGGCGGTAAATCAGGGTCTCTGGCGGGCAAGGACGCCGCACTTGTGGAGGCTCGAAAACCGGCCCTGACCTGCGAAAACGCTCCGAAAAAGCCTGGAGCGGGTGACGGGAATCGAACCCGCACTGTCAGCTTGGGAAGCTGATGTTCTGCCATTGAACTACACCCGCGCGCGCCGAAATCGGGCTCGGCGACCGGCCCGAGGATAGCGCCAGCGGCGTTACGACGACACCTTCAGCGGCTTGCTCGCGACCGGCGTACCGGTCACGGCGGCGCCGGTGCCGTCCAGGCGGAACATCCGGACGTTGTACTGCCCGCTCGGGATGTCGACCGTGAACGAGCCGTTGGCCTTGCACCCGCTCGACAGCTTGGTCGGGAAGACCGCGATCTCGGTGCTGTTGGCCGAACCGCCCGGGTCGGGGATCGGATGCAGCTGGCCGGGATTGGCGCCCGGCACCAGCCGGCTGACCCCGATCGCGATCACAAGATGCATGTTCGCCGGGCCAGTGCCCGACCATCGGATCGTCGCGCCGCGATGGATGCTCGCCGAGCTCAGCGCGATCGCCGGCGTCTTGCAGTTGGTCACGAGCGTCGGCGCGCGGGCGTCGAGGCCATTGCGGATCAGGATCGCGACGACGATCGCCGCCACTCCCCCGAGCGTCCACTTCCAGGTCGAGCGCTTCGGCAGGTCGACCGAGGTCGCCAGCGGCTTCGGCATCTCGGTGGCGCCGGCCGCCCGCTCGCGGCGCTGGAACTCGGTCTCCTCGAAGGCGCGTTCCTGCCAGTCGCGGCGGTTGCGCTTCTTCTCTGCCATCGCGCTCGGCTATTCGGCGGGATCGGGTCCGGCCGGCGCCTCGGTGGCGGTGGCGGCCGCAGGCCGCAGGCCGATCGAGTTGGCGAGCACCTGCGCGATGTCGATCACGGTCACGCCCTGCGCTTCGCCGTCGGCGCGCTTCGAGGTCACCGCGTCGTCGAGCATGATCAGGCAGTAGGGGCACGACGTCGCGATGATCTCCGCGCCGGTGCCGAGCGCCTCTTCGGTGCGCTCGACGTTGACCCGCTTGCCGATCCGCTCCTCCATCCACATCCGCGAACCGCCTGCGCCACAACAGAATCCGCGCTTGCCGTGCCGGTGCATCTCGACCCGCTCCAGGCCCGGTACGGCGTCGAGCACCGTGCGCGGTGCGTCGTACTCGTTGTTGTGCCGGCCGAGGTAGCAGGGGTCGTGGTAGGTCAGCTTCGCGACGATCGGGTCCTGCGGCGTCAGCTTGCCTTCCGCCACCAACCGGCCGAGCAGCTGCGAGTGGTGCACGACCTCGTAGTTGCCGCCGAGCGCCGGGTATTCGTTGCCGATCGTGTTGAAGCAGTGCGGGCACGACGCGATGATCTTCTTCACGCCGGCGCCGTCGAGGGTCTCGATGTTGGCCTTCGCCATCTCCTGCCAGAGGTATTCGTTGCCGAGCCGGCGGGCCGGGTCGCCGGTGCACGACTCCCCCGCGCCGAGAATCGCGAACTTCACCCCAGCCGCGTGCATGACCCGTGCGATCGCTTGCGTCGACTTGCGCGCGCGGTCGTCGAGCCCACCCGCGCAGCCGACCCAGTACAGCCACTCGACATCGTCGGGGATCCGGCCCGACACGACCGGGATGTCGAACTCGATCGCCTCGGTCCACTCCTCGCGCATGTCGGCGCGCAGGCCCCACGGGTTGCCGTGGTTCTCGACGTTGCGCAGCATCGTGCCCGCCTCGCTCGGGAACGACGACTCCATCAGCACCTGATAGCGGCGCAGGTCGAGGATCGTGTCGACGTGCTCGATGTCGACCGGGCACTCCTCGACGCAGGCGCCGCAGGTCGTGCAGGCCCACAACGCGTCGGGGTCGATGACGTCCGGCACCAGCGACACCGGCTCCATCTCGGAGCCGTCCTCGGCCTTCGCGCCGAGTAGCCGGTCCGCCTGCGCGAACATCGAGTCGCGCAGGTTGGTGATGATCAGCTTCGGGTTGAGCGGCTTGCCGGTCGCCCAGGCCGGGCACTTGTCCTGGCAGCGCCCGCACTCGGTGCAGGCCAGGGTCTGCAGCAACTGTTGATGGTGCAGGTGCTCGATGATGCCGGCGCCGAGGACCGCGTCCTCGTCCTCCATCAGCTTCTCGAGATCCGGCGTCGTACCCAGCGGGCCGAGCGCCTTGGGCTGCCGCTTCATCGAGGCGTTCAACGGCGCGGTGAAGATGTGCATGTGCTTGCTCGAGAGCACGAAGATCAGGAAGCCCATGACGACCGCGATCTGGGCGACGATGAAGATCGTCTCGAACGCCTCGCTGTCCGGCGTGATGTACGACGTGGCCTTCGACGCGAACGCCCACCAGCCGTCGTGCTGGTAGGGGAAGTAGCCGCTCTGGATCTGGGCGCCGCGGTAGAGCAGCAGCGTGGCGATGACCAGGAAGATCATCCCGAGGACCAGGAACGCCTGGTCGGTGTGCGAGCCGTAGAACCGGGATCTGCGGTCGAGCCGCCGCGGCGAGTTCTTCAGCCGGATCACGGTGAACACGACCAGCGCCAGAACGACCGCGGTCGCGAAGCCGTCCTCGAGCACCGCGACCGCCCGGGTGTGGCCGATCCACGGGAGCGCGAAGTCACGGCTGAACAGCGCCCCGTAGGCCTCGATGATCGTCAGGAACAGCACCACGAAGCCCCAGAAGGTCAGGGCGTGCGCGATCCCGGCGACCTTGACCTTGAACAGCTTGCGCTGCCCGAAGACGTCGATCAGCTGGGCCTTGATCGCGCCGAAGACGTGCGGGCGCCGTTCGGGCGGGATCGGCGCGCCGGCGAGGACCAGCCGGGCCAGCCACTGGACCCGGTAGGCCGCGGCGGCGAGCGCGACGACGGTGACAACCAGCCCGGCAACGAGTCGAACGGTCACGCCGGAAGCGTACGAGCCTGGGGCCGGCGGCGCGTGACCGGCACGCGCCGGAGCCGCCGGCCGAGCTCAGAGGTGGTGGGCGAGCCAGCCGATGAACGGGATCATGATCACCGGCGCGCTGAACACGACCAGCCCGAAGACGATCGTCCCGGCGAGCAGCCTGACCCGCAGCCGCGGCGCCCCGCGGGTGTCCTGCAGCCGGCCCAGCACGCGTGAACGGTACGCCGATTTGAGCCGCCTTGGCACCGTCCGGGCAATTTCCAGGGTTATCAAGTCACGACAAAATAAGTTGAGCCTGATCCGCTCAAGAAGGAATTGACAGGCCACCCGGCATCGTTCACCATGAGTAAGAGCGACTCAACTTACCGATGAGCCGCACCCCGGACACAGAAGCGAAAGGTCAATCACCATGGGACGAGCGGTCGGCATCGACCTCGGTACGACGAACAGCGTCGTGACCGTGCTCGAGGGCGGAGAGCCCAACGTCATCGCCAACGCCGAGGGCTCGCGCACGACGCCGAGCGTCGTGGCGTTCGCCAAGAACGGCGAGGTGCTGGTCGGCGAGGTCGCCAAGCGCCAAGCCGTCACCAACCCGGACCGCACGATCCGGTCGGTCAAGCGCCACATGGGCACTGACTGGACGATCGAGATCGACGGCAAGAAGCAGAATCCACAGCAGATCTCGGCGTTCATCCTGCAGAAGCTCAAGCGCGACGCGGAGGCCTACCTCGGCGAGTCGGTGACCGACGCGGTCATCACCGTCCCGGCGTACTTCTCCGACGCCCAGCGCCAGGCCACCAAGGAGGCGGGCCAGATCGCCGGCCTCGAGGTGCTGCGGGTCATCAACGAGCCGACCGCGGCGGCCCTCGCTTACGGCCTCGACAAGGAGGCCGACCAGACCATCCTCGTGTTCGACCTCGGTGGCGGCACGTTCGACGTGTCCCTGCTGGAGATCGGCGAGGGCGTGATCGAGGTCAAGGCCACCAGTGGTGACAACCACCTCGGAGGCGACGACTGGGACCAGAAGGTCGTCGACTGGCTGGTCGAGAAGTTCAAGGGCGGCCACGGCATCGACCTGTCCAAGGACAAGATGGCGATGCAGCGGCTGCGCGAGGCGGCCGAGAAGGCCAAGATCGAGCTGTCGTCGTCCTCCGACACGACCATCAACCTGCCCTACATCACCGCCAGTGACGCCGGCCCGCTACACCTCGACGAGAAGCTGACCCGGGCCGAGTTCCAGCGGATGACCGTCGATCTGCTCGACCGGACCAAGGGCCCCTTCGAGCAGGTGATCCGCGACGCCGGGATCAAGGTCGCCGACATCCACCACGTGGTGCTGGTCGGCGGTTCGACCCGGATGCCCGCGGTCGTCGACGTGGTCAAGGACCTCACCGGCGGACGCGAGCCCAACAAGGGTGTCAACCCCGACGAGGTCGTCGCGGTCGGCGCCGCGCTTCAGGCCGGCGTGCTCAAGGGCGAGGTCAAGGACGTCCTCCTGCTCGACGTGACCCCGCTGTCGCTAGGCATCGAGACCAAGGGCGGCATCTTCACCAAGCTGATCGAGCGCAACACCACGATCCCGACCAAGCGCAGCGAGATCTTCACGACTGCCGACGACTCGCAGCCCTCGGTGCAGATCCAGGTCTTCCAGGGCGAGCGCGAGATCGCGTCGTACAACAAGAAGCTCGGCATGTTCGAGCTGACCGGCCTACCGCCGGCGCCGCGTGGCGTGCCGCAGATCGAGGTCACCTTCGACATCGACGCCAACGGCATCGTGCACGTCAGCGCCAAGGACCTCGGCACCGGCAAGGAGCAGTCGATGACGATCACCGGCGGCTCGGCGCTGCCGAAGGACGACATCGACCGGATGATGCGCGAGGCCGAGCAGTACGCCGACGAGGACCGCAAGCGGCGCGAGTCGGCTGAGGCCCGCAACCAGGCCGACGGGCTGGTCTACACCACCGAGAAGTTCCTCGCCGACAACGGCGACAAGGTGCCGACCGACGTCCGCGACGAGGTGACCGCGGCAGTGGCCGAGGTCAAGGCGGCGCTCGAGGCAGACGACGTCGACGCGATCACCCGCACGGCTGAGGCCCTTGCGACCGTCAGCCAGAAGATGGGCCAGGCGATCTACGCCGCCAACGCCGAAGCCGGCACAGCGAGTGGAGACGCAGGCTCGGCGACGGGGGAGAGCACGACCGGCGACAGCGACGACGAGGTCGTCGACGCCGAGATCGTCGACGAGACACCCGGATCTGACGGAAGTGCTGCATGACCGAGGGTTCCGAGGAGGTCGGCCCGGTCATTCGTGACCGGCGCCGCCTCGATCCGACGACCGGCGAGGTCCGATCCGGGGTAGCCGAGGCGGCTGCCACGGTCGGTTCCGCGCCGGGTCCCGGTGGCGGGGCGGGCTCGGACCTCGAGGCTGAGGTGGCCGAACGCACGGCCGACCTGCAGCGCTTGCAGGCCGAGTACGCCAACTACCGGCGCCGGGTCGAACGCGACCGGCAGGCGGTCGGCGAGGCGGCGCTCGCGTCGGTCTTCGCCAACCTGCTGCCGGTGCTCGACGACATCGACCGTGCGCGTGCGCACGGCGAGGTCTCGGGCGGCTTCTCGCTCGTCGCGGACGGCCTCGAGACCACGTTGACCAAGCTCGGTCTCGAGCGGTTCGGCCAGGTCGGCGAGCCGTTCGACCCGACCGTGCACGAGGCCCTCACCCACGGCTTCTCCGACCAGGTCGACGAGCCGACCTGCAGCGAAGTGCTGCAGACCGGCTACCGGGTCGGCGACCGGGTGCTCCGGCCCGCGCGGGTCGCGGTCCTCGAGCCGACCACTCCGCCGCCCGCCGACACAGGTGAGCCGTTCGATGTCGGGGCGTTCGACGAGGCCGTCGGCGACCCGATGCCGGATCAGGATTACGACGACTCCACCGGCTGAGCGGCAGACTCAGCCATGCACGCCGACGATTCGTAGCGGAGAGGAGAGACGCGCGTGAGCGCCCGCGACTATGTCGAGAAGGACTACTACGCCGCGCTCGGCGTCTCGAAAGAAGCCTCCGCAGCGGACATCAAGAAGGCCTATCGCAAGCTAGCCCGGACCCATCACCCCGACGCCAACTCCGGTGACCCCAAGTCCGAGGAGAAGTTCAAGGAGGTTTCCGAGGCCTACGACGTGCTGTCGGACACCACCAAGCGCAAGGAGTACGACGAGGCCCGCGCGTTGTTCGGGTCCGGCGGCTTCCGGATGCCGCGCGGCGCCGGTGGCCCGGGTGGCGCGACCTTCGACCTCGGCGACTTGTTCGGCGGCGCCGGCGCGAGTGCCGCGGGCGGACTCGGCGACCTGTTCGGCGGCCTGTTCGGCGGGGGTGGCCGTCGTACCACGGCAAGCGCGCCGCGCCGCGGCGTCGACGTCGAAGCCGAGGTGACCTTGTCGTTCCAGGACGCCGCCGACGGCGTGACCGTCCCGCTGACGATCTCAGGGCCGCACGTCTGCCCGACCTGTGCCGGCAGCGGTGCGAAGCCCGGCACGGCGACCCGGGTGTGTCCGCGTTGTTCGGGCACGGGCATGTCGACCCGCAACCAGGGCGGCTTCGCCTTCGCCGAGCCGTGCCGCGACTGCCGCGGCCGCGGCCTGCTGGTCGACGACCCCTGTGCGACCTGTGGCGGCACCGGCCAGGCGATCACCAGTCGCAACCTGCGGGCGCGGATCCCGGCCGGTGTGGCCAACGGCCAGAAGATCCGGCTGAAGGGCAAGGGCGAGGCGGGCGAGCGCGGCGGGCCGCACGGCGACCTGATCGTGACCGTGCACGTCCAGCCGCACCCGATGTTCGGCCGCAAGGCGCACAACCTGACGCTGAAGCTGCCGGTCACCTTCGCCGAGGCGGCGCTCGGTGCGACGGTCAAGGTGCCGACGCTGGACGGGCCGATGGTGTCGATGAAGATCCCGGCCGGCACGACCAACGGCCGGGTGCTCCGGGTCAGGGGCAAGGGCGTCCCCAAGCGCGACGGCACCAAGGGCGACCTGCTGGTGACGATCGACGTGGTCGTCCCCGAGCAGATGTCGGATGAGTCGCGCGAGGCATTGAAGGCCTTTGCCGCGACTAGTTCCGACGATCCGCGGGCACATCTCGGAACTGGAGGGACCGCAAATGGCTGACGGCTTCGGCCTCGGCGTGCCGGATGACGACGCGCCGGTCTTCGTGATCTCGATCGCGGCGACACTCGCCGGCATGCACCCCCAGACCCTGCGCGCCTACGACCGGATCGGTCTGGTCTCACCTGGCCGGGCCAGTGGCCGCGGTCGCCGCTACTCGGCGCGTGACATCGCGAAGCTTCGCGAAGTGCAACGACTGAGCCAGGACGAAGGGATCAACCTGGCCGGCGTGAAACGGATCCTCGAGCTGGAGAGCCAGGTCGAGGCGTTCCGGGACCGGCTGGCCGACCTGCACGCGCAACTCGAGGCGATGCATCTCGAGATCGCCCGACGCGAGCGACAGGTGCATCAGTCCTACCGACGCGACCTGGTCCCGATCGATCAGGGCGCGGTCGTGGTCTGGCGATCCGGCGCCAAGGATCGCTGACCCGCAACCCCTTCCCCCACCACTGACGAAGAAATGACGCTCTGATGGACACTTACCGATTCACCGCTCGTAGCCAGGAGGCCCTGTCCGCGGCCGTGCACGCCGCCGGTGCGGCCGGGCATCCGCACGTCGAGCCGCTGCACATCCTGGTCGCCCTGCTGGCGCCGACCGACGGGGTGCCCCGCCCGCTGATCGAAGCGGCCGGCGGCGACCCGGCTGCGGTCGCGCGCTCGGCGCAGGCTGCCCTTGATCGGTTGCCGACCGCGACCGGCGCCACGGTTGCCGCACCTGGCCTGTCGAGCACCGCGCTGGCGGTGGTCAACACCGCGGCCGAGATCGCCCGATCGCTCGACGACGAGTTCGTCTCGACCGAGCACTTGATCGTCGGTCTGGCCCGCTCCGGCAAGCACCCGGTCACCGACCTGCTGCCGCCCGCGGATGCGTTGCAGGAGGCGTTCACCGCGGTGCGCGGCTCGGCCCGGGTGACCAGCCCGGAGCCCGAGGGCACGTATCAAACCCTCGAGAAGTACGGCGTCGACCTCACCGCGCAGGCGCGTGACGGCAAGCTCGATCCCGTCATCGGGCGCGACAACGAGATCCGCCGGGTGGTGCAGGTTTTGAGCCGCCGTACCAAGAACAACCCGGTGCTGATCGGTGAGCCCGGCGTCGGCAAGACCGCGGTCGTCGAGGGACTGGCGCAGCGGATCGTGGCCGGCGATGTGCCGGAGTCGTTGCGGGGCAAGCGATTGGTCTCGCTCGATCTCGCCGCGATGGTGGCCGGTGCGAAGTACCGCGGCGAGTTCGAGGAGCGGCTCAAGGCCGTGCTCGCGGAGATCAAGGACAGCGACGGTCAGGTCGTGACGTTCATCGACGAGCTGCACACGGTCGTCGGCGCCGGCGCGACCGGCGAAGGCGCGATGGATGCCGGCAACATGCTCAAGCCGATGCTGGCGCGCGGTGAGCTGCGACTGATCGGCGCGACGACGCTCGACGAATACCGCACCTCGATCGAGAAGGACCCCGCGCTCGAGCGGCGGTTCGCGCCGGTCATGGTGGGGGAGCCGAGCGTCGAGGACACGATCGGGATCCTGCGCGGTCTCAAGGGCCGCTACGAAGCGCACCACAAGGTCGAGATCACCGACGCCGCACTGGTCGCGGCCGCGACGCTGTCCAACCGCTACATCACCTCGCGCTTCCTGCCTGACAAGGCGATCGACCTGATCGACGAGGCCGCCTCGCGACTGCGGATGGAGATCGACTCGCGCCCGGTCGAGATCGACGAGCTGCAGCGCACGGTCGACCGGTTGCGGATGGAGGAGATGGCGCTCGAGCGCGAGGAGGACGAGGCGTCCAGGGACCGGCTCGATCGGTTGCGCGCCGAGCTCGCCGATCGTTCCGAGCAACTCGCCGCGCTGACCGCGCGATGGGAGCGCGAGAAGGGCGGACTCAACCGGGTGGGCGAGCTCAAGCAACGGCTCGACTCGTTGAAGACGCAGGCCGAGAGCGCGCAACGAAGCGGCGACTTCGAAGCCGCGTCGCGGTTGCTCTACGCCGACATCCCGGCCGCCGAGGCGGAGCTGGCCGTCGCTTCGGCCGACTCCGAGCAGCGCGAAGCGATGGTGAAGGAAGAGGTCGGCGCCGATGACGTCGCCGAAGTGGTCGCGGCCTGGACCGGCATCCCGGCCGGCCGGTTGCTCGAGGGTGAGACCGCCAAGCTGCTGCGGATGGACGAGGCGCTCGCTACCCGCGTGGTCGGTCAGGACGACGCGGTCCACGCGGTGTCTGACGCCGTGCGCCGCGCGCGCTCGGGCATCTCCGACCCGGATCGCCCGACCGGCTCGTTCCTGTTCCTCGGCCCGACCGGGGTCGGCAAGACCGAGTTGGCGAAGGCGCTTGCCGGCTACCTGTTCGACGACGAGCGGGCGATGGTCCGGATCGACATGAGCGAGTACGGCGAGAAGCACACCGTGTCGCGCCTCGTCGGTGCGCCGCCCGGCTACGTCGGCTACGACGAGGGCGGCCAGCTGACCGAGGCTGTCCGCCGCCGGCCCTACTCGGTGATCCTGCTGGACGAGGTCGAGAAGGCACACCCGGACGTCTTCGATGTGCTGTTGCAGGTGCTCGATGACGGCCGGTTGACCGACGGTCAGGGCCGCACGGTCGACTTCCGCAACGTCATCCTGCTGATGACCTCCAACATCGGGTCGGTGTTCATCAACGACCCGGCGCTCGACGACAAGGCCAAGCACGAAGCTGCGTTGCGCGCCGCGCGGGAGCACTTCAAGCCGGAGTTCCTCAACCGGCTCGACGACATCGTGGTCTTCCACTCGCTCGGCAGCGAGCAGCTGGCCGCGATCGTCAACCTGCAGATCGATCGGCTTGCCGGCCGCTTGGCCGATCGCCGGTTGAGTCTCGAAGTGACCGATGCCGCGCGGGAGTGGCTCGCGATCACCGGGTTCGACCCGGTGTACGGCGCGCGGCCGCTTCGCCGGCTGGTGCAGACCGCGATCGGCGACTCGCTGGCCCGCTCGCTGCTGTCCGGCGAGATCGCCGACGGCGACACCGTGCTCGTCGACGTCACCGCCGACCGCGACGCGTTGCAGGTGCACGCAATGCCCCGTTGATCATGGCAAAGCGAGCGGTTTATCGCGCGAAAAGCGCGCTGTTCGCCATGATCAACTCGGGGCCGCGGATAGTGTCGCGGGCGTGAGCGATCGCGAGGAGTTGCTGAGCCGGATCAAGCAGGACGCGGTCGTGCACGGCCGGGTGACGCTGTCCTCAGGGCAGGTGGCCGACTACTACGTGGACCTGCGCCGGGTGACGCTGTCTGCGGCCGCGGCCCCACTCGTCGGCCGGGTGATGCTGGAGACGACCGCTGACCTCGAGTACGACGCGGTCGGCGGCTTGACCCTCGGCGCCGATCCGGTCGCGACCGCGATGCTGCATGCCGCCGCTGCGGCCGGCCGGAAGCTCGACGCGTTCGTCGTCCGCAAAGAGGGCAAGGCGCACGGACTGCAACGCCGGATCGAGGGACCTGACGTCGCGGGCCGGCGGGTGCTTGCCGTGGAAGACACCTCGACCACCGGTGGCTCGGTGCTGACCGCGGTCGAGGCGCTGCGCGAGGCGGGAGCCCAGGTGGTCGGCGTCGCCGTCATCGTCGAGCGGGGCGCGGCCGACGCCGTACGGGCGGCGGGCCTGGACTACCGGGGGGCCTACTCGACCGCGGACCTCGGTCTGACCTGAGCGACCGGGTTCGACCGCCTTCAGGTCGCTGCGCGGTGGCGGGCCATGTGCACCAGGAACGGGATGACAGACAGGACCACGACGACCACGGCCAGGCCCTCGATGTAGTGCCGGATGAACGAGATGTGCCCGAGCCAGTGCCCCAGCAGGATGATCGGGATCGTCCAGATCAGCCCGCCGACCAGGTTCCAGAACGCGTACGACGACGCCGGCATCCCGGCAATCCCGACGATCGGGCTGGTGAAGGTTCGCACGATCGGCACGAACCGCGACAGGACGACCGCGCGGGCCGCGCCGAACCGGTCGAAGAACCGCTCGGCCCGCTCGACGTACGAGCGCTTGTAGAACCGCGAGTCTGGGCGTTCGTGCAGGCTCACGCTGGCGCGGCGACCAACCTCGAAGCCGAACTGACCACCCACGATTGCCGCGCCGGCGGCGGCCACCATCAGCCAGCCGAGCGGCAGGTGGATGCCGAGCGAGTTGTCGGCGACGGTCGCGTATCCGGCCACGAAGAGCAGCGAGTCGCCCGGCAGGAAGAATCCGACCAGCAGACCCATCTCGACCAGCACGATGACCAGGACGCCCACCACCCCGAAGGTGGACAGCAGGTGGGTAGGGCTCAGGGCGCTGAGCAGCGCGAGCTGATGGCCGAGGGGCTGGTGCACCGGCGCAGGGTAGCGCCCATACTTCAGACAGGCGTCTCAAGCGGCGCCACCAGGTAGGACCCGAAGCACCACCGAGGAGATCGAGATGCCGATAGCCAGCCCAGAGGTCTACGCCGGGATGATCGACCGGGCGAAGGCAGGTGGGTTCGCCTACCCCGCGATCAACGTCACCTCGTCCGGCACGCTGAACGCGGCGCTGCGCGGGTTCGCCGAGGCCGAGAGCGACGGGATCCTCCAGGTCTCGTGGGGCGGTGCCGAGTTCGCCTCGGGCGCCACGATCAAGGACATGGTCACCGGCGCGGTCGCGCTCGCGGAGTACGCGAAGGTGGTCGCGAAGAACTACCCGGTCACCGTGGGCCTGCACACCGACCACTGCCCGCCGGACAAGCTGGCCGGCTTCATGCGCCCGCTGCTCGAGCTCTCGATCGAGCGGGTGAAGTCCGGCGGTGATCCGATCTTCGGCTCACACATGTGGGACGGCTCCGGCATTGACCTGGAGGACAACCTCAAGATCGCCGACGAGCTGTTCGCGATGTCGATCGAGGCGCACACGATGCTCGAGCTCGAGATCGGCGTGGTGGGCGGCGAGGAGGACGGCGTCTCGAACGAGATGAACGAGAAGCTCTACACCTCGCCCAAGGACATGATGCGGGTCGCCGAGGTGCTCGGCGCACCCGGCGAGCGCGGTCGCTACCTGCTCGCCGCCGTCTTCGGCAACGTCCACGGCGTCTACAAGCCCGGCTCGGTCAAGCTCAAGCCGGCCATCCTGAAGGAGGGCCAGGACTACGTCGGCAAGCAGCTCGGCCGCGACCATCCCTTCGACCTGGTCTTCCACGGCGGCTCGGGTTCGATGCTCGACGAGATCCGGGAGACCCTCGGGTACGGCGTGGTGAAGATGAACGTCGACACCGACACGCAGTACGCCTTCACCCGGCCGGTGGCCGATCACATGATGAAGAACTACGACGGCGTCCTGAAGGTCGACGGTGACGTGGGGGTCAAGAAGGCCTACGACCCGCGTGCCTGGGGTCGCGCGGCGGAGGCGGGCATGGCGGCTCGGGTCACCCAGGCATGCGAAGATCTCAAGAGCACCGGCACTCGGCTGACCTAGATCCGGTCGGCGGGTCGCGACGCAGAGGGGCGCCTTGCGCCTCAAATCTCACATCTGCGACGTATCGTATGTGGGTTGACCGCCTGTCCTGAAGGGGAATCATGTCGTCGAGGCTGCGCTGGCTCGCAGTTGCGAGCAGCACCGCACTTCTCGTGGCCGGTCTGGCGAGTGCCGCCGATGCCCGCGGCGGCCCGCAGTTCGCGCTGACGCCGTCCTTCGGGCAGCTCGGCAGCACGTTGACGCTGAGCGGCACCGATTTCACCGGCGAGACCGCGGCCACGATCAACAGCGTGGCCGCCGACAACTTCCACGTGATCGACTCCGGCCAGAAGGCCACCCTCGTGGTGCCGGCCGGAGCGACTTCGGGGCCGGTCGTGGTCACCGGCGCGAAGACCCTCAACGGACCGAGCTTCACGCTTCAGCAGAAGGCGGCCGGCACCGCATCTCTGTCGACCAGCCGGCTCATCTACACCCACCCGTTGGTCGTGACCGGCACGCTGACCGTCGCCAGTACGGGGCACCCGGTGGCCGGCCAGCCTGCGGTGCTTCAGCATCGCGCGACCGGCGGCACGGCCTGGCACCACGCGAAGGGGACCACCACCCAAACGACCGGCCGGCTCGGCCGGGCGACGTGGAAGGTCACCCCATCGGCGAACGGCTCGTACCGCGTGGTCTTCCTTCGGACGCCCACCTACACCAAGGTCACGACCGGCGCGCATTCCTACAAAGTCCAGCCGTTGCTCGGGCTCAAGCGGATCCGTACGGTCCCGGTTCTCTCGCAGTCGCAGATCAGCGGTCGGATCCGCCCGCACATCGACGGCACGGTCTACCTGCAGCGGTTCGTCAACGGCGGCTGGCACCGGGCCGGTACGTCGTCCGTCGTCGATGGTCGTTACTCGTTCACGATCTCGCCGTCGACCTTGGGCCCGCTGAGCTATCGCGTGGTCTGGCGCTACGACGGACTGCACGCCGCCACCAAGACCTCGGCGTTGCATCTGCAGGTGGTCAACCGGGACCTCTCGCTCGGCGACTCGGGTCCTGACGTCCGCACCCTGCAGAAGCGGCTGCACAAGCTGCACTACTACGTCGGTTCGCGCAGCACCTACTACGGCGACGACATCCTGCACGCGGTCACCGCGTTCGAGAAGGTGCAGGGCTTCACGCCCAACGGCGAAGTGACCATGAAGGTCTGGAAGCGGCTGAACCACCCGAAGCGGGTCCACCTGAAGCACCCGCAGGCCGGCATCTACCAGGTGGAGGTCAACATCGGCAAGCAAGTCCTGCTGATGGCGCACGACGGCAAGATCACCAGCATCCTCGACACCTCGACAGCCGGCGGCTACCTCTACACGAACTCCGAAGGCGGGCTGTCCCGCGCGATCACGCCGACCGGGCACTTCAGCATCCAGTACAAGCTGACCGGCACCCGGGTGTCGAAGCTCGGCACGCTCTACTACCCGTCGTACTTCACCACGACCGGGTACGCGATCCACGGCGAGGGCAACGGCAACGACGGTGGCGAAGTGCCGCCCTACCCGAACAGTCACGGCTGCGTCCGGATCACCGACGACGCGGTGCTGCACTTCTTCTCCTCGCCGTACCTCGCGGTCGGTACCTCGGTCTGGATCTACCACTGACCGGCGGCGGCGCAGGCCGACGATGACGCATCACCACAACCTGCTCGGCGAGCCGCCGGAGACGCTGTTGCCGGACGTCCCGGCTGCCCGCGAGGCGCTCGAGGCAGGCGAGGACCCGGCCGCGGTCGCGGCCAGGTTCCCGTCGTACCCAGGGGTCTGGGCGGCGCTGGCGGATGCGGCTTTCGAACGCGGCGAAGTGATCGAGTCCTACGCGTATGCGCGGGTCGGCTACCACCGCGGTCTCGACGCGCTGCGCCGGGCCGGCTGGAAGGGCCATGGGCCGATCCCGTGGTCGCACCAGCCCAACCAGGGGTTCCTGCGGTCGGTGCACGCGCTCGGCCGTGCCGCCGGTGCGATCGGTGAAGCAGACGAGGCCGAGCGCTGCCAAGGCTTCCTGCACGAGAGCGACCCGTCCGCGCCGCTCGGCTGAGCGGACCGGCGCTGGTTCAGCCCTCGATCGCGGCCGCGAGAACCTGCTCGATCTGCTGCGGGCTCATCCCGACCGAGTCGGCCAGCAGGAAGTCACCGTCGGGGAAGCTGATCCCGGTCGTGACGTGATCGGGCAGCGCAACCGTTTGTGGCGACTGCTGGCGGGTGCACTCGCCGAGCCGCAGCGCCTTCTTGAGCTCGCGGCCCTGTGTGGTCGTGAGCCCGCCGGTCCTCAGGTGCGCGGTGTGCCGGGCCTTCTTCCGGTCGGACCCGCCTGACAACAGCTGCTTGATCGTCTGGGGTGCCCCTTTGACCGACCTGGCGAGGTATGAGCACGCCACGTAGGTGCCGGACTCGTCGACGGTGGCGGGCAGACCCGCGATCGTCGTGGTGGTGACCGTCGGCGTGACTGCCGGAATAACTTGCTTCTCGGCGGCTGCGATCGGGCCGCGGTACATGGTCAGCGAGATCGACAGGGGCGAATCCGCGAGCTTGGCCGACTGGTCCTCGCCGGCCAACGGGCCGTGCGGCTTGAGCCGGCCGGGGTGCAGGACCGAGCCGGCTCCGCCGGTCCAGCCAGCTCGGAAGTGCAGCGGGTGGTTCAGCAGCGTGACGGTCGCGCCCGGTCCGGCCGACTGGCTGCCGGTCGGGTTCGAGACCCCGACGCTGCCGCCAGTGTCGTTGCCGACGGCGGTGGCCGCAAGGATCGACCCGGCCGCGAGCGCCGCGACTCCGATCGGAGCCCCGAGCATCATCGTCCGCTGCTGCCGGGCATAGCGGCGCCGTACGTCGACCAGTAGCGCCGGGTCGACGGACAGGTCGGCGAGCGCGGTGCCGAACCGCGCGTGGAAGGCGTCGCGGATCTGCTCGTCAGTGGTCATTGCTGGCTCCGATCGCGGTCGGGACTTGGGGCAGGTCGAGGACGTGGCGCAGTCGAGCGAGCGCCTTGCTGGTGGTGGACTTCACCGTTCCTTCGGAGCAGCCGAGCAGGCTCGCCGTCTCCGCCACCGACAGGTCCTCCCAGAACCGAAGGACGACGGTGGCGCGCTGACGCTCCGGGAGCGCGCGAAGGGCGCTGAGCAGCTCGCCACGGGTCTCGATCGTGGACTCGGCCGCGGGCTGAGCGGTGGAGAGTCTCTCGAGCTCGGGCGCCGGTGACTCCGGGTGCCGCCGCCGACGCCGGGCATGGTCGTGCGCGAGGTTGACCAGGACCCGCCGGGTGTAGGCGTCGGGGTTGTCCAGGGCGCGTGACCAGTGCCGGGCGACCCGGAGGAACGCGGTTTGGAGCAGGTCTTCGGCCTCGTCCCGGTCGCCGAGCAGGAGGACGGCGGTTCGCAGCAGCGCACCGGAGCGGGCCGTGACGAACTCATCGAAGTCCGTGCCTAACCGGCCCACAACCACACTGTCTCAACGCCGTCCAGCGCGCTGAGGTTGCCTGGCACCCGG
Organism: uncultured Actinomycetota bacterium; assembly: GCA_963770565.1. Taxonomy (GTDB): domain Bacteria; phylum Actinomycetota; class Actinomycetes; order JAFAQI01; family JAFAQI01; genus DATAUK01. The sequence goes on from CAVYQE010000006.1 coordinate 23,894, forward strand.
GTGGAGACGGTAGCCTCTGATCGCAAGAGGCTCCGGTCGCTTGCGACCGGGGCCCGTTGTGTGTCCGGCCTTTGGTCAGCGTCTCGGGCGTTGGAGAGGACGACGCAGATGCCGGCGATCGCGTTGCTCGGCGCCCAGTGGGGCGATGAGGGCAAGGGCAAGGCCACCGACCTGCTCGGCGAGCAGGTCGACTACGTCGTGAAGTTCAACGGCGGCAACAACGCCGGCCACACCATCGTGGTGGGCGAGGAGAAGTACGCCCTCCACCTGCTGCCGGCCGGCATCCTCACCCCCGGCGTGACGCCTGTGATCGGCAACGGCGTTGTGGTCGACCTCGGCGTGCTCTTCAGCGAGATCGACGCGATCACGGCCCGCGGGGTTGACTGCTCGCGGCTGGTGGTGTCCGCCAACGCGCACATCATCACGCCGTACCACGTGTTGATGGACAAGGTCGGCGAGCGCTTCCTCGGCAAGGCCAAGATCGGCACCACCGGGCGGGGGATCGGCCCGGCGTACGCCGACAAGATGTCGCGACTCGGCGTGCGGGTGCAGGACCTGTTCGACGAGAAGATCCTGCGGCAGAAGGTCGAGGGCGCGCTCGAGCTGAAGAACCAGATCCTGGTGAAGGTCTACAACCGCAAGGCGGTCGGCATCGACGAGGTGGTGGCCGAGCTGCTGGGGTACGCCGACCGGCTGCGGCCGATGGTCGCGGACACCTCGCTGCTGCTGGCGCAGGCGCTCGACGCGGGCAAGGTGGTGTTGCTCGAAGCCGGGCAGGCCACGATGCTCGACGTCGATCACGGCACGTATCCGTTCGTGACGTCGTCGAACGCGACCGCCGGTGGCGCGAGCACCGGATCCGGGATCGCGCCGACCCGGATCGACCGGGTGGTCGCGGTGGTGAAGGCCTACACGACCCGGGTCGGCGAGGGGCCGATGCCGACCGAGCTGCTCGGTCCCGAGGGCGAGCGGTTGCGATCGGTGGGTGCGGAGTTCGGCGTGACCACTGGACGGCCGCGACGCTGCGGCTGGTACGACGCCGTTGTCGCGCGCTACGCCGCGCGCGTCAACGGAGTCACCGACTTCGTGCTGACCAAGCTCGACGTCTTGACCGGCCTCGAGCAGATCCCGGTGTGCGTCGGCTACGACGTCGGCGGCACTCGGCATGACGAGATGCCGATGACCCAGACCGAGTTCCATCACGCCGTACCGATCTATGAGCACTTCGACGGCTGGCACGAGGACATCAGCGGCGCGCGGTCACTGGGCGACCTGCCGAAGGCGGCGCAGGCCTACGTCGAGGCGCTCGAGGACCTGAGCGGCGCGCCGATCTCGGTGGTCGGCGTCGGCGCGGATCGCGAGCAGACCGTCGCGATCCGGCCCCTGGTCTGAGGGCGCGGGCAGCGGCATGAACGTGCTGGTGATCGGAGCCGGCGGGCGAGAGCACGCGCTGTGCCTGGCGCTGTCCCGCGATCCGTCGGTCACGGCGCTGTTCTGCAGTCCCGGCAACCCCGGCACTGCGCAGGTCGCGACCAACCTGCCGATGACTACGGCGGTCGAGGCAGCGACGACCGCGGCAGCTGACCTGGTCGTCGTCGGGCCGGAGGTCCCGCTCGTCGCGGGGGTCGCCGACATGTTGCGGGCGGCCGGGTTTGCAGTCTTCGGGCCGAGCGCGGCCTCGGCCCGGCTCGAGGGCAGCAAGGAGTTCGCGAAGGAGGTCATGGCAGCTGCCGGCGTGCCGACCGCCGGGCACTGGGTGGCGAGCACGCCGGCCGAGGTGGCCGCCGTGCTCGAGCGGCTCGATCCGCCGTACGTCGTCAAGCACGACGAGCTCGCCGCCGGCAAGGGGGTGGTCGTCACCGCCGATCGAGCCGAGGCCGAGCGGCACGCGGTCGGGCATCGGGTGGTGATCGAGGAGTATCTGGACGGCCCCGAGGTCTCGCTCTTCTGCGTGACCGACGGCGTGGTCGTCGTGCCGTTGCTGCCGGCCCAGGACTTCAAGCGGGTCGGCGACGGCGACGCCGGCCCCAACACCGGCGGCATGGGTGCCTACGCGCCGTTGCCGTGGGCTCCGGCCGGGCTGACCGCCGAGGTGGTCGAGCGGGTGGTGCGCCCGACCCTGGCCGAGCTGGCTCGCCGCGGGACCCCGTTCTCCGGCCTGCTGTACGTCGGTCTCGCGCTGACCTCGCGCGGGCTCAAGGTGGTGGAGTTCAACGTGCGGTTCGGCGATCCCGAGACGCAAGCCGTGCTCGCGCTGCTCGAGACTCCGCTCGGCGGATTGCTGCACGCGGCCGCGACCGGGTCGCTGGCCGCGCACCCGCCGTTGCGATGGCGGGACGCCGCGGCGGTCACGGTCGTCATGGCCGCGGCGGACTACCCTGCCGCCCCGCGCACCGGCGATCCGATCAAGGGAATTGAGGCGGCCGAGGCGATCGACGGGGTCGACGTCCTGCACGCCGGCACCGCGGAGGTCGACGGGCAGCTGGTCACGAGCGGCGGTCGGGTGCTGTCGGTGACGTCAGTGGGCATAGACCTGACGGCTGCGAGACAATCGGCGTACGCCGCAGTGGAGCAGATCCAATTCGACGGCGCGCACTACCGAAGCGATATCGCGGCGAAGGCCGCGGCTGACGAGCAGACAGGGAATCGATGATCGAGCGCTACACGCTTCCCGAGATGGGTCGGGTCTGGAGCGAGGCGCACAAGTACGAGTTGTGGTGCCGGGTCGAGACGATCGTCCTCGAGGCGAACGCCGCGGCCGGCACGGTGCCGGCCGACGCGGTCGAACCGGTGCGCGCAGCGCCGCCGCCGACCCCGGAAGCCGTCGCGGCCGTCGAGGCGGTCACCCAGCACGACGTGATCGCGTTCCTGACCGCGTGGGCCGACAACACGACGCCGCGCGAAGCGGCCGCCTGGGTGCACTTCGGGATGACCTCGAGCGACCTGCTCGACACCGCGTTGGCATTGCAGCTCGTCGACGCGACGGATCTGTTGGTGTCGAAGGCGTCGGCGTTGGTGGCTGCGCTGCGCGACCATGCCTTGACCCACCGCGAGACGTTGCGGGTCGGCCGGACGCATGGCGTGCACGCCGAGCCCGATGTGTGGGGACACCGGGTCGCCGACTTTGCGTTCGCGATGGCCCGGTCACGCGATCGGCTGCTGCGGGCACGCGAGGCGGTCGCGGTCGCGAAGATCTCCGGCGTCGTCGGCACCTACTCCAACATCGACCCGGCCGTGGAGCAGCAGGTGTCGGAGGCGCTGGGGCTGCGACCGGCCGACGTCGCGACCCAGGTCGTTCTCCGGGACGGGATCAGCGAGTGGGTGTCGGCGCTCGCCGTACTGGCTTCGGTCTGCGAGGCGATCGCGCTCGAGGTCCGGCACGGGCAGCGCACCGAGGTACGCGAGCTGGCGGAGCCGTTCGGCACCGGCCAGAAGGGCTCGAGTTCGATGCCGCACAAGCGCAACCCGATCATGTGCGAGCGGATCTGCGGGCTGGCGCGGATCGTGCGGGCCCAGATCGTGCCGGTGATGGAAGGCATCCCGCTGTGGCACGAGCGCGACATCTCGCACTCCTCGGTCGAGCGGATCGCGCTGCCGGACGCTGCGATCGGCACCGACTATCTCCTGCACCTGACCGCGCGGCTGGTCAACGGATTGGTCGTCGATGCCGCGCGGATGCGGGCAAACCTCGACGCAACCGGCGGCTTGATCTACACCAGCGTGGTCCTGCTCGAGTTGGTCGAGTCTGGGCAGTCGCGCGAGGACGCGTACACGATCACGCAGGCGGCGGCGATGGACACCTGGTCGACCGGCGTGCCGTTCCGCGAGACCTTGCGCAAGCACGCCGCGGATGCCGGCCTACCGCTCGATGAGGCACGCCTTGACGAGGTCTGCCAGCCACAGCGCTATCTCGAGCGGCTCGGCGACGTCTTCGACCGCGTGGCCGCCCTCTCGTGACCGTCGATCCACTGGCCGGACTGGCCGAGTTCCGGGTCCACTCCGGCAAGGTGCGCGAGTTGTATCGCGCCGGCGAGGACATGCTGCTGATGGTGGCGAGCGACCGGATCTCGGCGTTCGACTACATCCTGCCGACCGATATCCCGGACAAGGGCGCGGTGCTGAACCGCATGTCCTTGTGGTGGTTCGAGCAGCTCGCCGACATCGTTCCCAACCATGTCGTGACGGCTCGGGTGGAGGACTACCCGGCGGTCTTCGCGCCGTACGCCGATGCGCTGCGCGGGCGGTCGGCCCTGTGCCGGCGGCTGGAGATGGTCGGGGTCGAGTGTGTGGCCCGCGGCTACCTCGCGGGCAGCGGCGTGCTCGACTACGACGCGACCGGCTCGGTGTGCGGGATCGAGTTGCCGGTCGGGTTGCAAGACGGCTCGCAGCTTCCGGAGCCGATCTTCACGCCGACCACAAAGGCGCCGCTCGGTGAGCACGACGCCGCGATGACCTACGACGATGTGGTGGCTGAGGTCGGCGCCGAGGCCGCTGCGGAGCTCCGCGACGTGACACTCGCGGTCTACTCCCGCGGCCGCGACCTCGCCGCGAAGGCCGGGATCATCCTGGCCGATACCAAGATCGAGCTGGGGCGGGACCGTGACGGCCGGTTGGTGCTCGCCGACGAAGTGCTGACCCCGGATTCGTCGCGGTTCTGGCCGGCGATCACCTGGGCGCCCGGTGGGCCGCAGCTGTCCTACGACAAGCAGTACGTCCGGGACTGGCTGGCGCACGAGTCCGGCTGGGACCGGGCCGGCGAACCGCCGCCCCTGCCGGACGACGTCGTGGCCAGCACCCGGGCGAAATACATCGAGGCCTACGAACGCCTCACCGGCAAGCGCTTCTCCCCATCCCCCTGAGCCAAGCAACGTGACATCGCCCAGCACTCAGCCACGCGAGTGTCACGCCGCGCCGGGCGCCACGGAACAGAAGCATCACCTACTGCTCGGGGTTTGCGAGCACACGAAGCATCGCTGCGTACGCCCATCGCGATGTCGTCCCGTTGAGTAGCGGCGAGCCCAGTTATCCTGCGGCACGCCAGGAGGAGTGGAGTGGCATGGCTGACCCTGACCGCCGAGCCACGCTGTTCGCTTCGTACGAGAACGCCGCAGCGATCATCTCGGCTATAGGCCACGAGCAACTCGACCACCCGACGCCATGCCCCAAGTACGACGTGGCCGCACTAATCGACCACCTTGTCGAAGCGGGTAACCGGGCGGCCGCTCTCGGCCGGGGACAGACACCTCCGCCGGGAGACAAGTCCCCGCACGTCGAGGTGTCCGACGCGCCCTCACAGTTACGTCGCGCCGCTAAGGAGGCGGCAGCGGCATGGGACGGCGAGTCGGCCTTGTCGTCGACGTTCACGATGCCGTGGGGCGAGGAGTACACCGGGGCCACCCTGGTGGATATGTACCTGGCGGAGCTGGTCACACACGCATGGGACCTGGCCCAAGCCACAGGACAGCTCGAAAGGTTGAACCCCTCGCTCGCACTGCCAGCACTCGACGGAGCGCGGGCCATGATCAAACCTCGGTACCGCGACATGGTCGGACCAGGGGCCCCTTTCGCGGCAGAGGTACCGCCACCTCCCGGCGCCGACAACTGGGAGCGTCTCGCCGCCTTCATGGGGCGCGACCCACGGGCACCGCTCGGCTAAGTAGTCGCCGGCTCAATGCGCGCGAGCGAAGCCTCTACGACTGACTCGCGGACGCAGCCCGTGTTCTGCCAGTTGACCACGTTCTAGCCAGGCCAGACGGCCATGGCGGGATAGGGGTCCTCTATGACCCTCAAGTCGCCATGATCTTGCTCCCGCAGCCGCCGGACAGTAGCCGGTTAAGTTCGAATCGCCCTCTGCCGGAGTGATGGCCGTATTGGCGGAGCGCGGGGTTCGTGGGGTGATGTCACGTCACGCCCACAAAATGCCCAAGCGATGTGACATTGCTTGGGATCGGTAGGGTCGGGGGGTGACCCGAGTCGTTGTCGATGTGATGCCGAAGCCGGAAATCCTTGACCCGCAAGGCCAGGCGATCGCCCGCGCGCTGCCCGACCTCGGCTTCGACAACGTGCGCTCGGTCCGCCAGGGCAAGCGGTTCGAGATCGAGGTGAGCGAAGGCGGCGACGCACTCGACGTCGCACGTCGGGCCGCCGAGGCGATGCTCGCCAACCCGGTGATCGAGGACTTCTCGGTCCACCTCGCCGACTAGAGCGGCGCGAACCGGTCCGGTCTGCCTGGGCGGCGCGGCTCGCCGCCGAAGCCGTCACTGCCCGCCGGTATCCTCGGGATGTGACGGCCGCAATCACCATCGGTGTCGTGACGTTCCCAGGCTCGCTCGATGACCATGATGCCGCGCGCGCCGTCCGAGCCGCCGGCCTCGAGGCAGTGCCGCTCTGGCACGGCGATGCCGACCTGCGCGGAGTCGACGCGGTCGTCCTTCCCGGCGGCTTCTCCTACGGCGACTACCTGCGTGGCGGCGCGATCGCGCGGTTCTCGCCGGTGGTCGGCGAGATCGTCGCCGCGGCCCGCGTCGGCCTGCCGGTGCTCGGCATCTGCAACGGCTTCCAGGTGCTTTGTGAGGCGCACCTGCTTCCCGGCGCGCTGGTGCGCAATGCCGGGCTGCGCTTCGTGTGTCGCGACCAGGTGCTGACCGTCGAGCACAACGACACGCGCTGGACCGGCGACTACGCGCGCGGTGAGCAGATCGTCATACCGGTCAAGCACGGTGAAGGCCGGTACGTCGCCGACCCGGCAACGCTCGACGAGCTCGAGCAGACCGGGCGCGTGGTCTTCCGCTACTTCGGTGGCAACCCGAACGGTGCGCTCAACGACATCGCCGGGATCGCCAACGACGCGGGCAACGTGGTCGGGCTGATGCCGCATCCGGAGCACGCCATCGACGAGCTGACCGGACCGAGTGCCGACGGTCTGCGGATGTTCACCTCGGTGCTGCAGGCGCTGATCGCGGCATGAGCGACGTCGACACCGTCGCGCACGCTGCCAGCACACCGGACGTTCCTCAACCGTTCGCCGAGCTCGGGCTGAAAGCCGATGAGTACGAACGGATTCGAGCCATCCTCGATCGCCGCCCGACCGCCACCGAGCTCGCGATGTACAGCGTCATGTGGAGCGAGCACTGCTCCTACAAGTCGAGCAAGGTGCACCTGCGCCAGTTCGCGGAGGACCCGCCGGCGAGCGACGCGATGCTGGTCGGCATCGGCGAGAACGCCGGCGTGGTCGATGTCGGCGACGGCCTCGCGGTTACGTTCAAGGTGGAGAGCCACAACCATCCGTCGCTACGTCGAGCCCTACCAGGGCGCTGCGACCGGGGTCGGCGGGATCGTCCGCGACATCCTGACCATGGGTGCGCGGCCGATCGCGGTGATGGACTCGCTGCGGTTCGGCGCCGCCACCGCGCCGGACACCAAGCGGCTCGTGCAGGGGATCGTGGCCGGCGTCGGCGGCTACGGCAACTGCCTAGGCCTGCCCAACATCGGCGGCGAGGTCGGATTCGACCCGACGTACGCCGGCAACCCGCTCGTCAACGCGCTGTGTGTCGGAGTGCTGCCGCACGACCGCTTGCAACTGGCCAAGGCGACCGGGGTCGGCAACCAGGTCGTGTTGCTCGGCGCCAAGACCGGCCGCGACGGCATCGGTGGCGTGTCGGTCCTGGCGAGCGCGACCTTCGACGAGACGTCGTCGGCGAAGCGGCCGAGCGTGCAGGTCGGCGACCCCTTCACCGAGAAGATTCTGATCGAGTGCTGTCTCGAGCTCTTCGACGACAACCTGGTCAGCGGGATCCAGGACCTCGGCGGGGCCGGTCTGTCGTGCGCAACCAGCGAGACCGCCGGTCACGGCGACGGCGGGATGCGGATCGAGCTGGATCGGGTGCCGCTGCGCGAGGCCTCGATGTCGCCGCTCGAGGTGCTGACCAGCGAGTCGCAGGAACGGATGCTGGCGATCGTCGAACCGCGGCACGTCGAGGCGGTTCTGGCCCGCTGCGCGAAGTGGGGCGTGATCGCAACCGTCATCGGCGAGGTGGTCGAGGGCGACCGGCTGACGGTCACCTGGCACGGCGAGGTCGTCGTCGACGTACCGCCTGGATCGCTCGCCGACGACGGTCCGGTCTACCACCGGCCGGTCGCGCGACCGGATGCCGACCAGGACACGGTGGTGGCCGCGAACTCGTCGAGCCTGCCGCGACCGTCGACCCCGGCGGAGCTGCGCGAGACGGTGCTGCGGATGGTCGCCTCGCCCGAGCTGTGCTCGCGCCGATGGGTCACCGAGCAGTACGACCGCTACGTGCTCGGCGGCACCGTGCTCGCGATGCCGAACGACGCCGGCGTGGTCCGGCTCGGTGACGAGACGGCGCGTGGCATCGCGCTCGCCCTTGACGGCAACGGCCGGTTCGCCAAGCTCGACCCGTACGCCGGCGCGCAGCTCGCGCTGTCGGAGGCGTATCGCAACGTCGCGTGCACCGGCGCGACGCCGCTCGCGGTCACCGACTGCCTGAACTTCGGCTCGCCGGAGGATCCCGCGGTGATGTGGCAGTTCGCGGAGGCCACCCGCGGCCTTGCGGAAGGCTGCCGTGCCCTGGGTACGCCGGTCACCGGCGGCAACGTCAGCTTCTACAACCAGACCGGCGCGACCGCGATCAACCCGACGCCGGTCATCGGCGTACTCGGGGTCATCGAGGACGTCGCGAGGCGGATCCCGTCCAGCTTCGTTGCGGCCGGCCAGCACATCGTGCTGCTGGGTGAGACCGCCGATGAGCTCGACGGGTCGGCGTGGGCGTGGGTCGAGCACGGCCATCTCGGCGGCCGGCCGCCGGCGGTGCGGCTCGCGGCCGAGCAAGCACTTGCCGACCTGCTGGCCCATACCGCCTCCCATCACCTGCTCAGCACCGCCCACGACCTGTCCGAGGGCGGACTCGCGCAGGCCCTGGTCGAGGCCGCACTGCACGACGGGATCGGCGCGACCGTCTCGGTCGCCGGCGACCTTTTCACCGCGTTGTTCAGTGAGTCGGCGGCGCGCGCGATCGTGACGACCGACGACCCCGAGGCGATCCTCGAGCTGGCCGTCGATCTCGGCGTGCCGGTCATCCAGATCGGCATCACCGGCGGCGACGCCCTGGTCGTCACCGATGCGTTCGAGATCTCGTTGTCGGAGCTGCGGTCGGCCTTCGAGGGCACGTTGCCGGCGCTGTTCGGCTAGACCGATGGCTGGCTAGATGGCGACGCCTTCAGATCTTCGTGCCGCCTACGCCGCGCAGCAGGCGGCGATCGTCGACTGGCTGCGACGGCTGCCGTCGACCGCTGCTGATCAACCGTCCCGGCTGTCGGGGTGGACCGTGCAGCAGCTCGCCTTTCACACCACCGAGGTGCCGCGCGCGTTGACCGCGGCCCTGGGCGAGGCGCCTCCGGTCGAACGAGCGATGTCGATCAGTGCTTACACCGCACGGTGGCGGGAGTCCGCCGGCCAGATCGAGCAGCGTGATCGGGATGGCGCGGTCGGGCTCACGCTCACCGACATCGCCGACCGGCACGAGGCCGAAGGCGCCGCGATGATCGCCGCGCTCGATTCGGTGCCGGCGGATCGGGTGGTGGCCGCTCGCCGCGGCCCGATCCGGGCGATGGACATGCTGACCACGCGGGTCAACGAGCTCGTCGTACACAGCCTCGACCTCAGCGCGTCGATGCCGGATGTTGATGCGATCGCGATCGACCCGAGAGCGCTCGGCATTTCCTGCCGGATGCTGGCCGCGATCCTGGCCGAGCGCGCACCAGGACGGTCGGTGGAGGTGCGGGTCCCGCCGTACGCCGCGGTGCAGTGTGTTGAGGGGCCGCGACACACCCGAGGTACGCCGGCCAACGTCGTCGAGATCAAGCCGATGACGTGGGTCGAGCTCGCGACCGGGCGGCTGGAGTGGGCTGCGGCGCTCGCGGCCGGCGCCCTTCAGGTCAGCGGTGAGCGCGCCGACCTCAGCGCCTTGCTCCCCGTCCTCTCCTAACCCCCCGCCAAGCAATGTCACATTGCCCAGCCAAACGCGGGGGTGGAGTCACATTGCGTGGCGAAGGCCACACGCAATGTGACATTGCTTGGGAAGGGGCACCCGTATGCTGGGGGCTCGGTTTCCCCGACGTCGACGACGACAAGGAGCCTGTCGGTGGCGCTCGACGCATCCGACGACTACATCCCTGACGAGGCACCACCGCGAGACGCCTGTGGCGTCTTCGGCGTCTGGGCGCCCGGCGAAGAGGTGGCGAAGCTCACCTACTACGGGCTGTATGCGTTGCAGCATCGCGGTCAGGAGGCCGCGGGCATGGCGGTCTCCGACGGCACGGCCGTGGTCGTCTACAAGAACCTCGGCCTGGTCGCGCAGGTCTTCGACGAGCCGATCCTCGGCGCGCTCACCGGACACATCGCGATCGGCCACACCCGCTATTCGACGACCGGCTCCTGCACCTGGGAGAACGCTCAGCCGTCGTACCGTCCGTCCGGTCATCGCGGCGGGATCGCACTCGGCCACAACGGCAACCTGACCAACACCGCCGAGCTCGCCGACCTGCTGGTCGACGGCGCTTTGGGCGACCGGCACTCCGAGGAGGCGCCGCAGTCGACCAGCGACTCCGACCTGATCACCGCGATGCTCGCCGGCCATCCCGACCTCTCGCTCGAGGCGGCCGCGATGGAGGTGCTGCCGAGGTTGCGCGGCGCGTTCTCGCTGGTGTTCATGGACGAGAACACGATCTACGCCGCCCGCGATCCGCACGGAGTCCGACCGCTGGTGCTCGGGCGGCTGGAGCGCGGCTGGGTGGTCGCGAGCGAGAGCGCGGCGCTCGACATCGTCGGGGCGTCGTTCGTCCGCGAGGTCGAGCCGGGCGAGCTGGTTGCGATCGACGAGCATGGCCTGCGCTCGCAGCACTACGCGGAGGCGACCCCGAAGGGCTGCCTGTTCGAGTACGTCTACCTGGCCCGGCCCGACACGTCGATCGCCGGTCGCTCAGTGCAGGAGACCAGGGTCGAGGTCGGCCGCCGGCTCGCGCGGCAACACCCGGCCGACGCCGACCTGGTGATCCCGGTGCCGGAGAGCGGCACGCCGGCCGCGGTCGGGTACGCCGAAGCCAGCGGCATCCCGTACGGCCTGGGCCTGGTCAAGAACGCGTACGTCGGCCGCACCTTCATCCAGCCGTCCAACACGATCCGGCAGCTCGGCATCCGGCTGAAGCTCAACCCGTTGCGGGCCACGATCGCCGGCAAGCGGCTGGTCGTGGTCGACGACTCGATCGTGCGCGGCAACACCCAGCGCGCGCTGGTGCGGATGCTGCGCGAGGCCGGCGCGCGCGAGGTGCACGTCCGGATCTCCTCCCCGCCGGTCCAGTGGCCGTGCTTCTACGGGATCGACTTCGCCTCGCGGGCCGAGCTGATCGCCAACGGGCTGAACGTCGACCAGGTGTGCGCCTCGATCGGTGCCGACTCGCTCGGCTACATCTCGCTCGACGAACTGGTCTCGGCGACGACGCTGCCGGCCGAGCGGTTGTGCACCGCCTGCTTCACCGGCGACTACCCGATCGAGCTGCCGGCGCCCGAGCTGCTCGGCAAGCACATGCTCGAGGGCATCTCGCGCGCGGTCGAGAGCGGCGCCGACGTCGACGAGCTCTCACCGGATTCCGACTTCGAGCCGATGCTCCCGGGTGTCGGCGCCGGTGACGCGCTTCAACGACCGTGACCGAACCGGTCGAGGGTGCAGCGACGTACGCCGCGGCCGGGGTCGACATCGAGGCCGGCGAGCTGGCCGTCGACCTGATCAAGTCGCGGCTGCGGTCGACCAGGCCTGAGGTGGTCGGCGGCCTCGGTGGTTTCGCCGGGCTGTTCCGGATCGATGCCGACCGGCTGCTCGCCACCTCGACCGACGGAGTCGGCACGAAGGTCGCGATCGCCCAGGCGATGGACCGGCACGACACGATCGGCCAGGACCTGGTCGGAATGGTGGTCGACGACATCGTGGTCTGTGGTGCCGAGCCGCTGTTCATGACCGACTACATCGCCTGCGGCCGAGTGGTTCCCGAGCGGATCGCCGACCTGGTCGCCGGCATCGACGCCGGGTGCGTCCTGGCCGGCTGCGCACTGATCGGCGGCGAGACCGCCGAGCACCCGGGTCTGCTCGACCCGGACGCCTACGACCTGGCGGGCGCGGCGACCGGCGTCGTGCGGGCCGACTCCGTGCTCGGCCCGGATCGGGTGCGGGCCGGCGACGTCGTGGTGGCGATGGCCTCGAGCGGCCTGCACGCCAACGGCTACTCGCTGGCCCGGCACGTTCTGCTCACGGTCAACCGGATCTCGCTGGACTCGATCGCCGACCTCGGCGAGCCGCTCGGCGAGGTGCTGCTCACCCCGACCCGGATCTACGCCAAGGACTGCCTCGCGCTCGCCGCAGCGCTCGAGGTCCACGCGTTCGCGCACGTCACCGGCGGAGGGCTGTCGGCCAACCTGGATCGAGTGCTCCCGCCGAGCCTCTCAGCCGCGATCGACCGTACGACGTGGACGCCGGCGCCGATCTTCGCGCTGATCGCCGATCGCGGTTCGGTCGCCGAGCCGGAGATGGAGCGCACCTTCAACCTCGGCGTCGGGATGGTCGCCGTCGTACCAGCGGAGGCTGCCGACGCCGCGGTCACGCACCTCACCGACCGAGGCGTACCGGCCTGGATCGCCGGCGAAATCAGAAGTTGATCATGGCAAAGCGAGCGATCTTCGTCGCGAAATCCGCGCTTTTCGCCATGATCAACTGATTCGGGCGGGCAGCTGTGGACGGCGGCGCGACTGCCGCCGGTCGCGCGGCATTCTCGTCCGATGCAGCGTCCGCGGCCCTCGCCGCTCACCGGGCCGTTCACCGCGCGCCAAGCCGAACGCGTCGGCCTGACCCGCCACGCCCTCCGGAGCTCGGCGTGGCGCCCGGTCACCCGCGGCGTCTGGATCGCAGCGAGCGAGATCATCGATCGGAGCGTCTGGGTCGACGCGGCTCGCCTGGTCCTGCCGGTCGACGCCGTCCTGTGCGGTCCATCGGCTGCGGTCGACTACGGCGTCGATGTTCGCGCCGCTGACGATCTGCTCGTTCATGCCGCCTTCGACGGTCAGGTCCCTCGCCGTCGGCCGGGAATGGTGCTGCGGCAGGTCGAACTCCGGCCTGAGGAGGTGGTGGTTCGGGCCCGCTGGCTAACGACCACCGAGCTGCGAACCGCGTTCGACTGTGCGCGCTGGTTGCCGCTCGTCGATGCCGTGGTCCTGGTCGACGCGATGGCCCACGCCGGGCTCATCGACGTCGCCGAGCTGAAGCAGTTCGCGCTCGATCACCCGCGCGTTCGTGGGCTGTGGCAGGTCGTCCGGGTGGCCGACCTCGCCGATCCGCTGGCCGAGTCGCCGATGGAGACGCGGCAGCGGTTGGTGCTCGTCTTTGCCGGGCTGCCGCGCCCGGTGAGCCAGTTGAACGTGTACGACGCCGCCGGCCGATTCGTCGCCCGACTCGACCTTGCGTATGAGGCCGAAAAGGTTGCCGTGGAGTACGACGGCGCCCACCACTGGACCGAGCGTCGCCACGACGACCGACGCCGCGACGCGTTGCGCGCGCTCGGATGGACCGTCCTCGTGTTCAGCGCCGACGACGTCTACCGAACGCCGTGGCTCGTGGCGGCTAAGGTCGAGGCCGCGCTGGCCGCCGCGCGCCGGCGTTGATCGCCGCCCGCCAGAGTTGATCATGGCGTTATGCGCGAAAAAACGCCGTCAAACTGCGCATTTCGCCATGATCAACTTGGCGCGTCAGTCAGCGCCGGTGTCAGTTTCAGCGTCGTCGTACTCGTCGGTGTCGGTGTCGGTTTCGTCCGACGGCGTGCTGCTGACGTAGGAGCTGCCGCGCTCGGCGGCGAGCTCCTCTTGCAGTCGATCGAGATCAGTGCCGCCGCTGGAGTACTTCAGCTGGCGGGCGACCTTCGTCTGCTTGGCCTTGGCCCGGCCGCGCCCCATGTGGCTCGACCCCCTCGTGCGCCGGGCCGACCCGGTGCGATTCGGACGTGTTCGACTAGGAGGATCCGGCGAGGCCGAATCCCCTTCAGGATAACGCCCCCGGGCTACCGATGGGGAAGCCAGACCCGTCGCAGCGCCCCGATCTGCTCCATCCGCCGCTCGGCCAGCCGGTCGGCCGCGACCGACGGCGGCACGCCCTCGGCGGCCGCGAGGGAGAAGATTCGCAGCGTGGTGTCGTAGATCCCGGTCGCCTTGGCCCGCGCCCTCGCCTCGCTGTAACCCTCGATCTCGTCCGCGACCTGGATCAGGCCGCCCGAGTTGACCACGTAGTCCGGCGCGTAGAGCACGCCGCGCTGCTCCAGCACCTTCTCGATCCCGGGGTGGGCGAGCTGGTTGTTGGCCGCTCCGCACACCACCCGGGCCAGCAGCTTGGGCACGGTCTCGTCCGAGAGCGCCGCACCCAGCGCGCACGGCGCATACACGTCCATCGGCTCGCTGACCAGCGCATCCGGCGCGACCGCGTCGACTTCCGGGTGGATCAGCCTGACCCGGTCGACCGCGTCGGCTGCAACGTCGGTGACCACGACTTCGGCGCCGTCCTCGAGCAGGTGCTCGACCAGGTGATGCCCGACCTTGCCGACCCCGGAGATGCCGACCCGCCGCCCCCGCAACGTCGGCGATCCCCACGCGACCTCCGCCGCGGCCCGCATGCCCTGAAAGACGCCGTACGCCGTCAAGATCGACGAGTCGCCGGCCCCGCCGTGGGCCGGCGAGCGACCGGTCACGAAGGTGCACTCCCGGGCGATGACGTCCATGTCCTCGACGTAGGTCCCGACGTCGCAGGCGGTGTAGTACCGACCGCCGATCGCTTGTACGAACCGGCCGTAGGCGCGCAGCAGCGCCTCGGACTTGTCGACCGCGGGGTCACCGATGATCACCGCCTTGCCGCCGCCGAGATCGAGCCCGGCGCACGCGGCTTTGTAGGCCATCGCCTTCGACAGGTTCAGGACGTCGGCCAGCGCGTCGGCCTCGCTGGCGTACGGGTAGAAGCGGGTGCCGCCGAGGGCAGGCCCGAGTGCAGTCGAGTAGATCGCGATGATCGCGCGCAGCCCGCTGGCCGGGTCGTTGCAGAAGACGACCTGCTCGTGCGAGGCGCCGGATTCGAAGACGCTCACCCTCGCAGGTTAGACCGTGTCCCCAGGGCCGGACTGCGTGACAGGATGATGTCGTGACCGGGTACGCCGCGCACCTTCGGGTCTACGAGCCGATGTCCGGCCTGCCCGAGGCGGAGCAGGCGAGGTGGCAGGAGTACGTCAAGCAGGGCGACATCCCGAGCCGCCCGGTCCAGATGGCCCGCGAGCACGAGGTGGCGCTGTCCGCCGTACTGTCCGTGCCGCCCCGATTCGATCTCTCCGACGGGGTCGAGCACGCCTACGTCCGGCATCTCGACGGCCTGACCTACGTCTGCCCGTGGCGGTTGCAACTGCGGGCGTGGGACGCGCTCGACAGCTTCCGTTCGCAGCTGCCCGACGAGCTGCAGGACGCCTTCTTCCCGCCCGCGCTCACCGCCGAGGCGGATCTGGCTCGCGACGCCTGGGTGGCCCGCCACCCCGAGGTCAAGGCCGGGATCCTGACCTCGACCTGGCAGGTGCCGGTCGCCTGGTTCACCGTCTTCGAGGCCTCCGAGCGCCGCCTCGTCCTCGGCGACCGTCGCGCGGCCAGTGGCACCGCGGGCGGCCTCGACCGGGCGATGATCTACCTGACCGCGATGTCGCGGGCCCGCCGGCGGGTGGCCCAGGCGCTGCGGATCGTCCGGAAGGTCTTCGACGAGGGCCCGGCGACGCTCGCGATCGAGGACGTCGGGCGCTGGCTGGAGGACTTCCACCCGCACTCCCTCGTCGAGCTCGACTACGGCGGGCTGGTGCACCTGTTCGACGACGAGGCGTTGTCCGCGGACGCCTCGGTGGCCGAGGTCGGCGAGTCGCTCGAGCGCCTTGCGGTCGGCGATGTCCAGGCCGCGGGGGAGTGCTACGAGAAGGTCATCGGGCGCTGGCGGGCGATCGCGGCCCTTGAGCACGCAAACTAACGGCGTCGGCGGTACGCCGTAGGAGTGAACGGGGGATGGATCAAAATTCAGCATTAATCGGATGAAAAACCGATAAACCGTACTAGTCAACCGATGCCCAAAGATGGTTCGGATGGGCCATACCGGACATGCTGCCGAATCTGCACTATGGGAGCCCTGATCGGCCGTACAAACGGTCGCCATGACGGGAGTCCTGATGAGCACTCGCACCGCTGATGCCGAGCCGCTGCTCACCCCCGCCGAAGTCGCCACCATGTTCCGGGTGGACCCGAAGACCGTCACTCGCTGGGCCAAGGCCGGCAAGCTGACCTCGATCCGCACTCTCGGCGGCCACCGCCGCTACCGCGAGGCGGAGGTGCGCTCGCTGCTCGCCGGCGTGCCTCAGCAGCCGCGCGCCACCTGAGTCGCAACCGCAGTCACTGACGCCCCGGGCCGGTGACCGGCCGGGGCGGCTTTGTATGCGCCGCGCGCCGACGCGCCCAAATCGACGCGACCTGCCGCCAGTCGCCACGTACATTCGATTCATGGACATTCGCCAGTCCGACAAGCTCAAGGACGTCGCGTACGACGTACGCGGGCCGCTGCTCGACGAGGCGGCGCGGATGGAGGACGAGGGCTTCCGGATCCTCAAGCTGAACATCGGCAACCCGGCCCCGTTCGGTTTCGAGGCGCCGGAGGAGATCCTCCACGCGGTGATCCACAACCTGCCGACCGCGCAGGGCTACAGCGATTCGAAGGGGTTGTTCTCGGCCCGGACCGCGGTCGAGCAGTACTACCAGCTGCACGGCCTGGAATCGATCGGGGTCGACGACATCTACCTGGGCAACGGGGTCAGCGAGCTGATCTCGATGACCCTGCAGGCGCTGCTCAACGACGGCGACGAGGTGCTGATCCCCGCGCCCGACTATCCGCTGTGGACCGCGGTCACCAGCCTGTGCGGCGGCCGGGCGGTCCACTACCGCTGCGACGAGCGGGCCGACTGGCTCCCCGACCTGGACGACCTCGCGGCCAAGGTCAGCGATCGGACCCGGGCGCTGGTGGTCATCAACCCCAACAACCCGACCGGTGCGGTCTATCCGAGGCCGATGCTCGAGGCGCTGGTGGAGTTCGCCCGGCAGCACGACCTGGTCGTCTTCGCCGACGAGATCTACGACAAGATCCTGTACGACGACGCCACTCACACCGTGATGGCCTCGCTCGCCCCCGACGTCCTGTGCCTGACCTTCAGCGGCCTGTCGAAGTCGTACCGGGTCGCGGGCTTTCGGGCCGGGTGGGTGGTGGTGAGCGGGCCGAAGCAGCATGCCCAGAGCTACATCGCCGGGCTGTCCGTGCTCGCGAACATGCGGCTGTGCCCGAACGTGCCCTCGCAGCACGCGATCCAGCCGGCGCTCGGCGGGCACCAGAGCATCAACGACCTGGTGCTGCCCGGCGGGCGATTGCTGGCCCAGCGCGACCTGGCCTGGGAGATGTTGAACGCGATCCCCGGGGTGAGCTGCACCAAGCCCAAGGGCGCGCTCTACGCGTTCCCCCGGCTCGATCCGGCGGTTTACCCGATCGTGGACGACGAGCGGATGGCGCTCGATCTGCTGAAGTCAGAGAAGATCCTGGTCACACACGGGCGCGGCTTCAACTGGCCGGACCCCGACCACCTGCGGATCGTGACCCTGCCCGCCGTCGACGTCCTCGAGGACGCGATCGGGCGTTTCGGGCGGTTCCTGGAGACGTATCGCCAGTAGGTCCAGGGCTACTTGATCCACAGAGCCACCTGATCCATTTGGGCCATTTAGCGTCATCAACCTCCGTCGACAAATCGAAGATGGGGCGGCGGAGCGCGGCACCACGCTCGGCCACGCGGCTTTTCGCCACATTTGCGGCGGCAAGCCTCGTGCCGGTACTCCTGCTCGGCTTCATCCTGGCCGACAGCTATCGCCGCGACGCCAACGCGCGCGGGCTGTCCGAGGGTCGCGCTGAGGCCGGGCTGCTCGCCCGGACCGCGGTCGCGCCGCTGCTCGACGGGCGTGACCTGCGCTCGACGCTGAGCGTGCCGGAAACCGCCGCGCTGCAGCGGATGAGCAGCGCAGCGATCACCGCCGGTCAGATCGTCCGGCTGCGGCTGCGCGATCTCGACGGGACGGTGGTCTTCGCCACCGACGGTGCCGGGATCCACGATCCCGCGGATGACGAGGCGCTGGACGCCGCAAAGGGCGAAGTCGTCGCCGAGACGACGCACCTCAACGCCGACAACAACCCGAACGGTCCCCAAGGGATCCGGGTGGCCGAGGTCTACTGGCCGCTGATGGCGGGCTGGCCCGCGCACCGGGTCGGGGTGCTCGAGGTCTACCTGCCGTACGCCCCGATCGCCCACGACGTCAACGCGCAACTCGATGCGTTGTACCGCGACCTGGGAGTCGGTCTCGGCGCGCTCTATCTGCTCCTTGCTGCGATCTCATACTCGGCGACCCGACGGCTGCGGGCGCAGGTCGCGCGCAACGCTTACCTGGCCGAGCACGACGTGCTCACCGGGCTGCCGAATCGCGAGCTGTTCCACCGGCGGGTCATCGACGCGATCGACGCCGCCGGCGGCGGTGGTGCGGTCGCGGTGGCGGTGATCGACCTCGACCGCTTCAAAGAGGTCAACGACACCCTCGGCCACAGCAACGGCGACGCGCTGCTGCGCGAGCTCGGCCGTCGGCTCGGTGACATGGTGCGCGGCGACGACACGGTGGCCCGGCTCGGCGGGGACGAGTTCGGCGTCGTACTCAGCGGGGTGCACGACCCGGAGCATGTCCGGTTGGTGCTGACCCGGCTGCTCGAGGTGCTGCAGCGCGAGGTCGAGGTCGGCGGACTGCCGCTGACCGCAGACGCGAGCGTCGGCTTCGCGCTCTCGCCCGACGACGGCACCGACGTGGACACGCTGCTCCAGCACGCCGATGTGGCCATGTACGTCGCCAAAGCCGGGCCGAGTCCGGTCGTGCGATACGACCCGGTGCACGACCACTACGACTCGACCAAGCTCGCGCTGCTCGGCGAGCTTCGCCATGCCATCGCCGGCGAGCAGCTGGTGTTGCACTACCAGCCGAAAGCGTGCCTCGGCACCGGCCGGATCACTGCAGTCGAGGCGCTGGTGCGCTGGAACCACCCGGAACGCGGGCTGCTCTACCCCGACAGCTTCGTGCCGCTCGCCGAGCAGACCGGCATCATCGAGGCGCTCACGCGTTGGGTGTTGCGCGACGCGCTCGGCCAACTCGTGACATGGGGCCGCGCGACCGGTGACCTGGCCGTGGCGGTCAACATCTCGGCTCGCAGCATCTCGCGTGGCGACTTCGCCGAGATGGTGATGACCGAGATCTCGCGAAGCGGGGTGTCGCCCGAGCGGCTGCTGCTCGAGATCACCGAGACAGCGTTGGTCAGCGATCCGGAGCGCGCCGGTCGAAGCCTGCGCCAGCTTGCCGCCGCCGGCGTACGGGTCAGCCTCGACGACTTCGGCCGGGGTCAGACCTCGCTCGGCTATCTTTCGACCCTGCCGCTGCACGAGGTCAAGATCGACAAGAGCTTCGTGCTCGACATGCTGCACGACCGCTCGCATGCAGCGATCGTGCGGTCGGTGATCGACCTTGCGCACAACCTTGGCTTCGAGGTCGTCGCCGAGGGGGTCGAGACCGAGCAGACGCTGGCCGCGCTGACCGATCTCGGCTGCGACATCGCGCAGGGATTCCTGCTCGCGCGTCCGATGCCGGCCGCAGCTCTCCCGGCCTGGCTCAATGCGCATCAGCCGACGGTCCTGGTCGAGCCCTAGTAGAGCCGCGCTCGGACATTGCGATCGGCCCCACCGATGGGCCACGGGTGTGCCGATACCCCACCGATGGGCCATCAATGGGGCCATAGCCCCACCAATGGGCCATGCGTGGGCCAATAGCCCCACCGATGGGCCATGCGTGTGGCCGTAGCCCCACCAATGGGCCATGCGTGGGGTTGTGTCAGTTGGCGCAGAGCTCGAGCGCGGCCTTCTCGATCGCGGCCTCCGACAGCAGCACGTGGTTTGCCGCGTCGCCGAGCGGGATGAAGCTGTCGGTCGAGGCGACCCGAGCGAGCCGACCGGTGTAGCCGGCATCGATGAGCGCCGTGATCACGCCTTCCGAGACCCCGCCGCTCGCGCGGGTCTCGTCGACGACGAGCACCCGATCGGTGGCCGCGGCCTCATGCAACAGGTCCTCGACCGGTAGCGGCGCCAGCCAGCGCAGGTCGAGCACTCGTGCGCCGACTCCGACATCGGCCAACCGCCGGGCCACCCGCAATGACATCGGGACGCCGTTGCCGAACGTCACCAACGTGAGGTCGCGGCCGGTGCCCCAGGTCTGGCCGCGACCGATCGCGGCATGGGTCGAAGTCCAGTGTTCCGGTGCGACGTACGGCGACAACCACTCGCCGTCACCGGGCTGGTGCAGGTCGCGGGTGTGGTACAGCGCGATCGGCTCGAGAAAGACTGAGACCGTGCCGTCGATGTCGGCGGCGGCGAGACAGGTCCGCAGCATTGCCGCGGCGTCGTCACCCCGACTCGGTACGGCGACGACAATTCCCGGGATGTCGCGAAGCACGCCAACGGCATTGTCGTTGTGGAAGTGGCCGCCGAAGCCCTTCTGGTAGGCCAGCCCGGCGACCCGGATCACCATCGGGTTGCGGTACTGCCCGTTGGAGAAGAACTGCAGGCTGGCCGCCTCGCCGCGCAGCTGATCCTCGGCGTTGTGCAGGTAGGCCAGGTATTGGATCTCGGGGATCGGGAGCAGCCCGGATACCGCCGAGCCGAGTGCGACGCCGAGGATCGACTGCTCGTCGAGCAGCGTGTCGAACACCCGGCCCGCGCCGAACCGGCGGGCGAGACCGCGGGTCACCCCGTAGACCCCGCCCTTGCGACCGACGTCCTCGCCGAAGGCGATCGAATTGGGGTACGCCGCGAGCGCGTCCGCCAATGCGCGGTTGATGCTGTCGGCGAGGGTGAGCGGCTCGCCGTGCTCGGGCAGCTTGCCCCCGAACGCCGATGCGCGCTCCTCCGGCAGCGCTGCACGCCCGGCACCCGCGGCCACCCACTCGGGTCGCCGCGGAGCCAGCGGCGCAACGACTGCCTCGACGCTTCCGAGTTGCGGCTCGGCGCTGACGAGCTCGGCGATGGCGTGGACCTCTGCGCGCCTTGCGTCGTACCGGGCCAGTGTTTCGGCGGAGGTCAGCAGACCGGCCGAGACCAGCAGCCGGGCGGTGCCGAGCACCGGGTCGCGGTCGTAGTCGGCGCTGATCGCGGATTGGCTCCGGTAGCTGATCTCGGCGTCGGTGCCGGCGTGCGCCATGAACCGCACAACTCGCAGGTGCAGGAACGCAGGTGCTCGCTTGGTGCGAACGTAGTCGGCGGCTGCGCACGCGGCGTCGTAGCAGGCCGCGATGTCGTCGCCATCAGCGCTGAAGTACTTCAGTGCTGGCCGGTTGCCGTAGGCCGCTTCGATCCAACCCGGTGGGGTCGACACCGAGATGCCGATGCCGTTGTCCTCACAGACGAACAGCACCGGGATCGGTAGTCCTTGGTACGACGCCTGGCAGGCCGCGTTGATCGCACCGACCGCGGTCGAGTGGTTGGCTGAGGCGTCGCCGAAGCTGGTGACGGCGATGGCGTCGGCCGGCCAGGCGCTGCCGACCCCGAGCTTGCGGGTGCGGTCGATCGCGAACGCGACCCCGATCGCGCGCGGCAGGTGCGAGGCGATCGTCGAGGTCTGCGGAATGATCGCGAGCTCGTAGCGGCCGAACACCTTGTGCCGGCCGCCCGCGATCGGCTCCTCGACCGAGGAGACCAGGCCGCGCAACACGTCCTCCAGTCCAGTTGACCCAGGCACCTGCGCGGCCCGAGCCAGGTAGAAGGCGCCCGACCGGTAGTGCAGCAACGCCGGATCAGTCGGTCGCAGCGCGGCCGCGACCGCGGCGTTCGACTCATGGCCGGACGAGCCGATCGTGTAGAAGCCGCGCCCGGTCGCCCGCAGCGCGCGCGCTTCGAGATCGAGGGCGCGGTTGCCGGTCTGCGCGTCGTACAACGCGAGCGCCATCGCACCGGTCAGCCGGCTGCCGGCCCGGACCGGCGCGCCGGGATCGGCGGTCGCGCCGCTGCCGTCCGCCCGCGGTGGCAGCGCAGCGAGTGCGCGGCGCAGGTGCTGGTCGAGCGCCGCGTCGGGAGTGAGATCGCTCACCGGGTCACCGTCACCGTCACTGTGCGCGAGGGGTCAGCTCGGCAGCCGGAAAGACTCGTCGGGCACCAGTTCGACGACGTCCATCTGCGCTTTCTGGAGCCGGCCCGAGTAGTCCCAGTTCATCGACTGCCAGCGGGTGAACTGGTCGAGCACCCACACGCCGGACTGCCGCGAGCCGTTGCCGGACTTGCCGTTGCCCCCGAACGGAAGGTGCGCCTCGGCGCCCGAGGTCGAGTTGTTGATGCTCACCATGCCGGCGCTGATGCCGCGACGGAACCGGAACGCGTCGTTGGCATCGGTGGTGTAGATCGACGACGACAGGCCGTAGCCGGGCGCGTTCGCCAGCCGGATCGCCTCGTCAAGATCGCGGTACGTCGTGACCCCGACGAGCGGCCCGAACGTCTCGTTGCGGAAGATCTCGTCGGTCTCGCGGACTCCGTCGACGATCGTCGGGTGGTAGTAGACGCCTGCCTCCGGGTCGCCGACGAACCCGTCGCGCGGGTTCGCGGCGGTGATCCGGCCGGTGGCGGACGAGCCGAGCACGGTGTGGTGCGGCTGGATCCAGCCGAGGAAGTCGTCGAAGCGCTCGCCGAACTTCGGGTCGAGCATCGGCCCGAAGACGACCGCTTGGGTGGGGTCGCCGACCGCGGCCTGCTGGGTCAGCTTGTCGAAGCGGGCCAGGAAGTCGTCGTGGACGCTCTCGTGCGCGATGACCGTGCCGAGCGAGGTGCACCGCTGGCCGGCGGTGCCGAAGCCGGAGAACAGCGCCGCCTCCGCGGCCAGGTCGAGGTCCGCGCTGGGGGTGACGACCATCGGGTTCTTGCCGCCGAGCTCGAGGCAGGCGGACTGCAGGTGGCGGCCGGTCAGCTCGCCGATCTTCGACCCGACCTGGCTAGACCCGGTGAAGCCGACCTTGTCGACGTACCCGGCGTCGAGCGCCTCGGACAGTCCGGCGAAGGTGGCCTCGCCGTCGGCAAGGACCAGGTTGAGGACTCCGTCGGGGATCCCGCCGCCGCGCACGAACAGCTCGTACAACGCCTCGCCGCAGGCGGGTGAGTAGTCGGCCGGCTTCCAGACCACCGCGTTGCCGCACAGCAGGGCCGGCACGAGATACCAGGACGGTACGGCGACCGGGAAGTTGCCCGCGGTGATGATCGCGGCGACGCCGACCGGGTTGCGGAAGGTGAACAGCTGCTTGTCGGGCATCTCGCTCGGGACGGTCTGGCCGTAAAGCCGGCGGCCCTCGCCGAGGAAGAAGTCGCAGGTGTCGACGATCTCGCGCACCTCGCCGAGGGCTTCGGCGTACGGCTTGCCGATCTCTCGTGTCACCAGCCGGGCGAGCGACTCGGCGTTGGCCTCGACGACGCCGCCCGATGTGGGCGATCGCCCGGCCGCGGACCGGTGCCGGTACGTCGGCCCAGGCCAGCTGGGCCTCGCGAGCCGCGCGGCAAGCCGCGACGAAGGTGGCGGAGTCGCCGAGCTCGACGTCCGCGACCAGGTCGTCGAGCTGGGCCGGGTTGCAGTCGGCCAGCCGGCCGCCGGGCGCGCCGGTGGCGGGCGCGCCACCGATGACCGAGGTGATCGTGCGAGTCATGTGGTTGCTCTCTGGGTCTGCAGGGTGGTGTTGCTTAGGAGTCTGCTCCTGCGCCGAGCCGGGTGAGCACCCGGTCGAGCGCAGCGATGCCGACGCCCAGCTCGTCTTCAGTGACGGACAGGGTCGGGCGGAAGCGGATCGAGCGCTCGCCGCAGGTCAGGGTCACTACTCGCTCGTCCTTCAGCCCCTTGGCTAGCGCGTCGCGGACGCTTTCGCTCGGCAGGTCGAACGCGCACATCAGGCCACGCCCGCGGACGTTGGACACCAGCGCGGGGTGCCGCTCGCCCAGGTCGCGAAGCTGGCTCTGGAAGACCTCGCCGACCTTGGCGGCGTGGTCGAACAGGCCGTCGGCTTCGATGATCTCGAGGATCCGGCGCGAGCGGACCATGTCGACCAGGCCGCCGCCCCAGGTCGAGTTGATCCGGCCCGACTCGGCGAAGACGTTCTTGGCCACCTCGTCGACCCGCCGCCCGGCCATGATTCCGCCGAGCTGCACCTTCTTGGCGAACGCGACGATGTCGGGCTCGAGTCCGAGCTGCTGGTAGAGCCACGGCGTGCCGGTGAGCCCGACGCCGGTCTGCACCTCGTCGAGGATGAACAGCGCGTCGTACGTGTGACACAGCGCCTGCATCGCCTGCAGGAACTCCGCGCGCATGTGGTTGTCGCCGCCCTCGCCCTGGATCGGCTCGGCGATGAAGCAGGCGATGTCGTGCGGGTGCGCCTCGAAGGCGGCCTTCGCCTGCGCGAGCGCGTGTGCCTCGGCGGCCTCGATCTCGGCCAGGTGGTCCGCGATCGGGAAGGTGGCCGCCGGGGTGTCGATCCGCGGCCAGTCGAACTTGGGGAACCGGTCGGTCTTGTTCGGGTCGGTGTTGGTCAGCGAGAGGGTGTACCCGGAGCGGCCGTGGAAGGCCTTGGTCAGGTGCATGACCTTCGTACCGAGGTCGCGGGAGCGACCGGCCGCCTCGTTGCGCTGGCTCTTCCAGTCGAAGGCGGCCTTCAGCGCGTTCTCGACCGCGAGCGCGCCGCCCTCGACGAAGAACAGGTGCGGGAGCGCGGGATCGCCGAGGACCCGCGCGAAGGTCACGACGAACTCGGCGAGATGCGTGCTGTAGATGTCGGGGTTGGCCGGCTTGCTCGCTGCGACCCCGCCGAGCAGGGCCATGAACTCGGGGTCGTCGGCAAGGCCGGGCGGGTTCGCACCGAGCGGCGAGGAGGCGAAGTAGGTGTAGAGGTCGAGATGCTCGCTGCCGTCGCGGGCGTCGACGAGCCAGCTGCCATGGCTGCGCTCGACGTCGAGCACGAGCTCGAGGCCGTCGGTGAGCAGATGATCGGCAAGGCGGGCGTGCACCTGGTCCGCGGGCACGTTAACGCCCTGACGTGCTGGCATGACGCCTCCTTGGGTCATTGAGGGATCTCTTTGCTCCGACCCTCCAGTATGCCGAAGAACATTCGGTGCGTCACGGCAATATCAGGACGATCTTTACTCGATCGGACCCCTCCCAAAGCAATGTCACATTGCCCAGGGGTTTTGTGGGGTAATGCCACATTCCCCCATGGTTTGTCCATGCAATGTGACATTGCCTGGTACGGGCGGGTGCGGGGTGGGTGGGTATGGGTGCAGCTAGCAGCCTGGGACGTCGGGGATCGTCAGGACCAGGCCCGGGCCGGCGGCCTGCAGGACGAGGCCGGCCGGGGTCGCGGTGACCGAGGTCAGGCCGAGTGAGGTGAGCAGCGACGGCAGCCGCACCCGCCGCTGCGCAAGGGACTGACCGGTCCGGGCCGCGGTCCGTTCGGCCTGCGCCCAGGGGACCTGCTTGCCGGCCAGCATCACCCGCACCGGGGTGACGACGACCGTGTCGCCCTCGAGCGCGACGTCGGCGTACACCGTCGAGCCCTGCGTGTCGTCGGCCTTGTCGGTCGAGGTGAACAGCAACTGGCCGTCGGCCTCCGAGGCCGAGACGTCCTTGCCGGCCGCGGCGCCGATCGTGCTGAACGGTACGACGACGTCCACCTGGCCGTGCCCGGCGTCCAACCGGCTGTGCCCGACCTCGCGGACGTCGTACAGGTCGGCGTTGAGGTTGACCGGGCCGCCGGGCTGGCGCAGGCCCTGGCTGTGAATCGTGATGTGGCGGTAGCGGTTGCGGACGATCTGCGGGATGAGCAGCGGACCCCCGATCCCGACCGAGCTGTGTATCGCGTCGAGCCTGCAGTTCGTCTGCCGGCCCAGCCGGTGTTCGGCGGCCGCCCGCAGGCCCTGATCGCCGACCGCGACGAGCGCGACCACGACGGCCGACCCGATCGCCATCCGCCGCACCAGCACGCCCTGCTCCTCAGCCGAGACCCTGCCCCCAGGCTCTCAGATTGCCGCCCGCGCGGGGCGCGATCACGATTCGGCGACGATTTGGCGCCCATCGTCGCGAAGGCCGACGGCGGTCGACCAGAGTTCGGGTGAGGAGGCCAGGTGCGACAGTCGAGGCTGTGGGCGTGGGGCTCATTCGGGCTGGCCGGGCTATGGCACCGCCGGGGAATCGCAGTCATGGTCCTCGTCACGACCATGCTTGCCGCCGGTGCCGCTGACGGCGCCTTCATCTACCGCGCCGCAGCGGCGACGTCGGGACTGCGGGCCCGGCTGGTCGCAGCTACGCCGCAGGACTCGGGTGTCGTGGTGGGTGCCGGCGGGACGCCGCGCGACGACCCGGCCGGCGCGCTGAGTGCGCTCGTGCGGAACCTTCCGTCTGCGTCGCAACGGATCGTTGGTA
The DNA here is from genome assembly GCA_963770565.1 of uncultured Actinomycetota bacterium. Taxonomy (GTDB): domain Bacteria; phylum Actinomycetota; class Actinomycetes; order JAFAQI01; family JAFAQI01; genus DATAUK01. The sequence continues at coordinate 50,568 of CAVYQE010000006.1, forward strand.
CGTCGATCCAGGCCTACCTCAAACGACCCGGGAAGGTCGACGCCCCGGTCGCGCTGCTGACCAGTACGAACCTGTGCGCACAGGTGCACATCGTGGCCGGAGCCTGCCCGACCACCGGGCTCGAGATCGCACTGCCGGCAACGGTCGCGAGCAGCCTCGGCTGGTCGGTCGGCCGCACCGTGACCATCGGCCAGTGGGAACGCGAGCCGAACGGGCCCCTCGACACCAACATTCTCGGCGTGTCGATCTTCCACTCGCAGCGCCCGGTGCCGCCGGAGCTCCGGCCCCTGCACCTGACGCTGGTCGGCACCTATCAAGTGCCGGATCCGGCGGCGGCGTACTGGATGGGGAGCCCTCCGGTCACCACGTTCGGGGCGACGCAGGCACTGTCCACCACCCTCATCGCGACGCCGGCCGACTTCGCCGCGATCCCGCACTTCACCGTCGCGCAGGTCTTTGTCGCTCAGCCGCTGAAGGCGTCCACGATCGTGACCAGCGAGGTGCCGGCGCTGCGTGCAGCGATTGCGACGATGTCCGCGATCGACCCGACCGGCCACGTGAGCGTGACCACGGCACTTCCGCAGCTGCTCACCCTTGACGCGGCCGATCAGACCGCGCTGGGTCAGGTGACCCTGGTGTCGGTCGCCCAACTGCTCGCGCTGCTCGCGTTGGTTCTGGTCGTCGTCTTGTGGGTTTCGTCGGCGGCCCGGCGGACCGAGATGATGGCGGCCAGCCTTCGGGGCCGGCGCCTGATCGGGGTGGCGGGCGAGGTTGCGATCGAGCCCGCCCTGCTCGTCCTGGCCGGGTCGGTGGCCGGGGCCGCCCTGGCGCCGGTCGGCGTGCGAATCGCGGTCGGGCGCTGGCTGCGCGGCGGGACCCCGGTGCCGTCACTGCCGCACGACGGCGAGCTCGGGGTCCTCGCGGTGGCCGCGGGCGGCGTCGTCGCGGCCGCGGTGATCGCGTTGATCGCGACCCGGCGCACGTCGATCCTGCAGGCCGCGACCGAGCCGAGGAGCGCCGCCGCGTGGTGGGAGATCGCGGTTTTCACGGTCGCATTGGGCGGGTTGGTCGAGCTCCTGACCGCGGGCGGGATCCGGTCGCACACCACCCCGTGGGCCCTGGTGTCGCCGTCGATCTGCGGCCTCGCGGTCGCCCTGCTGCTCGCCCGTGGCCTGCCGCCCCTGCTCGGCCCGATCGTGAAACGCACCCGGCGGACGAGCTGGCTCTCGCTCTACCTGCTGGTCCGCGAGCTACGGCGTGACATCGTCGCCTGGCGGGTCACCGCGGTGGTCGCGATGTCGGTCAGCCTGCTCGCGTTCGCGGTGGCGATTGATCGGGGCGCGGTGAACGATCGACAGGACCGCGCCGGCCTGATCGTCGGCGCGGACCGGGTCGTGACGGTCGAGGTCCCGTCGCTGAAAGCGCTGCCGGGCATCGTGAATCGGCTCGATCCCGACGGTCGCTGGGCGATGGCGGCGGTCCAGGTGAACCCGCTCGGGTCACCGGACGAGCGCACCCTCGCGGTCGACGCGCGCCGGTTGCCGGCGGTCGCGGGCTGGTCCCGCCGGGTGGCCGGGATGACACCGGCTCAGCTGGCGAAGGTGCTCGAGGCAACTCAGCCCGCGCCGTACCAGTTCACCGGCGCCGCCCTGCGCCGGCCGATCATCGACGGCGCCCGCGACAAGGTCCCGATTTCGTTGACCTTGCGGTTCGCGCTGCCCAGCGGCACGCGCCGGATCGTGCAGGGCCCGGCTCTCGAGCGCGGCCGGCACCTGTACTCGTGGCCGACCCCCGGCTGTACAACCGGCGGCAGTTGTCGGCTGCTGTCGATCAGCGTCGCCAAGCCGCCCCGCCGTGAGCACCTCGACATCACGATCGACGGGCTCGGCGCCGGTCCCTGGGTCGCCAACAACGTCGGGGCGCATCACAGCAGCGCCGGCTGGCAGCTCGCCGCCGGGCACTACCGCTCGCTGCTCGGGACCGAGTCGCTGATCCGGGCCGAGGCGCCGCGCGCGATCCCCGCGATCCTCTCGCCCGGGCAGCCGCTCGTCGTCGGCGTCGACTCCGAGCAGCCGCGGGTGAAGGTCGTGGCAAAGGCAGCCGCGCTGCCGAGGCTGCTCAACGACGGCTCGCTCGTCGACTTGTCGTACCTGCTTCTTGCCGACACCGGCGCCGACCCCGGTACGACGCAGATCCAGCCGCAAGTGTGGTTGGGGGATGGCGCACCGGCCGATGCCGTCGCGCGGCTCGAAGCGATGCACGTGTCGGTCACATCGGTCCACACTCGCGCCGCCGAGGTCGCGCAGCTCAATGACCTGGATCCGGCGCTGGGGCTCGATGCCTATCTCGCGGTGTCGGCGCTCGCCGTGCTGCTCTCGCTGGCATTGTTGTGCGGTCAGGGCGCGGTCGCTGCCCGCCGTCGCCGCAGCGAGTACGTCGCATTGGCGACTGCAGGCGTCTCGCGGTTCTCGCTCGGGTGCGGCTGGTTCGCGGCCGCGGTCGTCCGGCTCGGCTTCTGCGTCGGCGCCGGCGCGACGGCCGGTCTGTTCGTGGCAAGACTCGCGGCATCCGGTGTGCCGCTGGCCGCGCGCGGCTCGGTGCCTGCGCCGATTCTCGTCGTACAGATCCTGCCGGCCGTGGTCGCAGCAATCGCCACCCTGCTGCCGTTGGTGGTAGCTGAGGCCTTCAGCGTGCGTTGGTCGATCCGCACGGTCGGGCTCCGGCGAGCGAGGGAGACCGCGGCATGAGCGGGGTGCGGGGGGCGGAGGTCTGGCTGCGTGAGGTGACCCATCTCTACCAGCGCCAGGGCGAGCAGGTGGTCGCGCTGCGGGACGTCTACCTGCATGTCGAGTCGGGCGAGTCGGTCGCACTGCTCGGGCCTTCGGGCTCGGGGAAGTCGACGTTGTTGAGCTTGCTGTCCGGCTTGCAGACTCCGACCACGGGCGAGGTCGCCATCGATGGGCGGACCCTGAGCTCGCGCGAGTCACGTGGCGGCCGCCGGATCCGTCGCGACACGGTCGGTTTGCTGGTCCAGGATCCGACCACGGTGTTGCCGCCGTTCGCGACGCCGCAGCAACTACTGCGGTTGGCGGGCGACCGCAACCCGGAGCTGACCTTGGCCCGGTACGGCATGCGACCGAAGGCGCAGCAACCTCTCGGCACGATGTCGGCCGGTGAGCAGCAGCGAATCGCGCTGGCGGTCACGATGGCCCGCCGGCCCGCGCTGCTGTTGGCCGACGAGCCGACCAGCCGGCTCGACGCCGAAGCGAAGGCGGTCGTGGTCGCCGCGCTGCACGAGACGACCAGGGAAACCGGTACGACGGTGATCGCGGTCACCCACGACCGCGCAGTGGCGGAGACGTTCCCGCGGACCGTCACGATGCTCAACGGCCGGGTCGGAACGGACGGTTCGGCGTTCGACGCCTACGCCATCGTCGGGCCGGACGGAACGCTGCCCCTGACTCCGGACGCGCTGGCGCTGCTGCCACCCGGGAGCCGGGTGCGGATCATCGCCGACGCGCCGCACGTGCGACTGAGCCGCTCGGACGAGGAGGACGGGTCGTGACGCTGCGACTGGAGGGCTTCGGCGTACGGGTCGGGGATCGACAGCTGCTCGATCCGCTCGACCTCACCTTGGACGACGGTCTCCTGCTCGCGATCGTCGGCGCGAGCGGCTCGGGCAAGACCAGCGTGCTGGCGGCGTTGGCCGGCCTTTCGCACCCGGCGCACGGTGTCGCGCTGGTCGACGACGAGCCGGTCGATGAGATCGACCGTCGGCGGATCGGCGTGGTCACGCAGCCGGTCGTGCTCGCCGCGACGTTGACGGTCGAGGAGAACATCAGCCTTCCGCTGCAGGCCTCCGGGCGATCCGCCGAGGACATCGACACCAAGACCGTCGAGGTGCTGGCCCAGCTTCGGCTCGACCGGCTCGCCGACCGCTTGCCGGCGCAGCTCTCCGGCGGTCAGCGGCAGCGGGTCGCGACCGCTCGCGCGGTGATCGGCCGGCCCCGGCTGCTGGTCGCCGACGAGCCGACCAGCGAGCTCGACGAAGCGTCACGCGACCGGGTCATGGATGTGCTTCGGGTCGCCGCCGGCTTCGGCGCGGCCGTCGTAATCGCGACGCACGACGCCGCGATCGCTGAAGCCTGCGACCGCCGGCTGGTTCTCACCGGCTGAGTCGTCTGCGGGTCCGGTCAGGGCACCCGGTAGTGGGTCGAGCGGTGGCTGCTGGCGGCCTTCTCCGCGCCGCCGTGGACGGCGATGGTGACCACGACCGCGGTAAAGGTCAGCCGCTTGTGCCGCCACTTCTTGTGCTTGGCAAGCTTGATCAGCCACCTCGACGTCACCGACCGCTTGCCGGTCGACAGGACCACCCGGTGCGTGGTGAGCAGCTTGTGCCCGTTGTGCACGAACCACACCGCGATCGCCTGGCTGCCCGCGGGCAGCTTCGGCAGCTTCATCTTGAGTACGGCGTCGATTGCCTTCTTGCCCTTCTTCGACACGTGCAGCGTGGTGATCTTCGCGCCGTGCGGCTTCGCAGTCAGGTTGTGCAGCGTGATCGTCTTCGTGCCGACCTTGACCTTCACCGTCCCGCCGCTGTGGCCCCAGCTGATGCTGTCGACGTGTGCGCTTTGGTTCGCGCCGAGTGCAATCGGCTTGCCGGTGAAGGTCTGCGGAAGCCCGCCCTTCGTGTTGCCCGACAGCGTGATCGTGAAGGTCGTTGCGGCGCCGGTGTGCGAGAGGGTCACTGCGCCCTTGCCGGCGCCGAGGGTCAGCGCGTCGGCTGACCCAGGCTTCGCCACGGTCACGCTGACGTCGTGCTCGTCGTTCGTGGCAGTCCGGGCAACGTCAAGCGTGACCGGGTTGGTCGTCGTACCGGTATAGCCGACCGTCCCCGCCTTTGAGTTGAAGCTGCCGCCCTGCTTCGCGCCACTTGACGTCGAGGTCTGAACCTCGCCGGCGTAGGCGCCTTGGACGTAGGTCAGCGTCGCGCCGCCGGTCTTCGAGCCGGTGGTCGAGACCTTCAGGCTGCGCACGTGCTTCCCGACGTCGATGAGCTGGCCGACGCTCGCGGTCGAGCCGCTGACAAAGGCGGGCATCGGCATCGCGGCGAGCCGCGTCGACGGGTTCGTGTTCAACCCGCCGCCGGACCCGTAGAGCGTGCGTCCGCCGGAGGAGACCTGGGTGATGGCCGCTGCCGACGACCTGCTGGCGCTTCCCGGCGCGGAGTTGCTGCTGAACAGCGACCCTGGCACTGCCGCGCCGCTGAAGGATCCGAGGTGCGGGACCTTCGGGATGATCTGCGGGTCGGTCACGACCAGCCCACCGGGGCCGCCGTGGAACGGGGTCGTGCCGTCCTTCTCCGGCGTGCTCGCGAGCGACCACTGACCGTTCGTCGTCAGGTGGATCACCGCGTTGTTGACCGCGCTGGCGTGCCCGCTGCCGTCGGTGTTCTCGCTCGGCTGGAACTGGTCGTTGCTGTCGTAGACGTAGACGTCGAAGGTGCCGGTGCCGGTCTGCACGATGTCGTACGCGATCACGACGTGGCCCTCGCCGTTGTCGTTCATCTCGATCAGCGGGAACCGCCCGGCGCTCAGGACCTTCTCGATCTCGCCGGCGAGCGCCGGCGTCACCGTGGATGGGTCGGAGATCTGCAATGCCTGTGCCGTCGGCCCCCACTGCGTCAGGAACTCGTCGCTGAGTTGCATGAGGTGGTCGGCTTTGAGTAGGTCGAGCACCGGCTGCACTCCGTGGTTCGCCTGCGCATCGTGGTCGGTGTCGGGCGCTGGTTGGTCGAAGATCGATGGGAGGTTGCCCGGAAGGCTGTCGATCCCTTCGAGCAGTCGCTGCGTGCTGAGCGAGAAGCCGAAGCACGTGCCGCTCTCCATCGAGGCCTGCGCGATTCCGAGGAAGATGTAGGCGGTCGGGTCGGGAACCACGTCCACCGAGCAGTGCCCGAAGCCCAGGGTGAAGAACCCGCAGGGGTCGATGTGGATGTAGGTCTGGTCGGTGCCATAGGCCTGGACCAGGTCGTCGAAGATCAGGTTCGGGTCGAAGTTGTGGAACTGCCAGCCGTTGGTGTTGCGGTAGCTGTCGACGACGAGCGCCGTCCCGCTCGCCGCGCTCGTCACGCTGGGCGAGCCGGCCTCGACGGTCACCGAGCCGCTGGTGGCCAGCCGCGGTGTCTCGATCCGGATGTAGTCATACGGACCCTGACCGCTGGACTTGTGCTGGACGGTCGCGGAGACACCTGCGTGGTCGTTGCCGACAAAGACCGTCGCCGTGTCGCAGAATCCGTGGCCGTAGACCTCGATCGTCGTACCGGGTCCTTGGGACCGAGGGGTCATGGCGAGCTTGCCGGCAACCGGGCCGTGACCGCCCGCGTCGATCGCATCAACGGCAGTGATGTCCGGCGCCTCGCGCGTCACACTGATGTTCACCGTTGCGCTGTCGCCGTTGATCAGGAGCGCGGTCACCTTCAAGGTGGTGTTGACGCCGCCGCCAGTGCTCGAGACGTGCACCGAGGTGTCGGCGAGCCCGCTGGAGATCGTGATCGGTGTGGTTGCGCTTGCGGTCAGCCCGGTGGTGACCGGGAGGAACGAGGTCGAGAACGCGACGGTCGATCCCGGCTCACCCGGAGCGACCTGTGCCTCCACGGTGAACGTGTTGGACTCGCACGTCTGCGACGTGATGCCGGTCGGAGCGGCGAACGAGATCGGCGTGATCACGTCGATGTGCACGGTATTGGATGGCTGCGAGTTCGTGTCCGTCGCCGACGCCGAGATCGTGAGTGGCACGTCGGTGAGCGGCGCCGTATGGTCGGCGCTCACCGTCAATGTGGACGAGTTGCCGGTGCCGGGGTCGGTCGCGGACCCGGTGACGTGTGCGGTGAAGCCCTCGACGTCGATGTCGACATCGCCGGTAGCGCCGTTGATGCGGTGGATGGTGAGCGGGATCTGGATCGTACCGTCCTTCCCGACCTCGTAGCTGCCGGCGCTCGCGGAGACACCGACCGTCGGGACCGAGCCCGCCGGTACGGAGACCGAGAAGTCATCGATATCAAGCGGGACCGCGTCGAATGGCCCTCGCTGATACACGTCGAAGTAAGCAATGTCCTTACCCGCGGGGGCGGTGAAGCTCATCAGCTCGCTCGCGCCTGCGCTCGTCGTCGTCAAGGTCGAGTCGCCGAGATAGTCACGGTTCGCGTCGTAGGCGTCCAGCTCGAGCTGCTCGCCGGTGCCGCCCTGATCGCCGACGTACACCGACATCTCGTCCGCGGTGTAGTTGAGCAGGCCAAAGACGCCCGTTCCGCAGAACTCGGTCCCGCAATAGATCAGGCCGCTGTTGGTGCCGTCATGTGCCCCGGACGCCGCGACCAGCGGGTTTCCGCTCGCGAGCACGACCACGCCGTCGCTCGGGTTCACCCCGAAGGTAAAGCCGTCGCCTGCGACGTGGAACGAGTCGAAGGTGACGAACGGGTATTGGTTGGTGATCTCGGTGCCCGCCGAGTAGGCCTCGAAGTCGGCCGTGAACGTCGTGTCGGCCACCGCGTCGCTGATGTGCGCGACTTGAACCGCCGGGGTCAGTGCGACCATGAGCGCGGTGACTGTCAGCAGGGTCGAGTATCGGCGCATGGCACACCCCCAGCGTGCTCGCCGGGCTGCCCCACCCGGCAGGTGCTGGGGACGCTACTCGTTACCGATCGCTTCCGCACCTGCCTGTCGGGTGAACCCGGGCGGCGCCTGCGGCCCGGTTGCTCCGGCGTATCGTCGACGGCGACTGGAAAGGGCTCAGATCAGGTGGCTGATGGCGCTCGACTGAAGGTGGAGCCGACGGCGAAGCGGATTCGCGGCTTCGTCGGGGGTCAGCTCGCGTTCGACACGACATCGGCGCTGATGGTCTGGGAGAGCCGCTCCTACCCGGCGTACTACCTGCCGCTGAAGGACATCGTCGGCGAGCTCCGACCGAACGGCGAGAGCCGGCACTCCCCGAGCCGGGGCGAGGCCGAGATCCTCGACCTGCATCTCGGTGCGGCCGTGCGACCCGCCGCCGGATGGCGCTATCCCGACTCGCCGATCGAGGCCATTCGCGAGCATGTCCGGTTCGAGTGGTCGGCGTTGGACGAGTGGCTCGAGGAGGACGAGCCGGTTTACACCCACCCGCGCGATCCCTACACGCGGGTCGACATCCTCCAGTCGTCGCGACACGTGCGGGTCGTGGTCGACGGGGTCGATGTCGCGGACAGCCGGGCTCCGCACATCCTGTTCGAGACCGGTCTGCCGCCTCGCTACTACCTGCCGATGTCGGACCTGCGCCTCGACCTGCTGACGCCGACCGACTCCGAGAGCCACTGCCCGTACAAGGGTGTCGCGACGTACTGGAGTCTCACCGTCAACGACAAGAGGTACGACGACTTCGTCTGGTGTTACCGGACGCCGCTTCCCGAGTCGCAGAAGATCGCCGGCCTGCTCTGCTTCTACAACGAGAAGGTGGAGCTCTGGGTCGATGGTGTGCGCCAGGAGCAGCCGCATACGAAGTTCTCCTGAACCGCAAGCAGCGCCGCGTGGGCGGTGGCGTCAGGGAGCCGCCGGTTTTCCCGGGTGAGCCGTCACGAACGCGTCAGATTCGTTGCTGACCGTGGGTCGGCAGCGTTCACTGGTTCCGGTGGTGTTCATTGCCTCCGGGAGACGAATATGGTGCAAACAAAGGAAGACCGAGCCAGCCGCGTGGTCGTCGGTGTGCATGGCTCGTTGACCAGCTTGGCCGCTCTGCGGTCGGCGCTGGAGATTGCCCGGGACCGCGATGCCGTGCTGGTCCCAGTACTGACGTGGGCGCCGGTCGGCGGTGAGATGGCGTATCGCCGAGCACCATGCGGTCAGTTACTTCACGTGTGGCGGGCCAAGGCCCAGGAACGACTGGACACCGCGTTCGACGAAGCGCTCGGTGGCTATCCGAGCGATGTCGAGGTCTTCCGGCAGGTTGCCCGCGCCACCGCCGGGCCGGCGCTCGTCGAGCTCGCCGAAGAGCCCGGCGACGTACTGGTCGTCGGTGCCGGGCGGCACCGGGTCTTGGGCCGGCGGCTGCCGGGTCCGACCACCCGCTATTGCATCGCGCATGCCGCCTGCCCGGTCCTACTGGTGCCCCCGCCCGAGCTGCTGCAGCACTCCGAGGGCCACCTGCGGCACTGGGGCAAGACGCTGACCGCCGGTAGCCCGAACTAGCGGTGGCCTGTCCGTCGGGTGACGGATCGCGTTGAGCACGAGTTGCGGGTCCGCTTCTGACGTCAGTGGGGCGTTGGCTCGTCGATCGCAGCTTGCGCCCGCTAGCAATGTCCTGATACTTTCATAACCATAATGAAAGTAGAAACGACTGCGCGATCCGGGCTGCCGCCTGACGTCGCGATCCACGAGCTCGGCCGTGGCCGGCGGATCGGCATCTTGCTGATCTGCTGTATGAGCCTGCTGATCGTCGGGCTCGACGTGACGATCGTGAACGTCGCGCTCCCGTCGATCGGCCGGGAGCTGCACGGCAGCATTTCCGGCCTGCAGTGGACGCTCGACGCGTACACGCTCGTGCTGGCCAGCCTGTTGATGCTGTCGGGCTCGACCGCCGACCGGTTGGGTCGCAAGCGCACCTTCGTGATCGGGCTGATCGTGTTCTCACTGGGTTCGCTGCTGTGCAGCCTCGCACCGAGCCTGGTCTTCCTCGTTGTGTTCCGGATGGTCCAGGCGATCGGCGGGTCGATGCTCAACCCGGTCGCGATGTCGATCATCACCAACACGTTCACCGACCCACGCGAGCGCGCTCAGGCGGTCGGCGTCTGGGGCTCCGTGGTCGGCATCTCGATGGCGCTCGGCCCGGTCGTGGGCGGCCTGCTCGTGAGCTCGGCCGGCTGGCGGTCGATCTTCTGGATCAACCTCCCGGTCGGTCTGGTCGCGATCGTGCTGGCGTTGCGCTACATCCCGGAGTCGCGCGCACCGCGACCGCGCCGGTTCGACCCGGCCGGTCAGGCGCTGATGGGCGTGCTGCTCGCCACGCTGACCTACGCGATCATCGAGGCGCCGCGGCGCGGCTGGACCTCGCCGCTCATCCTCGCGGCGCTCGCCATCGCAGCCGCTGCGTTGGTCGGCTTCCTGATCGCGGAGTCCCGTTGCGAAGAGCCGTTGATCAACCTGCGGTTCTTCCGGTCGGTGCCGTTCGTGTGCGCGACGCTCACCGCGGTGACGTCATTCGCCGCGCTCGGCGGCTTCCTGCTGGTCAACACCTTGTATCTCCAGGACGTGCGCGGTCTGTCCCCGCTCGACGCCGGACTCGACACGCTGCCGCTGGCGCTGGTGATCATGGTCGCGTCCCCGATCTCCGGGCGGCTGGTCGGCAGCCGTGGGCCTCGCTTGCCGCTGATGGCGTCCGGTCTCGGCATCCTGGTCGCCTGCGCGATGCTTGCGACGATCACGCCGACCACGTCGTTCGTGACGCTGTTCACGGCGTACGTCGTACTCGGGCTCGGGTTCGGTTCGGTCAATGCGCCGATCACAACGGCCGCGGTCTCGGGGATGCCGCGGGCGCAGGCGGGTGTCGCGTCCGCGATCGCATCGACGTCGCGGCAGGTCGGCCTGACGCTCGGCGTCGCGGTCGTCGGGTCGCTGGTGACGTCCCGGCTCGGGCCGTCGACCCATGCCAACCTCGCGACCGCGAGCCACGTCGGGTGGTGGGTGTTGGCAGGGTGTGGTGCCGCGGTCATCGGCCTTGGCGAGCTGTCGGCATCACGGCGGGCACTGGAGTCGGCTCGCCGTACCGCGGTGGAGCTCAATCCGGAGGCACTCGGCGCGGACGGACTCACCCGATGACCGGCTCACCCGCCGACCCGGCCCGCGGATCGGTCGATGCGCGCGAAGTGTGGGCGATGCTGTGCGAGCTCGTGCTCGACAACGTGCGTCGCCGCGAGGTGGCGGAGACGCTGGGCCTGAGCTTCAGCCGGATCCGGGCGATCCGGCGGATCGCACGTCAACCGATGTCGATGGGTGAGCTCGCCCGTGCCCTCGATATCGATCCGCCGAACGCGACCACGATGGTCGACGAGCTCGAGGCGCTCGGGCTGGCCAAGCGGCGGCCGCATCCCACCGACCGGCGGGCGAAGGTCGTGGAGGCGACCCGCAAAGGTGCGCAGCTCGCGCGTCGCGCCGACGAGATCCTCAGTACGCCGCCGGCGGCGATCAACGACCTCGATCCGAAAGACATCGACGAACTGCGCCGGATCCTCGGCAGCGTTTCCGTCGCTCGCCGGTCCTGATCGTTTGAGCCGTCGAAGCCCTTTCGCTGTGCGACGATCCGGTTGGCCCATGCGGCGGGGGAGGTGGTCGATGAACGCACGAAGGAGATCCGCCGCGCTGGCCCTCGCCGCCATCGCGTGTGTGGCCGCACTCTCAGGTTGTGGTGCTGGCGGGCCCACCGGTCACCCGGTGGCGTCCACCCGGCCGACCCCCAGCGAGGACCCGGCGTCCCGAAACGCGGTCGACGCGGTGTTCTCGATCACAGATACCGCGATCCGCACGATCGCCCACATCAAGAAGCCGCAGTTGCTCGACAGCCAGTTCAACGCGATGACACAAGCGGGCGGCGAGATGCTGTCCGCAGCCTTCGGGATCACGCCGCCGCCCACCGGGGTGCCGTCGCCTGTTGCGCGCACGGTGTACCAGCGGATGCTCACGTTCGGTCGCGCGCTCCAGCACGGGGCAGCCTGCTTGTCGAGGCGGTACCGCCCGAAGCACGCGAACTATCGCCCCTGCTTCGCTCCGTTCGACAAGGGCGGCCGCTCGTTTGACGATCTCGTCCTTCTGGTCAAGGCCGTGATCTCGCTCGAACCGTACGGGTCACCGTCGGCGGGTGCGCAGTTCAGGCAGTTGTTCGAGAGCTCCCTTCCGAAGACCGCATTGTCGGCGTAGCCGACGCGGCCCGTGCCGAGGGCTCGACGGCTAGTGCTTCTTGTGGTGCTTCTTCGGTGGCTTGAGCTCGTAGGCTCCGATGTCGCACCTCGGGCCCTGCGGGCGGTGCACGCCGCGCTGGTCGGTCTTGATCGGGCAGGCCGACACCGGTACGGCGTTGACCGCCGGGCTGGTCTTCTTCAACGCCAGGGTTTCGGTCGGGCCGCCGTTGGCATGCAGGGCCTCGAGCTCGGGGCTCACGCCGATCTTGTCGGTCCCCTTCTTGGCGTAGGCGCAGCCGGTCTTCGTACCGAGCAGGTCGTAGCCGGTGGAGAGGACCGTCCCGAAGCAGTCACGCCCCTCCGACGCGATCGGTGTGCTGTTGTCGGCCAGGATGGTCGCGGTCACGTGCACGGCGCCTGTACTGACGTAGAGGCCGCCGCCGGCGATCGCCGCGGTGCCCCCACCGCCCACCGTGTTGCGCGCCAGCGTCGAGTCCGTGACCTTCAGCGGTATTCCATCGTCGAAGACCCCGCCGCCGTCGATGACCGAGCCGGAGGCCCCGCTGGTCTTCGCAGCGAGCGTGTTGCCGGTGATCGTGGAGTCGGAGACCTGATCGGTCGGAGTGGTTGTCGATCCACCACTCGGGTTGAGATCGAGGGCGCCGCCCGAGAGCTGCGCTGACGACACCTTCCCAAAATTCGCGACGTTGTCGGAGATCGTCGTGTGGGTGATGGTCGTGCTGGCCTCGCTGTAGATGGCACCGCCGTCCATCTCGGCGTCGGTCGTTGACCCGGTGCTCCGCACCGATGTCCCGGCGACGCTGTCGTGATCCAGGGTCAGCGTGAACGTGCCGGTGGCGCCGGCCTGATCGAACACCGCGCCCCCTTGCCAGTTCTCGTTCGGGGCCTTGATGGTCAGCGTCGTACCGATGATCGGCGTGTGGCTGATCGTCACCTTGCCGAAGGCATCGACGGCTCCACCCGTGCCGACGATGAGATCCGCGGATGCCCCCCGTGCGCGCGAACCGGCGATGCGCGAGTCCACGATCGTGCCTGACTTTGTGGCGTTCATCGACAGCGCGGCGGAGTCCAGGTCCACCTCGGTGCCCGGGCCGGTCGCATGCCCGAGGAGCTCATCGTTGTCGAACGTGGAGTCGGTGACACTGACCCGGGCTCCGAGGAGGAGGGCCCCACCGCTGTCGGCCTCGCTTGCGTCGCCCCCGGCCTCGTCGCTGCCGGCGACATTGCGGTCGAAGTGCGACCCCTCGACCGTGGCGGAGCCGCTCACGCTGATGTAGTCGAGACCGCCGGCCTTGCTGGTCGAGAAGGCGCTGCCTCCACTGCTTCCCGCGTGGTTGGCGTCCACGGTTGTTGCCTGCACGATCAGTTCGCTGCCGTCCGCGTAGATCCCGCCACCGAGGGAAGCAGCATCCAACCCGCTTTCCGCGTCAGCCTGATTCGCGGTAACGGTCGAGTGAATGACCTCCAGCCGCCCGGAGGTCCACATGCCCCCGCCTTCCGCCACGCTGATTTCGCCGGCCGACCCGTACTGCGCAGCCAGGGTTCGGTTGCCCTCGACCGTGCTCGACGTCAGGGTCAACGAGCCTCCGGAGGCATAGATCCCGCCGCCCTTGGCCAAGGCTTCGGTGCCCGGGGCGGCGGTTGCGTCGTACGCAAGATTGTCGGCGACGACCACATGGCTCAGGTGCAGGACGGCCGAGCTGGGCGCCGAGATGCCACCGCCGAGCGATGCAAGCCCGTCGGTGATCGTGAGGTGCTCGAGCGTCACCTTCGCGGCCCCGGTGATCGTCAGCGTGGTGCCGATCCCGCCACCGTCCAGGGTGGCCGCTGGCGCGCCGGTGACCGTCAGGTTCACGCCGATCGTGAAGTTGCCGACGCAGATGCCCTTGACGTGCACCGTCGAGCCGGGCGCTGCCGCCGACAGTGCCGGCTGGAGTTGCGACGGGCCGCAGTTGACGGTGACCGAGGCGGCTGCGGGCGTCAGCACCAGCCAGCCCGACGCCGCCACCATGCCGGCTACAAGCGCGATTCGAGTCCATCCGGCACTGACCACGACAGAACCCCTTTCGGCGGCCCAATACTGGCAGCCAGCCAGCGCCCCAACAAGCGGCCCGACGTCGATCAGCGCTGGCCGCACTCGGCACCGCGATACTGGCGGTTACCCACTTGAAAAACCGGGGCCGGTCAGTAGCGTCATCCAGATCATGTGGCCGAAGCTCCCCGATTGGCGGCGCGAAGCGCTCCGGACCACTCTGTGGCTCATCCCCGCCGCGTTGGTCCTTGTTGCGGTCGTCCTGTTTGTCGTGACCGTGCTGGTCGACCGGGCCGCATTCCATGGCTCACTTGAGCTGCCAACCTGGGTGAACAGCGGCTCGCCCGATGCCGCCCGCCAGGTCCTCAGCGCGATCGCTGCCGCGGTCATCACTGTCGTCGGCGTTGTCTTCTCCATCACCATCGTCGCGCTGACCCTCACCTCGACTCAGTTCGGGCCACGGATGCTCCGCAACTTCATCCGCGACCGCGGCACCCAACTGACCCTCGGCACCTTCGTCGGCACTTTCGTGTACGCGGTGCTTGTGCTCGGTGCCGTCGGCGACGACCGTCGAGGGATCTTCGTCCCGCATCTGTCCGTCGCCGTGTCCCTCGCACTCACCCTGGTGGATGCGGGCGTACTGATCTACTTCATCCACCACGTCGCCATTTCCATTCAGTTGCCGCAGGTGATGGCCAGCATCGCGTCGGATCTGTCCGCCGCCATTGACATCGAGATCACCGCCGGCCAGCCCAACCATGTTGATCGCCGTGAGAGCGGACCCTCCATCGGCGAGCTCAGGCTTCGGCTGGCCGAGGATGGGCTTGACGTCGCCGCGCCTACCAGCGGCTACCCCCAGTTCGTGCGCTACGACACTCTGATCGCCATCGCCACCAAGTGCGACGCCGTCATCGAAGTGCTGCACCGCCCAGGTCACTTCCTCGTCGAAGGCCTGCCGATCGCTCGAGTGTGGCCGTCGTCGTCGGCGTCCGAGGTCAGTCGCGGCACTCAAGCGTGGACACGTCACCGGACCGCACCGCACCCTGACCCAGGACATGTCCTTCGCGATCGACCAACTCGTCGAGATCGCGCTACGAGCGCTTTCACCTGCGGTCAACGACACCTTCACCGCACTGACCTGTATCGACTGGCTCGGCGACGCGCTGTGCAAGATTTCGACCAACTGGAACCCCCGCACGGTCCACCGCGACCGGACCGGAGCAGTACGAGTGATCCAGGCCGAGGTCCGCTATGCCCGACTGGTGGCACGAGCAGTGGAGAAGATCCGCCAGTCCTCTAAGGGCATGCCGGCAGTGATGATCCGCCAACTCGAGAGCTTGGCCAAGGTCATGCCGTACACGACTAGCCCGGAGCAGCGCGAGGTCTTGCTGGTGCACGGCGAGATGATCGGTCGCTCGGCGAGCGAGACGGTCTCAGAGCCGTCTGATCTCGCCGACATCATGCAGCGGCTTACCGTGCTCCGCGAACAGCCTGCCGCGCGGTCCGATCAGCCTGCGTCGCGGTCGGGTCTCTCGTAACGCTAACGTCTTGCTGCCCTAATCCCCGACGTCGCTTTCAGGCGCCCTTTACTTGTGCGATGGCGTACTGCCAAGAGACCGGCAGCCCACCAGCGTCGGTGATCTGCGAGGCGGTCGGATCGAGGTCCGCCCAGATCTCGTAGTTGCGTCCGCCGGTGAGCCTTTGACGGTGAGTGACCGCCGAGGTGACCAACCCTGCTGATCCGGAGCAGTCGATGATCGCCTTGCCGTTCGAGCAGGCGATCGCGTTGATCGTGAGCGGCGTCTGGTAGCGCGCGGTCGCCGGGCTCATCGCGTAGGCGGTCAGATTGCCGGTGGTGAGGTTCTCGACTCCTTCGTCGAAGTCGAGCGTGATCTGGTGGTAGGCGCCGGCCGCTGTGGCGGCGACCACGACCGGGTCGAACACGTATTGCGGCGCGGCGGCAACCTGCAGCGTGTTGGCAAAGCCGAGCTTGGTCAGCTTCTTCCCGCTGAAGTAGCCCTCGTTTCCGGCGTTGTCGACGACGGCGGCGCTGACATGCCACTTACCAACGGGCACACATCTGCGGAAGGTCGCGGTGCCGGTCCATTGCGAGCCGCTCCGCGTCAGCCGCACGTTGACGTTTCCACCGTCCTCGAACTCGCCGAGGCCACCGAGCCCCTGAACCGACGACGCACCAGTCGGGTTGCTCCCGTTGCCGAACTCGATGCGGATACCGGTGTTCTTCTCGAAGCTGACCTCGATTCCCTTCACGCCGGAGACGGCATCGCTTGCGGATGCCGTCACTGCGACGGTCTGGGCTCCGGTGGTGGTGTCGACGCTGGTCGGCGTGAAGGTGAACTTGGTCAGCTGCGGAGGCGTGACGTCGACCGTGCTGGTCACCGTCACGGTCGAGGCGTAGCCGAGCAGCTGCAACTCGGTGTGGTCGTAGTCGCGGTATTGCGGTGCGAAGCCCCGCCCGAACTGCGCGCTGACCTCGGCTTCTGGCTTCACGTCGCCGACCCACCGTGGCATCGTGACGTGACCTCGCCAGCTGTGACCGGTGGCATGCAGCCGGGTATGCAGCTGGAGGAAGTGGGTCTTTCCGCGCTTGGGTCGCTGGTAGAAATCGACGAAGACACGGTGCGGCTGATGGCCCGTGAACCGGGCGATGACGACGACGCGCTTCGTCGCCTTGCTGGTGTTCACCGCGGTCGGCGACACCGTGAAGGCCGACAACTTTCCGGCCGGCACGGTGTGCGGATTCTTCTTGGTCGGAGTCGGCCCGGTGAGCGTGAGCGTGGAGTCCCAACCGCTCTGCAGCGATATCGCGGTGGGCGAGGTGGCATTGGTCCCGTAGCCCGGATAGTCCTGGTAGTTGCCGGCCGCATCGCTGATCTCGACATCGGTCAGCTGGTACGTCCCCGGCCAGTCCTTCTGGCTGAAGGCCGCCGCGCCGGTCCAGACCCCGTCGTCGGTGGTGCCAGAGGTACGGCGGAACTTCACCGGGACATAGCTGTTGTGCGGCCCGGCCAGGAAGGCGTCGAGGTGCTTCACCCCGCTGCCCGCACCGCCGGTCGCCGTGTCGACCGCGTCAGCAGTCAGCGTGATCGTCGTCGCGCCGTGGGTCGTGTCCACGGTCTGCGAGCTGAACGTGACGCTGGAGATCTGCGGCGGCACCGCGTCAGCGGGATGCCCGCACAAATTGATGGCGGCGGCCGCGGCCGGCGTACCGGCGATCAAGGGGAGCAGCACCGTGCTCCCGATCAGCCCGGTCACCAGTGACCCGCGCAGAACCTGCTGTGTGCTCAGCCGAGATCTCATGCTCGTCCGCCAACTCTGTCGCGACGCGTTTGAACTACCGGTCTGGGCGTTGGACGCAGTGTGCGCCCGATCGGTTCCCGCGGTCCTGACGGCCGCCGCTCGGCGCCGTACCGGCCAAGGCGCGCGACCGAGTGCGGGCCGCCATTGATGCTTCCCATAAACCGAAGGTATCTTCGACTTATGAGAAGTGAGGCTCCGCCGTTACTTCCGATCCTCCGCTCACAACACGAGGCGCGGCTGCTCGCCGACATCCTGCTTCATCCGGAAGAGGAAACCACCCTGACCGATCTTGCCCGCCGGTTGAACATGGCGGTGTCGACCGTGCATCTGGAGGTCGGCCGCCTCGTCGACGCCGGCATCCTGCTCGAACGATCGGTCGGCCGGGCCCGACTGGTGCGCGCCAATCAGGACAACCGGCTCTTTCCAGCGTTGAGTCAGCTGATGCTCCTGACCTATGGACCGGCCATCGTCATCGGAGAGGAGTTCAGCGAGTTCGCCCCGAAGGCGGACGTCCTGATCTTCGGGTCCTGGGCAGCTCGGTACACGGGCAAGGTCGGCGATGCGCCACATGACATCGACGTTCTGGTGGTCGTCGACCGGATCAGCCGGCTCGCGGTGGATGCTGCCGCGCAGCGGAGTGAGGACCGGTTGCGCATCCCAGTGAATCCGGTCGTGATGACACGCGACCGATGGCGGGAACGAGACGACGAGCTGGCCGCTGATATCGCCGCCGGACCGACGTACTCGGTCTCAACCCTGACCGTCCCCAGACCCGGCCACCCGGCATGAGCCGGTGGCAAATGGGCGAGGCCGTCGTCGAGCAACTGCTCTCCGGCGGCCAGTTGGAGTCCGTCACCGGAGGTCCGCAAACGGTGAGCCCTGGCTGGCCAAGGCGGAGACCACGCTCCGGTCGGCGCGATCGCTCGTCACGCAGGACGCTTCCAGCGCGTATGTGCTCGGGTACGACTCCGCCCGGCAGGCCTGCGTGGGCCTGCTTGCCCAGCAGGGGCTACGTCCGACAACCAGAGGCGGCCACTACGCGGTGGACCAAGCGGCCGTCGCGCAGTTTCGGGATGCGTTCGCGGTGTACGGCTCGCTTCGCCGCGGCCGAAACCGGATCGAGTATTCGACCCAACCCGTCGACGAGATCAGCATCGAGGAGGTCACCGAGGCGCTCGATGCCGTCGCGGCGATGGGCTACTACAACTCCTTCTACACCAGCGGCTACAGCACCACCGCACGTAAGCAACTAATGGTTCACGAAATGGGTCACGAACTAGGTCTGGACCACGCGGGCACCAGCACCTGTTCGGGACAGCCGATTATGTATCCAAATAGCTCTCGGTACTTTACCTGCAACCACCAGAATCCACAGCCGGATGACATCGATGGGAGCAACTCTCTCTACTAGGTGCTCGGACAGCTCAGTCGTCGCCGCAGCCATGATCGACCGCCTCGTCCACCACGCCGAAGTCGTGTCCCTCAAAGGCGACAGCGACCGACTCAAAGACCGAGACCTCGGCCGCGTCCCCGCGGCCACAACCGAGGACCAATGACCAGCAGGGGGTCAATTTTCAGTTGCCGATAGAGGGTCAATTTTCGGTTGCCGTTGACACTCAGATCCGAAGAGCCCGGAAACGCCAAAATGGTGGGCAGGGGCGGGGTCGAACCGCCGACCTTCCGCTTTTCAGGCTTTACGGGTATCGCGAGGAATCGCTGCTGCGTAAGGGATTCTGGTAGCTATTGCACGGCCCGTGCAATAGCCGTGCAACATCGGTTTTTGACCACCCGATGCTGTTTCCGGTGGGAAGCTGCAGGCGGAGGGTCGAACGAAGCTCAGCCTTGCCGGTCGGAAAGTATCGCACCGAACAGAAGTTGAAATTTGCATAGACCGAAGATATCTTTGATTTATGCGAAGTGAGGCGCCGCCGCTGTTGCCGGTCTTGCGCTCCCATCACCAGGCGCGGCTGCTCGCGGATCTCCTGCTGCATCCCCATGAGGAGACGACTCTGACCGACCTTGCCCGTCGCCTGGACATGGCGGTGTCCACGGTGCACCTCGAGGTCGGCCGTCTGATCGACGCCGGCATCCTGCAGGAGCGTCAGGTCGGGCGGTCCCGCCTGGTTCGGGCCAACCGCGACGGTCGGCTTTTCCCCGTGCTGAGCGAGCTCATGCTGTTGACCTACGGCCCTGCGGTCGTCATCGCTGATGAGTTCCGCGAGTTCAGTGCGAACGCGGAGGTCATGATCTTCGGGTCCTGGGCGGCCCGCTATGCCGGAACGGTTGGAGCCGAACCGAACGACATTGACGTCCTGGTGGTAGGCGACGAGCTAAGCCGCCTCGCGATCGACGCGGCGGCGCAGCGAAGCGAAGGCCGGCTGCGGATCCCGGTAAACCCGGTCGTCATGACCCGGGCACGATGGCGTGATCGCACCGATCCGCTCGCGACCCAGATCCACGCTGGCGCGGTCTATTCAGTGACTGAGGTGCTGCCGGTCGTGGGACGGTCGACCGCATGAGCCGATGGGGAATCGGCGCGACCGTCGTCGAGGAATTGCTGAAGTCGCGCCATCTCGAGGCCATCGTCGGCAGCGCGGCGAACGGCGACGCATGGTTGGACAAGGCCGACACCACGCTCGACTCCGCACGTTCGCTGGTGGAGCAGGATCCGTCGAGTGCCTACGTCCTCGGGTACGACGCAGCTCGGCAGGCATGCGTCGGCCTTCTCGCGCAGCAGGGACTACGGCCCACGACGGCGGGTGGTCACTACGCCGTCGAGCGGACCGTCGTGGCACAGTTCCGCGACGCGTTCACGGTCTTCGGGTCGCTGCGACGCGGTCGCAACAGGATCGAGTACCCGGTCAAGCCATCCGACCAGACCACGCCCGCCGACGCGGCTGAGGCCTTGGGTGCTGTCGCGACGATGATCGAGAAGGCGAGGCAGCTGCTCCCCAGCCTCGGTCTGTTCAGCGCTGGGTGATGCTCCGCGGCCGATCCGGGTCATCAGGTCGGTCGGCGGCGAGCCGACTCAGGGCGTCAGCGATCTGACGGTCGCGGCTGTCGGTGGCGTGCAGGTACCGCTTCGCGGCGACCATCGAGGAGTGGCCGAGTCGGCGCATCAGGTCGGCGAGGCTCGCTCCCGCCTCGGCGGCGAGGGTCTGCCCGGTGTGACGCAGGTCGTGGAAGCGAAGTTGTGGCAGCCCTACCTCGGCACGTGCCCGCTGAAACGCCAGCCGCAGTGCATCGCCGCGCATCGGTTCACCACCGCGGCCGACGAAGACCCGCTCAGCGCCGGCGTAGGACTTGAGGTGTTCGGTGAGTAGCGGGATGACATGCGGGGGGATCGCGACGGTCCGGTAGCCGGCGTCGGTCTTCGGGGGCGCGTCGAACCGGTCCGGCGTGCTGAGCAGCTCGGTGCGGGTCCGACGGACCGTGACCAGCCCACGATCGAGGTCGAGATCGCTGGGGCTCAGCGCGAGCACCTCCCCGCGCCGCAGTCCGCACCATCCCGCCAGGACCACCGCGGCCCGATAGCGCGGGATGATTGCTTCGATGAGCGCGGCGATCTCGGCCGGGGTGGCGACGGGACGTTCGACCGCACGGTCGACGCCGGCGCCGCGGACCTGGCACGGGTTACGGGCGAGCGCACCGTCGGCGACCGCGCTGTTCAACACGGCTCGCAAGAAGCGGTAGGACTGCGCTATCGAGGTCCGTCCGCCGTCGCCTGCCATCGCCTCGGCGTACCAGTGCCGGACCACCGACGGACTCAGGTCGCGAAGCGCCAGCGGCTGCAGCGGCGCGAGATGCAGCCGCAAGTTGCGTTCGCAGGTCTCTCGCCATCGCGGTCCGATCCGGGGATGCGAAGCGAGCCAGTCCTTCGCGTAGACGCCGAAGGCCACCTTGGCTGCCGCGTCATCGACCCACGTGCCGCGCAGCATGTCGGTCTCGACCGCGGAGACCCAGCGGTCGGCGTCGGTCTTGGTCGCGAACGTCGCCGGCGCCGTCCGCCGCGAACCGTCCGGAGCCTGGTACGACGCCTGCCAGCGATTTGACGGCAACCGACGGACCGCACCGAAGCGTCGCCGACCAGCCATCGTTGTCTCCTACCGTCGTCCTGACCTCACCGGTACCGGGTCGACCCGGCCGGCCGCCAGATAGTCAGCGAGATCTGTGGATGAGATCCGCACATGACGGCCGATCTTGTGGAAGGCGATCCGCCGCTCGGCGATCAGCCGACGGACGAACCGGACCGTCGTACCGAGCCGGTCGGCCGCTGCCTGCGGGGTCAACATCTGGTCTGCTTCGACCAAATCGCTCATGCTGGACTCCTCATCAATGGGTGGGATTGCGGTCATCGGCTCAGGCCCTCTCGGGCCGGTGGATCGCGCTGCCAGCGCGGCTGCTGGTCGATCGCGAGTTGCTGTTCGCTGGTCCGGGTCAGCCGTTGCGCGAGGTCCGCGGTGATCCCGCGCTGCCGCAGGTGATGGCTGGGGATGGGACTGAGCGGGTCGTCGGAGAGCGCATCGGTGAGGGTGTCGATGCCGGTGTGGTGGATCTCGGTGCGGTGCCGGGCTCGGGACAGCGCGACGTAGCCGGCGTTGCGGTCGCCGATGCCGGTGGCGTCGACGAGCACGAAGTCGACAGTGAGGCCTTGGGCCTTGTGGATCGTGATGGCATACGCGCCGACCAGGCGGTCGTTGGCCCAGTCGGCGGGGACGGTCACGGCCTGGCCGTCGAGGTCGAGACCGACCCGGTCGGACCGGACGTGGGCGATGGTCGCGCGTTGCCCATTGAGCAGGCCGCGTTGATGGTCGTTGCGGGTGATCATGACGAGCTCGCCGACCGCATAGGTGTTGTCACCGGCGTTCTGGTCCGGTCCGATCGCGCCGGCATGTTGGAGCTGGTGGCGGATCGCCTGGTTGAGTCGCGCGGCGCCGCTGCGGGTGGCGGTGAGCGCGACGACCTCACCCGGTGCGACGCCTGAATGGACGGCGTCGAGGTACTGGCTCGCGATCGTGGCGGTGAGCGTGTCGGTGTCCGCGTGTGGGTGGAGCCGGTCGTGCCGCTGGTAGAGGCCGAGCGCGCGGGGGATGTCTCCGGCGCGCAGCGTGGTGAGGGCAGCGCGTTCCCAGCCGTGGCGTTGCCGGTGGTTGTCGGTGAGCTCGACGCGGAGGTGCTGGCGGGAGAGTCGGGCGAACATCCCGCCGGCGTCGATTTCGGTCAGCTGGGCGCGGTCCCCGACCGGGATGATCTTCCCGCTGACGGCGGTGACGGCGGTCAGCAGCCGGTGGTAGTCGCGGGTGCCGACCATCCCGGCCTCGTCGATCACGAGTACGCACCGGTTTGGGAGTGGGTGACCGGCGCGGAGCCGGCTGGTGAGCCGGGCGATGGAGGTGGAGGGGATTGCGGTGGCGTGTTCGAGCCGCCGCGCGGTGACCGCCGCGACGCACGCGCCGAGCAACGGCACCCCAAGCGATCGGTAGTGCTCATGCAGTGCGGTGAGCATCGCGGTCTTTCCCGCACCGGCCGGTCCGAGCACCACGTCGACGGTCGCGGGTGACGCGGTGATCAGCTGGACCGCGAGCCTCTGCCGGGTGGACAGCCCCGGCGGCACACTGGGGTCGGCGACCGGCACCGCGGAGGTGGTCGCGGCGAGTTGCAGGGTCGCGAGTTCGGTGGTGGCGAGCTCGACCGTGGTCCAGCGCCGCTCCTCTTCTCCAGCGAGCACGGCAGGACCCGCCGGTCAGTGAGAACGCGGTCGACCGTGTTCTCGACCTGCTGATGGTCGACAGGGGTGCCAGCGGGCAGCGCTTCGAGGAGTGCTTGGGTGAACTCGCGGCGATCGACGCTGGACCGGAGCGCGGTGACCCCGTCGGGTGCGAGCAGCTCGTCAGTGACCCGCGCCAAGGTGGTCGAGTCCAGCGGTGCGGCGTGCTCACGGTGCAGGACGGCGCGGATCATCCGGGCCGGCGCCGGGACGTGACGGATCGCGCGTTCCCACCAGCCTGCGGTCAGCTCGGTCACGGTCCGTCCGGACTTCGCCGGCCGCGTCACGAGGCACGCGACCTGCGCGGCGGCGACCCCGTGCCCGCCGGTCGCCTCAAGGTGCGCGTCAATCTGTCGACGACGGGTGGAGAACTCGCGACGCAGCGGCTCGTGGAAGCCAATGATCTCCGCTGTCCCGTTACGCACTGGTCCCCACCCGACTCCGAGCCGGCCGGTCAGCTGACCGCGGAGGACGGCTTGGTACAGATAGCCGGCGGTGCGCTGGTGGCGGAACAACGCGCGGGTGTCCAACGCCGACCATTTGCCGTCCTGGCCGTGGGTGAGGTTCGCGATGACGAGATGGGTGTGGATCTGCGGGTCATCCGCGCGGGAGGTCAGATGCTCGAACCCGGCGACGATCAGCCCGTCGGTCCCGACATGCGCGGCCCGGTGCCCATCACCCTGATGCCCGCGTAGCGCATGCGCGGCGTACCGCTCGAGATGCTTCACGGCTTCGGTGACCGCGGCCCGGTGCGCCGCCAGCACCTGCTCCGACACTTCCGGGTCGCCGAAAGCCCACAGCAACGACACGGTCTTCGGCGCGGAGATCGCCCCGTCGGCTCCCGCCCGCCGGACGTCCACTTTCACTTCGGACTGGGCGTGCGCGATCGCGACCCGCCCGGGTCCGTAGAGCCGATCGAGGTCGACTCCTGCGCTGGTCGCGACCTTCTGCAGTGGGTCGAGCTTCGCGACCGTGGTCGGGTCAGCGGCCAACCGCATCGAAAGCCGGGACAGTTCCGCCCGGGCCTTCGGGTCGGTCACGAGATCATCGACCGGGAGCCCACGTTCGGCGGCCACAGAGTGGACCGCGTCAAGGATGGGCCCGATCGGTAGCTGGCTGTCTGGGTGCGGCCGCCACACCGGCCCGGCTACCGGAGTTCCGTCGGGGAGTTGACCGGACAGCAGTCGGGACAGCACCTCGACCTGCCCTGGCAGGATCGGACCCGTGAGACCGAGTGCCGCTGCTCCCTTGCCGGCCCATTGGCCGAGCACCCGGCCGTGCTCGTTGTAGTAGTCCACGGCACGACCCGCACCGTCCGCCCGGTTGAACGCGGTCGGGTCGGGTGACGCCGGGTCGTGGCTGCGGGCGCAGTCCGCGCCGTGCTCGACGTAGTAGCGGATCGCGGCCCGCGCGGAGGCGAACGTTTTGAACCTCAACACGACCCGTCACCGCCCCCCGACCGCAGGCAGAACGGAGCCGGAACAGGGGTGAGATCGGTGCGCATGGCGGCACTGTGACCGGTCACCGTCCCCTCGAACGTACCCAAACGTCACCCGTGACAGCAGAAAGTATCGACGAGTTTTCGGGACCGGCTGACGGCCGCGACATGGCACGAAACGACACCCGCGGTCACGGGGCGACACCCACGGACACCCGTGGCTACTGCCCCACTCGTCACCCCGTGACGTTTGGGGACGCTCACCGGTACTTCGAGGTCTACCGTCGGCGGGTATGAACAGAGTGTTCGCCCGGACCTGTGACTACTGCGGCGGCCCGATTCCTGATGACCAGCCGCCCCAGGCCAAGTACTGCCGTCGTTCGCACCGCCAACGCGCCTTCGAGGTCCGCGACGCCGCGAAGGTCAAGACCCTCAAACGCCGGGTGACCGCGCTCCGCAAACAAGTCGCCGGCTACGACGCTGCGCTGCTCGCCCTCGCCCAGCACCCGAAGTACGGCGCCGAGATCCGCGACGCACTGCTCAAGGCCTACGTGCCGCTGCGCGACGAACCCGGGTGGGAACAACGCGCCTGGCGGCTCACCGTCGACCCACAGGTCGGCCGAGCCTGAACAGCCAGGCCGCCAGACGGCGGATCAGAGTTCACGCCCATCGCCGCCAGAACCGGCACAGGCCAGCCCACCCTGCCAGATCGGCACGCCCCTCGCCATGGCCTGCCCGACCCTGTGCCGACGCCGTTCAACATCACCGCACCACCGACTCGACCAAGATCAACAACTCTCTGGACACACAGGTATCGAGATACGACTGCCCGCCTGGTACCGATCTTCAACGGTCCGTTGAGTCGCATGTCGTGGCTAGCCTCGACCCGACGAATCGAGGTCAGATGCCAAGTCCTGCAGTAACCGGCGCGGTGGCCGGAGCTATCGCTGGCTCGGTGGCGACCGCGGTTTTGAGTGCGAGCGGTAGCGCAGTTTCTCGCGTTGTGAATGCGCTACACAGCAGGCTCACGGCGAACAATCTCGGTGCACTCAACGCGGGCTGGTACTACCAAGACGATCTTGGCAATCGTCACGAGGTCATTGCGGTCGCGCGCTGCGTTCCGGCAAAGAGGCTTGCGCCCCAGGAACTCATCCAGAAACGGCGTGTCGCTGGATCGCAGCTCTGGTTCTCCGACGAAGTCAACGAGGCTCCCGAATACTCCGGCGCTGAAATGGTGCGGTTTGCAGGTCGATCGTCGGAGGCTCGACTGCTCTTCCACCCGAGCGGACTCATCGAATTCGCACTGCTGTCAACGCCGCTCGAAAATTGACCCCCTAGCGCCGGTTGAAAATTGACCCCCTGATGGTCATTCTTCGGTTTGTGCTGGCTGCGGGGACGCGGCCGAGGTCTCGGTCTTTGAGTCGGTAGCTGTCTCCTTTCAGGGCGATGACTTCGGCGTGGTGGACGAGCCGGTCGATCATGGCGGCGGCGACGACGTCGTCACCGAAGACTTCACCCCAGCGGCCGAACGGCTTGTTGCTGGTGACGATCAGCGAGGCGCGTTCGTAGCGGATGGAGACGAGTTGGAAGAACAGGTTCGCGGCTTCGGGTTCGAAGGGGATGTAGCCGACTTCGTCGATGACGAGCAGCGGGTAGCGGCCGAGCCGGATCGAGTTCGGTTTGGAGCCGGCCGGCGGGGTGGGCGTCGGCGAGGCGGGCGACCCATTCGGCGGCGGTCGCGAACAGGACCCGGTGCCCGGCTTGGCAGGCGCGGATCGCGAGGCCGATCGCGAGGTGGGTTTTGCCGGTGCCGGGCGGTCCGAGGAACACGACGTTGTCTTTGGCGGTGACGAAGTCCAGGGTGCCCGAGGTGCGCGATCGTGTCCCGTTTGAGTGCGCGGGCGTGGTCGAAGTCGAACTCCTCCAACGACTTGCGTGCGGGGAACCGGGCGGCGCGGATCCGGCCTTCACCGCCGTGGGACTCACGGGCGGAGACCTCACGTTGCAGGCAGGCGACGAGGAACTCCTCATGGGTCCAGGTCTCGGCCCGGGCGCGTTCGGCGAGGCGGTCGACGGACTCGCGCAGCGTCGGTGCTTTCAACGCTCGGGTCAGGAACGCGATCTCCGCGCGGTGTCGCGGCTGGCGGTCGATGGTCTTCGCGGTCGGCCATCACGCGACCGTTCCGTCGATCGAGACCGAGAGCGGTGTCGTAGTCGGCTGAGGCAGCGGATCTCGACGTCGGTGTCGCCCGGCCGGGCGGACCAGCCCGATCCGTTCCCGGCGCAGCAGCTTCGCGGCGGCGACATGCTCGGGGTCGGAGATCGTCTGATGCTTGGCCCAGACCCGTTCATGGTCCGCGACGGCCTGTGCCCTCGCAGAGCACCCGGACTCGTGCAGGTCCGCGATCGACCTCGATCCGGCGCCCGATCACCGCCGGGTGCACCGAGTAGTCGTTGGAGTCCAACCGGACGTAGTGGTCACGTGCCAGCCGGGTCGATGACCGCCAGCCGGTCGCCGGTGGCGACCGGCGGCAGGCGATCATCGCTGCCCGGTCGGCGGCGATCCGGTCGGTCGGGGCGCAGCCCAGCACCCGGCGCTGCCGGGGGTTGACCAGCGAGAGCCAGTCACCGAGCTGAACGTTGAAGTCCGCCGGCGAGGTGAACGACCGGCCGGGCAGGAACGACGTCTCCAGATAGCCGTTCGCCCGCTCGACCAGACCCTTGGCCTCCGGGTCAGCCGGCTTGCAGACATAGACCTGCGTGGCGAGCGTCCCGCGGAACGCCTGACACTCCACGGTCAGCAGCGAGGTCGTTGCGGCGATGCCGGCCGACCGCGCCCTCACCGTCCCAGACCAGCAGCCGCGGGCACCCCACCCAGACCGTTGATCAGCTGCCACCAGCCGGCGAACAGATCCTCCGCCGACCGGGACGGGATCAGCAACGCTGAGAGCCACCGCGAGTAGCCGCGTGACCATCGTCAGCACCGGCAGCTGCTTGGCGGTGCGGGTCTGCCCGAACCCGACCGGCAGCTCGATCTCCGGGAACCAGAAGTCGCACTGCGCCAGCTCACCAGGCGCATAACTCGTCCGGCTCGCCGGGTCCGGCGGCAGATAGACCGGCCGCAGCTCCGCGACCCGGTCCTTCAACACCGTGATCCCACGGTCCCAGCCGATCCGCTCCGCGATCACCGTCGCCGGCATCGTCGGGAACGCCCGCAACAACTCCCGGATCGCCGGCTCGACCGGATCCACGATCGACCCCGCCGGCGGCCGCCGATACCCCGGCGGACCGTCGCTGGCCAACGCCGCCCGCACCGTGTTCCTCGAGATCCCCATCACCCGCGCGATCACCTTGATCGGCATGCCCTTCTGCTCGATGCAGCCGACGGATCTCCGCCCAGTCCTCCACGCTCAACACCCCTTCGTCCTCCCGGCTCGGTTAGAGCCAGGCTGTTGCGAAGGGGGTCAATTTTCAGGCGGCGACACGGGGTCAGTTTTCACGCGACGGCGACAACTGCCGATCGAGATGGACGAGACTGTGGAAGGTGCCGCTGACATTTCCGCAGAGGGAGTTGTCATGCCCCTGTCGATCTTGTGCTCGGCGGTTCAGGACGGACTGCATTGTTCCTTGTACCCAGGACGCGGAGCCGCACGACGTCGTCTGACCTGGCAGTTGAAGGTGTCAGCGAGCTTCTCAACGGACGAGGGCTCGCGCGAGTGGACAGGCGTTTCCTCTCGCAGCGGCACACTGAGTCGGATCGCGGGATCGAGAACGATGACCGACTTCGCATGGTTCGAGAGAACGTGAGGCAAACGACGTCACCCGAGAGGGTGGTCACCGACCTGCTTGCTCAGTTCCTTGGGCGGCGCGGCTACCGCCAGGTCGAGGCGTTCGTGGCCGAGGTCGTCGCCAATGCCGCAGTCGCCGTGAACGACGACCGGCCCCGGGTCAGTTCTGCAGGTCGTTGATTCGGGAGAAGAGCTCCTCGGGGGTGCGGCCAGGCAACGATCGGGTCTTGTTGGTGTATTTGACCGTCGCGCAAATGGATGACCCGGTCGGCGCGAGAGGCGACTGCAGGGTCGTGTGTCGCCACCACGACGGTCATCCCGCGCTCGGTTCGTAGTGGAGCGATGAGCGCGAGGATCTCCTCGCCGGTGGTTGAGCTCGAGGTTGCCCGTCGGCTCGTCGGCGAGGAGCAGCCTTGGACGATTCATGAGCGCCCGAGCGATCGCCACTCGTTGCTGCTGGCCTCCAGAGAGCTCGGATGGCAGAGAGTGGCCTC
Organism: uncultured Actinomycetota bacterium; assembly: GCA_963770565.1. Classification (GTDB taxonomy): domain Bacteria; phylum Actinomycetota; class Actinomycetes; order JAFAQI01; family JAFAQI01; genus DATAUK01. The sequence goes on from CAVYQE010000006.1 coordinate 79,352, forward strand.
GTGCCTCAAGCCCGACGGCGGTGAGTAGTTGCGCTGCCCGCTCGCTCTTGTCGAAATCCGTGCGCTTTGGCAGAACAGGCGCGATCACGTTGTCGATCACGGTGAGCGCAGGCAACAGATTGAATCGCTGAAACACGAATCCAACCCGTCGCCGGTGGGCGATCAGTTCGCTCTGTCGCGCCGTGGCGAGATCGAAGTTGTCGATCAGAACGGTTGTTGGCGTCGGGGCGGTCGAGCGCGCCCAGAAAGGTGCAACAGTGTGGACTTGCCGGACCCGGACGGGCCGGTCAACGCGACCATACTCCCGGCAGGGATCTCCAGGCTTACGCCATCGAGCGCAACGACGCGGTTGGTCCGCTCCGGTAGGTGCGGATGACGTGATCCACGACCACTCGCGAGCCAGCTGACTCGCCTGGATTCCGGATGGGGTCGCGCTGAGATTCACCGCGCATCTGCGCTCCTGGACGAGAGCATGCCGTGTGAATACATTCTCCAGCATGCAATCACGCGACAGCCGTGCTGCCGAAGCAACGACGAGGATGTGACGATGGCGATACAGCACGCAGTTTTCTGCTGTTGCTCGACGATGGACCCACGTACGGATACGAGCTGAAGGTGAAGTTCGAAGCGGCGATCGGTCCGCAGTGGGGTCAGCTGAACATCGGGCACCTGTATCACACGCTTGATCGGCTCGCCCGCGACGGGGTTTCGTGACTTAGCAAAGTGGAGCCGGCTGGGATCCCGGCCCGACAGACGGGTGTATTCCCTCACACCGGCGGGTCGCCGCGGGGTGCAGGCTTGGCTAGCCGAGCCGGCAGTTCGGACGGGTGGGTATCGCGACGAGCTGTTCTTCAGTGAGTTGCTGGGTGGCGTCCAGGTCGGGGCTCGACGCCCTCGCCGGCGTGGTGAACCGGCAGCGCTCCCATCACCTCGGTGAGTTGCGCACCCTGGCTGAACTGCGCGACGAGCACGCCGACGAACCCGTGATCCGTCATGGTTGATCGACGCCGCGCGCCTACACAACGCAGGCCGAACCTCAGGCTGGCTCGAAATTGCCGAAGGCCGACCAGACCGATCTCACCGCCGCCGCACATCGAGCGATTCCCCGCGGCTCTCGATCCCGCCGGGTCGCGAGTTGCCCTCTTCGCAAGTCCGGCTGAGCGAGTCCCGGTGCTTCGTTACATCTCTCTCATCGTTGCGGTTGCGTCGCGGCCGGGCCTCTTGGTGTTGGCATCGGGATTGCGGCTCGCGGTGGTCAGCTTCTCCGGGTCACCCCGCCGCCGACCGCGACGAGCAGGGTTCGGACCGTCGGCATCTTGCGCAACAACGCCCGCGCCGCCTACGACATCCTGGTCCGGCCGGCGGGGTCTCGAAGTGCGATCGAGCAACAGCGCGGGCTTGTGCAGGACAACTTCCAATCGGGGCTGTTCGGCGGGATCACGATGGCGCAGTACCACTCGATTCGCCGACTGCCCGGCGTGGAGGTCGCTGCGCCGGTCGCGAACCTCGGGTACATGCTCCTGGAGCAGAACGTGCCGATCGACATTCGTCGCTGGACGACGGTGGCACACGATACAGATCTTCAGGGTCGGCTTGACGTACCGGACCAACCACGGGCTGGAGAGCGCCCGCGATGCTCCCAGCTATGTGTACGTCACCGACCGACCTGTGGTGGCCGCCGACCACGACCATTACGAGGTACAGCCGAACCACCAGCGTCTCGCGGTGTGCGACGGGTTCAACGAGCACCCGCCGGACCTCGAGAACAGCGCGTTTCAACGGGGATACCGCGAGGCGATGTTCTGCGATTCTCAGCGGAGGCGGTTCGTCGGCGCAGACGTCGACATCGGATTCCCTGTTCTTGTTGCCGCCATCGACCCACGCGAAGAGAACTGCCTGGTCGGCCTCGACTCCGCAACGGTGTCCGGGCTGCCCCTGCGTGAAGACGACGGGCCGAGGTGTCCGAGACACGGCGACACCGACACGCCTACTGTCCCGGTGATCGCGACCAGCCGAAGCTTCCTCAGCGAGACCCTGCATGCCACCGTGTCGAGTCTTCGCCTGCCGGCATCGCCTGGCCTGCCGCACATTCTCACGACGGCGAAGGCCCGACGATTACTGCCATCACTGTCTGGGAGGCACGTCGGTAACGTCAACATCAACCTTGCCCACGTCTTCGACGGCGCGCTCAACGACGTCTCGCTCTACTCCGACACCGAGGGCAACTACTGGTCGCTTAAGCCGGTCACGTACGCGCCTGCCGCTGGCGGCGCACTTCGCGCACGCTCCGTCACGAATCCGCCAGGGGTGTGGAGCAGCACGGTGTACTCACAGTTCGGATTCGACCCCACCACCCCGATCGAGAACAACGACACCCAGTTCCATCGAATCGTCGAACACGAAGCGACCAACGAGGAACCCACTGGCGCGGGCTGCCGCATCGTCGGTGGATTCGCACCCGACCTGCACCTCGTAGGTCGTTACGACCCGAGCCGTCTGCGCGGCTTCTCCTCGCTGTCGCAAGTCCCGCTGGAGTCCTACCGACCACCAACCGTGACCGGGGCCGATCCGTCGAGCATCGCCGCGCTGCACGGTCGAGCGATGTTGCCTGATGCGAACATCGCAGGCTACGTCGCTCAACCGCCGGGTTTGTTCACCACGTTGTCGTCGATCCGGACTTTCACCGCATCACGCGTCGGGCCTGACCCAGACGCGAAGGCTCCGATCAGTGTCATCCGCGTCCGAGTCGCCGGCGTCGCCGGCATCGACAAGGCATCCCGATCGCGGATCAACGACGTCGCGACCGCAATCCACAACCAGACCGGCCTCGACGTCGACATCACGTACGGCAGCTCACCAGCTCCCCAGACCATCGACCTGCCCGCGACCAAAGATGGTGAGCCGGCCCTGCAGGTGCGCGAGGGCTGGACCAAACTCGGCGTCGCCGTCGTGATCCTCAACGCCATCAATCGGAAGAGCGCAGCGCTATTCGCGCTGATTCTTGTGGTCTGTGGGCTGTCCGTCGCGAACGCCGCGTCCGCGGCTGCCCAGGCGCGGCGTCGCGAGCTCGCGACCTTGACCTGCCTGGGATGGTCGCCGCGGGAGCTGTTCGAGATCGTCCTTGGCGAACTTGTCGTAATTGGGCTGATTGCTGGCGTGGTGGGCAGCCTGGCGGGCTGGGCACTGACCGTCGGACTCAACCTCTCGGTCGCCCCGCTCACGTTGCTCGTCGCCGTGCCTTTGGCCTTGGCCGTTGCTCTTGCCGCTGGAGGCCTACCCGCTTGGCGCGCTAGCCGAGCTACGCCTGCCGAAGCGGTCCGCGCGAATGTCGCGAAAGCCCGGCGCGCGTTTTCGCCGCGGCGCCTTCCCGGTATGGCGTTAGTCAACCTGCGGCGACGGCCCGCCCGCACCGCGCTCGCTACGGGCAGCCTTGTTCTTGGCATTGCCGCGCTGACGGTTCTGCTAGCCGTCACATTCGCGTTTCGCGGGTCAGCCAGCGGCAATCTGCTCGGCAACGACATCACCCTGCATGTCAAAGGCGTCGACTACATCGCTATCGGTGCAATGCTCGCGCTCGCTGCGACCGGCGTCGCCGACATGCTCTATCTCAATGTTCGGGAACGAGCGGGTGAGTTCGCGACGTTGCGCGCCACCGGGTGGAGCGACGCCTGGCAAAGCAGGCTGCTCGGCTACGAGGCAGGCATTGTCGGGCTCTCCGGCGGAGTCGTCGGCGCGATACTCGGCCTGCTCGCCGCCGCAGTGGTCACCACGGGAGGCAGCTTCCAACGGCTAGTGGTGATCACCGTGATTGCCGCCATTGTCGGTCTGGTTCTTGCCGGCCTCGCGTCGATCATTCCTGGCCTCGCGCTGCGGCGCCTCCCCACGACGCAGCTACTAGCCGCCGACGAATGAGTCCGTGGAGCCTGTGGCCTGGGGGGTGACTGAAGGCCCAGGTCAAGATCAACGTGCAACCCGCGTGCAATAGCGGGCGGTACGACACGGCGAGACACGGTGTCCAGCGGGCGGCTCACCGGCAACGTGCGCGAGGGTCATGTTGGCGGCAAAGCCGTTCCGACCTGCGGAAACGCCGAAAGTTGGTGGTGGGCAGGGGCGGGGTCGAACCGCCGACCTTCCGCTTTTCAGGCGGACGCTCGTACCAACTGAGCTACCTGCCCCGGTAGGGACCGGTCGAGTCTAGAGGCAGTATGGACGGGGTGACGATGACCGGTCCGCGCGGACGGCCTCGTCGCCGCGGGCGGGGGATCGCTGCCCGCTTGGATCCGCGCCGGGCGCGGTGGCTACGAAGCTCCCGCGGCCGGGCGCTGGCCGGCGCCGGCGTCGTCGCGGTGGCCGGCGTCGTGATCGGGGTCGTGCTCACGCTGGGCGGCGGGTCGCAGCCGAAGGCGCCGCTGGGGCCGGCGCCGCTGGGCAGCCACGGGTACGACGTGTCCTGGCCGCAGTGCTCAGGCGTTTCCGCGGAGACGTTGCCCGCCGGTCGGCCGCCGTACGTGCTGCTCGGGCTGACCCACGGAGCGGGCAACACGGTGAACCCGTGCCTGGCCGCGCAGCTGGCCTGGGCGAAGACCAACGGCGTGCGGGTCGGGGCGTATGCGGTGGTGTCGTACCCGACCGCGGAGGCGCTGGCTGCGTCGGCCAGCGGACCGTTGGCGTCGTGCGGGTCGTCGGTGCGCTGCGAGCTGCGCAACAACGGGGCGGCGCAGGTGCAGGCGGCGCTCGCGACGATGCGCTCGGCCGGGCTGACGGTGCCGCGGCTGTGGCTCGACGTCGAGGTGGGCAACTCGGTGCCATGGTCAGCCCGGGTCGTGCGGAACGTCGCCGTGCTGCGCGGCGCGGTCGCCGCGCTTCGGGCGGCCAACGAGCCGGTCGGGGTCTACACGACCTCGGCGATGTGGACGCAGATCACCCGCGGCTACCGGCTCGACGTGCCGAACTGGCTGCCCAGCGGAGACGGCAAGCCGCACCACGCCGCCCGGCTGTGCCGGGCGACCGCGACCGGCGGGGTGACCTGGCTGGTGCAGTACACCCGCGGGCTCGACTCGGACCTGACCTGCCCGGTGCTGGCCGCCGTACGCGGGAAGCCGGGGCCGCTGTGGCCGTACCGGAACTCGACGGTCGCGGCGGGGGCGTCGGGTGCGGCGGTGAGCGCGGTGCAGCAGCAGGTGGCCACGCCGGTGACCGGGTCGTACTCCGCGGCGACCGTGACCGCGGTCAAGACCTGGCAGTCCGAGAACCACCTTTCGGTCACCGGCACCGTGACGCCCGTGGACTGGAAGGCGATGGGCGCGGATCAACTCCGCGGCGGCCGACCGCTGCAGCTGGCCCGCTTCGCCAGCTCGCCGTAAACCCTGCCATCCGGTCGGGCCGCAGGGATCGCGTTGATGCGCCCGGTCTGGCCCATCTGACCCAACGTGGTCGAAAGCGATAGCAGAACCTGGTCCAAAACGTTATCGAGATCTGGTCCAAAGCGTTACTCTGCTTCTATGGCTACGGAGTATTTGCCGAGGCTGATTGATGCGGATCTGCGTGCGCTCTTCGAGGAACTGCCGGCGCTGATGGTCGTCGGTCCTCGCGCGACGGGCAAGACCACTACCGCGCAGCAGATGGCAGCGAGCCTCGTCCGGTTGGATCAGCCAGCAGAGGCCGCGGCCTTCAATGCGGATCCAGATGCGGCACTTGCCACCATGGCCGAGCCGGTGCTGCTGGACGAGTGGCAGGCGGTTCCTTCCGTTCTTGGTGCAGTCAAGCGAGCGGTTGATGCTGAGCCGCGTCCTGGCCGTTTCCTGTTGATCGGTAGCGTCCGGGCCGACCTGCAGGCGGAGACTTGGCCGGGCACCGGCCGGGTGATCCGGCGATCGATGTATGGGCTCACCGAGCGCGAGTTGGTTGGTCGTACCGACGGCCCCACGTTCCTTGACCGGCTGGCGACGAACGATCTGGCGAGGCTCGCCCCGCCGCCATCGCCGCCAGACCTGAGCGGGTACGTCGACCTCGCTCTGGCCGGCGGCTATCCAGAACCAGTCCTACGCCTGTCCGGCCGGGCGCGTGTCGCCTGGGCCGAGGGGTATCTCGACCAGTTGCTCACCCGAGACGCGGCCACTGCGTCAGGCCGGCGCCCGCTCCAGCTTCGCCGCTATTTCGAGGCGCTCGCGCTCAATACGGCCGGCGTGGTTGAGCACAAGACCCTTTACGACGCTGCGCAGATCAACCGCCTCACCGCCGACGCTTACGATTCCCTGCTCGCGGACTTGTTCGTCGTGGATGCGGTTCCGGCTTGGTTGACCAACCGGTTATCCCGTCTCACCAAGGCTTCGAAGCGTTACGTCGTCGACCCGTCATTGGTAGCCGCGGCGCTGCGCCTCGATCGCACTGCTGTGCTTCGCGACGGTGACCTGCTTGGCCGGCTCATCGACACCTACGTCGCCGCGCAGCTGCGCCCGGAGCTCGAGCTCTCGTCGCCAGGTGCTCGGCTACACCACCTGAGGGAGAAGAACGGCCGGCACGAAATTGATCTGCTGGCCGAGCTTGCGGCGCATCGAGTGATCGCGATCGAAGTGAAGGCGAGCGCCGCACCGGGCGGTGGCGACGCACGGCATCTGACCTGGTTGCGCGATCAGCTGGACGATCGGTTCGTTGCCGGGGCGGTCCTGCATACCGGCCCGAGAGCGTTCTCACTCGATGACCGGATATACGCCCTGCCGATCGCCTCGATCTGGAGTTGACGCCGTTGAGCTGGCCCGCTTCGCCGACTCCCCGTAGGGCGGCGGCGCGGTCAGATCGGCTCGTTCGGGTGGCTCGGTGTCGAGTAGCCGGCTTCGTTGAAGGCGATGACGTCGTAGAAGAAGCCTTTGTGCGGCTTGGACTTCGTGTAAGAGCGAGCAGTGGCTGACGTGGTCTCGACGACCGTCCACGGGCCACCCTTCTTGTGGGCCCGGCGTACCTCGTAGCCGAGGATCCCGCCGCCGGTCACGTGCGGGGCTGACCAGGTGATCCGGAGCTTCTTCTTCGTCGCGTGCGTTTTCACTGCTGCCGGTACGCCGGGCGGCACGATGAAGACGGCGATGCTGGAGGGCTGGTTCAGGTCGGTGCCCAGGAACAGTCGCTGCGGGCCGACGTTCCCGTGCTGGGTCGGGCCGAAGCGGGAGACCTCGTTGTTGAGGGTGTTGGGCACCCAGATGTTGCCGACCGCGTCGAGCGCAGGCAACTGAGGCTGGCTCAGCCCGGTGTTCTCGCCGCTGACCTCCTCGGCCGGCTTTGAATCGCCGTGGGCGCCCGGCGCGAAGCTCAGGAGCGCCGAGGGGTGGTCCAGGTTCTCGTCAACGGCGATCGGGTCGTTGCCGGCGACCCCGACCGCCACTCCGCCGGGCTTGTTCAGCTGGGTGTCGAGGCCGCTGATCACGTTGATTGGCTTGGCGTTGCCGTGCGCCGTACCACTGAACTCCACCAGCGAAGGCGGCGCCGGGCCCTTCCTCATCCGATACTCGCTGACCCAGACCCGGGTGCCGTCCGGGCTGGCCGCGATGCCGCTGAGGTCGGCGAGCTGGGTGTTGCTGCCGGCGATCGTGCGGATCGGCGCGACATTGCCGTGCGAACCGGCGGCGTACTCCGTGATCGTGCTGGTGCCCTGGTTGGCCACCCACGCGTTGCCCTTCTGGGTGAGCGCGATCGCGATCGGCGAGCTCAGGCCGGTCTTGGCGCCGGAGATCGTGACCGCCGGCTTGGCGTCGACGATCCCCCCGCCGGTGGGTGGGGCGAAGGCGAGGATCGAGTTGCCGCCGAGGTTCGCGACCCAGACCCGACCGTGGTGGTCGATGGCCACGCCTCGCGGGTCGTTCAACGTGGTATCCACACCCGTGATTTCGACGATCGGACTCTGGTCGACCGGGGCGTTGGGGCCGGGCGCCGCGAACTCCAGAAGGTCGCCGACGGGGGGCGAACTGATCCAAAGCGTCCCGTACGGCGGGAGCTTGACGGCGACAGTGGGACGCGCCAGGTGTGCATGCGCCGGAAGTGCCGACGCGAAGGTGAGCAGGCCGGCGACAACCGCAAACGCCGCCCCAGAGCGCAAGCCCACCCGATGACGTACCGGTATGCGTTGGCTAGCGCTCACGGCAACTCCCAAGATCTGCGTCGCGGCAATATATCGGCCGCATGTCGGCCGGGGAAACGAAACCACCACTTGTGATGGAGGACTTAGCGCGGACTTGGATCGTCCGGAAGACAGAGCCAACCCGTCCGCCCAGGGACCGGACACTTTGGGGGTTCATCGGAGGGGGTCACCTTGATGCGACGCACCTCCGCTTGTGCAGTCGAGGTTGGACGCGGCACGATTTGCCCAAGGCAGGTCGCACAGCGCGTGGCGCGGCGGCCCCTGGTGGAGCGGGAGGCGGCCTGTGCGGGCATACGTCGGTGTCACCGACGGCGATTGGTACCACTTTCTTGCCGCGCGGCCCGAGATCAAGGAGGTTAACTTCTGGCAGCCAAGTGGTGGGCGCGTATTTCGTGCGCTCGAGCCGGGCGAGCCGTTCATGTTCAAGACGCACCATCCACACAATCGAGTCGTCGGAGGTGGATTCTTTAGCGGCTTCGCCGTACTGCCCTTGTCAGAGGCCTGGGCTCTGTTTGGCGAGGCGAACGGAGCCGAGGACATCGTTACGATGCGGCACCGGATCGGTCGGTATCGGCGAGCTCCGATCGCGCCCGACGAGGACCCACCGATTGGTTCGATCTTCGTCAGAGACGTCGCGTTCTACTCTCCGGGTCTTGAGATGGGTCCGCCGCCCGCGTTCGCCGCGAACATCGTGCAGGGCAAGACCTATCCGCTAGCCAACGAGCACGCCGCGTCGTACTTCGAGGAGGCTCTACGACGGCTACTGGGACACGATTTCGGCGGCGACCTGGAGACCGCGTGGGATCTGCCCGGCCCCGTGTTCGGAGATCCCCGGCTCGCTCCCCGGCGCCTGGGGCAACGGGCCTTTCAAGCTGTTGTTGCGAACGCCTACCACCGTCGCTGCGCCATCACAGGCGACCGAATTCGCCCGGTGTTGCAGGCAGCACACATCAAGCCGGTCACGGCCGGCGGTGAGCATCGGCTCGACAACGGGCTGTTGCTGCGTTCGGACGCGCACACTCTGTTCGACGCCGGATACCTCGGGGTTGATCCGATGCACCGGCTAATGGTGAGCCCTCGGCTGCGAAGCGAGTTCGGGAATGGCGATGAGTTCTACGCGCGTGCCGGCGAGATGATCGACCTGCCGGATCGTCGGGTCGACCGACCAAGTCCCGAGTTCCTGGAGTGGCACCTGGACGAGAAGTACCTGGCGTCCTAGCGATCTCCAAGCCTTAAGGGCGTGTTGAAGGCACGGGCTGCCGCACCGATTCCTGCGGGCGTCGTCCCGACGGGCAATGGCTGAGGCGTGGCGTTGCCCCACCTGACGCTGTCGGAGGAATAGGAGAAGCTGACAGGTGTGCAGCGCCTTGAGCCCGGGATCTATGAGTCACTCGTCACGGGTCGGATAGAACGGCTGATCGCAGCGCTCGACCCGGACCTAACAGCTCGGATTGCGGATCTTGGCGGCCCGGATTCCGCTGATCGACTCTCGCGGCACGTCGCTGAGCTGATCGGCCGCGCAATCGAAGCGTTTGCCGAGGACGAACGCGCAGCCGCGGCGGCGGAGCTCGTCGCGAATCTCATCGCCCGCCTTGCCGACCTCTCCGAGGGCGGGGTGGGAGGTCCGCTCGATCAGCTTGTGGGCACCGCACAGGTTTTGGAAGAGGTCGTTCGCCGTCGGCCAGACGGTTCATCGGTCGCGCTCGAACGTCCGCTCACGCCGCTCCTCGACACCACGATCCTGACGAACTCGCACGGTGAGCCGCAGGTCGGGCGGGAGTTGCTCGCCGAGTGTGGATCGGCTGACCGCATCGATGCCCTGGTCGCTTTTGTACGGTGGAGCGGTATCCGCTCGATGGTTGACGAGCTGCGCCGGGCAGCTGAGCAGGGCCGCACAGTGCGCGTGCTGACCACGACGTACACCAACTCGACCGAGTCTCGCGCACTGGATGCGCTCGCCCAACTTGGCGCGGAGGTACGGGTCTCCTACGACACCTCGCTGACCAGGCTTCATGCCAAGGCGTGGCTGTTCCATCGTGCCAGCGGCTTCTCCACGGCATACATCGGCTCGTCAAACCTCACCTTTTCCGCACAGCAGACCGGGCTTGAGTGGAACGTGCGGATTTCTGGAGCTAGGAACCCCGATGTCGTGGGCAAGATGTCCGCAGTCTTTGACAGTTACTGGCAGAACGGCGACTTTGTCCCGTACAACCGCGAGGAATTTCTTGCCCGAACCCAGCTCGAGCAACGCGGATCGCTGACACTTCCCGCGATCGAGTTGGTGTTGCGGCCCTTCCAGGAGCAGCTGCTCGAGCAGCTCGACCTGGCCCGCTCGCGTGGCCATCATCGAAACCTGGTCGTGGCTGCAACCGGCACTGGCAAGACCGTCATGGCTGCGTGGGATTACGCCCGGCTGCGTCGCAACTTGCCCCGCGCTCGTCTGCTGTTCGTCGCGCACCGTGACGAGATCTTGGAGCAGAGCCGCGCGACATTTGCCCTTGCGATGCGCGATGCGACCTTCGGGGAGCGCTGGGTGGGCGGCGATCGGCCCCAACGTTTTGAGCACGTCTTTGCCTCAATACAGAGCCTGAACGCTGCAGGCGTCGAGCATGTTGGTCCGGACCATTTCGACGTAGTAATCGTTGATGAGTTTCACCATGCGGCAGCGCCGTCGTATCAGGCTCTCTTGCGACGCGTACAGCCTCGCGAGCTTCTCGGGCTGACGGCGACGCCTGAACGTGCTGACGGTCTTGACGTTCTGGAGTTCTTCGATGGTCGAATTGCGGCCGAGCTGCGGCTGTGGGACGCGATCGACCAACAACACCTCTGCCCATTCGACTACTTCGGTGTCTATGACGGTGCGGACCTACGCGCGGTGACCTGGCGGCGTGGGCAGGGCTACGACCCGACTGAGCTGACGAACGTGCTGACAGCCGACGATGTGTGGGCTAACCGCGTCATTGAACAGGTCGACGCGACGATCACCGACCCGAGGCGGATGCGGGCGCTCGGGTTCTGCGTCGGCGTCGGTCACGCGAAGTTCATGGCCGAGAGGTTCCGACGGGCGGGGATTCCTGCAGTGGCCGTGTCTGGGGAATCGCCGATGGACGAACGACGCCAAGCGCTGGCCGACTTACGGGATGGCAGGGTGGCGGTCATCTTCACGGTTGACCTGTTCAACGAAGGCATCGACCTGCCAGCGGTCGACACGCTTCTAATGCTCCGGCCCACTGACAGCCCGACCCTGTTCATGCAGCAGCTCGGGCGTGGTCTGCGCAAGGCGGCCGACAAGCCGGTGTGCACGGTCCTCGATTTCGTCTCAAACCACCGCAAGGAGTTCCGCTACGACCGGCGCTTCGGAGCGCTATTGGGCGGTTCCCGCCCGGCGTTGGCGCGGCAGGTGGAGGGCGGGTTTCCGTTTCTTCCGGCAGGCTGCCAGATCACACTCGACCGCGTCGCGCGCGACGTAGTCCTCAGGAGCATCAAGGAGTCGGTCCCCAACCGCTGGCGGGACAAGTGCGCCGAACTCCACTCGATCGGAGACGTCAGCCTCGCCAAGTTCCTCGAGGAGTCAGGTCTTGACCTCGATGACATCTACGACGGCCGACACTCTTGGACGGAGATGCGCCGTAACGTCGGCTTCGAAGAGGGAGCGGAGACGCCTGAGCAACCAGCGATGCTTCGAGCGGTCGGGCGGCTCAGCTACGTCGACGACGACGAGCGGCTGGACACATATCGCCGCCTCATCGCTCGCGCGGCGCCGCCGACTCTCGATTCGATGCCGGTGCGCGAGCAGCGCCTCCTCCGAATGTTGGTCGACTCGATCTCATCGCTTCCTAAAGCCTCGCCGGTTGAACAGGGAATCGCGCAACTGTGGGCGAATGTGCCGGTTCGAGCAGAGCTCGGTGAGCTGCTCGACGTCCTCCAAGGGAGGACTACTCATCTCACCCCGGCGCTCGAGCCGCTTGGAGTCGTGCCGCTGCGGATCCACGCACGGTATAGCCGACTCGAGATTCTTGCCGCGCTCGGTGCCAAACCGATCAACTGGCAGACCGGTGTCCTGTGGGACGAAGCGAGCAAGACAGACCTGTTCGCTTTCACTCTGGACAAGAGTTATGGCGGGTTCTCCCCGACGACCCGGTACCGCGACTACGCGATCAGCCGAGACTTGATTCATTGGGAGAGCCAATCCAGGACGTCCGAGGCCGGCGGCACCGGGCAGCGTTACATCCACCATGAGACGCTCGGCACCCGAATCTTGCTCTTCGCGCGCCTGAGCGTCGGCGACGGATCGTTCTGGTGCCTCGGGCCAGGTAGATATGTGAGCCACAACGGTGAGCGACCAATCTCATTCACCTTGCGGCTCGACCACCGGCTGCCGGCCGACCTTTACACGTCCTTCGCGGCGGCTGTGGCATAGGCATCCTCTGAGGCGACGGAACAGTCCACGACCTGCGACGGAGTCTTCCCCACCCGCGATGGTCCGTAGGACCTTCGACTGATGCGGTGCATAGCGGGCGCCTGATCGATGACGTCTAGCCCTGCGCAGTGGCGCCTGATTGTGCGGGAGCCGAGCACGGGCATGCGCCGGATGGCGTCCAGGTCGTGCAGCGGCGAGCGGTATCGAAGAGCGCTGCGACCTCAGCGGGTGCCATTCGTCGGGGCGCCCGCCGAAACGCTCCAGGGATGTCCATCCGGTCTAGGACGCTGACATCGGAAGGCTGCTGTTTGATCGTGATCGTAGGGATCAATGACCCGGTCAGAAGGACGAGCACTGGACGCACCGGCACGGAAAGGCCGGTCGCATCGAACAGCAACTTCTCCGCGCGCTTTGCCTCGTGGCGTGACTTTGGGAGGTAGTCCGTAGGACATCCATCGACCCGGATCGCGTGGGCGCTGACCGAGACGTTGCGCCCCGGGCGGTTCTTCGTGTTGACCGTGTAGACGCCGCCCGGACCTATGAGCACATGGTCGATGTCGGCGCCGCGACTGCCGACGGGAACCGAGTGGAGCACGTGCCAGCCGTGTGCCGTCAGCTTCTCGAGCCGACCCCCGACCGTCTCCTCGCCGTCAGCGCCCACGCGCCAGGCCCGTTCGTCCGTCTTCATGTCCGTTGCGCGAGCGATGAAGGTCTTGAGTCGGCTCTGCTCCTTCATGTCGGCGAGCTCGTGTGCTGCTCGCTCACGCAGGCCCTGTCCGGGACGGCGATCGGATAGGTCGTGCCAAGTCGGCGCCGCGGTGTCGGCGAACCATCTTGCGACGGCGGCGTCGAACGCCCGCCGCTGGTTGGGGTCCATAACGGTACTCACGCCTGACTGCAGGTCGAGCCAGCCGACTCGCCGGCCTTCCGCGCCATTTACATACAGGCGGTCTTTGCCATAGCGCGTCCACCGGACGACTGCGAGGTCTGCCACCTTTCCTGCCTCGGCAGGCGGTTAGGGCAGGTTCAGCCGCTCATGGGGTGAATGTTGCGGGCGGCTGCAAGTCAGTTGGTGGGGCGTCGGTAGTGGCGTCGACGGTTTGTCGAACGAGGTGCCGACTGCGGGCGGGTTGCGACCGGGGCGGCGGGCGGCGGGGTGATGGCTTCGCCGGAGGTCGCTAGGCGTTGGACGGCGGGGTGGTTGGTGCTGACGTTCGAGCGGTCGGGCTCGATCGAGGCCGCGGTGTGGATTCGGGCGACGTCGGCGGTCTGGTGCGGCTCGACCAGGGAGACGACCGTGCCGCTCGCGCCGGCGCGGGCGGTGCGGCCGGAGCGGTGCAGGTAGTCCTTGTGGTCGTTCGGCGGGTCGAAGTGCACGACCAGGTCGACGTCGTCGATGTGCAGGCCGCGGGCGGCGACATCGGTCGCGACCAGAACCCGGTTGCGGCCGCTCGAGAAGCCGTCGAGCGCGCGCTGCCGCTGGCCCTGGTTGAGGTTGCCGTGGATCGCGGCGGCGTCGACGCCCTGCCGGATGAGCTGCTTGGCGAGCCGGTCGGCGCCGTGCTTGGTACGGACGAAGAACAGCGTCCGCGCCGGGCCGGCCGGCGATCTGCGCCGCGACGCCGACCTTCTCGTCGTGGGCGAGCACGAAGACCTGGTGGTCCATCAGCTCGATCGACGCGGAGGCCGAGCGCGACGGCGTGGATCGCCGGGTCGGTGAGGTAGCGCGCGACGAGCTTGTCGACGCCACGGTCGAGGGTGGCGGAGAAGAGCAGGCACTGACGGCCGCTCGGAGTGGTGTCGAGGATCTTGGTGACGGCGGGCAGGAAGCCGAGGTCGGCCATGTGGTCGGCCTCGTCGATCACCGCGATCTCTACGGCGTCGAGCCGGACCGAGCGTCGCTCCATCAGGTCCATCAGCCGTCCCGGCGTTGCGACGACGACGTCGACTCCGCGACGGAGCGCCTCGATCTGCTTGCCCATCGACGCGCCGCCGAAGACGGTCGTGACCCGCAGCCCGAGCACGGTCGAGATCGGCTCGAGCGCGTCGGCGACCTGTCGAGCGAGCTCGCGAGTCGGGACAAGGATCAGGCCGCGCGGCGCCTGCGGGCGGCGGGCGGACGAGTCGCCGGCGAGGCGGGTGAGCATCGGAAGCCCGAAGGCGAGGGTCTTGCCGGACCCGGTCTGCGCGCGGGCAAGTACGTCCCGGCCGGCGAGCGCGTCGGGCAGCGCGCGGGCCTGGATGGCAAACGGCTCCTGGATGCCACGGCGCGCGAGAACGCTGACGACCGCATTCGGCAGTCCGAGCTGAGCGAAAGTACGGGGCGGCGGCGCGGGCAGCTGCTGCGACGCGGTCAGTGCCGCATCGAGCGCCGACACCGGCGCCGGGCGATCAGGGCGGCGTACCGCGGGTTTGGCATGCGTCCGATGACGGCGCGCAGGGCGTGAACGAGTAGGGCTGGACATGGTGACTCCAGGTGACACAAGGCCGCGAAACTGCGAGAAAGCCGGCCCGGTGAAGGAGCAACTTACGTCTGCGACCACACGGGCGGCTCGCCCGCGGGAGGCGCGGCTAAGCGCCGCGATGACCCCAGGCTAGCAGGGGCGCCGTTAATCCGGTGCCGGTCAGCTGCCCGCGGTGCCATACTCCGTCGGCCCGATTCGTCAAAGGAGGTGACAGCCATGAAGCTGGCAGAGGCACTCGCGCTACGGTCCGACGCGGTCAAGCGGGTCGAGCAGCTGCGTGCGCGGGTGCAGACGAACGCGCGCTACCAGGAGGGGGAGGAGCCGACCGAGGATGCCAACGCGCTGCTTGCGGAGGCCGACCGGGGGCTCGACGAGCTCGAGGCCCTGATCCGGCGGGTCAACCGCACCAACGCGACGACGAACGTCGAGGACGGGCTGACGCTCACCGATGCGCTCGCACGTCGCGACGTACTGCGGCTGCGGCACGCGTTCTGGACCCGTGCGGCGGACGCCGCGTCCGGCCGCGAGTCGGGTGGCGGACACCGGCAGCTTCGTTCCGAGCTGCGAACGCTTCCGGCACTCCCGGTTCGGGAGCTTCGTGCGACCGTCGACGACCTCGCTCGCGAACACCGTGAGCTGGACGTCAAGATCCAGCGGGCCAACTGGGAGGCAGATCTCCTCGACTGAGCGGTGACGACCACATGAGTCGGTAGCCGTCGAACGCGAAGCGAACACCAGCCGCACTGCGCCGGCGGCCAAATCACGGCGCAACCTGGCGCGCGATGGGCAGCGCAATCGGTTCAACTCCGGACCCACAGGGCAGCCCAGTACGGCGAACCGGGGACAGGGCAAGGCGCACCACGCACTACCTGGTGTTGATCTCGATCGACGGTGAGGGTGGGTTTGGGGACCTGGTCCGTCACCGCTCGTGAGGGCCGCTTCCAGCGCGCCCGCGGCTAGACGCAGAAGTGTTTGGGCTTCTTGAAGTGGGTGAGGGCGCCGCCCACGGTTTGATTGATGCGCACGGCTGGCTGGGGTTGGTCAGGCGCCGTCGGTCGCGATCGGGGCGAGCGCGGTTGTGAGCAACGGCAGGACATCGTGCCAGTCGGCGACGATGCCGAGGTCGGCGTGGTCGAAGACCGGTGCGCTCGGGTCGTTGTTGATCGTGAGGACACGGGTCGCGTTGCGAACGCCGATCATGTGGTTCGGCTTGCCGGCGATCCCGATCGCGATGTAGAGCCGCGGCGAGATGTGCCGGCCGGTGATGCCGACCTGGCGCGAGTGCGGCAGCCAGCCCTTGTCGGTCACCCGGCGGCTCGCGGCGAGCTCAGCGCCGAGCGCGACCCGCAGCGGCTCGAGCAGCGCGTACTCCTCAGGCGGCACCCCGGTGCCGACGCCGATCACGACGTCGGCGATCGCGATCAGGTCGGGGTCGTCATCCTCGGTTTCATTTAGGACCTGCACCGGCGCGGATGCGGGTACGTCGATGCGCTGCTCGGCGATCTCTCTTGCTGACCGTGGGTCGGGCAGGGTCATCACGCCGTGCCGCACGGTCGCGGCCTGGATGTCGCTGCGGCAGCGGATCGCGGCCAGCATGCTGCCGCCGAACGCCGGCTTCCACGCGACCAGCCGGCCGTCGACCACCTCGAGCCCGGTCGCGTCGCCGGTCAGGCCGAGGTCGAGCCGGGCCGCGACCCGGGCCAGGATCTCGCGGCCCCACAACGTGGCCGGGCCGAGCAACGCCCACGGCCGCTCGGTCCCCAGCCAGCCGGCCAGCGCGGTCGCCAGGTCCTGCGGGATCGCCGATCCGGCCAGCCGCACCAGGCAATCGGCGCCCCAGGTCGAGGCGGTCTCGGCATCGAGCCCGTCGCCGACCGTGACCGCGACGACCGAGCCGCCGGCGCCGACCAGGGCGGCCGCTTCGCCGAGCAGCTCGCGCGCGTTGCGGTCGCGCCCCGGCTCGACCAGTACGGCGATCGAGCCGCCGTCCGGCGCTCGGTCGCGCGTCGCCGATGTGGTCGCGGAGTCCGACCGCGCGTCATCGGACCAGAGATCGCCGAGCGTGTCGACCGCCTGCGAGACCTGCTCCTCGACGGTGCCGGTCAGCCGCAGTCCGGCGCGCGTGGTCGGGTGTACCCGGACCTCGCCGACCGTCGTGCGGCTCGCGGCATCGCCCCATGGCCCGCCGCCGAGATCGGCCGCGGTGACCACGCGAATCCGCTCGGCGGCGACCTCGGCCCGCGCCGGCGGCGGCATCTTCGCCGGGTCGCAGAGTCGCTCGGCGCAGGCGATCACTGCGGGCAGCTGTGAAACGGCCTCGCGGTGGCCGGAGTCGTGCTCGCAGCCGACCTGCACTCCGCCGCCTTCGAGCAGCGACAGCTCTCGGGCCGCGCCGAGGAACGGCCAGCCGAGCAGCTCGGCCACGGCCGGCCCGACCTGGCCGGTGTCGGCGTCGAGTGAGTTGCGCCCGACCAGCACGAGGTCGAACCCGCCGAGGTGCTCGATCACCGCGGCGAGTGCTCGCGCGGTCGCCAGCGTGTCCGAACCGGCGAACTCGGGACCGCTCACCATCACTCCGTCGTCGGTGCCCCACGCAACTGCCTCGCGGAGCACGTCCTCGGCCGCGGGCGGACCGAGCGTGATCGCCGTACAGGTGCCGCCGGTCTCCCGGGCCAGCTCCACACCCTTGGCGACCGCGCGCCGGCAGTAGGCGCTCATCTCGAGCGGCCCGACGTCGCGGCGCAGCCGACCGTCCGGGCCCAGCTCGAGGTCTGCCAGGATCGGGATCTGCTTGACCAGCGCGGCTATCCGAATCGTGGCCGGCACGCAATCAGTATACTCAGTTCCGGAGAGAGGACCACACAACATGGGGATGCTGGACGGGCGGGTCGCTGCCATCACCGGCGCCGGCCGCGGTCTCGGTCGCGAGCACGCGCTGCTGTTCGCCGCGGAGGGCGCGAAGGTCGTCGTCAACGATCTCGGCGGTGACATCGGCGGCACCGGCGCCGACGCTACGCCGGCTCAGCAGGTGGTCGACGAGATCAAGGCCGCGGGCGGCGAGGCGGTCGCCGACGGCAGCGACATCACGACCGCCGACGGTGCTGACGCACTGGTCGCAAAGGCGGTAGACACGTACGGCGACCTGCACGCGCTGGTCAACAACGCCGGCATCCTGCGCGACCGGATGCTCGTCAACATGACCGACGAGGAGTGGGACGAGGTCATGCGGGTGCACCTGCGCGGGCACTTCATGCCCACCCGCGCGGCGGCGCGGCACTGGCGCGAGCGGTCGCAGGCGGGCGAGCAGCCGAACGCGTCGCTGACCAACACCTCGTCGACGTCCGGGCTGTTCGGCAACGTCGGGCAATCCAACTACGGCGCGGCGAAGTCGGGGATCGCGTCGTTCACCCAGATCTGCCAGATGGAGCTGCAGAAGTACGGCGTGCGCTGCAACGCGATCGCGCCGGTCGCACGCACCCGCCTCACCCTGGCGACACCGGGCCTCGGCGACCGGATCCAGCCGAAAGAGGGCGAGTTCGACCGGTACGACCCGGCCAACGTCTCGCCGTTCGTCGCCTACCTCGCGACCGCCGGCTGCCGGATCGCGGGCAAGGTCTTCTTCGTGCAGGGCAACGGCGTCCACCTGTTCCAGCCGTGGTCGGTCGTCGACCGGATCACCACCGACGGCCGCTGGACCGTCGAGGGCCTCGCCGAGGCCGCCGACCACTGGGCCGACGTCGAGTTCGACCTCGGCAAGCCGTACTGAGCGAGAATCACCCTGTGAACCTGATCCTCGACGAGGAGCACAAGGCGTTCCGGCGCTCGGTGCGCTCGTTCGTCGAGGCGAAGTCGCCCTCGGCCGAGGTACGCCGGCTGATCGACTCGCCGACCGGCTACGACGACGCGACCTGGCGGCAGATGTCCGACCAGCTTGGCCTGCCCGCGCTCGCGATCCCCGAGCAGTACGGCGGGGGCGGTGGCGGGATGCTCGAGGTCGCGATCGTGATGGCCGAGCTTGGCCGCTCGCTGCTGACCACTCCTTATCTCTCTACTGCTGTCATCGCGCCGGCGTTGTTGCTGGCGGGCGACGTCGATGCGACCGCGAGCGACCTGCTGAAGCGGATCGCCGAGGGCGCGGTGACGGTCGCGGTCGCGCTGGCAACTGACGGCGACGCGGGGGTATCGGTGTCGGCCGTGTCGGACGGCGATGGCTGGGCGCTCAGCGGCCAGGCGGAGTTCGTGATCGACGGCGCGCAGGCCGAGGTGCTGCTGGTGCCGGCGAGCACGGCTGACGGCGTTCGTCTGTTCAGCGTGGCCGGTGACGCGCCTGGCGTGACGCGTACTGCGCTCGAGACGCTCGACGGCACTCGGCGGCAGGCGGTCGTCGAGCTCGATGCCGCTACGGGCTCCGCGATCGGCGGGGTGGATGACGCCGCCTTGGCACATGCTGCGGACATCGCCGCGATCGCAATCGCGGCCGAGCAGCTCGGCGGCGCGGAGCGGTGCCTGGAGATGGCGACCGAGTACGCGAAGCTGCGCCAGCAGTTCGGCCGCGCGATCGGCAGCTTCCAGGCGGTCAAGCACATGTGCGCGGACATGCTGATCGAGGTGGAGAGCGCGCGCTCGACCGTGCTCTACGCGGCGTGGGTCGCCGACCACGAGCCGGAGTCGCTGTCCGAGGCGGCGAGCCTCGCGAAGGCCCGTGCATCGGACGCGTTCACCACGGTCGCCGCGACCAACATCCAGGTGCACGGCGGGATCGGCTTCACCTGGGAGCACGACGCACACCTCTACTACCGGCGCGCGAACTCGACCGCGCAGCTGTTCGGCGACGCGCGTCGGCATCGCCGCCGCCTCGCCGAGACCCTGGGGCTGATGTGAGCGCCATTCCTTTGGATGCGTTCCGGGAGCGGGTACGTGACTGGCTCGCCGCCGAGGCGCCGGCGCGCGGTTGGGGCCGCGACGAGTCGCGCAGCGCGTCCGCCGTACGTCCGAAAGCCGGCGACGCCGACGCGATCACCCGCTACCTCGCCCGCGCCCGCGAGTGCCAGCAGGCGTTGTACGACGCGGGGTTCGCGGGGATCAGCTGGCCGACCGAGTACGGCGGGCAGGGGCTGACCAACCGCGAGCAGGTCGTGTTCAACGAGGAGAGCCAGGACTACGACCTGCCGCTGATCCCGTACACGATCGGGCTCGGCATGTGCGGGCCGACCGTGCTAGCGGTCGGGACCGACGCGCAGAAGGAGCGGCACATCCGGCCGATGCTGCGCGGCGAGGAGATCTGGTGCCAGATGTTCTCCGAGCCGGGCGCGGGCTCCGACGTGGCCGGACTGTCGACGAGGGCCGAGCGCGATGACGACGGCTGGCGGATCAACGGGCAGAAGGTATGGACGTCCGGCGCGCACTACTGCAAGTGGGGCATGCTCCTCGCGCGCACCAACGTCGACGTGCCGAAGCATCGCGGGCTGACCATGTTCATCGTCGACATGGAGGCGCCGGGTGTGACGGTGCGGCCGCTGCGGCAGATGAACGGCTCGTCCGGCTTCAACGAGGTGTTCTTCGACGACCTGGTCGTGCCGGTCGACGCGGTGCTCGGCGGGGTCGACGACGGCTGGCGGACGTCGCTCGTCACGTTGATGAACGAGCGCGTTGCGATCGGCGCCGGCCGGCCGACCGGCGAGATCCCGACCGCGGCCGCGCTGGCCGAGCTGGCGACCCGGCGCGGGTTGGCGTCCGACGGCGACCTGGCCGACTCGATCGCCGGGGTCTACGTGCGGGAGCGGGTGCTCGGCCTGCTCAGCAACCGGATCAACGCGGCGATCCTGCAGGACAGGGCGCCCGGGCCGGAAGGCTCGGTCGCCAAGCTGGTCGCAACCGACCTCGCCCGCCGAGCTGCGGCGCTCGCCGTACAGATCGCCGGCCCGGCCGCGCAGGCGTGGTCGGCCGACGACCTGAGCGGAGATCACTGGGCCGCGGTGCTGCTGATGACGCCCGGCCTCTCGATCGCCGGCGGCACCGACGAGATCATGCGCAACATCCTCGGCGAACGAGTTCTCGGCCTCCCCAAGGAACCCCGCCTCGACACCGGCCCGGTCAACCGCCACTGATCTTCGCCTGCGCGACCGTTTTTCGCCCGACACGCCGTAGAAGTGGTCGCGAGCGCGAAGATCACGAGGACCGGATCTCCCGGTTTCGTCTCGACCCCAGGAAGGCCCCTATGGATAGCAACGGCGCTTCAGCGGCGGCCAGGGCACAACGATGATCGTTGCCCTGGCCGTCGTGGCGGTCGGAACTCCGGCCACGGTGTTCGCCGCCACCGGCACCTCGGTGTGGATCACCTGTGGCATCGGTTCGCGGCGGACTGGGCTTGGAGGCGTTCTACGAGCAGCTCGGCTGGCAGGTGACTGGAACCCATCCGGCAGCGCTCCGGCTCGGCCCCGACGACATCCGGGACGAGGTCTTCATGGCGTTGACGAGCCTCTAGCGACTGCGTGATCGGCCTGGCCGACCCCGCGACCGCCCGGTCGTGGCTGGCCTCCCTCGACCAGTTCTGAAGCAATGTGACATTGCCTTGTGCGCGTTGGCTAGGTGATTTCGAAGGACTTTGTCGCCGGGGTCTTGTCCTTGCCGCCGGGCCCGATGGCTCGAACCCTGAAGGTGTAGCGGGCCGGCTTGAGGCCGTGGTAGGCCTTGGGCGAACGGCAGGACCGGAAGGACGCGTGCTTCGCGGCGGGCTTCAGCTCGCATTGGAAGCCGGTCACCGCTCCGGATGCCGAGAACCTGACGATGACGCTTGATGACCCGACGGTGAGCTTCGTGATCCGCGTCTTTGGCGCCCGGGCCCGTTCATACGCACCGATGTCGCACTTCTTGCCCTGTGGCCGGTGGACGCCGCGCTGATCGGTCGATGGGCAGCGGCCGTGACCCGCCGGGATGTGATTGATCGCGGGGCTGTTAGCAGCGAGCGCGAGCGTCTTGGTGGGCCCACCGTTGTCGCGCAGCGCGCCGAGGTCCGGCTTCTTACCCTGCAGATCACCGGTCGAGCCGAAGCCGCAGTCCGTTCCGCTCTCGAGGTTGTAGCCCAGCGAGTGGATCCCGGCGCTTCCGTCGCAGTTGGTGTGGGTGGTGACGCCGGCCGCGACTTCGACGTTGTCGGACACGATCGAGCCTTGGATCTCGATCGACCCGTTGCCGTCGGCAATGCCCGCGCCTGGTCCGCGTGGGGCGCCACCCCCCTCGGCCTTTACGACGTTGCCGGCGATGGTGGAACTGACGATGCGCACGGTGTTGGTCGGGTCGTTCCAGCTGAAGACACCACCCACCAGTCGCGCGTTGTTGCCCGTGATGGTCGAGTTCTCGATGAGGAGGTGGCCCGGAAGATCCGGTGTCGGGCCGCTTGCCGGAGCCCCGAAGTTCTGGATGCCGCCGGAGTCACCGCCACCGCAGCCGGCCTGATTGCCCGATATCAGCGTGCGCTCGATCTCCATCGTCCCGCCGTAGTTCGTGACCCCGGCGCCTGAGCACGCGAATCCGTTGGTGATCCAGTCACCGATCAGGTTGAGGTAGCCGGTGCTCAACACGTCGCCACCGAAGGCGCCGTTGGAGGTGTTGGCGGTCCCGCCGGTGATGGTGACCCCCTCGATCGTGACGATCGGCGTGAGCTCTCCGGCGATGGCATGGATGTCGAACACCCGATCGCCCAACGAGGTCCGGCTGGTCGGGACCGGCATCGCGATGGTGGTCTTGTTCGCGCCGGCACCCACGATTGTCATGCTCTTATTGATGACGAGGGCGCCTATCACGGTGTTGAGGACGTACTTGCCGGCGGGCAGCTTGATGGTGTCCGGTGGGTTCGGGGTGGCCTCGGCGGTAGCGATCAGCTGGCGCAACGAACATGGTCCCCCCGAACAGGCTGATCCCGTGTTGTCGCTCGTCGTCCCCACCGTGTAGGTGGTGGCCAGCGCTCGGTCAGCCGTGCCGACCAGGAGGCCGGACCAGGCCAGCAGCACAACACTGACCGCGCCGATCCTGGCGTTTGTCGGGCGCCCGATCACGTGAGCCTCCAGCCGGGTGCCGACGCGACACCGCTGCGAGGATTCTAGGCAATCGCTCGGCGGTGCGAACCCTCAACTGGTCGGCAGCGAGTGGAGGCCCGACACCAGGTCGGACCACTCTTCGGGTCGCTCTTCGATCGGGGCGGTGAAGCTGATCCGGTCGACCAGGCCGTCGTACCGGTCGTGGATCAGCCGCGGCAGATCCTTCATGTCACCGACGATCGCGAACGTGTCGAGCATGTCGTCGTCGATCAGCGCCGGCATCTCGGTCCAGGCGCCGCGCTTCGCGAGCGCGGCGAGCTCCGGCTGCAGATCGCCCCAGCCATGCAGCTCGAGGATCGGCTTGTACGTCGGGGTCGACGCGTAGAAGGCGAGCTTGTCGCGCACCCACGCGTCGGCGTTTGCGCGCTCCTCGTCGTTGGTCCCGGTGACGAGGAAGAGCGGCCGGCAGATGTCGATGTCGGCGCGGGTCCGGCCGGCCTTCGACAGGCCGAGCTCCAACGCCGGTACGGCGACCTCGCGCAGGTACTTCTCGGTGGTCAGCCCGTGCACGAAGACGCCGTCCGCAACCTCGCCCGCGGTCTCGGTCATCTTCGGCCCGACCGCGGCGATGAAGATCGGCGGCACTCCGTACTCGCTGACCGGCGGGGCGAAGAACGGCGTCATCAACGTGTGCGTGTAGAGCTCACCGCGGAAGTCCAGCGCGGTGCCGTCCTGCCAGCTCGCCCAGATCGCGCGGATCGCCAGCACGAGTTCGCGCATCCGCGCGACCGGCGGCTCGTACGTCGCGCTGTAGCGGCGTTCGATGTGGGCGCGGACCTGCGAACCGAGGCCGAGGACGAACCGGCCCTTCGAATAGTGGTGCAGGTCGCGCGCGGTGTAGGCCAGGTGCATCGGGCTGCGCGGAAACGCGACCGCGATCGCGGTCCCGATCGTGATTCGCTCGGTCGCACCGGCGGCGAGAAGCAGCGGCAGGAACGGGTCATTCGCGGTTTCGGTGGCCCAGATCCCGTCGAACCCGACCTCTTCGGCCCGCCGACCGAAGTCGGCGGCGCCGTCGAGGCCGACGTTGAGAATGCTGTGAACCTTCATCAACGCCGCTGTCCCCTCCTGCGAATACGGTATCCTGAATTTGCGGGCTTGTCCGCTGCCGTGGGAACTCTGGGCGGCGCGCCGCAGGCCCAACCCCACCAATGGGCCACGCGTGGGGCTATAGCCCCACCAATGGGCCATGCGGGTGGCTGAGGCCCGCCGAGCTCTTAGCGGCCGACGACGTACCCGCGGACCGAGTCGAGGTGGCGGGCCATCCGCCGCTCAGCGGTGTCGGGATCGCCGGCGATGACCGCCTCGCCGATCCGGGCATGCGCGTGGTGCACCTCGTTCGCGACCCGGTCGAGCGACTTGGCGCGCGGCGCCTGCTCGCCGAGCACCCGGCTGATCATCTGCACGAACAGGCTCATCGCCGGGTTGTCGGTCAGCTCCGCGATCAGCACGTGGAAGTCGTGGGACGGCAGGTCGCCCTTGGGCCGGCTCGAGCGGCGGGTTCGCTTGATCTGCTGGAGCTCGTTGTCGAGGAAGGCCTGCATCCGGGCCGCGCCTTCGGGGGTGATCCGCTCCGCAGCCAGCCGCACGCACGACAGCTCGAGCGCGTTGCGGGCCTCGATCACTTGACTGGGCTTGATGTCCTCGAACCGAAGCTGCAACGACACCGCCCGCACGACCGCGCCGAGGTCGGGCTCGGTGACGACCAGCCCGCCGCCGGGCCCGCGGCGCATCTCGGCGACGCCATGGTGGTCGACGATCCGCATCGCCTCGCGGAAGACCGCACGGCTGACGCCGTACCGTTCGATCAGGTCCGCCTCGGAGCCGAGCACTGTGCCGACCTGCCGGTCGCCGGCGATGATCTCGTCCTCGATGTGCTGCGCGAGGATCTCGCCGAGCTTGCGGTAGTCGCCGTTCTTCCGCACCGGAAGATCGCGCTTGGCCGCTGGCATGGTTAGCAATGTAGTGGTCGATCCCCGCCCCACGACGCTCCTTCGACTGATCGGTTCTCCGAGTGTCAAGCCACAGTCAAGCTGGTACGCCGAGCCGCGGACCCGGCGTGAACGTGGCGCCAAGGGCAAAGCAGCCGTAGGTCACCCCGATGGTCTCCGCGCGTACGACCCGCGACCGGTCGACCTTGTAGTCCGGCAACCGTTCGAGCACCGCGCGCACGGCCGCAATGATCTCCTTGCGGGCGAGCGTCGAGCCCAGGCAGCGGTGCGCGCCGAGCCCGAACGTCATGTGCCGGTTGGGGAATCGGTCGAGCTCGAGCCGGTCGGGATGGTCGAACATCTCCTCGTCCCGGTTGCCCGAGGCCCATACCAGCAACACGTGCTCGCCGGCCTTGACCAGCTGCCCGCCCACCTCGACGTCGCGGGTCGCCATCCGGGCGAGGGCGAATTGTGGTGCTTCGTAACGAAGGAACTCTTCGACCGCAACGGGGATCCGGCTGGGGTCCGCGATCAGCCGCTCGCGGGCGGCGCGGTCGTTGTCCAGCTGGAGTACGGCGCTGCTGATGGCTGAGCCGGTCGTGTCGAAGCCGCCCTGGATGGTGAGGGTCACCATCTCGAGCACCTCGATGTCGTCGAGCGGACGACCGTCGATGGTGGCCTTGGTGAGGTAGGTGATCATGTCGTCGCGCGGGTTGGCCTGCCGGTCGGCCACCTGCTCGGCGAGGTACTTGCGGATCCAGAGCAGCCGTTCGGTGTTGTTGGCGCGCAACGGGTTGTCCTGGCGAAGGAAGACGGTTGAGTGCAGCGGTTCGGAGAAGTCCCGCCAGAGCTCGGTCGGCAGGCCGAGCATGTGCAGAGTAGTCAGCGCCGGCAGCGGGTCGGCGAGGTCGTGCACGATGTCGCAGCTGCCCGACTCGATGAACTCGTCAATGCACTGGTTCGCGAACTTCTCGATCGCCGGCTCGAGCTTCGCGATCGCGGGCGGGGTGAAAAGCGGGTGCATGATCTTGCGGTACTTCTGGAACATCGGCGGGTCGGTCTCGATCGGGATCGAGCGCTGACCGACGTTCTTCTTCGCCGGGATCGTGATCGAGTTCGCGGACGAGAAGGTGATGTCGTCGAGCGCGATCTTGCGGATGTCGTCGTACTTGGTGACGACCCAGAACCCGCCGTACGCGCCGGTGTGTGCGACCGGGCAGCGCGCACGCAGGTCGGCGAGCACCGGCCACGGGTCGGCTGCGAACTCCGGCGAGTGGTGGTCGAAGTCGACCGTCGGGACCTCGTCGGTGACCGTCATGTAGTCGATGTGAGCCCGAGGCTGGCCGGGTCCGGGCGCTGTGTCCAGCGGAAGAGCTTCTCCGCGTTGCCGTGCGTCATCAGCGCGACCTCGTCGTCCGGCACGCCCTTCAAGGCCCCCTCGACGTCGCGCTGCGAGTGCGGCCACGGGGTGTCGGCGTGCGGGTAGTCGCACTCCCACATGATCTTGTCGATCCCGATGTGGTGGCGCGCCTCGACGCCCATCCGCTCGTCGATGAAGCAGACCCAGATGTTGCGGGCGAACACCTCCGACGGTGGCGTCTCCGACAGCCCGCTCCAGAAGCGGTGCCGCTCCCACGCCCGGTCGGCGCGCTCGAGGACGAACGGCACCCAGCCGATCCCGCCCTCCGACAGCGCGAACTTGATCTTCGGGTAGCGCTGCGGGATCTCGCTCATGATCAGGTCGGTGCAGGTGCTCTGCGCGGCGGTCGTGGCGAGCGCGATGCCGATCGTGAAGTTGGCGTCCGGCGACGGCATCGGTACGACGCCGCTGGTGCCGATGTGCATGCAGATCACGGTCTCGGTCTCTTCGCAGGCCTGCCAGACCGGGTCCCAGTGCCGGGTGTGGAACGACGGCTCACCGAGCAGGTGGGTGTTCTCCGGGAACGTCACCGCGCGGGCGCCGAGGGCGGCGCAGCGACGAATCTCCTCGGCCATCTGCGGCGGGTCCCAGAGCATCCCGATGACCATCGGGATGTACATGCCGGGCACGGAGGCGCTCCACTCGTCGAGCATGAAGTCGTTGTAGGCCTTCACGCACAGGCTTGCGAGGTCCTTGTTCTTGGCCCGCAGGAACGTCACGCCGGCGAAGCGCGGGAAGGTCGGGAAGCACACGCTGCCGCGGATCCCGTCACTCAGCAGATCCTTCGCCCGCTGCACCGGGTCATAGCAGCCCAGGATCATGTCGGTGTAGCGGACCGGGTCCATCGACCAGTCCTCGGGGTTCTTGCCGGCCACGGCGTTGAGGCCCATCGTCTCGCCGCGGTTGCCCTCGTAGAGCCAGAACTGCCGGCCGTCGGCCTCGATGACGTGCGGGCCGTCCTCCTGGTATTTCTCCGGCAGCCGCGAGCTCCACACATCCGGCGGCTCGATCACATGGTCGTCGACGCTGATCAGGTCATATGCCATGGCCGATTCCTCTCGATCACCGCTCGGTCCGCTGCGATATAGCATACTGAATTATTTCGACGGGGCCTAACCCCTGCCCCATTCTGGCCGAGCATGTGAGAAGTTGGTGCCGATGCGAGCTCTGGTCGATACCAAGATCTGCCAGGGGCACAGCCTGTGCACCTGGGCGGCCCCTGAGGTCTTCCAGCCCGATCCCGACGACGGGCACGCGGTCGTGCAGCTCGACGTCATCCCGCCCGAGTTCGAGCAGTCCGTGCGCGACGCCGCGGCGAACTGCCCGGAGTCGGCGATCGAGGTCCTCGAGGACTGACCGCCGGGTCAGCGGGTGAGCTTGACGATCGTGTCGAGCTCGACGCTGGCCCCGCCCGGCAACGCGGACACGCCCACAGCTGACCGGGCCGGCACCAGGTCGGCGCCGAAGATCTGCTGAAGCAGCTCGGACGCGCCGTCCATGACCGCCGGTGACTTGTCGAAGTCGTGGGTGGCGCGGACGTAGCCGGTCATCTTGACCACTCGCTCGATCCGGTCGAGGCTGCCGAGCGCGCCGCGCAGGTTGCCGAGCGTGCTGATCAGGGCGCCCGCGGCGGAGGCCTTGCCGTCCTCGATCGAGAGGTCCTCGCCGAGCCGGCCGACGTACGCGAGCTTCAACGGCGGGCCTTCGACCGCGACCGTGCCGGAGGTGAATGCCCACAGGCCGTCGATCACCACCGAGGTGTAGAGGCCGCCGGCCGGGAGCGGCTCCCGGAGCGTGAGGCCGAGCTCGGCGACGCGTGCTTCCCAGTTGCCCATCTCGCATCCACCCCTCGTGTGGTCCTATTCAGTATACTAGATTCGCGCAGGAGACCGACCGGATCGCAACCGACCGCGGAGGATTCGATCATGCGCGACGGCTACCGGATCATCGACACCGACACCCACGTCGGGCCGAACGTCGAGACCCTCGAGGTGTACGCCGGACCGGTGCTTACCGCCCGCTGGGGTGAGCTCGCGCCGTACTACCAGCAGGTCTCCGAGGGCCACCATCTGAGCATCAACCCGGCGCCGTTCAAGCGGCCGCTCAACACGTCGCTGTCCGGCGGTGAGGTCGTCGCTGGCGGCAAGATCCCGTTGCGCGGCAAGACGTCGATGAACTTCACCGAGCCGCCGTCGCCGGAGGTCAACAACCTCAACGCGACCGGCCGGCTCGCGGACATGGACCACGAGGGCGTGGACGTACACGTCATCATCCCGGCAACGTTCGCGAACGCCGCGACGGTGCTCGACAACGAGATGGCGACCGAGCTGTACGACGCCTACCACCGCTATCTCGATGAGTACTGCTCGACCGCGCCGGACCGGTTGAAGGGGTGCCTGCTGGTCGCCGGCGCCGACGTGGAGTGGTCGCTGCGGGCGTTGAAGGCGTACGCCGACCGGCCGTGGGCGGCGGCGGTGATCGTGATCCTGCCCGAGGACCTGCCGATCGACGATCCGGGGTTGCGGCCGATCCTCGCGGCGATGAACGACGCCGACCTGCCGATCATGCATCACTCCTTCTTCTATGAGCCGCCGTACTTCCCCGGCTACCGCGACGTCTGGGGAAACCTCGCGATCGCCCGGGCCGCTGCGCATCCGTGGGGGGCGCAGCGACTGCTCGCGTACGTGCTGCTGTCGGGAATGATGGACGAGTTCCCGAGCCTGCGGATCGGCTTCGCCGAGTGCAGCGGCGGCTGGGTGTCGGGATGGCTCAACCGGCTGCAGTATCAGCAGGCGTACCTGTCGTCGACGCTGCCGGAGACGAAGCGGACTCCGATCGAGTACGCCCTCGACGGCCGGGTCTTCTGCGGGGTCGAGCTTGACGAGGGCCCGGCGATCGTGCGCAGCGTGATGGAGATCGCCGGCGACGGCGTACTGATGTATTCGTCGGACTACCCGCACGGCGGATGCCGCTACCCGGCGTCGCCCGATGTCGTACTCGGCTGGAAAGAGCTCGGCGAGCCGGTGTTGCGCAAGCTGTTCCACGAGAACGCCGAGCGCTACCTGCGGATGTAGCTCGCTCGCGCAACCCCACGCATGGCCCATGCGTGGGGCTATAGCCCCACCGATGGGCCATGCGGGTGGTCAGCCGATTAGCAGGACGAGTTTGCCGCGCGCGCGACCGCCCTCGCTGACGCGGTGCGCCTCCGCGATCTCGGCGAGCGGGAAGGTCTGCGCGACCGGGAGCGAGAAGCGCCCGGACTCGATCAGCTCACCGATCCCGGCGAGCGCGTGGACCGCACGGCCGGCGTCGCCGCTGCTGAACCTCACCCCGTGCTCCTGCGCTCCCGCGAAGTCGGCGATTGTGACGACGTGCTCCGGACCGCCCGCCAGCTCGATCAGCTCGGGCAGGACGCCACTCCCGGCGACGTCCAGCGCGGCGTCGACGCCGTGCGGTGCGAGCGCGCGAACTCGTTCGACGAGGCCATCGCCGTACGAGACGGGCTCAGCCCCTAGCGATCGCAGGTAACTGTGGTTCGCCGGACTTGCCGTGCCGATCACGTGCGCACCCCGCACCACGGCGAGCTGAACGGCGGCGCTGCCGACACTTCCGGAGGCGCCGTTGATGAGCACCGCGGTGCCGGGCCCGACGCCGATCTGGTCGAGCGCGCGCGTGGCCGTTTCAATGGCGGCCGGTAGCGCGGCTGCGCCGGCAAAGTCGAGCGACGGCGGGATCGCCGCGTAATAGGACAGCACCGCGAGCTCCGCCTGGGTCGCCCCGTCGGCAGAGAGGCCGAACACGCAATCGCCGAGCGCTACGTCCACCACGCCGTCGCCGATCTCGTCGACGACGCCCGCCGCTTCGTAGCCCAACGTCTGCGGGAGCTCCGGATCCATCTCGCCTCTGCGCTTCCCGCAGTCGCTGGGGTTGATGCCGGCCGCCCGCACGGCAATCCGGACCTGCCCGGGCCCGGCGTGCGGGTCGGGAAGATCCACGATCTCGAGGACCTCCGGGCCCCCGAACCGGCTGAAGCGGGCTGCCTTCATCATTCGCTCCGCTCGTCAGTCGTAGTGGCGCAGCTCGGGCCAGGTCTGGCCCCACGGCTTGCGCAGGCCGGTGCACAGATACACATGCCCGCCCCACTCCTCGTTGTGGATCCCGTACGGGTTGCGCAACGTCGCGACCACTCGTACGTCGGTGAAGAACCCCCGCAGGTAGCCGGCGTACCCGGTTGTGTCGACCGGGCCGGGAGCGACCGCGAGGACCGTGGTGGCGTTCGGGTTGCCGGGTCCCCACCACCACTCGTTGTTGTGCGCACTCACCGCGATCGGCAGTCCGTCGCCGCGGCCGAGCTCGTTGATCGCACCGGCCTCGCCGTACTCGGCGGTGAAGATCACCGCGTTGGCGCGGGTCGCCGGCGGGAGTGCGTCCCACTGGGTCTTGACGGTCTGAATGAACTGCGGCCAGCCGAGCGACTCGCCGGGCACCTGGTTGATGCCGTACGTCCAGCCGATGTCGCTCGGCGGCAGTACCGGCAGCACGAGCGGCAGGCTGACCAGCGTCGTGATCGCGGTCAAGCCGTAGAGCTTCCGCAGCCGGCCCGGGTTCTCGTCGAAGGAGGCGTCGATCGCGACGGCGCCCGCTGCGATCAGGTAGATGTAGGCGCCGGCGAGGTAGTAGATCTTGCCCCCGGTGGTGACGGCGAAGAAGGCGAAGAGCAGCCCGTAAGCCCAGGCGAGCGATCGCCACAGCGGCCGGTCCGAGTGCCACAGCCACTGCAACCCTTTGATCCAGACCCAGATGAACGCCAGCGTGGTCATCAGCAACTGCCCGAACACCCAGTTGCCGATGTTGCCCGCGCCGCCGTTCTCCTGGTTGAGATGGCGGGTCATTTCGACGGTCGCCCAGTCGTGCCCGGCCTGCCAGACCAGGTCCGGTACGGCGAACAGAGCCGCGATGAGCGCGCCGCCGAGGAACCACCAGTTGAGGACCTGACGCCGACCGCCGCTGAGGAGCGCGCCGACCAGCATCGCGATGGCGAGGAAGACCACGCTGTGCTTGTTGGTCAGGCCGAGCCCGAGCACGGGGCCGCCGAGCAGCCACCAGCGCGGATCGCCGGTCCGTCCGACTCGCAGCACGACCAGCCCGAGCCCCGACCAGGCAAGCAGGTCGAACGCGGTCGGCCCTTCGAGGTGGTCGACCGCGAGCAGCACCGGCGTGGTCGCGGTGCCAACCGCGGTCAGCAGCTGCGCGCGGCGCCCGCCACCGAGCTCGCGGGCGGTCAGGCCGGCGATCGTGATGGTCGCGAACGCGGCGAGCGCCGGCCAGAGCCGCAGCCCAGGCAGCGAGACGCCGAAGAGGTCGATCGTGAGCCGCGCGAGCAGCGGCGTGAACGCCGGCTGGTCGACGTACCCGCCTTGAAGGTGTCGGCCGGCGTCGAGGAAGTAGAGCTCGTCGCGGTGCCAGCCGTACCACGGCGAGAGGATCATCAAGACGGCGAACACGGCCCCCGCGACCACGAGGACCCGCCGGTCGAAGCGGGGAAGCACGGTGAGGTCGGCGGGTTCGTCGGATCGGCTCGGGCGCCCGGGGGATTCGTCGCCGGACTCGCGGCGGAGCAGCCGTCGTACGCCGAGTCCGCCCGCCACGGTCAGCCCTTCGCGTGAGTACCCGTTGAGTCCCGGCCTCACCGAAGCACAAAGCCGGGGCCCGCGCGACCCGCTCGCGGTTGGCCGGTCACGCTTGGGGGCGCTACAACCGTGACTCCGTGCACCGCCACGGCTCGGCGAGCTGCACTACCAGTTCACCCGCTGACGCTCGGCGCCCGCTGGCCCCAACCCCACCAATGGCCCATGCGTGGGGCGATAGCCCCACCAATGGGCCATACGTGGGCCTATTCGGCGATGAGTTCGGCGAACTTATCTGCGGCGGCTTGGGCGACCTTGGCGTCGTCGGAGTAGTGGCCACCGCTGACGCCGACCGCGCCGACCGACTTGCCGTTCACCGTCAAGGCGACCCCGCCGGGCACGAGGAAGGTGTCGGGGTTGGCGCTCATCGCCCGCCACAGCACCTCGTCGTCCTTCAGCCGCTTCTCGATGAACTCCTCGGTCGAGCGGCCGAAGCCGGCTGCGGCGTGGGCCTTGCCGTGCCCGCCCTTCCAGGCTCGCGGGTTCGCGCCGTCCATGCGCGCGGCCGTCACGATGTCGCCGTTGGCGTCGGTGACCACGATCCCGACGTTGATGCCGAGCTCGCGGGCCTTGTCGAGCCCGGCGGCCATCGCCTGCGCGGCGGCTTCGTAACTCACGTGCTGCACGGTTCGAACAGCTGGGTTGTCCACGTCAACTCCTGATCTCGAGCGGTCTGGCCGGCCTGGGGCGGGCGATCAATCGCGGAACTCGTTGGCTATCTCGGTGATGAACAGGTCCATGGTGTCGCGCTTTGCGGTCGCGTCGCCAAGAGTGAAGTCGGGGATGATCAGCTCGTCGAGCCCGGCGTCACGGTAGTCGCCGATCCGGTCGCTGATCTGGACCGGGCTTCCGGCCAGCATCGGCAGCCCCGAGGCGCGCCACCGCGCGATCCCCGGTACGTCGTCCTCGTCGCCCACACACAGCAGTGCCTGCGCGGAGCGTCGTACCGACGCCGGATCGCGGCGGATCCGCTCACAGGCCTCGTCGAAGACCGCACCTTTCTCGCGGACCGCTTCGGGGAGCGCCCAGAAGTTCCACTCGTCGGCGTGCCGGGCCGCGACCTCGATCGCGCGTGGCCCCTTCACGCCGACACAGAGCGGTACGTCGACCCGCGGCGACACCAAGGCGTCGGACAGCGAGTAGAAGCGACCGGTGAAGTCGACCGAATCGCCGCCGAGCAGCAGCCGAATCACCGTGCAGGCCTCGTCGAGTCGCGCGACCCGCTCGCCAGCCGACGGGTAGTCGAGCCCGTACGCGGTGTGCTCGTTGACCTGCCAGCCGGCGCCGAGCCCGAGGACGAACCGGCCGTTCGAGATGTGCGCGAGCGTGCTGGCCATCTTCGCGACAATGGCGGGGTGCCGGAAGGTGTTGGACGAGACCAGGCTGCCGACCCGGACTCGAGGCAGGGTCGCGAGCAGCGACGCCATCGTGGTCCAGCACTCGAGGACCGGCTGGTCGAGCGGGGCCGAGCTCGGCATCAGGTGGTCCGACATCCAGACGCCGTCCCAGCCCGAGTCGTCGGCGTGCCGGCAGGTCGCCAGCAGGTCGGGATACGGCTGCTGGTTGATCGGCCAGATGCTGAACCGCATGGATCGCTCCCCGCGAGATTCAGGACACTCTATCCACAGCGCCGGGTCACCGCATCGTCACCGACCGTTCACTACCCGCGACCCTGTCGCATCTACGGAATTGGTATACTCAATACCTCGGCCGGAGGAGGATCAACGTGCGCAGTGGCTACCGGGTGATCGACACCGACACCCACGTCGGACCCAACGTCGAAACCCTCCAGAAGTTCGCCGGGCCGGCGCTGCTCGAGCGCTGGGGCGAGCTGGAGCAGTACTTCTCGCCGGTCACCGACGGCGGCCACATGTTGAGCATCAGCCCGATCCCGTACAAGCGGCGGCTCGGGCAGCCGGTCAATGCCGAGGTGGCGGTCGCCGGCGGCGCGAACCCGTTGAAGGGCAACGTGTCCGCGGTCCTGCGCGAGCCAGCGGCCACCGACGTCAACAACACCAACTCGACCGGTCGGCTCGCCGACATGGACCGCGAGGGCGTCGACATCCACCTGCTCATCCCGGCCACCTTCGCGACCGCGGTGTCGGCGCTCGATCAGACCCTGGCGAAGGAGATCTACGAGGCCTACCACCGGTTCATCGCCGACTACTGCGCCGCGGATCAGGACCGGCTGAAGGCGACCATCCTGGTCACCGGCGCCGATCCGGAGTGGTCGGCGGCCGAGATCAAGCGCCTTGCAGGGGAGAAGTTCGTGGCATCGGCCACGGTCGTGCTGCCCGAGGGGCTGCCCCTCGACGACCCGACCCTGGACCCGATCTGGTCCGCGATGGGCGACGCCGACCTGCCGTTGCTGCACCACTCGTTCTTCTTCGAGCCGCCGTACTTCCCCGGCTACCGCGACGTATGGGGAAACATCGTCGTCGCGCGCGCGGCCGCCCACCCCTGGGGCGCCGAGCGGCTGGTCGCCTACCTCACCCTGAGCGGCATGCTCGACCGCTTCCCGCGGCTGCGGATCGGGTTCGCCGAGTGCAGCGCCGGCTGGCTGCCCGGCTGGCTGGTCCGCCTGCAGGGCCAGGCCGAGTACATGCGGCACAACCTGCCCGAAGTGTCGATGAGCCCGGTCGAGTACGCCAAGTCCGGCCGGATCTTCTGCGGGATCGAGCTCTACGAGGGCCTCGACATGGCGAAGGCAATCCTGCAGGTCTGCGGCGATGGCGTCCTGATGTATCAGTCCGACTACCCGCACCCGGGCGCCCGCTTCCCGGACTCGCCCGAGGTCATCCTGGCGTGGGAGGAGCTCGGCGAGCCGACGCTGCGCAAGATCCTCGCCGATAACGCCGCCACCTTCCTGCGCCTGCTCTGAGGCCGGTCAGTGCCGACCATCGGTGTCGTCGCGACATCGGACCAACGTGCCAGCGAGGCCGGCGCGGAGATGCTGCGTAGCGGCGGCAACGCGATCGACGCCGCGGTCACCGCGATGCTCGCGCTCTACGTCCTCGAGCCGCAGAGCTGCGGTCCGGGCGGTGACGGATTCCTGATCCAGGTCGAGCCGGGTGAGCCGCCGGTCGCGCTCGACGGCGCGGGGGAGATCCCGCTCGGCCTGACCGCCGCGGCACTCGCCGCCGACGGCTTGTCCGGAGTCCCGCCCCGCGGCGCCCGCACCGCCACCGTGCCGGGTGCGTTGCCGTTGCTGTCCGACGCGCTTGACCGCTATGGCAGCGTCGGATTCGCCGCCGCGGCCGCACCGGCGATCGCCCTCGCGATGGGGGGATTCGAGGCCGGTCCGACCCTTGCGGCCGCGGCGGCCCGGGCGGCCGGCGAGATCGCCGGCGATCCGGTCCTCGGTCCGCTCTACGCGCCCGGCGGCCAGCCGGTGCGAGAAGGCGAGCCGGTGCACAACCCGGCGCTCGCCGACTGCCTGGAGTTGTACGCCGCCGGCGGCCCCGGCCTCCTGCGCGGCGGGGCGCTCGGCGAGGCGATCGCCGCCCGGGTGCAGGCCGGAGGCGGCTACCTCGACCTCGAGGATCTCCGGCGGCACGAGTCGATCGAGGTGACGCCGCAGTCCGTGGCCTTCCGGGACCGGACCGTGTGGGAGTTCGGCCCGCCGACCCAGGGCCCGGCCGTCCTCGGCGCGCTACGCCGGCTCGAGGCGGCCGGCGCGGACTCCAGCGACTGGGTCGCCGTCATCGAGGCGGTCCGAGCCGGCCTGGTCGAGTCCGGGTTCGACCTTTCGACGATGGTGGTCGGGCAACCGAGCCCGGCCAAGGGGGACACGACGTACGTCGCGGTGATCGATCGGGATCACCGCGCCGCGTCCTTGATCAGCAGCGTGTTCGGCGACTTCGGCTCGCATTTCGGCATCCCCGAGTTCGGTGGGCCGATCCTCAACCGGGCCTCGATCCTCCGCCCGTTCAAGCGCGATCCCGAGCCCGGCGCCAAGCCGCCGCACACCACCATCCCGGCGGCGGTCACCCACGACGGGTCGCTTGCCTATGTGCTTGGCGTGGCTGGCGGCTTCATGCAGCCGCAAGCCCAGGTGCAGGTGCTGATCCATCTGCTGGAGCGCGGGCTTGAGCCGCAGGCGGCGATCGACCAGCCGCGCTTCAAGATCATGTTCGGCGGCGAGCTGTCGCTCGAGGCCGGCCACCCGCTCTGCCGCGAGCTGCCCGACGCCGCCGCCCGGCCGCCCGGGCCGGAGGGCTTCGGCGCCGCGCAGGTGGCCGGGGTCGTCGACGGTGAGCTGCTTGCGGGCGCGGATCCGCGCCGGCACGGGGGAGTTGCGACCGTCACCACCTGACGGTCAGACGATCCGGCTCTCGTGCCCGGCCCAGTACTGCTCGCGCAGCGGGCCCTTGCGCAGCTTGCCGGTCTCGGTGCGCGGAAGCTCGGCGACGAAGTCGATCGACCGCGGGCACTTGATCGCCGACAGCACCGACCGGCAGTGCTCGTCCAGCTCGGCGACGAGGTCGTCGCTCGCGACCGCGTCCGGCTCGAGCTGCACGACCGCCTTGACCGCCTCGCCGTACTCCTCGTCCGGTACGCCGATCACGGCGACGTCCGCGACCGACGGATGGGAGAGCAGTGCGTCCTCGACCTCGCGCGGGTAGATGTTCACCCCGCCGACCACGATCATGTAGGTCCGCCGGTCGGTCAGGTGGAGATAACCCTCGTCGTCGAGGTACCCGACGTCGTCGAGCGTCGCCCACCCGTCGGATCTGACCCGGGCGGCGGTCGCGGTCGCATCGTTGCGGTAGTGGTAGGGGTCGAGCGGTGCGAAGTAGATCGTGCCGATCTCACCCGGGCCGAGCCGTACACCGTCGGGGTCGAAGATCGCGATCTCGCTGCGGATCGACTGACCGACTGTTCCGGGACGTTCCAGCCACTCGGCGGAGGTGACGTAGGTCGCGCCGATGCCTTCGGTGCCGGCGTAGTACTCGTCGATGATCGGGCCGAACCAGTCGATCATCCCTTGCTTCACGTGCGCAGGGCACGGCGCGGCCGCGTGCACGATCCGCCGCAACGTCGAGACGTCGTACCGACTGCGCACCTCGACCGGCAGCCGCAACAGCCGGAGCATCATCGTCGGCACGAGCTGCGCATGCGTGACGCCGTAGCGCTCGATCGCCGCCAGCATCTGCTCGGCGTCGAACCGCTCCGGCAGTACGACGCAGCCACCCACCCGCTGCGCGGACAGGCTCCAGCCCACCGGCGCTGCGTGGTAGAGCGGGCCGGCGCTGAAGAACACCGTGTCGGGCCCGAAGTGGACGCGTTCCATGTATGCCGCGAGCGGGTTGCTGGACCCGGGCGGCAGCCCGGACAGCGGCCGCTCGATCCCCTTCGGCCGGCCGGTCGTGCCGGAGGAGTAGAGCAGCATCGAGCCCTCGGTCTCGTCGGCCAAAGGCTCGGACGACGTCGCCGCGAGCGCGGCTTCGTAGTCCTCGACCCCCGGGATCGCGGCGTTCACCGCGAGGACCCGGCGCACGTCGCCGACCGCAGCCGCCACATCGCGGGCCCGCTCCGTCGCGAGCGCGGTGGCGACCACGACGTCCGCGCCGGAGTCGCGGACAAGGTGGTCGAGCTCGGTCGCCGTCGACCGCGGGTTGATCGGTGTGCAGTAGCGACCCGACCGCAACGCGCCCCAGCAGATCTCGAGGAACTGCACGTCGTTGGCCATCACCAGCGCGACGTGGTCACCGACACCGAGACCCGATTCGTCCAGCAGCCGGGCGAACTGCGTCGACCGCCGGTCGAGGTCGGCGTACGTCACCGTCGTGCCGTCGGCCGCCATGATGATCGCCGGCGCCGCCCCGCTGTGCCGGGCGATCGCGCCGACATGCCCTGAGTCGAGCGGTTCGGTCATACGACCCGAGCGGCGTGCAGCTCGGCGATCCGTTGCTCGCCGTACCCGAGCTCGGCGAGGATCTCGTCGGTGTGCTCGCCGAGCGAGGGCGCGGGTCGCGCGACCGAGTACGGCTCGTGATCGACGATGACCGGTTCACCGACGTAGGTGAACGCTCCGGCGTCCGGGTGGCTGCCTTCGACCAGGATCGTCCGGGCTTGCAGGTGCGGGTCGGTCGCGAGTGCGCGCGCACCCTGGTGGGCCGGACCGATCGGCAGGTGCGCGTCGGCGGCGAGTTCGACCCACTCGGCCTGGGTGCGGGTGCGGAAGATCTCTTGCAACCGCTGCCTAAGGTCGAGATCGGCGTGCGAGAAGTCGATCGGCGACTCGTCCGCGCTGCGCTCCTTGAGCTCCGGAGCGCCGACCAGGTCGCAGAACTGCTCCCAGAACTTCGGCTCGATGCAGCAGAAGAGCACGAACTTCTCGTCCGCGGTCTCGTACCACTGGTACTTCGGCCCGCTGTGCGGCGCCTGACCCGCCTCGCGCAGGTTTCGCCGGTCGGTGATCCGGTCGTCGTTGAGCCCGTACACCGCGCCCATCCATCCGGAGGCGATGACGGCGTCCGACCCGGCCGCGTCGAGGTAGGCGCCGGCGCCGGTCCGGTCCCGGCGCACCAGCGCCGCCGCGACGTGCAGCGCGGCATGCACCCCGCCGACCGCGGTCCCGTCGCCGCCGGCCTTGGTGCCGCCCATCGGCTCGTCCGCCTGGTAGTGGTGCACCAGGCCGTCGGCCTCGGTGCGGACCGGTACGGCGGCAGCGAGCGAGTTCATCATCTGCCCGTGCGTGGGAATCGTGGAGTACGGGCCGGTGGCACCGAAGCCGGAGAAGTGGCAGTAGATGATGTCGGGCTTCACCGACCGCTGGACGTCGTACCCGATCCCCAGCCGGTCGCATGCGCCGGCGACGAAGCCGTCGATGAACACGTCCGCCGTCTGCAGCAGGTCGAAGAACACTTCCTGGCCGTCCGGCTCGCGAAGGTCCACGGTCAGGCTGCGCTTGTTCTTGTTGACCTGCAGGTGTGCCGGGCTGTTGTGCGGGCTGACCTGCCCGAGCATGTCGCGGAGGTAGTCGCCGCGGCCCGGCGCCTCGACCTTGATCACGTCGGCGCCGAGGTCGCCGAGCAGCATGCCCAGGTTGTCGCCGTTGAGCAGCATCGCGGCCTCGAGGACCCGTACGCCGGAGAGAAGCTGGCTCATCAGCCGGTCACGTCGGCGTAGACGTTCTTGATCCGGAGGAACTCCTGGATGCCGGCCTCGCCGCCCTCGCGTCCGAAGCCGCTCTGCTTGACCCCGCCGAACGGCGCGTTCGGCGGCATCGGCGGGAAGGCGTTGATCCCGATGAACCCTGCGTCGAGCCCGGCGGCGACCCGGTGGGCCCGGCCGAAGTCGCGGGTGAACACGAGTCCGCCGAGGCCGTAGCGGGTGTCGTTCGCGAGCGCGATCGCCTCGTCGTCGTCGCTGAAGCGTTCGAGGCACAACACCGGGCCGAAGATCTCGTCCTGCGCGAGCGAGCTGGCGTTGTCGACCTCGCCGAAGACGGTCGGTGTGACGAAGAACCCGTCGGCCAGCTCGCCGCCTTCGCGGTAGCCGCCGGTCAGCAGCTGGCCGGCGTTGGCGGTGCGGGCGTCGTCGATCACGCCGAGGATCCGCTCGCACGCGGCCGCGTTGATCACCGGCCCGACCTGCGTCCCTTCCCGCAGCGGGTCGCCGACGGACAGTTTCGTGGTCATCGCGACGACCAGGTCCTGTATCTGGTCGTAGACCTCGCCCGCCACGAGCATCCGGGTCGGCAGCACGCAGCCCTGACCGCTCAAGCTGCCGATGCTGGTCATCACCCCGATCTGCGCGGCCGCCTCGAGGTTGGCGTCGGGGAAGACGATCGCGGCCGACTTGCCGCCGAGCTCGAGGGTCAGCGGGGTGAGCTGGTCGGCAGCCGCGGACATGATCCGCTTCGCGGTCGCGATGCCGCCGGTGAAGCTGATCTTGTCGATCCCCGGGTGCCGCACGAGCGCGTCACCGGCCTTGCCGTCGCCGGTGACGACGTTGAGCACGCCCGGCGGCAGGCCGGCCTCCTGGCAGATCTCGGCGAACCTCAGCGCGGCCAGCGGGCCGAACTCGGACGGCTTCAGTACGACGCAGTTGCCGGCGGCGAGGGCCGGCGCGACCTTCATCCCGGCCGCCACGGTCGGGCCGTTCCAGGGGATGATCACCGCGATCACGCCGTACGGTTCCGGGCGGGTGTAATCCAACGCGTTGGGCCCGGCCGCGATCGTGCGGCCTTCGAGCTTGTCCGGCCAGCCGGCGTAGTAGGCGAAGTATTCGGCCGCCATCGACCGGCCGCGCTTGCGCTTGCGCGGCGCACCGAGCTCGAGGGTGCGGAGCAAGCCGAGCTCGACGTCGTGGTGCTGGAGCAGCCGGGCGATCTCGTTGATGATGTCGCGGCGGTCGACCGGGCTCAGGTCGCGCCAGGCCGGAAAGGCTCGCCGGGCGGCTTGCACAGCGGCGTCGATCTCGGCCGGGCCGCCGAGCACGAAGCTGGCGAGCGGTGCACCCGTGGCCGGGTTGATGTGCTCCATCCGATCCAGTGACGGCGCGTCGACCCACTCGTCGTCGATCAGTAGCCCGCCCGACGGCATCCGTACCTCGATGCCGTCGATGGTCGTGGTCATCTCGCCCCTCCGCGTCGGTCGCGCTCGGTCACAGCAGCATCATTCCGCCGTCGACGTGCAACGTGATCCCGGTGACGTATCCGTTGCCCATCAAGAAGACCGCCGCGTCGGCGATCTCCTCCGGCGTACCGAGTCGGCCGAGCGGGACCCGGGCGTTGATCGCCGCGGTCGCGGCTTCGCGATCCGCCCCCATCGTGCGGTCGAGCATGGGGGTGCGGATCGGGCCGGGGCAGATCGTGTTCACCCGGATCGGGGCGAGCTCCACCGCCATCGCCCGGCCGAACGACTCCAGACCGGCGGTCGCGGCCGCGCCGATCGAGCGGTCCCGGCGCGGCCGGTGCGCCGACAATCCGGAGCAGAAGGTCACCGAGCCGGTCGACGGCATCTTCGGCGTGGCGTACTTGCAGACCAGCAGCGCGCCCCAGACCCGAGCCTCCATCGCCCGCCGGAACAGCGCGAGCTCAGCGTCCGGCAGCGGCGACACCGGCTGCTCGCCGGCGAAGACCACGACGTGGTCGACCTCGTAGAGCGCGTCGAATGCGGCCGCGACCTGGTCCTCGTCAGCGGCGTCGGCCGCGATCGCGCGAACTTCTGAGCCGAGGCTTGCACGGGCTTGCTCGAGCCGGTCCCGATCACGCGCGACGATCGTGACGCTGGCGCCCTCGTCGACCGCGCGCCGGGCCGTGGCCAGCCCCATGCCGGAACTCGCGCCGACGACGACGACTTGCGCACCTGCTAGAGACATGTCCCACGACCCTCCCGTTGCGCGGTCATGATCGTCAAGAAGGACCGGGGCGTCGGCGGCTCATCGCGATACAGAGTATACTCTAATTTCACGGCACCGCATGACGCGAACGGGGACGGCACATGAGGGACGGCTACCGCATCATCGACACCGACACACATGTCGGGCCTACTGCGGATGTGTTGTACGAGTACGGATCTGACCAGTTGCGCGCGCGCCGGGAGGAGCTGGCGCAGTACGAGGTGCAGACTCGCGACGGCACCGGGCTGTCGATCCGGCCCTTCCCGTACAAGCGCCAGATGGGCGACAAGCCCGGCGACGACGGCACCGGAAGCGCGGGCGGCACCCCGGCCCTGAAGGGCAAGACCGCGAGCAAGGTGCGCGAGCCGGTGCAGCCCGAGGTGTCGGTGAAGAACTCGGCCGGGCGGCTGGTCGACATGGACCGCGAGGGTCGCGACATCGACCTGATCATCCCCGGCACCTTTGCCACTGCGGTGTCGGCGATCGAGCCGTCGCTGGCACTCGAGCTGCACTCCGCTTATCACCGCTACATGGCCGACTACTGCTCCGCCGACCAGGACCGGTTGAAGGCGACCATCCTGGCGCCGGCCTGGGACCCCGAGTGGGCCGCAGCGGAGATCCGGAGGTGGGCGCCGGAGAAGTGGGTCACCGCGGTGACGGTGGTCCTGCCGGAGGGCACTCCGATCGACGACCCCGACCTGCACCCGATCTGGCGGGCGATGGACGACAACGACCTGCCGATCCTGCATCACTCGTTCTTCTACGAGCCGCCGTTCTTCCCCGGCTACCGGGACATCTGGGGCCATGTCGCAATGGCGCGCGCGGCGGCACATCCGTGGGGCGCGCAGCGGTTGCTCGGCTACCTGCTGTTGTCCGGGCTGCTCGATCAGTACCAGACGCTGCGGATCGGCTTCGCCGAGTGCAGCGCGGGCTGGCTGCCCAGCTGGTTGAGCCGGCTCGACGGCCAGGCCGACTACCTCAGCCCGTCCCTGCCGACCCGCAAGCAGACCGCGATGGAGTACGCCCAGTCCGGCCGGGTCTTCTGCGGCATCGACCTGTACGAAGGCGAGACGATCGGCAAGGCGGTCATGTCGGTCGTCGGCGACGGCGTCCTGATGTATCAGTCCGACTACCCGCACGACCAGTGCTACTTCCCGGAGTCGCCGGACGTCGTCCTCAACTGGTCGATCGATGAGGGCAGCAAGCGCAAGCTGATGGCCGGCAACGCCGAGAAGTTCATGCGGCTGCTGTGACGATGTGAGCCGACTCCCTCTGGTCGCCGAAGGCGACCTCGACGAATCACTCCTGCCGCTGCTCGACCGGTTCCAGAAAGCCGGCCTCGACGTGCCGGTGCTCTACCGCACGCTGGCCAACGCGCCGAAGATGCTGCACGGCTGGATCGGTTTCGCCTGGTCGCTGCGCAACGACGCGCAGACCGACCGGGGGCTGCGCGAGCTGGCGATCATGCGGGTCGCGCAGCTCACCGGTGCGTCGTACGAGTGGCAGGCGCACTGGCCGATGGCCGAGCACTTCGGCATGTCGCGCGAGCAGCTGGCCGAGCTCAAGGAGTGGAGCTCGA
Organism: uncultured Actinomycetota bacterium; assembly: GCA_963770565.1. GTDB lineage: Bacteria > Actinomycetota > Actinomycetes > JAFAQI01 > JAFAQI01 > DATAUK01. The sequence continues at coordinate 122,429 of CAVYQE010000006.1, forward strand.
GCGAGGCGTTCAGCGACGAGCAGCGGCTCATCCTGGCGCTCACCGACGACCTGACCATGCGGCTCGACGTCTCCGACGAAACGTGGGCGGCGTTGATGGCGGCGTACAGCCCGGCCGACGTGGTCGAGCTCGTCCTCACGGTCGCGTTCTACTCCTGCGTGTCCCGGGTGCTCGGCGCCTTCCAGCTGCGGCCCGACGGTGACTCGGAAAGCATCGCCGAACTGATGTAGGCCCTCAGCGGGTTGACGTGCGCTGCGAACGGATCTGGATCGGCGTCAGCGCGGCCAGGTCGATGTCGAGCAAGTACGGCTTGCCGGAGCCGAGCGCCTCGGTAAAGGCCTTCTCGAATTCCTCGACTCCATGGACCGGCGTCGCGGCGAGGCCGACCGAAGCCGCCAGCGCGCAAAAGTCGGGCGTCGCCAGGTCGACGCCGGTGTGCCGGCCTTCGAAGCCGACGGTCTGGATGTAGCGCAGGATGCCGTAGCCGCCGTCGTTGAAGACGCACAGCACGACCGGCACCTGTTGCTGCACCAACGTGGCGAGCTCGCCGATGCTGAGCATCAGGCCGCCGTCGCCTTGGATCACAACGGTCGGCTTGCCGGTCCCGACCGCCGCGCCCAAGGCCATCGGCAGCCCGGGTCCGATCGCCATCGAGGTCGCCCGCATCGACGTACGCGGCTCGTAGACCGGGAGCGTGCGGTTGGCCCAGATGGTGGCCGCAATCGTGGTGTCCTTGACGACGATCGCGTCTCGCGGCAGCGCGTCGCGGATGATGCTGCTGATCCGGGTGAAGTCGGGCCCGATCGCGTCGTGTGTTTCGGCATCGGCGGCCACGCGCGCCGCCTTGGCCTCCTCGACATAGGCGGGGTCGGCGCCGCCCGAGTCGACCTGCTCGAGCAGGGCCTGCAAACCGGCGCGTGCGTCGCCGACCATCGCGACCCGCGGCTGGTAGGTGAGACCGATGACGCTCGGGTCGACGTCGAGGTGGATCAGCGCGCCGGGGATGGTCAGCGCGCGGGCCACCGGGGTGGCCATCTGGAAGCGGGTGCCGACCGCCAGTACGACGTCGGCCGCGGCGATGATCGGGTCGAGGACGCTCATGTCCGCGTTCGGGCCGAGTGCCAGCGGATGATCCTCCGGGATCGCGCCCCGGCCCTCGATCGAGGTGAGGACCGGCGCGCTCAACCGCTCGGCGAGCTGCCGGAGCTCGCCGGTCGCACCGGCCGCGGCAACCCCGCCGCCGGCCCAGATCAGCGGCGACCGGGCGCCCCGGAGGAGAGCCGCCGCTTCGGTCACCGACGTCGGCTCGGGCCGGGTGACGGCCGGTGGCTCGAACGCGAACGGCGGGTCGTCGTACCGCTTGGACTGCAGGTCGATCGGGATCTCGACCGCGCCCGGCATCGTCCGCCCGCGCCGCATCTCCGTCACGACCCGGGCGAAGGCGTCGACCAGGTCCTCGCGGCGCTCGACCGTCGCCGCCGCGCGCACGATCGTGCCGAGCATCTCGGCCTGCCGGTCGGCGTTGTGGATGTAGCCACGGCCCTTGCCGAGGTACGCCGTCTCGACCTGCCCGGTGATCATCAGGACCGGCGAGGAGGCGTAGGCCGCCTCGAACAACCCGCCCATCCCGTTGGCCGCACCCGGCCCGGTGCTGGTGATGACCACGCCGAGCGAGCCGGTCGCGCGGGCGTAGCCGTCAGCCGCGTGCACGCCGCCCTGCTCGTGCCGGACCGGCACCAGCTCGACCCGACCGTGGCGGGCGAGGGCGTCGAAGATCGGCAGGTTGTGGACGCTGACGATGCCGAACACATGGCGCACGCCGAGGGCCGCGAGGAGGTCGACGATCGCCTCGCCACCGGTGCGTTCGGTCACCGCTCGCTCCCATCCTCCGCGAAGATCAGTATCCTATATTCCGGGCCGTCTCAGGGGCGGAACGTGAACCCGCCGTCGATCGCGAAGGTCTGGCCGGTCACCCACGCCGCGTCGTCGCTGCATAGGTAGCGCATCATCCCGTACATGTCCGCGGCTGTCCCCGCGCGCTTGACCGCGTTCTGACTGACCAGCCGCTCGATCACCGCGGGCGGCACCTGGCGCTGAGTGGCCTCGTTGTCGATCGTGCCGGGTGCGATCGCGTTGACCGTGATGCCGTCGCCGCCCACCTCGGTCGCCATCGCGTAGGTCAGCTGGATCAGGCCGAGCTTGCTCACGCCGTACACGCCGCTCGGCCGCCACGCACCGATCGAGGCAATGTTGACGATCCGGCCCCACCTGTTCTCGCGCATCGCCGGCACCACGGCCGCACTGCACAGCAGCGGGCCTTTGAGGTTCACCGCCATCACGAGGTCCCAGTAGCCGGGGTCGATCTCGGTCAGCTTGGCGCGCTCGAGGTCGCCCCAGATCCCGGCGTTGTTGACCAGCACGTGTACGCCGCCGAACTCCGCGACCGTCGCGGCAACGAGGTCGCTGACACTCGTTGCGTCGGTGACGTCGACGGTCACCGCAAGGCAGCGCCCACCGCTCTCCCGGATGTCGGCGGCGGTGGCCTGCGCGGAGTCGCTGTCGACGTCGGCGATCACGACTGCGGCGCCATCTCTGGCGAACGACTGCGCGTACTCGCGGCCGAGGCCGCGACCCGCTCCGGTGACGATGGCTACCTTGTCGTCGAGCGTCATTTCACGAGCTCCCATCGAGCTTTGGCACTAGCATTGGGCCTCTGACAACCCCAAGAATTGCGTATACTCTGTTTTGATGGCACGCCGGGGCTGGAGTCAGCCCGCGGGCGGCAGTGTGAACCCGAACACAGCCGCGAGGAGTTCGCATTGGTGACCATCCCCTTCCCGGGTGCGGACTTTCAGATCCCCTACAACGTGCTCATTCTGGGTCTGATCACGGGTCTCACCTACTCGTTGCTGGGAATGGGAATCACCCTGGTCTACCGGACCTCGCGGGTGCTCAACTTCGCTCAGGGCGAGATGGGCGCGCTGCCCGCGATGATCATCCCGATCCTCGTGATCAACCGGCACTGGAACTACTGGGTCACGCTGTTCATGGCGATCGGGGGCGCCGTACTGGTCGGTGCGCTGGCCGAGTTTCTCGTGATCCGGCGGCTGCATGCCGCCTCGCGGCTGACCGCTTTGGTCGCGACGATCGCCCTCGCCGAAGTGCTCTACATCGTCGGCATCCTGATCCCGAAGGGATCATCGGACCTGATCGGGGCGTCATACCCGACGCCGTTCTCGACCTCCATCACGATCGGCTCGCTCATCCTCGGGCCGGGGCAGCTGTTGATCCTCATCGTGGTCCCGCTCACGATGATCGGCCTGACCTTGTTCCTACGCCGCAGCCGCCTCGGCCGGGCCAGTCGCGCGGCGGCGGAGAACACCGAGGCGGCACAGCTCGCCGGCATTCCGACCAACCGGATCTCGCTCGCGATGTGGTCGATCGCAGGTCTGCTGGCGGGCATCTCCGCGATCCTGATCGGCCCGACGCAACCGATCTCGGTCGGTTCGGCGCTCGGCCCGACCCTGCTGGTGCGCGCGCTCGGCGCCGCGATGCTCGGCGGGCTGACGAGGTTGCCGACCGTGTTCCTCGGCGGGATCGGGATCGGTCTGATCGAGGCCCTCGTCACCTGGAACTACCCGAACGGTGACGCGACCGACCTGGTGATCTTCGTGATCATCCTCGGCAGCCTGCTGGTGCAGCGCCGGCTCGGGCAGCAGGCCCGCGGGATGGAGGAGAGCTCCTGGTCGCTCGCCCGCAACCTCCGTCCGCTTCCACCGAGCCTCGCAGCCCACCCGCGGGTCCGCCGCGCCCGGGTGGTGGCCTTCGTGGTGATGATCGCGATCGCGGTCGCGCTTCCGTTACCACTGCACTCGGCGCAGCGGTTCTTCCTCAGCGAGGTCGTGGTCTTCGCGCTGATGGGGCTCTCGCTTGTCGTGCTGACCGGCTACGCGGGACAGGTCTCACTCGGCCAGCTGGCTTTCGTCGCGGTCGGTGCAACGGTCGGCGGCCGCTTCCTCGAGATGGGGCTGCCCGGTCCGCTGGCGGCATTGATCGCGACCCTGATCGGCGGCGCGGTCGCGCTGGTGGTCGGGCTGCCCGCGCTGCGGATCCGCGGGCTCTTCCTCGCGGTGACGACGCTTGCCTTCTCGGTGGCGGTGGCCGGCTGGATGTTCGGGCAGGGCTGGCTGGTGAAGAACACCGGCTTTGCCAACTCGTTACAGATTTCGCGGCCGAACATCGGCGGGCTGAACTTCGAGGACGAGAAGTACTACTACTGGCTGTGCCTGTTGATCCTGGTGGTCGTCGGGCTTGCGGTCGGGTGGCTGCGGACCAGCCGGCTCGGCCGCTCGATGATCGCGGTCCGCGACAACGAGGCCTCTGCGGCCAGCCTGTCGATCTCGCCCGGGCGGACCAAGCTCGCCGCGTTCGTGATCAGCGGGTTGATCGCATCGCTGGCCGGCTACCTGTACGGCGGGTTGCTGGTCGACTTCTCCTACGACCCGGCGTCGACCTTCGGTGCGCAGGGATCGCTCGACCTGGTCGTGATGACCGTGCTGGGTGGCGTCACGACCGTCACCGGCGCGGTCGTCGGCGCGGCCTGGGTGCAGGGACTGCCGGAGCTGTTCGGCCAGAACATCGGGATCCTCAGCTCCGGCTTCGGCCTGATCGCGATCCTGCTGGTGCTTCCGGGTGGTCTCGCCTCGCTGGTCTTCACCCTCCGCGACCGGGCCGCGGCCTGGTTGGCGCGAAGCGGCGTCGGCGAGGCCGAAGCGCCGCCGGCCGCTGCGGCAGTCCAACCTCGGGCCGAGGCGACCGGGCCACCGGTGGCAAGACCCTCGCCCGATGTCGGACCACCGGCGTCGGGCGATGCCGAGATCCCGTTGCAGGCACACGGCGTACGCGTCAGCTATGGCGGGCTGCTTGCCCTCGACGACGTGTCGGTCTACGCGCGTCCCGGCGAGATCGTCGGCATCATGGGGACCAACGGCGCGGGCAAGACAACGCTGTTCGACGTCCTCTCCGGCCGGATCCGTCCGGTCAACGGCGAGGTGCAGCTCTACGGCCGCGACATCACCCGCCAGCCCTCGCACCGGCGGGCGCGGCTCGGCCTCGGCCGGACCTTCCAGCAAGCGCGGCTGTTCGACGACCTGACCGTCATCGACGCGGTCCAGATCGCGGTCGAGGGCGGCTCGGACCCCGGCCGGCCGGCCGCCGACACCGGCCGGGTCGAAGCGCGCCGGATCCGCCGGGGCCGCGCCTCCGCGCACGCAGCGTTGACGATGGTGGGCCTGCACGACCAGCGGCATCGTTACGCCGGCGAGCTGTCCACCGGCACCCGCCGGCTCGTGGAGCTTGCGTGCGTGGCCGCGCTTGGCGCGAAGGTGCTCCTGCTGGACGAGCCGACCGCGGGCTTCACTCAGGCCGAAGTCGACGAATTTGTTGTGGTGCTACGGAATCTGCGGGATACGACCGGGGTCACGTTGGTCGTGATCGACCACGATGTGCCGATGATGATCGAGCTCGCCGAGCGCTTGTACGTCCTGGAGGCGGGCCGGGTGATCGCCGAAGGATCGTCGACGATCCTCAACGACGACCCGCGGGTCGTGGCCACCTACCTCGGTACGACGACCACGACATGACCGAAAGGTCCGGACCACGCGCGATGGGTCCGATTCGAAATTCGTAACAGTCGGGTGTCAATCCATCGACGGATTCCCGAGAATAGGGTATACCTAATTCGCACCGCGGCCGACCGCTCGCGTTCCGGCGTACCGGTGTCGGGTTAAGGCTGGCGCGCATCCCAGCCACGACAGGAGGGGCACGACATGCTCGGTTCTCGTCCGCGTCAACGATCGATCCTGGCGACGATGGCAGTTGCCGTCCTGGGCTTAGCGGTCGGCTGTAGTAGCTCGTCGAGCGGGGGTAGCCCGGGATCGGGATCCTCGTCGCCCGCAACCAGTCCGTCGACCGCGCCGTCGTCGACGACACCGATCACCATTGGTGTGGCGGTGCCCGACCTGTCCGTGTTCGTGAAGTTCAGCAAGGCGTTCGGCGTCGGCAACCCGCAGACCCAGGCCGCCTCCGTGCTGGCGGCGTGGAAGAGCAGCGGCAGCGTGCCGGTCAACGGGCACCCGGTGAAGTTCGTCTACAAGTCCTACAACATCGTCGACCCGGCCGCGGAGACCGCGGTCTGCAAGACGTTCGCGCAGGACGACCACGTCTTCGCGGTCATCGGTGGCCAGAGCTTCGAGACCGGTGCGCAGTGCCTTACCGGGCAGTTCCACATCCCGGTGGTCGACCTCGACTCGGTGCCGGCGAGCTCCTACCAGAAGGGTGCGCCGGACTACTTCACCCTCCAGCCGGACCAGAACACCTTCTACAAGGACTACATCGACTGGGCCGCGAAGGCGGGGCTGTTCAAGAACCAGAAGATCGGCATGTTCATCAGCTCTGAGGTGCAGGAGAGCGCGAACGTCGCCAAGACCGAGCTGACCAAGCTCGGCTACAAGGTGACGAGCTCGGTCACGGCCAACAGTGCGGGTGTGGGCAGCAATGCCGACCAGCTGGCGATGCAGAAGTTCAAGGCGGCCGGCGTCACGGTGATGATCCCGTTCGTGGGTGGCAGCGACGAGATCAACGCTCTCGGGTACGCCGCGAAGCAGCACTACAACCTCAAGGTCGTCGACCTCGACACGTCACAGCACACGACCGACGTGGCAGCAGGCGCTTTCCCGGCCACGCTCTACAACGGCACGCAGGCACTGACGTTCGCGGCGACCGGCGAGAAGGCGGCCAACCTGCCCGAGACTGCTGAGCAGACCGCCTGCATCAACAACTACAACACCTTCTCGGGTGCGAACATCCAGCGGGTCAGCCCGGAGGTCTCGGGTGAATACCAGAACCTGCTGGAGACCTGCGACATAGCCAACATCGTGCTGAAGGGAATGCAGAACGCCGGCAACAATCTCACGGCGGCGTCCTTCATCTCCGGCCTGGAGCAGATCCAGAACATGCCGATCGCAAGCGGCGGCAATGTGTCATTCAGCTCGACCGACCACTGGGGCATTCACCAGCTCCGGGCGGTCAAGTGGACGATCGCGTGCCACTGCTGGGCGGCGAACGGCGACTGGTTCTCGACCAGCTGATTGCAGACCCGGGGACGGGCGGTGGGCAGGGGGCCCGCCGCTCGTCCCCGTTTCACGTGTCCTTGCTTGTAGACTGCGAGCGTGCCGAGGTGCCCGGCCTCGGCTTCCGGCGGCACCCGCTGCGACCGTCGTGGTCCGGTCTGACTCGGTCATCGAGAGTCGTGAGCCACGGATCGCGCAAGGGTGCGTCGGCCTCATCCGGGTCCGGCCGGTGGCCGCAGCAGCGGTCCGCGACGCCATCGCCATGGCGTTGGGAAGGCCGGTCGACTGACGAGGAGCGCGCTTGCCCCCACGGTCCCGCCGCCGCACCCGCGGTGGCGTTCCGGTGCCGCCCCGGCAGGGTGCGGACGCTCGGCCCGCGCGGGTTCACCCTCGCCCGGCGCAGCAGGCCAGTGCACCGCGGCGCACCGCGCCACGCCGGACCTCGACGAACCGGCGACAGGACCAGGGGCCGCTCGCCGTCCTCGCCTTGGCTGCAGCGGAGGTTGACCGACGCCCGGTGAACCAGGCGACGCGGGCGCTGTTCCAGGCAGTGGCCCTGCTGCTGCGCGAACAGCGGGTCGAGGCCACCACGGCGCCGATGAGCCCGGCCCAGCGAGTGGCGCAGCAGAAGCGGATCGAGGGCCTGGCCGCCACGCTGGCCCGTACCGCCGCCCGCGACACATCGCTGTTCGCGCTCCTGGCCGATGGCGCTGCGCTGCTCCCGGGCACGAGCGCCGCGGTACGCGACCTTCGGATCAAGGCCGGTCTCGCGGCCGAGCCGGAGGTTGCGGCGCCGTCGCCACCATCCGAGCCCGGGTCCGCCCGCGAGCAGCGTCAGGTTGTCCCGCAGTCGGCGGCCTCCCGCAACCTCGCCAACCCGTTCCTCGCGCCGGAGTACTCGGCGGCGCCCACTCCGCGGCCACGGCCACGGCTGCTCGCCGACTGGGAACTGATCCGCCCACTGCTGCGGGCGTTCGAGGAGTCCACTGCGGACGCCCCGTCCTGTATGACCCTCCCGGCACCGAGCCATGCCCACATCGCCGCCGGCCTCGACCTCATGCCGCACCAGGCCCAAGTCGTGGCAAGCGCCAAGAACGGCCATCGGACTTTCCTGCTCGCCGACGAGCCCGGTCTCGGCAAGACTGCTCAGGCCCTGCTCGCCGCCCAAGCCGCTCACGCCCACCCGCTGCTGGTCGTCGTACCGAACGTCGTCAAGACCAGCTGGGCCCGCGAAGCCGCGATGTGGACGCCGAAGCACGGCGCCACCGTCATCCACGGTGACGGCGAGACCGTCGACGCGTTCTGCGACATCGTCATCGTCAACTACGACATCCTCGACCGGCACGTCGGGTGGCTCGGGAGCTTTGGCTTCCGCGGGATGGTCATCGACGAGGCCCACTTCATCAAGAACAAGTCCTCGCAGCGCTCGCAGAACGTGCTCGACCTGTCGCGCCGGGTCCGCGAACGCACGGCACGACCGCTGCTGATGGCCCTGACCGGTACGCCGCTCATCAACGACATCGAGGACTTCCTGGCGATCTGGGAGTTCCTCGGCTGGATCACCGGCAGCGAAGTCGGTCCCGACCTGTTGCACGCCCTTGAGGCCAACGCCATGACGCCGCTCGATCCCGGCTTCTACCCGGCCGCGCGTGAGTCGGTGATCGAGATGGGGGTGGTCCGACGGCGCAAGGTCGACGTTGCGAAGGACATCCCGGACCGGCGCATCGCCGACGTGCCGGTCGAGCTCGAGGGCGCGGCGGGGTCGTCGGTGCGCGCGGCCGAGCGCAAGCTTGTCCAGCGCCTGGTGAAGCGCTACCGGAGCGCCGTGGCGGCCCGCAAGGACACCGACCGGACGGTGGATGTCGACGCGGCGATCGTCCGTCAAGTCTGCGCGCGGGAGCTACGCGAGTCCGACGAGAACGACACCGGAGAGAACGTCTTCTCGATGATGCGGCGGATCGGCCAGGCCAAGGCTGAGCTCGCGGCCGACTACACCGCCCAACTGTCCCGCAACGCCGGCAAGGTCGTGTTCTTCGCCAAGCACATCGACGTGATGGATGCGGCCGAGCGGGTCTTCGCCAAGCGCGGCATCAGCTTCTCCTCGATCCGCGGCGGCCAGACCACCCGGGTACGGCAACAGAACCTCGACTCGTTCGTCAACGACGAGGACGTCCACGTCATTGTCTGCTCGCTGACCGCCGCCGGCGTCGGCATCAACCTTCAGGTGTCCTCCAACGTCGTGCTCGCCGAGCTGTCGTGGACCGCGGCCGAGCAGACGCAGGCGATCGATCGGGTCCACCGCATCGGTCAGGACCAGCCGGTCACTGCGTGGCGGATCATCGCCACGCAGACCGTCGACGCCCGGGTTGCCGAGCTCATCGGCGCCAAGGAGAGTCTCGCCGCGCGCGCACTTGACGGCGCTGACGTCGAGGTCGCAAGCCTCGACCTCCAGCTCGAGACGCTCGTCAGCCTGCTGACCGACGCTTTGGCCCCTGGCTGATACCTCCGACGCGCCGTGCGCACCGGGGTCGCCTGCGATGGCGACTTAGGGGTCATAGACGACCCCTAAGTCGCCATGATCTTGTACGAGGCGGTTGACTAGTACGGCTTCTGCCAGATGCCGGCACTGGTCATGTAGATCATGGTCGAGGCCATCGAGCCGGCCGACATCGCGTGGTCGACCGCGATCGTCGCGCCGTTGAGCTGGGCGTCGTCGGCGCACAGCAGCGCAAGGACCCGGGCCGCCTCGACCGGTTGGTAGACCAGCGGATTCGGCCGCTTCGGTCCGCTGTCGGCGGTCGGCTCGCCGGTGACGTACTCCGCGATCGCTGCCTTCGTCCGGTCGGCTTGCTCGGTCGCGACGCCACCGATCAGTACGGCGTTGACCCGCACCCCCTCGAGCACGTACTCGACCGCGAGGGTGCGGCTGAGCTGGACCAGGCCGGCCTTGGATGCGCTGTATGCGGCCATCCGCGCCGGACCCTCGATTGCGTTGATCGACGCGATGTTCAGCACAACCCCGGAGTGCTGCTCGGCCATGACCCCGAGCGCCGATCGGCAGCAGAAGAATGCGCCTTTGAGGTTGGTGTCGAGGATGTCGTCCCAGTGCTCCTCGGTGGCGAGGTGCGAGGGCTGGATCGGCGGAGCGCCTTCCGTACCGGCGTTGTTGATCAGGACGTCGAGCCGCCCGTGCCGGTCCACCGCCGCCGAGATCAAGGCGGCGCAGTCTGCGGTACGGCGAACGTCGGTCGGCACGAACGTCACGTCGTGACCCCCGGTGCGAAGGTCGGACGCGAGCCGTTCCCCGAGCTCGGCCCTCCGCGCGCCGAACACGACCCGCGATCCGGCCCGAGCAAAGAGCTCGACGATGCCGCGACCGAGTCCGGACGTCCCGCCGGTGACCACTGTCACCTTGCCGGCGACTGCCGCGATCGTCGAGGCGGACGGGGCGTCGTCAGCTGCTGCCACAGGGATTCTGATCCTTGATGAACCCTTGGAATCCGCTCAGCTGCTCGCTGTAGTCGTGCTGGGTGAGGTGGGTGAAGACCGCGCGGTATCCGACCGTGTCGCCGGGGGTGATCTTGGAGTTGTTCTCGACCGGGGTCGCGGTGATCCGCTCGAGGTCGAGGCTGTCGCGGTTGAGCGCGGCGATGCTGACGACCGGGCAGTACGACGTCTTCCCGGAGCGGTTGCGCACGGTGACCTGTACCGATGCGATTAGCCCGTCGCGACGGATGATCGCCTTGCTGACGACAAGCGGCGGCCGGTTGAGGGCCGCGACGAAGGTCAGCGCGATCGAGATGATCAACCCGACGGTGGTGATCGTGACGAAGGCGGTGACCGGGGTTCGCTTGGACTCGCGGACGCGGCTAAAGAGACTCACGACGCGCCGTCCGATTCGGTGCCGCGGATCATCAGCCGGGCCACCACACCCTCAGCGAGACCGGCCGGCGCGCCCAGATCGCGGATCCCGGCCTTGTCCATGAAGAGCACGTGGTCGGCGACCTGCAACGCCGCCGCGACCGACTGCTCCACCATCAGCACGGTGGTGCCGTTCTCGACCACCCGGCGGATCACTCTGAGCAGCTCGTTGGTGATCACCGGCGCGAGTCCCATCGACAACTCGTCGATCAGCAACAGGTCCGGCCCCGCCATCAGGGCGCGGCCGAGGCTCATCATCTGCTGCTCGCCGCCCGATAACGTGCCGGCCGGCTGTGACAGGTGGCTGGACAGTGCCGGGAAGACGTCGAGGACCTCGGCGAGCCGCTCCTCGACGAGCTCCTTATGCCCGGCGAAAGGATACGCACCGAGCCAGAGGTTTTCGCGCAACGTCAGGCTCGGGAAGGTGGCCCGACCGCCGCTCATCAGCGTGATGCCGAGCCGCGCGCGTTGCTCCGGCGGTACGCCGAGGATCTCGGTCCCGTTGAACCACGCCTTTCCGTCCTGCGGCTCGAGCAGGCCGGCGATCACGTTGAGCAGGGTGGTCTTCCCGACTCCGTTCCGGCCGAGCAGGGCATGGCAGCCGCCGCGTTCGATCTGCAGGTTGACGTCGAACAAGACCCGGATCGCGCCGTAGGAGAAGTCGACGTCTTCGAGCACGAGCAGGTCGCCGGCGTACTCCGCGGGTGGCTGGTCGGGCTCGTCGGTGGGCTCCATGGTCTCGGCGCGACCCTCGCCGAGGACCACCGAGGTTGCCGCGTTGACCAGGTGGGGCGGGCGCTCGTCGTCGTCGCGCTTGTCCGCGTCGCTGCTGGTGCCGGCGACGTACGCCAGGACCCTTGCCTCGTCGGTCGGGTAGGTCCGGATCGCGAACACCAGCAGCAGCAGGCCGGCGGCGGCGAGCATCGGGATCAGGGTCAGGAAGGCGGCGCGGAGCCCGAACGCATCGGAGAGGAAGCCGAAGATGGCCGGCGACGCGGCCGAGCACAGGCTCTGCAGCACGGTGTCGAGCGCGGTGCCGCGGCCGCGCAGCTGCGGACGCAGGACGTCGAGCCGGACCGCGTTGAGCGGTGGGATCGCCGCGATGATCGCGAACGCGCCGAGGGTGAAGAACACCAACATGACCGGCGTACTGCCGACCGAGAACGCGACGTAGAACAGCGGCAGCCCGAGGAGTCGGGCCGCGCCCGCGACCAGGACCCGCGCCGAGCGCCGGCCGATGTAGGTCAGGTAGTCGGCGATGTAGCCGGCCGACAGCGCGCCGATCAGGCCGCCGAGGGCGAACAAGCTGGTGGCGACCGACGCCTGCGGCACGGTGAGGTGGTGGTAGCGAAGCAGGAACGTGACCGTCCAGACCCCGATGCCGCCGAAGAAGATGCTGCCGACGGCGGAGGAGATCATCGAGACAGTGAAGGTGGGCACCCGCAGGATCTCGCGGTAGGCGTCGCGCAGTGAGAGCGCGTCCTCGTCGACCGCGGCCCGCGCACTCAGGCTCTGGTGCCGGCGATCCTGCTCGCCCCGCGCCGGCTCCGACAGCCGCCAGGCCAGCATCGCCACGATGAAGCCCGGGGCGGCGAAGAAGTAGAACGCCGAGCGCCAGCCCCACGCCGCCGCCATCGCGGCGCCGACCGGGATCAGGAAGAACCCGATCAGCTGGCCGATCTGGTAGATGCCGAGCACCTTGGACCGCTGGTGGACCGGGTAGTAGTCGGCCAGCAGCGACTGAGTGGTCGGGACGACGGCGGGCGAGGCGCTGCCCAGCACGATCCGGGCGAAGAACAGCGTGACGTAGCCGGTGGCCAGCCCGGTCCAGAGCATCGCGATGCCCCAGACCGCGCCGGCCCAGGCGATGACTTTGGTCCGCGAGGCCCGGTCGGCGAGCGTGCCGAACGGCACCGTGCCGATCGTGACGACGACGGCGTACGAACTGCCGAGCAGACCGAGCGCCGCGTCGCTGAGCTGGAACGACGTCTTGAGGTACGGGAAGACGGTCGACAGGAGGTATTGGTCGCTCACGCTGATCGCGTACGCGGCGGTCAGCAGGATCAGCGGGTAGCGCGAGACGCCGACCAGTCGGCGGGTGACCTGGAAGGCGACCCGCGGAGTGCGGATCGGTGCCAGGGAGGTGCCGCCGTCGCCGCCCGACGAGCCCGCGCCGCGAGCCGACGGCGGCGCGGTTGCGGTCATGCGGGCGGCTCCTTTGTCGGGCTAGTGCCGGTGCAAGATGAGGATACTCATCTCGGGCCGACGGATGCTGCGATCATCGAGATCCCCCGAGCCCGAGCGCGACCCGGGTGATCAGGCCGCGCATGATCTCGGACGTACCACCCCCGATCGTCTCGCACAGCGACTGCCGCCACAGGAACTCCAGCCAGGTCCCGCGGACCAGCGCCTCCGGGGCGGCCAGGTCCATCGCGGTGCGCGCGATCCGCTGCGCCAGCTCGCTCCCGGCCAGCTTGTTGCAGGCCGCCTCGACCACGGCCGGGACCTGCGCCTCGACGGCGGCGAGCATCACCAGCGCGAGCGCCTGGACCTCGGCGAGGCCGACCGCGAGGTCGGCGAGCCGCGCGCGCACGATCGGGTCGCGATCACGCCCGGACTCGCGGGCCCACGCCACCAGGTCCTCGAAGTCGCGCAGGCAGCGCTTCGGGGCGAACTGCACGTGCCGCTCGGTCGCCAGCGCCTCGGAGATGATCGTCCACGCCGCGTTCTCGTCGCCGACCCGGTTGGCGACGGGCACGCGCACGTCGTCGAAGCGGAATTCGTTGAACCGCTCGCCGTCGATGGCCGGCACCGGCGACACGCTGATGCCCGGGCTGCGCCGGTCGACGATCAGCAGGGTCAGGCCGCGCGAACGGCTCTCGATTGTGCCGGTGCGGCACAGCATCCACAGATAGTCGGCCCGGTGCCCGCCCGAGGTCCACCGCTTCTCGCCGTTGAGCACGTACTCGTCGCCGACGAGCTCGGCCCGCAGCCGGACCCCGCCGAGGTCCGACCCGGCTTCGGGCTCGGAGTAGCCGAGGGAGAAGAACGTCGTGCCGGCGCGAAGCCCGGGCAGGAACCGCTCGCGTTGCTCCTCGTTGCCGTGGCTGATGATCGTCTTGGCCACGATCCCGGACCCGAGCGGCGGTCGCGCGGCCCGCGCGTAGGCCATCTCGTCCCACAGCAGGTACTCGTAGACCGGCGACTTGGCCGCGCCGCCGGCGCTCTCCGGCCAGGCCAGTGACAACCAGCCGCGCTTGCCGAGTGCCTGGTAGAGCGCCCGTACGCCGTCGTCGTACGAGCCTTCGTGGTGATAGAAGCCGTCCAGGCCCTGGAAGTCGCGGAGGAAGTCGACCACCTCGAGCCGGAACGCCTCCTGCTCAGGCGCGAGCGTTGGGTTCACGAATGCCCGTCGGTGTCGCGCGGCGGCTCGTACCACTCGGGCGTTCGCTTCTCGGCAAAGGCCTTCGGCCCTTCCTTGAAGTCCGGGTGCCCCCAGTGCATCCGCGCGAGCGCCCAGCCGTACTCCATCGAGTGGGTGTAGCCGGTCTCCAGCGAGTTCCATAGGGCCTGCATCGACAGCGTCACCGCGGCCGGCGAGTTGGCCGCGATCTGATGCGCGATCTCGTCGGCGGTCTCCTGCAGCTTGTCCAGCGGGACGACCTCTTCGATCATCCCGAGCTGGTACGCCCGCTCCGCGGTGAGCCGAAATGCCTTGCCGCACAACGTCATTCGCAGCGCGGTGCCGAGCGGGAGGCGCTTCGCCAGCCCGATGTTCTCGATCGCGCCGACCATGCCGACGTTGACGTGGGTGTCGACGAAGGTCGCGTTCTCCGACGCCACGACGATGTCCGCGTCAACGACGAAGTGGAAGCCGCCCCCCGCGACCGTCCCGTTCACTGCGGTGACGGTCGGCTTCCACACCCGGTTCTGGCGCGGCGACCAGAAGACCTCGTCGGTCAGTGGGCCCTGACCGGCGCTCACCCCGCCGCGGCTCGCGACCGCACCCATGTCGGCGCCGGTGCAGAAGTGCCGCTCGCCGGCCGCGGTGACCATCGCCACCCGGATCCACGGGTCGTCGCGGACCTCGGCCCAGATCGCCTTCAGCGGTTCGATCATGGTCGCGTGCAGCGCGTTCGACCGCTCGGGCCGGTTGAGGGTGATGTAGGCGATGTGGTCGCGCTTCTCGTAGATCAAGCCGGGCAGCTCGCCGGTCAGGTCGATGGACAAGGTTCCTCCTGTTGTCACAAGCCGTACGGAGCGAGGACGGCGGCGGTTGTGTCGGTGAGCATCGCGGCGAGCGCGGCGGTCTGGCGGATCTGCTGACTCAGGCCGCCGATCGGACCCTCGACCGTGAAGCCCATCGCGCCGAGCGTCTGGTGGGCGCGGTAGGCGGTCTCGGTCGCGGCGGTTGCGGCTGACTGGCGGGCGGTCACGGCCCGCGAGCGGCGGCCGGCGTCGTCGGTGTCGAACGCGTGCGCTGCAAGTCGAATCAGGGTGTCCGCGGCGGCCAGTTGCAGATGGCAGTTCGCCAGCGGGTGCGCGGTCGCCTGAAAGTCGCCGATCGCCCGGCCGAACTGCGTGCGCTGGCCGGCGTACGTCACAGCCGCGTCGAGCAGGCGCTGCCCGGCTCCGCGCAGGTACGCTGCCGCAGCGATCTCGCCGAGCGTCGCGGCCTCGGGCCAGGTCGGCAGCTCCTCGTCGCGTTCGAGTGTGCAGCGGCCCCACGGCTCGCCGGCCAGCGTCTCGACGGCTTCGATCGGACCGACGGCGTGCGCGAGGTACGCCGTACCTCCGTCGATCTCGACGAACACCTCCGCGACCGGCGCCCACGGCATGAGCGGCGGCACGCCCATCGAGACGAGGGTCTGGCCGGTCGCGATCCGGTCGGCGTCCGCTGGACCGAGCGCGCGGGCCGCGACCAGGGTCGCGATCAGCGGGCCGCGTACGCCGGCCCGGCCGAGCTCGATCCCGGTCGCCGCAAGCACGTCCGCGCTGCCGCCGTCCGGCGCGGTCAGCCCGAACACCCCCAACGCGGCCAGCTCGTTCCAGCGCTCGGGCGAGAACGCGGCCGGCTCGGCGCTACCGGTCTCGGCGCTCGAGGCATCGCTCCGGCTGCACATCGTGCGCACCGCGGCAGCGAGTTCGCGCGCCTCCGGCGAGTAGGAGAGGTCGATGCTCACGCGGATCGAAGCGACCAGCGCGATTCGGCGACGGCCCGGCCAGGTGGTGTCATCGCCTCAGCCTCCCGCACCAGGGCGGGAATCCGCATCGTCCACAGATGCAGGTCGTACTCGGTGGTGAATCCCATCGCGCCGGTGAGCTGATGGGTCTCGGTCATGATCCGCTTGGCGGCGGTCACCGCATGGGCGAGCGCGGCCGCGGAGTTCTGCGTCGGTGCGCCGTTCCAGGCGGCCTCCAGGGCGAGCCAGCGGCTGCCCTCCGCGAGCACCGTCGACTCGGCGAGGCGGTGTTGCAGGGCCTGGAACGAGCCGATCGGGCGCCCGAACTGGTGGCGGTCGCGGACGTAGGTGATCGTGTGCTCCAGGGCCGCCGTCATGGTGCCGACCAGCTCGATCGCCAGGGCCACCCGCCACCAGGCCGTCGCCCGCTCGGGCAGCACGCCCGGCACCACCTCGCCGGGATCGGATCCGACCCGTCCGATCGGATATCCGTACGCCGACCGGACCCGTTCGCCGTCGCCACTCGCGGCGATCAGCCGGACCTCGTCGTCGCCCACGACCAGGATCGTGGTCGCATCGGCGACGTAGCGGGCCGGCCCGCGGGCGCCGGCGCGAACGACCGCGATCGGGCCGTCCGGCAGCTCGCCGATCGTGGCCGGCGCGATCAGGCAGGTCGCACCCGCAGTGATCACCCCGAGCGAGCGGGCGACCGCCTCGACGACGAGCGCGGCCTCGAGCGGTCCGGTGTCGGGACTCTGAAAGCAGCTCGTGTATCCGGACCGCGTCAGCTCCCACGCCAGCTCCGTGTCATAGCGCGGCTCGACCCCGCCGAGCGCGCGGATCCGGTCCGGCCCGGCGTGGCGATCGAGCAACGTGGTGACTGCGTCGAGCAGGGCCCGCTGCTCGTCATCGAGCACGAATCGCATCGCTCAGCGCTCCCGCGGAAGCTTCAACGCAAGCTGCGCGATCATGTTGAGCTGCATCTCGTAGGTGCCGGCGGCAACCCCGGCGACCATCGACTTGCGCAGCTGCTCGTCGGCGATCGACCCGTAGACCAGTCCCTCGTCGGCCATCAGCTCACCGGCGACCGCACCGACCGCGCGTTCGGCCTGCACCATCGCCGCTCTGGCGAGATAGACGTTCGGGCTCGGCGGCAGCCCGAGGCAGCGCTCGTCGATGACCCGGTACGCCAGCAGCCGGGCGGCTTCGCACGACGCCCGAGCCTGGCCGATCCGCTCGGCCAATGAGGCCGAGAGCTCGATGCCGTTAGAGTCCGCCCAGTCGACCAGCTGGTCGAGGACGTACGCCGCCCGGGCGTACCGCGGCGCGCCGACCCGCTCGAATGCGAGCGCCTCCCGGACCACCGCCCAGCCCTGGTCCTCGTCGCCGAGCCGGCAGTCGACCGGCACCCGCATGTCGGTGAAGACCAGTTCGTGGAAGGCGTGGCCGCCGACCACGGACGGGATCGCGTTGATCTCGAAGCCCTCGGTGTCGGTCGGCACAAGCAAGACCGAGATGCCCCGGTGCCGCTCCGCATCCGCGTTGGTGCGCACGAGCAGGTAGCAGAACTGCGCCGATGCGGCGTACGACGTCCAGACCTTCCGACCGTTGACGACGTAGTCGTCGCCGTCCCTCACCGCACGGGTGCGGAGCGAGGCGAGGTCGGAGCCGGCGTCGGGCTCGGAGAAACCCTGGCACCAGATCACGTCGCCCTTCGCGATCCGGGGCAGATGCAGCCGCTTCTGCTCCTCGGTCCCGTGCGCCATGATCGACGGGCCGATCCAGTTGACGTTCATGTACTGCGGGCCGCGCGGCTCGCCGATCGACCACATCTCCTCGGCCATGATCAGGTGCTGCCACGGCGAAGCGCCGGCGCCGCCGTACTCCTCGGGCCAGTGCGGCGTCAACCAGCCGCGGGCGGCGAGGGCTTTGGCGAATCCGAACGAATGCTCGACGTTGGCCTCGGATCCGAGCTTCTGGGCCTCGCCGGACCAGTCGTCACCGAGGTCGCTGGCGAGGAACGCGCGCAACTCCTTGCGAAAGGTGAGGTCCTCGTCTGACCACCCGAACTCCATGCTCCACCTGCCCTCGGCACTGTCGGGGGATCTCGTTCAGTGGTCGGCGAGTATCCGTAAGAAGATTACAGGATACTAAATAGCGCGACAAGCGAACGATCAAGCGCCGGCGCCGGGGTATCCGCCGCCGCCGTGTTCGGCGTCGACGGCGGCCCGGTCGACGAACCCGACCGCGGTGCGCGGCAGGGCGGCGACGAAGACGACCGAGGTCGGCTTCTTGTACGACGCGATCCGCTGCCGGCAGTGCTCGACGATGTCGGCCTCGGTCACGTCCGCGCCTTCGCGCGCGACGACGACCGCGCGTACCCGCTGCACCCACTTGTCGTCGGGGATCCCGATGACGCAGACGTCCGCGACGCCGGGGTGGGAGCGCACCGCGTCCTCGACCTCGGCCGGATAGACGTTCTCGGCGCCGGACTTGATCATCGCGACCTTCGGCCCGATGAACGTGATCGAGCCATCGGGCTCCCGACGGCCGAGGTCGTTGCTGTGGTGCCAGCCGTCGCGACTGCGCTCGGTGTTCTCGGTGGTCCGGTTGAAGTACTCGGTCATGACGGTCGGGCCGCGCATCACGATCTCGCCGACCTCGGACCGGCCGACCTCGTCGCCGGCATCGTCGACAATCCGGATCTGGATCGCCGGCGAGGACCGTCCCGTGGTGCCGGTGCTGTCGCTGCCGAGACCGCGGAAGGTGGTGAGGCCGATCGCCTCGGTCTGCCCGTAGCCGCCGGGACGCCGGTCCCACGGCGTGCCGTGCGGCGTGACCATCGTCGTGTGGTGGTCATCGAGGTCCGGGCTGGTCCAGAGGCTGGACAGGTCGTACCGATGGTCGGCGTTGGCCGCGCGGATCGCCTCGGCGGTCGGCCCCGGGATGAACGCGTGTGTCACGCGGTGGCGCTGGATCAGCTCGCACATCTCCGGCGCGTCCGCCCGGGCGGTGAAGACGTTGAGCCCGCCGTGGTGCAGCGTGGCCAGCGTCAGCATCAAGGTCGCGATGTGAAAGAGCGGGCCGGCGTTGAGGTTCACCGACGTGTCGGACACGTCGTGGGTCCGGCCGATGACCAGGTTCTGCAGGATCAGCCCGCCGTGGGTCAGCAGGGCGGCGTTCGGCCGGCCACCGAAGGCGGCGGTGTAGATCGCGAGGCAGGGCGTGTCGAACCGGATCTCGCTGCTGCTGGCCGGCTCACCGGCACCGGACTGCGCGAACGCCTCGTACCCGTCGTCGCTGTCGTGCTGCAACCACAGTGCCTCGTCGGCGGACACCGACTCGGCGCGAGCCTGCGTCACCATCTCGCCGACCTGTGCCTCCTGCCAGATCGCAACCGCAGGTCGCAGGTCGTCGATGACGAACGCGGTCTCCTGGGCCGACTGCCGCCAGTTGACCGGGCAGAAGATCGCGCCGACCCGAGCGGCCGCGAGCAGGCTTTCGAGCGTGCGGAACGAGTTCTGGCCGAACCAGGCGACCCGGTCGCCGAGGCCGACACCGACCCGCGCAAAGGCGGCCGCGAGCCGCTCCACCCGCGCGTCGAACTCCGGATAGGTCAGCACGAGGTCGCCGTCCGCGACCGCCGGAAAGCCCGGATGGGAGCGAGCCCGTTCTTGCAGGACCTCGCCGAGTGTGAATGAGTGTCGGGCGTCGAAGCTGGTCGTCATCGGTTCCTTCCGGCCTCGCTATTCCGTATACTCTATCGGTCGACCCCGGCCCGAGAGGCGGCTGCATGCCCAACGACAATCCGGACCGCGAACTATGGGACGAGTCGGTCCAGAGCGTTGATCCGGCAACTCTTCGGCGTCAAGCCGAGGAGGGACTGCAGGCCCAGTGGGAGCGAGTCTGGGAGTTGCCGCTGCAGTTCTATCAGGAGCGTTACGAGCGGGCCGGGTTCGATCGCACCCAGATGCCGCCGCTCGAGGACATCCCCCGTACGACGAAGGCCGACCACCGACAGAACGAGGCCGAGCATCCGCCGTGGGGGACCCATCGAAGCGTGAGCCTCGAGCAAGCGGCCCGGCTGGCCGTCACGACCGGTACGACCGGCAAGCCGTGGATGATCTTCTATAGCGCGCGCGATCTCGACACGATGGTCGAGATGCAGTTCCAGCACACCTGGCGGACCGGGGTGCGGTCGGGTGACCACTTCACCCACAGCTGGCCGGGCGGGCTGTATCCGACCGCGGTGCTCGGCGGGCGGCACCTGCTCGCCCTCGGCATCCTCGAGATCCCGGTCGGGCCGCCGTTCACGCCCGAGCAGGCGGCCTCACACGTCGAGCTGTGGCGCGACCTCGGCGTCGACGCGCTGATGTGCACCGGATCGCAGCTGCAGACCTACGACAGCGCGGCCCGTTCGATCGGGGTCGACCTGGCCGACATCCTGACCGGCGCCAAGCTGATGTTCCTCGAGGCCAGCTGCCAGATGGAAGGGCCCCGCAAGCGGGTCGAGAGCGCGTACGGCGTACGGCTGCACAACATCAGCGGGGCCGGCGAGATCCCAGGCTTCGTCACCAGCGACTGCCGGTTCCACACCGGACTGCACGCGCCGGGCAGCAACTACCTGCTCCAGGTGTGCGATCCCGAGACCGGCAAGCCGGTCGCGCCGGGGGAGCGCGGCACGATGGTCATGTCGATGTGGGGGATGGACGCGTTCTATCTCCGCTACGACATCGAGGACATCGTCATCGAGTCGACCGAGCCGTGCCCGTGCGGGCAGACCGGGCCGCGCTACACCTTGATCGGTCGCGGTGCCGACAAGGCGATCGTGGACGGCCGGATGATCCTGCCGCTCGACGTCCAGCTCGCTCTTGACGACCTCGGTGCGCCGGAGTTCGTCCTGAGCGCCGGCGAGCACTCCGAGCTTCAGGTCCGGGTCGAGTCGGAAGCGGCCAGCGCGGAGCAGGTGCGCGCCGCGCTCGCGGAGCAACTCGGCGTACCGGTCTCGGTCGAGGAAGTGGCGACCGGATCGCTGCCGAGAGCCACCTTCAAGCCGCGACGAATCGCGTGAGCGCCGTCTTCTGGGTCGACGGTGCGCTGGTCGCCGACGGCGCGCCCGCGTTGCGGCCCGATGACCACGGGTTGGTCGGCGACGGCGCGTTCGAAGCGATCAAGGTGCGCGCCGGCAAGCCGTTCGCGATGACCCGCCACATCAACCGGCTCCTGCGCTCGGCCGGGGCTCTTGGTATCAAGCCGGACCTCGAGCTGATCCACCGCGGCGTGGCCGAGATCGTCCAGCAGGACCTCGCCCGCGCCGGCAACTGCTGGCTGCGGATCACGGTGACCGGCGGCAGTGCACCGATGGGCACCGGCGGCGTCGGCACGGTGCCGACCGTCGTCATCGCGCTCGCGCCGATGGCGCCGTGGGGCCCGACCTGCGATGTCGCGATCACGCCGTGGTCGCGCAACCAGAACGCACCGACCGCAGGCCTGAAGACGATCTCGTACGCCGACAACGTGATCGCGCTGCGCTGGGCGCACGAGCGCGGCGCCGACGAAGCGCTCTTCACCAACACCGCCGGTGTGCTCTGCGAGGGAACTGGCACGAACGTCTATGTCGCCGTCGATGGTGAAGTGCACACGCCACCGCTGTCGGGCGGCTGCCTGTCCGGGGTGACCCGCGAGCTGTTGATCGAGCACGGCGTGGTTGCGGAAGGCGACATCTCGCCGGACCAGTTCCGCAAGGCACCCGAGGCGTTCCTCACCTCGACCAGTCGCGACGTCCATCCCATCGCCACTGTCGACGGCGTACCGCTTCCCACCGCCCCCGGACCGCTGACCGTGAAGGCCGCCGAGGCGTTCCGCGAGATCGCCAAGGCCGACGACCCCTGACCACGCGCGTCCCGCCCGCGGCTGCGATGGCGGTTTAGCAACGCTAGAGCGTGGTTATCCCGCCATGGGCGTGGCCAACCCGCTACGCCGGCGCGGCCCGTGTCCCGCCGTCGGTTTCTATGGCCGTTTAGCAACGCTAGAGCGTGGTTATCCCGCCATGGGCGTGGACAACCCGCTACGCCGGCGCTACGTGTGCGGCCGCAACGCGACCAATCGCCTCGCGAGCTACCCGCTCCTCAGTCGTCAGGGCGATCGGGTAGTCCGCCGAGAAGAACGTGAGGACCACTGCGGTGTTGCCGACGCGAACGAACACGACATCGGTGTAGATGGGATCGTTGTTGATACCGCCAAAAATAAGCTCCGTCAGCCGGAGCGCGACCGAGTCGCTGCCCATCGAGGGAAATGTCAGCCGGCTGCCCTCGTTCGGACTGACCACTCGCGCTTTCGTCCTCAGTACCTTGGCGGCTTTTGCAAGACAGCCGGGTGCGGTCGGCTGATGAAGAAGTGCGAAAGACTGCTCTTGGAGTCTGCTCGTTGCCACTATGACGGCCTCGTCGATGGCTTCCAGTGCGCCGGTCGATGGGACGAACGTCGGATCGATCGCAATAACGGAGTCACTCGTGTCCCGGTTCGCCAGCAGTCCGGCTGGTGCGCGCAGACAGCTCGCGAGTGGGACCAGGAACGCAGCGTCGGGCCTACGCTCCGCGGCCTTGCGGCTCACCTGCCAGCCAGGGGGAAGGTCGCCGACCTGGAGCAGAGCGCTGTGTGCCGCGGTCCGTGCTGCCGCTACCGGAAACGCTGACGTGCCGCCGCTGTGACAACCGCTGAGAAGGAGCGCGCAAGCAAGGGCAACGGCGCTGGTCCTCATGTGGCCCCCCACGTCGCCGACCCGCGACGGGAAGCTATCGGCTCAGTGCGGTCGCGGCGGCCGGTTGGCTGTCAAAGAGCGCAGCGAGACGGCCATGATCTTGGTCAGAGGCGGTAGGTGCGGGTTGCAGTGTTGACGAAGAGGTCGGTGCGCTCGGTGGGCGACAGGTCGGCGGCGATTTCGCGGTAGGCGGCGATCAGGCGGGGGTAGTCGCCGAAGAGGCTGTCGATCGGCCAGTTGGTGCCGAGCATGCAACGCTCGGTGCCGAAAGCATCGACGCAGCCGAGGAACCACGGCCGGATGCTTGCGACCGACCAGTCCGGATCGGCGCCGCTCGCCAGCGCCGAGATCTTGCACACGATGTTCGGCTCGCGGGCGAGGTCGCCGATCGCCATCCGCCAGCGGCTGAGGTATTCGGCGTCCCGGGCGACCGGAAGGCCGGCATGGCCGAGGATCACGGTCGTGCCGAGGTTGCCACGGGCGAGGTCGCGGACGTGCCCGTAGTTCGGCCAGGGCGTCATCACCTCGATCGGCACGCCGAGAGCCGCGACCGCGTTGAAGCCGCGGATCACCTCCGGCTGGTCGAGCCGCTCTCCGGCCGGCAGGTCCCGCACACCGCGGAAGATCGGTACGTCGAGATGCCGCCGGGCGGTGTCTGCGGCGTCCGGCGACGCGAGGTCGACATAACCGATCGCAGCGTTCGGCCAGCCGGTGGTTTCGTACAGGTCTTGCATCCACCGCGTTTCGATGACCGGGTCGGCTGCTTTCGCGGCCTGGATGTGCACCACCTTCGTGACATCGCAACCGGCGCTGTCGCGGCGCAGCTCCTCGACCACGTAGTGGTCAGTGGCGATCTCGGGAAGGCGGCCGAGCCGCGGGTGCGAGAAGCCGGGTTCGAGCCAGGCCCAGCTGAGGCCCTCCACGCTGCGGTCCCAGAAATGCACGTGGGTATCGATCAGTGCTTCCTGATCGTCCATGGAGCAAAAGAGTATCCTCCTTTTCTCGACGAGCTCTGCTCTCGAAGCCCGCGAAGGGGGCCGGTGTGATCGTCCGCAACGAGCTGTTCATCGACGGCAAGTGGGTCCCGAGCACCGGCGCCGAGACGATCGATGTGATCAACCCGGCCACCGAGGAGGTCTGCGGCCAGGTCCCCGACGGCACGGTCGAGGACGTGGATCGGGCCGTCCTTGCCGCGCGACTCGCCTTCGACAGCTGGTCGCAACTGCCGGTCGCCGAACGCTGCGACCACCTGCGCGCGCTGCAGGAAGCCCTCGCCGCCCGGCAGGAGGACATCGCGGTCACGATCGCGACCGAGATGGGCGCGCCGATCGCGATGGCGCGGGCCGTGCAGCTCGGCTTGCCGCTCGCCGTCCTCGGCAGCTATCTCGCGATGTTGCCCGACTACGAGTTCGAGTCCGAGGTACGCAACTCGCTGATCCTGCGCGAGCCGGTCGGCGTGGTCGGTGCGATCACGCCGTGGAACTACCCGCTGCATCAGCTCATGTGCAAGGTCGCGCCGGCGCTCGGCGCGGGCTGCACCGTGGTCGCGAAGCCGAGCGAGGTCGCGCCGCTGTCGGCGTTCATGTTCGCCGAAGCAGTCGAAGCCGCCGGCCTGCCGCCGGGCGTGTTCAACCTCGTGTCCGGCACCGGAATGGCGGTCGGCGAGCCGATGGCCCGGCACCCCGAGATCGACATGATTTCGCTGACCGGCTCGGTGCGGGCCGGCCGGCGGGTGAGCGAGCTCGGCGCCGCCACGATCAAACGGGTAACCCTCGAGCTCGGCGGGAAGTCGGCCTGCGTCGTCCTCCCCGACGTCGACGGCGAGGTCCTCGACAGCGCGATCGAGTCGGCGCTCTACAACGCGTACTACAACACCGGTCAGACCTGCTCGGCCTGGACCCGGCTCCTGGTCAGCGCGGATCGTCATGACGAGATCGCCGAGCGGGTAGGAGCGGCCGCCCAGTCCTACCGGGTCGGCGATCCGTTCGACGAGCAGACCACGCTCGGCCCGCTCGCGTCGCAGGCGCAGCTGAGTCGCGTCCGCGGCTACATCGAGTCCGGCGTATCAGCCGGCGCGCGGCTGGTCTGCGGCGGCACCGACGCCCCCGAAGGGCTCGGTACGGGCTACTACGTCCAACCGACCGTCTTTGCCGACGTACGACCGGACGCGACGATTGCACAGGAGGAGATCTTCGGCCCGGTCCTGTCGGTCATCGCCTACCGCGACGAGGACCAGGCGGCCGAGATCGCCAACGGCACTAGTTATGGTCTGTCGGGCGGAGTGTGGTCGAGCGATCCGGATCGCGCGAAGGCGTTTGCCCGCCGATTGCGGACCGGCCAGGTCGCGGTCAACGGCGGGAGGTACAACGTGCTCGCGCCGTTCGGTGGCTACAAGCAGTCCGGGCATGGACGCGAGCTCGGCACGTTCGGTCTGGAGGAATACCTCGAGGTGAAGTCGCTGCAATGCTGACGCCCCGACCCGACCGACGCCGAGGTGGCAATGCCTGAGGACTCTCGGCCGGAGACCTTGCTCGATCTGCTCGCGCGTCGCGACGACCATCCGGCGCTGATCGACCCGACGTCCGGAGCTGTTCTGACGTACGCCGGACTGCATGCGCAGATCCGCGCGGTCGCTGCACAGCTCGCCGGAGTCGGTGTCCGAGCCGGCGACCGGGTGGCGATCAGCCTGGCGAACGGGCCGGCGCTGGTCGTCACGGTGCTGGCGATCACCGCGTTGGGAGCAGCGGTCGCACCGATCAACCCGGCGCTGTCCGAGGCAGAGATGCGCGCGGAGATCGAGGACCTCGGCGTCTCGGTCATGGTGCACGGCGCGCCGGCGTCCGAGGCGGCGAGGGCGGCGGCCGCGGCGGCCGGTGTCTCTGCCTGGGCGATGTCTGCCGACGCCGACGGCGGGGTCGTCATCGAGGGGGCGGCGGCTGCCGATTCGGTCGAGTTGGTGAGTGACCCGGAGTCGCTGGCACTCCTGCTGCACACGAGCGGGACGACGAGCCGACCGAAGACCGTCCCGTTGCGGCAGCGCAACCTTGCCTATAGCGCGCGCACGATCGTCGAGTCATACGGGCTCGGGCCGGACGACGTCAGCTATTGCGTGATGCCGCTGTTCCACATCCACGGCCTGGTCGCGGCGACCCTCGCCGCCCTCGCGGCCGGTGGGACGGTCGTCGTACCACCGAAGTTCAGTGCGACGACGTTCTGGGACGACGTGCACACCTTCGGTGCGACCTGGTACACCGCCGTCCCCACGATTCATCTTGTCGTCGTCAATACCTGCGCGGACGGGCGGCAGAACGGCCACCACCTTCGCTTCGTGCGCTCGTGCTCGTCGACCCTGCCGCCCCCGCTGTGGCGACGGTTCGAGGCGGCGGTCGGCGTCCCGCTGGTCGAGGCCTACGGCATGACGGAGGCGGCGCACCAGATGACGTCGAACCCGCTGCCACCCGGTGACCGGCGGGCCGGATCGGTGGGCGTCGCGACCGGGATCGAAGTCGGCGTTCTCGACGAGCAGTGGCAACCGGTAGCGGCCGGGGAGAGCGGCGAAGTCTGCGTGCGGGGTCGGTCGATCGTCGATGGTTACCTCGACAACCCCGAGGCCAACGTCGCCGGCTTCCGGGATGGCTGGTTCCGCACCGGCGATGTCGGCACGTTGAGCCCGGACGGGTACCTGACGCTGGTCGGGCGGATCAAGGAGCTGATCAACCGCGCCGGGGAGAAGATCTCGCCGTACGAGGTCGAAGCCGTGTTGCTCGAGCATCCCGCGATCAGCGAGGCGGCAGCTTATCCGCAGCCGGACGAGAAGTACGGCGAGCAGGTCGCGGCCGTCGTCGTTGCGACCGCCGACGTCACTGAGGCCGATCTGATCAAGCATTGCGCGGATCGAATGGTGGCCTTCAAGGTGCCGGTCGCGATCGCGGTCAGGCGGGAGATCCCTAAAGGCCCGACCGGCAAGATCCAGCGGCGGGCGCTTGCGTCCCTGGTCGACACGTGAGAATCGCCGTCGTCGGCGCGGGAGCGATCGGTGCATATGTCGGCGCCGCCCTGTCGCGCGGTGGCGCGGATGTCCACCTGGTCGCGCGCGGTCCGCACCTCGAGGCGATGGCCCGTGACGGCGTCGTCGTGCTCAGCGAGCGGGGCGACTTCACGGCTCACCCCGAGGTCACCGACGACCCGGCCAAGATCGGTCCGGTCGACCTCATCTTCCTTGGCCTCAAGGCATACTCGTACGCCGCCGCTGGTCCGCTGCTCGACCCGCTGATGCACGAGCAGACCGCGGTGGTCGCGGCGCAGAACGGCATCCCGTGGTGGTACTTCCACGGCATCGAGGGCCCACTGGCCGGCACCCGGATCGAGACGATCGACCCCGGCGGCGCGGTGTCCGACGTCATTGCGCCCGAGCGGGCGATCGGCTGTGTCGTCTACAGCTCGACCACGATCGAGCGACCGGGCGTGATCAGGCACGAGGAGGGCACCCGGTTCTCGATCGGCGAGCCGGACGGTTCGACGAGTCAGCGTTGCGCGGACTTCAGCGCGGCCATGATTGCCGGCGGCCTGAAGTGCCCGGTCGAGCCCGACCTCCGGCCGGACATCTGGCTCAAGCTGATGGGCAACATCTCGTTCAACCCGTTGAGCGCGCTGACCGGCGCGACGATGGTGCAGATCGCGCGGCACCCGCAGGCGCGGGAGCTCGTGGTCGCGATGATGGAGGAGACGCTGGCAATCTCGCGGGCGGTCGGCGCGGAGCCGACGATCTCGATCGAGCGCCGGCTCGAGGGTGCGGAGCGGGTCGGCGACCACAAGACGTCGATGCTCATCGATCTCGAAGCAGGCAAGCCACTCGAGCTCGATGTGATCATGGCTGCACCGATCGAGATCGCCGGTCTCATCGGGGTCGACGTGCCGTCCCTGACCGCGGTGTACGCCGCGATCCGGCTGTTGGCCGACCAGAGGGGGCAGTAGGCGATGACCGAACCGGCCGCGTCCGGTGTGGGGCGAGTCCCGCTGGTGGACTACCTCGTGCTCGACCCCGAGCCGCACTTGGTGGCCAACGAGTGCGCGAAATGCGGCGCGCGGTATTTCGATCGCCGCAATGCCTGTGCCAACTGCGGCGGGATCGAGTTCACGGTCACGTCGATCGCGACCCACGGCGAGGTGCGGACCTTCACGATCGTGTCGATGGCTGCGCCCGGCATCGACGTACCGTTTGTGGCGGCGGTCGTGGAGTGCGACGGCACGCAGGTGCGCGCCAACCTGATCAACGTGCCGCCGGATCCGGAGCACGTGCACCTCGGGATGGCGGTACAGCTCGCGACGTACTCGCTGGGGATCGACGACGGCGGCGTCGAAGCGATCGGCTTCGGCTTCGAGCCGGAGAGCGCAGCGTGAGGTCAATGGAACGGGCGAAAGCAGGATCGGGCTTAGGCAAGGGAGATCGACGAGATGGCTGACGACGTGTGGATCCTCGGGATCACGATGACCAAGTTCGGCAAGCACCGGGACCGCGACGCGGTCGACCTTGCGGCCGAGGCCGCGACCGGCGCACTTGCCGACGCCGGCGTCACGATGGCCGACATCGGCGTCCTCGCGGCCGGGACCCTGCGAAGCGGAGCGGGCATCGGCCAGCAGCTGCAGAAGCAGATCGGGCAGACCGGCATCCCGGTCTACAACGTCACCAACGCATGCGCGACCGGCGCGACCGCGCTGCGGACCGCGATCATGGCGATCAAGGCGGGCGAGGCGGACTACGGCCTCGCCTTCGGCGTCGAGAAGCTGTCCGGGGTCGGGCTGCTCGCGGGCGCCCAACGGGCCGAGACCTCGACCTGGGAGCCGGCCGGCCGGTACGGCGCGGTAGCCGCGCTCGACGGCCGGGTCGGCACCGAGACGATGCCCGGTGTCTTCGCCCAGATCGGGATGGAGTACGGCCACCTGTACGGCGGGGCGAGCTTCGAGCTGTTCGCGCGGATCGCCGAGAAGAACCACGCGCACTCGACCCTGAATCCGCTCGCGACGTATCAGAAGCGGATGTCGCTCGAAGAGATCATGGGCGACGTGATGATCGCCTACCCGAACACTCGCTCGATGTGCTCGGCGAACTGCGACGGCGCCGCGGCGGCGGTCGTCGTGAGCGACGCGAAGCTGAAGACGCTGTCGCTCGAGCAGCGCCGACGGGCGGTGAAGGTCGCGGCGTCGGTGCTGACCAGCGACCCCTGGCAGGACGCCTGCCAGGTGTTGCCCGACGTCAACACGCTGACCAGGCAGGCGGCGGCCAAAGCGTACGAGCAGGCCGGCATCGGCCCGGCGGATCTCGACCTGGTCGAGTTGCACGACTGCTTCGCGACTGCGGAGCTCGTGCACTACGACAACCTCGGGTTGTGCGAGCCCGGTGGGGCGGTCGACTTCTTCTCCTCCGGTGCGCCGTGGCGCGACGGGCGGATGCCGGTGAACGTCTCGGGCGGGCTCGAGTCGAAGGGCCACCCGATCGCCGCGACCGGGATCGCGAACATCTGGGAGGTGGCGACGCATCTGCGCGGCGAGGCCGGCGACCGGCAGATCGAGGGCGCCAAGGTGGGCCTGGCTCACGTCATCGGCCTTGGGTCGTCCTGCGGCGTGCACGTGCTGGAGAAGGCCGCCGCGTAAATCCGCCACCGGGACCTTTGCCTAGGCACTGTGACAATTAGCCTAAAAGTCACCGGTCGGCTTATTGTCACGAGCGCACAAGGCGCCTAGGTTGCCGACATGGCCGAAGGTCACGGGGGGACCGACCGGACCTTTTCGCGTCGGTCCTTCATCGTTTACAGCGCGGGCGCCGTCGGGGTGGTCGCCTACGGCGACGGAGTTCGCCCGACCGAGGATCGGCTCGGGCGATTCGTTCCCGACGCGATCGCGACACCGAAGCCGAACTTCGCGCTGATCATGCGGCGGGCCTCGGACCAGTGTGTCCTGACGCTCGGCTTCTGGAACATGACCGCCGACTTCACCAAGTCGCCGCCCGTGGTGAAGTCGCTCAACACGGCCAAGACCAACTACCTCACGGTGAGCTTCGGCGTCGTCGGAGCTGACTTCGCCGCTGACCTGTCCTCGCCCGCGCCGCAGAACATCGCCGAGCAGGCGTTCCCGCTGGTGGCCAGTGGGCTCAAGAGCCAGACCGGCGGGCACAAGCCGCCGGCGTCGTCCAAGGCGGTCGGCGACCCGGCAGTCGATGCGCGGGTGTCCGGCGGGTCGCAACTCGCCTTCATCGTGCCGAACAGCGCGGTCGAGCCCGGCGCGACGTCGCCGCTGACCCTCGACGCCGACACCCTGCTGAGCTGGATCAACTACGAGCTGTCCGTCGTACCGGTTGCGCTCCCGCCATTGACCGCGATGAGCCAGGGGCCGAGCAACTTCAAGGGCCTCAAAGCTCCCTCGCCGACCCAGACCGCGATCGAAATGCCCTACCGGGTCGTGCTGTCGCCACCGGCCATTGCAGCCGAGGGCATTCAGTTCGGTGGTTCGCGCGCGACGACGGTGTTCGTGAACGCGACCGAGCCGGTGACCCACAACGGCTGGACCGAGCTCTGGCACACCAGAATGGCGGCCAAGCACGAGATCCTCGTCGTGCCCGATGCGCGGCGCGACGCCGATCCCGACATCATCATCGGGACGTACGAGACGATCGTCGACGAGACCGACCGTGCCCTGATGACGGTTCGCGCGGTGTGGTGCACCGACCTGTCGTTCCCCGGCGACCTCGTCAAGGACCTCAGCGAGCCGAAGCAGGACGCCCCCAAGTTCACGACGTCGCTCGCCTACGAGGACCGGTACGACATCGTCCGGCTCTCGTCGGACTTCACCAAGTCGCCGAAGGGCCCGTTCGGCCGGAAAGGTACGTCGACCACCGGCCGGGAGCTGACCACACCGTTCATCCCCTCGCCCGCGACGGTCGACCGTTTGATGCTGACGTCACTCGGTGGCTGGCTGGAAAGCGATGCGCACTGGAACCTGCCGAAACAAGCGGTACCGCGGACGAAGAAGGGCAAGCCGCCGCCGAAGATCTACAACTCGTCGCTGCTGTCGTGGCGCCATCGCGCGGTGCAGGGGCGGGACAGTTACGTGCGGGTGGTCCGCAAGGGTTATCTGTTCCCGTGGGGTCACCTCGCCTCGCTGGTCAAGATCACCGAGCGGGAGATCGCCGACAAGAACGGCCACCCTGGCGCCTACTTGAGGCAGAAGGTCTTCATCGTCATCTCGAACCCGGTGAAGAACTACGGGTTCTCCGGCGACTTCGCGCCGCACGCCGGTCACGGCATGCCGTTCAGCTCGGTCGAGGCGCTCACGCTGGTCTCGCCCGACATCGAGGAGGGCAAGAAGCCACCCGAGGCGTACACCTCGCACCAGCACGGCAACGTCGAGCTGTGCTTCCAGCCCGACCTCGGCGACCACAAGCCGTTCCTGTTCCACTTCCGCGGCACCGACTGGGCCGGTGCGCCGATCGACTTCCACTCCCCGGTGGTCTGGGTGGACGACACCGTTGCCTACGGCGACGGCAACGCCAACCACGAGTTCATGAAGGCGCTGCTCAAGAAGTGGCACGACAACAACCCGACCATCACGCTCGACAACCAGCGGGTGAGCGTCGCCCCCCCGAGCAACCCGAACGCACCGAGTAACACCCAGCAGGTGCTGTCCAGCTTCAAGCTCGACGCGGTCTCACCGACGAGCGGTACGTCGGCACAGAGCCTGATCAACGCCAGCCAGCCCGCGTTCTATCCGTTCCTGCGCGAGATGACGGTCAGCTCACCCGAGGCCGAGGCCGCGTCCGGCAAGGCGATCGGTGGATCGGTCCTCGAATACAACTCGACCAACTATCTCAACCACAGCGGGTTCAACAAATCGAAGAACCCCGGTGGGATCTACCTCAGCCGGGTGTCCGGGGCCAAGCGGCAGGCCATCACTTTCAAGTCCGATCACTCCGGTGGCTCGATCACACCGAACATCGGCATCGACGGCATGTCGCGGGCGGTCGGCCCGGTCTCCGGCAATATCAACGACCTTGCGAAGGGCAAGTTCGAGCCGAAGGAGGTCTTCCCGACCTCCGGCCCGAATGCGATCAACGCGAAGCTGCTCGGCGGGATCCAGCTGGCGACCATCCTCCAGTCGGTCCCTTTCGGCGAGGACGCGGACAACTCCTCGACCTTCACGATCATGACGCAGGAGCTGCAGAGCCCGCACCGGATCGTCACGACGGTCGACTGGCACCCGCCGATTCAGTCGGGCGGACCGCCCGGCGCGGACGACCTGTTCGACCCGACCGGCGACACCGACAACTCGATGGACCTGCACGCGGTGCTGGTCACCTCACTCGACCCGAGCCATCCGTCGACCTCGACCGTGACCGGGCAGATCCTCGACTTCGACCTGAACCTCTACGGCACGGACGAGTCGACGTACTTCATCCAGATCCCGTTCGACAGCCTGACCTTCCGGTCCAAGACCGGCCAGAAGACCGACGTCCAGGTGCAGGTCAACGCCGACGGTGTCGCGTTCAAGGGCCCGCTGAGCTTCGTGCAGGACCTCGCGAGCTACCTCAGCTTCGACGGCAGCGGGCTCACGATCAGCACGGCTGGCTCGGCGATCACCGCCGACCTGACGCTGGCGATCCCGAACATCACCTGCGGGGTCTTCGCGCTCGACAACATCGCGTTCAGCGCAGGGGTTGCGATCCCGTACAACGGCGATCCGGTCGTCTTCGACTTCGCCTTCTGCTCGGTAGACAACCCGTTCCAGCTCGAGATCATGATCTTCACGGGCGGCGGGTACGTCGCCCTGACGATCGGCCCGAACGGGATCCAGTCGTTCGCGCTCGGCTTCGACTTCGGCCTCGGCTACTCGATCGATATCGGGATCGCGAGCGGCCAGGTCTCGCTCGTGGGCGGCATCTCCTACTCCTCCACCCAGCTGCAGCCGCACGGGCAGCAGGTCGACCTGACGGCGTACGTCAAGGCGAGCGGCGGCATTTCCGCGCTCGGCGTGATTTCGGTCTCGGTCGAGCTGTATCTCGGGTTGACCTACCAGTCGACGGACGGCAACAGCGAGCTGATCGGCGAAGCGTCGATGTCGATCTCGGTGCACGTGCTGTTCTTCGGGTTCAGCGTCGGCATCGACGTCCAGGAGACCTTCGCCGGCAGCTCCACCAGCGGCGGCGGAGGGGCGATCGCGCACCATCAGGCGACGCACCGGGTCGGGCACAGCTCGGCGCATCGTGCGTTGCCCGGCGCCCTCCCGCGCGCAATCCGGCACGCCGACACACCCGACCCGACCGCCCCCAACACGTTCGGCGGTTCGATGACCGCCGACCAGTGGGCGGCCTACTGCACCTCGTTCGCGCTGGTCGGGTAGGGATCCGGATGAGCATCAAGCAGGCGATGATCTGGACCGTCCTCCCGGTCGGCCAGACCAAGGTCACCGGCCGCGTCAAGCCGGGCATCTACCTCGACTTCTCGGTGATCATCTCGCCGCGCCTCGAGTCGTCGAGCAGTGCCGAGCTCACGCTGTCCGACTTCCCCGACTGGTCGCAGACGCCGTCCACCGGGGTGAGTCAGGGCCGGACCTGGCCGGACACGATCGCGGCCCTCGAGCCGAGCTTCGAGCTGCACCTTCCGCAGCTGCCCGGCTCGCCGACGTACCACGCCGAGTTCGTGCATACGACGAGCGGCGTGCTGTTCGGGTCGCAGTCGCCGGATCCGACCCGCTGGGCGGCAATGTTCCCACCCGATACGCCGGTGACGCCGTACGTCTTCAAGGGGATGGGGTCGCGGCAGATCCGGTCCGCGCCGGTGGGGCAGCTCAGCGACACGATCACGTCGCTGTACGGCAAGTTCGGCGTTTCGTCGCCGACCGCGTTCCCGCTGTATGAGCACCTGGCGCCGGCGGACGCGTTCGGCGCGATCGGCTTCCAGCAGCTCTTCACACTCAATCGCGCCCAGGGCGACCAGCATCCGGACCCGGGCATCCACGGCATCGGGGTCGACCGCAAGAAGCAGCTGACGGATCTGCTCGAGCACCAGATCAAGCAGTCGCGGGCGATTCCGTACGACCTGGTGACATTGGCGAAGTCGCTCGGCTCGAACGAGCCGCCGGGGGCCGCGACCTCGCTCGCGTTCATCCAGGAGCAGCAGTTCCTCCAGCGCGGGCTCAAGCCGCACAAGACGCCGGTCGCCCCGGTGACGCCGCCGCAGTGGGACTTCCACCAGATCGTCGCGGCGATCGGGAGCCAGCCGTCCCTGCTTCGCATTCTGGGTCTGGTGCTCGACCTCCGCGCCGGGCCGGTCGGCCCGGAGGTGCTGGCGGCGTGGAAGACCGCGGCCGCCAACAAGAAGCTGGTCCCGACCGAAGCGATCTTCGTCTTCAACGGCAACAAGCTGCTGTGGCCACCGGGTACGACGGCCAACCATACCCAGTCGGTCCGGCCGCCGACCGCGACCGAAACGGATCTCGGGGTCTTCCGGGCCCAGCCGCTCGATCCGAGCAAGACCGATCTCGACGGCCGGATGCTCAAGCTCGGCGACCGCGCGCTGTATCGGATCATCCGGATCGATCACGACAACGCAGCCATCAAGGCGATGCAGTTCGCCGACAACCTGACCCGCAGCCGGCAGCAGGGCCAGAAGCTGACCCTCACGACGCCGGATCGGTTCGCATTGCCTGCGTTGCGAACCGGTGGGTTTGCGATCGCTCGATCCGGTCGTGCGGTGCAGATGGCCGCGACGCTGGAGCGCCAGACGACGGCGTTGCAGGACGCCTACTTCGGGAGCGCGACGAAGAAGCCGTTGTATGCCGAGGACATCACCCGCGGCTACCGCTTCGACGTCTTCTCCAAGCCGGACCCGGTCTGGCGCTCATTGATGTGGCGGCAGGGCACCATCACGGTGCTCGGGACGCCGCCGGTTTCGATCCTCGAGGAGGACACCGTCGTACCGGCGCCGACTACGGCGACGAAGTCCGGGGCCGGCGACCTGTATCTGCAGGAGACGCTCACTCGCTGGGACGGGTGGAGCCTCGGTGTGCCTCGTATCGGCACCGCCTTCTACGACCCGAACACCCAGTCGCCGCCGCCGTCGAACCAGGGCTCGAGCGGCTTCAACCTCGCCACCGCCTGGCAGGTGCCGGGCAGCACCGCGGTCGCAGACACCACCGAGACGGGCACCGACAACCTGCTGAGGCTGCCGAGGCTGCGCTTCGGCTGGCCGTACCAGCTGCGCGGCCGCGCGGTCGACCTGGCCGGGAACTCGCTGCTCCCGGCGCAGGCGCCGAAGACCGGCGGCGCGCTGATCAGTTCATACGAGGCCCACCTGCGGGTCGAGCCGGTGCCGGCCCCGCGGATGCTGTTGCTGAACCCGCCGGGTCCGGCCGCCTCGGAAGAGGTCATGGTCATCCGCAGCGAGAACGCGACCCAGGACGGGACGCTGCCGATCGACACCGGCGTCTCGACCCGGATCATCCTGCCGGCCCCGACGTCGGTGTTCATGGCGGAGCAGCACGGCGCCTGGGACTTGTCGGCGACCGGCAAGCCGATGGACGACTCGACCGGGCGGTACGACGACATCGCGCTGCGTGATGCGACCACGATCGAGAGCCTGGGAACGCTGGAGAACCCGAGCGTCGTACACAGCCAGACGAACCCCTACCTGTTTTCCGGCTACCAGCCGATCACCTATCTGCCCGAGTTCATCGGCCGGACCGCACTCGTCCGCGGCCTGCCGATCAACAGCAGCAAGCAGACCGTGGCGAAGCTGCCGTTCGACACGGCGGGTGCGGGCTGGCCGAAGCTGCAGGCGTGCCGGATCCAGCTCACCCGTGGCGTGCCGAACTGGCACACCCAGACCGTCACCGACCCGGGCGACTCGTCGAACGTCACGACCGAGCTGTTCCTGACCCTCGCCAAGGGCGACATGATCACCTGTCTGCTCAACTGCGAGATCAACGCGGCGACGCTGGACGTGATGGGGGTCTGGGAGTGGATCCAGGCCGAGGCGGCGGCGGCCGGTCTGAGCAGCGCGAAGATCAACGCAATCCGGAACTCGATCCTGGCCGGCGAGCACTGGATGTTCACGCCGTGGCGCGAAATCCGTTTCGTGCACGCCGTACGCACCCCATTGCTGGCGCCGCGGCTGTTCCTGTCGCCGAGCAAGTCGGCGGTCGGTCAGACGTTCGCTGCTTTCCTGGGCCTGAAGAACGCGCTCTGGGGCACGGTCGAGATGAGCCGCAAGAGCACGGCGCGGATCGACGTCGACGGGACCTGGGCGATGCCGATCGACACCGGGACGAACGCCGACCCGGTCACGCCGGTGCAGTTCGCCGGGCATGCGTTCAGCCTCGAGATCCCGCGGATCGGGATCGGCAAGCGACCCGACGCGGCCGGCCTGTCGGGCGTCCCGCTGGTCGAGTTCGAGAACTTCGACGAGGCGCATCAGTTCGGCGACACGAAGTTCCGTGCGGTCAACTACTCCGCGACGGCGACCAGCTTCTACATCGAGTACTTCCGCCAGCAGCTCACCCTGAACTCGACCGCGGATCCGATCGCAGCGGTGCGCGGTGCTGGCGCGGTCAAGCCGGGCGTCGCGTTCGAGGGGACCACGGTCAAGCTGCTGCTCGTCGGCACGGACAACACCGACCCGAGCAACCCGAAGATCCAGACCCGGCCGTTGGTCGAGGCGCCGGTCGGGACCGACCCGAACATCGCGGCGCCGACGCCCGGCGACTACGTGGTCGTGCAGGACCCGACCCTGGCGAGCGACCCGTCCGGGGCGGTCAACGGCACGGTCCAGATCCTGACCAACAGCACGATCAAGTCTTCGGACGTCAACGGCACGCCGACCGTCGTCTTCTCCTATGTCGGGCCCACGATCCACACCTACTCGGACCCGTCGACCGACCACACGACCGCGAAGTACATGCATGTGCCGAACTCGGCCCGCCCGGCCGCACCCGACGTGCTCTACGTGATCCCGGTCTACAAGCGGGCGGCGACGAACAAGTCGATCACCCGCACCGGCGGCGCGCTTCGCGTCTACATGAACCGGCCGTGGTGGTCCAGTGGCGACAAGGAGCGACTCGGTGTCGTTTGCTGGCATCAGGGCTCGAAGAACAAGAACCCGTTGCCGCCTTCGAGCCTCGCGCCGTACGTCACGCAGTGGGGCTTCGACCCGATCCATGTCTCCCGCGAGACGCTGACGTCGAAGACGAAGCAGCCGACACCGTCGTGCTTCCCGTTCGCGACCGCCAGCAGCGGCAACGGATCGCTGACGATCGCCGAGGTTTCCGGGAAGGTCGACGTTGCCGGCCACGACGTCGGCTTCGACAGCACCCGCAACCTCTGGTACGCCGACATAAAGGTGACCTCACCGAGTGGCGCCGAGCTCGAGTCGTACACGCCGTTCATCAGGTTCGCGTTCGCGCGCTACCAACCGACGTCGATTCCCAACACGCACTTGTCGAAGGTGGTCACTGTCGACTACGCGCAGCTTGCGCCGAACCGCCACGTGACGGTCGTCGGCTCGTCGAACGGCAACAACGGCGGCCAGTTCGCCGTCACGGTGGCCGGTTATGCGCCGATCACGACCCACAAGGGCAAGGCGTCGACGGGCGCGTCACGAATGCGGCTGACGGTCGAGTCGATGGACGACCGGATCCTCGACGACGCGCTGGCGTGGAAGCCGATGACCGTCAACGGACGGCGGCTCAGCCAGGACTTGGTGTCGTCGGTAGCCGACACCGACCGGGTGACGTGGTCGGGGTCGGTCGTCATCCCGAGCGGCGCGGCGCCAACTCGGATGACGATCGAGGAGTTCGAGCTGATCGACGGCTCTGAGCGGCTCGCCTTCACCGACAGCATCCCGGTCGCCGGCCTCGTCACCTGAGGCACCGTTCGGCGTAGGGCGAGCGTTGATGGGGCCGTTGCGCCCTTTGGTTTCGGGACCTATGCGCGTTCCGGACGGGACCTTTGGCTCTCCCGGCTCAGTCCCGGCTGAGCGACTCTAACTGCAGTGGGATCTGCCGACCGGTGGTCCCGGGAATGCCGGGGAACCGGCCGTGTAGAAGGAGATCATCATGAAGCGGAGGACATTCGACGCGATGCTGGCCCTCGCTGGCGTTGTGATCGCGATCGTGCTCGTCGTCGCGGGTGGGCTGCTCAGCTGGGGCCACTCGTTCATCGACAACCAGGTGCACTCGCAGCTTGCGGCGCAGAAGATCTTCTTCCCGCCCGCATCAGCGTTTGACCACGCGAAGGCCGGCACGGAGATCACGCCGGACATGAAGCAGTACCTGGGCAAGTACGCCGGCAAGCAAATGACGACCGGTGCCGAGGCTGGTGCCTACGCCAACCACTTCATCGCGGTTCACCTCCAGGAGATTGGCGGCGGCCAGACTTACGCTCAGCTTTCCGCGAAGTCCCTTGCCGACCCGAACAACACCGCCCTCGCCGGCCAGGTTGCGACTGTCTTCAAGGGTGAGACGCTGCGTGGCCTGCTGCTCAACGCCTACGCGTTCGGCAAGATGGGCACCATCGCGGGTATCGGCGCGATCGTTGCCTACATCGGTGCTGGCTTGATGCTGCTGCTCGCGGCACTCGGGTTCCTGCACCTGCGCCGGACCACACCAGAGGCCGAGGTCCTTCCGAAGCTCGGTGCACACACGCCGGCTCCGGTTGAGAAGGTCTGACGCAAGTAGCAAATACGGACGAAGGCCCCGCCGATCCCCCGGCGGGGCCTTCGCCGCGTACTGCGTTTGTTGATCATGGCGAACCGAGCGATTTTCGGAGCAATTTCGGCTCGGTTCGCCATGATCAACATTTCGTCACGGCCGGCCGCCTGGGCTGGTGGGAAGATGAGTGTTGTGGATGCGGACCCGGCTGTGACGCGTCTTGCCGATCTCGTTCGGGCGGCGCTGGGCGCCGCGGATCTCGATGCGTTCGCTGAGCTCCTCGACCCGGAGGTGACGTGGGGGGCTCCTGGCGACCCGGCACCCGCCTGCCAGAACCGCAAGCAAGTACTCGACTGGTACAAACGGGGTCGCGCCGATGGCCGCCGCGCACACGTCACCGAAGTGCTCACCAACGCAGACAAGATCCTGGTCGGTATGCAGGTCACGACGTCGCGAAGCCCCGACCGCGATCTGGTTGCCGATCGGTGGCAGGTGCTTACCGTCCGGGCCGGCCGGATCGCCGACATCCGGGGCTACGAGGCCCTAGGTCCCGCGCGAGCAGCAGCCGGACTCACGCGCTGAGGTGCCGGGCAGGTCCGCGGGGGTTGGGCACTCGCGCAATACGCAGCAATGATGTGTCCATGAGGGTCGAAGGCGTCGTCGTGTTGACGACTGATCGGCTGACGTTGCGTACCTTTCGAGCCGATGACCTAGCTCTGTACGCCGCACTCAATGCCGACCCCGAGGTGGCTCAGTATCTCGGTGGACCGGCCTCGCGTGAGTACTCCGACGAGATCGCTGAATGGGCCAACGAGTGTTACGAGAAGGCCGGTCTTGGCCTGATGGCGATCGAGCGCACGGAGGATCAACGGTTTCTCGGCATGTGTGGGTTGCACGAACAGGATTGGTATCCCGACGACATCGAGATCGGGTGGCGGCTTGCCCGCGAGCACTGGGGCCATGGTTACGTGACCGAAGCCGCCGAGGCTTGGCTCGGCTATGGGTTCGGCGTGCGGAACCTGTCGCGGGTGATCTCGATCACCGACACCGACAACGCGCGCAGCGTGGCGGTCATGCGGCGGATCGGCATGAGCTTTGATCACGAGGCTGCGGTGCCCGATGAGGTGACCGGGGAGCCGGTCGACGCGGTGATCTACTCCATCTCTGCGGCCGCCTGGCGTCATCGGCGCCAACCCGACCGAGACTCCCGGCCGTGAGCGCTTCCGTTGCTGGCGGATCGGCTGACAACGGTTGCCCGCCCCGCTAGGTTGAGCCGGCCGGGTCCCAGCAGGCGACGCTCCCAAAGTTGCAGTCAGGACCGGTGCCCGCTGCGAGTGTCGGCGTACCCCGGTACGCCAAGGCGGCGTCACGGGGAGTCGCGCCGGATGGCGCTCGACGGGGAAGGTTCGTGGACATGCGGGGATTCATGGCGAGTGGTCGGCGGGTGCGTGTGGTCGGTGCGATCGGAGCCGGCCTGGCCGGCCTGAGCGCTTTGGCCCTGGGTCTTGCCCCGGCTGCGTCCGGGAGCATTGCCGCCACTTCGCGGCCCGCAGCCACGCACTTTCCGGCAGGGGTGTCGGGGCAGATCTCGGCGATTGCGGCTGTGCCGCACTCAAGTGATCTCTGGGCGCTCGTTGACGACGGGACCACGAGCTGTGCCTCGGGCCACTTCTTTCTCCTCCATCGACACCATGGCCACTGGACCAAGGTGAAGGCGCCAAGCATCGGACACTGCGGTGAGTTGACGTCGATCGCCGCCGCTTCGGCGCACGACATCATCCTCGGCGGCGGCCGGACGGCCGAGCAGATCCAGAACATTCCCTCGGTCTATCGCTCCACCGGCGGCAAGTTCACCCGGATGAAGACCCCCCAGTACTGCGACGGCGCGTCGGACGTCCAAGCCGTTGCGGCCAGCTCGACGAGCAACATCTGGGCGGCCGGCGCGATGTGGCCGTGCCCGGCCAACACCGGCCAGGCAATGTTGCACTGGCGGGGGAAGTCCTGGGGATCCGTCACATTCCCGAACTTCAACAACGATGGCATCAGGTCGATCAGTACGTCGGCGGCAAACAACGCCTGGGCCCTCAACGAGGACGGGACCGTCCTTCAGTGGAAGGGCACGAGCTGGGTGCAGAACGGCTCTGCGCCGACGGGCGACCAGTTGAACGGAATCGCCACCAGTTCGCCGAAGCTGGCCTATCTGGTGGGCTCCGCCCAGAACCCCACCACGTTCAAGAACTCTCCGGTGATCCTTCGGTACAACGGGACTAAGTGGGCGCCCGCACCGATGAGCAAGGGGCTGGTCGGGATCCAGCTGGAGTACGTGGCGATGCACGGCAAGACCGCCTGGGCGATCGGCTCCCGTTACAACACGGCCCGTGACATTGATCACCCGGTCGTCATGCGGTCGACCGGGGGCACCTGGTCGGTGCTGAAGAACACGCTGCCGAAGAACGTCTCCTTCGACTCGATCAGCGCGGTCTCGTCGTCGCACGCATTCATCGGTGCGGCGCTCGAGAACGAGGCGGCCCGAACAGTGAAGACGCTCGTCATCGAGATCACGGGCACGCACCTCAAGTTGCTCAGCTCGCGCCCCTGACCTGCTGAGCGCGGGGCCAGAGCCGTCGTACCGTTGTGCGGTGCACAAGCACGAGCAGAATGTCGCGGGAGGGGTCTTGATGAGCGGGATCGAAGTCGTGCGATCAAACAGTCGAGAGGGCTGGGTCCAAGAAGAGGATCCGCCCGGCGAGATCCCTTCGCTCTGGCGGGAGTTGACCACGTTCTCGTCGGGCGACGGCAAGTTCACGACGGGGCTCTGGGAACGCGAGCCTGACACCTGGCCCTTCGAGCGCCCGTACGACGAGGTGGCCGTGATTCTGCAGGGAGTCGCGGACATCGAGACCGAAGATGGGCGGGTCCTGTCGGTCGGCCCGGGCGACGTCTTCGTGACAGCCAAAGGCACCAAAGGTGTCTGGCACGTCAAGGAGACGATCGTAAAGTTCTTCGCGATCTACGAGTCCTAATCCTGCGTCGTGCGCGGTTGTCCTCACACTGGACGGGTCGGCTCCCAGCGCGCCGATTGGTCGGACAGATCGACGATCAGCTGCCCGTCCGGTTCCTCGCGGTTGAATCCGGTCTGAGCATCCACGCCGGTGAGTGTGAAGGTCAGCACTCGGGCGCCATCGGGTATCGGCCACGCGCCTCGCGAACCATAAGTGCGAGTGCCACCCTCGGCTGGAGCCATCGCGCCGCCGTCATTGACCTCCCAGGGCAGTTCGCGGTCGGCGGTGTATTCGACGCCGACGAGAAACGCGAACATGCCTCCCGCGGCATCAAGTTCGGGCTCGGTCACTCCCGGGACCAATTCGTACTGGAAGGCGAATCCGGGCACCTTGCGCGCATGCTCAATCGCCTCTCGGTGGCTGCGGACCCGCCTCCAGATCGTGGCCTCAAGGGAGTCGTCGTCGGTGGCGAAGCCACCGGGCGGAACCGTGAAGCTCACGAAGCCGCCGGCATTATGAAGCGCGTCGAGGCGCGGGTTTGCCTCATCCCAGGCAGCGAGATCATCGGGATGCGGGATCGCGATCGAGGACAGACCTCGCGCGACGAAGTGATGGCTGGCGACCAGTTCGCCGCAGTCGATGTCGAACGAGACCAGCATCGGCATGTCGGCGTACCTGGGGCCACGCGGCGGGAGGTCCACCGTGACATCGTGCCGACGCCGAGCGGGCTTGTCGCCTCGGTTTCCCGCGCCGCCTTGCTCGACGAGCCACTGCGAGCCGATCCGAGAAGGTTCATTGCAACACCGAGGTCAGAGGCCGATAAGTCTCTGACCTGCCGCAACGCTGAGCGGTCCCGACGGGACTTGAACCCGCGACCTCCGCCTTGACAGGGCGGCGAGCACTCCAACTGCTCCACGGGACCTCGGATGAGGTCGTGCCCCCAACGGGATTCGAACCCGTGCTACCGCCTTGAAAGGGCGGCGTCCTAGGCCTCTAGACGATGAGGGCAAATCCACGCCTCGGCGTCCGCCGTCGGGGACCGGGCCAGTGTAGGGGACGATGCCCCGATCGTGGGCATGGCATTTGCCGGGCCCAGGTCCGGGCGCGGTCCAGGAGGTGGTCGAGGTGGCGGTCGACGAGGTGCGGTACGAGCGGGTGGGTGCGGCTTCGCTGGTCACGATCGACCGCCAGCATCGCCGGAATGCGATCGACGGGCCGACCGCCGACGCGCTCGTGGCGGCGCTCGAGCGGTTCGAGGCGGACGACGAGTCCCGCGCAATGGTGCTGACCGGCGCGGGCGAGGCGTTCTGTGCCGGCGCTGACCTCACCGCGCTCGAAACCCTGACGCCTCGCCTGCTCGCGGGCGAGGGCCCGCTCGGCTTCACCCGCCGGGTCTCGTCCAAACCCGCGATCGCCGCGATCGACGGCTGGGCGGTCGCCGGCGGGCTCGAGCTCGCGCTCTGGTGCGACCTGCGGGTCGCCTCGCCTCGCTCGCAGTTCGGCTGCCTGGAGCGGCGCTTCGGCGTACCGCTGGTCGACGGCGGCACCTGGCGGCTGCCGCGGGTGGTCGGCCTCGGCCGGGCCCTGGACCTGATCCTCATCGGCCGGACCGTCGCCTCCGACGAGGCGCATGCGATCGGCCTGGTGACCGAGGTCACCGACGACCCGGTCCGCCGGTCGCTCGAGATCGCCGAGCTGCTTGCGTCGTATCCGCAGGCCGCGATGCTCTCCGACCGTGCCTCGGCGTACGACGGCTACGGCCTGTCCCGCGAGGACGCGTTGGCCCTCGAGGGGCGGTACGGCGCCTCGACCCTTGCCGAGGGCGCGAGCGGGGCGGCCAGGTTCGTGAGTGGCGAAGGCCGCGGCGGGGCCGCCGAGTAGTTTCCGGAATGGCTTGCGGGGGCCTCTGGGCTCTGTTTCACTGACCGCCATTGGATCGGAGCCGCGGGGGCGGCATCAGGGTGGGACGACGACTCGCTGGCGAGCGTCGAGGGGGAAGCAGGCGACCGTGTCGTTTCACCGAGCAGGCACGGTTGCGGCCGTGGCGGCGGTCCTGCTGGCGTGTTTCATCCCCGGCCGGGCACTCGCCGCGACCCCGAGCGCCGATTTGATCGGCTACGTCTCTGCCAACGCGACCGGCCCTGACCCGACGATGGCCGCGGTCGGCGCCGACGCGCTGTTCGAGGTCTATGCCTACAACTACGGACCCGATGCGGTCGCGGCCCATGTCGCCATCACCGTGACCGGGGCGTCGATCACCTCCGTGGCCGCCGAGGACTTCGACATCGGCGCCACCTGTTCGGTCACGACATCGACCACGGCGACCTGTACGACGGATTCGCTGCCGGGTGACGGCGAGAGCTCGACGATCGACCTGCATACGACCGCATCGTCGGCCGGGACGATTACGGCGACCGTCGACGTGTCATCGGCCGCAACGGACCCGGACCCGAGCGACAACAGCGGCGACGCGGAGATCACCGCGGTCGTGCCGCCACCGACCACCCTGACCGCGACCACGTCGTACGACACGGACAGCGGGATCGGATTCAACCTCGACATCGACGGGCACCTGACCTTCACCGGCAGCGGTGACGATGTTGCCTACACCGAGGTCGACGTCTCCTACCGCATGGCCGGGAGCTCGACCTGGCAGGACTACTACGACACCGACACTGACGACACCGGTCACCTCATCGTCTCGATCGGGCAACTGGCCTCCGGCGACCTGGATGTTCGGCTCGTCCACCCCGGTACGGCGCAGGCCGCCGCCGTGACGACGATCGTCCACGTGGTGGCTCCGGCCACGACGCTGACGGCGACGGTTGCGCCAACGGCGGTGAACCGGCTCGGGTCGGTGAAGGTCCGCGCCGCGCTGAGTCTGACCGGCAGCGGCAAGCCGATCGCTGCCTCCTTGCTCACCCTTCAGCGCCGGGCCACCGGCACATCGGCGTGGCACACCGTGACGACCGACTACACCGACGCCAAGGGCATCCTCAG
The DNA here is from genome assembly GCA_963770565.1 of uncultured Actinomycetota bacterium. Taxonomy (GTDB): domain Bacteria; phylum Actinomycetota; class Actinomycetes; order JAFAQI01; family JAFAQI01; genus DATAUK01. Next base: position 167,118 of record CAVYQE010000006.1, read on the forward strand.
CGTTCCCGACTCGCCCTCGCAGCCGTCGGACTACCGCTTCGTCCATGCCAGCGAGATCGGCGCTGCCGCATCGGTCTCCTCGGTCGTGTCCGTGGCGCTCAGCCCATCGCTGCACGAGACGTTGTCGCCGGCCATCGAGCCGCCCGGCTTTCACTCGGTCCTCACTGCGCAGGAAGCACCGCGGGCCGCCGGTGGAACCGCGAGCCTGCAGCAGCTGAAGGCGGGCAAGTGGGTCACCATCCAGAGCAAGTCGGTGCCGGCCACCGGCCTGGTCTCGTGGACGATCCCGGCTCCCAAGAAGGGTGTCTTCAGCTATCGCGTCGCGGTGCAGCCAGGGCTGAACTACGTCGCGAAGGTCGGCAAGACGCTGACCATGAAGGTGACCACCCAAGGTCTAGGGAGCCGGTCGGCGTACACGTTCATGCAGATGTACAACGGCCACCCGATGCGCTGGAACCCCTGCCGGGCGATCGGCTACAAGGTGGATCCGAGGCTCGGGCCGACCGGCTCGCTGGCCATGGTCAAGGAGACGTTGCGCCGGATCCACATCGCCAGCGGGTTGAGCTTCCACTACGAGGGCCGGACCAAGTCGCACGCGGTGTGGGGCGTCATCCGTCATCAGGCGGCTCCGCTCGTCATCTCGTGGGTGACGCCCAAGCACAGCAACGGGCTGTTCGACTACGGCAACGAGGTCGGGTACGGCGGTGCGACCGAGTCGACCTATCGCGACGGACGCGACGTCATCGAGCAGGGCGGGGTGATCCTGCTCGACAAGTCCGACCCGAGAACCAGCGGGATCGAGCCGGGCTTCGGGGCTGGCGTGACCTGGGGACAGCTGCTGATGCACGAGCTCGGCCACGCGATGGGGCTGAACCACACGAACGGCAAGTGGCAGATCATGCAGCCGATCCTGGAGCCGCTGCCGGCCGCGATGTACGGCGCGGGCGACCTGCACGGCCTGCACCTGCTGGGCCGCTCCCAAGGCTGCCTGCCCTAGACCCGTTCTGCCCCATCGCCCGCCCGGCGGCCGCCTGGGTGCGTTAGAGCGCAGTGAAATGGCCATGATCTTGATGGTTTCCCGGCTACCCTGCAAACCTGTCGGTGGACCTCATCGATCGGGCCGTTAGCTCAACTGGCAGAGCAGCGGACTTTTAATCCGCGGGTTCTGGGTTCGATCCCCGGCGGCCCACTGATCTGCGCAGGTCAGATGGGGTTTAGCGTGGACTGGTCGGCTCCAGTTTTCTAGGGCTGGCAGCCAAATTGGCAGCCAATTGGTTTGCGACGTTGTTTGCGACGTTGTCGTGGTCGGTGTCAGTTTGCCCACGCAGCGTCGTCGTCCCAGAGTGCTTCGGGTCATCGCTGCGGCCGCCCCGTCGCGAGCTCGGGCACGACGTGGCTGTAGGTGCCGAGCGTCAGCGTGATCTGACTGTGGCCGAGGATCTGCATCACGACGCGCGCGGCGACGCCCTGGATCAGCAGCAGGGTGGCGGCGGTGTGGCGGGCGTCGTGCAGACGGGCTCGCCGAACCCCGGCGGCATCCAGGAGCTGCCAGGTGCGGTGATCGTTGCGCGGGTCGATCGGCTTGCCGACTGCGGTTGCGAAGACGAAGTCGCCGTCCTCCCACATCGCGCCCGCGAGCAGCGCTCGCGGTTCTGCGCGGCGCGGTGTTCCTTGAGGTGCGCAACCAAGGGGCTGGCAGGAGCATGAGTGCGGCGGCCGGCGCGGCTCTTCGGCGGGACCAGGACGAGCCCTCCGCCGGCCTCGCGCTGCAGCGCCCGCCGTGACGGTGAGCGTCCGCGATCGAGGTCGATGTCCTGCCACAACAAACCGAGCGCCTCACCTTGGCGAAGGCCAAGGGAGAGCGCGACCGACCATCGTGCGGAGTTCCGCTGCCCAATGGCGGTCAGCAGGATGCGGCGTGCCTCGTCGGCACTGAGCGGTTGATCTCGTCGCGATCGACGCTGGGCGCGTCGACCAGGGTGGCGACGTTGCGGCCAACTCGGCCGCGGCGGTGAGCGATCTTCAGAGCCCGAGAAATGATGCGGTGCATATGAAGGACGCTCGCTGGCGCCATGCCGTCGCCTCGTCGCGCGGTAGAAGGCCTCGAGGTGCTCGGGTTGCAGTCGATCGAGACGGTGCCGGCCGAGTGCCGGGATGATTCGGTTGTTGATGTAGCCGCGATACGTCGTCAGAGTCGACGGTCGCACCTTTGCCGAAGCAATCGAGTCGACCCAAAACGTGAGCCACTCGCCAAGGGTGAGGGTGGCGTGGCCGATCGAAGGTTGCCGGTGTCGCGGGCGTCCACTGCTCGTCGCAGCTGCGCCGCGACCTCTTTGCGCGTGCGACCGGTCACATACTTGCGGGCGCGTTTGCCGTTGACGTAGCCGAGGTCAACTGACCCGCGCCAGCGTCCGTTGCTGTCGCAGTAGATGCTGCCTTCGCCGTTGCCTCGGCGGCTCATCCCAGCTCCTCTATGACGCGAACTGCTCGCGCAGCACCGCGATGTATGCGTCGAGTGCCTCGACCGGCACGCGGCGCGCTGCGCCGATCAGAACCGACTCGACCTTGCCGGCCCTCATCAACTCGTACAGCTTCGAGCGGCCGATGCCAAGCACTTCGGCGGCTTCTGTGGGTGTCAGAAGCATCCTGTTCATAACTTCCTCCTCGGTTGGTGTGGCGTCCAGTCATCGAGATGGGCCGAAGTCGCGGCCGCTCTCGCGGTCTCGAGATCGGTGGGCGGGCTCGTAGGGGTAGGCGGGTGCTTGGTCGCGGGCGAGGGCGTGCCGGCGGTTGACGCGAGCTGCTGGGCGAGCCGGCTGGCGACGTCGGTGGGGTCGGGTCCGAGCAGCTCGAACCGTGCCGGGGCTTTCCGGATGCCGGCCCGATCGGCGACGAGCGAGGTCGCGCTCGTGTAGAGGTGGTTGGCCTGCCGGCCGCGGGACAGCGCGACGTAGCCGGCTTGCTGACAGAGCGCGTCGGTGCCGTAGAGCAGCGCGACCTGGGTGGTCAGGCCCTGGGCTTTGTGGACGGTCATGGCGTAGCCGTGGTCGAGATGATCCGCGGCCCAGCTGGTCGGGACCGTGATGGCCGTTCCGGTTTCGGTGCGCAGGCGTCAGCTCGCGGTCGGTGGCGCGGGTCAGGGTGGCCCGGGTGCCGTTGAGCAGCCCGCGCGGATGGTCGTTGCGGGTGACGATGACCAGGTCACTGGGCGCGTACTGGCCGGCCGTCGCGCCGCTCGCGTGGTGGTGTCGGGGCCGAGCCGACCGGCGGCGCGTAGCTGCGCGCGGATCGCGGTGTTCAGCGCCGTGGCGTCGGCCGGCTGGAGGCGAGCGCGACCACGGCGTAGGGGTCCGGATGGTCGACGCGGTGGTCGAGGTAGTCGTCGGCGAGCTGTTGCCGGCGTCCGGCGCCGTGGTGGCTCGAGGTGGATCCGGCCGTTGCGAGGTAGGTAGTGCGGAGCGCGGGTCGATCTCCCGGTCGCGCAGCAGGTCGAGCGCGGCGCGTTCCCAGTCCGCGGTCTGCCGCTGGTTGCCGGTCAGCGACAGCGGTTGGCGCGGTGCGGGCGAGCGCGGCGAACAGCCCGCCGGCGTCGATCTCGGGCAGCTGCGCGGGGTCACCGACCAGCACGAGCTTGCCGCCGGCTGCCTCGACGTGCGTCAGCAGTCGGCTGAGGTGGCGGGTGCCGACCATCGACGCCTCGTCGACCAGCACCACCGACCGTGGCGCGAGCCCGGCTGGCTTGCCGGTGCGTCGGGTCGGGGCGGTCAAGGTCGGCGAGCAGCCGGGCGATCGACGAGCTCGGGACGCCGGTGGCCGCTTCGAGGCGTCGGGCGGTGACCGCCGCGAGCGAACACCCGACGACCGGTATGCCGTCGCCGTGCCAGGCGTCGGCGGCGGTGCGCAGCGCGGCGGTCTTGCCGGACCCGGCCGGTCCGATCACCACGTCGACCAGGTCGGGCGAGGCGAGCAGCCCGGCGACCACGGCCGCTGCTCGACCGACAGCCCGTGCTGACCGGCGACGTCAGCGACGGTGGTCGGTGCCACGGCGCGGTGCGTTCGAGGGCAAGCATCGATCGCGGCGTCTCTCGGCTGCGAGCAGATCCCGGGTCGACCATCGCCGGCCGCCGTCACGGTCCGCCGGCTGCAGCAGCGGCGATCGCCTCGGCGTGGGCGAGGAGCCGGTCGGCGGTCGCCTCGAGCTGCGCGGCGGTGACTCGCGACGCCGGCCGGGAGGGTTTCGGTGAGTGCCTGGATGACGTCGCGGCGGTCGAACGAGGTCTGCGCGTTCGGTCAGCCCGTCCGGACCGAACAGCTCGACGCCGACCCGCTCGAGGTCCGGCAGTGCCGGTGCGACGGTCCGCTGCGTGACCAGCGCGATGGTCGACGCGGCCGGGTGGCCGAGCTGTCCGGCACGCGTCGGCCCACTGCTGGCGCAGCGACGCTTGCGGGGTGTGGGACTTCACCGGGCGGGTGACGTACGCGGCGCGTTGCGCGGCCTTGCGGCCGCGGGTCCCGGTCCGGTCGAGCTCGGCCTCGATCTCCCGTCGCCGGGTCGAGAACTCCTTGACCAGCACCTTCGGGATGCCGGCGATCTCCGCGACGCCGCGGCTGACCGGCCCCCAGCCGACACCGAGGGTCCGGGTGAGCTCCCCGCGTAGCACCGCCTGGTAGACGCAGCCGGCGGTGCGGGCCTGGCGGTGCATCGCCCGGGAGTCCACCGCGGACCATTTCCCGTCCACACCGTGCACCAGATTCGCGATCACCAGGTGGGTGTGCAGCTGCGGGTCATCCGACCGTGAGGTGTGATGGGTGAACCCGGCGGCGATCAGCCCCTCGGTTTCGACCCGGGCTGCGCGCTGATCACCGCCCTGATGTCCGCGCAGACCCGTGGCCGGCGTGCCGGTCCAGATACCCCAACGCCTCGTCGACCGCCCGGTCATGTGCCGCGAGCACCGTGGCCGCGACCTGTGGGTCGGCGAGACCGAACAGCACCGAGGCGCTCTTCGGGGCCGAGACCACGACGTCCAACCCGGACCGGCGAACATCGACCGGTCCATCCGGGCCCGCGCGCAGCACCGGGCGGGCCACCACGGTGCCGTCCGGGAGGGCACCGTCAAGCAGCCGCGCGAACACCTCCGCGTTCCCGGCGCCGACCGGCCCGTCGAGACCAAGAGCCTGCGCACCGCGACCGCACCACCGGCCGACCTGCTCTGCCTCGCCGGTGTAGTAGGCGACCTGGGCGCACTCCGCGGACCGCTCCAAGTAATACGCGGCGCTGACGGTGCCACCGCGAAGCATCCCGATCGAGATCACGACGACCACCCCGCACAAGCGCGGGATCGCTGCCTGAGGTCTTCCCTGATCTGCATGCCGAGACCGTGCCGGGCGGGCGCACCACAAACGTCACCACGAACCCGGCTGGTCCGCACCACCCTTCCGCGGTGCGCACCAAAAACGTCACCAAAAACGTCACCACCGCGTGGCCCGTCACCGCCCGCGCTCCAGCAGCGGGCGAGGTAAGGGGTAGCGGGGACCTGAACGAGCGAGCTCATGGGCCGCAGGATCAACCAGGGACGTACCCCCAGACGTACTGCTCGACGTACCGCTAGACGTACCCCCAACGTAGAAATCGGTCGAGGGCGCACTATCGCGGCGCGATGGTCATACCGCACCAGGCGCCGCGAGGCCTCCCTGAAGTTGTCCACCGATCGGCCGGCGAGATGGAGCCGACGGACATTGGGGGTGGATCGTGAACGCAGACCTGAAGGAGCCAGCGTGGACGACGACCCGACGCGTGAATATCCATGGCTCGCCGAGCGCGACCAGCGATTCACCCTCGCGCTGGTGCTCGACGTTGCCGAGGTCCTGACCCGCCACGGCTACCCGGCGCCGACCGGGACCACCCTCGTCGACCTCACCGCCGGGCTGCACCACGCCCTTCACGGGTACCGGCCGCCATCGCTGTACTGAGTCGCCACCACGACCGACGACCGACGACCGACGACCGACGACCGACGACCGACCACCGACCACCGACCACCGACCACCGACCACCGACCACCGACCACCGACCACCGACCACCGACCACCGACCACCCCATCCCCCGGACACAGTGGTATCGGGATACGGGTGTCCCGTGGTGCGCTTCAAAGGGAGGTTGCGCACCACGGCACCGGCCGGGAAACTGCACTGGTGACCGGCAACACGAAGACGAAGTTGGACGCTCGCGCAGAGACGCTGAAGGGTCTTGCCAGCGGTGGCGATCTTGACGACGCGCACGAGGCGTTGGCCCTGGCTGCGATCCGAAGCCGAGACGCCCAGCCCTACCTCGAGGAGCTCCTCGACCTCGCCACCGATGCGTACGTGCTGACCGGTGCGAGCCCGGATCAGACGGTCGAACTCGCCGGACTAGCCGAGCGATACCTGCCGGAGTATGAGTACAGCGGCAAAGTCGACCACCGAAACCTGCGCTACGCGTTGACCTACCCAGCCTTGCGCGCTGGCGGACTCAATCCTGACATCTGGGATGACGTCGTCTACTGGCGATCCCAGGTCTGGCCATACGCCCAGCAGGCGGTCCTCGCCTACCTGCGGATCGCCGCCGCGCGCACCGGGACGTCCGTCGAGGACCTGGCCAAACTGCTCCAGGACCCGTAGCCGAAGAGCGGCATCGCGGAGATCCGTCGACATCGTTGGGTGAGCGAGAACGGCACCTATCGCGCGGTACAGAAGCCGATTGGTGAGAGCCAACCTTCAGAGGCTTGACTACGTCACACTGTCATGATGCGCATCACGTCGGTGGCGGCCGCATGCGTCGCGGTGTGGCTCCTCACCGGGTGCTCGGGATCGGCGTCGGGACCGACCCAGACGCCGCCAACGTCGACGCCACGGGCCACGACGGCCCGGACAACGGCACCCGTTGGCCTCGTCGATACGCCTCTGTCGAGGTGTGCTCCGGCGGTGGTCGCGATCACCATGGATGCCACTGGGCACGTTGTCGACAATCACGAATCGGCGTACGTCCTCGGATTCCGCAACCGTTCGCGACGCGCCTGTGCACTCCAGGGCTACCCGTACCTGCGCCTGACACGTACCTCCGCACCACGTTCATGGACTCGCGTTCACCCATCCACAAGGTGGCCATACCCGCCGATCGTCGCTGGCGCCACGAGCGCACTCCATTCCGAAAGCGTGGCCGTCGCGGCGGGCGGCACCGCCTACGCCTATCTCATCGTTGACCGGGGAGCGGAGTGTGGCGCTAGCCTCTCGGCCGATCTGCGCGTCGGAACTTCGCGGGCCTCGGCATCCCTGATCGCAAGGAGGAATGTCGGCGTCTGCCGTGGCGACCTGATCGATCTATCGCCCTACACCGAACTCCGCGGCTGAGCGATCCATACCGCGAGTTCGAGTGCTATGTATCGGCGCTTCGGCGTGCCTACCCAACGGGGCAGATCAGGACGACTCGCGCGACGTGACCCGCCACCACGTTGACACGCTGGGGAGGCGTGGGCCCAACATGACACGGCAACTTCTTGAGCGCGATCGCGCTCAATGCGTAGCGACCGGGTCGGAGCGCGAAGTGGAACCTGCCGGTCGTGTCGGCGTGTGCGGAGGCGACGACGCGCCCGCCAATCGTGTGCAGCCTGACCGTAACCACGCCCGGTAGCGGGCCGCCCGAGCCACCATCCGGCCCGGCTCCCGCTCTGAAACTACCAACGACAGTGCCGAGCGCAGGGCTGGTTGGTTCGGCGACAGGGCTCGAAGCGGGCGCGGCTGCGTGAGTGCAACCAGCGACCAGCGCGGCCGCCGCTGTGGCGGACGCGGCCCATCCAACCCTCACTCGCATGGTCTTCATGGTGATACGACGCCCCGTGCCGGTCAATCGTTCCCCAGCGGCGCGGACAGAACGCCGGTTATGGTCGCTTTCAGATCGGCGGCGGCCAACGGCTGAAGCCGGCCTGTGTCATTCCGTGGGGTCTGTCATGCTCGTCGATCTCCTCGTACCTGATGACGCTCCTGTGGGCCGGCACGCCAGAGCCGGCAAAGCAGCCGGGTCGCATTACCACCAAAAGAAATGACTGGCCGTCAGGGCAGGTCGACGTGCTCGATTGGCTCCTCGGAGAAGTCGCCTACTTCAGGGTCGCGCTCCACCCATGGCGCTTTACCCGCCAAGACCAAGTCGATCGCTGCCTCACTCTCACCCGGCCGCGCCGAGAACAGACCCGAGAAGCAACTGCCAAGCAGCCTGTAGCGATTGAACTTCGAGGTAGGCCACAGCTGATCAACTGTGTGCTTGGCGGCATCCTCGCTTTCCGCAACGACCGTCACTGGGGTCGAGTGCCGGATCGTCTCGTGCAGGAGCCGCAAGAAATGACGCTCGGCTCCTCGCCATCCGATGACGAGAACCTCGGTAGCTTCCGCGATCGCGACCCTCATGTGCTCGATGTGGACCGCAGGTGCCTCGTATTCCTGCTTATGGACGGTCGGGATCGCAAGCGCTGGAATCCATATCGCGGTACTTCCGCTTCGATCTGATGTATCGATTGGGCCTGCCCAATCCCGAATCGCATAGTGGTTCCTCACCGGTTGGATCGTCGCCAGCTAGACAATCAATCAATGTCGTTCTCGGCCTGCACGCCGCCGTCATCGCCGTAGGACCGGGCCGCTGCCAATCGTCGGAATGCACGGCTGCCTTGCGAAGCCAGTTCACCGATCCGTGTGGTTTGAAGAGTTGGGAGTCGGGCCGGGACGTGTAGTCCTCGATGGTGCCGAACCTGGCGTGCAGCACGTCCGTCAACGCGCGGTCGATCAGGGTGTCGTAGTTGAAGGTCACTATGCGGACTGGAGTTGCTCGGGCGGTCTCGTGGTAGTGGCGTGCGAGCCGGTCGATGAGCGTGAGGTAGTTGGTGACGTGATTGAGTTCCTCGCGCCAACGCTCCTCGACACCACCGATGGTCCAGCGCAGGTAGTACCGGATGGCCGCGAGTTGAGCGTTGGCTTCCGAACCGAGGAATCGCTCGTCGCCGAGGCGCCCTAGACCGTCCTCGACCGAAATGCCCTCCTGTACCCAGGCGCGAAGACGGTCGACGGCCGGAGCGGCGCGCGGGTATCGAGCAATTGCCTCAAAGTACGGCGTTTCGGACGGATGCCACTCGAACAAATCCTTGGCTAAGGGTGGCCTGTAGTACTCGAAGTCTGCGCTGACGGCGTATCGCCCATTGCCTTCGATCGGGAACTCCCGGCCGCCGTCGTAAGAGGCTCCCGCACCTGCGATGACGAGCAAAGTCATACCGCAATCGTGTCACCCGGGGACGACACGTTCCGTCAGCTGAGCGCAGACGCGGCGGCGAGGTCACGCAGCCGAGGGTCGAGCGGCGGCGCCGGTTGTTGAGCGCACTTGAAGATCGGGGGTCGCTCGGCGCGGGATTGTGAACCGGTCGAACCGGCGCGGGTCTATGGAGTTGCCCCCGCCGTTAGCGTGTCGACCGAACCGAACATAACCGGCGTTATTCGACGGCCTGTCCGAGCCCTCTGGCTGCGAGGATGAGGTCATGCCCCGTCTCACGGTCGTCACATCGTTGTCGGATCGGGAGTTGAACGGGCCGACTGCTGAGGATGTCATTGCCGCTATCCAGGCACTGCACGGTGACGGCGAAGTCGGACTCGGAGAGCCCACCTCCATCTGGCTTGGTATCGCCGGTGGCCCCGACCGCTACTTCGTCGCTTACGCAGACGCACACGCTGGACTGACCTTGCAGGCGCGGACCGAGACGACCGGCGGACAGCCCGTCGAGGCCCTCATTGGCGGCCAGTCGACGACATTGCCGCCCGCGTACCTCGTGTCCATCGACGTGGCAACGTCGGCGGCGCTGCACTTCCTGGAAACGCAGGAACCTGCACCGGCCGTCACGTGGGACCGGATGTAGGAGAAGTGCCTGTTCGCGATCGCGTTTCGCTTCGGAAAAGGGCAGGATCTATCTCATGCGCCCACTCTCCGAGGTCGAGCGTGAGGTCCTGAATGTGATGCTTGCTGGGGACTTCCCCGGCGCATTCGAGTTACGTGGCCAGGTGGACGCGGCACGCGTGTCGCGTCGATGCGATTGCGGCTGTCCGTCCGTCGACCTGGTGGTCGAGGGCGACGTTCCGCTAGCTCCCGTCGTGAGCCGCACGCCGGTCAATGCCAATGTCGATGGGGTTCTTGGGGGCGGGCTGATCGTCTTTGTCGATGATGGCCGGCTGTCGGGCTTGGAGTACTACACCTCCGAGGATCAGACACCTGGCTCATTCCCCGACCTGGGTCAGATCCGGCCTTACTCCTAGCAGCGCCGAAGTGCCGTTCCGCGACGTACAGTCTCGGCGCTACGTCACATCCCGTCGCTGGGCATTGTCGGAGCCGCAGAGGTCCGGACACGGCTTGGTTGGCCACGGTCGCGGATCGGGACGGGGCGCTTCCGGTTGAGTTGTCCTTTCTACTACCCGGATGCGGCGGTGCATTGCGTCCAAAGGGCGCTTTGGCTGCCGGGCTTGGCTGTGGAAACGCCCAGCGCGAGGACGGTCTGGTCGTTGGCGACGGTGATCGCGGACAGACCGCCGGGCAGTGTGACCGGTGCTGAGTTCGCGGGCGTCGTCCAGGAGGTGCCGTCCCAGTGCATCAGGAGCGGGCCATGCTGGGAGCCAGCGACCCATAGGTCGCGATCGGTGACGGCGCTGAGGCCGTTCAGCGTCGCGGCGGTGGACAGGACGGTGTCCCATCGCGTTCCGTTCCATCGCATCACCGAACTCGGACCTTGCCCACCCCAGCGCGTTCCGTTGGGCGAGGTGGCCAGGGCGGGGCGACGGATCGCAAAGACGCTGCGTCCTGCGGAGGAGATGGCGTCCAGCGGGACGGAACCCGTCGGGGTTGGTTCGTCGACCCAGTTGTTGCCGGTCCACGTGCCGAACAACGCGCCGTCGAAGCTGAAGCTCTCGCCGCCACCGTGCAGGTGGCCGCCCACCGCCCACGGGAATCCGGTGGCAGGGTCAATCGCGACTGCGGTGAGCAGTGAGATGGAGCCGAGCCCGGACGTTGAGGAGGGCTCCGGAGCCGCGACACGAGTCCAAACCTGACCGTTCCAGTGCAAGAGACGGTTCACGTAGGTGGCGCCGTTCACAGACGCGTTGCCGACTGCCCACACGTCATCCGATGACGTACCGGCGACACCGACGAGGGTCTGTTCGTGGTGCCGGCCAGCATTGGCCAAGGCAGGGACCGGAGTAAGCGACCACGACACACCGTTCCAATGCTCAACCAGTGGCCCGTTGCGCATCGTCGGGGTCTCAGCTTCAACGCCGCCGACCGCCCATGCATCGGTCGAGCTAATGACCGTGATGTTGTACAGCGACCCCGGTAAACGGTTCGGGTTCCCCACCGGCACGACCGTCCACGCCCGGCCGTCCCAATGCTCGATCAAGGGGTAAGGCACCTGGCGCGGTCCCGAACTGTAGGGCGAATCCACCCAACGCTCACCCACCGCCCAAACGTTGCTTGAGGAGGCCGCCCCGATCGCGAACAGGCGATGCTGGCGATCCCCAGCAGCGAACGGCTCCGGCGCGAAATGCCAACCCGATCGACACGCCACGATCGGCGGGGACACCTGGTGTGTTGGTCCTGGGTTGTCGCGGAGCGCCAGAGGCACGAGAACCACCGCGACCGCCGTAATGACAGCGGCGACCGCACAGACGGCGAGCGTCTGCTGTCGGCGCCCCCGCCCCCGCCCGCGGCTAGCAGCGACGATCCGCGCCATCGGATCGGGCCAGGTCGGCAGCGCCCAGTCGTCGTCGTGGAGGACCCGGCGAAGCCGGTCGTCGAGATCGGTCACGGCAGTGCTCCTGTCAGATCGTCGCCGGCGCCAGCGACAGGCGCGAGGACACGTTCCAGATGCGCGATCGCGCGGGATGCGTGGCTCTTCACCGTTCCGCGCGAGATGCCCATCACCGCCGCGATGTCCGCTTCGCTCAGGTCCGCGTAGAACCGCAGGACAATCACCGCTCGCTGCTTCGCGGGAAGGGTCGCCAGAGCCCGCACGATCGCGTCACGTTCATCCGACGCGCCACTCGGATCCTCAACAACCGACGCGACCACCGTCAGCGTCGATTCCTTGCCGCTCGATCGCCGCCACCAGGAGGCGTAAGAGTTCACCATCACCCGGCGGACATACGCCGACAGGTCCTCGATCGCAGGACCGGAGCTGCGATGGGAGACCACCGACCACGTCTTCACGAGAGCCGTCTGAACCAGGTCCTCGGCCGTCGACGGGCTCCCCGTCAACACATGTCCGAAACGGAGGAGCGCAGGCAACGCCGCGCCCGCCCAGCGCGCAAACTCCACCTCGTCCTGCGCCACACCCGCCTCCGATACCCCTTCACCTACGATGAGCCATCGGAGCGTCGAACGGTTGTCACACCCACCAAGATTTCTTCCAAAAGCGACACGTCCGCGCTGTCGTCAAAGGACGCGAAGCAGTCCTTCGATGCCTCTCGAGCATTGTTGTGACCGTCGGTTAAGTGCCGATATCGTCCGCGACGATGGTCGGCACCGTGCCGCAGAGGTGATGCCATAACGGAGCGGGGCCTCCCGCTCCTGTGAGTACCGCAGGAGACTGCGGTTGCTCATAAACCCACATGGTGAGGGAGGCCACCAATGAGTGACGGTATCGCTAGGAAGAAGCAGTTCGTCGGCGTCGACCTGCATCTGCACCGGTCGGTGATCGTGCGGATCGACAACCGCGGTCGCGAGCTCGAGTGCGTGCGGATCGACAACTCTGTGTCCGGCCTTGTCGCTGAAGTGGCGAAGGCTGGGCAGGGTGCGCCGGTCGCGATCGAGGCGACATATGGCTGGTACTGGGCGGTCGACGCGTTGCAGGCGAAGGGTTTCGAGGTGCATCTCGCGCACCCGTACGGGATGAAGCAGATGCGGAAGCGGCGCCGGGTGAAGACTGACCATGCGGATGCGCTGGAGTTGGCGCGGCTGATGCGGCTTGGTTCACTGCCGGAGGCCTACATCGCCCCGGTCGAGCTTCGGGAGCTGCGGGAGCTGGTCCGCCACCGCCAGCAGCTGACGAAGGTCGCGACCTCAACCAAGGGCGGGATCCGCGCCGGGTTGGCGAAGCACGGGATCCGTCTGCCGGTCAGCAAGCTGAACACGGTTGCTGGGTCGGATCTGCTCGATGAGCTACGGCTTCCGGGCTACTACGGGCAGCGGCTCGCCGCGCAACGCCGGATGATGATGCTCGTCGAAGACGAGCTGGCTCGGGTGGAGCGCGAGCTGGACCGTCGGTTGAAGACCGACCCGGACTACCGGCGGCTGCAGAGGATCAAAGGGATCGGTCCGATCCTCGCGGCGGTGTTCGTCGTCGAGATCGGTGATGTGAGCCGGTTCCGCAACGCGGCCGCGATCACCTGCTGGGCCGGGCTGACTCCACGGGTGCATGAGTCCGACCGGCGCCGACACGACGGCTCGATCAGCAAGGAAGGCTGCGCCCTGGTCCGGTGGGCCGCAGTCGAATCGGTGCAACGCCAATGCGAACCAGTCATCCGAGCCGTCCGGGACGACATCCTCGCCCGCCGCGGGAAGAGAGCGAAGAACACCGCGAAAGTCGCCGCCGCCAGGCGGATGCTCGAGGTCGTCTACTACACGCTGCGTGACGGTGAGGCCCGTTGCCTGACCAAGCCGGTCGCCGCCGCGTGAACACCGTCAAGACTTCGTGCGGGTCGAAGTAGCGGCATGACCCACCCTCGGGTGCGGTCGACGAAGTGAATGACCCCACGACCCTGGAACCCAGGGACGCTCGCACGGCTTCATGCTGACCACCACGTCGCGAAGGGATGCCTGACAGCAAACTGGCTGTCGCCGAGCTCTGCCATTTCAAACTGAAGCCGAACCTGACAACCACATAGCGACGCCGGCAACACAGTCTGCGTCAACCACGAGACGGCCTCAACACCGTTCGTCCTCGCGCTCCGCGCTCCGGGCGCTGCGTGTTGACCCCGCCCCGCGATCGACGCCGCCCTTGATCTGCCGACCATCGCCGAAGAACGCTCAAAACAAACAGTTGACGGCCCCACTCCGTTCAGGGATGCCGTTCTTCGATGGAGAGCCCTGGCGCTAGTGTCGCGCGTCATTAGTTCCTTTACATTGGGGTGAGTTCGCGTCATGCTGTGGCATGGCGCTGTTGACTGCAGGTGTGCAGATCCCTGAGGCGGACCGGGCGACGCTTCAGAGCTGGTCTCGGTCGACGTCGATCAAGGCCGGGCTGGTGACTCGGGCCAGGATCGTCCTTGCTGCCGGTGACGGCTTGGGCACGACCTCGATCGCTTCGAAGCTTGGGGTGTCCAGGCCGACGGTGATCCAGTGGCGTGAGCGGTATGCCGCCGAAGGCTTGGCCGGGCTGCAGGACGATCCGCGGTCGGGTCGGCCGAAGACGGTCGACGACGCGGCGATCCTGGCGATGACGCTCGACCCGCCGCCGGAGCGCCTTGGGGTGACGCACTGGTCCACCCGCCTGCTGGCGGCGGAGCTGAAGGTCGGCGATGCGACCGTGGCGCGGACGTGGCGCAAGTACTGCGTGCAGCCGTGGCGGCGCGGGACGTTCAAGTTCAGCACCGACCCTGAGTTGGTGGCGAAGGTCCACGACGTCGTCGGCCTCTACCTGAACCCGCCGGAGAAGGCAGTCGTGCTCTGCGTCGATGAGAAGAGCCAGATCCAGGCACTCGATCGGACCGCCCCGATCCTGCCGATGCGCCCAGGGCTGCCGGAGAAGGCCACCCACGACTACAAGCGCAACGGCACCGCGACCTTGTTCGCCGCTCTAGAAGTCGCGACCGGCAAGGTCACCGACGCCGTCTATGAACGGCACGGAAAAGCCGAGTTCCTCGCGTTCATGAAGCAGGTCGCGAAGGCCTACCCGCGACGTGAGCTCCACGTCGTGCTGGACAACTACCACACCCACAAGCACACCGAAGTCCAAGCCTGGCTAGCGAAGAACCCTCGCGTCACCTTGCACTTCACACCCACATCGGGGTCGTGGATGAACATGGTCGAGATCTTTTTCGGGATCATCACCCGCCAAGCGATCCGGCGCGGCAGCTTCGCCAACGTCAAAGAACTCATGGTCGCGATCAGCCGCTTCATCGACGGCTGGAACAACCGCTGCCACCCATTCACCTGGACAAAAACGGCGGACGAGATCCTGCCTCACGCCACCCGTCAAGCAACTTCAGACGCGCGACACTAGTTGGCACATGCTGACTGTCGGTCGGGCAGAATCTACGTATGGCCCTCGCCAAAGTGGCTGCAACGCTGAGGGTGGCTGGGGCGATGTCACTTCTGGTCGTGCTAGCGATAGCAGCGATCGTGGTTGGTGTGGTCTTCCTTGTCCGCGGACCGTTGCGGCACGCGAGCGACGTCGTGCCGTGCCTTGGCTGTGAAAGCCAGGCTCTCGTCGTGCAATCAAGCGCCAATAGCTGGGGTTCGCTCGCTGTCGTCCACTACGGCGCGGCGCTGCAAGGGCACTTGCGGTGCGTGATCCCTGCCAGGGACGCGAACCCGAATGGCCGGTTCTACCCGGTCACTTGTCACGGGGTCACTCGAGCAGGCGTGCTCGTTGAACTCGACGGAACGCACGCTGGCATCGAGGGAAACGACTACGAGTATCTGTCCGGCCAGTGGACACTCGCTGTGGGATTTGTCAGCCATCAGCTGTCGTGCCTGCCCTCGAACTGGCACCATTCTCACAACTGCGAGCAGACACCCGGGTAGCCTCCTGACACAGCCCAGGCGGATCTAGCCGACCGGCAGACACCTCGTTTGTCAACGGGCAGAGGTGCCGCTCGCGAGCAGATTCTGACTGACGCAGGCGGGTGAGGCCAAGATGCGACATGCTCTGGGAGTGAACGACGGACCGAGCGACCCTGAAGATGATGAGGTCGACCGTGTGGAGCGGTTCGTTTCCGAGGTCGTGGCCTGGGAGCTAGCGCTTGGCATGGGGATGGGCCGTGAACTTCGGGACATGCCTTCGTTGATCGCCGACGAGTTGATGCGATCGCGCGGCCTTGACATTCGGGGCACGGCCAGCCTGGAGGATTCTCCTGCTGAGGACGCGCTTCCCTGGCCCTGGCCTGTGGTGCGAAGGGTTACTCATAACGAGGTGACCGACACTGCTCACGTCGAGCTGGGCAATTTCAACCATTCAGCGATGATGCCGTCCATCCCGCACCAGGTTCTCGAGTTTCGGACCCCGGACGCTGGCCGGATCCTAGTTCGCCTCGAAGACGGTGACCGGATCGGAAGGATCGAGATCTGGCCGGCGAGCAGGCTGCTGCCCCGCGACGTGTGGAGCGAGTTCACCGAAGAACTCGACACGGATGGAGAACCGGAAGGCGTGGTGGTACCGGACTCCGCCTTATTGGACCGCCCCCAGGTCCAGATCGATGTTCACGTCACCTTGCCAGACCGTGACGACCGGGTGGTCGAGCTCCGCGCTACCCACGACGAGGGCACCGACATACCCGCCAAGATCTACCGCGATGGTGACAGGCTGATGATCTCGATTCTCGGACAACCCGGCGGGACTCCGAGACAGTACACAGTCAATCAATTCCTCAGGGCGATCGTGCAGGCAACTGGCGTACTCACCGAAGCCCCAACGCCCAGCGCATAGGTGCCGCTCCAGGCCAGTAAACCCGGCGTTCTTCAGGGCTGACTGATGGGATGATCGTTGGCGTGGCCGCCGAACTCCACCGCTACTGGATAACCCTTGCTGACTCTGGCCGCGCCTCACCTTTGGGCTACGGCATAACTGCCTACGACGAGGCGGACGCACGGTCGATCTTGAGTTTCGTGGCCTTCGACGGCGAGGCGCCCGAGATCTCGGAAGTCAAAGTCGATGTGGACGTGCGGGATCTTGACCAAGGTCACGTCATCCCGAACATGAACCCGCCCAACTGGCGCGGCATCTGGTACCCGAAGGGCCTTGACCGCCACCGGCCTTAGCCGCGCAGAGGTGCCGTTTACCTATGCCGACCGTCCGCCTGTCAAGGGTTTGTGTTCTTTTCGTTCTTGTTCTTCGGCGTCGTTCTCGCAGGCGCGTTCCTTCTGGCGGGCGGAAACGGGGTCAAGGTGGAGCGCCCTACTGGACGAACGACCTTGACGCCGGCGCCGCCCACCAGATTCTTGTGCGCTGAGAAGAACGCCAGGTGTTTGTTCGTTAGCGCATGGCGTGTCCTCACCGGTCGTGGGTCTGATTGTGTCGACGGTTGACGGTGAGAGCGCCGCGGGCGCCCAGGCTTACCTTGGCGCGCGGGCGCGTGCTGCGCCCGGTCACAAGAGGAGTGATGGGGTGCCCCGCGACGGGCATGAGGGTGCGGCCGTTCAATCTAGTACGGGTCGTCCAGCCGGGGCTGGCGAACAACGGCATATTGGGAGCTGGTCGCACCGGTCCCTAAGGTCCTCGGTGGTGGGCTGGTAGGCGGACACGGTCACCGTCCCTCGTCGTTGGTTTGCTAGGTGGGAATCTCGATCCAGGCCTGGTCGCCGAGCGCACGTAGCCGGTGGTGACAGCGGCGTGCGAGTTTACGGGCGACCGACAGCCGCGCTCGACCGCCACCGATGCGATGAGCCAATCGCAGGTAGTAGCCGTTGTCCGGGCTGGTCTTCTTGTGGGCATGCAGCGCGCCCTCATAAAGCGCCCAGCGCAGCACTGGTGGTCCTTGGCGGGTGAGCCTCGGGCGGCCACGGTTCTTGCCGTCGGAGTCATAGACGGAGATGTCCAGTCCGGCGTGACGCACCGCTTGTCTAGACGCGGAGAACCGGCGGGTGTCGCCGAGTTCTTCCCAGACCATCGTGGCGAGCAGCGCACCCAACCCGTACTCATGAGACAGCTCCCGCGGTCCGGGATGACGGCGACCAAACGCGGTGAGCTCCGCGCGCAGCGGCACCAGATCGGCGTCGATCGCCGCGATCATCCGCACCGCCACGTCAACAGCCTGCGCGCCGGCCGGGGACAGGTCCGGATCGTCAAGCCCGATCTGCACCCGGTCTCCTCGCAACAGCTTGCCGTCAGGCTTGGGCACGCCCTGATGAAAGAAAGTGGCGTGGATCCGTTTCTGCCATGCCTGCTTGCCCTGGACCAAATCCAGATACAGCCGGACCTTCTCCCGGATCTCCAGGACCTGCCGCGGCGGGATCCACGAGTCGTGGATCTCACCCTTCTCCAGTTGCTCCCGAAGCTTGCGTGCATCGATCCGGTCGGTCTTCGCCCGCTGCTTACGGCTTCGTGCACCGGCCGCCTCGGCCGGATCAGCGACATGCACCTCGGCGCCAGCGGCGAGACATTCCTCCGCGATGAACCGCCAACCGGTGCAACCCTCCACCACCAGCTCGACCTTCTTCTCATCGAACTGAGCGAGCCACTTACGGAAACCGACCCGGTCCGCCGGGCTGATCCGACCCCGCCCAGACTCCCCGTTATCGCAGTCCACCCAATCGAAGGTGATCTGTTGCCGATGAATGTCCAACGCTCCTACGATCGCCATACCCGGACCTCCTCCAGCTCCTGTTCGAGAACTGCACCTAGCGCAGATCCTTCTCTGTGCGGAGGGGGTCCGGCATATGTCCGTTACTTCACATGGTTGACCCTGCAAACAATGCGTGAGTAGCGGCACCTATTCGACGCCCTGCCAGGTGATCAGAACGGCGTTGCCGCTTCGGTCGGGTCGACGTAGCGCGGCGAGTGCAGCCGTGCGCGCCTCCTCCACGTCGTTGTTACCCGACGGTCGGTAGTCGCTCCATGCAGTCTCAAAGAAGTTGCCCTGGTCGTCGTATTCGCGCAGGTCGAGTCCCAGAACCACCAGACCCGTGTCGGCCAGCGCGTTGATCGCACGTTCGGCATTCTGCGCGTGCCACCAGACTTCGCCGTTGGCGTCCACGTTCGCGGCGGCGGCAACCTCGTGTGGAAGAGAAGCCAGATCGTCGACGGTGGACACGAGTGCACGCTAACGCCGGGTCTCGCGTGCGCGAACGGCACCTATTCGCTCGACGCATCCTCGACCGCGACCACGTCCTCGGCGTCAAACGGGAGTTTCTCGAAGCCCGCAACCCGAATGATCTCGTGGCCCCACGCAACGGTCACATTGTCGAACGTGCGGCCATCTGTGAGCGTGACCCTGATCGTCTGCGCTCCCATGTGAGTTTCTGGAAAACAACTCACCGCTTCGCCCAGATCCTGCGGCAGTCGATTGGTCACGCCGTCACTATTGCGGATCTTGGCTTGTTGAGCCAATGCACGGTAGCGCCGGCTCGGCACGGATCGTTCGGGGCCGCTCCTGCGAACAGAGTGGATCTTATTGTCCGTTGCCGTCCGTCCTGATCCACGCCGTTGGCAGTTCCCCATGAACGAGAAGCCCGTCGCCAACACGTAGGCGTCGTAGTAGGTCGGCCGGCGCGTACGGCACTGAGGTCGCGACCCGCTGCGCTTCCTGCCCGCCACCCGGATCAAGCAGCTGAGGACGCGTTAGGTCAGCACGGACGTGTTCGTTGCCAACGAGAACGCTCAAGTAGTCGGTGGTCGTCGTGTCGGTCAGCCCACTGGGATAGAACAGCTTGCTTCGGTGGTTGGTCAGGACGCTGTCGGCATCACGGCCGTAGGCGGTGTCGAGCTGTGCCCGTGATTGCCACACGGTAACGAGTTGGATACCGGCCCCGCTGACGGTGGCTGCCCACTGCGGGAGCTTTGGTAGTGGCGTGTTGGCCGCTTCGTCGCAGACGACGAGCAGACGTGGGTCGAGCGGCGTGCCGCGACGGTTGTACGCCGAGAACGCGTCGCTGATCAGGTCGTGCAGGACCGCAGCGAACACCAGGCCGATGCGGCTGTCGTCGCCGAGGGGCGCGACGAGGTAGAGCGTGTTGGTGCCGGCGAGCAGCCAGTCGAGGGTGAGCTGACAGTCTTCCGCACTGTCGGCGATCACCGGATCAGCCCAGGGCCAGACGGCGTTGCGGGCGGTGGCGTAGACACTGCTGGTGGTGCGCGGGTCGCTGCTCCACTGGCCATGCAACCAGCCTTGGACTTGGGTGGCGGCGAACGCGACCTGCGGATCATCGTGGTCGGTGAGCAGCCGGACCAATGGTGCAAGGGTGCCGCCGCTGCCGTCGCCGGGCCGGTCCAGGTCGAGTACCCACCGGACGACGTGACGCATCGTGTGGCCGTCGGTGTTGGCTGCGGTGTAGAGCATGCCGGCGAGGAGCTGTTCGGCTTGGCCCCGCCAGAACCGGTCACCGGCCGTGCTGTCGTCGGCTCCGGTGCGGGCGAGGATCGCGGCCGCGTTGACGGCACCGGACAGCGTGCGGGCGGCGCGTAGCGGGCTCCACGTGCTGGACGGGTAGCCAGTGACGCCGAGCGGGTCGAACACACGGACCTCGCCGATGCGCTGGCGGGCGTCAATGGTGGCGCGAAGCAGGTCGGCTTTGACGCTGGAGACGATCGCCGGGCCGGTCCAGGCGCTGACGCCAGTGATCAGGCCGGTGGTCTTGCCGGACTGGCTAGGTCCGAACACGGCGACGGCTCCGGCGACACCGCGTCGGCCGCGGTGGCTGGACGCTTCCGTGGACAGGTAGCCACGGCCGTGACGGGCGAGCACGAACCGGTTCGGTTCCGGGCGCCGGGCGTAGAGCGGGGTGAGGTCGCGGCGGGTGGCGAGCCGCGGTTGGGTCGGTACCCCGAGGCGGCGCCGCTTGTCGATCGGGACCTGCCGGTTGCGACTCACCAACGACAGCACGGCGAACCCGGCAACGGTGAGTGCTGCGAGGACGAGCGCGGTGGCGATCCAGTACAGGACGGGCCCGGGCAGGTTTCCGCGTACCCGCACCGGCCAAGCGACAGCAGGGTCGCCGAAGTGGTGAACCAGCCTGGGCAGGGAGCGGACCGCGTCGACCGGGCTGGCGTGCAGCAGCCTCGCGCGGCCGAGCAGCGCGGCGAGGGTGCCGATCAGCCATTGCACGAGGCCGATCGCGAGGACCGCACCGAGGAGAAGCGCGATGGTTAGATCGATCCCATCGGCGCCCCTGGACCGGTTGGCCGTGGAGCGGGTCATGCGATCTCGGGTGCGGCGAGGATGTCGATGGCGGCGGTTTTCGCTCGGCTGGTGTCGAGCGCGGCGATCACGTGGGCGAGGTCGTGGGTGCCGTCCTCGCCCACGTCGAGGCTGCTGGTGACGGCGTAGAGGTGGTTGTGCTGGCGGCCGCGGGTCAGTCCGGTGTAGCCGAGCTCGGCATACAGGGTGTCATCGCCGAGGAGCAGCGCGACGTCGCAGGTCAGTCCTTGCGTCTTATGGACGGTACGGGCGTAGGCGTGGCTCAGGTGGTCGGTGACGTAGTCCATCGGGACTTCGAGTTCACGGTCGCCGATCCGGACCCGGAGGGCGGGGTGGTCGGCCGCGATGCCGGTGATGACACCGAGGTCACCGTTGATCAGCCCGAGGTCGTAGCGGTTGCGGCCGGCGAGGACCGGTTCGCCGACGCAGATATCGGCGGTCGTCGACGAGGGCGACGAGCGGCCCAAGTTGCCCGGATGCTTCGAGGTGGTGGTGCGCGCGGCGGTTGAGATCGGCCGCGTCGGCGCGGCGGACGGCACCCATGACAACGTCCGAGCCTGCGTCGCGGTGGGTGAGCCAGTCGGTGACCATTTGGTCGCGGAGTGTGTCGCTGTTGGCCGCGACCGTGACCTTGCCGCCGCGGTCGAGATGCCGGACAGCGAACCGGGTGTGACCGTGGCGCAGCGCGGTCACGGCGAGTCGTTCCTCCGGGTCGTGCTGGCGGCGGTTGTCGACCAGCTCGACACGCGGGCCGCGGTTCGCAAGGGCGGTGAACAGGCCACCGGCTTCCACCGCGGGCAGTTGTTTGGGGTCACCGACCTGGATCAGCTTTGCGTCGGCGCGTGTGGTCTCGGTGGCGAGACTGGCCAGCAGCCGGGTGCCGAGCATGCCAGCCTCGTCCACGACTAGCACGTCACCGGGCCGTAGCCGGATCGTCCCGGTGGCTAGGGCCTGGTGGAGGGCGTGGGCGGTGGTGGCAGGGATGCCAGATCCGGCTTGCAGCTCGCGGGCGGCACGAGCCGCGGGTGCGGCGCCGATGACCCGGTGACCGGATGATTCGAATGCGTCGCGCACGGCGTCGAGGGCGAACGTCTTGCCAGTACCGGCGTGCCCCACGACAACATCGATGCGCCGGCCGCTGCCGCATAGCGCCTCGACCATGCGTCGCTGCTCGGCGGACAGTGATGGACGGTCCGCGATGGCCGCGGTGACTGCCTGCGGGTCCGCGGTCAGCCGGGAGGCAGCTTGCTGCTCGGCGAGGGCGACGACGCGGGCTTCTAGCTCGAGGATCTCCGGCGTGGTCCACCGGTTCTCGCCGAGTGGGATCGCGAGGTCACCGGCGAGGTAGGCGTCGGCGCGGTCGAGGATGTCGGTGACGGTCGCGCCCTGCCGGGCGGCTCGGGCAACGGCACGGATCACATCGCCGCGGTCGTAGCTGGCATGCTCACTCGTCACCGCGACAGCGACGTCCTCGTCGCCGGCCCGCAAGGTTGGGGTGCGAGGGACGCGGACCACATGGGAAAGGTCGAACCGGGCATCCAGCGCCCGAGAGCGCCACTCGGCCCGCAACTCGGTCTCGGAGACGCCCTTCGGTTTCGGTTTGCGGCTGGTGAGCGTGGCGATCCGGGCGGCGCGGCCGCCGTGCGCTCCGAGCCGGTCCATCTCTTCGACGATCTCGGCCCGGCGGCGGGAGAACGCGCGGCGCATCGCCGGGGAAATGCCGGCGATCTCGGCGACGCCGTGCCGGTCGATCTCGTCGAACACGACCCCGAGCCGCACGGTCAGCTCGCGGCGCAGCGCGGCTTGGAAGATCGCCTCGGCGGTGTACCGCTGGTCATAGAGCAGCCGGGCGTCCAACGCGGTACGCCGCCCGTCGGGGCCTTCGGCGACGTTGAACACGACCCAGTGCAGGTGGATGCCAGGGTCGCCCAGCCGGCTGGTCCGGTGCCGGAACACCGCCCCGAGGAACCCCGTGCCGGGTTCGGTGCGCTCACCGGCGTGCCCGCGCCGGACCGCGCAGGCGGTCTGCTCGAGATAGATCTCGACCTGATCCCGTGCCGCGTACAGCGCGGCTTCGACCTCGGCGGCGTCATGCTCGGAGCCGAGCGCCCACAGCAGCGACACCGACTTCGACGGTGACAGGGTCAGGTCGAACCCGGTCACTGTCGTGGCATGTTCGGTGAGCCGGCCACCGGCCGGGTGGTGGCCGGCGAACGCCGCGGCGAGCGCCTCCCGGCCGGCTGGACCGGTCAGCCCATCGGCCGCGGCGAGAGTCCCGACCCAGGCACCGGGCGCGGTCCCGGCCTCGGAGAGGTAGTCCTCGCGGCCGTCGATGACCTCGCGCTCGTAGTAGCCGAGGTTCTGGCACTTGCCGATCGACAGCACGAGGTGGCGTCCTCACCTTCAGGTGCATCGGTGTGGAGGTTGCTGATCTGTCCGGCGGTCACGCTGCGGGAGGGATCGAGAGGCCGCCGCGAGGCGGCCGGATGGGAGCCGCGGGTCAGGTTGCGGGCTGCGCCTCGGGGGCGGGCCGGCTGGGCAGGACGCGTTCGATGAACGCGGCCAACGCCGCGCGCGGGACGCGTTTCTGGCAGCCGAACCACACGAACGGCAGCCCGGACTTGCCGCCCGACCGGTCGTATTCGACAGTGAGCTCATACACCTTCGACCGGCCCAGCTGCAGGACGGCCGCAGCCTGAGCCACCGTAAGGAACGGGGGGAGATCGTCTAGCATCACGTCACCTCGCTGTACTTCACAACCGTGGGGCAATGTCGCTATCATAACAACACGGTTGTCAAGTACAACGTGAACGAGTGGAGGATCTGTGGCGCGACGACGCGCACCCGAGAAGGACGCACCGTCCAGCTCGCCCGGCGGCCTGGATGTGAACGCGGTCGTCTCCTACAACCTGCGCACCATCCGGCAACGGCAAGGCTGGACCCAGGAAGGTGTCGCGCAGCGGCTGGCGCAGCTGAGCGGGCACGAGTTGCCGCAGGCGTCGATCTCGGCGATGGAACGCGGTTTCGAAGGTGGCCGGCGCCGCCGCTTCGACGCCCACGAGCTGTACCTGCTCTCCGTCGTGTTCGGCGTCCCGATCGTCTACTTCTTCATCCCGCCACCCACCGAGGAGCGCGAGGACCGCTCCCTCGCTGACACCGGACAACCGGTCAGTGATCTCTACGCCGCGTTGCTGGGCGCGGACGACCAGCTCGCCGAAGTTGACCAGCGGCTCACGGACCTGGGCCGAACGAGTCCGGCCGAGGCCGAGATGACCCTGGCGCTCATCTACGGCCCCGAGGGCGGCCCGGTCCGTGACTGGTACGCCGCGTTCCGCACCTGGCGCAAGCGCCGACTGCTCGCCCTCGCCCGCGACCACGGCGACCGGCTCGAGGACATCGCCGAGTTCCTCACCACCTTCGGCACCGAACTCAAAAACGTCGGACCCCAGGCCTATCTACAGATGAAAGCGCACCGCGCCGGCGAAGACGTGCTGCCGGCAGCCATCGAACCCGAGGAGGGATAGATGCGCGGGTCAATCGTGAAGAAAGGCGGCCGCTACTACGTCAAGCTCGAACTCGACCCCGACCCGGCGAGCGGCCGACGTCGGCAGAGGTGGCACTCCGGATACGCGACGAAACGCGAAGCCGAACGCGCCCGAGTCGACCTACTCTCCAAACTCGACCGCGGCGAGTACGTCCCGCCAACCCATCAGACCCTCGGCGCCTATCTCACTGAGTGGCTCATCACGATCGAGCCGACCGTTCGCCAATCGACGTTCGACTCCTATCAGCGCAACATGCGGCTGCACGTCATCGACCACGTCGGCGAGACGAAGCTTGCGCGCGTCGATGCGGGTGTCCTCAACGGTCTGTACGCGACGCTGCTCAGGAGCGGCCGGCGGCCGTCGTCACGGAAGGGGAAAGGACATCCGCCGACCGTCGTCGATCGTGTGGTCGCGCTTCGCCGCGAAGGACATGCGTTGAGCGACATTGCCTCCCGGGTGTCCGCAGAAATGGCGGACCGCGAGCCGTTGACCAAGAACGCGGTCGCGGCGCTGCTGCGACGACAAGCGCAACGAGACGGCGAGGGTCCTACCGGGCGGCCGGGGCTAGACGCGAGGACCGTCGCGTACGTGCACACGATCCTGCACCGCGCGTTTAAGGACTCGGTCCGCTGGGGGCGCCTCGCCCGCAACCCCGCCGACGCAGCCGACCCCCCGCGTGCACGGCCCAAGCCGGATGCGGCGCAGGCCTGGGATGCGACGACCCTGCAGCGCTTTCTCAAATCCTCCGCAGAGCGGGGGGACCGGCTCTACGCGCTGTGGGTGGTGTTGTCGACGACCGGGATGCGTAGGGGAGAGGCACTCGGTCTTCGGTGGGCGGACGTGGATCTCGAGGCAGGCCGCGCACAGATTCGGCAAACGGTGATCCAGGTGCGTGGCCAGGTTGTGCTCGGCGAGCCGAAGACGGCGCAGGGTCGCCGAGCGATCGACCTCGACACCTGGACGGTGGCTGCGTTGCGTACACACCGGATCCGGATGGCCGAGGAGCGGTTACTTGTCGGCCCCGACTTCGCCGACAGCGGGCTGGTGTTCCACGACCCGTCCGGTGCGCCGCTTCGCCCGGAGTCAGTGAGCCGCTCGTTTGCGCGGCGCGTCGCGGCCGGGGGTCTGTCGCCGCTGACGTTGCACGGGCTGCGTCACACCTGGGCGACCCTGGCGCTGCACAACGGTGTACATCCCCGCGTCGTGCAGGAGCGGCTCGGCCACGCAACGATTGCCATCACCCTCGGGATCTACAGCCACGTGTCGCCGACGTTGCACGCCCAGGCAGCGCAGTCGATCGCGGACACAATGTTCGGGGCAGTTCGCCCGGGTCCGTCGAACGGTTGATCCGCGGGCCACAGTGGCGGTGCGGCCGTGGATCGCAGGGTCCGCGTACAGCGGGGTGAGGGCCTGTCGCTAAGACACGCGTTCGATCAGACGGACGTCGGCATCGAGGGCCTCGGCGATGCGCTGCAGCGTCTTCGTCGTCGGGTGTGTCGAACCCCGCTCGATTCGGCTGATGTCCGCTTGAGCGACGCCGGACCGCTCGGCCAGTTGAGCCTGCGTGAGCCCGTGCTTCTCCCGCAGGTCGATCAGCTGCAGGGCGATGTCGTAGGCCTCCACGAACACCTTCTGCTGTTCGCGGGCTTGGGGCGACAGCCGCGACCGACGTTTGGCGACGACGTCCTGGTAGCTCGGTGCCATGCGACCGCACCTCCTCCCGACCAGTATGGGGAATTCCCTATCAACGGTCAATGCCGTCGCGTCGATCGCTTCTCCCGGCGTCGCCGCTCCTTGAACTGGGCAAGCAGCTTGCGCGCGGCTGCGATCTCCCGTTGCTGACGACGCTCCTTGGGATCCTCGCCCTTGTCGTAACCGCCCAGCAGCAGGACGACCTTCTCACCGTAGAAGTGAACGAAGACGCGGAGCAGCACTTTCTCGACAGGTGCCGTGACATCCGGCGGATCACCCCCGAACATGTGCGCAATTTCCTTGGCATCGTGGCGAATCCGGAACTCGTGGAGGCCGTCGCCCAGCGGTTTCAACCACTCCGTCCGTGCCAGGTCGAGGCCACGCACCGCCAGCACCCGCTCGAGCGCAGCGTCGAGCGCGACGAACTTGAAGTCGGAGAGATCCTCAGCGAAGACAGCGAACGGAACCGAGCCGTCGTCGGCCTCAAATGGCTCAAGGGTCCACATCGGGGCCTATCTTGCCGGTCGTTCGGCCGGACGAACGTACGACGCGGCGGTCCGGAAGCGACCGACTCGCCAGGGCCACCTGCCTCGGAGCCTCGGACTGCACCTCCGATACCCGACACGGGCGCGCCGGCCGAGTTGCGCCAGCGCTCCGGTAGAAATCCGGTAGAAGTCAAGGGTTTTTGCGAGGTCGATGTGCCCTCTGACCTGCGGAAACGTGGTGTCGGAGGGGGAACTTGCAACTTGATTACACGACCCGTCGTGTTGCGAAGTGGCTGGTCGGAGCTCAGGCGAGTCTCTTGATCAGAGGGGCTAGCGGCCCATTGGAAGGTGGCCTAGGAACCGCGGCAGCGCAGATCGCCGAGCCTGTTTTAGCGAATAACCATATATCACAATAACTCCGTATTAACGCCACCCGGCATCGCTCCTCGTCGTGTTACGGCGATGATCTCACTTCTTGCACTTTCCGCGTGTGAACGCTACCTTTGGCCCGCCTCCTAACCCAGTCACCCGTTTGGCGGTTGACATTTGGGAGAAGGCGTGTTCCGAGCACTTGCCGCAGGGGCGTTGATGGCCACGGTCGGCGTTGTGCTCGTCGTGAACCACTCAAGCGGTGCCCAGAGCAGGGCTGAGAGTGCCCGCATCGCTGCTGACCCGCGAACCGTAAACGTTAACGTCGCGGATCTTGTCCCTCTCTATCGAGGCGACGTCAAAACCTCCTGGAAGTACGTCGATGAGCTGAGAGAAAGGGGAGACGCACAGGTCATTTATCTCTACGCCGATAAGAGTGGAAATTATGCATATGTCTTTGATACCCATCGCCAGTTCGTCTCGTGGGCATGCGCCCCAACACAACCGAAACGCCCACTATGCAGCGACGCAAAAGACTTCGCCGCCCATAGCAATTCCTAATTCTTCTTCCCGCCACAAGGAGATGAAGACATGCACGCTAAGCAACTAACGACGCGGGTGTCCGTCATTATGACAATGATGCTCGGCCTATTTGGAACTGCAGCCGTCGCGATGCCGAGCGCAGCCTTCGCGACATGTTCTACAAGCCCGAACCTGACGGGCATTTACTACTACACCAACATCAACTGCGGGAGCTACCTCGACAAGATCAACGCGGATGTTGAGATCGACAGTCTTGCCGACTACGCCCCAGGATGGAATAATTCCATCTCGTCCGTCGATGAATCTCCGCAAATCGGTGATGAACGATGGCGGCTATACATGTACAACGCAATAGACTTGAGTGGCGCTTCAATCGGCCTGTCGAACGCGAGTACAACCGCGAGCAAGTTCTGGAATATGACCGAGCTCGGCTTCAATGACGAGGCCAGTTCTCTGATTCAGACATACAGCGACTGAGCGGTTATGCAACAGTCTGGGGACTAACGCCCCAGGCTGTTG
>CAVYQE010000007.1:0-131978 GCA_963770565.1 uncultured Actinomycetota bacterium
GGGGCGGTGCCTCCGCGGCGGCGCTCGAGCCGGCCGAAGAAGGCGGGCTCGTCGAGATCGACGTCCGCAAGCGCGCCGCGCAGGAGCTGCAGCGCGTTCCGGGTGATCGCGTCGGCGTCCGCGGGGTCCACGCCGAGCTCCATCGCCACGCCGATCGGGCCTTCGTCGAGACCGATGGCAACGACGGCGGCCGCTCGCTCGGCTGGCGGCAGGGTGGCCAGCGCCTCGTAGAGGCGGGCGATCAGCTCGGTGTCGCTCAAGCCCTCGACAGCGCTGACGTTGTCAGCGATCGTCCCGGGCGAGATCGGCCGGAGCCGGGGCGGGCGGTCGGCAGGCACCCGACCACGGTACGTCGTCAGGCCCCCGGAGCGAAGGTCTCCAGCACCTCGTGCGCCACCGCCATCGAGCGCGCCGGGTCGGCGTCCGGCGCGCCGATCCGCTCGTCGAAGTTCAGGTCGAGGAAGACCTCGGTCGTCCCGGCCGCGGCGTACGCGTCCAAGTCGGCGCGGATCTTCTGCACCGTGCCGGTCATGGTCGGATCGTCGGGGTGGTCGGCGTCGCGGAGCTTGAGCGAGCCGCGGATCACGATCCGGATCTGCTCCGGGTCGCGGCCAGCGGCCTCGGCCGCGCTCCGGATCGTGGTCACCGTCGCCGGCACCTGCGAGCCCTGGAACCGGCTCGCGGAGATCCAGCCGTCCGCCAACCGCCCGGCCCGCTGGAGGGCGACTTCGGCGCTGCCGCCGAGCAGGATCGGCGGGTGCGGTTTCTGCACCGGCTTCGGGTCGACGAAGCCGCGCGGCACGGTGTAGAACTCGCCGGCGAACTCCACCGGGCCGTCGGACCAGATCGCCCGCAGGCAGGCGAGGAACTCCTCGGCTCGCGCGCCGCGCCTGGCGATGTCGACGCCGGCCGCGATGAACTCCTCGGGTTCCCAGCCCAGCCCGAGCCCGGCGTCGAGCCGGCCGTTCGAAACCACGTCGATGCTGGTCAGCGCCTTCGCGAGGACGATCGGTGCGTAGAACGGCAGGTTCACCACCGCAAGGCCCAGCCGCACCCGGCTGGTCACCCCGGCGAGGAAGGCGGCAACCACGAGCGGGTCGTGCACGCTGCGGTACGGCGACGTGAGCCGCTGCCCCTCGGGCGCATCCGGATACAGCAGCCGCGAGAAGGTCCACAGCGAGTGGTAGCCGAGCGCTTCCGCCCGCTGGGCGATCTCGATCTGGTTCGCCGGGGTAGCCCACGATCCCGAGACGGGTGCGCCAAAGCCGATCTTCATCGCTCCATCAAACCCGCCCGCGCCGAGCCCGTGCAATCGGACCCGGCAGACTCTCGGGTGTGGCGGCGTACCGGATCTGTTTCGTGTGCATGGGCAACATCTGCCGGTCGCCGATCGCCGCGACGGTCATGCGGGCGTTGCTGGGCGACGCCGGCCTGGCCGATCGGGTGTCGGTCAGCAGCGCCGGCACGGGTGGCTGGCACGCCGGGTCACCGGCCGACGAGCGGACGCTGGAGGTGCTCGCCGCCCACGGGTACGACGGCACCGACCATCTCGCCCGGCAGTACGACCCGAGCTGGTTCGACGACCTCGATCTCATCGTCGCGATGGATCACGACAACCTGCGCTCGCTGCGCCGGATGGCGCCGCCCGAGGCGCTCGACCGGATCGTCCTGCTGAGGTCATTCGACCCGGCCGCGGCGCCGGACGACCTCGAGGTGCCCGACCCCTACTACGAGGGACGGGCCGGGTTCGAGCACGTCTTCGCCATGATCGAGGTTGCGTGCCGGGGCCTGCTGGAGTTCGTCCGCGACCAACTCGGATGAGAGTTGCCGGCCTCGAGCTGGTCGATCCGCGGCCGGTCGGCGGCGGCGACATCTGCCGGGCGTTCGCGGCCCGCACGCGCGACCGCGCCCAGGTCTTCGCGAAGACGCTGGCCGACCCGCCGCTGGGGTTCTTCGAGGCCGAGGCGGCTGGGCTCGACCGGCTTCGGGTCGCGGGTGGCCCGCCGGTGCCGGCGACCATCGCGGTTGCCGGCGACGGGCTGGTCCTCGAGTGGATCGAGCCGGGCCAACCCGGTGTCGATGCGGCGCGTGGATTCGGCCGGGCACTCGGCGTGCTCCACGGGTCCGGCGGTTCGTCGTACGGCGCGGATGGTCCCGGGTTCGTCGCGACCGTTCCGCTCGACAACACCCCGACGTCGGACTGGCCGACCTTTCATGCCGAACGGCGGCTACGGCCGGCCCTACGGATGGCGGTCGACCGTCGCGCGGTCTCCGAGCCGGACGCTCGTGCCATTGAGGCCGTGGTCGAGCGGCTGGCGGACCTCGCGGCGCCGGTCGGTCCACCGGCCCGGGTGCACGGCGACCTGTGGGCCGGCAACCTGCACTGGGGAGCCGACGGCGCGGTCTGGCTGATCGATGCCGCTGCTGCTCACGACGGCAACTCCGAGACCGACCTCGCGATGCTCGCGCTGTTCGGCGCGCCGTTCCTCGCCGACGTCCTGGCCGGGTACGACGCGGTCACGCCGCGGGCCGCCGGTTGGCGGTCGCGAGTCGCACTTCACCAGATCCATCCGCTGCTGATCCACGCCGTACTTTTCGGCGGCGGCTACGGATCGCGGGCCGGCGACGCGGCCCGTGCCGCGTTGGCCGGCGGATCGTGAGCGCCCCATTCGTCGTCCCTGCCGCGCTTCGCGCGGCCTCTCCCGACGAGGACCGCGCGGACTGGCTGGCGAGCCTGCCCGACGTCGTCGAGGCGGCCCGGCAGCGCTGGCGGCTCGCGGTCCTCGCGCCGTTCGAGCCGGGTGGGACTGCGGCTTGGGTGGCGCCGGCCCGGCGGGAGTCCGGCGAGCCGGTCGTGCTCAAGGTTGGTTGGCCGCATCCGGAGGGCACGGACGAGGCGGCCGGGCTGGAGTGGTGGGACGGCGACGGTGCGGTCCGGCTGATCGAGACCGCGACGATCAACGGCGCCCCGGCGCTGCTGCTCGAGCGGTGTGCACCCGGTGTCTCGCTGGCAGCACTCGCCACTGAAGAGGAGCAGGACGTCGTCGTTGCCGGGTTGCTGCAACGGTTGTGGCGCGAGCCGCCACCGGCTGGACCCTTCCGGCCGCTTCACCAGATGTGTGTGGACTGGGCCGATGCGGCCGAGCGGCGACTTGCTGAGGCGACCGGGGCAGACAGCGGTTTGATCGAGGCCGGCCTGGACGTGTTCCGCGGTCTGCCGGCTGCTGCGTCGGACGAAGTCGTGCTGTTCACCGATCTGCATGCCGGCAACGTGCTGTCGGCCCGACGCGAGCGATGGTTGGCGATCGACCCCAAGCCGTACGTCGGCGACCGCTGCTACGACGTCCTGCAGCACCTGCTCAACTGCGACCGGCTGCGCATTGATCCGGAGTCGTTGCTTCAAAGGATCGCCGGGCTTACCGGGCTCGATCCGATCCGGCTGCGCCAGTGGCTGTTCGCGCGCTGCGCGGTCGAGGCGGTCGATGATCCCGAACTTGCCGGGATCGCTGCGCGCCTCGCGCCCTGAGCGGGTCGGCATCCGGCCGAGACTCCGGGCTGTGGACGACGCCCGGTCATCCACAGATTGCCTTCGGCGTCACCGCGGAGGACCGGTTGAAGGCACCGTACGGCGATGCCCGGATCCCGCTCTGACGTCGTTCGGCTCACCACACCCGCGGAGCTGATCTGCGCGATCGAGGCGATGCTCGGCTTCGATCCGCTGGACAGCCTGGTGGTGCTCTGCCTGCACGGCGAGCGACGCCGGGTCGGCCTCGCGATGCGGTTCGACCTGGTGCCGCCGGTGGTGGCGAAGGAGTTCGCTCGGGACATCCGTCGGCGGATCCGGCTGGAGCAGGCGGACGGTGTCTTCCTCGCGGTGTTCAGCCCGGATCGGCCCATCGATGCGCGGCTGCCGCACGGGGTGCTCGTCGACGCGGTGCTGGCCCGGCTGGACGTCCCGCTGGTCGACGCGGTGCTCTCCTCGGAAGACCGCTGGTGGTCCTACCTGTGCGCGAAGTCGTGTTGCGGCGGCCTGGCCGGGATGCCGCTCGATCGTGGGGCGCCGGGAGCGGTGGCGGTGGCGGCGGCCTACGCGATCGCCGGACACGGAGCGCTCCCGGACCGGGCGGCGGTCGTGCGATCGGTCGCCCTCGACCTGGACCCGGCGGACGCCGGCCGGATGCGCGTCCTGATCGACGCGCAACAGCGCCGGCTCGCAAGCCGGACCCGGAGCGAGCGTCGCGCCGCAGTGGTCCCGCTCGTCGAGCGGCTCGCCGCCTCGGTCGCGGATCCGCGCGGATCCATCTCGCCCGATGACCTCGCCGAGCTCGTCGCCTTGTGCGACGACGTCGTGGTGCGGGACGAGCTGCTCGTCCAGGCCGGCGACCCGACCGTGCGTGAGCGGTTGCTCCCGATGCTGCGGGTCGCGGCGGGTCGGGTGCCGCCGCCGTTCGACTCGCCGCTGTGCTCGATCCTCGCGTGGTTCGCGTACGCCGGCGGAGACGGGGTGATTGCGAACGTCGCGATCGATCGGGCGCTGGCGACCGATCCGTCGTACTCGCTGGCATTGTTGATCGCCGATGCACTGTTCAACCAGGTGCCGCCGTCGGTGCTGAAGGAGGTCACGAGAGGGGCTGCTCGAGACCTGCGCCGACGCAGTGCGGCAGGCTGAGGGGCGGACTTCCCCGACTGCCGACCCTCGGAGGGCAACGCGATGCCTGAAGCCGTTGTCATCGGTGCGGGCCCAGGTGGCCTCGCCGCCGCGGCCATGTTGCAGCGCGGCGGGGTCGAGACAGTGGTCGTCGACCGCGCCGACTCGGTCGGGTCCGCCTGGCGTGGACACTACGAGCGACTGCACCTGCACACCGTCCGGTGGCTGTCGGGGCTTCCCGGGCTACGGATCCCGCGGCGGTACGGCAAGTGGGTCGGGCGCGACGACGTCGTTCGCTACCTCGAGGCATACACCTCCCACCACAACCTCGACGTGCAGCTCAACACCGCGATCACCCAGATCGACCGGGACGGCAATTCGTGGGTGCTTCGCAGCCCGCAAGGGGATCTGACCGCGACGTACGTCGTGGTCGCCACCGGCTACAACCACACGCCGGAGATCCCGGACTGGCCCGGCGCGGCCGGCTACACCGGCGAGCTGCTTCATGCCCGCGACTACCGCAACGCGACGCCGTACGTCGGCAAGGACGTGCTGGTCGTCGGAGTCGGCAACACCGGCGCCGAGATCGCGCTCGACCTGATCGAGACCGGTGCACGCAGTGTCAAGGTCGCGGTGCGTACGCCGCCGCACATCGTCTTCAGGCAGCAGAACGGCATCGCAAACCCGGTGCTCGGCGTCTTGTTCCGGCACCTGCCGGTGCCAGTGTTCGACGCGATCGCCCGCCAGCTCCGCAAGCTCACCATCGGTGACCTTACCGAGTTCGGGCTTGCGACGCCGACCGAAGGCCTGTACCTGCGCGTGCAGCGCGACGGCGCGATTCCGTTGGTGGACATGGGTTTCCTCGAGGCGCTGAAGGCCGGGAAGGTGAGCATCGTCCCGGCGGTCGTCGCGTTCGAGGCCGAGCGCGTGCTGCTGGCCGACGGTGAAACCCTCGTCGTTGACGCAGTGATTGCTGCCACCGGCTACCGGCGGGCGCTCGATCCACTCATCGGGCACCTCGGGGTGCTCACCGACAACGGCAAGCCGGCGGCGCGTGGAGGTCACACTGCGCCGGGCGCGCCGAACCTGTGGTTCACCGGCTTCACCAACCCGGTCAGCGGAGCGTTCCGCGAGGCCGGTCTCGACGCCAAGCGAATCGCCCGTGCCGTGCTGCGCCAGCGGCGTTCAGGGGTGGTCGACGCGCTGAGGGTCAGCGCGCCGCGAGTAGTGCCTGGAAGGGAGCCGGTTCGTCGATGAGCGACATCAGCCGACGAGGGTTGTTGCGCGGAGCTGCTGGAGTCTCGCTTGCGGGCGGTGCGATGGCGGCGGCCGGCCGGCCCGCGGCTGCCGCGACTGCGACGTCCGCCCGCACGGCGAACCGCGACGTGGACGTCGTCGTGGTTGGCGCCGGCCTCGCCGGTCTGACCGCGGCCCGTGAGTTGCAGCGCGCCGGGCATTCGGTGCTCGTGCTCGAGGCCCGCAACCGGGTCGGCGGCCGCACCCTCAACCACCCGCTTCCGCACGGCTATCACGGCGACCTCGGCGGCACCTGGATCGGCCCGACCCAGAACGAGATCGCCAAGCTCGCCAGCGAGATGAACGTCCACGCCTTCGCCCAACCCGACCACGGCGATCAGGTCTACTTCGACGGCAGGGTGACCCGATACAGCGACAAGACCATCACCGGCACCGCGCCGCCGGACCCGGTGATCGAGTCCGACTTGATCAACGTCGTCCTGTCGCTCGACAGCATGGCCGCGACGATCCCGGTCGGTGAGCCGTGGAAGGCCAAGAATGCGCACGATTGGGATCAGCAGAGCTTGCAGACCTGGCTGCAGGCGAACGCCTCGGCCAAGGCGTACCCGAAGTTGTCGAAGCTGATCTCGGCGTTGTTCGAGTCACTCGTCGGCGCCGAGGCGCGGGACTGCTCCTTGCTTTACACGCTCGCCTACATCGCAACCGCGACCAACGGTCATGGAAAGGGCACGGTCGAGCGGCTGATCGACACTCGCGGCGGCGCGCAGGCGAAGCGATTCGTCGAAGGCTCGCAGGTCATCTCGATCCGGCTCGCCGAGCACATCGGGCATCAGCACATCGTGATGAGCTCGCCGGTGCGCTCGATCGCGCATGGCAAGCATGGCGTCACCGTCACGTCGGATCGCGTGACGGTCCGGGCGAAGTACGTCGTCGTTGCGGTGCCGCCGACGCTTGCCTTGCGGATCGACTTCGACCCGAGTCTGCCGGCGCTTCGGGACGGGCTCCTGCAGCGGCTGCCGCAAGGAACCCTGATCAAGGTCGAGGCCTTCTTCCACGAGCCCTGGTGGCGCAACCACGGGCTGACCGGTGCCGCGGTGAGCACGGTCGGCCCGGCGAAGACCACCTTCGACGTGTCGCCGAAGGACGGGAAGATCGGTGGACTGCTCGGCTTCGTCGGCGGCGACGAGGCCAGGAAATACACCGGCCGCCCGGAGGCGCTCGCCCACGCCGTCCTCGGGAACTTCGCGGCGTACTTCAACAAGGGCAAGAAGGTCCCCACGCCGACATCCGTAGTGGTCCAGGACTGGAGCCGCGAGGAGTGGACCCGCGGTTGCCCGGTCGCCATTGCCGGTCCGGGCACGGTGCGGGAGTACGCCCGGCACGTCGGAGTGCCGATCGGCCGGATCCATTGGGCCGGCACCGAGACCGCGACGTACTGGCACGGCTACATGGACGGCGCCGTTCGCTCGGGGCAGCGGGCAGCGGCCGAGCTGAAGGCCTTGCTCTGAGCCGCTGACCAGCTTCGCTCATCGCCCACGACGACCAGGTCCAGCAGCTGCGTCGGGCCGTCGGCGAGGCGTTGCCTCAACTCCCGCCAGAGCCGGCGGTCGACCCGGGTCAGGCGCCCGTCGGCCCGAAGCACGGCGAAGACCACCGAGGCGAGGGCGAGATCGGCAACCGTCGTGACGAGATGACGCAGGAACAGCTCGTCGACGTCGTCGGTGCCCTCGTCGAACCCGACCGTCAGGACCACTGCCCGCGAGCGGTCGAGGAAGACCGCGCGCAGGGCACCGTCTGACCGGCCACGGCCGGGCGCGAGGGCCGCGGCCCGGATCGCATCTGTCGTCTCGCGATCGCCGGTCATGGGTCGAGCCTGCGTCGTCGATCCCCGACCTGGTCGGCTCGAACGGCGACTGTGGACGCACGAGCCCCGGTGCTGGGTCGTGGAAAACCCACGCCGGATGCGAGGCTTCCCGGGTGGGTCGCTCCGAGGTCGTGCCGGCGCCCGTGCTCGTCGTCGGTGCGATCGCGAGCGTGCAGAGCGGCGCTGCCGTCGCGATCAAGATGTTCCCGGCCGTCGGCGCCGTTGGCGCCGTCCTGCTGCGGTTGGTGGTTTCGGCGGCCCTGCTGCTGGCGCTCGCCCGGCCCCGGGTCCGCGGCCGGTCACGACCCGATCTGGTCCTGGTGGTCGGGTTCGGTCTCGTGCTCGCGACGATGAACTGCTTGTTCTACCTCGCGATCGATCGGGTGCCGCTCGGCGTCGGGGTCACGGTGGAGTTCCTCGGGCCGCTCGGCGTCGCGATCGTCGGGTCGCGTCGAGGGCTCGACTTCGTCTGGGCGCTGCTGGCCGCCGGCGGGGTGGCATTTCTCGCCGGCGGTAACGGCCGACTCGACCTCGCCGGGATCGGGTTGGCCGCGGGTGCCGGTGCGTGTTGGGCGGCCTACATCCTGGTGGCGCAGCGGGTCGGCCGCGCGTTCGACGGCATGACCGGGCTGGCGATCGCGCTGGGCGTGGGAACCGTGGTCGTCGTGCCGTTCGGCGTGATCGCCGGCGGGAGTCACCTCCTGCGGCCGTCGGTGCTCGGCAAGGGTGTCGCCGTCGGGGTGCTGTCGTCGGCGATTCCGTACTCGCTCGAGATTGCCGCACTCCGGCGGCTGCGCGCGGCCGTGTTCGGCGTCCTGATGTCGCTCGAGCCGGCGATGGGCGCCATGTCGGGCCTGGTCTTCCTGCACCAGCGACTCCGGTGGCAGGAGTGGGTCAGCGTGGTCGCCGTCATGGTCGCGTCGATCGGAGCGACATCGAACGGCAGTATCGCCGAGCCCGCGGAGGTCCTGGGGTGACGGTCGAGCTCATGCGCGACGCGACGCGTGCGGCCGGCTGGTGGTTACTGGTCGATGGCGCCGAGCAGTCCTTCGTCGACTGCGATGACCCGCTGCACCTGGAGTTCGAATACGTGCAGATGATCGGGCACGTGCTGGAGGCGAGCTTTCCCGGGGATGCGCCGTTGTCGGCACTGCATCTCGGCGGCGGCCTGTGCACGGTGCCGCGCTGGTTGGCCGCGCGGCATCCGGGGTCGCGCCAACGAATCGTCGAGCACTCCGCCGAGATCGCACAGCTTTCGGCGTCACTCGGTGCGACTCGGGGCGCAACGGTGCGCATCGACGACGCACTGACGGTCGTCTCGCGGTCGCGCCGCTCGACCGCGGATGTCGTGGTGTGCGACGTGTACGACGGCCCCGACACGGTGACGGAGATGTTCACCGTCGATGCCGTCGCGCGGGTACGACGGCTGCTGCGCGAAGGCGGCATCTACATCTGCAACCTCTCCGACGCGACGCCGTTCGCGTTGACCCGGGTGGTCGGGGCGACCCTGCGGGCCGGGTTCGGGTCGGTCGCGATGCTGGCCGAGCCGGCGGTGCTGCGCGCGCGCCGATCCGGCAACCTCGTATTCGCGGCGGCCGACCGGGAGCTTCCGGTTGCCGACCTCACCCGCCGTGGCGCCGGAAACGCAGTCCGGTTTCGGGTGGTCGGCGGTGCGGAGCTGACCGAGTTCATCGGCACGGCGCAGCCGGCTGACGTCGCGAGCGAGCTACCGGCCTCCGGCGAGTCGAGCGGCCGCGCGTTGCGCTGAACGATCCGGTCAGGTCCGCGCGCTCATCACGTGGGCGAGGGTGTCGACCGAGTCGACCAGCGGATCGAGGTGCGCCGCGAGCAGCGCCCGGCGCCGTGCCACCAGGCTGGTCGGGTCGTCCGCCGGGCCGGACTCGAGGTCCTGTTGACGCTCCCTCAGGCCGGTAACTGCCGGGTCGTCGTGCGCCGCCAGCCCGCGCAGCGCCCCGGTCACCGCCGTCCGCATGCCGGCCACCTCTGGCACCGCAACGTGCTCGCTCGCGTCGTCGAGGGTGGCCCGCAATGCGTGCAGCGCGATGACGATCCGCCGCGCCGCGGCGAGCACGCCGGACGCGGTCATGGTGTCCGCACCGGCCCGCACCGGTTCGGCAACGGCACGGCTCAGCGAGGCCTGGGCGGCGACCCGGGCCCGGCGGGCCGCCATCGCGGCGGCGTTGACCGAATCGGGCTCGGCAGAGGCAGGATCCTCATACGCACCCAGCACGGCATCGGCGTACGTCGCCAGGGCACCGAGCAGCCGGCCGGTCGACGCGGTCAAGGTCGCGCCCTCCCAGGTCGGCCAGACCGCGTAGGCGAGCAGGGCCAACGCGCCGCCGACCAGGGTGTCGAGGCCGCGGTCCGCGACGGTCGACAGGTCGCTGCGCTCCCACCGGGGTCAGGAGCAGGACGACGATCGCGGTGACTGCGAAGGAGTACAGCGCGTACGACGCCCCGAAGCTCGCGTACGCCGCCCACGTCGTCACTGCCAGCAGCAACGTCAGGGCCAACCCCGAGGGATGGATCGCGACGACCAGCAGGCCGGCGAGCACCACGCCGAGACCGGTGCCGGCGACCCGGGCGATGCCGCGCTGGACGGTGGCGGCGTAGTCGGGCTTGAGCACGACGAGCGCAGTCAGGGTCACCCAGTAACCGCGCTGCCAAGGCAGGAGGTGGCTCAGCGCTTCGGCGACCGGCAGGACGACCGCCAGCCGGACCGCATGGCGGAAGGCCGAGGACCCGACGTCGCGGGCGGCCATCCGGACCTGGTGGGCGGAGTCGGCGGCTCGGCGCGGCAGCATCAGGACCGCGGTCGCGCCGATGCTGTGCGGCAGCACCAGTCGCCGGACTCCGGCCAGCCCGCTGGTCAGCCGGTCGACGGCGCGAAGCTGGCCGAGCAACGCGGACGCGCGCGCCGCAACGTACCGGTCCGCAGTGCCGGCCCGCCCCGGGGCCGCGGTCTCGCGGCTGGCCCGGAGCACGTCGACCAGTCCCTCGAGTGCGGGGTCCTCGGGTGGTGACTGCAGCCCGGCGCCGATCGCGCTGCTCACCCGGCGCAACCAGGCGCTCACTGCGCGGCGGACATCGGCGACCGCAGCCAGGTCCGGGAAGCTGGCCAGCGCGAGCAGCTCGAGCCGGATCCGGTCGGCCTCGTCCGCGAGGCCGCGCAGCAGCTCGACGTCCTCGCTCGGGGTGCGGCGGCTGAGCAGCGCGGATGACCGGGCCGCCTCGCTCACCGACGTCAGCGTCGACCGGGCCGGGTCGATCGCCAGCGCGGCCAGGTCCGCGTAGGCGCCGGCCAGGGTGCGGCGCTCGGCAACGAACCGCTCGGGTGGGCGGATCACCGCGGCGAGCAGGCCCTGGAATCCGCCACCCGCGAGCACCCAGCCGGCGTGCACGGCCGCGGCCGCCACCGACGACGGGAACCGGCCGAACACGACCAGGCCGATCACGGCCTGGGTGCCGACCAGGCTTGCCTCGCGGCCCAGTACGACGACGATGCCGGCCGCGAAACCCCAGACCACGAGGGCCGCGAGGGTCGGGCCGAGATGCCCGGCGACCAGGCCACCGACAAACGTGCTGACCCCCATGCCGACTGCGGTCGCCAGCATCGTGGGTGCGCGCGAGCGAAACCCG
Source organism: uncultured Actinomycetota bacterium (assembly GCA_963770565.1). Lineage (GTDB taxonomy): Bacteria > Actinomycetota > Actinomycetes > JAFAQI01 > JAFAQI01 > DATAUK01. The sequence goes on from CAVYQE010000007.1 coordinate 11,430, forward strand.
CCGCCGAAGCCGGCAACACCGGCCGGCAGGGCACCGGCGGCCGCGATCGCGCCCTCGGCCGGATGCCCCAGCGCGGCGCCGAGCCCGAACGGGATCGTGACGCCTGCGGCGGCGCGTAAGGCGATCAGCGGTGCGAAGCCGGCCCAGTCGACCGCGACGGCGCTCAGCACAGCAGCCCGGAACCCGCCGGGGGAGCTCACCCCGTCAGCAGCCTCGGTTCGAGCACTGTCTCGCGCACCTCGCCGGCGCCGGTCCGTTCGACCCGGTAGCCCTTGGCGCCCTCCACCTCGCTGAGCACCTCGTGCAAGGCGGTGCCGATGTAGTGCAGCCCGACGCCGTTGTCGGTCGCAAAGCCGTCTGGCAACGTGCCGTCGCCGATCAGCCGGTGCAGGAGCGGGCGGCGCTGGGTCTCTGCGTCGTAGTGGACGCCATTGGAGTAGGGCAGCAGGCCGAGCCCGTTGGTGACCGGCCGAAGCTCCAGCCCGAACGAGTCGGTCGTGCCCCCGACGTGCCAGCACAGCGAGCCGGCCGACACCCCGGCCAACACGATGCCGCGTTCCCAAACCTCCCGGAAGGCGGTGTCGAGTCCGTGCGCCCGCCACACCGCCAGCAGGTTCGCGACCGATCCGCCGCCGACCCAGATCACGTCCTGCGCGAGCAGGTGTGCCGCCGGGTCTGCCACGTTCGGCATCAGGAACAGCTCCAGGTGGCTCACGGTGACGTCGTCCGAGCCGGCAAACGCGTTGTAGTAGCCGGCGATCTCGCTGTCGTTGTCGCCGCCCGCGGTGGCCAGGAAGCACAGCCTTGGCCGGTCCTTGCCGGACAGCCGAAGCGCATGGGTGAGCAACGGCCCGGGCAGGGCGCGGTACGGGCCGGTGGCCGGGCCCTTCCAGCCACCGGACGTAGCCAGGATCTGCGGTTCGCGAGACGCCATCGGTCAGTCGGACCAGGGGGTGCCGTCGACCAGCCAACCGTAGAGCGCCTCGACGTAGGTGTCCGGGTCGCCGAGATGACCGCCGCCGGCGTCGACCCGTGGGATCGCATCGGGCACGGTGCGCGCGAGCCATTCGCCGTGCGCCGGCGGCACCAGCACGTCCTTCGCGCCCCACCAGACGGCGGTCGGGACCGAGATCGTGCCCGGATCGAATCCCCACGGTTTCGTGAACGCGATGTCGTCGTCGGCCCAGCCCCAGATCCCGGTCCGGACGCACTCGGTGAGTGCCTCCGTCATCACCTTGGCGATGTCCGGCCGGGCGAAGATCGCCCGGTCCTCCTCCGGCAGGTCGAAGTCGCCGAGCACGGTCGCCGGATCGTCGGCCATCCGGGCAAGCATCGCGGCCGACTCACGGGTGAGCTCGGTTTCGAGCCGGGTCTCGCCGTCGAGCGCCCAGCCGAACTCCTTGACGTTCTCCGGGTCCATCCCGTCGAGCCACGCCTCGCCGAGCGCTTCGTACGGCGCCACCCCCACGACGCATACCGCCCGGGTGACCCGATCGGGGAGTCCGGCGGCGACCGCGAGGCAATGCGGCCCGCCGCCCGAGCCGCCCGTCACGGCGAACCGGTCGAACCCCAGTGCGTCGGCCAGCGCGGCCACATCCGCGACGCAGTCGTTGACGATGCGGCCGCGGTGACGGTCCGAGCCGCCGTACCCGGGGCGGTCGTAGGTCACGACCCGCGCGCCGGTGGCCGCGATCTTGGCGTTGTCCGGATGGCGGTTGAGCCGGCAGCCCGGGGTTCCGTGCAGCACGAAGACCGGGGTGCCCGCCGGGTTACCCCATTGGGCGTAGGCCAGGGTGCGGCCGTCGGTCAGACGGATCGTCTCGAGGTTGTCGCTCATCGCGCGATCGTACGACCGGGTCGGCCGTCCGCCGTGTCGCGCCTCGTCCTGCCTGGCGGAGGCCAACCGAGTTGGCACGATGAGCGTCTAGGCCAGATACGGCTAAAAGCGCTGGGTCAGTCGACCCCTCAACAGGAACGGGGACCACCGCAATGAAACTGAAGTCGCTCACCGTGATCGGCGTCGCAGGTGCGACCGCGGTCACCATGCTCGCCGGGCCGGCGGTGGCCACGACGACCCATCGGACGATGGTCATCTCCGCGTGTACGGCCGCGAAGTACCGGCCGCATCACTACGTCTTGACCTGCGCTGACGCCAACACCCAGATCCGCGGGGCGACGTACTCGTCCTGGACGGCGACCTCTGCGACCGGCAAGGGGACCTACGTCTACAACACCTGTACGCCGGACTGTGCCAGTGGCACCTTCAAGCACCACCCGATCACCTTCACCCTCGGCCGGGCGCGGACAGTCGGCAGCAAGCGGTTGTTCACCCGGCTCTGGGCGACGTACGCGGGGCTGACCGAGACCTTCCGGTTGCCGACCTCGGGGGTCTGACCGGCGTCAACCGAGCCGGATGCCCGGCATCAGGAGCAGGCCACCGCCCGGCAGGCCGAGCGACGCCGCGACCGACGCGAAGTCGCCCCAACCGCTGATCGACACCGAGGCGCGCGGGTCGTCGCTCGACCGCGGCGCGCGCAGCTTGCTGCGGACCGGGATCCGGACTGCCGACCGCACCGGCGCGTCGGCCGGCAAGCCGGCTCGCTCGCGGGCGATGGCGGTGGCATCCCGAAGGCCGCCGAGGGTGTCGACCAGGCCATTGCGGGCGGCGTCCGATCCAGTCCAGACCCGGCCCCTCGCGACCTCGTGGACCGCCTCCCGGGTCATGCCGCGGCCCTCGGCAACCTTGCCGACGAAGACCGCGTAGACGTCGTCCAGCCACTCCGCGAGGACGGCCCGCTCGTCGTCGGTGTAGCCGATCCGGCCGGAGTAGATCCGCGAATGCTCGCCGCGCGATACCGCGCCGGTGGAAAGACCGACCTTCTCCATGAGCCCCGTGGTCACTGGCTTGCCGCCGAAGACGCCGATCGACCCGGTCAGCGTGGTCGGCTGCGCCACGATCACGTCGGCCGGGATCGACACGAAGTAGCCGCCCGAGCCGGCGACCGTCCCCATCGACACGACGACCGGTTTGCCCGCCGCTCTGGTCAGCCCGACCTCGCGCCAGATCGTGTCGGAGGCGACGTAGGAGCCACCGGGGGAGTCGACCCGGAAGACCACGGCCCGGACCTTGTCGTCCTTGCGCGCGGCCCGGAATGCCGCGGCGATGCTGTCGCTTCCCATCTGCTGGCCGTCGACCGGCGATCGCCGGCTGCGTCCGGTGACGATTGCGCCATGGCCCTCCACCAGGGCGACCACCGACTGGTTGCGGCTGGTCGCCATCTTGGCGACGCGTTCGGGAAGCGGAGGCCGCGGTGACCAACGGCTGGCGAACAGCAAGCGGACGTCGCCGCCGCTGCCGCACTTGCGTCGTACGGCGGAGTAGACCTCGTCGCGATAGCCCTCGTGATCGATCAGGCCGCCGTCGATCGCTTTGGCAACCGGCAGCGGTGCCTGGTCGGTGAGCGCTTGAACCTGTTCGACGGTCAGGCCGCGAGCCTCGGCAATCCCTGCGACCACGTCGTCCCATGCGGACTCGACCAGCCGGTCCACGGCCTCACGGTGCTCGGGGGTGAACTCCTTGCGCATGATCCGGTCGGCGGCGTTCTTGTATTCGTGCCGCTTGTCCAGCTGCGGCTCGATGCCGAGCTTGTCGAGCGCACCGCGCAAGAACGTCACTTCCGTCATCAGGCCGACCAGCCCGAGCTCGCCCGAGTGCTGCAGCCAGATTTCGCTGAACCCGGTGGCGAGGTAGTACGGGACGGTGCCGGTGCTCGACTCGCCGAAGGACTCGCTCCACGCGACGGTCGGCTTGCCGCTTGCTGCGAAGGCGCGGACCCCCGCGCGCAGCTCCTGCGCGATCGCGAGCGGGATCACCGAGCCGCCGAGCTTGGCGATCAGGCCCACCACACGCGGGTCGTCGCCCGCGTCGTGCAACGTGCGCAGGACGGCCCGGAGGCGTGGCTTGCCGCGGCTTCTCAGCTTGGCGACCGGGTCGTCGGGCTCGGCGTCGATCAACGGGTGGGTCAGATCGAGCTCGAGCAGGATGGGCGGATTGCTGCGGGAAAGCGCCATGCACCACACCCTAGGAGCGGCCGACGGGTGGTCGGAGGCCGGTCAGGCGCGCAGCCTGGTGATGAAGTCGGTGTACATCGGCCGGCCCTGCTCGGTCCACCACGCCGCGACCGGCGGCGGCATGTGCGTCTCCATGGTGCTGACCTGCTCGGGCGTCATCTGCTCCTGGATCAGGCCGAGCACCAGCCAGATCTTGTCACCGGTGAAGTTCTGCATGCCATGCGCGGGCAGCTCGCCCCACTCCGGTGCCGTGATGAAGCGCGACGCAATCGGAAGGACGGTGCGTTCCTCGTCGTCGAGGTGCGCGGCCAGTCCCTCGCCAAGGGCCGACAGCGCCGCTGACGCAACCGCCGCTGAGTCCTCGCTCGGTGCCAGCCGCCAGGTCGCGATCGCCTCCTCGGCAGTCTCGATCGCGTTGACGACGTCGGCGTGCTGCGCGGCAACCCGCTCGACCTCGCGGACCTCGTCGGCAGGCGCCCGCTCCACCAGCCGCGGCGTCATCAGCACGTCTTCGCCGTCATGGTGCACGTGGAGCAGGCGCAGCACGTTGTCGAAGTACGTGCCGACCGCATCGATCCGCTCCGCGTCGGCGGGATCAGCGGCATCGACGTAGCCGACCGAGTCGCCGAATGCGTTCCGGAACACCCGGTGCATGCCGATCATGTCGCTGGTGTCGGCCATCGGCGCGGTGGCTGGCTCGGTCATGACGGCGTACTCCGATCGCAAGGATGATGCTGGCTTCGCGGGCTGCTGTTTCCTACCATCCGGTCCCGATTCGCTCAACCGAGCGGGTCGACGGGCCGATCAACCGACGGTGGGGGACTTCGACTACTTCGCCGGTTCGGCTGCGCCGATGCCGGTCGGCGGCTCCGGCTGGTCCGGTGCAGCGGCGCCATCTCCGGCGCCCGCATCGGCTGCGCAGCGTGAGCTGACGCCGGACCTCTCGCCGGAAGAGCGGCAGATGCTTGCGACGAGCGCCGCGACGACGTGGTCGAACACGCACGACGCGCCGTCGTCGTACTCGCCGTCCGCCCGGCTCGGCTTCATGGGCAGCATCCGGGTCGGCTTCCAACTGCTGCCGGTCTGCTGGCGGGTGTTGATGCAGGAGCCCTCCCTGCTCTGGATTCCGTTGATCGTGATGGTCCTCGACGCGGGCCTGACCTTCGGGTACGCCGACGCGTTCGGCGGCGTCGCCAATCTGGTCGGCCCCAACAAGTACGCCGCGGCGATCAAGGTCTTTCCGTTGCTCACGGTGGTGTGTTCGATCGCGGTCGTCGGCCAAGCCGTGGTCGTGGCTGCGGCGACGGACCTCCTGAACGGCAAGCGTTCATCGCTCGGTGCCGCATGGGTCACCGCTTGCGGACAGCTGCCCCGCTTGGTCTTGTTCGGAGTCGTGCTCGCGTGCGAGCGCACGCTCACCTCGCTGTTGCGCGGCAAGCGGTGGTCGCCCGGAACGCTTGCGGCAGATGCGATCGACCGAGCGTGGGACTTCGCCACGTTCCTCGCGATCCCGGTTCTGCTGTACGAGAACCTGCCGGTGTTCAAAGCCGTCGCTCGCTCCGGCAAGCTGGTCGCGAAGCGGTGGGGCGTTCAGCTCACCGCCCGGGCTGTGCTCTCACTCGCGCTTTTCGTCGTGATGTTCCCGCTGATCATGGTCGGCATCGTGGTTGCCGCGAGCATCTCGGCAGTGCTCGGCGTGGGGATCATCGTGATCGGTTTCGTCGGGATGATCGCGATCTCCGGCGCACTGACCGGCGTACTGTCCGCGGCCCTCTATCGATTCGCGGTCAGCGGACTGGTCGCGCCCGGCTTCAGCGAGGCCGACATGTGGGCGGCCTTCTCCCGCCGCTGAGCGGCGACTGCCCGGGTGTGACGCTCGTGTGACGGGTCGTGCTGAGGATGATGCTGTCCACAGCAAGTCGTTCTGCCGCCTTTGGGCGCGGCCGGAGGGCGGGATCCGCAGATGTCGAATGACGCACCGCTTGGCGCGGCTACTGGTACGACCCGGTGGCGAGCGTGCCTCGCCCTCGGCACGGCGGCGACTGTAGCCGTGACCCTCCTTGCGTTCGCTCCGGTGACGGCCGCCTCGGCTGCCGGGGGGTGGCAGCGTCAGGCGATCGCACAGGTCAGCGATCCGTACGGCAACCTCGGAGCGATCTCGTGTCCGTCCACTACCTTCTGCGAAGCGGTCGGAACTGTGATCTCCTCCAACGGCAGCACCAGCGTGAGTCCGTTCGCCTCGTCGTGGAACGGCCACACCTGGAAGGTGCAGAAGCCTCCACCGTTCCCCGCAGGTGTGGCCGACGTCTCGTGCGTCTCGGCGAAGGCATGTCTTGCGGTCGGGACGTTCTATCCGTCCGGGTTGTCGGCTGCGACCGGAGCAACCGCTGCCACCTGGAACGGCAAGCGATGGGCAAAGGTCAAGGTCCCGATCCCGTCCGACGTCAGCATCAGCAGGCTGTCCGCCGTCTCGTGCGTATCAGCAAAGTTCTGCATCGCGGTCGGATCTGGCTCGACCCGGTCGGCACAGGGGGTCACGCTCGTCGTCCGGTGGAACGGCGCGCGTTTCACGACGCTGGCCGTGCCGGTGCCGGCGAAGGCCATCGAGGCCGATTTGGACGGCATTTCGTGTACGGCGGCCTCCGCGTGTGTGGCAGTCGGAAGCGAAACAATCAGGCAGTCCGCGGGCGTGATCCAGAAGCCGCTGGCCGCGCTCTGGAACGGCAAGAAGTGGATCCTCTCGCCGCCGGCTGTCGCGACCAAGACGGTCGACGACGCGCTGGTGAGTGTCTCCTGCCGGACGCGGACGTCGTGCCAGGCAGTCGGCACGGCGGGCACCAAGACCGCGGATCAGCCGCGCACCCTGGCCGAGCGGCTCTCCGGCCACCGCTGGACCGTCGAGAAGACGCCCGACGTGGCCGGGCGTACAGGCGACTCGCTCAGTGCCGTGCGGTGCACGTCCTCCACGGCGTGTACGGCGGTCGGCTACAGCAGCGACAAGTCACTGAACGCCGTACCGCTCACCGTCGTCTGGAACGGTCACTCCTGGTCGAGCCAGCGCGTGCCGCACCCGAGCGGCGTGCCCTCGAGCCAGCTGACTGGTCTGTCGTGCCCGACAACCAAGACCTGCTCTGCGGTCGGTGCCTCTTTCCCGGCCAACCTGCCGGCACTTGCCCTGGCCGAGCGCCGCAACGGGCACAGCTGGACGATCGAGAAGGCAGCCGAAGGCAAGATCCAGCCCGGCAACGCGCTGGCGTCGGTGTCGTGCCCGTCCGCGACGACCTGCGTCGCCGTCGGGCAGTACGAAGCGTTCGGTGTGCAGGAGACGAACTATCCACTTGTGGCGGTTCTGACCAACGGCACGTGGCGACTCAGCCGACCCGCCGTGCAGAAAAACGCGACGGCAGGCGAGTTGGACGAGGTGTCGTGCGCTTCGACGACCTCCTGTCTGGCCCTCGGGTCCGTCACAGTTCCGGGCGGGCTACTAGGTACTCAGGTGAGCATTGCCGAGAGTTGGAATGGCACCTCCTGGTCCGTGATCTCGCCTCCTTCCCCTACGAGCATCGATGGGATCACGCTGTCCGGCGTCGCGTGCACGACCGGTGGATGTCAGGTCGTCGGCCTCGGTTCCGACCAGAACTCGGGCTTGACCGTCCCGATCGCGGCCCGGTGGACCGGGAGTTCGTGGACCGAGCAGACCGCAGCCGTGCCCAGCGGCTCGACGTATGCCGACCTGCACGCCGTGAGCTGCCCAGCCGCGAACAACTGCACCGCGGTCGGCCAGTACTACGACGCGTCTGCCGATGCGCATCCGTTCGCGGAGGTGTGGAACGGCACCACCTGGCAGCTCCAGGCGATGCCTGACGTGACAGGTGGCTCGGACGTGGAGCCGACCGCGGTCGCCTGCCGGGCCGGTGGCAACTGCCTCGTGCTCGGTTCCGCCGACGACCAGGGCGAGGTCACCGATCAGACCTTCGGCTTTGTCGAAGCACGTAGCGGGTCGACCTGGTCGGCAGCGGCTACCTTGACCCCGCCCGGCGTCGTCGAGACGCTCGACGGATTCCCGACCACCGACCCCAGAGCGGTGGCCTGCCCGACCGACTCGGCGTGCACGGTGGTCGGCGGGTACGACACCGGTGCCGGCGTGCCCAATCACTTCCTCACCGCGGAGTGGAGCAGTGGCGCCTGGTCCTACCACTCGGTGAGTGCACCGAGCACCGGGGAGCTCGATGGCCTGGCGTGCAGCGCGGCCGCGACCTGTTTGGCCGTGGGTGACGGCCTCGACGACGTCAACCTGGTCGAGACCGAAGGTTGAGCCGGCCACGATCGGATTGGTGAGTCGTTAGCCGAACCCCACTACTCGTAACGGGTCACGAACCGGTGAGCCGGCGGTGCTCGGCGTAGGTGTTCAGGCGGTTGACCGCTTCGTCTAGTACCTCGTCGCGCTTGCAGAACGCGAACCGTACGAACGGCGTACCGATGCCGGGCGTGTCGCAGAAGACCCCGGTCGGGATCGCGATTACCCCTGCTTCGTGGGGCAGCGCGTGGGCGAACGCCTCGCCATCGGTGAGACCAAGAGCACGGACGTCGGCCTGGATGAAGTACGTGCCTTGGGGCCGGCTGACCGCCAGGCCGACTCGTTCGAGTCCGGCCGCGAGCCGGTCGCGGCGGGACTGAAGGGTCGCCCTCAGCTCGTCGACCCACGCCATCTCGTGGTCGAGCGCGTAGGCCACCGCGACCTGCAGCGCGCCGCTGTGGGTGAAGGTGAGGAACTGCTTCACCGTGTTGACCGCCCGCACGAGCTCGGCCGGTGCGCACACCCAGCCGATCTTCCACCCGGTCACGTTGAACGACTTGCCGGCGCTCGAGATCGACACGGTCCGGTCTCGCATCCCCGGCAAGGTGGCGAGCGGGATGTGGGCGGTGCCGTCGTACGTGAGGTGTTCGTAGACCTCGTCAGTCACCGCGATCAGGTCGTGGTCGAGACAGACGTGTGCCACCGCGTCGAGCTCCTCGCGCGAGAGCACCGTGCCGGTCGGATTGTGCGGGGAGTTCAGCAGGATCAGTCGGGTGCGCGCGCTGACCGCCGTACGCAGCTCGGCCGGGTCGAAGGCGAACCGTTCGCCGGGTGCAGCGGGCCGCAAGGGGACGGGGACGCGGACCCCGCCGGCCAGGCTGATCGCGGCGCTGTAGGAGTCGTAGTACGGCTCGAGCACGACGACCTCGTCGCCCGGTTCGCAGAGCGCGAGGATGGTCGCGCTGACCGCCTCGGTCGCGCCGACCGTGACCAGCACCTCACGGTCCGGGTCGTAGCTGAGCCCGTAGTAACACTGCTGGTGCGCGACGATCGCGGCGCGCAGCTCCGGCATCCCGGGGCCGGGCGGATATTGGTTGAGTCCGCCGCGCAGGCCCTCGACCGCGCGATCGAGCATCGCGGCCGGGCCGTCGGTGTCGGGGAAGCCCTGACCGAGGTTGATAGATCCGGTGGTCAGCGCGAGCGCGCTCATCTCCGCGAAGATCGTGGTGCCGTAGCTGCGCATCCGCTCGACCAGCATGGCGTGCAGCGTAGTTGGATGGGGTCATGCAGATCGCGGTCGTACAGTTCGCCGCCGGGATGGACAAGCCGGCCAACCTCCGACGAGTTCGGGAGCTGGCAGAGCAGGCCGCCGACGCGGGCGCGCAGCTCGTGATCGCGCCGGAGGGCGCGATGCACGACTTCGGCCCGCCCGATGTCCCGCTCGCGCCGGTTGCCGAGTCGCTCGACGGCCCGTTCGTCGCCGGGCTCGCCGAGGTCGCGACCCGGCGCGGGATCACCGTGGTGGCCGGGATGTTCGAATCGGTCGACGGCGACCCGAGCCGCGCCTACAACACGGTCGTCGCGGTCGGGCCGGACGGTGAGCTGATCGGCCACTACCGCAAGCAGCACCTGTTCGACGCGCTCGGGTGGAAGGAATCCGACCGGCTGGTGGCCGGCCCGCCCGGCGACCGGCTGGTCTTCGACTGCGGGGAGTTCCGGGTCGGTGTCCTCACCTGCTACGACATCCGCTTCCCCGAGCTGACTCGCGCGCTAGTCGACGACGGCGCGACCGTGCTGGCGATCCCGACCGCGTGGGTGGCCGGGCCGCTGAAGGCCAGGCAGTTCCGGACCCTCGCGACGGCGCGCGCGATCGAGAACGTCTGCTATCTCGCGGCCGCGGTCCAAGGCCCGCCGACCTACACCGCCGAGAGCTGCATCCTCGCGCCGTTCGGCGAAGTGGTCGCCGAGGTCGGCGGGATCGAGGGAATCGCGGTCGGCGACATCTCGGCCCAGCAGGTCAAGAACGCCCGCGAACGGATGCCCTCGCTCGCGCATCGGCGCTGGCAGGTCGAACCGCTCGACTAGCGGTTGCGCCGCCAGATCGCGGCGTTGAGCACGGCGACATAGCTGACCGCGGCCAGCGAGGGCAGCACCAGCGCCGCCGCCAGCCGGTGCCGCCGGCCGAACTCGGCGATCGTCAGGGCGATCGCGAGCCACAGCACACAGATCTCGATCAGCGCGAGCGCCGGGCGGCGCAGCCCGAAGAACAGCAGCATCCACGCCAGGCTCAGCCACAACTGCACGGCGTACGAGGACAGTGCCGGTACGTCGACCGCGTCGCGGCTGTCCTCCGCGCGCCACAGCAGCCAGGCGCCGACCGCCTGGCTGGCCGCGACCACCGACCACGCCGGCGCGAAGGCGGCGCCCGGGAGCGCCCAGCGCGGGGTGTCGAGATCGCGGTACCACTGATCGCCCAGCCCGATGATCATCGCGCCGCTGCCGGCCGCGGTGGCGACCCCCCCGAGCGAGCCGGCCAGGCCGATCGCGCGGGTGGTCTGGCTCGACGGCATGTCCGCGAGTCTGCCACCCGGCCTGCGCCGGCCCAACCGCCAACCGGGACAATGGAGGTCAAACGATGGGAGCGAGCGTGTCAGAGATCAGTTTCGACAGCCGGGTGGCGATCGTCACCGGCTCGGGCGGCGGCCTCGGCCGCACCTACGCCCTCGAGCTGGCCCGACGGGGGGCGCGGGTGGTCGTCAACGACCTCGGCGGCTCGGTCAACGGCCAGGGCGGGAGCGACGCGGCCGCGCAGCAGGTGGTTGACGAGATCACCGCGGCGGGCGGCGAAGCGGTGCCGAACTACGACTCGGTGTCGACGCCGGAGGGCGGCGCGAGCATCGTCCAGACCGCGCTCGACTCCTTCGGCACCGTCGACGTGGTGATCAACAACGCCGGCATCCTGCGCGACAAGTCGTTCGCGAAGATGAGCTGGGACGACCTCGACGCGGTCCTCGACACCCACCTCAAGGGTGCCTTTTACGTCTCGCAGCCGGCGTTTTCGGTGATGAAGGAGAAAGGCTACGGGCGATTCGTCTTCACCTCGTCCAACTCCGGTGTCTTCGGCAACTTCGGCCAGGCGAACTACGGGGCGGCGAAGATGGGCCTGGTCGGGCTCTCCAACGTCATTGCGATCGAGGGCGCCAAGTCCGGCATCCAGTCGAACGTGGTCTGCCCGGTCGCGGCGACCCGGATGACCGAGGACCTGCTGGGCGATTTCGCCAAGCAGGTCAGGCCCGAGCTGGTCACGCCGCTCGTCACCTTCCTCGCCTCGGAAGCCTGCCCGTTCACCCACGAGATGTTCTCGGCCGCGGGCGGTCGCTACGCCCGGATCTTCATCGGGTTGGTGCCGGGCTGGTACGCCGGCAAGGACCAGGTGCCCAGCGCCGAGGACGTCCTCGACAACCTGGCCCGGATCGAGGATCAGGACGGCTACATCGTGCCGACCGCATCTTCGGACGAGCTCGGCCAGCTGCTCGGCCTGCTCGGCGGCTAACGGCCGCGCCCGAGCGGGTAGCTGGTCACGAGCAGTAGGCCTGAGCGGTCGCGCCGCAGCACCACGATCGCGTGCCGGATGAACTCGACCCGGCCATGCCGGTTGACCCCGAAGCCGACGTGGTACGGCGCCTGTAGGCGCAACCGCAACGTTCCCGGCGCGCCGGCCTTGGTCCAGCGCTGGATGACGTCGGCGTGCGCGGAGAGGGTCTGCTTGACCACGTCCTGCGCGGTCGTCTCGTCCCAGTAGGTCGAGGCGATCCTCAACCTGCTGTTGCGCACCCGCAACAGCAGGTCATCTGCGGACTTCGACACGTGGCGACCCATGGTGTGGCCGGGCCCTTCGTTGAGCCGGAGGTCGATCTCACCGGACCGCAGCTCCCGCGCGGTCTGGCGCACGAGCGCCATCTCGTGCGCAATCGCCGGGTCGACGATGGTCCCCTGCCGGTGCAGCAGCCCGATCAGCGCCTCGCGCCGGTAGTCGCGTTCGGCCGGCCACAGCTCGCGCTCCCGCAGCTCGTCGCGGGCCAGCGTGCTTCCGCCGGCCAGGACGAAGGTCTCCGAGAGGTCCAGCGGGCTGAAGCGGTGGTCCATCGCCTCCTCGACCCCCTCAGCGCCGGACCATGTGGTGCCCTCGACCAGGTGCGGCGCCGCGGCCCGCAGCGGGGCCGGGGCGCCGGACAGCCACTCCGAATCCTCGATCGCGGACGTCGCCTTGCCGGCGGCCGCGCCCGCGACGAACGCGATGCCACCCGTCTCGGCGATCCGTCCCCACTTCAGCCTGCCGATCGTGAGCTCCTGCCAGACCGCGGTGCCGCCCGCGGCCCACTCGAACTGCAGCAGGTTCGGTACGACGAACGACGCCAACGGCCGCAGCCAGGCCATGACGTCAAAGGCCGACTCGATCCCGGTCGCGGCGGCGAGGTCGGCGGCCGAGGCCGCTCCCGCGGCATCGATCGCCCCGCCCACGGCCGCGGACGCCGCGGCTGCCTCGACCACCCCGGCCGCGCCGAGGGTCACCGTGATCGCGACCAACGAGACGGTGACCACCGCACCGATGACAAGCAGCTTGTGCAGCGAGAACCCGTGGTGATGGTGCGCTTTCTCGAGCCGGGCGGCGTACCTGTCCAGCTCGTCCGCCACCTCGTGCAACTGCCGCACCGCGGTGCCGGCATTGCGCTGGAGCGACTCGAGCGGGGCATGGATCGCGCGCTGGCCGATCCCACGCCAACCGGTCGAGAGGTCCGCGACGATGTGGGCCGCGGATCGTTGCGCACTCAGGATCGCGTCGGCCAGACCGCGGCAGGCCGTGGCCAACTGCCGCGCCGTCGCCGGGTCGCCGTTGATCTTCGGTACGACGTACGTCGTCGGCGCGGCGGGTGCCGCCGGCAGCGACCTCACGGCCGGGGGACCGCGGTGGCATCGACCCGCGGGTAGTGCTCGGCGAGCGCGGTGAGAGCCCGGGCGAGCTGGGAGATGTCGCTGGTCACCGTGGCGACCGCATGCTCGGCGCGGTGAATCCCGGCCCGGGTCGACGCGGCCGACCGGTCGCCGAGGTCGGGCAGGCAGGCGTGGGCGTGGGCGGCGAACATCGAGCCGGCCTCGCCGAGGACGTCACTGCACCGCGTGAGCGCCTCGGCGGCGGCGCGCAGAGCGGGTGGCTGGATCGCGAGTTCCATGGTCAGGCAGTGTGGCTGCGCGGCGCCGCCGTGCGCTCGCGTTGTCCACAGGGCAGGATGTTCGCCATGACGGTCGTGCGCGTGATCGGCGTCGTACTGGCCGTCTTGTTGATCGGGTCGACGACGATCAGCGTGATGCGGTCGCTGATCATCCCGCGAGCCAGCCTCGGCATCATCGGTCGAGGTGTCGACACGGTCGTCGACAAGGTCTTCGTCGTGGTGACCCACCGGATGACCGAGTACAAGGACCGCGACACGATCCTGGCCGGCCAGGCCGCGGTCTACCTGCTGAGCCTGCTGGTCGTGTGGCTCGGCAGCTATCTCGTCGGCTTCGCGCTGCTGTTGTGGCCGAGCACGCACCACATCGGCCACGCGTTCCGGGAGTCGGGATCGTCGATGTTCACCCTCGGGTTCCTGGCCCCGAGCGGCGGCGGCTCGACCGCTCTCGATGTGATCGAGGCCGGCCTCGGGCTGTTCGTCATCGCCGCACAGATCGGCTACCTCCCGACCCTGTACGCCGCGTTCAACCGGCGCGAGACCGAAGTCACGCTGCTTGGTGCGCGAGCGGGTTCGCCACCCTGGGGTCCCGAGCTGCTCGCGCGCACCAAGTGGGGGATCTACGGCGACCGCGACGACCTGCCGGGCTTCTACACGACCTGGGAGCGCTGGTCGGCCGACGTCGCCGAGAGTCACGCGAACTACCCGGTGCTGATGCGGTTCCGCTCGCCGCAGCCGCTGTCGTCGTGGCTGGTCGGCCTGCTGGCGGTGATGGACTCGGCGGCGCTGTTGCTGGCGATCGCGCCGAGTCGTGACCGGCTCGAACCGCGGCTGTGCCTGCGGATGGGGTTCACCGCGTTGAGACACCTGGGCCGCTCGGTCGGGATCCCGTTCACCGAGGATCCGGACCCCGATTCCGAGATCCAGCTGACCTTCGAGGAGTTCGAAGTCGGTGTACAGCGGCTGATCGACGTCGGATTCGAGGTCGAGCGCACCGCCGCCGAGGCGTGGCCGCATTTTCGCGGCTGGCGGGTCAACTACGAGTCGATCGCCTACAACCTCGCCTACGCAACGGATGCGGTCCCGGCCCTGTGGGCCGGGCCGCGCCGGTGGGCGCACGATCCGATGCCGCCGCTCCGGCCGCCGAGCCGGCTTCCGACCACCGGTACGTCGACCTGACGGTCAGCGGAAGAGCGCGTGGTGGACCCGGACCAGGGCCCGTCGCAGCGGCGGCGGCACCCACCCGCCCGGTCGCCCCGACCGCGCTGACCGCCCGGCGCCGGCCGCGAGCGCTGCGGCCCGGCCTTCGCGGTGCCCGGTCTCGACCCCGCTGGCGATCGCAGCGACCACGGCCTCAGCCGCGATCGATGCGGGCAGGGTCGCGGGGGGCATCGCAAGGGGCGCGGACGACGATGCTGGCGCACCGAGCGAGTCGAGATCGCCGACGACCCGGATCCCGAGATCGGCGATGTTCTTCGCGAACTCGGCGCCGATCTCGCTCGCCCGTTCGGCCGCCCACTTGGGCAGCTCCAGCTTCGGCATGCTGTCGAGGTCGGGGCGCAGTTCGGCGAGCCGGCGCAGGACGCCGTGGCGGACAGTGCTCCGATACATCGAGTCCGGCCACTCGTGCGCCCGATAGGTGACGTTGACCAGCCGGAGCATCTCGGCCTCGGGCCAGGTCAGCGACCGGTTGTCGTGCTCCGGTGGCTCCGGCTCGAGCAGGCCGTCGGGCAGCCCGAGCAATGACTCGAACTGCCGCAACAGCTTCGCGTGGTCGGTCGAGTCGACCACGATCGCGGTGACGTGGTCCGCACCGACCACCTCCGCCCAGCGGGCGAGGATCTCGTCGTGCCGGTGCCGCCTCCAGAACGACGGAGTCGGGCGGTCGTACGGCGGTTTGAGCAGCATGCCGCGCAGCCAACGCTGGTAGTGCAGTCGCGCGCCGTTCTGCAAGTACTGCTGCCACGCCGAGGGCATGATCTTGACCAGCGGCCGCAGCGTCGCGACGACGTGCACTCGCTCGCCGCCCAAGTCCTGGACCACCCGGCGTACGTCGGCGATCGGCGTCTCCGAGAGCCACTCGCTGCTGACGATCACCCGGTCGTCGCCGGCCGCGCTCACCTGCTTGACCAGTTTCAGCCAATCGGCCTCACTCACCGGTGGGTCGCCCCGGCGCGGGACGGCGCGCGAGATGTAGACGCCGGCCGCCTTGTGGTAGCGGTCCTTGCCCGGATAGACCACGCCGTGCTCCGCGAGCTGCGGGCGCGCTCGGGACAGCGCACCTTGCAGGAAGGTGGTGCCCGTCTTCGGGAAGCCGATGTGGATCAGGCGGGCCCCGGCCGGGATCGTCAGGTCGGGCTGTGCCACCGGGCGATGCTAGTGCCCGACCGTTAGCGCGTGGCCCTCGACGGCCTGCTGTCGTAGGCGCGAAGTGCGGCTTCGGCCGCCTCGAGCTCGGCCCGCAGGCCGGCCGCGCGCTGCTCGACCACGCTCCGGCACGACTCGACCGTCTCGATCAGCGCGCCGCGCACGCTGTCGTCGTCGACGTGCTCGGCGAACGCGCTGACCGCGCCGGGCCGAAGCGCCGCCGGCTTCGCCAGCCGGCGGGCGCCGCGCATCGCCTCCACCGTCCAGCCGCCGTCCCGGAAGCGCAGCGTGACGACGAGCGGCGGCACCCGCTTGCCCTTGCGGGCCCGCGCCGGTCGCGCCGGCCTGACCGCCGTCGAGCTCGTGCGGGCCGGTGCCGGTCGAGGCGCCGCCGACGGCTTCGGGGCGGGCGCCGCCTTGGCTGCTGGTGCAGCCTTGGGCCGGGTCGTCAGGCCGAGCTCGGACGGCGCGAAGGGCACCTCGTCCTTGCCGAGGCGTACGACGACGTACTCGCTGTCCTTGGGGTCGCCCAGCCGTACGACGTTGCCGCGGGTCCCCGCAGCGACCGCAGCGGACGCGGCGCGGACCACGACGCGGGGGCGTTCACCGGCGGCAACCTTGGCGCGCAGCGCGGCGACATCGTCGTCGGTCAGCGCAGGCGGGGTCGCGACAGCTCTGCGATTCGGTGGCACGGCTGGTCCCTTCCGGAGTCAACCCGGCGATGGTAGGGGTTAACGTGGCTGCGAGGAGGCCGACGATGGCGTTCTACCGGTGCGTTGGTGACGTTCCACCGAAGCGGCACACGCAGCACCGCCGGCCCGACGGCGGGTTGTATGCCGAGGAGCTGATGGGCGAAGAGGGCTTTTCGTCCGACTCCTCGCTGCTCTATCACCGTGGGATCCCGTCCGCGATCGTCGACATCAGGTCGTGGGAGATCGCCGGCCTCGAGACGACCGCAAACCTCCCGCTCAAGCCCCGGCACCTCGTCCTGCACAACCTCGTCGACGGCAACGAGTGGAAGCGGCTCGACCCGGTCACCGGCCGGCGGCTCGTGCTGGGCAACGCCGATGTCCGGATCTCTTACGCGGTGAGCGGGGAGACGTCGCCGTACTACCGCAACGCGCTCGGCGACGAGTGCGTCTTCGTCGAGTCGGGCCGCGCCGTGCTCGAGACCGTCTTCGGCGCGATGCCGATCGGGCCGGGTGACTACGTCATCGTGCCGCGGGCGACTACCCATCGCTGGCTGCCGGACGGCGGGGAACCGTTGCGGCTCTACGCGATCGAGGCCAACAGCCATATCACGCCGCCGCGCCGCTACCTGTCGAAGTTCGGCCAGCTGCTCGAACACGCGCCGTACTGCGAACGGGACCTGCGCAGCCCGGCCGAGCCAATGCTCGTCGCGGGCGAGGACGTCGAGGTGTACGTCAAGCATCGGGTCTCCGGCGGCGGGATCGGCGGCAGTGTCCACGTGCATGCGACGCATCCGTTCGATGTGGTCGGCTGGGATGGCTGCCTATATCCCTTTGTTTTCAACATTTCCGACTTCGAACCGATCACGGGGCGGGTGCACCAGCCGCCGCCGGCCCATCAGGTCTTCGAGGGCGGCAACTTCGTGATCTGCAACTTCGTACCGCGCAAGGTCGACTACCATCCGCTGGCGATTCCGGTTCCCTACTACCACTCCAACGTCGACAGCGACGAGGTCATGTTCTATTGCGGAGGCGACTACGAGGCGCGCAAGGGATCCGGGATCGGCCTCGGGTCGATCTCGCTGCACCCCGGCGGCCACACGCACGGCCCGCAGCCGGGTGCGGTCGAGCGCAGCCTCGGCGTCGAGTTCTTCGACGAGCTTGCGGTCATGGTTGACACCTTCCGTCCGCTCGAGATCGGCGCCGCCGGTTTCGAGTGCGAGGACGAGAACTATGCGTGGACCTGGTCCGGGCGGCGGTCACCCTGACCGAGTGCTACCCGTTCGGCGCCTACAGCCACGACGGGGGAGACCGGCCCCGGCTGTGCCTGCGGGTCGGGGACGCGCTGCTCGACCTCGCCGAAGCGGCGACCCGGGACTGGTTCGCGCTGCTCGACCTGCTCGACCAGCCGACCCTCGACCGGCTGCTCGCGGCCGGTCCGGCGGCCTGGCGGGTGGTCGCCGAGCAGATCCCCGCCTGGGTTGCCGATCCGGTCGAGTTGATCCCGATCGACGAGGTCGCCCTTGAGCTGCCGTTCACGGTCGCGGACTACGTCGACTTCTACGCGAGCGAGCAGCACGCGACCAACGTCGGGCGGATCCTCCGCCCCGACCAGGAGCCGCTCAGACCGAACTGGCGGCACCAGCCGATCGGCTACCACGGCCGGGCCGGCACCGTCGTCGTCTCCGGTACGCCGGTCCGCCGGCCGCACGGCAACGTGGCATCGGAAGGCGGCGTTGACTTCCGGGCGACCGAGCGGCTCGACGTCGAGGCTGAAGTGGGCTTTGTCGTTGGCGTGCCTTCTGCGCTCGGGAATCCGGTCGTGGTCGACGCATTCGCCGGCCATGTCTTCGGCGTCGTGCTTCTGAACGACTGGTCGGCTCGCGACATCCAGGCGTGGGAGACCGTGCCGCTCGGGCCGTTCCTCGGCAAGTCGTTCCAGACCTCGATCTCGCCGTGGGTCGTGCCGCTGTCCGCGCTGGAGGCGGCGCGGACGCCGGTGCCCTCGGCCGGCACACCGTTGTCGCCGTACCTCGTGGAGACCGAGCCGTGGGGCCTCGACATCGACCTCGAGCTGCGGGTCAACGGTGAGCTGATCTCCAGCCCGCCGTACCGAACGATGCACTGGTCACCGGCGCAGATGCTTGCGCACCTGACCGTGAACGGCGCGTCGCTTCGGACCGGTGACCTTTACGCATCGGGCACGGTCAGTGGCGCGGGCGACGACCAGGTCGGTTCGCTGCTCGAGCGGTGGCGCGGCGAGCGGTTCCTCAACGACGGTGACGAGGTCGTGATCAGCGCGACCGCGCCGGCTGCGGACGGGTCCCGGCTCGACCTCGGCGAAGTGCGAGGCCGCGTGCTGCCCGCTATCCGTTCCTGACGACCGCCGCGACGGCTGCGTTGACGTGGTCCATGACCCGCGACAGGTTCTTATCCTTGAAGCTGCTGAGCAGGAACGAGAACGTCACCGCCCGGCCTGACCTCGTCGTCGTGTAGCCGGACAGTGCGGTGTGATGGTTGAGCGTCCCGGTCTTGGCCCGCACCCGGCCGCGCAGGGTCGACCCGCACATCCGTCCGACCAGGGTGCCGGTGTCACAGGACAGCGGTAGGGCGAAGTAGACCGTGTCGTAAAACGGCATTGACGTCTTCAGCGTCGTCAGCCAGCGCACGACTGTGGCCGGCGCCTCGCGGTCGGTGTAGGACAGGCCCGAGCCGTCGTGGAGGGTGCCGATCGGCAGGCCGAGTTGCCCGGCGACCGCCTTGACCGCGGCGACGCCGGTCGCGGGACTGCCGTAGCCGCTGCGTTGCGCACCGGCCTCGCGCAGCATCATCTCGGCGTTGAAGTTGATCGAGTTGGTCAGCGTGTCGTCGGTGATCGCGGCGAGATCGGGCGAGCGGTGGGTCAGCAGTCGCTGCAGGCCGCCCGGCGCCACCTCGACCCGGATCGAGCCGGCCACTGAGATATGGGCCTTCCTGAGCGCCGCCCGCCACAGTCTGGCGTTGTCGAGGGTCGGATCCCGGTCGAATGCGCTGCCGCCGCGCCACTGGTTGTCGTCGACGCTGAAGGCGTCGATCGTGCCGCTTTCGACCGGGACGAACTTGCGTTTCCACCCGGACACCCGAGTGGTGTGGCTGTAGCGCGAGTCATCGATGATCAGGTGTCCGCTGACGTGGCGCAGTCCTTGTGCGTGCAGTCGCTTCGCCATCGCTCGGAGATCGCTGATGGTCAGCGTCGGATCGCCGGAGCCGCGCAACACCAGGCTGCCGTTCATCGTCCCGTTTGCCGCGAGTCGCGATGTGCCAGAAATCGTTGTGGCATAACGGAATTCAGGCCCAAGCAAATCGAGCAGCGTGATCACGGTGAACAGCTTCTGGTTGCTGGCCGGCGCGGAGGCGCGGGACGCGTCGTGCGAGATCATGCCGGTGCCGTCGATCACGATCCGGTAGTCGACGTGTCTTGCCGTACTGCCGCGGAGGGCGGCGTTGACTCTCGTCGCGATACCGCGCGCAGACCCGCCGTGTGGCGCAACCGGTGCGGTCCGGGCAGCGGAGGCGGCCGGCGCGCCGATGATGAGCAGACAGCTCAAGGGCAGGCTGGCGAGCGCGGCGAGAGTCTTCAGCTGGCGCGGCATCCACACCACCGTACGATGTCGCGGTGCCGGATGAGGATCATGAGATCGGGGTCGGGCCGCACCCGCAGCCGTGGCCCACCGATCCGCGACTGGATCCCGAGCTGCTGGCGGACGGCGACCGGCGCAATGTCGTCGACCGCTATCGCTACTGGTCGCACGAGGCAATCGTCGCCGATCTGGCCGGCCGGCGCCGGCCGTTTCACGTCGCGATCGAGAACTGGCAGCACGACCTCAATATCGGCACGGTCGTCCGCAATGCCAATGCCTTTCTCGCCGCCGCTGTGCACATCGTGGGCAACCGGCGGTGGAACCGGCGTGGCGCGATGGTCACCGACCGGTACGTCGACGTCCGCCATCACGCCACCGTCGCCGACCTGGCCGCATGGGCCGCGACCGAGGACCTGCCGCTGATCGGGGTCGACCTGCTGCCCGGCTCGCGGAGCATCGTCGATGCCCCATTGCCGGAACGCTGCGTGCTCGTCTTCGGCCAGGAGGGTCCTGGTCTCAGCGCGGCTGCTCGCGCGGCGGTCGCTGACGTCTTGCATGTGCCGCAAGACGGCTCGACCCGCTCGATCAACGCGGGCGTCGCGAGTGGTATCGCCATGTATGAGTGGGTCCGCCGCCACGGCTCCCCGCCGGGTTGAGACCGCCGCAAGAAGCGTCGGTGTGAGCAGGCAGGATGGGGGCATGATCGCGATCCCGGACTGGTTGGTGACGACCCTTGCCGCCGACGGTGCCGTTGGTAAAGGGGCGCTGCCGCTCTGGATCAAGGCGCTGTCGCCGGCGGCGACCGTCGTCGGCCCCGCGCTGGTGGTGCGGGTCGCGCTCAACGACAACCGCGCGATGCGCGACGTGCCGGTCGCTGTCACCGAGCCGGGCACGGTGCTGGTGGTGGCCTGCGGCACCGAGTCGCGGACCGCGATCCTCGGCGAGATCATTGCCCGCGAACTGCTTGCGGCCGGCATCGTCGCGGTGGTCACCGACGGACTGATCCGGGATTCGCGCGATGTGGCCGCTGCTGGCCTGCCGGTGTGGGCCCGCGGCGTCACTCCGGTCGCCTCGGCCAAGGCCGGGCCTGACCAGGTCGGCGGTTCAGTAACGATCGACGACTGTGTCATCAGCGACGGCGACCTCGTGATCGCCGACGCGGACGGCGTTGTGATCTGGCCGGCCGCCGATGTCACAACGCTGGTGGCAGCGGCCGATGCGAAGCGGCAATCCGACAACGAGCGGCTCGCTCGGCTGACCGGCGCTGATGGAGGCGTCTCCTAGTGCCCCATCAACCAACGCTTGCCCTGTTGCGCGACGCCCAGGCGGCGACCGGCGGCGTTCTCGTGGGCCCCGATGGCGCTGCCATCGCGACCTCCTCGGCCTTTCCGCTCATCCGCCTGGACGCCGTTCACGACGGACAACGTGGGTTGATGGGGCGCTAGTCCCGTGGTGCTCGCTCGCTATCAGGAGGTATTGCGCCGCCCGCATGTCGCGCGGCTGCTCGTGACTGCGATGCTCGCGCGGTTGCCGCAAGGCATGTCGGGGCTGTCGATCCTGCTACTGCTGACTCCGCACGTCGGCTATGCCCGTGCCGGACTGGCCACGGGCGTGAGCGTTGCATCCTCCGGGATCTCGAACGTGCTGTTGGCGCGCGCGGTCGACCGGGTGGGTGCGCGCAAGGTGCTGATCCCGTCGGCGGCGTCGTACTCCGCGGCGATGCTGAGCCTGGCCGCGGTGGCGCACGGTGGGTATTCGCTGCAGGTCGTGATCTGTGGCGCGATCGGGCTGGTCACGCCGCCGATCTCGTCGGTGTCGCGTGGCCTGTGGCCGCGGCTGCTCGGCGATGAACAGGCCCAGGTGATCTACGGCCTCGAGGCGACCGCCCAGGAGCTGGTCTTCATCGCCGGGCCGGCCGCGGTCGCGCTGATTGCGGGGCTGGCCAGTGCGCGGACCGCGGTGATCGTGAGCGGGCTGATCGGCCTGGTCGGTGTGCTGGCGTACGCCACGGCGCCGCCGCTGGCCGAAGGTGTGTCGACGGTTCATACCCGCGGTCAGCGGGTGCTGTTCGGCACCGGCGTGCTTCGCTACGCGCTGGTCGGTGTGTGCATCACGCTCGGTTTCAACATGACGGACATCTCGACCGTCGACTTCGTCGGTGGCCGGCGGGCGTCCGCGACCGCCGGTGTCGTGCTTGCGGTCTGGAGCCTCGGCTCGCTGATCGGCGGGGTCTGGTTCGGCGCATCGCACAATCGGGTGACGGATCGCAAGCTTGCGCGGGTGGTCGCGATTGCGGCCGGGGGGATGGCGGTGGCGGGGCTGGCGCCCGACCCGATCGGCCTGGCCGCGATCCTGTTGTTCAGTGGCGCGGCGGTGGCGCCCACGATGGCCAGGCTCTACACCCGGATGGGCTCGGTCGCGCCCGAGGGGCAGACCACGGAGGCGTTCGGCTGGCTCGCGGTCGGGTTCCTGGCCGGGTCGTCGCTGGGCTCGACGCTCGGCGGGGTCTCGGTCGACGGCGTGGGTCCGCGCTGGACCTTCCTGTTCGCCGGCCTGGCGGCGATGAGCGCCGTCGCCGTCATCGCCGCTCGTCGCCCGGTAGCGTCGTCGGGTGGCCGCTGACAAACTGCCGATCCAGATGCTGCACGACCGGGTGCTCGTCACGATCGACGCCGAAGGCGGCGAGCGACGGTCGACCGCCGGCATCGTGATTCCCGCGACCGCGCAGATGGGCAAGCGGCTGGCCTGGGCCGAAGCGGTCGCGACCGGCGCCAACGTCCGCACCGTCCAGGTCGGCGACCGGGTGTTGTACGACCCGGAGGACCGGGCCGAGATCGAGCTGCACGGCAGCAGCTATGTACTGCTGCGGGAGCGCGACATCCACGCGATCGCGGCCGAGCGGATCGACGAGGTCGCGGCTCCTGGGTTGTACCTCTAGGAGACTGCGCCCGGGCGTCGCACGCTCGCGCTAGCGTCGTAGCCATGTGTCGAAGCATCAAGACCCTTCGGGCGCCGTACGTCGACGAGCTGACGAGTGACGATGTCCACGCCGCCGCGCTGCAGTACGTGCGGAAGGTGGCCGGCATGCGCGCGCCGTCGGCGGCCAACCAGCCGGCGTTCGACCGTGCGGTCGAGGAGATCGCCGCCGCGACGAGCACGCTGCTCGACGGCCTGACGATCCGAGCGGCCCGCGCCTCGTAGGCCCGGCGAGCACGCAAACGTCAGGCCGGGCCGACCTCCGGCCAGGTGACCGCGAAACCCGGGTGCAAGGGCAGCGTGGGCACCTCGGTGGAGGCGACCCAGCGCATCTCGGCGGTCTCCTGCCCGCGGGGAGCCGCGGTGAGCGCTTGAGCTGCTGTTGCGATCACGGTCCAGTAGATCCAGCCGCCATGGTCGTCGTCGTGGACCCGCTCGATCCTGAGCCCGTCGAGGGTCACGCTGACCTCTTCGCCCACCTCCCGGAGCGCGGCCTGCTCCGGGGTCTCCCACGAGGCTCTCGCTCCGCCGGGCACCCCCCAGGTGCCGCCGTGATGGGTCCACCAGGCGCGTCGTTGCAGCAGGACGTGGGTGTCGCCGGCGTCGTCCGTCGTACGGAGCAGCAGCCCAGCCGCGCCGTGCCGGCCCCAGTGCTGATGACCGGCCGCGCAGCGGACCCAGCCGTCGCCGTCGAGCACCGGGGGAGTCACCGTTCCAGTGTTGCGCGCACAGCGAGATTGGGAACGAGTGAGCGTGTATTGATGTTGGCTTGATCAGGAAGCCCGACCCCGAAGGTGGACGTAATGCTGTTTTCCCGCCAGAAGATGACGATGATCTCGCCCGACGAGGCGCTGCCCGGTCATGACACCCGACCGTTCAGCGTGCCGAGCACGCACTATGTGCTGAGCACCCCGCTCGAGGAGCCGTACCCGGACGGCCTCGAGGTCGCCTACTTCGGCCTGGGCTGCTTCTGGGGCGCCGAGCGGATCTTCTGGCAGGTGCCGGGCGTGATCAGCACGGCGGTCGGTTATCAGGGCGGCTTCAGCCCGAACCCGACGTACGAGGAGGTCTGCTCCGCGCGGACCGGCCACGCCGAGGTCGTCAAGGTCGTCTTCGACCCGAAGAAGGTCAGCTATGACGAGTTGCTTCGGGTGTTCTGGGAGTCTCACGACCCGACCCAGGGCATGCGGCAGGGCAACGACGCCGGCACTCAGTACCGTTCGGCGATCTTCACCACGTCTCCGGAGCAGGAGGCCGCGGCCGAGCAGAGCGCAACGGACTACCAGCCCTGGCTGACCAAGGCCGGGTACGGCGAGATCACGACCGAGATCGCGCCCGCAAAGCCCTTCTACTATGCCGAGGACTACCACCAGCAGTACCTCGCGAAGAACCCGAACGGCTACTGCGGCATCGGCGGCACCGGCGTCTCATGCCCGGTCGGCATCGCGTCCGCCCCCGTCGAGGCAAAGGCCGCCCCCAGCCCCACCGTCTAGTGCGCCCGCGGCGGCCGTTTCGCTGCGCTCTAACGCAGCCAGCCGGCCGCCGCGCAAGCGGTCAGACGCCCGGGTGGAACGGCTTTCCGGTGCCGGTCGTACAGAGCAGGCGCAGGCTCTCTAGGTAGTAGCCCCAGTTGAAGTTGTAGACGCCGAAGTCGTCGTCGCTCAGCTCGACCGCGTAGAACTGGTCGAAGCGCAACCGACAGCGACCGTCGTCGAGGTGGACCAACTCGAACTTGAAGGTGTTGTCGGTCCAGTTCAGGTGGCCGGCGATGCACAGCCACTCGAGTGATCGGCCGGGTTCTGCGGCTGCCACCTGCATCACCGGGTTGAAGTCACCGGCGAAGGTGAACCGAATCTCGGCGCCGAGGCCGCCACCCTCGAGCTCGACCGAGGTGCTCCACCAGCCGGCGAGCCCGTCAGCCGTCGTGAGGGCCGCCCACACCGAGTCGATGCCGGCAGCGATGTCGACGACGTGATGGATCTGCTTCATCTCTGCTCCCAGTCCTAGACCAACTTCCCACACCTATCGACGTGTTGCAGCCGCCTGGATCGACAGCCGGCCCGCCCGTGGGCGTCGTTCGGGTGGCCTAGCCCGGGCGATCGATGCAGTTCCGGCGGAGCAGTCACTACCGTGGGTTGGTGGGCATTGCCGACGTCGCAATCCTTCTCGGCGTCGCAGTTGCCGTCGTGCTCGAGGCGTTGTGCATCCGGATGGTCGGTGATATCGCCGCTGAGTACGGCGAGGAACGGACGACTTGGCAGGCGATGATGCTCCCGTTCGGGTTGTTCGGGCCGATCGTGGCTCGGCTGATGCTCGACCGCCGGCACGGGGGCGGCGGCGGCTACGCCTGATCGCCACTCGGCGGCGGCGGTTTGGCGGGATCTCCTGGTTAGAGGGTGGCTATCCCGCCAAACCAGTGCCACCGAGCGGCCATTCGGCCAGGGTTTCGTGACTGACCTTCGGGCCGAGCCTGGATCGGACCAGTTGCAGCGAGGTCGCGGACCAGACCGGGCCGGCGTACGACCAGAGTGCGGCGAGCCGTTTGCTTACATCGACCGGGGTACGGGTCCGGGCGAGGGTCAAGTGGGCCTGAAACCGCCGCCTCTCCATCGCCAGGCCTTCGCGGCGTCCGGCGGCGGTGCAGCGTTCGGCCAGCCTGGCCAGGTCCGGGAGGGTTCCTTCGAGGCCGATCCAGAGCACCCGCGCGGCATTGGGCCGGTTCGGGAAGCAGCCCGCGCCGGCGAGCTGCAACGACAGCGGCGGTGTCCGGGTGGCAGCCCGCTCGAGCCGCTCCTCGAGCCCTTCGGCGACCGCGTCGGTCACCTCGCCGTAGAACGCGAGGGTGATGTGCCACTGCTCTTCCGACACCCACCGCAAGGCGTCGTCGGTGGCACCGATCGCCCAGCGCAGGTCTTTGACCGCAGTCTCGGGTGGGTCGATCGCCGCGAACAGCCTCATCCCGGCATCCTCCCGCGCGCGCCCTAGGTTGGTACGGATGGATGAGCGGCATGCACGACGCCGGCGGGCCGGCGTGATCGTCCTCGACGAGCAGCAGCGGGTGCTGCTGTTCCGCGGCGGAGACCCGGCCCGGCCGGAGGCCGGCACCTGGTGGTTCACCCCCGGCGGCGGTGCGGATCCCGGTGAGACGATCGAAGCTGCCGCGCGCCGCGAGCTGTTCGAGGAGACCGGCCTGCGTTGCGACGACCTCGGCCCGGTCGTGCTGAAGCGACGGTTCGACTTCGAGTTCGACGGCGAGGTCTTCGATCAGGACGAGGTGTACTACCTCGTTCGGACGCCGCCGTTCGACGTCGACGAGTCGAACTGGACCGACCTCGAGCGGCGGACCACCGAGGAGCACCGCTGGTGGGGGATCGACGACCTCGCCACGACTACCGACGAGGTGTACCCGCCCGGGCTCGCGCGGCTCCTCGTGACCGTAGCCTGACGATGGGCGCCGGCCTCGCATCCGGCGTACCGATGGCCACCCGGAGGGCGACGTGACGGACTCGGGCAGTACGACGCTGATGCCGGCGGCGTTCATCGGGCACGGAAGTCCGATGAACGCGGTCGAGACCAACCGCTACACCGAGTCCTGGCGCGCGTTCGGAGAGTCGGTGCCGAAGCCGACCGCGATCCTCGTGGTCTCGGCGCACTGGTACATCAACGCGACCGCAGTCACCGCTATGCCGCGCCCGCGCACGATCCACGATTTCTACGGGTTCCCGCAGGTCTTGTTCGACGTCGAGTATCCGGCCCCCGGACTTCCTGAGATGGCGGCGGAGATCAGCGACATCGTCGAGCCGACCTGGGTCGGCGCCGACCTCGACTCGTGGGGGATCGACCACGGCACCTGGTCGGTGCTCGTGCACGCCTTCCCGCAGGCGGACATCCCCGTCGTACAGCTGTCGATCAACGCCGACAAAGGTCTCGACTACCACCTCGAGCTCGGCGCGAAGCTCGCGCCGCTTCGGGAGCGCGGCGTGCTGATCATCGGCAGCGGCAATGTGGTGCACAACCTCGGTGGGATGAACCCGCAGCTTGCCGAGGACGGCTACGACTGGGCGCAACGGTTCGACGAGGAGGCGAAGGCCCGGATGGCCGACGACCCGACCGAGGTCGCCCGGCTCGACGGGCACCGGGACTACCGGCTCGCGGTGCCGACGCCGGATCACTTCCTGCCGCTGCTCTATCTCGCCGGATTGGCCGGCGCAGCGAGCAGCGGCACGGACCTGCTGATCGACGGGTACGCCTTCGGCTCGCTGTCGATGACCGCCTACACCCTCGGCATGGACAGCCCGCTCGCCCCGCTCGCCAACGGCTCGTCCGTCATGTCGCTGCCGGTGGACGTGCCGGTCGACGACACCAACATCTAGCGAGGTGCCAGCACCGCCTGGGTCTGGGTGGTCTTTGCGACCAGCCGGCTATCGGCGTCCCTGAGCTCGGTCTCGACCACGATCACGGTCCGGCCGACATGCAAGGGCCGGGCGACCGCCTCGACGTGGCCCTGCGCAACCGCGCGGAGGAGGTTGGTCGTCGACTCGATCGTGGTCGTCGTCGCGCCCTCGGGCAGGTTGAGGAACGCACAGATCGCGCCGGTCGAGTCGGCCAGCGACATCAGGACTCCGCCGTGCAGCACTCCTCCGACCGTGCAGCGGCGCTCGTCCCACTCGAGTCGAGTTCGCACCTCGTCCTTGTCGGCGACGACCGCCTCGATCCCGAGCAGGCCGGCGAACGGCATGGTCGCGATCAGGGCGGCAAGGTCCACGGCGTCGGCGCCGGACCGGTCAGGCGACGGGCTCGGCGCTCGGCTCGGGCAGTACGACGACCGAGCCGATGTCGATCGGGTCCAGCTCGAGGCCGTTGCGGCTGGCCAGCGCGAACAGGCCGTCGAGGCGATCCTGCGCCGCGTGCACCAGGTCCTCGTCGCCGCGGGAGTTCGCGTCCATGGCAGCGGCCTGTGCCGCGGCGATCTGGCTGCGGATCTCGCGCTCGAACGACGGGGTCGGGCTGCTCGTCATGTCATCTCCTCGCCTGTGTTGGGTGATGGACACCCGCGGGGTCGGTAGACGGGCGACGCTGCCCGTGTCGTGCACGAGCCGATGCCTCTCAGCACCGGCTCGAAAGTATTACCCGAGGCTACGACGCCCCAACCCCCGAAGCAATGTCACATCGCCCAGCCAAATCCGGGGGTGACGTCACATTGCCCCCACAAAGGTGGGGGCAATGTGACATTGCTCGGTACGGGGGCCCGCCGGGGCTCCGGAGGTGGTTAGAGCCAGGCCTTCAGGGTGGCGGCGGTGTCGCTGCGGCGCAGCTCGCGCAAGGTGTCGCGTTCGATCTGGCGGATCCGCTCGCGGGTGAGCCCGAGCGCCTTGCCGACCTCGTCGAGGGTGCGCGACCGGCCGTCGTCGAGCCCGAAGCGCATCCGCATCACGATCGCGGAGCGGTCCGGGAGCGTGCCAAGAACGGCGCGAAGCCGGTCCTGGAGCAGCCCGAAGTCGACCACGTCGGCGGCGATCGGCGCGTCCATGTCCTCGATGAACTCACCGAAGGTCGCCGTACCGTCGTCACCCACCGGGGTCTCGAGGGACAGCGTCTCGCGGCCGTAGCCGAGGATCTCCTCGATCCGGTCCGCGGTCATCTCCAGTACGACGCCGATCTCGGCGAAGGTGGGCTCACGGCCGTACTCGGTGGCCAGGTCGCGCTTGACCCGGAGCGCCTTGTTGATCTGCTCGACCATGTGCACCGGCACCCGGATGGTGCGGCCCTGGTCGGCGATCGCCCGCTGCAGCGCCTGGCGGATCCACCACGTGGCGTAGGTGGAGAACTTGTAGCCCTTGGTGTAGTCGAACTTCTCGACCGCGCGAACCAGGCCGATGTTGCCTTCCTGGATCAGGTCGAGCAGGGTCAGGCCCTTGCCCTGGTAGCGCTTGGCGAGGGAAACGACGAGGCGCAGGTTGGCCTCGAGCAGGTGGTTGCGGGCGCGGGCGCCGTCGGCGGCCACCGCCATCAGGTCACGGCGCAGCTTCACCGGGATCTTGGCGATCTCCTTTGCGTCGGCCTGTCGCAGCTTCTCGGACGCGTACAGGCCGGCTTCGATCCGGCGAGCCAGGTCGACTTCCTGCTCGGCGGTGAGCAGGGCCACCCGGCCGATGTCGGTGAGGTAGACCCGCACCAGGTCGGTGGTCGGGACCTCGTGGTCCCAGGTGTCGTCGACCTCGTCCTCTTCGACGACCGCGGTCGGGGCCGGAGCGGCTCCGGGGGCGTCGGCACCGATCGTGATTCCCCGGCGGCGGATGGCCGTGATGACGCGCTTGGCCTCGACGGGGCCGACTCCGGCCTCATCGAGTGCGGTGCGTACCTCGGCAAACGTCAGCGCACCCGCCTCGGCAACCCCGTCGAGGAGGTCCTCGACAGGTGCGGGCAGGCCGTCGGCGTCTGCGGCTCGGGCAATCGTGGCGGTGCTCATGGCGTGCGTAGATCCTCGTGGTCGGCGTGGGTTGTGCGGTCGGTTCGTGCTCAGTTTTGCGTCTGCTCCGTCGGTACGTATGCTGCGTGGCGGTCCACCTGTGGCGACCTGCCCAGACGGTGCAACGTTCACAGCACCGCTGCTTGTTCCGCGGTGCGACCTTCCATGATGCCTTATCTGAGTGCTGATGTCAGCCTCGGGGGGGTCGAACGGCGAGTCGAGCACCATGTTGGTACCCAAATTGTGTGCATTTCATGCCTGCATCCGTGATCAACGTCAGCCATTCGGCAGCGGCCCCGGCAGACCGTATTCGAGGCCCCGGGCGAGGGTCGCGCCGAGCTCTTGGGCGACGTCGTGGGCGGTGGCCGAGTCCACTCCGAGCGCCATCGTCACCGCGCCGCAGTCCCGGGCCAGCGCCAGCAGCCGCTTGACGCCGCGATGCTCGCTGGCCGCGGAGCGGTCCGACAGCCGAAGGTCGACCTGGACCACATCCGGCCGTACGACGCGAGCCCGGGCCAGTGCGTCGTCGTCATCGGCAATATCGGCGAGCACCACGCGCCAGCCGCGCTCGCGGATCTCGGCGATTCCGACGTCGAGGTTGACCCCATCGACGAACGCCTCGGCATGCACCTCGGCGGCGATCGAGAGCTCGCGGGCGGCCCGGCTCATCAGCCCGGCGAACCGCGGCGGGCACATCGAGGCGAAGGTTTCCGGCTCCGGCGTCAGGTGCAGCTCGACGCCGGGGTGCTTGAGCATGTCCTCGACCGCGAGCGCCCGGAACGCCCAGTCGATCCGCTCGACGAATCCCAGCGATCGGGCGCCGTCGAGCAGGCTGAGCGTGTCCGCGAGCTCGGTGCCGGGCGCGCCGCGACCGGTGGCCTTGTAGCCCACGAGCGTGCCGTCTGCGAGTGAATGGATCGGCTGGTAGTCGGGTCCGAGCTGCCGCGGGTCGGCGAGCAGCGCCTGGATGAGCTCACGCGTACGTACCGTGCGCTCCAGCTCATCGCAAAGCTGCATATTTGTCCCTTCGGCAGCCCTCAGGTGCCTCATGAGACGCCATCCGGTGATTGTCGCGGCAGATCGAGTGCCGACTGGGTGGTTCAGCGCTTGTCGATGAACAGGCTCTGCGCCCCGTGGCCGACCCGGCCGCTCGCGTCGTACAGGGTCGAGGTCGCAACCCCGAACCCGCTCGGATCGGCGGTGGTCGCCGCCTGCAGGCACAGCCACTCGCCGACCGGGTAGCGGCACAGGTGGACGGTCAGATCCGGGTTGATGAACACCCAATCGGCGATCGGCAGGGCGCTGGAGATCCCGTTTCCGCAGTCGGCGAGCACCATCAGCCGCTGCAGCCCCGACGGCTGCTCGCCGTCGACGAGCGGCACCCGCTGGCGCCCCCAGGTGGTCGCCGGCCCCAGCTCGGTCCAGGACCCTTCGCTGAACCGGAGCTGCATTGCCCGCAGGAAGCCACCCGGCCAGTCACCGGCGTACTCGGTGTCGTGGTCGGGCATTGGCGGCGCGCCGGTGGGCACCTCGACGTCGGCCGGCAGGTCCAGCCACGCGACCCGGACCCGCCAGGCTCGCGCCTTGACCGCCGCGCGTCCGCCGGCTGTCAGCTCGGCTTCGAGCAGCTCGACGCTGCGACCGGGCCGGGCCAGCCGGCTGTGCACCCTGACCTCGCCGACCGGCACCGGCCCGAGGATCTCGACCGCCATCCGTACGACGGTTGCCGGTCGATCGGCGGGCACCTGCTCGATGGCACGAGCTAGCAGCGCCGAGGGCGGTCCGCCGTGCTGCATGGCCGGGTCCCACGGGCCGCCGGTGTGCTCGGTGGCGAGGAACGTGTCGTCGTCCGCGGCCGGGACGTAGAACGCATCGGTCACGTCGCGGCACCCTACGCTTCGCGTCGTGACCGCGCTGCACGCCCTCGTGATCATTGCGGTCGGGTTGGTCGCGGGCACGGTCAACACGATCGTCGGCGCCGGGTCCCTGCTCACCTTCCCGACCCTGCTCGCACTCGGCTACGCACCGGTGCTGGCGAATGTGTCGAACACGGTCGGCGTGATCAGCGGGTCGGTCAGCGGCGCCATCGGCTACCGCCGCGAGCTGCACGGCCAAGCCCGGCGAATCCTGATGCTGATGCCGGCCGTGCTGGTCGGCACGGTCGCCGGCGCGGCACTGCTGCTGGCACTGCCGGGATCGGCGTTCCGCCACGTCGTACCCGCCCTGATCCTCTTCGCCGTCGCCCTCGTCCTGGTGCAGCCGAGCGTTGCCCGCCGCCGCGCGGCGCGGGGGGCCCGGCGCGAGCACCCGGGTGCCCTGTTGCAGACCGGGACCTTCCTGACCTCGATCTACGGCGGCTACTTCGGCGCTGCGCAGGGTGTCGTCCTGCTGGGGCTCTTCGGGATCACCCTCGACGACGACATGCAGCGGCTGAACGCGGCGAAGAACGTCGTCTCCGCCTCGATCAACACGGTCGCGGCGATCTTCTTCATCGCCCGGACCACGATCGCGTGGGAGGTCTCCGGGCTGCTGATCCTCGGCTCGGGCGTGGGCGGGCAAATCGGCGCGGTGGTAGGGCGCCGGCTGTCGCCCAATGTCCTGCGGTTCACGGTCGCGATCGTGGGTACGGCGGTTGCCATCGACCTGTTCGTCACTGGCTGACAACTTCTCGGTCAGCTGCGGTGTCATAGGCAGTGTGACGCGCCGAGGCAGTGACTTCGACGACTTTGTCGTCGGTGCTGCGGCGGGACTTCACCGCATGGCGATCGCCCTCACCGGTGACCGCACTGCGGCTGAGGACCTGGTGCAGGACGTGCTCACGCGGATGTATGTCGCCTGGCCACGGATCGATGACCCGGCCGCGTTCGCGCGCCGAGCCCTCATCAACGCCTCCACCAACCGGTGGCGCTTGAGAGGCCGACGTAAGGAGCAGCCGCTCTCGACCGCGCCCGATCCGTCGGTCAGTGATCGCAGCGATGCGCACGGCCGGCGGGACGAACTGGTCCGCGCGATCTCGTCCCTGCCGTCCAGGCAGCGGGCCGTGGTCGTCCTGCGGTTCCTGCAGGACCTGCCCGAAGCCGAGACGGCAGCGGTTCTTGGATGCTCCGTGGGCACTGTGAAGAGCCAGACCTCTCGAGCCTTGACCCGCCTGCGTGAGCTGCTCGCGGAGGCCGATGACCGTGAACCCCTACCAACAGTGACAAGGACTTCCTGATGGTGATCGATGAGCAGACCCTGACCGAGTCGTTGCACAGCCTCGACGTCGTGACCGCCCCTGACCTGCTCGCCCGGGTACGCCGGGACGGCCGGCGGCGGCTGCTGCGGCGTCGCTCGCTGACGGCCGCGGGGGCGATCGCCGTCGGCTCCGCCGCGGTGCCGGTCACCCTCGCGCTGCGTGCGTCGGTCGGCCCCGGTGTCATCGGGCCGGCCCCAGGCCGGGGCGCGAAGGCCAGCCTGAGCGACCTCTACGCGCCGCCGCCGGCACCGGGGAGCCGCTGCACCGAGGGAAACTCCAGGGCTGCTGCGCCGACGGCGTACCCAGAACTGCTGCTGCTTCCGCCCGGGCAAGCGGTGACCTCTGCGGTCGTGCGGGCTGGAACCAGCCAGTGCCGTGCGCCGCACATTGCGCTGACCCTGCTTCGCACAGACTCGGACGTCGTCACCGCCGGTGTCGTCGTGGCCGGTCCTAACGCGCCGAGCGCGGACGAGGACGGCTTCGGTCCCGGATCCGACCCGGTCGGAGGCACCGGCAGTCTGCCCATCCTCGGAGTGGGCGGCACCGAGTTCACTGCCGACGGTCGCACTGACGCGTTCTGGACGGAGCCGGATGGCGGCCAGTGGCACGCGCAGGTCCGAGGGCTGTCGCAGCAGGACGCGGTCGCTCTGCTCGATCAGTTGACGCTGGACTCACACGCTGGGTCCGCGACGATTCCCCCGGACGCCGCGCGCGGCTGGACGATCGCTCCCGCGGCGGTCGATGAACGCGCCGGCGCCGAGGGCACGGTCATGTCCGAGTGGGTGGACGGGAGCGGGCACACGGTGGAGCTGAACGTGACCGCGGAGCCGAGCCGGGTCGACCAGGAGGCCGCAAGCGCACAGCTGGACGCGACTTTGGTGACGGTCTTGGGGCAGCCGGGCGTGCTGGTTGCCGACGCGCGGACCGCCACGTTGATCTGGGCGCCGGCGCACGACGTGGAAGCCGACATCACGGTGAACGACGGCACTGCCACAGAGGTCGAGCAACTCGCGGCGTCGCTGGCCCTTGCCGCCCCGAGCGACCCCCGGTTCGCCACCGGCTGAGCCCACACCGATGGCCCATGCGTGGGGCTAGGGCCCCACCGATGGGCCATGCGTGGGGTTACTCGAGGTAGTCGCGGAGCTTCTGTGAGCGGCTGGGGTGGCGCAGCTTCGACAGCGTCTTCGCCTCGATCTGGCGGATCCGCTCACGGGTGAGGCCGAACTCGCGGCCGATCTCGTCGAGGGTGCGCGGCTGGCCGTCGGTCAACCCGAACCGCAGCGCGACCACGGCCGCCTCGCGCTCCGGCAGCGTCTTGAGCACGCTGTCGAGCTCGCGCTGCAGCAGCCCGAACGACACGACCTCCGCCGCGATCGGCGCGTCGGCGTCCTCGATGAAGTCGCCGAGCTGGCTGTCGCCCTCGTCGCCGACGTTCTGCTCGAGCGAGACCGGCTCCCGGGCGTAGCCCTGGATCTCGACCACCTTGTCAGGAGTCATGTCGAGCTCCTTGGCGAGCTCGTCCGCAGTCGGCTCCCGGCCGAGGTCCTGCAGCATCTGGCGCTGCACCCGGGTCAGCTTGTTGATCTGCTCGACCATGTGGACCGGGATCCGGATCGTGCGGGCCTGGTCGGCCATCGCCCGAGTGATCGCCTGTCGGATCCACCAAGTCGCGTACGTCGAAAACTTGTAGCCCTTGGTGTAGTCGAACTTCTCGACCGCCCGGATCAGGCCGAGGTTGCCCTCCTGGATCAGGTCGAGGAAGGCCATGCCGCGCCCGGTGTAACGCTTCGCCACCGAGACGACCAGCCGCAGGTTGGCCTCGAGCAGGTGGTCCTTCGCCCGCTGGCCGTCGGCGGTGAGCCAGATGTAGTCCTTCTGGACCTGCTTGGTCATCTTCAGGTCGCCGCAGTCGAACAGCCGCAGCCGCTCGGCGGCGAACAGGCCGGCCTCGATCCGCTTTGCGAGCTCGACCTCCTGCTCGGCGTTGAGCAGCGCGACCCGGCCGATCTCCTTGAGGTAGGCGCGAACCAGGTCGGTCGAGGGACCGGAGTTGTCTTCCTCGGCGATGACCTCGACGTCGTCTTCCTCGTCCTCGACCAGCTCGCTCGCCGGCGGCTCGGCCTCGGGGTCGATGTCGGCAGCGGCCAGCAGCGGCGGGGGTGCGGCGTCGCCGGGCTCGCCGGCCGGCGCAGCCTGAGTCGCAGCGGCTTCTTCGGTGTCGGAGTCAGCGACCACCGCGATAGCGGACTTGCGGCGGCGGCGAGGTGTGGCGGCTTTGGCCGGTGCAGACTCCTTGGACGGGCCTGCGGTGGCCTGACGTGCGCTGCTCACTAAGGGCCTCTCCCGGGCTAAGGACTTCGTCGCCAGACTAGCGCGGGTTTTGGGCTGCCCGGGGCGCCAACCGGAAGCAAGCCGGTGACCCGGACGGACCTCAAGATCGTCGATCCGCGGCCGGCCCGGCCGGTCCCGATCCGGCTCAGCGGACGGTCGTGGTGGCGGTCGCGTTCGGTACGCCGGCGATCGCGAAGGTCACCGTGATCGGGTAGCCGGTGCGAAACCCGCGACGGTCAGGGGCGTACGAGACCCTCGGGAGATCGAGGGTCAGGGTGCCGTGCGCGGGCACCACCAGGCGGCTGCTGAGGAACGGCAAGGGCGCGGCGATCTCCTCCGATGTCCCGTCTCCCAAGGCGTCCACCACGCCGATGATGTACGTCGGGATCGGGTTCAGCGACACCGCTTCCGCGGAGCCGTTGGTCACGGTGACACGCAGCCGCGTCAGCGCCGAGTGGTAGCTGTTCGGCCGGATGGTGAGCTGGGCGGTCAGGGCCCGCCAGGCCGGCGGCGCACCCTGGACCGGCTCGCCGATGCCGCCGGCCGTACCTCGGATCAGCGCCGAGTCAGAGTTGCCGTTGACGCACCGCGGTTGCGGCCCGCTCAGCGGTACATCGAAGGTCTCCCGGCCGAAGCTCAACCGCACCGCCTGAGCTCGTTCGCCGCACCACGAACCGGTCCAGCTGAAGCCGAACGAGATCTGCCCGACCGCGAGCGCCGGCTCCGCGAAGTCGGTCGCCGGATTGGTGCGATCGGAGTTCGGGATGAGCGGGATGCCGGACATGGGTCGGCCGCCGCTGACCAGGGCGATCGGTGCCATCCGGATCGGGAAGTGGCAGTTGTGCGCAGTTGCCGTGACGACTCCGACCACTCCACCGATCGTGGGTCGGAGCTGCGCAGTGCTTCGGATCGCGCGCAGCCGGCACGGCGGCAATGGGGGCGGCGGGAACGACTCGGGTGGCACCGGCGGTGGCGCGACGTTGAACGCCTGGCTCGTCGTCACCGAGCCGGGGCTGATCGGAACGGGCGACAGCGCATGCTGATTCGGCGCCTTGTGCCCCTCGGTCGCGAGCGCGAGGGTGACCACGAGCGCGACAACGGCCAGGACGATGCCGATTGCCGTCGCTTGACGTCGTGCCGAGCGCGGTCGCTGGGGCTCGGGCGGCTCGCCGAGTTCGAGCATCTCGAACTCGTCGCCGACCGTCACAGGTAGAGCGTTGCGCGCCTCGCGGCTCCCGTCGAGCCACCAGCCCCGGTAGTCCCTACGCCCGTTTCAGCACCCAACGCCTCGACCAAATCGGGCATTCGGGTCGCGAGGGGGGCGTTACGCCGGCCGTCAACAGGCGTTGTGTGTTGAAACGGGCGGGCGCGCCGGGGCGCGTGGTGGCTACAGGTCGACCGCGACGTACTTGGTGGTGACGTACTCGTCGATGCCCTCGAGTCCGCCCTCGCGCCCGAAGCCGGACTCCTTGATCCCGCCGAACGGTGCCGCGGCGTTGCTGACCAGTCCGCGGTTGAGGCCGAGCATGCCGACCTCGAGTGCCTCGCTGACCCGGAACGCGCGTTTGATGTCGCGGGTGAACAGGTAGGCGACCAGGCCGAACTCGGTCGCGTTGGCCGCCTCGATCACCTCGGCTTCGGTCGAGAAGGTCGCCACCGGTGCGACCGGACCGAAGATCTCCTCGCGGAGCAGGTCTGCATCGTGAGTGATGCCCGACAGCACGGTCGGTGCGTAGAAGTAGCCGCGGTCGCCGACCCGCTCGCCGCCGGTCATGACCTTTGCGCCCTTGCCGACCGCGTCATCGACGAGCTCGGCAACCTTGTCGCGCTGCGTCCCGTCGATCAGTGGCCCGACCTGCACGCCGTCCTCGGTGCCGCGGCCGACCGACATCGCGCCCAACCGCTCCGAGAGCCGGGCCGCGAACTCGGTCGCGACCGACTCGTGGACCAGGAACCGGTTGGCCGCGACGCATGACTCGCCGCCGTTGCGCATCTTGGCGATCAGGGCCTGGTCGACGGCTTCGTCGAGGTTGGCGTCGTCAAACACGATGTACGGCGCATTGCCGCCGAGCTCCATCGAGCACTTGATCAGCCGCTTCGAGGCCTGCTCCATCAGCTTCTTGCCGATCGGGGTGGAGCCGGTGAACGACATCTTGCGCAGCCGCGGGTCGTCGAACAGCGGTCCGGTCACCTTGCTGGCACTGCTGGACGTGATCACGTTGAGTACGCCGGCCGGAAGGCCGGCCTCGGTCATCAGCTCAGCAAGCGCGAGCATCGACAGCGGGGTCTGCTGGGCCGGCTTCACGACCATCGTGCAGCCGGCCGCAACAGCCGGCCCGATCTTGCGGGTGCCCATCGCGGTCGGGAAGTTCCACGGCGTGATCAGCAGGCACGGCCCGATCGGCGCCTTCATCGTAAGCAGCCGGCCGGACCCGTTCGGGTTCACCGCGTAGCGCCCGTCGATCCGCACCGCCTGCTCGGAGAACCAGCGGAGGAACTCCGCGGCGTACACGATCTCGCCCTTCGACTCGGCGAGCGGCTTGCCCATCTCGAGCGTCATGAGCAGAGCGAGGTCGTCGGCCCGGGAGTTCATCAGCTCGAAGGTCCGGCGCAGGATCTCGCCGCGGTCGCGAGGCGGGGTGGCGCCCCACGCGGCCTGGGCCGCACACGCCGCGTCCAGCGCGGCGGCAGCGTCCTCGGGTGTGCCGTCGGCGACCGCGCAGAGCGCCTCCTCCGTGCTTGGGTCCTCGATGTCGAGCGTCATGCCGCTCGAGCTGTCGCGCCACTCACCCCCGATGAACAGTTGGTGCGGCGCGGCGTCGAGGACGCGCTTTTCGTCAGCTGCAGTCACGGTCGTCATCCCTCTGTCGTACACCACGCGGGCCGCCCGCCACGATCACGATGTCCGGCTCGCCCCTGGCCACCATGATCGCGTGTGTCTGCACCGAGGCGAAATGCCGGTCCAGGACTGCCTGGTACGCCGGTGCCGGTGCCGAGCTCCAGATCGCCAGCACCCCGCCGTCCTGCAGGCGGGACTCGATCAGGTCGGTGCCCGCATCGTCGTACAGCGTGGCGTTGCCGGCCGTGACCGTCCAGCCGGGGCCGTTGTCGACGTCGAGGCAGATCACGTCGTACCGGGTCGACGTGGATCGAAGGTGCGCGACGACGTCGACGACGACGAGCCGCACCCGGTCGTCCGTGAGGGCGGCACCCGAGTAGTCGGCCAGGTGGCGGCCGTGCCACTCGATGAGGGCGGGCTCGATCTCGACCACCTCGACCTGACGCACGCGGGCGTCGGAGAGCGCCTCGACGAGCGAGAAGCCGACCCCCAATCCGGCGATCAGCACCACCTGCGGGTCCGGGTGCCGGGCGAGTGCCGCGCTGGCGAGCAGCCGCTCGGAGCGCCCGTCGCGAGTGTCCATCAGGAACGTGCCGTTGCTGATCACCTCGTAGTGCGCGCCGTCGCGGCGGAGCACCAGCTCGCCGCGCGGGGTCGCCGCTCGTTCGACGACCAGCGGCCGATCGGTCACTCGGGGGCGACGATGCTCGCCAACTGTGACGAGATCAGGTTGCGGTCCTCGTCGTCGTCGACCTTCTCGAGCAGGGCTCGGGCCAGGTCCGCCTCGTAGGTGTAGTTGGCCTTGTCACCTGCGGCCGCGTGTGCCCGGGCGAGCCCCTCGTGCGCCGAGGCCTTCAGCCAGGTCGGCAGGTCGGCCGACTCGGCCCGGTCGACCGCCGCGCGGGCAAAGGTGAGTGCGACATCCGGAAGGCCGGCCAGGCTGGCGGTATGGGCGACCTGCCAGTCGGCCACCGCGAGGTTCTCCTCGGTGCCGCCCGCCTCTATCCAGTGCTGGCGGGAGGCGAGCGCCAGGGTCACCATGTCGCGGTTCTCGGCGATGCTCCGGACGGGCGTGTCGATCAGGTCCCAGGCCGCGTTGAAGTACTGGATCGCCTGGCCGCGATGGCTCGGCTGCCAATCGTCTTCAGTCATCGCCATGCCCTCGCCTTCGCGCCCCGGACCGTCGGTCCGGCGGTTGACGCCCACACCCGTCGCCAGTTCGCCACTTCGGGACCGGACGACGACGGCGTGGCGTCGCTCGCGGCCCGGCGGGCCGCGGCGTACCAGTCGGTGGTGTCCTCGTCGAGCAGGGCCGCGAGTGCGTCCGATACCCGGCCGTTGAGGGCCAAGGTGTTCTCGTCCGGCAGTGGGCGGACCGGCCGGCCGTAGCGCACGTGCACCGGCGGCCGGCCCGGCTTCGGCCAGTTGCGCCCGCGCGGCATCGCGGCGTACGAGCCGGCGATCGCCACCGGCACGATCGGGATGCCGTGGGTGCGCGCCAGTGCCGCCGCACCCGGGCGGAACCGCCGGGTCCAGCCGTCCGGCGACCGGGTGCCCTCGGGAAACATCACGATGGACCAGCCCTGCTCGATCAACGTTGCGGGCGTGTCGGAAAGCCCGGTGCCGTGCCGCTCGATCGGGAACGTCGCGAACAGCAGTGCCGAGCCGATCGCCCGCCACCAGGCGTCGAAGAAGTAGTCGGCGGCCGCGCCGACGGTGATCTTCCGCTGCCACTTCACCGGAAGCGTCGTGAGCAATAGCGCGGTGTCGAGATGCGAGGTGTGGTTGGCGACCAGGATGACCGGGCCTTCGAGGTCGTCGAAGATGTCGAGGCCGTCGACCTCGACGGTCGTCTCGCGCCGGACCAGTGGCGAGAGCCCGCCGCGCAACGCGACCTCCCGAACCATTCGCGCCGGTCGCGAGCGAGCCCATTCGGTCGGGAACTCGCGGGGCTCCGGGAAGGTGTGATGCGGCTCGGCCGACCGCGGTGGCAGCGACCGGCGGGTCCAGCGCCAGCCGCGCGACATCACGGCCAGGTCGGCGACGAGACCCGGCCGGCGTTGGTTCACGCGACTCATCTGACGTCCGCGAGCATGTGCGGCGGCGCGTGCAGGTAGGTGATCGACGGGCTAGAACCGACCGCGCCACGGCACCATCTCGAGCGCGTCGGCCAGCGTCGTCGCGGCGCGAAACCCCATACGTTCCACGGCTTTTCGGTCGGCGCCGACCCAGACGACATTGCGCGATCCCGAGGTGGTCGAGCGCGTGCGCGCCCCAGTACCACATGTAGAAGGGGTGCACGCCGTGGTAGGCGTGCGAGGTCCGGTAGAGGTGGATGTACCAGGGGTCGGTCGCGTACTGCCTTCTCGAACTTCGCCTCGATGGTCGCCGGGTCGGTCGACTCCGACGAGCACCTCTTCGAAGAAGTCGACGTAGCTCGGGTGGTGCAGCTGGCTGAACTCGTACGGCACCGGGTGATGGAGGATCAGCGCGCCGCCCGGGCGCACCAGCGGCTTTCCCCGGTACATGTTGAAGAAGTAGCCGAGCCCCAGGCACATCGCGAGGATCGGGTTCATCACCGAGTTGACGTTGTAGGGGCCGACGATACGGCAGCCCCAGCACGAGCACGTCGGACTGGCCCGTTGACCTCGACCAGCTGCTGGCGATGCACCGACTCCAGGGTCTTCTTGTGGACCGGCCTCGACCTCGCCGGCCTGCACGCTGGTCAGCCCGTACGGCGCTTCCATCCGCTGGAACGAGCGTGCGCCGCAGCCGCGGCCGGCATCCGGTCGAGGCCGCGCATGGCGCCGAGGCCATCGCCTGGTCGCGCGCCGACCATTCCCACTCGCGCTTGGTCAGGAAGCCGTACTGCGATCGGGAAAGCGTGGTTGTTGAGCGTCGTCTCGATCTGGAAGATCTTCACGTGCTCGGCGAGCAGCCGGCCCATCCGCCAGGCCGAGGAGTGCAGCGCCGACTTCTCCGGGTCCATGAACGACCGCGAGTGGACCATCGTGTGGCTGTTGTGGTGGTGCCGCAGCGACTTGTACGACGCCAGCCCGATCGGCACCGACTTGTGGCCGCCGTCCATCGCGACGAGGTTGACGTTGACGTAGACGAGCAGGTCGCTCTCGGCCGCCCGCTTGTTGATCTCGACGTCCTCGCCGCGCGTCGGTCAGGCCGAGGTGCAGCAGGTTGTCGGCGTCCTCGGCGTCGTGGTTGGTGAGCTGGTCCGGCCAGAACGAGCGGAAGACCCGCTCGCCGACGATCGGCTGGATCTCGGCCGCGGTCATCCGGCGGTGCAGCGCGTTGGCGACGATCAGCTCGACGTCGTCGACGCCGGCCTCGGCGGCGCGCGTGAGGACGGCCTCGATGATCCGCTGGCGGATGTCGGGCAGGCGCATCGGCGGCAGCGGCAGGCTGATGTCGTCGAAGGCGATCGTCAGCTTCATGCCGGCGCGCAGGAGGGCGCGGCAGCGGCGTCGAGTCGATCGGATGTCGAGCAGCGCCTCGATGGATCGCCTGGTCGACGTCGGGAGGCCGGGCAGGGACTCGGGCGGGTAGATCACCCGGGTGCCGAGCGGGAACCGCTCGAGGCGGAAGGCTCTCGCCGGAGTGCACGAGCAGCGGCGGGGTGCGTTCGTCGACCTCGAGCACGAAGCCCGGGCGGGTCACGTGCGTGTCACTTCCGGTGCTGGTGGGCAGGTCGAAGACGACGCGTTCGAGGTGCCCAGCCGGCCTGCGACGAGCGCGTGGTCGAGGGCCTCGCGCCAGCGGTCCAGCGGGTAGCGCACCGCCGACCAGCGCGTCGAGCGGTGCGCGTCGCGGCGAGCTCGGGTCGCGACCTCGAAGGCGTCGCCGGCGGCTGGCGTAGGCGCCGGCCAGCGACAGCTCGCGGAACCACGCGGGCGTGAGGTCGGATGCGGTCGCCGGGCACGCCGGAAAGGACGACCCGGCCGCCGGCCCGGGTCGACGCGCAGCGCGGCGTCGACCGAGCCTCGCGATCCGACCGCGTCGAGGGTCACATCGACCCCGCCGAGCAGGTACGGCGGCCCGCGCTCGGGCTCGAGCCGGAGCGCGCGGGTGGCGCGGCGTACCCCGCTCGCGACCTCGGCCGGCGAGATGAC
This sequence comes from uncultured Actinomycetota bacterium, assembly GCA_963770565.1. Lineage (GTDB taxonomy): Bacteria > Actinomycetota > Actinomycetes > JAFAQI01 > JAFAQI01 > DATAUK01. The sequence goes on from CAVYQE010000007.1 coordinate 53,676, forward strand.
GTCGCGTCGCTCCGAACCGCTGCGCCAGCTCGCGCTGCCGGCGGTGCTTCGCGACGACCGTGATCTCGCCCGGCCGGCGTGAGCTCGCGCAGCGCCAGCGCGGTGAGCAGGCCGACCGCGCCGGCGCCGACGATCAGTGCCGACCCGCCGTCCGGCTGAGGGCGGCGCGGCGGGCGACGTGCACCGCGCAGGCGAGCGGCTCGACCAGGACCGCGCGGTCGTCGGGCAGCTCGTCGGGCACGGCGTGCAGCTGGGACACGGTGCGCGACGAACTCGCCGCTCCAGCCGCCGCCGGTGTCGGCGCAGTAGCCGGTCTGCAGGCCGGGGGACAGGTGGCCGACGGTGATGCGGTCGCACCGGTTGGTCTGGCCGATCCGCGCAGGCCTCGCACGGATCGAGGCCCGGGCGTCACAGCCGAGCACCGGGTCGATCACCACCCGGGTGCCGGCCGGCATGCCCGGTCGCAGTCGTCGCGGGTCTCGCCGACCACCTCGTGTCCGGGCACGAACGGCATCGAGACCAGCGAGGCGAAGTAGAGCGAGGAGTGACCGGTCACCGTGGCGAGGTCGGAGCCGCAGATGCCGGAGAGCCGCGGGCGCACCCGGGCCCAGCCCTCACCCGGCGATCGCGGACCGTCCCGATGGACCAGGCGAAGCGGCGCCAGCGGACCGGCGAGCAGACCGGGCAGGCGCGGGCCCACTGCCCGCGCCGCGACATAGCGCGGCAGCGAGCGGTAGACCTCGAGCGCGGAAATCATCGGACCGCCGCCACGGTCGGCGCTCGTGTCTTGGTGCCGTGCCAGATCTCCATCGGCCAGCGCTCCTTGCGGGCCACCCGGAACAGCACGACGTCGGGGTCGACGACGACGGGTTGCCCGACCGTGCGCAACAACGGCAGGTCGCTCGCCGAGTCGGCGTAGGCGTAGCTGGCGGCCAGGTCCCAGCCGGCCTCCAGCGCCCGGTGCCGCAGCCAGGCGGCCCGGGACTCGCCGACCAGCGGCGGCCGGTCGAGGTGCCCGGTGCAGCGGCCGAACTCGTCGACCGACAGCTCCGCCGCCACGACCTCGTCGAACAGCGCCGCCACCGGTCGGGTCAGCGGGGTGACCGCGCCGGTGACCAGCACGAGGTGGTGGCCGGCGAGCCGGTGCTCGCGGATCGCTCGCACCGCGTGCGAGGACACCGGGTCAGCATCATCGGCGCGAGCTCGTCGTCGACGATCCGCTCCAGCTCGGCGATCGAGCGCCCTCGTAGCGCCGGTAGACCATCCGCAGGAACGCCGCTCGGTCCCGGCGTTGGGTGACCAGCCAGCGCGGTAGCGCCCGGGCGACCTCGCCGACCTCACGCGCCTTGGCGGTCATCGCCAGCTCGGGGAGCCGCAGCCAGAGGTAGGACTCGACCACGTTGCTCGACAGCAGGGTGCCGTCCATGTCGAAGACCGCGACCGTGTCACTGCCGTTCTCGGCCACCTGCCGGGTGGGTTCGGTCCGGGGTCCGCGAAGCGCGCTCAGCGCGGTCAGCGGCGCGACGACGGCCGGGACGTGGACGTCGACGAGGTAGTAGCGCCAGTCGATCATCGTGGCGTCGAACCCGAACGGTTCGACGTCGTCGGGATGCAACGCCTCGTGCAGCGCGAGCGTCGACCGGTCGGAGAAGTGCAGCTCGGCATCGGCGTACGGGCGGTAGAGGTCGAAGTAGCGGCGGAGGAAGTCCAGCCGGCCGCGCTGCCGGTCGAGGCTGCGCGCCCAGTCGCGGGTCCGGGCCGACCGCGGAAGCGACGTGACGACCCGGTCGGCGGTGCGGTGCGCGCGGTCGCCGAGGCGGATCAGCTGATCCGACCCGCTCCGACCCCGGCCACTGCCAGCGCGGCACCCGGACCTCGCCGCGGTCGCGCTGCACCATCGGGTGCTCGACGAAGTAACCCGCACACCAGGTCGTGCAGCAGCCGGAAGCTCAGCGGGTTTCGGGCGCCGGAGCAAATCGTGTAGTACGCCGGCGAGCCCGGCTCGGGCCGCGTGGCGGCCGCCGCGATGCATGGCGTTGACGACGAGGTCGACCGGGATGATGTCGATGACGCCGTCCGGGATGCCGGGGAAGTCGGGCAGGTCGCCGCGGCCGAATGCCAGGATGATCGGCTCGGCCATCTTGAAGCCTTCGATCCACCCCGGGAACGGCTGGCGCAGCGCGCTTTCGATGATCGCTCGGGCGGAGCGACGGTGACCGGCGAGGTGCGCCGCGGTGCTCCTCGACCGCGCGCTCAGCCATCGCTTTGGTGAAGGTGTAGCAGTCGGTCCAGCCGAGGCTGCGGCCTCGCTCGCGGCCGGCGTCGACCAGCTGTCTTGGTGACCCATTCGCGGCGACGTCGCTCGGCTTCCGCGGAGACCGACAGCGCGCCGAGCGTGCTGTGATCCGCCTCGGCCTCGGCGGTGAAGACGGCAAGCTGCTCGGCCGAACGGCTGTCGATCTCGGCCCGCTCGCGCAGCTGTGCCGCCATCGTGGCCTCGCTGCGCCAGTCGACGGTGTGGTCGAGCCGGCCCTCCCGGACGTGTCCTTGTTGGCGACCGGCGACGTACGCCGTGGAGACGTGGACGTAGTGCGGCCGGCTGCTGCTCGCCTCGATCGCGGCGAGCAGGTTCAGCGTGCCGTGCACGTTCGTGGCGAAGCCATCGTCGATCGCCGGATCGAACGACACCTCGCCCGCGCAATGGATCACGATGTCGAGGTCGCCGGGCAGGTCGGGCAGATTGTCGAGGTCACCCTCGAGGACGGTGATGTGTCCGCTGTCCAGCAGCGGCCCGAGATCGTCGCCGCGCCGCGTCCGCAGCCGCTCGAAGGCCGGCCCGGCCAGCACGTGCCGGACCCGGTCCTGGGCCGAGAGCATCCCCCGGGCGCGGACGACCAGGGTGACTGGTGTCTCCGGGAGGTCGTGCAGCAAGCGCTCGAGCAGCGCCTCGCCCACGAAACCAGTCGATCCCGTGACCAGGATTCGCTGGCCGGCGAGGGCCTCGGCGAGCGGCCGGGCGGTCATGGCATGGCAGTCAATCACGCCCAGCGACGCGTGATCAGGGGGGATCAAGCACAATGCGCAGATGCGATGTTCGTACCGCGCTTCGGTCGCGGAGCCGGTCGAGGCGGTGTGGGCTGCGCTCTCGGACCTGGATCGGGTGCTTGCGGCGGCGCCGGGCGCCACCCTCACGCGGGACGGCGACGGCGTCGCGGGGTCGGTCAAGTGCCCGGTCGGTGCCGCACAGATCACCTACCGGATCACGGTGACGAGCGGTACGGCGGACGCCGGCCCGCGCGCTGCGGTCCTGTCGGTTAGCGGTCGTGAGGCCCGCGGCAGCGGCACCCTGCAGGCGACACTGACGATTGCGGTCGCTGCCGCCGATGCAAGCACGAGCGTCGAGGTCGATGGCGATATCGACGCGTCCGGCCGCGGCGCGAGCGCCGATGAGGCGGACTGGTCACGGGTGCTCGGCCGCCTGCTCGACGGCGTCCTCGCCGGCGTCGTGGGCGCTAAGGGGACAGGTGCTAAGGGGACAGGTACCAAGGAGTCAGGCGCCGAGCGGGCCAAACCGGCCGGAGCGGAGACCGCCGCAACGCCGCCGCGACCCGCGCTGTCGATCGCGCCCGATGGTCGCGACTACGCTCCCGACGACCTCGGCTGGGCCGACCGGCTCCCGAGCGCACGAGTGGTGGGCACGATCGTGTTCGGCCTCGTCGTCGTCGTCCGCCGCCGACGGCGGCGGCACCGATCCGAAGGAGCTGACGAATGACCAGCAGTGACCCGGCGCAGGTCATCGGCCCGGTTGAAGACCGGTTCGATGAGATCCTCACGCCCGAGGCACTCGCATTCGTGGCCGACCTTCAGCGCACCTTCGGTGCCCGTCGTACCGAGCTTCTCGCCCGCCGCCGCGACCGGCGGGCTCAGGCCGCCGAAACCGGCCGGCTGGACTTCCTCGACGAGACCCGCGAGATCCGGGCGGACACCAGCTGGCGGGTCGCGCCGCCGGCTGACCTGGTCGATCGGCGGGTCGAGATCACCGGCCCGACCGAGAAGAAGATGCTCGTCAACGCACTGAACTCCGGCGCCAAGGTGTTCATGGCCGACTTCGAGGACGCGAGCACCCCGACCTGGCACAACAAGGTGCAGGGCCAGGTCAACCTGATCGACGCGATCGAACGGCGGATCGACTTCGTGTCGCCGGAGGGCAAGAGCTATGCGCTCAATCCGACCGTAGCCGCGCTGATGCCGCGGCCACGCGGCTGGCACCTGCCCGAGAAGCATGTGCTGGTCGACGGCGAGCCGATCAGCGGTGGCTTGTTCGACTTCGGGCTGTTCTTCTTCCACAACGTGGCCCGGCTGACCGCGAAGGGCACCCGGCCGTATTTCTACCTGCCCAAGCTGGAGTCGCATCTGGAGGCCCGGCTCTGGAACGACGTGTTCAACCACGCGCAGGATGGGTTGGGGGTCGCGCGCGGCACGATCCGCGCGACCGTCCTGATCGAGACCATCCCGGCCGCGTTCGAGATGGACGAGATCCTGTACGAGCTGCGCGAGCACTCCTACGGGCTGAACGCGGGCCGCTGGGACTACATGTTCTCGATGATCAAGATGTTCCGCGATCGCGGCGAAGAATTCCTGCTTCCCGACCGCAACAGCGTCACGATGACCGTGCCGTTCATGCGGGCCTACAGCGAGCTGCTCGTGCAGACCTGCCACAAGCGCGGCGCATTCGCGATGGGCGGCATGGCCGCGTTCATCCCCAGCCGCAAGGATCCCGAGATCAACCGGGTCGCGCTCGAGCGGGTGAAGGCGGACAAAGAGCGCGAGGCGCGGGCCGGCTTCGACGGCACCTGGGTGGCCCACCCCGACCTGGTGCCGACCGCGCTGGCCGAGTTCGACGCGGTCCTCGGCGATCGCCCGAACCAGATCGACAAGCTGCGGCCGGACGTCGATGTCAGCGCCGACGACCTGCTCGCGGTCGCCCTCACGCCGGGGGAGAAGACCGCGGTCGGGCTGCGAACCAATGTCGACGTCGGGATCCGCTACATCGAGTCGTGGCTGCGGGGCAACGGCGCAGCTGCGATCCACAACCTGATGGAGGACGCGGCGACCGCGGAGATCTCGCGCTCGCAGGTCTGGCAATGGGTGCACAACGACGTGACCCTCGCCGACACCGGCGAGCAGGTCACTGCCGAGCTGGTCCGCAAGGTGGCCGACGAGGTGACCGCCGAGGTGAGGACCGAGATCGGCGACGACGTCTACGAGTCCGGCCGGTGGGTCGAGGCCCGCGAGATCTTCGAGGAGGTCGCGCTCTCCGACGACTTCATCGAGTTCCTGACCCTTCCGGCGTACGACCGGTTGTAGCCCGGATTGGCCGCGCTCGAGACCCTCATCGCGGACTGCCGCCGCGAGCTCGCACCGGTGAAGGTGATCACCGAGCCGGTCCAGCTCCGGACCTACGAGTGCGACGGCCTGGCGGCCTATCGATGTACGCCGGGCCTGGTGGTGCTGGCCGAATCCCGGGCGGATGTCGAGTTCGTCGTCGGCCGGTGCGCCGCGCTCGGCGTGCCGTTCATCGCGCGCGGGTCGGGGACCGGTCTCTCAGGGGGCGCGCTGCCGCGCGGTGACGGCGTACTCATCGTGTTGTCGCGGATGAACACCATCGTCGACGTCGACCTCGGCGACGAGCGGGCGGTCGTGCAGCCCGGCGTCATCAACGCCGACCTGACCAAGTCGGTGGCCTCGGCGGGCTACTACTACGCGCCGGACCCGTCCAGCCAGCAGGTGTGTTCCCTCGGCGGCAACGTCGCGGAGAACTCCGGCGGCGCGCACTGCCTGAAGTACGGCTTCACCGCGCACCACGTCACCGGGCTCGAGGTGGTCCTGCCGGACGGCAGCACCGAACGGTTCGGTGGCAGCGCGCCGGACCCGGTCGGCTACGACCTGGTCGGCGCGATCGTAGGCAGTGAGGGAACGCTGGGCGTGGTGACCGAGGCGACCGTCCGGCTGCTCCGCCGGCCGCAGGCCGTACAGACCGTCCTGGCCGGCTTCCACACGATCGATGACGCGGGGAACGCGGTGAGCGCGATCATCGCCGCCGGAGTCCTGCCCGCGGCGATCGAGCTGATGGATGCGCTCGCGATCGAGGCCGCCGAGGCCGCCGTACATCCGGGTTATCCGGCCGGCGCCGGTGCGGTGATGGTCGGCGAGCTCGACGGGCCGGTTTGCGAGGTCGACGCACAGCTCGCCGAGGTCGAGCGGTTGTGTGCCGAGGCCGGGGCGTTCGAGATCCGAGTGGCGGCCGACGAGGCCGAGCGCGCCTTGATCTGGAAGGGACGGAAGTCCGCGTTCGCGGCGGTCGGCCGGATCAGCCCGGACTACATCGTCCAGGACGGCGTGATCCCGCGCACGGCACTCTCCGAGGTGCTGCTGGCGATTGAGGCGGTCGGTGCCGAGGCCGGGATCCGGGTCGCCAACGTCTTCCATGCCGGTGACGGCAATTTGCACCCGCTGGTGCTCTTCGACGAGAGCCGCGGTGAGACCGAGCGCGCCGAGGAGGTGTCCAACCGGATCATCGAGCTCTGCCTCGAGCACGGCGGCTCGATCACCGGCGAGCACGGCGTCGGTCACGACAAGAAAGTGCACATGGGAAAGATGTTCAACGAGATCGACCTCGACGTGATGCAGCTGGTGCGGTGCGCGTTCGACCCGGACAACATCTGTAACCCGGGCAAGATCTTCCCGACGCCGCGGTTGTGCGGCGAACGGCCCGGCCGGGCCCGCGGGGTGCACCCGTTGCAGGAAGCCGGCATCGCGGATGTCTTCTGAGTCGTCGACGTCGACAGTCGGCGGCGTCGTGGCGGGGTCGGTCGCCCAGCCGATGAACACCGCCGACCTCGCGACCGCCCTGCGGCATGCGACCGACGAGGGCAAGACCGTGCTGGCGTGCGGCGGGCGGAGCAAGATCGAGTGGGGGACGCCGCCGTCGTCCCTGGACCTCCTGGTCAGTACGACGTCGATGGACCGGATCCTGGAGCACGCGGCCGGCGACCTGGTCGTGACCACCCAGGCCGGGGCGCCGTTGGCGGCCGTGCAGGAGCAGGTGGCCGGCGCGGGGCAGTGGCTCGCGCTGGATCCGCCCGAGCCGGGCGCGACCGTCGGCGGAGTCGTTGCTGCCGCGGCCAGCGGGCCGCGCCGGTTGCGGTACGGCACACCGCGCGACCTCCTGATCGGGATCACGATCGTCTTGGCCGACGGCACGGTCGCAAAGTCAGGCGGCAAGGTGGTCAAGAACGTCGCCGGTTACGACCTTGGCAAGCTGTTCACCGGGTCGTTCGGGACGCTCGGGGTGATCGCCGAGTGCACGTTCCGCTTGCACCCGCGTCCCCCGGTACGCCGGGTGGTGACCGCGCTTGCCGACGATCCCGCGGCAGCGGCGGCGCGCTGCTTCGACACCGGTGCGACCCCGACCGCGCTCGAGTGGGACGGTGCCACGGTGATCGCGGTGGTCGAGTCGATCGAGTCGGCGGCGGACATCCAGGCCGCCGACATCGCAGCCGCGATCGCCGGCGAGGTCACGGACGCCCTCCCGGACTCCTTCGGCGAGCGGCCGTGGCGGCGCGGCGATCCCGGACAGGTCGGCGTCAAGATCACCCATCGCCTCGGCGCGGTGAACGAGGCGGTCAGGGCCGTGCGCGACCTCATCCCTGAGGCGCGGCTTCGCGCCCATCTGGGCAGCGGGGTCCTGTGGGCCGGCACCGCCAGCGAGGACCTGTCGTGGTTGGAGCCGCTGCGCCGCCGCGCGGCCGGTTGGGACGGCCAGGTCGTCCTGGTTGAGGCGCCGACCGAGGCGAAGCACGGGATCGATGTCTGGGGGCCGGCGCGCGGGCTGGAAGTGATGCGACGGATCAAGGAGCAGTTCGACCCGGACGGCCGGATGTCGCCCGGCCGGTACGTGGGCGGGATCTGACGTGGCCGAGATCTCGCCCGAGCTGGTCTCGGAGTGCGTGCACTGCGGCTTCTGCCTGCCGACCTGTCCGACGTACGTGCTGTGGGGCGAGGAGATGGACTCCCCGCGCGGACGGATCTATCTGATGAAGCAGCTGCTCGAGGGCACGCCGCTCGACGCGACGATGACCGGGCACTTCGACAACTGCCTCGGCTGCATGTCGTGTCTGACCGCATGCCCGTCAGGGGTTCAGTACGACGCGTTGATCGAGGCGACCCGCGCCGAGATCGAGCCGGCCGCCGAACGGCGGCGATCGGACCGGGCGGTCCGCGGGATGGTGTTCGCGCTGTTTCCCTACCCGCGCCGGCTGGGGCTGCTGCGCGGGCCGCTGCGGGTCTACCAGCGAACCGGCCTTCGCCGGCTGATCCGCCGCAGCTCCGTGCTCGACCGCCTGCCCGCCGCGGTCGGGGTCATGGACGACTTGCTGCCACCGCTCGCGGCGATGCCGGCCGTGCCTGCGCTGACGCCTGCGGTCGGCGCGAAGCGAGCCCGGGTCGGGCTGCTGCTCGGCTGCGTACAGCGCCAGTTCTTCCCGGGCGTGAACGCCGCGACCGCTCGAGTCCTGGCCGCCGAGGGTTGCGAGGTCGTCGCGCCGCGCAGCCAGGCGTGCTGCGGCGCGTTGTCGCTGCATGTCGGCCGCGAGGCCGAGGCGCTGGACCGGGCGAAGCGGCTGATCGCGGCTTTTGAGTCACAAGCGGTCGACGCGATCGTCGTCAACGTCGCCGGCTGCGGATCGTCAGTGAAGGATTACGGGCGACTGCTCGCCGGCGACCCGCACTGGGCGCCCCGGGCCGAGGCGTTCTCCGCCAAGTGCCGCGACGTCAGCGAGTTCCTTGCCGAGCTCGGGCCGGTCGCCATCCGCCACCCGCTGCCGATGGTGGCGGCGTACCACGACGCGTGTCATCTGAGCCACGCGCAGGGGATCCGGGCGCAACCCCGGTCGCTGCTCGCCGGCATCCCGGGGCTCGAGGTCCGAGAGATCGCCGAGTCGGAGATCTGCTGCGGCTCGGCCGGCGTCTACAACCTGCTCAGGCCGCAGCCGGCCCGCGAGCTCGGCGACCGCAAGGCCGCCAACGTGGCCGCGACCGGGGCCGAGGTGTTGATCACCGCCAATCCTGGCTGCCTGATGCAGGTCAGCGCCGCGATGCAGCGGGCAGGTCACTCGATCGCGCTCGCGCACACGATCGAGGTGCTCGACGCGGCGATCCGCGGACTCCCGGTCAGTGCCCTCGGCGTGCGGTGATGAGGTCGGCGACGCCGGTGACCACCAGCAGGATGCCGGCGACGAGCGACAACCAGAGCCCAGGGCCGGCTCGATCGGAGAAGTTGGCGACGTCGCTGCCGCGAATGATCGTCGTCGACTCGTAAGCCGTCACCGCGACCACGATCACGGCGCAGATGGTCACCGCGGCCACCAGCAGCCGCTGGCCGCCCCGGAACAGGACCACCCCGCCGACCAGGATCGCCACGACGCCGAGGATCAAGCAGAGGTCGCCGACCCCGACATTCGCGCTGCCGAGCCGGGAGAAGTGCAGTCCGCGGACCCGCTGCAGGACCACGGCAGCGCCGCCGGACGGCGCGGTCGTGACGGTCCGCCAGGTCAGGCAGGAGCCGACGACGGCAAGAACTCCGGCCGCGATCAGCGCGATCCCCGATCGCGCGATTCCACGGCCGGCGGGGTCCGCCTCGAGCGGACTGCGGTGGGCCACGCTGGACTATCGGCAGGTCACGGGGCGGGCTTGCGGCCGACTGGCCGGGTCGTCATGGCCAGCCACGGTAGGTCTCTTCCTGAGTTCCGATCGCCCGCGGGTCCTCGTTCGCCCGTCGCGTCGGCGGTGCGGCCAGGCTTAGCGCGTTGCGGAACCGGCCCCACCGCGATCGCCGGTGGCCGAGGCGTTCCTCCTCAGCCTCGGCCGGATCAACCGGGTCCGCGGGGTCCGTGGGGTCCGTGGGTTCGCTCGGGTCGGCCATCCGTACTCCTCGCTTGTCTGCCTCCACGGTGGCACACCGGGGTCCCAAAACCCGATGGCTCGCTGTCGGCCGGTCGCACTAGTGTCGGGCGTCGTGAGCATCGCTAGCGGCGCCGACGACGCGATCCTCGTCGAAGGCCTCCACAAGTCCTTCGGGTCCGTCCACGCGCTGGCCGGCGTCGACCTTGCGGTGCCGCGTGGCACCGTGCTCGGGGTGCTCGGCCCCAACGGCGCGGGCAAGACCACCGCGGTCAAGATCCTCACCACACTGACCCTGCCCGACGCGGGCCGGGTGATCGTCGACGGCCGCGACGTGGTCGCCGACGCCGCCGCGGTCCGGCACTCGATCGGCCTGGCCGGGCAGTCCGCAGCGATCGTCGAGGAGCTCAGCGGTCGGGAGAACCTCGAGTTCGTGGGTCGGCTCTACCACCTCGGCCGCGCCGCGTCGAAGGCTCGCGCCGCGGAGCTGTTGGAGCGTTTCGGGCTCACCGACGCCGCGGAGCGGCGGGCCAAGACCTACTCGGGCGGCATGATGCGCCGGCTCGACCTGGCCGCATCGCTCGTGGCCAGCCCGCGGGTGCTCTTCCTCGACGAGCCGACGACCGGCCTCGACCCCCGTGCCCGCAACGACATGTGGGAGGTCATCCGCGACCTGGTGGCCGGTGGGACCACCCTGCTGCTGACCACGCAATACCTCGACGAGGCAGACGAGCTGGCCGACAAGATCGTGGTCTTCGACCACGGCAAGGTGATCGCGCAGGGGACCGCCGACGACCTGAAGGACACCATCGGCGGTGACGTCGTGGAGTTCACGGTCGCCGACCGGTCGCAGCACGACGTCGCGATGGCGGCGGTCCGCGGCCTCGGTGACGGCGAGCTGACGACCGACAACGACGGGTACGTCGGGGTGCGGGCAGGTCGTCGCGGGTCGGCAGTGCTCCTGGAGGTGGTGCGCCAGCTCGACTCGAGCGGCGTCACCGCGATCGGACTCGGGGTTCGGCGGCCGTCCCTCGACGACGTGTTCCTCGCGCTGACCGGACACAAGGCGGAGGCCGACGGTCAGCCGACCGTGGCGGAGGCGAGCCCATGAGCGATACGACGATCGGCGGCCGGATCCGGTGGGGGGCGACCGACGCCCTCACCCTGATGGGCCGCAACCTGCTGGTGTGGCTCAAGGTGCCGGCGTTCATCATGTTCACCGTCATCCAGCCGGTGATGTTCACGCTGCTGTTTCGGTACGTATTCGGCGGTGCGATCCACACCGGCTCGTACTCCTACGTCGACTACCTGCTGCCCGGCATCATCGGCCAGACCGCCGCCTTCACGTCGTTCGGCACAGCGATCTCACTCGCCCAGGAGGCGAAGAAGGGGGTCATCGACCGGCTTCGCTCGATGCCGATCGCGCGTAGCGCGGTCCTGCTCGGCCGGCTCGGGGCCGACCTGGTGCGGCTGTTGATCACGGTGGTGATCATCGTCGGCGTGGGCTACGCGGTGGGGTTCCGATTCCACGGCGGCGTTGTCGGCGCGATCGGCATGATCGCGCTCTCGATCCTGCTCGGTCTGGCGACCTGCTGTGTCTCGGCATTCATCGGGTTGAAGATCCAGGACGAGGAGTCGGTGCAGGCCTTCGGCCTGATCTGGGTGTTCCCGCTGACCTTCGTCAGCTCGGCGTTCGTCCCGGTGCAGTCGATGCCGGGGTGGTTGCAGGCCTTCGCCAACAACCAGCCGATCAGCCAGATGGTCGACGCAATGCGAGCGCTGGCGCTGGGTGGGCCGGTCGGCAACCACCTGTGGGCCGGAGTGGTCTGGATGATCGGCGTCATGGCGCTGTTCATCCCGCTGGCCGTCCGCGCCTATCGCAAGGCCTCCTAGCGGGAGCCCGGCGTGGGACCGTGATCCAGATCCACCAGCACCTAGCGTCGCGCTAGCAAAGCATGGGCACCGGTCGCGGCGCCCTGACGGACGCTCGCGGCGTTGTCCTCGGCGTCCGTAGCGTTGCTACGGCCACCTCGTCCGCCTTGCGAATCGTCCGCCCGGGTCACCGTGTCCGGCACACGACTTCGCTAGCGCGACGCTAGCGTCAGGCTATGAATCGGGTGGCAGGGCTTCCCGGGTTGGAGCCAGCGATGGACCAGATCGTTGCGGCGCTTAACGGCGTCAGCGTGCGACGCGGTTCGGCGACGGTCCTGCACCCGGTCGACTGGACCATCCGCTCCGGTGAGCGCTGGGTCGTCATCGGCGCAAACGGTGCCGGCAAGTCGACGTTGCTCGCCCTCCTGGCCGGCGCGTTGCCACCCACGACCGGGGCGGTCAGCCTGCTCGGCGAGCCGCTGGCCGAGGCCGACCTCGACGAGCTGTTGCCCCGGATCGGCTGGGCAAGCGCGGCCCTGGCCGACCTGATCCCTGGCGCGGAGCTGGTGCGCGACGTCGTGTTGACCGCCTCGCACGCGACTTTGCGGCGGGGGCAGGAGCGCTACGACGACGACGACGTAAGCCGGGCCCACGACCTGCTCGGGCAGGTGGGGTGCCGGCTGCTGGTAGAGCGCCGCTACCTCACGCTCAGCGAAGGGGAGCGCAAGCGGGTGCAGTTGGCGCGCGCGGTGATGACCGACCCGGAGCTGTTGCTGCTCGACGAGCCCGCTGCCGGGCTCGACCTCGGAGGTCGCGAGGCCCTCCTGCGCCTGCTCGGCCGGCTGGCGGTCGATCCCGATGCCCCTGTGCAAGTGCTGGTCTCGCATCACGTCGAGGAGATCCCCGAGGGCTTCACCCACGCGCTGTTGTTGCGGGAGGGTTCGGTCGTCGCGGCCGGTCCGATCGAGGCGGCGCTCACGTCCGCGTCGTTGTCACAGGCATTCGGCCTGCCGCTGCGGGTCCTGGCACATCGCGGCCGCTGGACCGCACGAGCGGCGATGGGCCGATTGACGACTTAGGCGCTCGAGGCCTCGGTGGGCAGCTCTGCCGCGTCGGTCAACACTGCGGTCTCGTCGTGGATCTCGACGGCAACCTCGCGAAGGCGCTCGCCGTGCTCCCGGCCATGGTGGGCGCAGAAGTACAGGTCGGCGCCGCCGGGCATGATCGCCCGGATCGACGCGCGTGCGCCACACCGGTCGCACCGGTCAGCCGGTGACAGTGGCGGCGCTGCGGTCGTGGTGGTCATCGTCTCCATCAAACACCCTTTGACCGACAGCCATTCCGCGACACCCGCGAAATCGGCCACCCGACCACTCGCGCAAAGCGGCGTTTCGCGAAGATAGGGTCAATCGGCGGCGCGACGCAGGGCAGTGCGCCGCGTACCATTCGGTCAGCAAAAGAGAAGGGACGGCCGCCCGCGATGGCGACGCAGTCGGTGGCGACGCAGGGCTCACGCTCAACCGAACGGGCAGCGATCGAGGCCAAGACCCTTCGCACCGACCGGTGGTGGATCCAGCCGCTGATCACGGCGATCGGGTTCAGTGCGTTTGTGATCTACGCCACATGGGCCGCTTTCAACCACCCCCTGGTGTTCGGCAACGGCTTGCCGCATCGGATCTTCTACGCCAAGCCTTATATCTCGCCGTTCTTCTCCCCATGCCTCGCCCACGGCTGCCCGTCGGACGTGGCCTGGGTGCACTGGGACGCGTGGAACTGGCTCTCGCCCGCGCTGTACGTCCTGATCTTCCCGCTGAGCTTCCGGGCGACCTGCTACTACTACCGCAAGGCCTACTACCGGTCGTTCTGGTTCTCGCCGCCCGCGTGCGCGGTCGCCGAGCCGCACAAGAAGTACACCGGCGAGACCCGGTTCCCGCTGTTGATCCAGAACATCCACCGCTACACCTGGTACTTCGCGGCGATCTTCGCGGTGATCCTCAGCTATGACGCGGTGCGGTCGTTCATCTATACCGACAGCTCCGGGACGCACTTCTTCATCGGGGTCGGGTCGGCGATCCTGGTGGTCAACGCGCTGTTGATCCTCGGCTACACGTTCGGCTGTCACTCCTGCCGGCACATCACGGCCGGCCGGATCAACAACTTCTCGAAGCACCCGCTCCGCTACAAGTGGTGGACCCTGGCGTCCTGGCTCAACAAGCGCCATCTGCAGTGGGCCTGGGCGTCCCTGGTCTGGATCGCCGTCGCAGACGGCTACATCCGGCTCGTGTCGAACGGCACGTTCACCGACTATCACCACATCTTCTAGGCGATGAGCTCACACGATGACTGATCACGAAACGCACGACTACGACGTCGTGGTCATGGGCGCCGGCGGGTCGGGGCTGCGGGCCGCGATCGCCGCGCACGAGGCGGGTGCGCGCACCGCGATCGTGACCAAGTCGTTGTTGGGCAAGGCGCACACCGTCATGGCCGAGGGCGGCATCGCCGCCTCGATGGGCAACGTCTGGCCCGAGGACAACTGGCAGGTGCACTTCCGCGACACGATGCGCGGCGGCAAGATGCTGAACAACTGGCGGATGGCGCAGCTGCATGCCCAGGAGGCGCCGGACCGGGTCTGGGAGCTCGAGGAATGGGGTGCGCTGTTCGACCGGACCGCTGAGGGCAAGATCTCCCAGCGCGACTTCGGCGGCCATCGTTACGCCCGGCTCGCGCACGTCGGCGACCGTACCGGCCTGGAGATGATCCGCACCCTGCAGCAGCGTGCGGTGGATCTCGGCATCGACGTCTACATGGAATGCACGGTCACCCGGCTGCTCAAGCACGGCGACGCGATCGCCGGCACCTTCGGCTACTGGCGCGAGACCGGCTCGTTCATCCAGCTGAACGCACCCGCGGTGATCATCGCCACCGGGGGCATCGGCAAGTCGTTCAAGGTCACCAGCAACTCGTGGGAATACACCGGTGACGGGCACGCGCTCGCGCTGTCCACCGGCGCATCGCTGATCAACATGGAGTTCGTGCAGTTCCACCCGACCGGCATGGTGTGGCCACTGTCGGTGCGCGGGTTGCTGATCACCGAGTCGGTGCGTGGCGAGGGCGGCGTACTCCGCAACTCCGAGGGCAAGCGGTTCATGTTCGACTACATCTCCGACTACTTCAAAGCGGAGACCGCCGACACCGAAGAAGAAGCCGACCGCTGGTACGACGACCACATCAACAACCGGCGGCCGCCCGAGTTGCTGCCGCGCGACGAGGTCGCGCGCGCGATCAACTCGGAAATCAAGGCCGGGCGTGGCTCGCCGCACGGCGGGGTCTTCCTCGACATCGCGACCCGGCGGAGCGCGGCCGACATCCACAAACGACTCCCCTCGATGTATCACCAGTTCAAGGAGCTCGCCGACGTCGACATCACGACCGACCCGATGGAGGTTGCGCCGACCGCTCACTACGTGATGGGCGGGGTCGAGGTCGATCCCGAGACCCAGGCCGCGACCATTCCGGGCCTGTTCGCCGTCGGCGAGGCCTCCGGCGGCATGCACGGCTCCAACCGGCTCGGTGGCAACTCGCTGAGCGATCTGCTGGTGTTCGGCAAGCGGGCGGGGGAGTTCGCCGCGGACTACGCGGCCAAGCTCCCGGCCCGCCAGGCGGCGACCGCGGCGGACGTCAACGACGCGATCGCCGAGGCGCTGAAGCCGTTCTCGACCAACGGCGGCGAGAACGCCTACGCCGTACAAGCCGAGTTGCAGGACGTGATGTTCTCCCTGGTCGGCATCATCCGCAATGCCGGCGAGCTGACCCAGGCGTTGGCGGAGATCGAGAAGTTCAAGGCCCGGGCCGCCGCGGTCAGTGTCGAAGGCGGCCGCGCCTACAACCCGGGCTGGCACGTCGCGCTCGACATCCACGCGATGCTGACCGTCTCGGAAGCGTGTGCGCGCGCGGCGCTGGAGCGAACCGAGAGTCGTGGCGGTCACACCCGCGAGGACTACCCCGCCACCGACCCGGCCTGGGGCAAGGTCAACCTCATCGTCACAGAGAGGGACGGGGCGATCACGATCGAGCACAAGCCGTTGCCGCAGATGCCCGCCGAGTTGGCCACGTTGTTCGAGGAAGGCCACTGATGGCGCGCGACCTTCACCTCCGGGTATGGCGCGGTGACGCGACCGGCGGCGACTTCGTCGACTACACGGTCGCGGTCGAGGACGGCGAGGTCGTCCTCGACGCGCTGCACCGACTGCAGGCGACCCAGACCGGCGACCTCGCGATCCGCTGGAACTGCAAGGCCGGCAAGTGCGGCTCGTGCAGTGCAGAAATCAACGGCAAGCCGCGCCTGATGTGCATGACGCGGCTCTCGACGTTCGACCCGGACGAGACCATCACGGTCAACCCGATGCGCACGTTCCCGGTCATTCGTGACCTGGTCACCGATGTCTCCTTCAACTTCGAGAAGGCGCGCGATGTGCCCGCGTTCGCACCGCCGTCCGACAACGTCGGCGGCAAGTTCCGGATGTCACAGGTCGACGTCGACCGCAGCCAGGAGTTCCGCAAGTGCATCGAATGCTTCCTGTGCCAAAACACCTGCCACGTGATCCGCGACCACGAGGAGAACAAGCCGGCCTTCGCCGGCCCGCGGTTCTTCATCCGGTACGCCGAGCTCGACATGCATCCGCTCGACACCCAGGACCGCAAGCAGATGGTGCAGCAGGAAGAAGGGCTCGGCTACTGCAACATCACCAAGTGCTGTACCGAGGTCTGTCCGGAGAACATCAAGATCACCGACAACGGGATTATCCCGCTCAAGGAGCGCGTGGTCGACACCAAGTACGACCCGATCCTGTTCCTCGGCTCGAAGATCGGCATGCGCAAGCAGACCCGCACCCCGGTCGGCCCGGCGGCCTCTCGTGCCGTCAGTCCGATCAAGCACCCGGAGAAGTCCGCCGGTGACGAGGTCGCCGCGTCGGTCGCCGTCGACCCGGGCGGTGACAGCGTGCTCCGCAAGGCCGCGATTCCGGCCGGCGCGACCGGGGCTGCGGCGGGCGTCGGCTTCCTCGCCTGGTTGATGCGAAAGCGGCGGACCAGCTGAGCGACCCGCTCGCCGAGGAGCTGCTGGCGCTGGCTCGTGACCTGGCCCGGGCCGCCGGGGAAGAATTACGCGCCCGGCCCGACGATCTCGGCGTGACGACCAAGTCCGGACCGACCGACGTCGTCACGGTCATGGACAAGTCAGCCGAGAAGGTCATCCTCGCCGGGTTGGCGGAAGCCCGCCCCGACGATGCGATCGTCAGCGAGGAGAGCGCCGAGACCGCCGGCAGCTCCGGGGTCCGCTGGCTCATCGACCCGCTCGACGGGACGGTCAACTACCTGTACGGAATCCCGCGTTATGCCGTGTCGATCGCCGTCGAGATCGCCGAGCAGGCGGCCTGTGGAGTTGTCCTCGACGTCGTGCTCGGCCAGGAGTACACCGCGATCCGCGGGGCGGGTGCCTATCGCGACGGCGTCCGGCTCGCCTGCTCGACCCAGACCGACCCGGCTCAGACGCTGCTCGCGACCGGCTTCGCCTACGACGTCGATCGCCGTACCGCTCAAGCGCGGACGATCGCGAGCGTCCTGCCGGCCGTCCGTGACATCCGGCGCTTCGGGTCGGCCGCGCTCGACCTCTGCGATGTGGCGAGCGGCCGGGTGGACGCGTACTACGAGGCCGGCATGCACCCATGGGACTGGGCGGCCGGGGCACTGATCGCCCGCGAGGCCGGTGCCCGGGTCGACGGCCTGTCCGGGCGGCCGCCGGGCAACCACACCACCCTCGCCGCGAACCCGGTCCTGTTCGATGTGCTGCATCATGTATTGGTAGCCGCAAACGCGGATGCGACGCAGACCAGGGGCGCGACAGGAGGCTGAGATGCCCACCGGCCGCAAGGCGACGACGGTGGTCTGGATCAGCGCAGCCGTGTTGTTGGTCGGGACTGTTCTCGGCACGGTCGCTGTCGCGCTGATCCGGGCCAACTCGCAGCAGGCGGCCGCGGCGTCGTCGGCGCTCCCAGTCACCACCCCCACCCCGGTCGAGGCGACGACGCCCCCGGCTGCCCCCACCGTTCCGCCGCTTGGCCGGCTCACCCCGCCCGACGCCGTCGTGACCCTGCCGCACGCGGCGAGCATCGGCGCGACCGGTCGGCTGAGTGCGATGGCGGGGGTGCGCATCGTGGCGGTCGCCTCGCGCGGCGTCGTACGGGTCGGCGGGACCATGTTGCACGTGCTCGGCGTGCCGCTGAACACGGTCCGCGGGTTCACCCCCTCGCTGACCGCGTCCTCCACGCCGCTATGGCAGTCGATTGCCCGAGGCGAGCTCACCGTGGCCTACGCCCACAGCCGTACGTTGCGGCACCGGCTCGGCGCGACGCTGGCCGCCCGAGGTGCGCGCGGCACGGCCGGCCGGCTCCGGATCGGCGCGTTCGCGACGATCGGACTGCCCGGCGCGCAAGGGATGCTGTCCGCGAGTGCCGGGTCCGCGCTCGGTTTCGCGCCGGCCCGCGAGATCCTGATCTCGGCGCCGAAGATCTCGGTGACCACGTTGCGCGACGACGTACGGACCGCGCTCGGGCCCAAGGCGGCCGTCGACATCACCCGGGTCGCGCCGGTCAACCAGTCGCTGTCGA
This sequence comes from uncultured Actinomycetota bacterium, assembly GCA_963770565.1. Taxonomy (GTDB): domain Bacteria; phylum Actinomycetota; class Actinomycetes; order JAFAQI01; family JAFAQI01; genus DATAUK01. Next base: position 72,176 of record CAVYQE010000007.1, read on the forward strand.
GCAACTACGCGCTCTCGACCATCCCGCCGACGTACCTCGCGTTGTACCGCCGGGCGGCGGTCGACCTGCCCCGGCCTGCCGTGGACGGTCCTCGCCGCGGTCGGCACGGTCGAGACCGGCAACGGCCGGGACGTCCACCGGTCGGTGGCCGGCGCCGAAGGCCCGATGCAGTTCCTGCCGTCGACCTGGGCGGTCTGGGGGTACGACGCCGACGGGGACGGTAAGGCCGACATCCACGATCCGGTCGACGCGGTCTTCTCGGCCGCGCGCTACCTGTGCGCCGCGGGCGCCGGCCGCGGCGGCCAGTCGCTCGACGACGCGATCTTTGCCTACAACCACGCCTGGTGGTACGTCCGAGAAGTGGTTCTGATCGCCAATCAGTACGCGTGAGAGGCTCGCGGCATGGCGGACTATGTGATTGTCGGCGCTGGATCCGCGGGTTGTGTGCTGGCCGCCCGCCTCACCGAGGATCCCTCGGTCTCGGTGACCTTGCTGGAGGCCGGTGGCCGCGACACCGCGCGCAACATTTCGATCCCAGCTGCCTTCGGCCAGCTGTTCCGGACCGACGTCGACTGGGACTTCGCCACCGACCCTGAGCCGGGCTGCGACGACCGCGAGATGTATTGGCCGCGTGGCAAGGTGCTCGGTGGCTCCTCGTCGATCAACGCGATGATCTACATCCGCGGCAACCGGGCGGACTTCGACGGCTGGCGCGACGGTGGCTGCGACGGCTGGGGGTACGACGACGTCCTGCCGTACTTCCTGCGGTCCGAGGGCAATGAGCGCGGCCGGTCGCAGTTCCACAATGCCGACGGCCCGCTGACCGTCTCCGACCAGCGATCGCCGCACCTGATCTCGCAGGCGTATGTGGAGGCGGCCGGCCAGGCCGGGCTGCCGATAAACCCGGATTTCAACGGCGCTACGCAGGACGGCATCGGGATCTACCAGGCGACGCAGCGCAGCGGTCGCCGCTGCTCGACCGCGACCGCGTTCTTGAAGCCGGCGCTCAACCGGCCGAACCTCTCGGTGGTGACCGGCGCACCGGCCGGCCGGGTCGTGGTCGAGCGCGGCCGGGCGACCGCAGTTGAGGTGCTGATCGACGGGCGACGGCAGGTGTTCCGGGCGGATCGCGAGATCGTGCTGGCTGGCGGCGCCATTGGCACCCCCCAGCTGCTCCTGCTCTCCGGGATCGGCCCGGCTGACGAGATCCGCGCGCACGGGATCGACGTCGTCGTCGACTCGCCGAAGGTCGGGCGCAACCTGCAGGACCACGTCGTCGCCGGCGGCGCCTGGCACACCCCCGAGCCGATCACGATGGTCGGCGCGGACAAGAACATCAAGCACATCGCCAACTACCTGCTGCGCCGGCGCGGGCCGTTCTCCTCGGTCGTCGCCGAGGCCGGCGGGTTTATCCGGACCGATCCGTCGTTGCCGGCACCGGACATCCAGCTGTTGTTCGCGCCGGCGATGTTCCTCGATCACGGGTTCACCGATCCGCCCGGGCACGGCATCGCGTTGGCGCCGTACCTGCTCACGCCCGAGAGCCGGGGGAGCATCACGCTCCGGTCCGCCGACCCGGCCGCCAAGCCGCACATCCAGGCCAACTACTACGCCGAGCGCGCGGACCTCGATCGGATGCTGGCCGGCCTGCGGGTCTGCTTCGACATCGCCGCTCAACCCGCGCTTGCGCCGTACGTCAGTGGGCGCTTCCTGCCCACGGACGGCGCGGACGACGACCAGGCGCTGACCGAGTTCCTGCGGGCGAAGAGCGAGACGATCTACCACCCGGCCGGCACGGCGGCGATGGGGTCGGGCGACACCGATGTGTGCGATCCCCAGTTGCGGGTACGAGGGGTCAGTGGGTTGCGGGTCGCCGATGCGTCGGTCATGCCGACCGTCACCCGCGGCAACACCAATGCGCCGGTCATCATGATCGGCGAGAAGGCGGCCGACCTGCTCCGAGCTGGTTCGAGCTCGTCGCAGACGGTCGCGACCGGCTCGCCGGCGGCCTAAGGAGTCGTTCGTCGTGACGGCAGTACCCGAGATCACCCTCAACAACGGGCAGAGCATTCCGCAGTTCGGCTTCGGCGTCTTCCAGGTCAAGCCGTCGGACACCGTCGACGCGACGCTGACCGCCCTCGAGGCGGGCTACCGTCACCTCGACACCGCCGAGATGTACGGCAACGAGCGCGAGGTCGGCGAGGCCATCGGCAAGTCGGGCCTCGATCGCTCGGACGTGTTCGTGACGAGCAAGCTCGACAACGGCTTCCACGAGCCGGCCGACGCGCGCCGCGCGTTCGATGCCTCGCTCGCCGCCCTCGGCTTCGACTACGTCGACCTGTTCCTCATCCACTGGCCGTTGCCCACCCGGTACGGCGGCGACTTCGTGTCGACCTGGGCGACGCTCGAGGAGTTCTACCGGGACGGTCGGGCCCGCTCGATCGGCGTCTCGAACTTCCAGGCCAACCACCTTCGCCGGCTCCAGCAGGAGTGCACCGTCACTCCCGCGGTGAACCAGATCGAGGTGCATCCGTACCTGATCCAGGACGAGCTGCGTGCGGTCTGCGCCGAGCAGCAGATCGCGGTCGAGGCGTGGTCGCCGATCGGTCGGGGCCGGGTGCTCGACGACCCGACGATCGGCACGATCGCGGCGCGGGTCGGCAAGACGCCGGCTCAAGTCGTCCTGCGCTGGCACGTGCAGCGCGGTGACATCGTCTTTCCCCGGTCGGTCCGCCCGGAGCGGATCCGGGAGAACATCGCAGTCTTCGACTTCGAACTCTCCGGCGACGACATGGCCGCGATCAGCGCGTTGAACCGCAACGAACGGGTCGGCCCCGACCCCGACACCTTCGAAGGCGTCTAGCGCGCACTGTCGCCAAACTCCCGCCGATCTTCGCCCCATGACCACTTCTCCGGCGTGTCGCGCGAATTCCGGTATCGAGAACGACGATCAGCTGCTGTGCGCAGTTCCTGCGGCGCGGGCGCGAGCTTCGGACAACGCTCGCTCTCGGGCGTTCTCGGTGAGCACGGCCGCGCGCTCGAACTCGGCGCGCGCCTCGTCGAGGCGGCCGAGCTTCCACAACAGGTCGCCACGCACGCTCGGCAGCAGGTGATATCCGGTCAGCTCCCTTGCGTCCGCGATCGCGTCGACGACGTCGAGACCGGCTTGCGGACCTGATGCCATCGAGACCGCAACCGCGCGGTTGAGCTCGATGATCGGCGACGGTCGGATCGCGACAAGTTCGGCGTACAGATCCGCCATCCGCGTCCATTCGGTGTCCTCGGCGCGGAAGGCGCGCGCGTGGCAAGCGGCGATCTCGGCCTGCAGCAGGTAAGGGCCTGAGCGCGCGCCGAGCGCCTCGGCCCGGGCGATCGCGGCGAGCCCGCGGTTGATCAGCAGCCGGTCCCAGCGCGTGCGGTCCTGGTCGAGCAACAGGATCGGCGTACCGTCCGGGGCGGTTCGCGCCGCGAACCGCGACGACTGGATCTCCATCAGCGCCACCAGACCGTGAACCTCCGGCTCATCGGGCATGAGCTCGGCAAGCACCCGTCCGAGCCGCAGCGCGTCGTAGCAGAGCGCGGGCCGCATCCAGTCCTCGCCAGCCGTTGCTGAGTAGCCCTCGTTGTAGATCAGGTAGATCACTTCGAGTACGGCGGCGAGTCGCTCGTTGCGCTCCGCGCCGGCGGGCACCTCGAATGGCACGCCCGCGTTCGCGATCGCCTTCTTCGCCCGGACGATGCGTTGGGCGATCGTCGGCTCCGCGACCAGATAGGCGCGGGCGATCTCGGTCGTGGTGAGACCGCCGAGCATCCGCAGCGTCAGCGCGACCCGCGAGGGCATCGGCAGGACCGGATGGCAGGCGACGAACAGCAGCCGGAGCAGGTCGTCGTCGATGTCCTCGTCGACCACTCGGTCGAGGTCGGGATCGTGGCCGGCGTCGGCCGCGGCGAGGTCGCGTCCGATCTCGGCGTACTTGCGTTCGAGCCGGCGGTTGCGCCGGAACAGGTCGATCGCGCGGCGTTTGGCGACGCTCATCAGCCAGGCGCCTGCGTTGCGCGGCACGCCGGAGGTCGGCCACTGCTCGAGCGCGGCGACGACCGCGTCCTGGGCGAGGTCCTCGGCGAGGCCGACGTCACCGGTGTAGCGGGCGAGACCGGCCACCAGACGCGGGAACTCGATCCGTACGACGGACTCGACCGCGGCCGAGGTGATGGAGTCCGTCACGACACCCGATCAGACCATCCGCTGCCGGCTACCACCAAACTTGCGCACGGAGTGGCGCCGAGCCGCGCGCGGCGGCCGGCTGGCTGCGCTCTATGACAGCGAACCGGCCGCGGCGCGCGCAGTCGTGTCGGGCCCGTCAGTGCGCGACTACTCCGGGCCCATCACCGGGCGGATTCGCGACTCGCCGCCGCCGGCGACGGTGAGGAACCGCTTGGTCCACTCGATCGCCTCGTCCTTGTCGCGGCACTCCATCAGCGCCCAGCCACCGACCAGCTCCTTGGCCTCGGCGAACGGGCCGTCGGTGACGGTGAACTCGCCGTTCGTGTAGCTGATCTTGGTGCCCATCGAGCTCGGCGCGAGGCCGCCGGTTGCGAGCAGTACGCCGGCCTTGGTCGCCTCTTCGACGAAGGCGCCCATCTGCTCGTACATTTCCGGCGTCGGCTCGGGCATCGGGAGCGGCTCGTTCTCGCTGGCGAGGGTGTAGCCGAAGAATCGCATCGCAGTCGTCTCCGTTTCATCGGTTCGCGGCGCACCGCCGCGGTGCTCCGAGGATCCGGCCCGACGGGACGTCGTACCCGATCCTGCCCGTGCGTCGAACCAGCCGGACTCAGATCGACATCATCGCGAAACTTTCTTTGCGAGGTGCCGGCCTACGGTGCCGCGCCCGACGCGGGTTTCGATGTCGAGGCCGATGACGCCGACGGGAATCCGGCGTAGTAGCGGCGCCAGATCAGCCGGTGGATCGGGATCAAGCGCGGGATCGACCGCACCCCAGGGAGGAACGGGATGAGCACGAACCCGAGGCTGAGGATCGCCATGATCCCCCACACCAGTGCGTCGGCATTGCCCGATGTGGTGAACGGCGACACCTGATACCAGAACGTGTAGAGCCACAACCAGGCTTGACCGGGGTAGTTGCCGGTCTCGTTCATCATTCCCCACTGGTCGCCGCCAAGATGCTGGGCGTCGGCGGTGTTCTCCAGGTACGCGCCGTCGGCGATGAACAGCAGCGGTTGGGTGTAGTTGGTCTGGAAGAAGCCGCCGTGCAGCAGCAGGTCGCCGTCGAGGCCGCCGGACTGGGCCAGCGAAAGCAGCGAGCTGAGCATGACCGGAACCGGTCCGTAGCCGCCGCTCGCGACCTTGGCCGGATCGTTGCCCGGCGCCTTCGCCAGCGCGTCGTCGTACGCCGATGCCCACGTCTGCTGCTGGCCGGCCGTGGCGGAGTTCCACGCGCTGAGCGCGCTCGTCAACGCCGGGTTGCCGGGCACCTGCTTGAGCGGTCCGACCACGAAGTCGTTCGCGGTGTCGATCGGCTGGGTGACTCCGACGATGTGCTGCAGGGAGACCGGCCCGATCTTCTGGGCTGCGTCCGGGGTGTGGCTGTATGGCGCGCCGTACGTCGCGGTCCCGCTGGTTCCGTCGAGCTCGGTTGCGGCGGTGGCGACGAAGTCGTTCGGGTCGGCATGGCTCCAGCCCGACAGGGTGATCTGCTTCTCGTCCGGTGACGAGAACACGAGCGCTAGTACGACCGTGAGCAACGCGACGACGACGACGGCGATCACGAACTCCTTCACGATGTCGAAGTCGTGATAGCGGCCGCTCCACTCCGGAGTGTCAGCGGAGTTGCGGTGCGTAGCCCTGGTCACGACGCCACCTCCTCGGTGCCGATGTCCCGTGGATCGCGCTCGAAGGGTGGGACGACGCCTCGCCGGCGTACCTGCAGGACGTGGACCACGGTGAACAGACCGATGACGAGCGGCAGCAGCACGATGTGCCACATCAGCATCTGGCCGAAGTTCAAGACGTTGAAGTAGGCGCCGATGCCGACCGAGTTCAGGCCGTCCTTCGCCTGGGTGCTGATCCACTGAGAGTCGAAGTTGGACTGCACGAGGTAGCCGGTGAAGGCGGTCCCGATCGAGGTGAGGAAGCAGATCGAGCCGGTGATCCAGGTGCGCGCCCGGTGGCCCCGCCACGCGGCCATCCAGAACTTCCCCCACAGGTGGATGACCATGAAGGCCATGAACAGCTCGACACTCCACAGGTGCAGGCTGTTCACGAAGTGCCCAAGCCTCGCGCTGTGCCACCACTGGGGCCCGGCGATCGCCAGGATGCCGCCGGAGATGAGTACGACGAGGAACGCGGCAATGGTCAGGACGCCGAAGACGTAGATCCACGACGCCACATAGATCGGTTGGCGGTCGGGCAGCAGGCGATCCGGCGGCAGGCTTCGCAGCGCACGTCCACGCAGCCGGCCGGTCCAGTTCGAGTCGGCGGCGGGCGCGGTCATGGCCGATCGCGCTTCGTCGGGAACGGCAGGAGGATCGCGAGCACGAACACGACCACCATCAAGATGATGACGGTCAGGTTCGCGACCGAGATCTGGATCACACCCCAGTGCACATAGTGCCCGAGGTGGTTCAAATTCACCGGTGCTGAGACCAGGCTCACGGCGGACCTCTCAAGACGGCCTACTACAAAGAGTCGGACTCCCTGTCAGGCTGAGCCAAGCCCGTTGCCGCCGGTCCCGCTAGGGCCATAGGTCCCGAGTGCGTTGAGGTCAGGCCAGGATGCGGTCGGCGATGTCGGCGCGATGAGCACGCGCGGTGGCGTCGAAGCCGAGATTCCACTGTGCGCGCTTGTAGTAGCGATGAAGCACGTGCTCCCAGGTGAAGCCGATCCCGCCGTGCACCTGGATCGACTGCTCGCAGGCGAACACCGCGCCTTCACCGCCCGCGACGCTCGCACCGGCGACCGCGAGGTCGGCGTCTGGGTCGTTCGCGCTCACTGCCCACGCCGCCCAGTACGCCATCGAACGCGCGAGCTGGAGGGCGACAAAGGTGTTGGAGACCCGGTGCGAGACGCCCTGGTAGGTGCCGATGACCCGCCCGAACTGCTGGCGTTCCTTCGCGTGCGCCGCGGCCAGGTCGAGGGCTTGCTGCGCGACGCCGACCGACTCGCACGCCAGCAAGGCCAGTGCCTGCCGTCGCGCGGCGGCGAGCTCGTCGGCGGTGGTGTCGAGCCGTCGCGCGGGCGTGGCGTCGAGCCGCAGTTCGCCGAGCCGGCGGGTGCGGTCCATCGTCGAGCGGCTGACCACGACCTCGGGATGGGCCGCGACGTCGACGGCGTACAGCCCATCGGCGGTGACGACGACGACGTCGGTCACCGAGGTCAGGTCGGGCACCAGGATCTTGGTGCCGGTCAGCGCGCCGGCCGCGGTCGCGGCGGTCGTGCTGTTGGTGCCGGCCGCGCGCAACGACGCCGGTCCGCCCGGCTCCGCCCAGGCGACGGTCGCGCTTCGCTCGCCGGCGCTGATCGCCTTGCGCAGCTCGTCGTCGAGCAGTGGCCAGGCCAGCCCCATGCTGGACCACCACGGCGCCGGCAGCAGTGCCTGACCGGTCTCCTCGGCGAGGACGGCGTGCTCGAGCAGGCCCAGGTCCGGGTCGAGCCAGCCGAGCTCGGCCAGCTCGCGCCAGGTGGCGGGATCCCAGCCAGCGTCGGAGTCGGCCAGCTCAACGATGCGGGCCGGCGGGAACCGGTCGTTGAGGTAGTCGCGAGCCGCCGCACGAAGCTGCTCCTGCTCGTCGGAAAACGCGAAGTCCATCACTGTCTCCTAGCGGGAGCGGGGCAGGCCGACGACCCGCTCGGCGATGATGTTGCGCAGCACCTCGGACGTGCCCGCCTCGATCGTGTTGCCGCGGCTGCGCAGCTGCAGGTAGGCCCAGTAGCCGTCCCACACGCCACCTTCGGCGTCGAGCTGGGCGGCCAGGCCGGACACCGACTGGGCCAGCGAGGTGAGCCGCTGGTTGGTCTCGCTCCAGTGCAGCTTCGCGACCGAGCCCTCCGGCCCGGGTACGCCGGTCTTCTGCAGCGCGGTCAGCGAGCGGTAGTTGGTGAACCGCAGTGCCTGCAGGTCGATCCACAGCTGAGCGACCTGGTCGCGGACGACCGGATCGTCGGCCGGCCGATCGCCGTCCGCGGCGGGCAGCTTCACCAGCTCGATCAGCCGATTGACCGAACGCTCGAGACCGGCGGTCAGCGCGAAGCCGAGCGTTCCCCGCTCGTGCAGCAGCGTCGTCATCGCGACGTTCCATCCGTCGCCGGGCGCGCCGAGCATCGACTCCTTCGGCACCCGGACATCGGTGAAGAAGATCTCGTTGAACTCCGGGTCACCAGTGATCTGACGCAGCGGTCGCACCTCGACGCCCGGGGTGTGCATGTCGACCAAGAGGTAGGACAGCCCGCGGTGCCGCTCGGCGTCCGGGTCGGTGCGCACGACGAGAATGCACCAGTCGGCGATATGCGCCCAGCTCGACCAGACCTTCTGCCCGTTGACGACCCACTCGTCACCGTCGAGCTCGGCGCGGGTCTTGGCGCCGGCCAGGTCGGACCCGCTGCCTGGCTCCGAGAAGCCCTGGCACCAGACCTCCTCGCCGGACAGGAGTGGCGTGAGATACCGCTTCTTCTGCTCGTCGCTGCCCCACGCGATGATGGTCGGGCCGGCCATGCCGAGCCCGATCCCGCCGATGTGCTCGGGCGCGCCGATCCGGGCCGACTCCTCGAGGAAGACGCCCTGGAAGGTGTGCGGTGCGCCGCCGCCGCCGTACTCGGCCGGCCAGGTCAACCCGACGTACCCGGCGTCGTAAAGGCGCCGGCTCCACTCTCGCGAGTCCGCCTCCCGGGAGCGCCCGACGGTGGGGGCGCGAGTGGTCCAGTCTGCGGGCAGCGCGTCGAGCAGCCAATCACGTAGTTTCGCGCGGAATGCGGCTTCTTCGGGGGTGTCCCGGAAGTCCACGCCGACCTCCTCGTGCGTCCGAACCTCGTTCGGTGCACAGTAGTCGACATGACAACGACACTCGCGACCGCTCCGACCGGTGCCAGCCTGCAGCGGCTGGCCGAGGCGGCCTGGGAACGGGTCGGCGACCGATCGCTGCTGATCTTCGAGGGCGAGAAGTTCGACAGCGCGACGCTGGCCGCACGTACCCGCCGGTTCTCGCAGGGCTTGCGCGACGCCGGGTTGCGCCCGGGCGAGCGGGTGGTCGTCTGCATGTCGAACTGTGCCGAGGTCGGGATCACCTACGCCGCGGTCTGGCGGGCCGGCGCGGTGACGACGCCGGTGCTGTTCCTGCTCAGCGAGGACGAGCTCCGGCACGTGCTGGTCGACAGCGAGGCCGCGTTCGTCGTGACCACGCCGGAGTTCCTGCCGAAGGTGCAATCGGCCGGTGCCGGGGTCGCGACCCTGCGCGGGATCGTGCTCGCGGGAGATCCGGCTGAGGGAACGCTGTCGTTCGCCGAGCTCGAGTCGGCGGCCGACGGCGATATCGTCGACACCGACCCCGCCGACCTGGCCGCCCTGCTCTACACCGGTGGCACGACCGGCCGGTCGAAAGGCGTGATGCTCAGCCACAACGCGATGTCGGCCTCGGCCTGGGCGGCCACCACGGTGGGGTACGACCCGCAGCTGCACACCTCGCTGTTACCGCTGCCGCTGTCGCACGCGTTCGGGCTGTTGGTGTCGACGTTGAGCCTGCACGCTCCCGATCCCGGAACCGCGATCCTCATGCGATGGTTCGACCCGACCGGGTGGCTGACCCTCGCGGCGCAGCACCAGGTGCAGGTGGGCGCCGTCGTACCGTCGATGTTGCAGATGCTGCTGGCCCATCCGGTCGAGGACTACGACCTGAGCGCGCTGAGGCGGATCGCGAGCGGCGCCGCGCCGTTGCTGCACGAGACCCGCGACGAGGTGAGCCGGCGGTTGCCGTGGGTCGAGCTCGGCGAGGGCTACGGCTGCACGGAGTCCGCGGCGTTGATCGCCACTTCACCCCCTGGCGCGGTCCGGCCGGGCAGCGTCGGCAAGCCGGTGCCAGGCGTGGAGGTCCGGATCGAGACCCCTGACGGCCGCGACGGCGGGGTCGGCGAGGAGGGCGAGATCTGCATGCGCGGGCCGAGCCTGATGACCGGCTACTGGCACAGCGAGGACGAGACCGCCTACGCGCTGCGGGAAGGCTGGCTGCACACGGGCGACGTCGGCCGGATCGACGCCGACGGCTACCTCTATGTGATCGACCGGCTGAAGGACCTGATCATCCGTGGCGGCCTCAACGTCTACCCGCGCGACGTCGAGGACGAGATGCTCGGCCACCCGGACGTGGTGGCCGCGGCGGTCGTCGGCAAGCCGGACCCGATGTACGGCGAGGAGGTCGTCGCCTTCGTCCAACTGCGACCTGGTGCGGAGGTGACGGTGGAGGACCTGGTGGCTTATGCGCGGGAGCACATCTCGAAGGCGAAGTACCCGCGCGACGTACGGATCGTCGAGCAGATCCCGCTGACCAGCGTGCTCAAGACCGACCGCAAGGCGCTCCGCGCCCAACTCACCCCCTAACCCGCTCCAAGCAATGTCACGTTGCCCAGGGGTTTCTTGGGGTGATGTCACATTGCCCCCACGAAGTGCGGGGCAATGTGACATTGCTTGGGGCTACTCGTCGAGGCGGCGGAGGTCGGTCTTGTAGCGGTGGCCGTTCTCGACGTAGAGGTCGACCGCGTGCTGGATCGCCTCGGGGGACGCGGACTCAGGCTTGATCTTGGCGGGGACTCCCAGCGCCATCGCAGCAGCGGGTACGACGGTGTCGTTCGGCACCACCGCGCCGGCTCCCACGAGCGCCCCGGAATGGACGACCACCCGGTGCAGCACGACCGAGCCGGACCCGATCAGCGCCCGGTCCTCGACCGCGCAGCCCTCCAGGTGCGCATTGTGACCAACAACACAGTCGTCACCGATCGTGGTCGGGTGGCTGTGTGTGGCGTGGATCACCGTGCCGTCCTGGATCGAGGTCCGGGCCCCGATCGTGATCGAGCCGTAGTCGCCGCGCAGGACCGCACCCGGCCAAACCGACGAGTCCGCACCGATCGTCACCGACCCGATGACCACGGCGTCGGGGTGGACATAGGCACGCGGGTCGATCGACGGCACCTGATCGCCCAGGGCATAGACGGTCACTGAACCTCCTGAGTCCTCAGCAGCGTGTCTTGGGCAGGCATTCAGATGCCCGGCGTAGCCTCACAATCCGCTCAACATCATGTACCGTGCGCCCGCGCGGTGGGATCACCGCCTGCCAGCGGGCATAAATCGGCCGCTGTGGCGTTACGTCTCGCGCAAGGACTACTTACTGAGGCAGGTATAGAGCAGATGGCAACCGACTACGACACCCCGCGCGCCACGGACGACGAGGCCACGGAAGACAGCATCGAGGAGCTGAAGGCGCGCCGCGATGCCCAGGCTGGCGCGGTTGACGTCGACGAGGCCGAGCTGGCCGAATCGCTGGAGCTCCCGGGCGCGGACTTGTCCGGAGAGGAGCTCACGGTCCGGGTCGTCCCCCGTCAGGCCGACGAGTTCACCTGTAGCCGATGCTTCCTGGTCCGGCACCGCAGCCAGCTCGCGGACGAGAAGAAAGGCATCTGCCGGGAGTGCGCGGCCTAGGCGCCCGGCGGGCTTCCGCCGACGACGAACCGGGCGATCTGCCCGGCGTCGTCGTACGCCTGATCGACGGCACTCCGCTCGACGCCCGCACCCGGGCCAGCCTGCTGCGCCGGCTCACGATCGGGCTGGCCGCCAGCGCCCGGGCAGCCGGCGCGCTCGCGGTGGGCAGCGGGCGCTGGCTCACCGACCTGGTCGTCGACTTCGCCCCCCACATCCCGATCAGGGACGCGACCACGCTGCGCGCCCACTACGACGGCAAGTTCGGTGACGAGCTCGCAAGTGCACTGATCGACAACGCGGCGCGCGCCACGGCAGCCGTCGGCGCCGCGGGCGGCATCATCTCCTCGCTCGAGTTCGCGACTCCGCCGTTGCTGCTGACCTCGCCGGTTCAGGTCGCTGCCGAGACGATCGCCGTGGTCGCGATCGAGCTGAAGCTCGTCGCCGAACTGCACGAGGCGTACGGCTATCCGGCGACCGGCACCCCGGCGGTGCGCACTGCGGCCTACCTCGGCGCCTGGACCAGGCGGCGCGGGCTCGACCGCTCGCTCGGCGGGTCCGGCCTGCCCGGGCTGGTGACCGGTGCGGCCCGCAGGTCGTTGCGCAACCGGCTGGTCCGCCGGGCGGGGGAGAACGCGGTGACCGTCATGCCGTTCATGACCGGTGCACTGGCCGGCGCTTCGCTGAACTCGCGGGAGACCCGCCGGCTGGGCGAGCAGATCGCCGGCGACCTCGGCGGTCACCCGCACTGACCGGTCCGCTCAGGCGGTCAGGAAGCCGCGGACCAACGCGGCGGTCTCGTCCGGGTGCTCGAACTGCGGCACATGCCCGCACTCGGCCAGCACGACCGACTGTGACAGCGGCAGCGCCGAGGTGATGTGCCGCTCGAACGACGACGGCACCACCCAGTCGTGGTCGCCCCACACGAACAACGCCGGCGGCTCCAGCCCCGGCAGCCGCTCCCAGAAGCCGTCTTCGCCGTACGCCGCCTCGAGGTAGATCTCCCGCATCGCGGAGTAGAAGGCGCGACGGTGACCGTAGTTCCTCATCAGCCGCCGGTACTCATCGGCGGCTGCGTCGTACCACGCGTCCGGCAGCCGGTCCGGCCGGGCGAACAGCGAGCGGATCCCGAACACCACGGCCCGATGGGGTATCGGGTAGGGAAGCACGAGCGCGCCGGGCTGCAACAGGCGGACGAGCGGCACCAGCTGCCGCATCCGCCGAAACGCCGGCGACGGGCAGAGCAGCACCAGCCGGGACACCAGGTCGGGCGCGCTCAGCGCGGCCTCGATCGCGACCCGCCCGCCGAGCGAGTTGCCGACCAGCGTCACCGGACCGGCGCCGACCGCGGCGCAGAACGCCTCCAGCCAGCTGGCCAGCTCGTGCGCCTGGTAGCGCCAGCGCGGCGCCGCCGATCCGCCGAATCCCGGGAAGTCCGGGGCGAGGACCCGATGGTCGCGCACGAGGTCCGGCAGCAGCGGCAGCATCGAGGCGTTCGTTGCGCCGAGGCCATGCAGCAGCACGACCGCCGGCGCGTCTCTGGGCCCGGCCTCGAGGTACGACGAACGAACCCCGCGCGCGGTCACGACGTTGACCACCGGGTGCGAGTCCGGCCGCTCGCCGACGTCGAACGCGCTGTCGATCTGAAGCGCGAACGCCAGATCGCCGCGCACGGTCAGGCCGTGGTCGAGGAAGGCGCCGACGCCGGACAGCTCGCCCTCGAGGACGGCGGCCAGGGTCACCGGATCGGCCGTGATCGTCGCCCGTGGGCGCGCGACCCGCCCGCGCTGCAGCCGCACCCGGCCCCGGTCGAGCGCAACCGTCCACGATCCGACCGGCGGCGCGTCGAAGACCACGGCGCCGCGTTCGGTCGCGAGGGCCGACTGCACGCCGTCACTGACTCGGGCCGCGAACAGCGCGTCGAGGTTCGGGATAGCCGCCAATGTGCGCAGCGCGCTACCTCGACGGCCTAGCACGTCCGAGCTCACCGGGCCGGTTCGTCCATCCCCGGGGGAAGCGTGCCCGACGCCCGCCGCCAGGTCGCGGCGACCCGGCGCTGCGCCATCAGCTTCGCCGCCGCGATCACCGCCGCCGACGCGACCACCCAGGACGCCGCCTCGGCCCACCGGACGTCAGGGTGCTCGGGGTTGGCCGGCGGCTCTTTGCCGGTCGCCTGCTTCCAGCCCACGGTCAACGCCCGCCGGGCGACCGCCGTACCGAACGCGGTGCCGATCCCGGCGAAGATCTTGTAGCCGAGCTTGCCGGGGTTCTTCGGCGGATCCTGCTTCTCGGCAGAGGCTGGATCGCTGTCGTCGTCGCGGGCCATGGCCAACAGCCTGGCACGACCGGGCCGGATAGCGTGGGAGATCGAGCGAGGGTGCGGCAAGAACTGACAGTGGGGTAGTCCAGGATTGCGAGGATGCGCTCACTGTCGGTCGGCCAGGCCAGACGGCTGGCGATCGATGCGCAGGGCCTGAGCGGCGCCCGTCCGACCGTCACGCCCGATCGCCGGCATCTGCGCCGAGTGCTCAAGCACACCGGCCTCCTGCAGATCGACAGTGTCAACGTGCTGGCGCGGGCCCACTACCTGCCGGCCTTCTCCCGGCTCGGCCCCTACGACCCGGCGCTGGTCGACCGGATGGCGTTCACCCACCGCGAGCTGTTCGAGTACTGGGGCCACGAGGCAGCCCTGCTCCCGGTCGAGCTGCACCCGCTGATGCGCTGGCGGATGGCGTACTGGGAGCGCCGGCTGACCAGCTGGGCCCGGTTGGCCAAGGTGGTCAAGGAGCGGCCCGGCTACGTGGAGTGGGTGTACGACGAGGTCGTCCAGCGCGGCCCGGTCTCGGCCGGCGAGGTCGCCGAGGACCAGAAGCGGGGCACCGAGGAGTGGGGCTGGAACTGGACGGACGCGAAGACCGCGCTGGAATACCTGTTCTTCGTCGGCCGGGTCACCACCGCCGCCCGCCGCAACTTCGAGCGGCTCTACGACCTCCCGGAGCGGGTCCTGCCCGAGCGGATCCTCGCTCTGCCGACCCCCGACGAGCACGACGCGCAGCGCGAGCTGCTGCTGCTCGCGGCCCGGCTGCACGGCATCGGCACCCTCGGCGACCTGGCCGACTACTTCCGGATCAAGAACCCGCAGGCCCGGCCGCGGGTCGCCGAGCTGGTCGAGGACGGCCGGCTAGAGGCGGTGGAGGTCCGCGGCTGGACCCAGCCGGCGTACACAGTGCCGGGCGCGATCGTGCCGCGGCGGAAGTCCGGCGGCTCGCTGCTGGTGCCGTTCGATCCGCTGATCTGGGAGCGCGATCGCACCGAGCGGCTGTTCGGGTTCCGCTACCGGATCGAGATCTACGTGCCCGCTCACAAGCGGGTGCACGGCTACTACGTGTTGCCGTTCCTGCTTGGCGACGCGCTGGTCGCGCGGGTCGACCTCAAGGCGGATCGTGCGGCCGGTGTGCTGCGGGTCCAGGCGGCCTGGCGCGAGCCGGAGGCGCCGGGTCACACCGCCGAGGCGCTCGCCACCGAGCTGTCGCTGGTCGCGCAGTGGCTGGGTCTCGACGGCATCGTGGTCGAGCCGCGTGGCGACCTGGCTGCCGACCTGGCCCGCGCTCTGGGCTAGCGGGCCGCGCGGATCTGGTTTCGGGACTGCTTGATCGCGGCCGCGAGCTCGTCCGGGTGACGGGTCGACACGACCCAGTACGGCACCGGATCGGGGTTGGCCAGGCGCAGCATCACCGAGGTGCCGATCCAGCCACGGACGACGGTGTGCGCCGCCGGGTCGGCCTGCGGCCCGAGCCGGAGCCTGGTCTCGGCCCGGTCGAGGGCGGAGACCGAGGTGACCTGCATGACCGGCAGCTCCTCGTCACCGGCGATCAGGACGCCGTCGCGAAGCTGGACCCGGGCCCGGCCGCTCAGCGCAAGCGGCACGATGAAGAACCCGATCATGAAGATCAGCACCGGGACGAGGACGACGTAGGAGAACCCCGAACCGACCTCGAGCGCGCCGAACACGACGATGCAGACGACGACCGGCCACCACGTCCACGGCACCCGGAGGCGTTCGTCATGAGTCGGCACGGCGCCCAGGGTATGCAGTGACCTCGCGGGTCGGTATGGTGCCGCCGACGATGAGCCCCGATTCAACGGCCGACCCGAGCAGCACCGTCACGGTGCTGCTCCGGCGGCTCGACCCCGACCTGCCGGCGCCGGCGTACGCGCACTCCGGCGACGCCGGCGCCGATCTCGTCAGCGCGGTCGACATCGAGCTCAAGCCGGGGGAGCGCGCGGTCGTGCCGACCGGTATGGCGATCGCGCTGCCGGCCGGGTACGTCGGGTTCGTCCACCCCCGGTCGGGGCTGGCCGCCCGATCCGGGTTGGCCATGGTCAATGCCCCGGGCACGGTCGACGCCGGATATCGCGGTGAGCTCCGGGTGATCCTGATCAACCTCGATCCGTCGAACCCGATCCAGCTGCGGCGCGGCGATCGGATCGCCCAGCTGATCGTCCAACGGGTCGAGCGGGCCGGCTTCGTCGAGGTCGACGAGCTGCCCGACTCGGCACGCGGGGACGGCGGGTTTGGTTCCACGGGCGGCTGGGCGGACCATGGAGCAGGGCTTGAGCGCTCGAGGAGGAGTTGACGGTGTTCCGACGGCGTCGCGCAGTCGAAGAGCCGCTGGATCCTGACGATCCGGACGGCATCGGCCAGTTCTTCGACGACGAACCGAACGGCGAGGACGACGTCGACGACGCGACCGGCCAGCCGGCCGACGACGCGGCTGCCGAGGAACCGCACGACGACGAGCCGGCCGGCGAACCCGAGCCGGCGGCGCCCTCGTCCGCGCCGTCCTACGCGGTTGAAGTCCCTGGCCACCCCCAGGGCCCTTGGGACTCCCACGACGTGCCGCACGACGACCCGACGCCACGGGTCGATCTCGGTGGCCTGCTGGTGCCGATGCCCGACGGCATCGAGGTGCGGGTCGAGGTCCAGGACGAGACGCCGGTGGCCGCGACCCTGGTCGACGGCGCGAGCCAGCTTTCGGTGCACGCCTTTGCCGCGCCGAAGTCGAGCGGGCTGTGGGCCGAGGTGCGAGCCGAGATCGCCGAGTCGCTCACCGGAGCCGGGGGCTCGGCCCAGGATGCCGAGGGCCCGTTCGGCACCGAGCTGCGGGCCCGGATCCCGACCGAGAACGGAACCCAGCCGGCCCGGTTCATCGGCGTCGACGGCCCACGGTGGTTCCTGCGCGGTCTGTTGACCGGACCGGCGTCGACCGATCCCGCCCAGGCCAGCCGGCTCGAGGGCGCGTTCCGCGACATCATCGTCCAACGCGGCGGCGATGCCATGGCGCCGCGGGACCTGTTGCCGCTGCACCTGCCGCGCGAGGCGCGCGAGGTACTCGCGCCGCCACCCCCGCCCGATCGATCGCTGTCGCTGCCCGAACGCGGACCGGAGATCACGGAGCTGCGGTGAGCGGGTACCGATGAGCAAAGCCGATGAGGGGGGCCGGCTGCGCCGAGCGGTGCGCCGGTTGGCGAGTGAGGATGCCGAGCTCGAGGCGGACGACCTACAGCGTCAGTCGGCGGAGGACGGCGCGACGACGGTTGCCCAGTGTCCCGACCGCGGGATCGTCACGGTCTTCGGCCGGGTGCGATCGCTGACCCTGCGGCCGCGAGCCGGCACGCCCTCGCTCGAGGTCGACCTGTACGACGGCAGCGGCACCGTGACGCTGGTGTGGCTCGGCCGGCGCGAGATCGCCGGCATCTCGGCGGGTCGCCAGATTCGCGCGACCGGCCGGATCACCTTGAGCGGATCTCGTCGGGTGATCTTCAACCCGCGCTACGAGCTAATCCTCCGCGACGGCTGACTCGCGGTCGATCGGTTCGCCGATCTGGCTCGGAGCGGTCGGCTGGGTGGCCAGCACGTCGTGCAGGGCGTCCTCCTGGTCGGGTGCCGCGACGAACAGCAGCTCGTCACCGCCCTCGAGCGGGTCGTCGGGACTCGGCACCATGACCCGGGCGTCCCGGAGGATCGCCACGAGTGCGACATCGGCCGGCCAGGCGATCGACCCGACTCGTTGGCCGGCGTGCTCGGTGTCCTGGGGCAGGGTGACCTCGACCAGGTTGGCCTCGCCGTGCCGGAACGACAGCAGCCGCACCAGGTCGCCGACCGTCACGGCTTCCTCGACGAGGGCGGAGAGCAGCCGGGGCGTCGAGACCGAGACGTCGACGCCCCACGACTCGTTGAACAGCCACTCGTTGCTGGGATGGTTCACCCGGGCGACCACCCGCGGTACGCCGTACTCGGTCTTGGCCAGCAGCGATACGACCAGGTTGACCTTGTCGTCGCCGGTCGCCGCGATGACCACGGTGCAGTCCTGCAGCTGAGCCTTCTCGAGTGAGCTGATCTCGCAGGCATCCGCGAGCAGCCACTGCGCGCCTTCGACCGTGTCGGTCTTGAACGCCTTGGGCTCGCGTTCGATCAGGACGACGTCGTGGCCGTTGCCGATCAGCTCGCGGGCGATCGAGCGCCCGACGTTGCCGGCTCCGGCGATCGTGACCTTCATCCGTGCTCACCCGGGGCCTCGGCAAGAACGCCTTCGACTCGCTCGATCTCGCTGCGCAGCACGAGGACGTGCAGGAGGTCGCCGTCCTGGATCGCGGTCATCCGGGTCGGCAGGAGCGCCTCGCCGTACCGGGTCACGAACGCGACCCGCAGGCCCTCCGTGGCGTTCTGGACGTCGCCGACCGAATGGCCGACCCAGCCCTGGTGATAGGCCACCTCGGCCAGCGCAAGATGGCCGGTCGGGTCGGTCCACTCCGCGTGCGCGCCGTCGGGAACGAGCTGGCGCAGCATCGCGTCCGCGGTCCAGCGCACCGTTGCGACGGTGGGGATGCCAAGCCGGCTATAGACCTCGGCCCGGCGCGGGTCGTAGATCCGGGCGACCACGTTGTCGATGCCGAACGTCTCCCGCGCCACTCGCGCCGAGATGATGTTGGAGTTGTCGCCGCTGGAGACCGCCGCGAACGCGGACGCCTCCTCGATGCCGGCTTCGATCAGGGTGTTGCGGTCGAACCCGACGCCGACCACCTGGCTCCCGGCGAAAGTCGGCGGCAGCCGCCGGAAAGCGGTCGCGTCCTGGTCGACGATGGCCACTGAGTGGCCCGCGGCTTCGAGGCTGTTGGCGAGGGTCGACCCGACTCGGCCGCAGCCCATGATCACGACGTGCACCGGCCTGACGCTACACGGAACCGGCGGGCCGTACGCTTGCCGTCGTGCGATCGCTGGGGGACTTGTCCAAGACAGTCTTCATCGGGCGACCCCTGCGCAGTACCCAACTCGGCGAGACGCTGCTGCCGAAGCGGTTGGCATTGCCGGTGTTCGCCAGCGACGCGCTGTCCTCGGTCGCGTATGCAACCGAGGAAATCCTGCTCGTGCTCTCCCTCGGCGGGCTGACCCTCATCCACTTCACCTGGTACGCCGCCGCCGGTGTCGCGTTCCTGATGCTCGTCGTGGTCGCGTCGTACCGGCAGAACGTCCACGCCTACCCCAGTGGTGGCGGCGACTACGAGGTCGCGACCACGAACCTCGGCAAGCGGGCCGGCCTGACCGTCGCAAGCGCGTTGATGGTCGACTACGTCCTTACCGTCGCGGTGTCGGTCAGCTCCGGGGTGGCGAACATCACGTCGGCGGTCACTTCCCTGCAGGGCCACGCCGTCTTGCTGGCGGTGGCGGTCGTGTCGATCATCATGCTGCTCAACCTGCGCGGCGTGCGGGAGTCGGGGACCGCGTTCGCGATCCCGACGTACGCGTTTGTCGCCGGGGTCACTGCGCTGATCGCGGTGGCCGCATTCAAGCTCGGCGCCGGCCACCACCTCAGTGCCGAGAGCGCGCACTACCGGGTCGTCCGCGCTCGCAACTACTCCGGCCTGGCGCTGATCTTCCTACTGCTCCGTTCGTTCGCCTCCGGCTGTACGGCGCTGACCGGCGTCGAGGCGATCAGCAACGGCGTGCCGGCGTTCCAGAAGCCGAAGAGCAAGAACGCGGCGACCACGCTCGCGCTGCTCGGAGGCATCGCGGTCAGCATGTTCCTGGCGATCACGACCTTGGCGATCGTGACCCATGTCCATGTCGCCGCGGCATCGACCAATCTGGTCGGACTACCGCACGGCCAGGCGCAGAAGACGGTCATCGCGCAGGTCGGCGCCGCGGTCTTCGGGAGTGGCTCGTTCGGCTTCTACTACCTGCAGACCATGACCGCGTTGATCCTGGTGCTTGCCGCCAACACCGCGTTCAACGGCTTTCCCGTGCTCGCCTCGATCCTCGCGCGCGACGGATACCTGCCGCGCCAGCTGCACACGCGCGGCGACCGGCTGGCGTTCAGCAACGGCATCCTGATCCTGGCCGGCTTCGCGATCCTGTTGATCGTGGCCTTCTCGGCCTCGCCGACCCGGCTGATCCAGCTCTACATCATCGGTGTGTTCGTGTCCTTCGTGAACAGCCAGATCGGCATGATCCGGCACTGGAACCGCAACTTGCCGCTGACCGAGGATCCCGCCCGGCGGCGACAGATGAAGCGGTCCCGGGTGATCAACAGCATCGGCGCTGTCGTCACCGCGCTCGTGCTCGCCATCATCTTGATCTCGAAGTTCACCCAGGGAGCGTGGATCGCGATCGTGGCGATGGTGGTGCTGTTCACGATGATGCGCGGCATCCGTCACCACTACGACGTGGTGCAGGAAGAGCTCGCACCCGACGACGCCGACGACGTGCTGCCGTCGCGCGTGCACGCGGTCGTGCTGGTGTCGCGGGTGCACAAGGCGACCCTGCGCGCGGTGAACTACGCCCGGGCCACCCGCCCGTCGACGCTGGTCGCACTGACCGTCGACGTCGACCACATCGCGACCGAGGCGTTGAAGAGCGAGTGGGAACGCCGCGGAGTGCCGGTGCCGCTGCAGATCCTCGACTCGCCGTACCGCGAGATCACCCGGCCGATCGTCAAGTACATCAAGGAGATCAACCGCGAGAGCCCGCGCGACGTCGTCTCGGTCTTCATCCCCGAGTACGTCGTCGGGCAGTGGTGGGAGCAGTTGCTGCACAACCAGCACGCGCTACGGTTGAAGGGCCGGTTGTTGTTCACCCGCGGTGTGATGGTGACCAGCGTTCCGTACCAGCTCGCCTCATCGGGCCGGGTGGTCGAACGAGCTAGACCGGTCGCCGGTGACGTCCGGCGCGCGGTCGAGGTCAAGGTCAAGCCGGCGGCGCCGCCACCTCCCCGGTGATCGTCGATGTCGGCGCGGTCGGCAACGGCGGGATCTGTATCGCGCACGCGCCCGACGGCCGAGCCGTCTTCGTCCGCCATGCGCTGCCGGGCGAGCGGGTGCGGCTCGAGATCACTGAGGAGCGGTCGTCGTACCTGCGTGCGGATGCGGTCGAGGTGCTGACCGCGTCGCCGCACCGGGTGGTGCCGCCGTGCCGGTGGGCCGGTCCGGGGCGTTGCGGCGGATGCGACTGGCAGCACGTGGCACTCGACGAACAGCGCCGGTTGAAGGCGAGCGTGGTGGCCGACCAGCTTCGGCGAATCGCCAAGCTCGACGTCGATGTCGAGGTCGAAGCGGTGCCCGGCGATGTCGACGGCCTGCACTGGCGGACCCGGGTCCGGCTTGCGGTCGACGAGAACGGGGTCGCGGGCCTGCGGCGGCATCGCTCGCATGTCGTCGAGCCGATCGACGACTGCCTCCTGGCTCATCCGGACCTGCCGGTCGCCTCGGTCCTGGCGCAGCGCTGGCCGGACACCGACGGGGTCGACCTGGTCGTCTCGGACGTCGAGCACGCCATGGGCCGGGACTGGCAGGTGCCGCCCGGTGGCTTCTGGCAGGTCCATCCGGGCGCGGCGGAGACGCTGGCCCGCGCGGTCATCGATGATGCCGAGGTGACCCGTTCCGATCACTGCCTCGACCTCTACAGCGGGGTCGGCCTGTTTGCCGGCTCGCTCGCGCCGCTCGCCGTCGAGGGCGAGGTGATCGCGATCGAGAGCGATCGGTCCGCGTCGGCCGCGGCCCGGGCAAATCTCGCCGATCTACCGAACCTGACGGTAGTGGCGTCTCGGGTCGACCGCTGGCTGGCGCGGACCAGACCGAGTGCCGACGTGGTCGTGCTCGACCCGCCGCGCAAGGGCGCCGGCCATGGGGTGGTCGACGGCATCGCGGCGACGTCGCCGCGACGGGTGGTGTACGTCGCGTGCGAGCCGTCCTCGCTGGCGCGCGACCTCGCCCGGTTCGCCGAGCACGGCTATCGGCTCGACCGGCTGCGCGCATTCGACCTGTTCCCGATGACGGCGCACGTCGAGTGCGTCGCCTCACTGGCTCGTGCGGACGCGGCCTGATGGCGACTCCGAGCGGCTGGCCGGCCGAGGTCCCCGATCCGGCCGTCGAAGGGTGGGAGCGGCATGCAACGGCGTGGCTGTTCGACCAGTGCCCGCCGGACTACCGGGCGTACGACGTGTTCCGTCGCCACCCGATCGTGCTCGCCCACGTCGCCAAGGCGTCGCTTGCCGCCGCGGTCGAGGCGGCCGAGTCCGGCGTACGGCTGGTTCGTCACGACCTGCGCAACGTGGTGCAGCCGGAGACGATCGAGGAAGCGGTTGCGGCGTACGAGCACGAGCGACACCGGTTGCGCGCGGCCGGCGCGGCGGCCGAGCTGATCTGGCGCGCCCTGCGCGGCGAACGCTGGTCACCCCAGCTGTAATTTGCGCTTGCCGATCGACGTGACCGTCTGTCGGCGCTTGGCGGTACGGTCGCGGGCATGCAAAGGGTTCCCCCGTTCGGCGATGAGAAGGAGTCGTTGTCCGTCGCGCTCGATCGGCATCGCGACGTCATCCGCTGGAAGCTCCAGGGCCTCGACGACGAGCAGGTGCGCCGCCCGATGACGCCATCCGGGACCAGCATGCTCGGGCTGGTGAAGCACTTGGCGGCGGTCGAGTACGGCTGGTTCTGCGAGACCTTCGGGAGGGAGGTGCCGAAGTTCAGCTTCGACGTCGACGCCGACCCGGACTCTGACATGCGGGCCGAGCCGGACGAGACCACCGAGTCGATCCTGACCTTCTACCGCGACGCGTGCGCCGCGGCGGACGAGGTGATCGCTGCGGAGCCGCTCGACGCCGTGGGAACGTCCTGGGCGGGCGAGCAGGTCTCGATGCGCTGGGTGCTCATCCACATGGTCGAGGAGACCGCCCGCCATGCCGGTCACATGGACATCCTGCGCGAGCTGATCGACGGCGCCACCGGGGACCACAACCGAGGGTGAGGGACGCGCGATTGCGGACAAAGCCGACAGACCTAGACTGAGCGCCGTGACCGACCTGCTCCAGACGATCGATGGCCCTTCCGATCTCAAGCGGCTCGAGCCGGCGCAGCTGGCCGACCTCGCCCAGGAGATCCGGGACTTCCTGGTCGACGCGGTCGCCAAGACCGGTGGCCACCTCGGGCCCAACCTGGGCGTGGTCGAGCTCACGATCGCACTGCACCGGGTCTTCGACTCGCCGCGTGACGCGATCGTCTGGGACACCGGCCACCAGTCCTACGTCCACAAGCTGCTGACCGGCCGGCGCGAGGCGTTCACGTCGCTTCGGCAGTCCGAGGGGCTGTCCGGCTACCCATCCCGGGCGGAGAGCGAGCACGACTGGGTCGAGAACTCGCACGCCTCGACCGCACTGTCGTACGCCGACGGGCTCGCGAAGGCGTTCGCCGTCCTCGACCAGACCGACCGCGCGGTCGTCGCCGTCGTCGGCGACGGGTCGCTGACCGGTGGGATGTCCTGGGAGGCGCTCAACACGATCGCGGCCAACCCGCAGCGCCCGGTCATCATCGTCGTCAACGACAACGGCCGCTCCTACGCGCCGACCGTCGGCGGTCTCGCGGCGCATCTCGCGACCCTGCGGCTTTCCCCGTCGTACGAGCAGATGCTCGAGATGGTGAAGACGTCGCTGGCCCGCACTCCGGTCGTCGGTGCACCGATCTACGAGGCCCTGCACGGCATGAAGAAGGGCCTGAAGGACCTGATCCAGCCGCAGGCGATGTTCGAGGACCTGGGCCTGAAGTACGTCGGACCGATCGACGGGCACGACACCGCGGCGGTCGAGCGAGCGCTGCGCAACGCCCGCGACTTCGGCGCGCCGGTCATCGTCCACTGCCTGACCGAAAAGGGCCGCGGCTACCCGCCGGCAGTCGAGGACGAGGCGGACCAGTTCCACGCCGTCAGCGTCATCGACCCGCTCACCGGCCGGCCGGTCAACCGATCCGGCCCGACCTGGACGGACGTCTTCGCCGACCAGATGCTCGCGCTGGGGCACGAGCGCGACGACGTCGTCGGCGTGACCGCGGCGATGTTGCGCCCGGTCGGTCTCTACCGGTTCGCCGAGCGCTTCCCGGACCGGGTCTTCGACGTCGGCATCGCCGAACAGCACGCGGTCACCTCCGCGGCCGGCATGGCGATGGGCGGGCTGCATCCGGTCGTCTGCATCTACGCGACCTTCCTCAACCGCGCGTTCGACCAGGTCCTGATGGACGTCGGGCTGCACAAGCTGCCGGTCACCTTCGTCCTCGACCGGGCGGGTGTCACCGGCGAGGACGGCGCGTCGCACAACGGGATGTGGGACATGGCGCTGCTCGGTATCGTGCCGGGCATTCGGGTCGCCGCGCCCCGCGATGCGACCCGGCTGGCGGAGCTGCTCCGCGAAGCGGTCGACGACGACTCCGGCCCGACCGCGTTGCGCTTCCCGAAGGCGACCGTAGGCCCGGACGTCGTGACGGTGGACCGGGTCGGCGAGATGGACCTGCTGAGGCGCGACCCGGACAGCCAAGTGCTGATCGTGTCGGTCGGCGCCCTCGCGCCGTTGTGCCTGGACGTGGCCGAACGTGTTGCGGCACAAGGGGTCGGGGTCACCGTGGTCGACCCGCGCTGGGTGCTTCCGGTCGATCCCGGACTGCCCGCATTGTGCTCCGCGCACGAGCTGGTCGTCGTGATCGAGGACGGTGTCGTTGCCGGCGGGATCGGCTCGGCGGTGTCGTCGGCGCTGCGCGTCGCGCGGCATCACGATGCCGGTGCGCGACATCGCGCTGCCGCATGAGTTCCTCGGGCACGGTCGCCGGGCGGACGTGCTCACCGGCGCCGGGTTGTCCGCGCAGGAGATCGCCCGCGAGGTCGTCGAGGCGGCCGCCAAGGTCGCGGTCGACCCGGTGGCGCAACGCTGAACAAGGTCGTGGCCGTGCTCGCCCTGGCCACGTCGGTCGGACTCGCGAGCTCCGGCCCGATCGTCCTGGCACACGCGGCGACGCATCATTCGACGACGCCGACGTCGTACCACTTCAACGGCACGCCGACGGTCGGCGCGTTGTTCGTCCCCGGCGCCTATCCGGCCTCGCTCCACACCTGCACGGCCAGCGTGATCCGCAGCACCAGCCGCGACCTGATCATGACCGCGGCGCACTGCGTGACTGGCACCGGTCGCGGGTACGTGTTCGTGCCGGGATACCGCAACGGCAAGGCACCGTACGGCGTCTGGCACGTGGTGGCCGCCTACGGCAGCCCGCAGTGGGTGCACCATCCACACCACCAGGACACCCAACGCGACTGGGCATTCCTGCGGGTCGC
Source organism: uncultured Actinomycetota bacterium (assembly GCA_963770565.1). Classification (GTDB taxonomy): domain Bacteria; phylum Actinomycetota; class Actinomycetes; order JAFAQI01; family JAFAQI01; genus DATAUK01. Next base: position 97,517 of record CAVYQE010000007.1, read on the forward strand.
CAACAAGACCGAAGCGGCAGAGTCGTGCATCTGCAGGACGTCGTGGGCGGCAACCGGCTCGGCGCCGCTGCCACTGCGGGCACGGCGATCCGGGTGCCCGCCTACCCGGTCGGCCGGAGCGACCGGCCGATCAACTGCCTCACGCGTGCCTACCGGCACGGCGGCTATCCGGCGTTTCACTGCACCGGCTATGTCGGCGGCACGAGTGGCGCACCATGGTTGGCCGGGCGTGGTCGGCATCGGATCGTGATCGGAGTGATCGGGGGGTTGCACCAGGGCGGATGTACGCCGGCAACGTCGTACTCGGCGCGGCTCGGCAAGCCGGCACATACCGCCTTCGAGCGGGCCGAGCATCATCGGCGCGCTGACACCTTCCCGCCACCACAAGGAGATGGCTGCTGATGCCTAACGTCATGGGGTCAACGAAGGCGGCGGTCCTCGCCGCATCGGCAGGGGTATGATTGCGATGGTCGGGCTGTCGGCCCCGACTGCGGCCGTCGGCCAAGGCGCCGTCGACGAAGCCGCTCTCGTCGGTCGAGATCAACAGCCCGTCGATCACGGTCACGACGTCGACGCACCACACGCTGAAGCTGAAGGTGAGTGCGTCCGACTTCGTCTCCCTCGGCAACCCGGACAACAGCCCGGGCTCGATCGACGTCCAGCTCGGCACGCCGAACGGGCGTGAGGCGCACGGCTGGATCTTCGCGCTCGCGGCTGGTTCGATCACCGACCACGTCAGCACCAGCACCGGCGTGGCGACGACCGGCCCGCATCAGATCTCACCGTTCGGCCGGGTCCGCCTTACCTTCAGCCCGGACGGCCCGAGCTCGACACTGAAGTGCGGCAAGACCACGGTCGTTACCCGGCACGTCAAGATCGCGGCGGCGATGTCGTTCGACACCTCGTCCGCGTGGGGGAGCGTCGGCAGCTACCCGGCCAAGACCCACTTCGGCCGCGGCACGCTACGCACCCAGTACGGCGGCGCGCCGTGCCCCGCACCGGCCGAGTTCACGACCTGCGTCACCAACGTCACGTGGGGCGCGCAAGGGACTCCGCTGACGCTGACCGGCGGCTGGACCCGCCGGCACGGCAAGAAGCACGGCACGATCACCGGGGAGCGGGTCGTGAGCCTGTCGACCCCGGCCGACGCCGACCGGATCGACCTCGTGACGCTGCCGGCGCCACTGCCGAAGCTCACCGACGTGGGCGGGATCCCGACCCTGGCCGTCACGACCTCCGGCGGGCAATCGGTCGGCAGCGCGACGCTCGCATCGACGACCGCCGAGCATCCGAGCAAGGTGACCTGCAACTCCACGCACCATCACGACCTGCAGACCACCTGGACGTCGGCGTCGTACACCAACGGCACCACGCCGCTCGCCGTACACGAGCAGATCGAGGGCACGCTGACCCTGCCGGACTCGGCCACGGACGGCTACATCCAGCGCAACACCAGGCTGAACTGACGAAGGACTGCAGCCGCTACTGGCGGTGGTAGAGCACGTCGCGGATGTCGATGACCGGCGCGATCCGGTCCTCGATCGCGGCCCTGACCACGTTGCCGTCCGGCCGGGCGATGACGACCTCGTCGCGGGTGACGAGCAACGGTCGGTCGAAGCCCCGGTCCTCCATCGTCGTGAGCCGGGCGGCGGCCGCCGAGAACGCCGGATCGATCCGGTTGAGGTCGAGCCAGCCCCGGTTGCGCATCGGTACCGCGACGGTGCGCATGCCGTCCGGCAGGCCGTCGACGATCGCGTGCCGCAAGGTGCGCGAGCCGAGCAGGGTCACGACGTCGCAGTCGCCCATCGGGCGCAGTTGCGAGTGCCGCTCCAGCCGTTGGGCGGCCATCTCGCCCATCCGCTCGAGGTAGACCACGGCGGTCGGCCACCACGGCGAGGGCTCGATCCCGGCCGATCGCAGAAGCTGGTGCGGGATCGGCAGGACCAGGTCGGGTTGCTCGACATCGAGCCCGACGAAGCCGAACCCGAGGTCGAGGGTGTCGCCGAGGATGCGGCGGCGGACCCAGTCAAGGCCGGGATGAAGCGGCGACTCGACCCACGCGCCGTACGGCCGGGCCCGCTCGGCCAGGTCCTCCAGCGGCCGATCGGCGAGGGAGCGCCTGAGCTGAAACCAGCGGCGCAGTCGCAGCCGGGCCTGCTCGGTCGAGGGCGGTGCTCCGGCGAGTGCGCGCCGGCACTCGGCCCAGGTGATCAGGATGTCGACGGAGCCGGGCAGGAGGACGCCGTCCGGTGCCGGCAGCACGTCGACGTCATGCATGACGGCAACGGCGAGCGCGCACTGGCGAAGGTGTTGGGCCTCCGGCCAACTCGACATGTCGGGACGGTATCCAATCCGCCGCAGGTGCTTAATACATCGACCGGGTGAATGTCCCATTTTCGCCGCGTGAAAGGGGGAACTTTCGGGAAGGTTGCTCCGGTTGGCCCACGATGTCGAGCCGATCGCGGTGGTAACCCGGACTCGGGGATCCGATCTGGCGGAAGCCGAGCCGCTCGAGCAGTCGCCACGACGGGATGTTCCCGACGTGCACCTCCGCCTCGATTGCCGTGACCCCGGGTTGTTCGGCAAGCCACTCGACCAGCGCCGCGACGGCGCGGCCGCCGAGTCCCTGACCCCGGCTCGACGGGGCGAGTCCGTAGCCGATCTCGACCGTGCCGGATGCATCCGGTGCGGCCTTCGTGCCGCACTCGCCGGCCACCCGCTCGTCGTCGTCGATGATCAGGAAGCCCCAGCCGCCCGTGGAGAGGAAGCTCAAGCCCGGCGCGGTGTCCTCGTGCGGCCATCCCGGCGCGGCGTCCAGGCTGCCGAGGTCCCCGCGGAGGGCGGCGTCTCGGCCCGCGCGGTCGAGCGGCAGCAACCTCACGACTCGTCGGCCATCGCGGTGCTCAAAGGTCCCGCGGTGAGTGCGACCTGCCACCGTCTCGCCCCGCCGTCGGTGAGGTAGGCGGCGATCTCGTCCACCTCGGTCGACGGCGGCGACCAGGCCAGCCGGCGGACCAGGTCAGGGGTCAGCAAGTTCTCGACCGGGACGTTGTGTTTCTCCGCCAGCTCCGCCAGCACGGTGCGGGCCCGCGCGAGCCGGCCCGCCGCGGCCGGGTCGCGGTCCGGCCAGCGGCTGGGCGGTGGTGGCCCGTCGCCGGCCGGTGCCGGCCGGGGAAGGGCGCTGTCGGCGAGCTCGTACGTCGCGGCGACCGTCGGCCACAGCTCGCCCACCAGCCGCCGGGTCGACCGCCCGCCCCAGCCCGGCAGCTTGCCGAGCTGTTCGGCGCTGCTCGGCGACATCGCCGCCGCAGCAATGATGGCGCTGTCGGGGAGCACCCGCCCGGGCGCGATGTCACGGGTCCTGGCCCGCGCGTCGCGCGCCTCCCACAGGGCCCGAACGAGCGCGAGCTGGCGGCGGTTGCGGAGCCGGTGGATCCCACTGGTACGCCGCCAGGGGTCCGCGCGTGGCGGCGGCGCGACCGCGTTGAGCACCGCCTCGAACTCCTCCCGAGCCCACTCGAGCTTGCCCTGGTCGCGGAGCTCGGTCTCGAGCGCGTCGCGAAGGTCGATCAGGATCTCGACGTCGAGAGCGGCGTAGCGAAGCCACGGTTCGGGAAGTGGCCGGCGGGACCAGTCGGCGGCCGAGTGCTCCTTGGCGAGCGCGACGCCGAGCAGCACTTCGGCCATGGTCGCGAGGCCGACCCGTTCGAAGCCGGCCAGCCGGGCTGCCAGCTCGGTGTCGAACAGCCGGGTCGGATGCAGGCCGGCTTCCCGGAGCGACGGCAGGTCCTGCGACGCCGCGTGCAGCACCCACTCGCTGTCCCGGATCGCGTCGGAGAGCGCGCTGAGGTCGCCGAACGCGGTCGGGTCGATCAGGACCGTTCCGCTCGGCTCGCGCCGGAGCTGGATCAGGTAGGCCCGCTGGCCGTAGCGGTAGCCCGAGGCGCGCTCGGCATCGACGGCGATCGGCCCGGTGCCGGTGGCGATGGCCGCGATCGCGGCCTGCAGCGGCGGGAGGGTGTCGATGACCGGGGGGACGCCGCCGCGCGGTTCAGTGAGCGGTATCGGTGGTGCTGAAACGTCCGCGGTCTCGCTCACAGCCCAGACGTTAGTGGAAGCCTGCCAGCGACTAGCGGATCACGCCGGCGCGCATCGCCATGGCGACCATCTCGGCGCGGTCGCCGGTGCCGAGCTTGCGGGCGATTCTGGCCAGGTGGCTCTTCACGGTGAGTGCGGACAGTCCGAGCGCCTCACCGATCTCCTTGTTGGACCGACCGTCGGAGACCAGGTGCAGGACCTCGATCTCGCGGCCGGACAACTCGGCGACGCCGTCCTGTTGGGGGCCCCCACGCAGGCCGGCGGCGAGCAGCGAGGCAACCGACGGGTCGGCGTACACGCCGCCGTCGAGCACCCGGCGGACACCATCGGCGACCACGAGCGGCGAAGCGGACTTCAGCAGGTAGCCCTGGGCACCGGCCACGAAGGCCGCCCGGACCGAGTAGGGGTCGTCCGCAGCGGACAGTACGACGAGGCGCGGCCAGCCGGCGGCGCGAAGGTCGCTGAGCAGGTCGAGCCCGGAGCCGTCGGGCAAGCCGACGTCCAGGACGCACAGGTCACGGGTGCCACCGGCATGGGCGCGCGCACGCGCCTCGGCGATGCTCGCCGCCTCGACGACGTCGCGGGCACCCATTGCGGTCAGTCGGGCCACCATCGACTCGCGCACCAGCGGGTGGTCGTCGACCACCATGGCGGTGAATCCACCCGCGGGATCCGCGGCAGTGGCGGCAGCGCGCTCGGCGAGTGCTGACACCGAGTCCTCCTCCGTCTTGGCCGTCTGTTGGCGGCGCCGTCATTTAGCGCTTGGAGCATTCTTCGGTTGCGATTGAGCCTTCCTGTAGCCCGGCGGGGGTAGTCGTTGCTCCGTCCGGCCCAATTTCTCATCGACCTGTTCTCTGCGGCGATTACTCGGCAGATGGCCCTATCCCCACTACTCCAAACGGGGGATTGGGCCGAACGGACCCCAAGTATGAGGACGCGTGTGCCGACAGTCAGGGAAGCGTGGAATGAGTCTGCGCCGGGTCGGGAGGACGCGTGCTCGTGCACCGAGTGAAATGGGCACTTGCCGCCTTGGCTGTCAGTGCCCTCGCGCCAGTGCTTTCGACCGGTTCCGCAGCGGCCTCGGCGCCGGTCGCCAAGGGTCCTGCGGTCCGGGCGATTGTCACCGTCCGGCCCGGTACGGCGCTGCCGTTGGCGGTCCCTGGTGGCCGTGTGCTCGACTCGTTCAGCCACGTTCGCGCCGAGCTCGTCTCGGCGCCGCGGGCGGCGCTCACCGCCCTCGCCCTCAACCCGGCCGTGCTCGGCATCTCGCCCAACTGGCGTGGCCAGGTCATGGGCCTCGGTCGCTTCCACGGCGGTCACTTCCACGGCGACGACAGCGTGCTCGCCCCCCAGTCGGTCGGCGGCGACGCCGGCCAGCCGGGCGTCGGCGCGGGTGTCACGGTCGCGTTGCTCGACACCGGGGTCAACAACACCCCGGCGATCAACCGGGCATCGGGCCGGCTGATCGACGGCATCAACTTGGCGCACCTCTCGGCCGGCGGTCCGGCCTTGACGGTCGGGCCGTTCCACGATGGATATGGCCACGGCACGTTCCTCGCGTCGCTGATCGCCGGCGGCCCGGTGCCGGGGAGCAACGGTCTCGGCGTCGGCGTCGCTCCCGCGGCGCACATCATGGTCGTCAAGGTGGCCGGCGCGCGCGGGCGGACCAGCCTGCTGCAGGTGCTGGCCGGCCTCGACTGGGTCGCGACGCACGCCAATGAGATCCAGGTCGTCAACCTCTCGCTCGCGGTCGAGCGCCCGACCGCCCCGGCGTACGGCGCCGACCCGCTGAACGCCGCGATCGAAGCGGTGCGCGCCGCGGGTGTCCTCGTGGTCGCGGCCGCCGGCAACACCCCCGGCCAGGTCGGCGACCCGGGTCTCGACCCGCAGTCACTGACCGTGGGTGCCCTCGACCTCAGTAGCCATTGGCCACAGGTCGCGTCGTTCTCCGGCAGCGGTGTGGTCGACGGCGTGGTCAAGCCCGACGTCGTCGCCGCGGGCGTCCACGTCCTCGGCGTGATGAGCCCGCACACCCTGATCGCTCAGCAGAACCCGATCGCCTGGCAGCCCGACGGGCTGTTCCGCGGCTCCGGGACGAGCGAGGCGACCGCGATCACCTCCGGTGTGGCGGCGGCATATCTGGCCGACCACCCGGGCAGCACTCCGCTTCAGGTCAAGACCGCATTGCGCACCGGCGCGCAGCCGCTCTGCGGCTGGGGCTCCGGTGCGGGCGCAGTCACGATGAATGACTCGGGTAACCACCACGGGTGCTGGCGGGGCCGGGGTCACGGCTCGCCCGATCCAACCGGCGAGGCGTCGTTCAACCCGGTCGAGTGGGAGGCGAACTCCTGGCTGCACGGCGCCTGGGTGCCGTGGCTGGCCTCGTCCTGGTCGGCGTCCTCGTGGTCCGCGTCCTCATGGTCAGCCAGCTCCTGGTCGGCCTCGTCCTGGTCGGCCAGCTCCTGGTCCGCCTCGTCGTGGTCGGCGTCGTCGTGGTCCGACGAAGGCTGGGGTCCGGCCGGATGAGCGCCTCCGCGCAGGTACGACTCCTCGCCGTCGCCGCAATCGTGGTGACGGCGCTGACTGCCGCCCTGAACGGCTGGGGCGGCCCCGAGTGGTACGCCGTATTGATCCTTGCGGTCGCGGTCGGCGCCGCTGAGACCGCCGTCGTCCACCTCTCGTTCGGTCGCCAGCGCTGGACCTTCAGCCTCACCGAAGCCGCGATCGCGATCGCATTCGTGCACTCGCCACGGGCCTGGACCGTGCTGGCCGTGACCGTCGGCGTGCTGGCCGCGCAGCTGATCCGCCGCCAGGAGTCGCTCAAGGTCTTGTTCAACGTGTCTCAGTTCGCCGCGGCGACCGCGCTCGGCGCCGGGTTCGCGGTGCTCGTGGGGTCCGGCGTGCCAGGGGCGATCGGCGGCATGGGCATCTTCTGGCTGGTCAACAACCTGATGATCGCCTCGGCGATGTCGGTGATGACCGACCAGGGCTTCCGCTCGCTGCTGTGGGCGAGCGCCCCGCTGGCCTCGATCCACTCGGTCGGCACTTCGGGCATCGGCATTCTCGCCGCGTGGCTGGCCGTCAATGCGCCGCTCGGCCTGCTCGCCCTGGTGATCCCGCTGCTCCTGCTGTGGATCTCCTACGACGAGCAGACCACGTCCGCGGCGGAGGCCCAGCTCTACGCGGAGCTGGCCCGGCTGCAGGAACGCGCGAGCGGTCGGTCCGTCGACGTGTCGGCGCGAGTCGTCCTGACCGCCGCCGCCCGGCTGTTCGACAGCGACGACGTCGAAATGGTGCTGCTCGCCGAGGACGGGCCGGTGCGTTACGCCGGCAACGTCGACGGCGTGGTCCGCCAGCGGGTGGACCCGGAGGCACTCGACGTTCCCTGGGTGCTCCGCGCGCTCGGCGAACGTGGCGCGGTCACCGGCAGCGACGCCGGCCGGCCGTGGTGCGCCACCGTGCTCGGTGGCCACGAGGCGCCGCTCGCCGTGCTGGTCGCCCGGCGCCCGGTCGGCGGATCGGGCTTCGGTCGGCGCGAAATGATGCTCGCCGAAGTGCTGGTCCAGCAGGCCGAGTCATGGCTGTCGATCGCGGAGCTCGCGGCCTCCCGGGACGAGGCGCTCGCCCACGCCGAGGCGGCCGAAGACGCGGCCCGTGCGCTCGGCGACCTCGGCGCCGACACCGCTCCCTCACTCGTCGTACTCCGCGAGTCCGCCAACCGGTTGGCCCGGCTCGCCGCCACCGAAGGCCCGGCGTCGGTCCACGAGATCGTCGACGAGCTGTACGCCGTCGAGCGAGCGGTGGCCTCCTTGCTCGGCGCGATCGCGCTCGCCGCCGAGCCCGACCTCGGGCGGCTCACGATCGACGACGACGAGCTGCCGGCGCAGCGCGGTTCCTCGGAATGGACGACCACCGGGGTGCTCACGTCATGAGGCTGCTCAGGGGTCGGGTCGCACCAATCGCCGCGCTGGTCTTCCTGCTCGCGCTCGCAGCAAGTTGCTCGGTGGTCGCCGCCTCCGCATCGTTGTTGAAGGTCACCGGTCACGTCCAGGTGCCGATGTGGGAGGCGCTGCTCGCCGCCGCGCCGGCCGGCCTGGTCATCGCGGGGATCGCGACGATCGCCAACGTGCAGGCAACCCGCGCGGTCCAGCGGATGCAGTCGCGGGCCCGGACCGTCGACGCGCTGCAGCGCCGGGTCCGGATCGCGGACGAGGTCGCCGAGCGGCATCGCCGCAACGCCGAGACCGCGAGCGCCGGCATGTTCGAGCTGCTCTCCGGCCTGGTGGCCGCCGAGGAGGGCGCCCGCGGCCAGCTCGCGGCCGAGTTGCACGACACCGTGGCGCAGTCGCTCACCACCGCCCAGGTCATGCTCAACGACTACGACAACCCCGACAGCGTCCGGCGCGCGAGGGACCTGATCAGCGAGGCCGAGGAGCAGGTTCGCGCGGTGATGGCCCGCACCCGGCCGCCGGCGCTGCGCGACGGCGACCTGGCCCGGGCGGTGTCCAGCCTGCGCGACGATCTCCGCAACCGCTACGCGATCGAGGTCGAGCTGTCCTGGCCGGGTGAGGCCTACCCGCTGCCGCTGGTGACCGCGGTGACGACGTACCGGTTCTTCCAAGAAGGCCTGCTCAACGTCGTGAAGCACGCCGACGTCGACAGCGCCCGCGCCCAGCTCTGGGTGGACGAGGACTGGGTAGTCGCCACCGTCGTCGATACCGGGCTCGGCTTCGACCCGGACTCGGTCCGCTCGGAGGGCGGGCGGCACGTCGGGCTCGGCCTGCTGCGCGAGCGGGCCCGGCTCGTCGGGGGATCGTTGGACGTGATCTCGAACCCGGTCCGCGGTACGACGCTGACCCTGCGGCTGCCAAGGTCGAGCGGTGCGGTCGGCTCGGTGAGCCGCACCCGGGCGCCGGTCGTGGTCAGTGAGCGCGTCTGATCAGTCGCCGTTTCGGGATCGCCACCACGCCGGGCGGGATCGGCGGCAAGCCGGCCGCCAGGCAGAGCACCTCACCGAACGCGACCAGATGCGGACCGAGATCGCCATCGGGTGACCACGAGGCGCGGATCTCGACGTCCGAGGCGATCGGCTGGTCGGTCAGGGCGCCGAAGCGCTCGGAGGTCGTCCGGGTGACCGTCCCGCCTTCCGCGGTGTAGACCGCGCCGGCCGCCTCGAGCGCTTCGATCAGCCAGCTCCAGCCCACGCCCGCGAGCATCGGGTCGTTCGCGATCTCCGGGTCGACGGCGGCCTGCACATAGGCGACGCAGCGGGTGTCGCCGGCCCAAACCTCCTGGCCGTCCGGGTCGTGGAGCACGACCAGCCGGCCCTCGGCCAGCTCCTCGTCGCCGGACATCGCGGCGGCGTGCAGGGCCACGGCGTACGGCGCCAACCGCTGCGGCGCGGGCAGCTCGTGGATCACGATCTCGGGTCGGAGCTCAACGCTGGTAAGGCCGGCCAGCGCCGCGCGGAATGCGGGCGGTAGGTCGGCCGGCGCGGACAGCTCCACCGACACCCGGTCACTGTAAGCGCCCGGATCGCGGTGATCACCACGACACGCGACCCTCGCGGCAGACGTTCACTTGGTGCCGCGGCATTAGCCTGACCCGTTGTGGCCACGGTCCTGGCGTTGCTCTCCAGCGCGCTGTGGGGGACCGCGGACTTCCTCGGTGGGACCGCCTCGCGGCGCCTTCCGCTGGTCGCTGTGGTGGCGATCAGCGAGACCTTCGGCCTCTGCGGGTTGCTGGTCGCGGCCGCCGCGACAGGTGCCTTCGGCGCACCGGACGGGTACGTGGTCTGGGCGCTGCTCGGCGCGGTCGCGGGGACCGGCGGGCTGCTCGCCTTCTACGAGGCGCTCGCCACCGGCAAGATGGGCGTCGTCGCCCCGATCGCGGCGCTGGGCGTCGCGGTGCCGGTCCTGGTCGGGATCGGGCAGGGCGACCGGCCCAACCTGCTGCAGGGGGCCGGGGTCGTCGTCGCCGTACTCGGGGTGGTCCTGGCGAGCGGTCCGGAGCTCCGCTCGGACGGCGCCGCCGGCACCCGGGCCGCCCGGCCGCTGGTGCTCGCGGTCATCGCCGCGATCGGCTTCGGCGGGGTGTTCGTCACGATCGCCCATGGCGCCGAGACCAGCACCTTGATGACGCTGGTCGTGATGCGAGCCACCTGCATCGTGTTCCTGTTCGGCTTCGGTCTGCTGACCGGGCGCGAGAAGCTGGCGGTCGGGATCCGCGACCTGCCGATGCTTGCCACCATCGGTGGGTTCGACGTCACTGCCAACGTCGCGTTCGGCTACGCCAGCCAGCACGGGCTCCTCTCGCTCGTCGCGGTCCTCTCGTCGCTCTACCCGGCCGTGACCGTGGTGCTGGCCCGCACCGTGCACGCGGAGCGGCTCAAGCGGGTGCAGCTGACCGGAGTCGTCGCCGCGCTTGCCGGGGTGGCATTGCTCGCCGCCGCCGGGGCCGGCTGAGTGGGCGCGGGCCGCGTGACACGATCGAGGAATGCCCGACCTCGCTGACAGTGCGTTCCTGCGTGCCTGCCGTGGCGAGCCGGGCCCGCACACCCCGGTGTGGTTCATGCGGCAGGCCGGGCGCTCGCTGCCGGAGTATCGCAAGGTCCGCGAGGGTGTCGGGATGCTCGAGTCGTGCCTGCGGCCCGACCTCGTGGTGGAGATCACCATGCAACCGGTCCGCCGGTATGGCGTGGACGCCGCGATCCTCTTCAGCGACATCGTGTTGCCGGTCAGGGCGGCCGGCGTCGATCTCGACATCCAGCCCGGCGTCGGCCCAGTGGTCGCCGAGCCGATCCGCACCGCCGCCGACGTCGAGCGGATCGCGCCGCTCGACCCCGACACCGTCTCGCCGGTCGCCGACGCCGTGCACAACCTGGTGGCCGAGCTGGGTGGCACCCCGCTGATCGGGTTCGCCGGCGCCCCGTTCACGCTCGCGTCGTACCTGGTCGAGGGCGGGCCGAGTCGTGATCACGCCCGCACGAAGGCGCTGATGTACGGCGACGAAGCCACCTGGCATGCGCTCGCCGGCCGGCTCGCCGACATCGCGGCGGCCTACCTCCGGGTGCAGATCGATGCCGGCGTTGCGGCGGTCCAGCTGTTCGACTCGTGGGCCGGCGCGTTGTCGGCAGCCGACTACGAGCGCTACGTGCTTCCGCACAGCCGTCGGGTGCTCGACTCGGTGGCCGATGTGCCACGGATCCACTTCGGGGTCGACACCGGCGAGCTGCTCGGCGCTGATGGCGGGGGCCGGCACCGAGGTGGTCGGCGTCGACTGGCGGGTGCCGCTCGACGTGGCAGCGCAGCGGGTCGGGCCGGGTGTCGCGCTGCAGGGCAACCTCGACCCGGCCACCGTCTTCGCGCCGTGGCCCGTGGTGGCCGAACGCGCACGTGCGGTGCTGCGCAGCGGCCGGTCCGCGGCCGGGCACATCTTCAACCTCGGTCACGGCGTGCTGCCCGAGACCGATCCCGACGTGCTGATGCGGCTGGTCGAGCTGGTCCACGAGGACTCCGCGAGCTACCCGGTCGGCGAGGACTCGGCCTCCGCGTGAGCCGGGTTGTGGTCGTGGGCGCCGGTATCGCCGGTCTCGCGGCCGCGCACGCCCTCGCCGGCGACGGAGCCGACGTCACCGTCGTCGAGGCGACCGACGTGGTCGGCGGCAAGCTGCGGATTTCCGAGGTCGCCGGCGTGCTCGGTCGACGAGGGCGCCGAGATGTTCCTGCGCCGGGTGCCGGAGGCGCTCGACCTGGTCGACGCGCTCGGCCGGTCCGGCGAGCTGGTGTCTCCGCGTACGACGACCGCGAGCGTGTGGGCCCGCGGCGCGTTGCGCCCGATGCCGCCGCGCACGGTGATGGGCGTGCCGAGCGACCCGGCGGCGCTGCGCGGGGTGCTGTCCGGCGCGGAGGTGGCCCGCGTCGAGCTGGACCGCGTGCCTGCCCGGCCGCCACCGGCCGCGGCTCCCGACGGTGACGTCTCGGTTGGTGCGTGGGTCGGTCGGCGAGTCGGCCGGGCGGTCGTCGAGCGGCTGGTCGACCCGCTGCTCGGCGGGGTCTACGCCGGGCGGGCCGACGAGCTGTCGCTGGCCGCGACGATCCCGCAGCTGCCGCGCGACGAGCGGTCGGTGCTGGCCGCGGCGCGGCGGATCGTGCCGGCCTCCGCTCCGAGCGAGCCGGTCTTCGCGACCGTGACCGGCGGGATGGGCTCGCTGCCGAGCAGCGTGGCCGGCGGCGATTCGCGCGCGCGGCGGCGTGGTCACGACCGGACGAGCGGTGCGCCGGCTCGAGCGGGTCGAACGCGGCTGGCGGATCGTGCATGGCGCGACCACGGACGAGCAGTCGATCGACGCGGACGCGGTGGTGCTGGCGGTGCCGGCCGCACCCGCTGCGCGCCTGCTTGCCGACATCTCGCCCTCGGGCGCGGGCGAGCTGGCCTCGATCGACGCCGCCAGCATGGCGATCATCACCACTGCGTGGCGGCCGGCCGACGTCCCGGAGCTCGACACCAGCGGCTACCTGGTGCCGGCCGTCTACGGCCGCACGGTGAAGGCGGTGACCTTCACGTCCTCGAAGTGGCGGCACTTGGCCGGTGCGGACGCGGTGATCGTGCGGTCCTCGATCGGGCGGCAGGGCGACGTCGCCGACCTGCAGCGCGACGATGCCGAGCTGGTCGAAGCGGCGGCCGCGGAGCTCACGACGTACGCCGGGTTTGCGGGTATGCCGATCGATGCCCGGGTCAGTCGCTGGGGTGGCGGGTTGCCGCAGTACGCGGTCGGTCACGTCGCGCGGGTGGCCCGGATCCGCTCGGCGGTTGCCGCGGTGCCCGGCCTCGCGGTGTGCGGCGCGACGTACGACGGTGTCGGCGTGCCGGCCTGCATCCGGACCGGTCGAGCCGCCGCTGAGCAGGTGCTGGCGAGCCTCAGGAGCCGCGAAGACCGGTGACGCCGTTGAGGGTCGGCACGAAGATTCGCTTGCCGTCGACCACCTCGGACGGGAAGTGGGTGAACGAGCCGACGTTGATCGAGGTGACCTCGTGTCCGGTGGCCAGCGAGAGGACGACCAGGTTGCCGGAGTTGGCGTCCGCGACGTAGACCCGCTTGCCGGACACCACCGGCGAGCCGTAGACCCCGGAGTTCCAGTTCCAGTGCAGCGAGTGCGGACCGACCGACAGCTCTCGTACGCCCCCGTGGCACGGCATCAGGACGAGGTGCCCGTCATGCGCCGCACCTCCGAAGGCGCCGCCGCTGCATCCCGGCAGGTTGCGGACCGCGTGCCCGACGCCGCCCAGGCTGGTTCGCAGCAGGTAGACGTTGCCGCGCTTGCCGGAGATCACCATCCGGCCGGCCACCGGCACCGGCGACGAGGACCCGAGGTCCAGGTCGTCGATGTTGTCCTGCTTCCACACCGACGGCGCGAACACCGCGACCCGATGCAGTGACACCGGCTTCAGCTCGGTGACCGAGTCGCTCTTGTCCCACCTGCCGCTCTCCTCGGCGCCGTTGCCGCTGGCGACGTAGATGTTGCCGTTGGTGCCGACCACCGCCCCGGCCGGCGACCACATGCCGGCCTCGCGCGCGGTCGGAACCGCGTAGTGCGTGGTCTTGCCCTTGCCGGTGGTCGAGGTGGAGGTGATGTAGCCGTCGTAGTTGCCGCAGTCGCCGGCCAGCCCGCCGTACTGGGTGAAGACCCGGCCGTCGCTGACCAGGAGCGCGGAGCGTTCCTGCTCGGCCCGGCGGTCACGGCTCGGCAGCACGTCTGTCGTCTTGTGCCAGCGCCGATGACCGTTCGCGGCGTTGAGCGCCCACAGCGTGTGGTGCCCGCCGAGGGTCTCCGCGACGACGAAGACCGAACCGGTCTTCGCGTCGTACGCCGGGGTGCCGGTGATGCCGAGCGGGAAGATGTCGCCACAGCCCGGCTGGTCGCCCTGGATGTCGGACTGCGACTCCGGGGTGGCCAGGTGAGTCCGCCATTTGGTGTGGCCGGTCGCCGGGCTGAGCGCGTAGACCGAGTCGTTCTCGGTCGCGACGATCAGCGCACCGTTGACCACGAGTGGCTCGCCGTAGACCGCGCCGTCAAGGTTGGCGGTCCAGGAGTGGTGCAAGGGCAGCGAGATCGACGCCGCCGCGACGCCCGAGCGACCGTTGGTTCGGTGGTACGTCGGCCAGTTCGAAAGTTGGCTCTTGCCGCTCTCCTGGACCGGAGCGGCTCCGGCCGCGATCGCCCCGGCCGGGCTGCTGGAGTGGCCGCCCGAGGCGCAGCCGGCGGAGAGGAGGACGGGCAGAGCGACTATGGCAGCGGTAACGGTTATGAGGCGGTGCATAAGGACAGTGTCCCCGTCCGGAGGACAATGGATGCATGGCTCAGGGTGAATCTGCCGGGAAGCGGGCGCGCGCGCTCAACGACACGATCAGCTACGTGATGTGGGCGGTGTTCAAGGTGCGCACCGGGCTGCCCGCCGACGGCCGCGACGCCGTGGCCGCCGAGCTCGCCCAGCTCGTCGACCAGCTCGGCGAGAAGGGCGTCGTGACCCGCGGCCTCTATGACGTCGCCGGCTTCCGGGCCGACGCCGACTTCATGATCTGGTGGGTCGCGCCGACCTCGGACGACCTACAGGAGGCCTGGTCGCGGTTCCGCCAGACCGGGCTCGGCCGCGCCTGCGAGCCGGTCTGGTCGGCGATGGCATTGCACCGGCCGGCCGAGTTCAACAAGAGCCACGTCCCGGCGTACCTCGCCGGCGAGGATCCGAAGCGATACGTCAGTGTCTACCCGTTCAACCGGTCATACGAGTGGTATCTGCTGCCCGACGAGGAACGCCGCTCGATGCTTTCCGAGCACGGCGTGATGGCGCGGGACTACGCCGACGTGCGCGCCAACACTGTCGCCGCGTTCGCGCTCGGCGACTACGAGTGGATGTTGGCGTTCGAGGCCGACGAGCTGTACCGGATCGTCGACCTCATGCGGCACCTGCGGGGCGCGACCGCACGCCGGCACACCCGGCTGGAGATCCCGTTCTACACCGGTGCGCGCAAGGCCCCGGCCGACCTGGTGGCTGCGCTGCCCTGACCAGACCGGCCGGCGCGCGGCTTAGCGGAGCGCCGCGATCGCCTCGACCTCGACCAGCTGGTCGGTGTAGCCGAGGACGGCGACGCCGAGCAGGGTGCTCGGCACGTCGTGCGCACCGAATGCCGCGCTGACCACGTTCCAGGCCGCGACCAGGTCCTCCTGGCGGTCGGTCGCGACATACACGGTGGTCTTCACCACGTCGGTCAGCTCCGCGCCGGCCGCCCGCAGCGCGGTGACCAGGTTAGCCATCACCTGCTCGGCCTGGCGGACGACATCGCCTGGCGCGACCGTTCGGCCGTCCTCGTCGAGTGGGCAGGCGCCGGCGGCGAAGACCAGCCGGGAGACGTCGTGCGCGACCGCGGCGTAGGCGTACGGCGCCTGATCGGTGAGCGCCGCGGTGCGGATCAGCTCGACATGCGAAGGTGGGGTCACGACCCCAGCCTGACACGAGGCTGCGCTCGGGTGGAACCGATTTGGGCCACCCCTGCGTCCAACCACCGTCACTGCCGTCTGGAGGAGAAGCCGATGAACGATCGTCGTACGACGACCCGCCGGGTCGGACAACTCGTGGTCGCCGGTGTGGCGCTCGCGTCCGTCTTCCTCGGGCTGGCAGCGAGCGGGGGAGTTGCCGCTGCGTCCGCGGCCGCCAAGCCGAAACCGCACATCGTCGCGACGCCGAACAACGTCATGGTCAACTCGACCGTGAAGCTGGTCGGCACGCACTTCCCGGCCAACTCCACGATCGTGCTTAGGGAGTGTGGCAAGTCGCTGTGGATCGCGCCGCAGAACCCCTGTGACAAGAAGAAGATCACCGTCAACACGAACAAGCACGGCCGGTTCACCAGCTCGATCAGCATGAGCCTGTGCCCACGCAGCCCCTGGCCCGGGCATCCGGTGACCGAACTGCGTTGCTACATCGGCGAGCCGAAGCCGACCGGCGTCGACGTCATCGAGCTCCTCGGCCACGTGCGGGTCATCGTCACCTACCCCTGATCCCTCGCCGGTTGCTCAACCGGTGGTGACGACCGAACCCTTGGTCTGGGCCGCGCCGATGGCGGCGAACAGCCCGGTCGTGGGTTGGGCGACGCCCTCGAGTCCGTCGCTCGCGCCGGCGACCTGGGTCGAGGTGACCGCGCCGTTGGTCATCGACACAACCACGCCGACGAACGCGTCGGTCTGCGGATAGCTCGGCGGCGGCAGCTCTTCACCGACCGCAGTGCAGACGTTGAGGTGACAGGCAATCGCGAACAGGTCGGCCTGCGCCGGCGCCACGCTGACCACCTTGGTGTTGGTCAGCGTGGCGATGAATCCGCCGGTCTGCGAGTAGCCGACGACGAAGCAGCGGGTGGCCGTCGTACACGCGACACCGGCGAGGCTCCGATTGGGCACCTTGGTGATCGCCCCGGGCTGTCCGTGGTGGACCGGTACGACGACGCCGGTGGTCTTCGCGACGTCGAGGGCGTAGCCGACGACCAGGCAGCTCGACCCGTGGCATCCGACGCCCTGGATCGACATCGTGCTTCCCTTCAGCCCGTGCACCTTGTGCACCGTCAGCTGGTGGCCGTTCCACGTCGCGACCGCGATCGACGCAGGCTTCGTGAATACGTCGTTGCCCACGACCTCGCAATTGGTCAGCGTGATGCACGCGATCCGGCTGAGGCTCACTCCGGTTGGCGCCTTTGGCCGGGCGATGCGGGTCGGGCTGCCGTTCTTGCCGATCGTCACGATGGTCGGGCCGCCGGCCTTGTTGGACTGGCCGACCGCGACGCACCCCTTCGCAGCCACGCAGCTGACGCTGAAGAGCGCGGCCGAACCCGGCACCACCGACACATGGCCGGGCACGCCGTTGTTCAGTGCGACGACGTCGGCCTTGCTCGCGTTGTTGTAACCGACCGCCACGCACAGCTGCTTGCTCACGCAGGAGATGTCGGACTGGATTCCGGCCACGTGGTGAGTGGTCAGGCCGGCTGCGGCTGCGGTGGCCTGGCCGAGCGCAACTGTGCTCAGACCGATTGCGACCGAGCCGGCGAGGGTTGCGGCGCGGCGTACGGCGGACTTTGCAATCACCCCTCGCATGCTAACGATCGCCGATGCGGCGCCGCATGCAAACGCGAGGCCATGCATCGAGCCCCAGCGCGGCCTCGTGCCGGCGAATCGCGGCGAGGCCGGGCGTCACCTCATCGTCGGGTATGGCGGTGAAGCCGAGCAGCTCGTAGTACGGGCCATTCCACGGGACGTCGCGGTAGGTGGTGAGGGTCAGCTGGACGTACCCGCGTTGGAACGCGACCGAGGCGGCGTGGTCGATGAGTGCGCGGCCGTGTTGCTGGTGCGCATGGTCGGGGTGGACCGACACCTGCTCGATGTGCGCAGTGCCGTCGACGGTATCGATCAGGATGAAGGCGATCGCGTCGTCGCCGTCATCGGTGACCACCCACGCGCGCTCGGTGTCGATGTACGGCAAGAGCTCCTCGTCGGTGGGGAGCTCGCCGTCAGCGACCAGCTGCATGCCGATCTCGCCGAACATCGCACCCGCGGCCGCCTCGATCGTTCGGATCACGGGCATGTCGGTTGCTCGCGCGAATCTGATCAGACCCCAGTGTGACGACTCCGGCATCGGGAGATCGTCCCGCATCGGGTCAGCCGCAGTTGTGACCGGCATCGACCTGCCAGGTGCGGTCCGATCCGCGTACGACGTGCAGCGTGCTGTGGCTCGCGGCCAGCGCGGCGGTTGTCGGTGAGCGCCTGACCACGAGCCAGCCGCTTGCAGGGACCGAGACGGCGCCGTGTGCTGCAAACCAGTTTGCCGCCGCGACCGGCGAACGCTCGCCGTTGCGGCCCGAGACGAGTGACAGCGCGAAGTGGGCGTGGCACGACGGCGTGGGCCGGCCCGGTGCCGCCGTGGCGTTCACCCGTTGGGCGAAGATCGTCGCCTGCGACGGGTAGCCCATCACCTTGGCGAAGTCGCGCTCGATCGGTGTGGTCGTCAATGCGGCCGGCCCGGCGAGCATGGTGCTGACGCGATGACCGGAGACGGTGAGATCCAACATCTGGCACCCGCTGGCCGACCATTCGAAGCTCGCGACAGGTACGCCGTCCGCCTCGAACGTGCCGGTGTAGTTCAGACCGAAGTCCTCCGGGCAGCTGATCGCGCCGGTCGGGTGGACCTGAATGATTTCGGTCCGGCAGAAGTCATCGAAGAGGTCGCGGGCCAGCGGCCCTTGTCGCTGGGCGCGCCAGGCACCGCGGAGCAGGTTGCGGTCGCTCGTGATGCTCAGCGTTCGCGTGACCGTAACCCCGTTCGGGGCCGGCACTTTGCCGCACTCCGACCAGCGGCCGTCCGCCCCCGCAGTCACCACGCCGGACCCGCAGCCGGCGATCAGCGCCGCCACGAGCGCCGCGACAACGACGAGCGGGCCGATCCGGCGTACCTGCATGCCGGTTGGACGCGCCGCGCGCCCCTAGCGTTCCTGGCTACGTCTTCCTCGGGTCGGGCCCAGGTTGCAGCGCCGAGGTCCAAAGCGCGCCGCCGCACGGTCCGATGACGTAAGGGCCGTAGTGGTTGCCGTGGCCCAGCCGCACGGTGATCAGGCCGGCGCCGTCAGGCAGCGCGATCCGGAGATAGCCAACCGCACGACACCGTTGGGTCCTGCCGTCCTTGGTGACCGCGTTGTCGTCCCAACCGATTTCCGTGCTGGCGATCCGCCCCGGCTCGAGACGTACGACGCGGGGTCCCGGGTCGATGAAGGCGCTGAAGACACCGCCGTGGTCGGTGGTCGTCGGCCGTGGCTGGCGATGCCGGCTGAGGAAGGTGATCCCGACATAGCCCTTGAGCGTGCAGGCGTGTGCCGAGGTGTTGATGAGCCGGACTGGCGTGCCGCCGGCTCCGGCGGCCGCGTCGAACGGTCCGGTCGTGACTGAGACGTCATGGGCTGTGCACCGATGGGCCGGTGCGCCTTTGGAGGCGGCGGGCTCGCGGTCGATGGCATGGACCCGAAGCCAGCTGTGTCCACCATCGGTCGTGCGGAACAGCAGGTCGTGAAGGTTGTGGTGTGGCAGCGGCACCAATTCCGTCAGTGCTGCGTCGTCGGCACTGACCGCGTGCAGTGCCTGTGGCGTTCCGTCGAGGCGGATGAAACCTTGTCGAGACCAACTGCGGCCTGCGTTCGTCGTACGCCAGAGCGTGAGCGCGGACGGGTGAGGGATCCCGACCCACCAGACGTCGGATGACGCGACCGAGACCAGGGGGAGGCTCGGATGGCGTGCGTTCTCAGAAGGCACTCTCGCGGGCCCGCCCGAGCTGGGCAGGTGCAGACGTGATGCCGACTGCCAGGCGAAGCCGCCGTCCGTGGTGGTGTCGAAGCCCACGGTGGTCGACCTGCGGGTCTGGCTGACATACGGCAGGACGCCGTGCTCGGCATCGCTGAAGGTCGGCGTCGCGAACGGACAGGTCGACACCGAGGCGAGCGAGGTATGGCAGTGGCCGGCCCGCGGCGGGTGCAAGCGGGTCCAGCGCCGGCCACCGTCGAGGGTCATGAACAGCAGGCCAGGGGTCGGCACGCTGATCGACGACGGCGGACCCACCCCGTCGGCCGCGAAGCCGGTGGTCGGAGTCGTAAAGTCGAGCGGCACGTCGAACGGTCCCGTCACGCGCTGCCCAGGGTGTCGTGGCAGCGGACCGGTCCACACCGTGTCCCAGTGCTCGCCGCCGTCTGTGGTGACCGCGAGATCTTCGCCCGGCCCGGTCGGCTGCTGCGTGTCGCGGTAGGCCATCGTGCCCGAAAGTGCGTCGAGCAGGGTGATGCCGCCTGCGGATGCGGTGTGATAGCCGCCGGCGAACGTCGACCAGGTCCGTCCGCCGTCGATGGTGCGATAGATCGTCACCCTGACGTCGGCCGGGTTCCACGACTCGACCCAGCCGACGTCGGCGTTGACGAACGAGGCACTTTCGAAGAACCCGAAGCCCTCATGCCGGCGGGCCGGGCGCCGAGCGGTGGGTGGGGTGATGTCGCGCCAGGTCCTCAGGTTGGTCGAGATCAGCAGTCGCGGTGGCCGGGTGCCCTCGTAGCCACAGCAGTCCGGCGAGAGCCCGACCACATCGAGCCCCGGATGGAGGTCGACGAGCGTCACCTCGACTTCCCGCGCCTGCCGGCGTTGCCGGGCGAGCGCGGCGCGGGCTTGAGCCACGGTGCCGCCCGAGGTGGTGGTGCGCGCCGGCTGGACCGTGGGTCTCACGGATGGGGATTGGGCCGCAACTGACGGACTCGAGTCGTGCCCCGCCGTCGGTGCGGACGCCGTCCCGCTGCAGGCCGCTAACGCGGCGACGAGCGCAGCCGCGAGCAGAACGCCGACCCGCCGACCCGCCCTCACATCGCTGAGACGAACGGACCTACTCGTTCGTTGGGCTGGGGTGGCTGCGACTCAACTGCGACCGTCCTCGGGAACTCTTGCTTTGGCGCGTGAGGTCGCGCCGTGTGTCCCACCTGGAGGTGCCCGATGGCTGCATCGACCCCCCGTCGCCGGATCATCGTCGCGCTCGGCGCGGCCGTGCTGGTCGTCGCCGCGACCGGAGTTGCGTTCGCGGCGTCCGCCCGCCCGCACGGGGCGAAAGCCTGTGTGCGGTCAAACGGCTATCTTGCGCTTGCGTCAGCCAACGGCAAGTGCCCGGCGCATGCAAAGCGCGTGACGCTCGGCAAGCAGGGCAAGACCGGGCCGAGCCACGGGTATATCGACACCCAGGCCACGGCGCTCAGCCTCGACTCCACTCCGACCGTCGCCTCGCTCACCCTTCCGGCCGGGTCCTATCTGTTCACTGGGATCGTCCAACTGGAGAACTCCAACACGTCGGCCGCAGTGCCAATCGTCTGCAAGCTGATCAATGGCAGCAAGGGCACTGCTGCGTACGTCACGACCGTCCCGGCCGGCGAGATGATCTTCACAGTCTCGATACCTGGCGAGGCGACCGCAATGGTGACCGGCGCTGGCCACTTCGCCGCTGGGACGACCGCGCTGGCTTGTGACGACGTCGCGACCACCGGGGCCCAGGCGTTTGGGTCGCTTAGTGCTCAGCTCGTCGGCTCGCTGTCGTCGACCGGATCTCCCAGCTTCAGCTGACCCGCCGACCCGTGAGCGTTGTTGATCATGGCAAAGCGAGCGAAAAATCGCGGTTCGAACGCGCATTTCGCCATGATCAACCGCGGGTTACCGGGGTCGCGGCTACAGGTCGCGGCTGAGGAGGCGTCGTCCCTCGTCCTTGAAGTCGAGCGACGTGTAGTAGGAAACGAGGCGCTCGACGTCGTACCCGTTTGGCGCCACGACCACCTCCACCAGCGAGGCCGATTGTGAGCGGGCCCACGATGCGGCGTCTTCGATCAACGTGCTGGCGATCCCTTTCTTGCGATGCTCCGGGTCGACGAAAAGGTCTTGAATCTCCGCGACCGGGCCCGACTCGAGGATGAGTCGGACGGTCGTGAGCGCGAACCCGTACGACGCAGCGCCGTCAGTCGCGACCGCGACCCGCGCGTCACTTGCGGTGAGAAAAGTCTCGAAGCGGCTGCGGATGTCCTCGTCAACCGTGCTGAAGCCATCCTCGTCGTAGAACGCGCGAGTCAGCCGGACAAGATCTGGCAGATCGTTGAGGTTCGCCGTTCTGACGATCGGCCTGCCTTGATCACCACCGCTGTCGCTCATGGACCCATTCTCGATGACGAACGTCAGGAGGGGCTGATCAGCTCGTCGAGGAGCGCACGGACCCGGCGGTCGATCTCGTCGCGGATCGGGCGGACCTACTCGACCCGAAACCCGGCCGGATCGTCGAGGGTCCAGTCGAGGTAGCGCTTGCCCGGAAACACCGGACAGGTGTCGCCGCAGCCCATCGTGATGCCGACGTCGGTGGGGCTGTTAGTGCCGGGGCGTTTGGAGCGGGTTTCGGGTCCTTGGTCCCTGTACGGCGACGTCCGGGCGGATCGACCGTGGGGTGAACACCGTGGAGGTGACGGCGATGCGCCGGAACCCTTCGACCGTTGGCATCGGCCTCGGACCACTGCGCCGCGTGACCCTCGTTGTGCTGGTAGTGCTGGCCGGCTTCCTCCTCGTGCCGGCTGCGCTCGCGGCAACACCGCAGGCCCTCCACAAGACCAGCCCCGCCAACGGTGCCACCCACCGGCCGACCGCGCTGAGCCTCAAGTGGGGGACTAGCGCCCATGCGACGGGCTACCGGTACTGCGTTGACCGCTCCAACAACAGCCGCTGCGACAAGCGCTGGGTGCCGACTCACACCACGCGCTCAGCCCGGCTGACCGGGCTCAAACGCGGTACGACGTACTACTGGCAGGTGAAGGCGGTCACAGCACACGGAAGCGTCACGGCCGACCACGGCAAGTGGTTCTCGTTCAAAGTTTCCGCCGCGGCATCGAAGCTTCCCACGCCACGGGCAGGGCATTGGACGATCAGCCTTCCTGCAACCGGCGGGAGCGGGACGGCGGGCTCGATCGACATCACCGGTGCGGACTTCACCGTCGCCGCCGACCACAGTGCGGTCGTCAGTTTCGGCTTCGCTTATACCTACTCCGGTCCCGCGTCGCCACCTACCGGCTCCTGCATGGGCGCAGGCTCGAGTTTCGAAAGTGCTCGGTCACCGATCAGCAGGGACCACTTCTCGACCCCGGGGGAGACGGGATCGTGGACCGGTTCCGGTTCGGCCACCTTCGACGGGACCTTCAAGACCGCATCCAGCGCGCATGGCAGCGCGACGTTCCAGGTGTTCATCAGCGGCCCGAGTTGCATGTTCAGCAGCCAGGTGAGCACCGGAACGGTGTCGTGGACAGCGAGTGCAGGCTGAGCAGACGGACGCTCGACCTGGATTGGCTGGATCGAGCCCACTGGGGAGCGACTGACTTGCCTGCGTTCCGGTGCTCGGGCAGCCTGGGCTGGTGACCAAGAAGCAGTGGAACGACCTCAGCCCAGGTACCCGTCGGTTCATCCTCACGGGTGGCGCCTTCGAGGGGGTCCTCAAGATCGCCGCCCTGATCGATCTTGCCCGTCGGCCGGCTGAAGAGGTACGGGGTTCGAAGGCGCGCTGGGCAGTCGCGATCGTCCTCATCAACTCGGTCGGTGCGGTTCCGATCGCCTACTTCGCCTATGGGAGGCGGAAGCGCTGAGGCTCAAACAGCGGCCGAAGGTCTGGTCGACCGCTAGCACGCGCCACGCTCTTGGTGCGCCTCGCGCGCTTGTAGGCCTTTCGACCCTGTTCGCGGGCGGGTCATCCCCGATTGGGTGGGTGCAGACCGCGTCGTACGCGGGCCGGATTGATCTTCGGGAGGGTCTCATGACGTACGGCCACGCGGAACGGAACCTGCTCGCGGTTCGATCGCTCGATCGGCAAACCGAACATCTACTACGGGAGTTGGAACGAACGAATCCTGATCGGGCGGCGTCGCTCCGCACCCTGTTCGCGGACTCGGCACCTGGCGCGGACACAACGACGCCGGTGACCGGTGTGCTTCATGGCATGGTGGCTGAGACCGAGTCCGCGAGGGCCGGCTATTCGGCTGCTGGCTCGAAGGTGAGGCTGATCGAGTTCATGCAGTAGCGGTCGCCGGTCGGAGTCGCGTGCGAACCACAACGTTCGATCGACCAGACGCGAGTCACGGTACGCGTCGGGAGCATCTGAGCCCTCGATGTGGCGACCGCATGACATCGTCGATGCGTGCAGGTTGGCGATGCGGTCGAATGGGTCGGGCTCGAGGATTCGGATCACAATCTCTGGTCCGGCCTTCCTGGCCGAATCATCGACGTTGGACCCCTTGCGAAAGACGTGAGTGTCTCGTTTGTCAACGGGCCTTCGATCGAGACTTCAGCCGACACCGTTCGTCTTCTTGACGAGGCGGAGTACGTGCGTCGGGGTCGCCGCGCTGTGACCCTCGGTCACCCCCTTCGTGACGTGCCGATCGCCGGTGTCATGCTCGATGGTCAAGAATGGCCCGAGGGCGAGCCTCCTGAGGCTTAGGGCGGTGCGATGGCCGGCTGGCTGCGCTAGAGCGCAGCCAAACGGCCATGATCTTGAAGCGCTTGTTACTCGGCTGCTGGCTCGAAGGTGAGGCTGATCGAGTTCATGCAGTAGCGGTCGCCGGTCGGGGTCTGCGGGGCATCGTCGAAGACGTGGCCGAGATGTGAGCCGCAGTTCTTGCAGCGCACCTCGACCCGGCGCATGCCGAGCGTGTTGTCCTCGAGCAGGTCGACGGCGTCGGAGTTGCTCGGGTCGTAGAAGGACGGCCAGCCGCAGTGCGACTCGAACTTGGTCGTGCTCCGGAACAGCTCGTTGCCGCAGGCGCGGCAGTGGTAGACGCCGACCCGGTGCTCCTCGAGCAGTGGACCTGTAAACGGGCGCTCGGTGCCGGCCTGGCGGAGTACGGCGTACTCCTCGGGGCTGAGCTCGGCGCGCCACTGCTCGTCGGTCTTCTGGACAGGGTGGGTCACGGTGGAAGTCTCGCTTTCAGGGGTGTTCTTCGGGCGGATCAGCCCGCGGGTGATTCTCACGCTCGATTCAACACAGCGGCAATGCATTCAGTTCCCGTTCCCGACGGGCGGCTGCACGCCACCTCTCGAAGGGGTCTCACCCACGGTCGGCGACGGCTAAGGTGCGGCAATGACCGCGCCTGTCAGGCTCGCTGCGGTGGCTGCGCTGCTGGTCTCTGCTCTCATCGCGACACCGACCGGGCTCGCAAGAGCCAGCCGCTCATCCTTGCCAACGGCTTCCTTGGTTCAGCTCTCCGCGGCGAGCACCGACCCGGTCAGCCCGGTTCGGCTGGACGGGATTTCCCTGACGATGGTCGGCGACCTCAACGGCGACGGCCGCCGCGATCTGGTGGATTTCCGCACCGTGGAGCACCGAGACCGGACGCTGCGGTACGGCGTGACCGCGCGTGACGGCCGAACCGGCAAGGCGCTGTGGCATCACGTCGTCGCTGAGCCCCACGGGGGCCTTCTCTCGGGCTCGTTCGGCGTTGTCGTGCCAATCGTCGTCGGTACGCCCGGTCGTCCAGGCATTCTGTTCGTTCACAGCGAGGACGTCGCGCATGGCCACACCGACCAGATCACCCTGACCCTCACTGCATGGGCGGGCGCGACCGGCGTGAGGGTCTGGTCGCGGGTGTTGACCGGCTCGTCGACGACCAGCGGCCTTGGGGTCAGTGAGACCGCGGTGCCCACCCTGATCGGAACCTTCCATGACGTTCGCAGTCCGGATCGCGACGTACTGGTGAGCGAGGCGACCGACGACGGCGTTGATGGCGAGACGGTCACGCCGGTGGTGGTGTCGGGGCGGGACGGCACGGTGAGCACCCGGCCGCCGATCACCGCGCCGACCGAATCGATTGGCGTGCTCGGCCAGCCGGGCCAGGTCTACCTGGCCGCTGAGCCCGACCTCAGCGGGGACGGTCTCGATGACATTCTCGCGATCGCGCCCGGCCTGGGGCGCAGCCAAGGCAGCTTCCACAACGTCGCCTTTGCGCGGGCGATCGCCGGCAACACTGGCAAGACCATCTGGACCAACCATGGTCTCGACTTGCCTGACCTGCTCGATGGCGCTGACTCCGTTCAGGTCGCCGGGCCGCTCAGCGGCGGCCGGGTGACCGACCTGATCTTCGTTACGATCGGCGGCGACGGTGACCCCGCGCGCGCTCTCACCTTCACGCTCGTACGCGGACGAGACGGCAAGACGTTGTGGCGCAAGGCCGCATCGTCCGACACGATCCTCGGCAAGGCCGGACGGCATTTGGTCGGCGCGGTGGGCCTGTTTGATGAGCCCGCGTACGACCACAAGAACGGCCGAACCATCGACCAGTTCACGACGCTGGCCTATCGCGCCAACGGCAGCCAGGTCTATCGCAAGACGTATCGCCTCTCGGTCAAGACGATCCCGCACGCCAAGCCGCGGTACGGCGGCTTTGACTTCGAATCGGGGCCGTTCGACATCCAGCCCGACGGCTCAGCCGACTTCAGTGTGGCGATGACGGCTCATTCCGGCGCCCACGACCGTCACCGCGACGGCATCATCAGCGGCCGTTACGGAAACCTCATCCCGCTACCCTTCGGCGATCCCGCCGACGGCAGCTTGCACCATGGCCACGCCACCGACATCGTGCGCAGTAGCGAGCCAAGCGGCCGCCTGGTGATCTCCGGGTTCAGCAGTCGTAGCGGCCGTTCCTACTTCACGACCTCGCTGCGTCGGCCCAACCAGACGCCGCTCGAGGTGACCGGTGCGCGGGTCACCGGGCACCCCTGCAGCGACCTGGTTGTCGATCCGAATCAGCAGGTGCTGCTGAGTTCCGAGCACTACCCGGTCACCGAGGCGGTCATTTCGGGCTCGGGTCACGTGCTGTGGACCCTCCGGTTCCGCGCGGATCACGCGCTGGGTGGCTCGCTGGTCGACCGAACGCCGCCAAAACGGTTCTGCGCCTAGCCGCCGAGCTCCCGGTACGGTCACGGCATGGCGTCTCCCTTTGTCGAAGTGCCGGTCGGGGATCGGGTCGTCAAGATCACCAATCCGGATCGGGTCTACTTCCCGACCCGCGGCGAGACGAAGCTCGATCTGGCCAACTACTACCTGTCGGTCGCTGACGGGATCGTCCGGGCCTTGCACGACCGGCCATGCATGCTGCATCGCTATCCGGAAGGTGTCGGCGGGGAGAAGATCTACCAGAAGCGGCTGCCCAAAGGCGCGCCCGACTGGGTGCAGACCGCCGAGGTCAGCTTCCCGTCCGGGCGCACCGCCGACGAGCTGTGCGTCACCGAGATCGCGTCGGTGATCTGGGCGGTGCAGATGTCGACGGTCGAGTTCCACCCGTGGCACACCCGCCGGCCCGACGTCGAGATGCCGGACGAGCTGCGTATCGACCTCGACCCGCAGCCGGGCACCGACTTCGAGGACGCCAAGCGGGTCGCCGGCCTGGTGCACGAGGTGCTCGACGACCTCGGCGCGATCGGCTGGCCGAAGACCTCGGGCAACCGCGGCGTCCACGTCTACGTCCGGATCTCGCCGGACTTCGGCTTCCGTGAGGTACGCCGGGCGGCGCTCGCGTTTGCCCGTGAGGTCGAGCGGCGTGCGCCCGAAGAGGTCACGACCGCATGGTGGAAGGAAGAACGCGGCGCAAAGATCTTCGTCGACTTCAACCAGAACGCAAAGGACCGAACGATTGCAGCGGCGTACTCGGTGCGCGGATTCGACTACGGGCCGGTGTCGGCGCCGGTGACCTGGGCGGAGCTACCCGATGTCGAGACCTCCGACTTCACGATCGCGACGATGCCGGAACGGTTCGCGCGGCTCGGCGACGTGCACGCCGAGATCGACGACGTGCAGTTCGACATCCGGCCGTTGTTGGAGTGGGCTGATCGTGACGAACGCGATCGCGGCCTCGGCGATGCGCCGTACCCGCCGAACTATCCGAAGATGCCCGGCGAACCGATGCGGGTGCAGCCGTCGCGGGCCAAGCGCCCGACCAGCTGACCTCTGAACGGTTAGACCCGCACGGACACATCGAGGCGCAGGGTTAGCCGCTCGCCGCTGACCGGGCCGAGCGCTTCGAGCGTGCCGTCTGCGCGTTGGAGGAAGACTTCGGCCAGTTCGATGTCATCGGCCAGCGCCTTGACGTGTTCGATCGCTGCACTCAACGTGGCGTGGACGTCGTAGTCCTCGGACCCGCGTCTGCACGCCCATCCGCCATCGGGTCGCTCAACAACCCGGATGTACCGAGTCATAGGCGGCAGTGTGTCCCAGAAACGGCCAACGCGAAAGTGCCGAAGGTCCCGATGTCGGCACCGGGCTAGGCCACCCGGGTGAGGCGCACTCCGGGTGGATCGGTCGCGCTCGGCCGCCCGCACGCAATCGGTGCGCGACGTGAACACGGACAAATCTCACCCGGCCGCCGGGCGGAGTGTTGCTTGACTCAACGTTCAGTCAGTGTGAGTCTTCGCGGGTCACTTGCGACGTCGCGTTGTGCCGCTCGGCACAAGGGGGGCGGTCCCGGCCGCCGCGCATCCAGTAGCAAGCGGCCGGGACCTTGGTCGTCCACCGAGAAGGACTGGGCGAGCGACCCGCGACTGACGATAGCCCTGCCTCCGGAAGTTACCGAGAGTCAAACGCCGTCTCGCCTAGGCAAAAATCGGGTATTACCGCCGACACGGTCCGAGCACTACGGCGGACGGGTGTGGGCGTGTCACGATGTGGGTAACGTCTTGAGTGTCACGCCCTGGACCTTGGAGCGACACGAAGTTCCGGTCGGCTTGTGCCATCCCCGACCGGAACCTTTGTCTTCTTGCGGTTCAGGGGGCGGCACTTCAGACCCGGCGCGAACACGCAATGGAGGACCTGGCCTTGGTCGAATCGCGGGATCGACTGTTAACCCCCGGTGAGGTCGCGACGTTGTTTCGGGTAGACGCGCGGACGGTGACGCGCTGGGCGGCGGAGGGTCGGGTCAAGAGCATCCGTACGCCCGGCGGACGACGCCGCTTCCGCGAGTCAGATATCCGCGAGCTTCTTCGCGAGGACGGCGCCGGCGCGTTCCAGCGCGACGAGGACGAGGACGACGACGAAGGCTTGGTCGCGAGCAACTAGTCGCGCCGGATCATCGATGGCCCCAGGCCCATCGAGGCTCAGCCTCGGCAACCGTCTTGGCCCGGAATGACGCAGGGACGCGCTCGCCGTGTCCAACCTCCGGGGGGAGGGGTTGGACGAGCCGGATCGGTAGCTACACCAGCGAGCACGCCCTGCAACGCTCACTAAAACGGCCGAACCTGAAGAGCCGCTGAAGGCGCGGTCTCAGGATTGCAGCACGTCGGCCAGCGCGAACGTGAGCGGGCGTTCGAGCTGGGCGAACGTGCACGAGTGAGGGTCGCGGTCGTCGCGCCACCGCCGGAACTGCGCGGTATGCCGGAATCGCGCGCCTTCCATCTGGTCGTAGGCGACCTCGACCACCCGCTCCGGCCGGAGGGGCTCGAACGACATGTCCTTGCCCGCGTTCCACCGGTTGGGGACCCCGCCCGGGCCGAACTCGTTACCGCGCCACGGATGGTCGTCGTCGGGACCGAGCCGGAGCGGTGCCAGCTCCTCGACCAACTCGGCCCGACGCTTCATCGGGAACGACGCGGCGACCCCGACGTGCCGAAGCTGGTCGCCTTCGTACAGCCCGAGGATCAGCGACCCGACGATCGGTCCGCTCTTGTGCCAGCGAAACCCGGCGAGGACGCAGTCGGCCGTGCGGTCGTGCTTGATCTTGAACATGACCCGCTTGTCCGGCTGGTAGAGGCCGTTGAGCGGCTTGGCGACGACGCCGTCCAGACCGGCACCCTCGAACGTCGTGAACCACCGGTTGGCAACTGCTGCGTCTCGGGTCGCCGGCGTGACATGCACGTCCGTGGTTCGAGTGATCGCTTCTTCCAGCGCGCTGCGCCGCTCACCGAACGGTCGGTCCATCAGCGACTTGTTGCCGAGGGCGAGCAGGTCGAAGGCGATGAACTGCGCCGGCGTCTCGGCTGCCAGCTTGCGAACGCGTGATTCGGCTGGGTGGATGCGCTGCTGCAAAGTCTCGAATTCGAGCCGCCCGTCCTGGGGTACGACGATCTCGCCGTCGACGACACACTTCGCCGGCAGCGCGACCTTGACGGCCTCGACGATGTCGGGGAAGTAGCGCGTCATCGGCTTTTCGTTACGTGACCCGATCTCGACCTCGTCGCCGTCGCGAAAGATGATCGAGCGGAAGCCGTCCCACTTCGGCTCGTAAAGCAGGCCGCCCTCGACATCGCTCGGTGAGGGGACCGACGGCACCGACTTCGCCAGCATCGGCGCGACCGGCGGCATGACGGGCAGGTTCATGCAGGCGATTCTTCCACCCGGGCCCGGGGATGGATGGCGCGCTGTGGCAGGACCGCGAGAGCCGGCGTCCGCGCACGGCCGATTGGTCTTCGCTCTCGTGACCAGTTCTCGCGCGACCCGCCGCCGAACTGGTCGTGAGCGCGAAGATCAACGAAGTCAAAACGCACCGATCCCGTCCGGAGTGCCCCAGCCGGTCGGGCCATCCCAGCCGCGACGCGCGGTGCACCACTGAGTCGTCGTGCAGTCACCGTTGCTCCCACTGATGACGTCCCGCAACCCAGCGTGATGTACCCAGAGGTACGAGCCGTCCTCAACGTCCGCGGTGTTGCCGGCCAGGGCGTAGACGGCGGCGATGATCGGCGCGGCCGCGCTGGTCCCTCCGAAGGTGAGCCAGCCGCTGGTCGACTCGAAGGCGTAGCTGTCATACACAGCGACCCCGGTGGCTGGATCGGCCACCGCTGAGACGTCGGCGACCGCGCGGCGGCCGCAGCCGGTGATCGACAGTGCTTGCCAGGTCGTCGTGTTCATCGTCGAACAGCCGCTGCCGGTGTCCGACCATGCCGTCTCGATGAAGCCGCGCGCCGCCGACGACCGGGTCAAGGTCGTGCCGCCGACTGCGGTCACCCACTTCGACGCGGCGGGGTACTCGACGCCGTAGCCGCTGTCGCCGGCCGACGCCGTGATCGCCACGCCGGGGTGGTGGTAGTAGCGGCCGTAGCTGCGGTCGGAGGCGTCGGGACCGCCGTAGCTGTTGCTGACTGCGTCGGCGCCCAGCCGTACTGCCGTGTCGACCGCTGCGCCTAGGTTGGCCATCGAAGCGGTGTCGGCCTCGACGAGCAGGACGTGACACCGCGGGCAGGTCGCCGACACCATGTCGAGGTCGAGCGAGATCTCTTGCGCCCACCCGCCGTCGGGATCGGGATAGGAGTGCCCACCGGTCTGGTCGACCTTCCGGAAGCAACCGCCCGCCGTCGTACACGGGGGCAGGCCGTACTGCGCGCGATACACGGAGATGTCATGCGCGGCATCGGGGTCGTCGTAGGCGTCGACCACCGCGACCGTCTCACCGGCACCCGCGGTGGCGGACGGCAACGAGTAGGCGGCCTGCAGATCGGCCGGGCCGTAGCCGATCGGGGTGGACTCGTGCCGGACCCGTCCGCGCCTGATGTGGTCGACCCGGATCGCCAAGCATCGCGACCGAGCGCGGTGCGCGTGCTTGCACACGCTGCGGTCCTTGACCACCGACTGGGCCCTGACGGATGACGCTGACGTGGCTGGCGAGGCGCCAGCGACGGAAGCGACCACCAGACCGGCGGTGATGAGAAACGACACGAGCACTAATCGGCTGCGATGCACGACAGAACCTCCGCAGTTGGAGAACATGACCCGACAACGGTCGCGGGGTGGCGGCGTACCTGGGGCGATCAACGACAGGTTGTGGACCACCGCGAGACGGCAGTGGTCTGTGGACGGGGTGCGGCGGGCGTCGGCGCGCCGATCGGCTCGAGAAAGGAGACCCGTGAGCGATCACCATCGGTTGAGCGGTCGGCAGATCACGATCATGGTCGTCGCGGTATGCGCCGCGCTGGTGCTGGCGCCGGTCGGGGTGTTCGCGGCGAGCCGCTCCTCGGTGTCGGTCTCCGACGGGAAGCACCCCTCGCAGCTGGCGGCCGTCACCAAGAGCGGCGCCCAGGTCATGACCGTCACCGGCACACCGAGCGTGCGGATCGCCGGGGTCCCCAGAGTGCGGGCAACCGTCACCACCGTCGCCGGCCTGCCCGGCACGCCGTTCGCCAAGACCGCGTCCACTGCGAGCGACACGGTCTCGGTGACCGCGCCGGCCGGAAAGCACGACGTCGTCCAGACCATCAGCGTCAAGATCACCGTCGACAACTCGGTGTCGCTGACCGGCGCCGAGATCACCTACCTCGATGGCGGCGTGCTACAGCGGCTCGACTTCCCGACCCCGAAGATGGCGACGGGTGACTCGCTGACCAACGCGGTCTTCGGCAACACGGTCGCGGTCACGATCTACCCCGACCCGGGTACGCCGATCAGCGTCCTGCCGCAGTTCAACTCCGCCGACCTCAGCAACACCCAACTCAGCGTGAGCGGCTACACGGTCAGCTGACCTTCGGCGCCGCCCGCTCGACGATCGCGCGCGTGTCGACGCCGGGCGGCAGCGTGCCGAAGGTGTGGCCCCAGTCGGCACCGAGTCGCGACGCGCAGAACGCGTCGGCGACCGTCGGGGGAGCGAACCGCACGAGCAGCGATCCCTGCAATACCAACGCCATCTGCTCGACCAGTCGGCGCGCCCGCACCTCGACCTCCGTGGTGTCGGCGAGCGCCGCATCCAGCGCCGCGATCGCCCGGTCGAGTCGCGGGTCCGCGCCGGACGCGAGGGTCACTTCGTCGCGGAATGCCTCCCATGCGCCGAGCTCGCGACTCAGGGCGCGCAGGACGTCGAGCGCGTTGACGTTGCCGGACCCCTCCCAGATCGAGTTCAGGGGCGCCTCGCGATAGATCCGGGCCATCGGGAAGTCCTCGACGTACCCGTTGCCGCCCAGGCATTCGAGTGCCTCCACGGCGACTGCAGGCCCGCGCTTGCAGACCCAGTACTTGCCGGCCGCCAGGGCCAGCCGCTTGAACGCCGTCTCGTCGTTGTCGATCGCCGCCGCGAGTCGCACCATCAGCGCGGTCGCGGCCTCCGACTCGACCGCGAGATCGGCGAGCACGGAGAGCATCAGCGGCTGGTCGATGAGATAGCGGCCGAAGGCCTTCCGGTGCCGCGCGTGATGGGTCGCCTGCGCGACCGATGCTCGCATCACCGTGACCGTCCCGATCACGCAGTCGAGCCGGGTCATCGCCACCATCTCGATGATCGTGGGCACGCCGCGGCCTTCGTCGCCGAGCCGCCACCCGACGGTCTCGTCGAACTCCGGCTCGCTCGACGCGTTCGACCGGTTGCCGAGCTTGTCCTTCAACCGCTGGATCCGGAACGTGTTGCGCTCGCCGTCGGGCAACACCCTCGGTACCACGAAACAGGTCAGGCCGCCCGGTGCCTGCGCCAGCACCAGAAACAGGTCGCACATCGGCGCCGAGGTGAACCACTTGTGGCCGGTCAGCCGGTACGTGCCGTCGGGGGCCGGCACCGCCCGGGTCGTGTTCGTGCGGACGTCCGAGCCGCCCTGCTTCTCGGTCATCCCCATGCCGGCGAGGCAACCGGCCTTGGTGTCGGGCCGGCGCAGGCCGGGGTCGTAGGTCAGCGAGGTCAGCCGCGGCACCCACTCGGCCGCGATCGTCTCGTCGACCCGAAGCGCCGGCACCGCGGCATGGGTCATCGAGATCGGGCAGCCGTGGCCGCCCTCGGTGTGGCTCCACACCGCGAACCCGGCCGCCCGGGCCACCTGCGCTCCGGGCTTCGGGTCGATCCAGGACGAGGCGTGCAGCCCGGCGCTGACCGCGACCGTCATCAACGAGTGCCACGACGGGTGGAACTCGACCTCGTCGATGCGGTGGCCGAACCGGTCGTGGGTGAGCAGACGCGGCGGGTTGGTGTTGGCCAGTCGGCCCCATTCCTGGGCTTCTGCGCTGCCGGCCCGGCGCCCGAGGCCGGCCAACTGGTCGCTCGCCCAGCCCGCTTCATGCCGCTCAACACCCTCGACGAGGGCCAGGTCAGAGCCGAAGACGTCGTAGTCGCAGAGCGGCGGCGGCTGGTTGCTCACGTCGTGCGTCGTGGCCATATCCCCAGTGAACCCCATTCGGACCCTTACCGTTGCCGGGTGACGTCGCTCCCGAGGCTGGTCTGGTCGGCCATGCGCCGGTCCTGGCAGGACCGGATTCTCGGCCTGGCCGCCGAGGCCGGCTTCTGGCAGCTGCTGTCACTGCCGTCGGCGATCCTGGCGATCCTCGGCATCATCGGCTTCTTCAACGGCGTGTTGGGTGCCGACAACCTCAACCACCTCCAGCGCTCGATCGACAACGCGATGGCGCACGTGATCGTGCCGAGCGCGGTGCAGTCGACGATCGCGCCCGCGCTGCATCGGATCCTGTTCGGTGGCCGCGCGGACATCGTCTCGATCAGCTTCGTGGTCTCGCTGTGGACCGGGTCGTCGGCGATGGCGACCTACGTCAATACGATCACGATCGCCTACGGGCTGCGGCACCACCGAAGTGCGGTGCGCAG
Source organism: uncultured Actinomycetota bacterium (assembly GCA_963770565.1). GTDB lineage: Bacteria > Actinomycetota > Actinomycetes > JAFAQI01 > JAFAQI01 > DATAUK01. Next base: position 131,730 of record CAVYQE010000007.1, read on the forward strand.
CCGCCTGCTCGCGCTCGGTCTATACGTCGGTTTCGTGCTCGCCTCGATCGTGTTGCTGCCGCTGCTCATCCTCGGGCCGTCGGAGATCGTTGACGTATTCCCGGACCGGTGGCATCACGTCGTACATGTGGTGACGACGATCGGGTACTGGCCAGTGGCGGTGTTGGTGTCGCTCGCCTTGCTGGCCACGCTGTATCACCAGGCGGTGCCGGTCCGTACGCCGTGGCGCCGCGCGTTGCCGGGCGCCGT
>CAVYQE010000008.1:0-225971 GCA_963770565.1 uncultured Actinomycetota bacterium
TGGTGGCGGTGCTGATCTGGGTGGTCGGCTCGGTCGTGTTGCGGGGCTGGCTGGAGTTCGCGTTCCGGCGGACCGCGACCTACGGCCCGCTCTCCGCGCCGGTCGCCGTGCTGCTCTTCCTCTACCTCACCGCGCTGGCGATCCTTTTCGGGGCGGAGCTCAACGCCGAGATCGACCGGTCCTGGCCGCGCCCGGAAACCGAGGCGCTGCGCGACGAGGAAACCGTGTCGGCTTAGGCTGACCCGAGCAGGGCGCGCCGCAATGGGCGCCGGGACCACTGGGAGGACCGATGGCGGGCGAGGCAGGCGGGGGTCACGGCGTACCGGTCAGCGTCTGGATCGCCACCGCAGCCATGATGGTCGGCACGGTCGTGGGCGGAATCGGCCTGATCGAATGGGTCTGGCCGGTGTTCTGGACCGGCGTCGGGCTCATGGTCGCGGGCGTGATCGGCGCCTACTTCACGCGCATGATGGAAGTGGTCAGCGAATACACGCCGGCCCCGGTGCGCGAGATCGAGCCCAACTGAAGGCGTCTCGCCCCGTTTCTTGTTGATCATGGCAATGCGAGCGTTCTGAGCGAGAAAGATTGCGCTCTTCGCCATGATCAACTGCGGGGAGCAGCGGGCAGGCGGTGTGAGAGCGGTCCCGCGGGTACGGCGATAATCGCGGCATGTCCGTTGCGAACGAGGCGCTCGTGTTGCGCTGGGTCGACTGCTGGAACTCCCACGACGTCGACCGGTTGGCCGACTACGTCGCCCCCGGCTACATCCACCACCTGACGTCAGGCTCCGATCGGGACCTCGACGCATTCCGGTCCGGGTTCGGGGCCGTCGTGCAGGCGTTCCCCGACATCACCTACAGCGCGCTGCACCTGGTGTCCAGCGGGAACCTGGTGGCGGCGTTCCTCGCCGGCACCGGCCACCACAACGGGCCGTTCCTCGGTGTGCCGCCGACCGGAGACCTGACCACCTTCCGGGGCGCCTATCACTGCCGTATCGATTCAGGCCTGATCGCCGAGGACTGGGACGTCTTCGACCTGCTGACGCCGGTCCTCGCGCTCGGTGCTCAACTCCGCCCGCCCGGATCGAGCTAGGCGCGGGCAACAGAGCTTGGACGCCCCCGAGGGCGAAGTCTGGGCCCCCGGGGGCGTACCTTCAGTGGCCCACTGATCGACCGACACGCCTTAGGGCCGAAAGTCCCGCTAATTCGGGATTTTCGTCCGGCCGACCTGGGACCTTCGGGGCTACCGCGTCAGTGCAATTGCGGACAGGCTCGATCAAATGGCCTGGTTCTTTCGTGCGATTGAGCAACCTGACGGCAGTTGGCTGTGTCGTCGCGGGGTCGAGGTCTTTGACACCCACCTAACGCTGCAACTTGCGATCGACCACCTCGCGGAACTGGCGGCGGACGCCCAGCCGGCCGAGTTGTTCGTGCACCGGGTCGACGGCAGCGTCGAGGGCCACGGCGCGCTACCCGGCTGATGCGAATGCACCGGTGAAACCGGTGTCGTACGGCCCCAGGCCTTCGTGACGTTGGGCTATGGCGCGATTGTGTGGGCCTGCCTAGCGTTGGGTCATGGACGACTCAAGCCACCGCGCTGATCCGGTCTTGCGCGCCGAGCTCGACGTCCTGATGGCTGATGTGGAGCGCGCCTATCGGCGCGCTCGGCGGGTCGTGTACGACCGTCTGCCCGAAGGAAAGACAGTGCGGACTGCCCGGCTGAGCCTCATGCAGCGGATGGCGCTCGCGCATCTGGAACGCGCTGAGCACGCGGTTCGGGCGTACCGGTGGCGTGAGGCGCACCGCGACGGTGAGCTGCCCGCCTCCCGGCGTCGTACCGGCTAGTTGGTGCTACGCGGTCGGTCGGCTGCTCCGCTATCGCGTCCCGACGACGGCCTGACCATAGCCATTGTCGACCACACACAGCTTGGCGGACGGGCAGGTGACGTTCGCGATCCCGTCCGAGAGAACCCTCTTCGCGGACTTGCCCAACCGGGTGACCTGCCAGTGTCCGTGAGCCGGATCCGTTGAGATCGCGACGTACTGCCCGAGCTTGCTGGACTCGCCGGCGACCGCGCACAGCTTCTCGTTGCAGTCGATGGTCGAGACGGATCGCTTCGCAACCTTGGGCAGCGTGACGTTCTTGAAGCCCTTGGTCCAGCTCTTCGAGCCGGTGTCGCCCTTTGTCAGGATCAGCGCGCCGTTGTTGTTGATCAGGCATGCGCCCGGCCCGAAGCACGAGACGTCGAAGAGGAGGTCGTGGTGATGAAGGTTGACCACCTGCCACTTGGTGTCAGCCTGACCCGGGTTGACCGTCCAGGCGATGGTCCCGGCGCCGTTCTGGTCCACTGAGGCACAGAAGAAGTTGTGCTGCCCCTGCTTGTACGGCGCGCAGCCGACCGACCAGGTTCCGGCGAATCCTGCATCCGCCGGGAAGACGCTGACCGCACTGGTGGGGTTTGCCCCCGCGGTCGTGTAGATAGTGCCGTTGTCGTCCACCTCGGCGCACTGCACGTTCACCCAGCACGAGACCGCGCCGAAGCCGGCCGAATTGGTGTCGACGTCGGACATTCCCCAGTTCCTGGTGGTCGGCGAGCCGGTCTGGAACACGGTGGCGCCGTAGCTCTCGTTGTAGCTGCCCGGGACGGGTTCCCGGCCGGCGATGTTGCAGTCCTTGGTCTTGCCGGACGGGTCGCAGGAAATGCTGTTGGGGCTGAGCGTGTCCCCAGGTGCGTAGTCCTCGCTCCACTTGGAGAAGTGCCAGCCCTTGGGCCCCTTGCCCGGACTCGTCGTGTAGAAGTCGCCGGCCGGCGAGTTGTACGGCGGGTTCACCCGGGTGCCGTCCATCGGGATGATGCAGAGGTTCGTCGAGGGGCAGGCCAGGCCGTACGTGCCGTAAGCGAGGTGCTTCTTCAGCCCGGTGACGTGCCCGAGGTTGAACGCCGCCGACCACTTCCAGTGGGCCGCGGCCTTGGCCGGCGCCTTCGCCGTTGCCACGCTCGCTGGGGCGTTGTACGTCGGGGCGACCCGCGCGGCCGACGCCAGCGCCGGCACGGTCAGCCAGCCCGCGGCGACCACCATCAAGACGGCGGCGATTGCAGCAATGGGTCGGCGGCTTGCAGCGTCGGACACGCCGCGGAAGCGCATGCCCTTGCTACTGGCTCGGCCTTCGCCGACGGCAACCTTGGACATTGATCCCCTCCGAACGAGTTCCCCCGGACTACGCGTTCGGGACTATAGGTCCTCGGGGGTCAACCGTCCCGCGAACCCGGCAACTGCCGGGGCCCGCGCTCAGGCACTGCGGGTCCCTGGCCGACGTCAGGGCCAGCCCGGCGGTGGCGACCTGTACGTCACCGCTGAACCCGCGGCGTCCGGCCTCGAGAGCCGCTACCGGGTCTGTTTCCGGGAACAGATGGGTGAGGACCAGGCGCCCGACGTCGGCGGCGGTGGCCTGCCGACCCGCCTGGGCTGCGCTCGACAGATGGCTGCGTGAGTCCTCAGGCACCTGGTCCGCGTAGCTCGCTTCGGCCAGCAGCAGGTCGGCGTCGCGCGCATGGGCGACCAGGTCAGCTGACTCACCGCAGTCGCCGGTATAGACGAGCGACTGGCCCTGGGCCGTGAGTCGCACGCCGGCGTTAGGCAGCGAGTGCGGGAGCGGGCAGGTCTGGGCGCTGAACGGGCCGACCTGCAGGGTGGCGCCGTTGGCGAACTCGTGGAGCTCGTACGCGGGCGCGAGCATCGCGTGCCGGTCCAAAGCGAGCACCGCGTCCAGCGCACCCGGCAGTGCGTAGAGCGGCAGCGGCGGTGCCGGGTCGTCGCGCAATGCGCGGACCCGTAGCAGCGGGTTCACATCGGCGCAGTGGTCCGGGTGTCCGTGGCTGACGAAGACCGCGTCGACCTGGTCCGCGCCGACGTACTGCAGGAGGCGGGGAGTGGTCGCATAGCCAGGGTCGACGAGCAGCCGAAACCCGTCGTGTTCGACGAGATAGCCGCTGCACGCCTGCCCCGCCGCCGGCCAGGCCCCGCATCCGCCGAGCACCGTCAGCCGCACGTCCCGACGCTAGCCGTCTGGCTCGACATCACGTACACGTGTCAGGGGCCGAGTTGATCATCTGGTTGTCGAGACAGCGGAGGTCATCGGAGCTCGTCCGGGTTCGTCGGCCTGGATCAGTGGGCTCGGCCGACGCGTTCGAGGAGTACCTGGCCGTGGCAGCCGTAGAGGTGGTCCATCGAGGCCAACGAGTGGCGGTCGTGGTTGCGCACCCGGAGCACGATCGACCCGATCTGGACCCGCAGTACGGCGGGTGCCCGCTCGTCTCGCGCCCGGCACAGTCCGTTCGGTTGGTGCGGGTCGTCGCGCTCGGGCCCCATCAGCTCCGCCGTCAGGTAACCGGCGTGGTTCTCGCCGTCGTGGAAGGTAGGCATGCTTGGGCGCAGGGTCAGGTTCACCGGCCGCAGGGTGCCGTTGATCGTGGCACGGTGATCACGCCGACCGCTGGCGAAGAACGCGATGAAGCTCACCAGCCCCTTGACCTGACACGCCGTACCGGTGGGGTTCCAGGCCACGATCGACCCGAAGTCGTTGCCGGTGGCGAGCTGTACCCCGGAGAACACGGTCCGGAGGTCGGAGCTTGCGCACGCCTGTCGGGGCGGAGTGGTCGGCGTCGGGCTGTTCGATGTTGGCGGTGAGCTTGTGATTGTTGGCGTGGGTGCGGTCGTCGGTCCGGAACTGTGCCCGGCACATGCGGAAGCGGCGAGCAGCATGGCGACGGTCAGACCGAACCGCGCACTCCTGGCCTCGAGCAAGGTACGCAACGTAATCACCACCACCCCAATGGCAGGCTCACCGGGAGAGCTTCCGAAATGGGATCAACCCACGCGCGAGGATCGACGCCCAGAGTCGAAGGACCTTGGGCTGGACCCTCACTCCGCGGGGCTGCGGGGCTCGCCGTTTCGTGCGCGGTGGATTGGGTGCCAGGATGACGCATCCACGGACGGGGAGGCGGCATGCGTAAGAAGCTCACGACGGCGCTCTTGGTGACGACGGTCGCGGTCGGGTTGATCGGTGGTGGGGTCGCCCTCGGCGCCTCGACCCATCACGCGGTCAAGGCGTGCTCGAAGAAGTCGAACCACGTGCTCGGCTTGCTCAAGAGCGGTAAGTGCCCCAAGGGGTACACGCATGTGACGCTCGGAGCTCAAGGACCGCAGGGCAAGCGCGGTCCGGCCGGCCCGGGAGCGATCTACGACACCCTGACCGGGGGCAACAACGACGAGCAGGTCGTGTTCCCGGAGACGGTCGACGGCATGACGGTCGCGACCAACTGCGGGCTAGCCGCGAACGTCGCCATCTCGGTCGGGCCCAGCTCGGGCAGCGGGACCATTGATGCCTCCGGCACCGGCTCTGCCGACGGCACCATCACGCCCGTCGACGCCTTTGGTGCGCCGAGTGTCGGGAAGACCGGGTCGAATCAAGCCGACATCGACATCGTCGCGAGTGTCAACGGCGGCCCGTTCGAGCACTTCGACATTCACGGCACCTGGGCCAACAGCGCCTGCCACTACTGGATGGTCGCGATCCCAGCCTCCCAGGCCTCTCACACGTAGAGCTGACCGATCGAGGTCTGCTCATGGGTGTGACCAGGGCTCAGCGGCGTGTACTCGCCGCAGACGCCGAATCGATCACCTGGCGATACACCCGCTCGATGCGTCTGATCTGGTACTCGTTCAGTGCGGTGGGTGTCGCCCTCGGCCTGTTGATGCTCGTGACGGGCCTGCGCATACATGCGATCACCTCGAGGGTCAGCGCGGGCGGGACACCGACGCCCAACCTGATCACCGGGTTGTCGACGCTCGCGGTCGCGGTCGTTGCGGTTGAGGTGGTTCGGCGTACCCGGGACACGCTCGGATCCGACTTCTTGATCGTTTGCAATGGGGTGCGGGCGCACCGCATCGAGCTGGCCGACATCAGCAGGCTTTCCACTTTCGGCGTCTACGGCCCAACTCTGCTCATCTACTACACGGATGGCGAACGAAGTCGACACATCTCCGCCTCCGCGAGCCAAGGCCACGGCGGTCGAACTCGCACAATCCTCGAAGCGGTGGAGGCTCGGCGGCGCCCTACCAACTCACCAGCGAACTGCGGGTTCGTTGGTGGGCGGTACAGGACTTGAACCTGTGGCCTCTTCCGTGTCAGAGACGTCCAGTGCGTTTGTGGCAGTACGCTGACGTCCAGGATCGTTGCTATTACTGGAGAAACAATCCATGGCCGTGCGCGCCGATCCAGGGCACTGCGCTTCGCTTGGCTACCAGTTTGCTAGCAAAATACGCACGGTAGTGGCTCGGCTTTGATCCTGCGGCGGCGACACTCTGACAATCGTTCGCCTGGTGTCGACGCAAGTCCCGCCCCGCATGGGCCCGGGGTCGACGTCGCGATCCGATCCGTGAGCGCGGCAGACGATTCAGACTGAGCTTATGCCGAGCTCGCCGAGTAGGCGATCGACGCGCTGTGCGAGTTCGTCGCGGATAGGTCGGATCTCCTCGACGGTCTTCCCGGTCGGGTCCCCGACGTCCCAGTCCTCGTAGTGAGTGCCGGGCACCAGCGGACAGGAGTCGCCGCAACCCATAGTGACCACGACGTCCGCCGCGGCGAGGAACTCCTCGGTCCACGGTTTGGGGAACTCGGCGGTGATGTCGACACCGATCTCCGCCATCGCGGCGACGACGGCCGGGGTGATCTCGGCTGTTGGTTCGGATCCACCGGACCAGGCCAGTGCCCGGCCGCTCGAGCGACTGTGGAACAGCCCGAGCGCCATCTGTGAGCGGCCTGCGTTGTGGACGCAGAGGAACAGGACAGCCGGTGGCCGCCCGTCCGGCTGGGTCTCGGCGTGCGTCATTGCCTGGAGCCGTTGTCGCGCGAACTGCTCGGTGCTGATGACCAGCCAGCGGGTGACGGTCGCACGGGCGGCAAGCTCCCGATAGCTGTCGAGAAGCAGTCGCTCGATGGTGGGTTCGCCGAAGACTCCGGCGAACTCGGTGTGCAGATCGCGCGCGACGTTGCCGAGTGCGGCGGCGATGCCAGCGGGGACGACGTCGATGTCGGCCATGTACGCCTCCTTCGGGTCCGGCGACCCGGTCGGGTTACTCGCGGGTTAGGGCTTGCTGTTGGTCTTTGAGCTGGTGGTCGCGGACCCATGCCTGGCTGGCCATCTGAACGGCGTCCCACGGTGATCCGAGCGGCGGGGTGTAGGACAGGTCGAGCTCGGTCATGGCGTCGACGGTCATCTGGTGGTGCAGGGCGGTGGCGAAGGTGTCGATCCGTTTTGCGATTTCGGTGCCGCGCCGCCCGACGAGCTGCGCGCCGAGCAGGCGCCCTGTGGCGGTGTCGCCGGTGATCCGGCTGGTGATCGGGTACGCCGTCGGGTAGTAGGCCTTGTGGTCGTCCGGGCTGGACTGGGTGGTCGCCGGGGTGTGACCGGCGGCGAGAGCCTCGTGGTCGCGCAGCCCGGTGCGGGCCGCGACGAGTTCGAAGATCTTCACGACCTGGGTGCCGAGGCTGCCGCTGTAGACCGCATGGCCGCCGACGGCGTTCTCACCGGCCACCCGCCCCTGCTTGTGGGCGGTGGTGCCCAGCGGAAGGTAGGTCAGACCGGCGAGCCGGTGGTGGGTCGCGACGCAGTCCCCGGCGGCGTAGACGTCGGGGAGCCCGGTGCGCATTCCTTCGTCGACGACGACGGCTCCTCGCGGTCCGATTGTGGCCCCTGCGGTGTCCAGCAGCTCGGTGTCGGGTTGGACGCCGACCGAGATCAGCACCAGGTCCACGTGGCGCTGGTAGGGCTGCCCGTCAGTGCCGGTGCCATCGACCTGCAGCCGGCCGTCGGCGTCGCTGGTGGCGCGGCTGATCCGCTTAACCGTGACACCAGTGGTGACATCCACGCCGTGCGCGATGAGCTCAGCGCGGACCAGCGCGCCGAGCTCAGGGTCAACAGTCGGGAGCACCTCAGGCAGCATCTCGACCTGGTTGACTTTCAGCCCACGCATCGTCATGCCGTCGGCCATCTCCAGGCCGACGTACCCGGCGCCCACGATCAGCGCCGATCTGGGGGCGAGCTGCTCCAGCGACGTGGTGAGAGCGAAGGTGTCGCCCATCGTGTGGAGGAGATGGACGCCGTCCTCAGGCCCCAGGGCGTCCGGGCCGTCGAGGCCTTCGATCGGCGGCCGCACCGGTACTGCGCCGGTGCCGACGACGAGCTGGTCATAGCTGATCTGGTCGCTCGTGCCGTCGGCGGTGCGCACCTCGAGAAAGTGACCGTCCACGTCGATCCGGGTCACCAACGTGTCCAGCCGCAGCTGCATGCCGGTTGCTTCAAGGTCGGCGTACGTGCGGTGCGCGAGGTTGCGCCAGTGGGTGACCTCACCGGAGATGTAGTACGGGATGCCGCAGATCGAGAAGTTCGGGTAGGCGTCGGCCACCACGACGGTGACGTCCACGGTCGGGTCGAGTTCGCGGGCGCGCAGCGCCGCGGAGATCCCGGCGTCGGAGCCGCCAATGGCAACTAGGTGCATGGTGTCCCCAGGGTCGGGTGGTGGTCAGGCGTGGACGCGGATGGACAGGTCGGGCAGCGGTCGACCGGGCAGCTCAGCGACCCGGCCGCGCAGGCGGGCGTCGATGTCATCGGCGACAGACCGTGTCGAGGTCTCGGCCGTTCGGTTCCTCGACCGGCCAAGCGAGTTAGTGGTTGCCGGGATGACCGCCTGCAACGCCGAATCGACCGGAAAGTGCTCGGTGTCATCGGGGATGCCGGCTCGCAGGTGCCTGCAGCGCTTCCCGCTCGGCGGCGGAGGGCTCGTGCGGGACGATGATGTCGTCAGAGGTGGCCGCTGCATCCGGGTACAGCATGGCGACCGCACCGACGGCGACCGCACCACCGACGAGCTGCATCAGCACGAACATCGGCACCGACGCGGGGGCGATGCCGGCGAAGGTGTTCGACAGCATCCGCGCGACATCGATCATCGGGTTGGCGAAACTCGTCGAGGACGACCACCAGTAAGCGGCGGTGATGTACGCACCGACGGCGAACGGCGCCAACGCTCCCCGTCCGGCGCGGACCAGTCCGAAGATCAACACGACAAGGCCGAACGTTGCCAGCGCTTCGGATAACCACAATCCACCGGAGGAGCGATGGTGAGTGGAGATGGTCACCGCGTCCAGGCTGAACATCAGATTCGCGGCGACCGCACCAACGACACCGCCAGCTAACTGGGCCGGTAGGTACGTGGCGACCTGCCGGTTCGATACGCCGCCGAACACCCGGTCGGCGAGAGTCACGACAGGGTTGAAATGCCCGCCGGACACCGGGCCGAACGCGAGGATCAGGGCCACCAGGCCGGCGCCGGTGATCAGCGCGTTCTCCAACAGTTCCAGTCCGACGTCACTCGGGGACAGTCGTTGCGCGGCGATCCCCGAGCCGATCACGACCGTGACCAGCCCGGCCGAGCCGAGGAACTCCCCGAACGCCTGCCGTGCCAGCACCGGAATCCGTCTCATCGACTGGCCACGGGCACGTCGAGCAGCCGGGACAACGCGGATAACGCGTCCGCGCGGGCGGTGTAGAACACCCAGGTGCCGCGCCGCTCCCGGCTGACCAGCCCGACGTCGTGCAGCACCTTGAGGTGATGGGAGATCGTCGGCTGGCTCACGTCGAAGCCCGGGGTCAGGTCGCACACGCACGCCTCGCCACCCTCGTAGGAGGCGATCCGGGAGAACAGCCGCAGGCGCACCGGGTCCGACAGCGCCTTCAGCAGCGGCGCGACCCGATCCGCTTGGTGTTCACTGAGCGGCTCGCGGACCAGCGGCGAGGCGCAGGCGGCCGCATCCACGGCTGACGGCGGCAAAGAATTCGACACCCGCCTATGTTGGCAGACATCGAAGTAGACCGCAATCGAAACAGTAGGTCGACTCAGCAGCAGGTCGGGTCGAGCACCGCGCACAGCGCGGACAGCGAGTCGCGGCGTGCCCGGTAGTACACGTTCATCCCGCGTCGTTCGCCGTCGTCGACCAGCCCCGCCCGCTTCAGCACCGACAGGTGATGGCTGACCGTCGCCTCGGTCACCCCGACCGCCGGCGCCAAGTCACAGGTGCACACCTCGTCAGAGGCGAGCAATAGCGACATCAGTCGTACCCGCACCGGGTCCGCAAGCGCCTTGAGTCGCAGCGCGACCTCCAGTGCGGCGTCGTTGGTCATCGGTGCACTCGCCACCGGCGCGCAACAGATCGGCGCCGTGGTATCGATCACCGGCAAGGCCTTAGGCATGGACCCATCCTGCCGACCTCCTTGACATATGTCAAAGAGCATGGCAGCCTCGGCTGCACTAGTTAGATGAATGTCGAAGGCCTCGGAGGTCCGCATGTCCCGCGTCCAGCTCGCGCTCAACGTCGATGACCTCGACACCGCGATCGAGTTCTACTCCAAGCTGTTCGGTGCCGCGCCGGCCAAGACTCGACCTGGCTACGCCAACTTCGCCGTCGCCGACCCGCCGCTCAAGCTCGTTCTGCTCGAGAACCCCGGTCAGGGCGGCACGCTCAACCACCTCGGTGTCGAGGTCGAGTCCACCGACGTCGTCGACACCGAGCAGACCCGCCTCGCCTCGGTCGGGCTTGCCTCCATCGACGAGCGCGGCACCACCTGCTGCTACGCCAAGCAAGACAAGTTCTGGGTGGAAGGCACCCCGAGCGGCGAACGCTGGGAGATCTACACCGTCCTCGCCGACAGCGACACCTTCGCCGAGCCCACCGCCACCGGCGAGACCTGCTGCGGCACCGAGCTCGGTGGCATCGATGACCCTGCAGCGGCGACGCCGTCCGCCTGCTGCTGACTCTGAGGTCAACGCAGCCGTCGCGGAACTCGACACGGTGCTCCTTTACCCGCAACGGGTGGGCTACGCGACGATGTCGCCCCTGACCTCACATGCGACGGCGAGGGTGTCGAAGATCGTTCCGTGACGGCAGATGTTGTGGTGGAGCAGCCGAAACGCCATCTCCTGTAGAGAGGCGCGCCGTCTCCTTCTCAACGTCACCCACTGCGCACCGATGTCCCGGCAGTAGCGCCAGCGTCCACGTCCGGCTCATCGGCGTGGACAGCGGCGCGTTGTGGCCAGCTAAGCCGCCCCCTCAGCCACAGCGCGACGTACACCAGGCCGACGAGGACGGGCACCTCGATGAGCGGCCCGACGACGCCGGCGAGCGCCTGGCCTGATGTGACCCCGAACACGCCGATCGCGACCGCGATCGCGAGCTCGAAGTCGTTGCTCGCCGCGCTGAACGACAACGCCGCGGTGCGTTCGTAGGTCAGGTGCAGCCGACGAGAGATCGCGAACGCGCCGAACCACATGATCGCGAAGTAGGCGAGCAACGGCAACGCGATCCGCACGACGTCGAGCGGTTGTGCGGTGATCGTGTGGCCCTGCAACGCGAACAACACGACGACGGTGAACAGCAGCCCGTACAGCGCAATCGGCGCGATACGCGGTAGGAACTTTCCCTCGTACCATTCGCGGCCGCGGCGGCGCTCTCCGACGGTGCGGGTGAGGTAGCCGGCGACCAGCGGTACGCCGAGAAAGATGGCCACCGTCTTGGCGATCGTGGCCAGAGACACCGTCAGGCTCGCGGTGTCCAGACCGAGCCAATCCGGCAGCACCTTGAGGTAGAAAACTCCGAGCGCGGCATAGAACAGCACCTGGAACAGGGCGTTGAGTGCGACGAGGACGGCGGCCATCTCCCGGTCACCGCGCGCAAGGTCGTTCCAGATCAGCACCATCGCGATACAGCGGGCGAGCCCGACGAGAATCACTCCGGTGCGGTAGGCGGGCTGATCGGGAAGCAGCAGCCAGGCGAGGGTGAACATGACCATTGGGCCGACGAGCCAGTTGAGGATTAGCGAGGTGACCATCATCCGGCGGTCGGCGGTGATAAGACGCACCTGGTTGTAACGGACCTTCGCCAGTACCGGGTACATCATCAGCAGCAGGCCGAGCGCGATCGGCAATGACGTCTGCCCGATCTTCACGGTGTCTAGTGCGTCGTTCAGTCCGGGGATCAGCCGGCCGAGCAGCAGTCCGGCGACCATCGCCAGAGCGATCCACATGGGCAGTAAACGGTCGACGGCCGACAGTCGCGCGACGACAGCCGTCTCCTGGGGCGCCTTCGGGGTGGCGCCGAGGCGGGTGCTCATGGTTCAAGCCGTCACTCGGGGCCGCTTCGCCTGCGCGGCAGGACGAGCGGCGGCGTCCTGGGCGTGCGTGCACACGGCGCAGCGCACTACCCTGGCCGGCGGCTCAACGGCGATGATGCGGTTGACCACGGCGGACGTCGTCAGCCAGCGCGGATTGACATGCGCGTGCTCGAGGCACACCCCGGCACCGCACCCGACGCAGATTGCCACGGCGTTGCTCACCACACCATGCATGGCGCAGTCGAAACAGGTCATATCTGTACCCCTAAGTGGGATCCCAACCGCTCATGCGAACGTCACCGGTTGCTCCCCGCCGGGTGCTATGGAGACGCTGGCGATCGGTGAATGCCATACCGCCGATGTAAGCCTCAGATTGGCTTGAGGCACAGAGGCCAAGGTCCCGCGAGGATGCACCCTTCGTCGGGTCGCCTGCCCCGAGCCCGGTCGAGGCGACTCGCGAGGCAGATGTCCCGGCCACCCGAGTAACCATGACGGCCTCGGTCTCCAACAACCGGCCGGTGTGGCCACAGCCGTGTGGTAGCACGAACTGCTGGCAGTTTGGCTACCGGAGTCGAATTTCAGGCTCGCCGGGCTAGATCAAGATCGTTGATCATGGTGCTGACCCTGCGCCACGCCGCGGACGACCCTCGCCGTCTACACCCATCCCGTGATGGCGAGCGCGAGCGCGGGCCTCGCACGCGCCGGCAAGATCCTCGATACGTCCGGCGCTGACGCGGCGGGGGAGTAGCCCACTGGCCGCTTCAACCGTCGAGGCTTGCGAGGAACTCGGCGGGCGTGAGCACCTTCACAGGAAGCTCGCTGGCTGGTGCGGTGAGGTGAGGATCGCCGGAAACGATCACGCTTGCCTCGGCCGCGAGTGACAGCGCGACCAGATAGTCGTCATCGGGGTCTGCGGTCACGGCGGGTGGGTTCGGCGGATCGGCGTAAAGGTCGACCACCTGCCTGATCGCGGCGGTGAACTCCGCAGCCTCGTCGGCGGAGATCCAGCGACGAAATTTCGGGCGCTGCAGGACCTCACTCAGCTCGGCTAGCAGAAGGGGCGAGGCGACGATGGTCCAGCGGCCGTCTAGAGCTGCCGATAGCAGCCGGCCGCACACGCCAGCCGGCGCGATGACCGCCGCGACCAAGACGTTGGTATCGGCAACGACCCGAGGGCTCGCCATCTATTTGGCGGCGCTTCGCTTCCGGCGCGAGGACACCTCAGCTACTGCAATTTCCATCGCTTCATCGTCGTCGGTGATGGGCTCGCGCTCGGTAACTCGTTGCAGTAACGCGCGAATCTCTGTCGCTGCGTCTCTTGCCCCGTCGGATTGGAGGTAGGCACGAATCGCGTCGCTGACGACGTCGCTCTCCGATCGCGCCGAACTCGCCGCGACCATCTTGGTCGCAGCCAGCAGATCCTCGTCGAGGTAGAGCGTCGTCTTGCGTCGGGACATGAACCCAGTGTCCTCGCACTGCCGTTATCCCGTCAAGCCGGTATAACGGCGAGACGCAGGAGTGGTTGATCGAATGACACGCCCGACCGCGTTGCACTTTCTCAGCCACAAAGCCAACAACAGCTCGGCCCATCGTTCGGGGGCCAACACCGGCGCGAGCGCCGCTCCGCCGGATCGAACGGCCCCAGCGCAGTATGGAACCCGACCACCACTACCGCGGCCTCACACACGACCACGGGCTCGACCAAGGACGCGACATGGGCCGCGGACGATAACAACGACCTATTCGACGGCCCGGGACCCACACGAATCGCTCCGAGCCGGCGCTATCGCTCAGCCAGTGGCAAGCATCTTCTGTACTGCTTGGCGCGTCACGCCCATCTCGCGGGCGATGTCGGACTGCGAGTACCCGCGGTCTAGAAGTTGGCTGATCAGTGTCTTGCGCTGACCTGACAGTTCGCGCGCAAGTCGTGCGTGCGCAAGAGCATTAGCGCGAACCTCATTCAGCTTCTGAAACTCCGCGCGGTCCTGTGCGGCGACTGGTCGAGGCGTCATCTGCCCATCATGACCTGACTTGGGCCACATTTTGGTGGTCGGTGGTGGCGTAGGCGCTTGACCTGCAGGTTTGCTGGTGGGCGGTGACGGATTTGCACACTAATTCTGGGCTCGTAAGGTCCTCGTGTGGTGTATGTGCGGACCGTGAAGACGGCGTCGGGCGCGACGGCGGTGCAGATCGTGCACTCCACGCGGCGCGGCTCGCGAGATGTTGAGCATCTGGGTTCGGCGCATACCCCGGAGCAGGTCGAGGCGCTGAAAGCTGTTGCCCGGCAACGAATCGAGGCCGGGCAAGCGCACCTCGATCTCGGCCTGGACCTCGCGGCTGCGGCTGCCGCAGGTGGCCCGCTGGAGATCACCGGCTCGCGGATGGGGCATCTGTGGGACGCGCTGTCCGGCTGCTACGACACGCTCGGGTTCGACACGGCGGCTGGCGGCGATGAGGTGTTCCGGCAGCTCGTGCTGGCCCGGATCATCGAGCCGACCAGTAAAGAGGACAGCATCCGGGTGATCGAGGAGACCGGAACCTCGGCCTGCTCCTACCGCACGATCAAACGGCGGCTACCGACCTATGCCACCACGGCCTGGCGGGACCGGCTCGCGAAGGCCTGCGCCACCCGGGCCGCGATCGGCCCAGCGAGCCTGGTGCTCTACGACGTGACAACGCTGTATTTCGAGACCGACACCGGTGACGGGTTCCGGGAGCCTGGCTATTCCAAGGAACGCCGGTTGGAGCCGCAGATCACCGTCGGTCTGCTCACCGACGCGACCGGTTTCCCGCTGGCGTTACAGGCCTTCGAAGGCAACCGGGCCGAGACCGCCACGATGCTCCCGACGATCGAAGCGTTCATGACCGCCTACCAGCTTCGTGACGTCACCGTCGTCGCGGACGCAGGCATGGTCTCGGAGAAAAACCGCAAGGCGATCGAGGCGGCCGGGTTGTCGTTCATCCTCGGGATGAAGATCCCGGACATCCCGTGGGTCGTCACCGACTGGCATGAGCGCCATCCCGGTGTCGAGGTCAGCGACGGGCAGATCTTCACCCAGCCGTGGCCGGCACCGAACGAGACTCGCCGCGACCAGGTCATCTACTACCAGTACCGCTCCGACCGGGCGCGACGGACGCTACGCGGCATCGACGAGCAGGTGAGCAAAGCCGAGAAAGCCGTCGCGGGGAAGATCCCGGTCAAACGCAACCGGTTCATCACCATCACCGGCGCGACCAAGACAGTGAACCGAAAACTCGAGGCGAAGGCTCGTGGTCTGGCCGGGTTCAAGGGCTACATCACCAACATCGAGGACCCGAACCCGGAGTTCGTGATCGGCGCCTACCACCAGCTCTGGCACATCGAGAAGTCGTTCCGGATGAGCAAACACGACCTGCGGGCCCGCCCGATCTACCACCACAAGCGTGAATCGATCGATGCGCACCTGGCCATCGTGTTCGCAGCATTGGCGATCACTCGGCATCTCGAAACCGCGACCGGCTGGTCGATCAAGAAGTTCGTCCGGACCTCCCGCCGCTACCGGACCGTCCAGATCCGCGTCGGCAAACACACCGTCACGGCCGAAGACCCACTCCCCGACGACCTACGCGACGCCCTCACCGCGATCAGTTAACTGGCCCGGCTGGCCATGCACACTAATTTGGCCCGAGTCGGGTCCTGTGCGGCGACTGGTCGAGGCGTCATCTGCCCATCATGACAACTGCCGGTTGTCACATCAACTACAGGTTGTCAATCGCATCACAGAATGCCGCTCTTCGGGACTGGCGCCCGCCGCCAGGCGGCAGACGCTAATGGCCGCTTACGTCGCCTCGCAAGAACGAATCGCCCTGCGAACGGTCGTGCCGGCGGAAGTTACCTGCTTGCGGTGCTCGGGCCGAAGTGCTGCTAGGTGTGCTCGAAGTAGGGGTATCCCTTGGTGTCGAAGCCATACAGGGTGAGTGCGTCCAGGCTGCCGTCCCCGTACAGGGTGACGGCGTAGGCAAAGCGCGCGTGGTAGTCACGACGCCCGACCTTGACAACCTTGAGATCGACAGTGAAGTTGTGAACCGCCCTGGGTTGCTTGGAGGCTCCGGCTGATTGCCAGTCGCCGTTAGGTGGATCTAGATCGACCGTGACCCTGCCTGTTGTGAGCCGTGAGCCGGTATTGGCCTGCGCCCCCTCGGGATGATTCGTCACAATGAGGGTGATGACTCACGGGTGGACATTGGCGCGGGTCGCCTCATTGACTTCGGCCGAGGCCCTCACGGAGCCGCTCGATCGTTTCGTCGACATTGTCGAGGTCGCAAGCGATGAAGCGCTCGCCGCCCATCCGCGCGCGCTGCTCCACCTGGCGCGTGCGCTTGAGCCGGCTCAGCGATTGACCAGGCGAAGCGCCGCCCTCGACCGGCTCGCCGGGCTGATCGGTGCGGAGGACCGTCTGCACCTGGAGATCAGTGCGGAGCGGGCGATCGACCTGGCCCGTAGCGGCGAGCTCGACATTCCTGAGCAGATAGCTCGTGATGTCCTCGCAGCGAGGGTCACCAACGATCTGGTCGCGCGGGCCCGCGCACGCGAGGCACTCGGGCGGGTCCTCGCCTGGCGAGGGGACGAGATGTCGGCCCGGGCCGCGTCCCGCACGCTGCTTGAGGCGGCGGAGGAGTACGCCGCGCTCGGCTGCACCGAGTGGCAGGCGTTCGCCCTCTTCTGGCGTGGGAACTCCGTGTTCTACCAGCGCGGTGACCTCGCTGCCGCGGAGGCCGCGATGCGCGAGGCGCTGGACATGTTTGCTCCGCACAGCCCGCGGCGGGGTGTGGTGCTCACGTTCCTCTCCGAGATCCTGACGATGCGGGGCGACTGGGCCGGAGTCGACGGGCTACTGGACGAGGCCGCGGAGCTCGCCGATCGCCATGATGATGCTGTCGTTCGGGCATACGCCAGCTGGCAGTACGCCCGCATCGCGTCAATAACCGGCGATGCCGAGGGCACCGAGCGGTTTCTCGCCGAGACCGAGCGGCACCGGGCAGACTGGTTCGACTTCACCAGCGGCTCAACCTACCTCGCTGACGCCGCCGAGCTGCTCGACCGGGTAGGTCGCCGTGATGCGGCCGAGGACTATCTTCGTCGGGCCGTTGAGCGCGGTCCGGACGACGAGTTCGTCCTTCAGGCTCAAGCGTCGCTACTCGCCAGGCGAGGCGACCCGGTTCAAGCGCTCGCGGCGCTCCGCGCGCTCACCCGCGCGCCATGGCTCGAGGTTCGGCTCACCTGGCGGCGTACGGTGCTGAGCGCCTATGCCAGCCTGAGGGCTGGCTACCCGGATGCCGGAATGCTTGCCGCGCGCGCCCTTGAGCAGGCTGCCGAGCTCGGTGACCCAAGGATTGCGTTGATCGGCGAATCCGAGCTGACGTCCGTGCTGCTCCCTTTGGCCGCATCGGCCGGGTCGCCGATCGCGGAACTACTCCTCGCGCCGCCCGGCGGGTTCATCGTGCGACTACTCGGGCACGCATCGGTGCGGCGGGACGGCGCCGACGTCGCGATGCCGGCAGGCGTCGCCGGCGCGGTCGTCCGGCTGATCGCGCTGCACCCGGGCGGCCTCGATGTCGAGGTCGTCGTCGACACTTTCTGGCCTGACCTGCCCGCCGCGGACGGTCGTCGCCGGCTGCGCAGCGCACTCGGGCGGCTGCGCAGCCGGGCCGGTGAGCTCATCGTCCGCGACCAGTCGCGGCTGAGCCTGGCCGACAGCTGGGTGGATGCGTGGGCGTTTCGTGTCGCGGCGGACCGTGCAATGGCCGGCGTCGGGCAGACTCGCGGTCCGCTTGCCGCGGCGGCGCTCGCGCTGTGGACCGGCGAGCTACTTCCTACCGACCCGTACGAGTCGTGGGCGGTCGGACCTCGCGAGCAGCTGCGCCGGCGACGGATCGAGCTGCTCGACCTGGTCGCCGACGAGGCCGCCGCTCGTGGTTCGCTCGACGAGGCAAGATTCGCCCTCGAGCAGGCGATCGAGGCGGACCCGTACGACGACACCCGCTACGTCAAGGTCGCCGGTCACTTGATGGCGCTCGGCCGTCGTGAGCCGGCCCGGCGGATGCTCCAACGCGCGGTTGCGGCGCTCGCCGATCTCGGTCTCGAACCGAGCCCGGACATCCGCCGCGCAATGGTCGAGCTCGCGCTCGCGCCGGTGAGCCCTGGCCGTACGAGCAACTAGTCCGTTCCGACCGGCCGCCGACTAGCCCAGCACGGGACGGCGGCGCAACGTCTCGCCGCGACGCTTGGCGGATGACCCACTCCTTCGTGCTCCATTTGTCCTCGACGGCGCTGCGTGACGGCGATATCCGCGGTGTCGTCGAGGTGGTAGCGACCGGGGAACGCACGACGGTCAAGACCTTGGAGGAGCTGCGAGATCTGCTAGCGCGGCAGGCCAGGTGCCGAAGCGCCGAGGCCACCGATCCGACTGATGGAGAAGGAGCCTGACGGGTAACTGCAATCAAGCGCCTTCGGAACGCGAGGTCAACCGCGCTTCGATATCGATGTCACCGTCGGTTCAGACCCGCTGCCGTCTAGGCCACTAGCTGCAGGTACTGCCGTACGACCAACCGAATTGCTGCAGTGCGGACTGGTTGGGGACGCTCATCGTCATTCCGCTGCTTGCGTTCCATCCGGTGACGGCGGTGCCGTCCTCCCACTGCTTGAGTGTCGGCAGATCGTTGACCTCGCCAGCCTGCAATGCCTGCAGCAGCGTGAGACCACCGTTTTGGACCGTGCTCCACTCGGCCGGGTCGAGGACGAGATCGCCGGCCGTCGCCCCGGTGTCAGGCACCGTCCCATCGGAGGCAACGCGTGGTGCGTCGGCTGCCGCAGAAACGAGGAGCACCGTGCCGTGCGGTGAGTTCGCGACACTGAAAACCAGTCCACCGAGCTGTACGCCGGTGGTGTGACCGCTAGCCGCAAGACCCGCGAGCGTCGAGGCGAGAGTGGACGGATCGGCGCTGGTGAAGGTGACCTGCGACCTGAGCGCTTTGAGCTCAGTGGTGAAGTCGGATAACGACGTCGTCGGTTTGAGTGGGGTGACATCGAGCGTCTTGGTGTCCGAGGCTGCCGCCGCATCCGACGACAGCTCGCCGGCCTCGTTCATGCCCCAAGCCTCCAGCGACCAGCGGCCAGGGACAGTGCCGACGGCCAGGGTGAGATTCTCGACGCCGCTCGCACCGGTGTTGACGGTCAGCGGCACGCTCACCGTGTCGCTCATCGCGCCGGTCGGCCACTTGCGCCCGCTGATGTCGCACATCGCCACCTTCGGCGCCGTCGTCAACGCGGAGCTCTCGTCACTCGGATCGATAGTGAGCATGACATTCTCGTTCCGCGCAGGCTTGCCGTACTTCGTCGTTGTCAAGGTCGCGTGCACGATGTGCATCCCATCAGCTGCGACCGAGGAGCTCGATAGATCGAGCACGACCTTGAGACCGGCGTTAAGCCGGAAGTCGGCGGTCAACTTTGTGTTCTTCTTCACATGAACCGCGGCAGACGCCGGGGTGAAGGTTGACTTCTTCACCGAGGTGTCGTCCGGGACGACCCGGTAGCTGCCGGGTGCCACCTCCATGAAATAGATGCCACCGGGCCCACTGACCGCGGTGTAATGCCGGTGACCGTCATAGGCCTTGACCTCAACGCCCTGAACCGGACTGTCCAACTTCTTGTGTGCGCCTGATCCGCTGTCGTCGCGGTTGGTGACGATGCCCTCGATAAATCCGTTCTTCGGTTTGTGCGCGAACGTCACCCATGCTTTCGCACCCTTGTCGAACCTCCCACCCTCCGTCGGATCATCGGCACCGCACGGCGCAGGGCCGCCCCCACCCGTCACTCCGAAGTAGTTCATCCCCTTCGTCATGCCCTTCGTGTGCGCTACCGGGGCAGCGACCGACCCGGACTCCAGGGCACCCCAGTACCCGTCCCAGTACTCGACCGAGTAACTAGTCGCCTTCGGCACGCTCGGAAACTCAATCCCGACCCCCCAGTAGCAACGACCGTCCGAGACCGACGACACGGCGACGAAGTTCGCCGGTATGCGCATCTGATACGGACCACCCGCGGCGCCCGCCGCACCGGCCTCACTCGGTCGCACGGCGCCCAGACCCGTCAAACACGCCAAACCAATGCCAGCAATCGCCAGCATTCGCAACGTAACAAGCTTCACGTCTTCCCCTTCAGCGCGGGTGGATCGGGCTTGAGATTTCGCCGCAGACCGGCCAGCGGTGACGCCCACAAGCGATGTCGATGCGCACCCTCAGCGACCTGATGAAAGCCAACGTAGAAGGCTCGCGTCATCCCCGCGACGTGCCATTGCCTAGAGCGCTGATGACCCGAATGAGCTAGTCAAACCCGTCGCAACCCGTGGCCGGCAGGCACGCACGCGATCTACGGCACTCGAGCCTCGGGATCGGCGCACATGGTCATTGTCGTCGCCACCGCGCCACCAGCGGACTACGAAGTAGCCCGACACCGCTGGGGTGGACTCCAATAAGAAGAGCCTCTAACGAACCCAGGGGCGGTTCATGTCGACGGCGTTCTAAATCTGGTCGGTTCGGCGGCCCTGTGGTGGCCGAACCTCATCCACGTCGCCATTGTCCGGCATCGTGTTCACAGAGGAACGGCCTTGTCTCGATTACGCGAGGTGGGTCAAGCGTTGACTTCGAATTCCTGCCGAGGTGGATCCAATCCCAGATTCCGAAGCATCGAATAGGACCAGCTCGGAGCGATTGGTGTGGGCCTCAGACCGTCGAATAGCTCGTTGTTATCGCTCGCGTTGGTTGCCGCCCCAGGCGATGTTTGGGCGGCATCGTCGACTGAGTTTGGCTAGCAGTTTGGCTAGCAGCCCGAATGAGGTGATCACGGTCCTTGGGCTCCTAGGCCGCTGACCTGCAGGTTTACCGTGGGCGGTACAGGACTTGAACCTGTGACCTCTTCCGTGTCAGGGAAGCGCGCTACCAGACTGCGCCAACCGCCCGTGCTGTGTTGCGAGGCGGGAGCGGGAATCGAACCCGCGTACAGGGCTTTGCAGGCCCTTGCCTAAGCCACTCGGCCATCCCGCCTGGAGGTGCAAGGGGCACCCCGTAAGGCGCCACCGAGCGGACGACGGGATTCGAACCCGCGACCCTCACCTTGGCAAGGTGATGCGCTACCAGCTGCGCTACGTCCGCGCGCCCGAGGCGTCAGATCGCCTCCTCGGTGCGCCGACGATGCTACAGGAGCGCCCGGCATGACAGCATCGCCCCGTGGTGCTCACGCAGCCGGATCGACGCTGGCCGAGGGCCTCGGACTGGCTCGCGGCGGGCCCCGGCGAACGGCCGGTCGACCTCGCCGTACTCGGGGTTCCGGCCTTCGCCACCTCGCTGTCGCAGACCGGCGCGCACGCGACGCCGGCCGCCATCCGCCGGGCGCTCGGGCGGTTTTCGACCTGGTGCGCGTCGCGGCGGATTGACCTGGCCGAGATGATCGCGCCGTGGGACCGCGGCGACGTCGCCGACCCGGACATCCCGGTCGAGGGGGAGTGGCGGGTCCGGACGGCGGCCGAGACAGCCGCGGCGAAGTCGCGCCTCCTGCTCGCGCTCGGCGGTGACAACTCGCTGAGCTACCCGGTCATGGCGGGTGCGTTCGGCGCCACGCTCTCGACCGCCGGCCTCGTCACGCTCGACGCCCACCACGACCTGCGCGACGGGCGGAGCAACGCCACCCCGGTCCGGGACCTGATCGAGGCCGGGCTGAAGGGCGAGCACATCGTGCAGGTCGGCATCGCGGACTGGGCCGACAGCCGGTCCTATGCCACCGAAGCGCATGCTCGCGGCGTGACCGTGATCGGCCGCGGCGAGATCGCGGCGCGCGGCGTCGACGATTGCCTGCGGGAGGCGTTCGAGATCGCCGGTCAGGGCGGCGGCGGGATCTACGTCGACCTCGACCTCGACGTCTGCGACCGGTCGGTCGCGCCGGCATGCCCGGGCGCGCTCCCAGGCGGGTTGTCGGCCGCCGAGTTGATGCAAGCCGCGTTCCACGCGGCCAACGACCAGCGGGTCCGCGCGATCGATATCGCCGAAGTGGACTCCACTCGCGACGCGGGCGACGAACGCACCGTCCTGCTGGCCGCGATGTGCGTGCTCGAGGTCGCCGCGGGCCTGGCGCTGCGAGGCGAGGAATGACGCTCTGGGTGGACGGCGTACTGGTCGAGCCCGGTACGCCGGTCCTCCGCGCGGACGACCACGGGGTCACGGTCGGCGACGGCGTGTTCGAGGCGATGAAGGTGATCGACGGCCGACCGTTCGCGCTGACCCGGCATCTGCGGCGCCTCGAGCGGTCGGCCGGCGGCGTCGGGATCGAGCTCGATCTCGACCGGGTGCGGGCCGCGATCGACGAGGTCCTGGCGACCGATATCCCGCCACGTGCCCGGCTGCGGGTCACGTTGACCGGCGGGCCTTCGGCGTTCGTCACGACGAGAGGCGACGCGACGCCGACCCTGATCGTCTCGACCTCGCCGCTGTCCGACTGGCCGGCGGTCGCCGATGTCGCCACCGTGCCGTGGACCCGCAACGAGCACTCGGCGACTGCCGGGCTGAAGACCACGTCCTACCTGGAGAACGTCGTCGCGCTGCGCTATGCCCACGAGCGGGACGCGTCGGAGGCGATCCTCGCGAACACCGCCGGTGAGCTGTGCGAGGGCACCGGCAGCAACGTGTTCGTCGGGATCGGCGGCGAGCTGTTCACCCCGCCGGCCGAGAGCGGCTGCCTGCTGGGCATCACCCGCGACCTGCTGGTCGAGTGGCTCGGCGACGTGAACGAGCGCGCCGTACCGTTGGCTGCCCTGGCCGACGCGGACGAGGCGTTTCTGGCGTCGAGCACTCGCGACGTGCAGGCGATCCGAATGGTCGACGGTCGCACGTTGCCGGCGGCTCCGGGCCCGCTCACCCAGCGGGCGATCGAGGTCTTCGCGACGCGAAGCACAGAGGTGGATCCATGAGTGTCCTCGTCACGCCCGCCCCGCTGACTCCGGCGGAGGTGCTCGCGGTCGCCCGGGACGGGGTCGAGATCGCCCTGTCCGAGTCCGCGCTCGCCGCGATGGCGGCGTCCCGCGCGTACGTCGAACGGCTCGGCGCTTCCGATGTGCCGGCGTACGGGATCTCCACCGGCTTCGGCGCCCTAGCGACCACGGAGATCCCGGTTGCGCGCCGCCGTGACCTGCAACGGTCGCTGGTGCGCTCGCACGCGGCCGGCACCGGCGCGCCGGTCGAGCGCGAGGTCGTCCGCGCGATGCAGCTGCTCCGGCTGCACACCCTCGCCACCGGGCACACCGGTGCGCGCCCGCTGCTGGCCGAGGCGATGGTCGCGATGCTTAACGCCGGCCTGACACCGGTCGTACCGGAGTTCGGCTCGCTCGGCTGCAGCGGCGACCTCGCGCCGCTGGCGGCCTGCGCCCTGGCGCTGATGGGCGAAGGCCAGGCGTACGACGGCGCGGGCGCGCTGGTCGACGCGACCGAAGCGCTGCGGGTCGCCGGTCTCACGCCGATCGTGCTCGAGGAGAAGGAAGGCCTCGCGCTGCTCAACGGCACCGACGGGATGCTCGGCATGCTCGTGATGGCCAACCACGACATGTCCCGCCTCATCGTGGCCGCCGACCTGTCCGCGGCGATGAGTGTCGAGGCGCTGCTCGGCACGGATCGGGTCTTCGCGGCCGACCTCCAAGCGTTGCGGCCGCAGCCCGGTCAGGCGCTGTCCGCTGCCAACATGCGCGCGATCCTGGCCGGCTCCGGGATCGTCTCCTCGCACGCCGGCCCGGAGGACACCCGGGTGCAGGACGCCTATTCGCTGCGCTGCGCGCCGCAGGTCGCGGGCGCCTGCCGCGACACCGTCGACCACGCCCGCCGGATCGCCGAACACGAGCTGGCGTCCGCGATCGACAACCCGGTGGTCCTCGACGACGGCCGGGTCGAGTCCAACGGCAACTTCCACGGCGCACCGGTCGGCTACGTCCTGGACTTCCTGGCGATCGCGGCCGCCGATCTCGCGTCGATGTCTGAGCGGCGTACCGATCGGATGCTTGACCGGCACCGCTCGCACGGGCTGCCGCCGTTCCTGGCCGGCGAGCCGGGGGTTGACTCGGGGCACATGATCGCGCAGTACACCCAGGCCGCGTTGGTCAGCGAGTGCAAGCGGCTCGCCGCGCCCGCGAGCGTCGACTCGATCCCATCGTCGGCGATGCAGGAGGACCACGTCTCGATGGGGTGGTCGGCGGCCCGCAAGCTCCGCCGGTCGCTGGACCTGGTCGCCCGCGTGATCGCAATCGAGATCCTCACCGCGGCGCGGGCGCTTGACCTCCGTACGCCGATCGAACCCGCGCCCGCGACCGGCGCGGTGATCGGGCGGCTGCGCGAGTCGGTGCCGGGCCCGGGACCCGATCGCCATCTGGCGCCGGAGATCGACCACGCCGTACGCGGGGTGAAGGACGGTTCCCTGGTGGCGGCCGCCGAGACCGTCACCGGCCCCCTGCACTGAGCGCGGGCTGTAGGCAGGCGCGGCAGCTGCACTGAGCGCGGGCTGAGGCAGGTACCAAGCAATGTCACATTGCCCCCACAAAGTGGAGGGCAATGTGACATAACCCCCGGAGAGGGCTGGGCGATGTGACATTGCTTAGCAGCGGCTTGGGAGTGACGGCGGGCTGGCGTAGGGTCCGCGACATGGATGGTGCACGCCCGGTCCGCGCCCCGCGCGGCACACAGCGAACCGCGCAGTCCTGGGGAGCCGAAGGCGCCCTGCGGATGCTGCAGAACAACCTCGACCCGGAAGTGGCCGAGCGCCCGGACGACCTGGTCGTGTACGGCGGATCCGGCCGGGCCGCGCGCGACTGGCGCAGCTTCGACGCGATTGTCGAGTCGCTTCGCACGATGGCACCGGACGACACCTTGCTGGTCCAGAGCGGCAAGCCGGTCGGCATCGTGCGCACCCACGACATGGCGCCGCGGGTCCTGATCGCCAACTCCAACCTGGTCCCCAAGTGGGCGACTCCGGAGCACTTCCGCGAGCTCGAGGACCAAGGGCTGATCATGTACGGCCAGATGACCGCCGGTTCGTGGATCTACATCGGCACCCAGGGCATCCTCCAAGGCACCTACGCAACCTTTGCCGAGGTGGCCAACCAGCACTTCGGTGGCACGCTCGCCGGCCGCTGGGTCCTCACCGCCGGCCTCGGCGGGATGGGTGGCGCGCAGCCACTCGCGGTCACTGGCAACGGTGGCGCGGTGCTCTGCATCGAGGTGGACCCGACCCGGGCGCAGCGCCGGCTCGACCACGGCTACCTCGACGAGATCGCCGACTCGCTCGAAGACGGCCTGGCCCGGGTGCAGACCGCCGCCCGCGAGCGCCGCGCGCTATCGGTCGCGGTCGTCGCCAACGCCGCCGATGTCTTCCCGGACCTGGCCAAGCGCGGGATCACGCCCGACATCGTCACCGACCAGACCAGCGCTCACGACGCCCTCAACGGCTATGTCCCGAACGGGATGACGCTCGACGAGGCGCTCGAGCTGCGTCGTACCAAGCCTTCGGAGTACGTCGAACGCGCGCAGCACGCAATGGCGGTGCACTGCCAGGCGATGCTCGACCTGCACACCGCCGGCGCGGTGGTCTTCGACTACGGCAACGGTCTGCGCGGGCAAGCCCAAGACGCCGGAGTCACGAACGCCTTCGACTACCCGGGCTTCGTGCTCGCCTACATCCGGCCGCTGTTCTCGCGCGGCTCCGGGCCGTTCCGCTGGGCCTGCCTGTCGGGCGACCCGGCCGATCTCGCCGCGACCGACCAGGCCATCCTGTCGGCGTTCCCGGACGACGACGGCCTGCAGCGCTGGGTCCGGTTCGCCGCCGAGAAGGTCAAGGGCCAAGGCCTGCCGTCGCGGATCTGCTGGCTCGGGTACGGCGAACGGCACGTCGCCGGTCTGGCGTTCGACGACCTGGTCGCCCGCGGGATGGTGACCGCGCCGATCGCGATCGGGCGCGACCATCTCGACTCGGGGTCGGTCGCGAGCCCCGAGCGCGAGACC
The DNA here is from genome assembly GCA_963770565.1 of uncultured Actinomycetota bacterium. Taxonomy (GTDB): domain Bacteria; phylum Actinomycetota; class Actinomycetes; order JAFAQI01; family JAFAQI01; genus DATAUK01. Next base: position 26,297 of record CAVYQE010000008.1, read on the forward strand.
GAGGGAATGCGCGACGGCAGCGACGCGATCGCGGACTGGCCGCTGCTCAACGCGCTGCTCAACACCGCGTCCGGGGCGAGCTGGGTCTCGATCCATCACGGCGGCGGCACCGGCATCGGCAAGTCGATCCACGCCGGCCAGGTGATCGTCGTCGAAGGCACCCCGCTGTCGCGGCGGAAGGTCGAGCTGGTCCTCACCAACGACCCCGGCACGGGTGTGATCCGCCACGCCGACGCCGGGTACGACATCGCCCTCGACACCGCGCGCACGGTCGGGATCCGGATGCCACTCGAGCCAGGGACGCACGCGCCGGCCTGGCAGGCGTGACGGCAAGCCCCGCCGGCCTCGTCGTCCGGCGGGTCGGTCGCCTGACCACCTGGTCGCTGCCGCGCCTCGACGATGCCGCGGTCGTGATCACCGACGGCCTGGTTGAGTGGGTCGGCCACGATCGCGACCTGCCGAGTGGTCTCGGCGACCGTCCGGAGCTCGATGCGGCCGGGGCGGCTGTGCTCCCGGGCTTCGTCGACTGCCACACCCACGCGGTCTGGGCCGGCACCCGGCGCGACGACGTGCGGGCCCGGCTCGAAGGTGGCGACTACACCCCGGCCGGGATCGCCTCCACCGTCGCCGCGACCCGCGCGGCGTCCTACGAGGACCTGCTCGGTCTCGCCGGCGACCGGATCAGGTCGATGGTGCGAGCCGGCTCGACCACAGTCGAGGTCAAGTCCGGCTATGGCCTGACACCGACCGACGAGGGCCGGATCCTCGACGTGATCGGCGCGCTCGGCGTCACCCAGCCGGCGGCGATCGACGCGACGTACCTGGCCGCACACGTGGTGCCTGCCGGCCGCGACCACACGGAGTACGTCGAGGAGGTCATCGCCAACCTGCCGGCCGCGAAGGCACGGCGGGCCCGCTGGTGTGACGTCTTCTGCGACGACGGTGCCTTCACCGTCGATGATGCCTTGCGGATCCTGACCGCCGCGGCCCGCCACGGGCTCGGCGGCCGGATCCACGCCGAGCAGCTGTCACACACCGGCGCGGCACTGCTCGCGGCGGAGCTGGGCTGCGCGAGCGCGGATCACCTCGACCACGTCACGCCGGCGGACGCGACCGCATTGGCGGCGGCGGGCGTCGTCGGCGTACTGGTGCCGGTCGCGTCGCTCTACACCCGCAACGGCCGCTGGGCGCACGCCGCGATCCTTCGGGACGCCGGCGTGACCCTCGCCGTCGCGACCGACTGCAACCCTGGCACGGCGTGGTGCGAGTCGATGCCGTACGCCGTCCAGCTCGCCTGCCTCGGGATGGGGCTGGGGATCGACGAGGCACTGGAGGCGGCGACGCTGGGCGGGGCGAATGCGTTGCGACGCAACGACATCGGGCATCTCGGCATCGGTGCGCGTGGTGACCTCATCGTGCTGACCAGCGACCACGAGGCCGACGTGGTGGCCCACCTCGGTGCGCCGGCGATCACCGCGACGGTGGTCGGCGGCGTCGTGACCTAGTCGCGGATCACCCTTCGAGCAGCGCGGCCAGCTCCCCGTCGAGGTCGACGAACCCGCTCTCGGCACCGGTCGGCACGACCTCGTAAGTGCGGGAGAGGAACGACACGATCGACGGCGGCTGGGCCTTGAACAACGCGTGACCGGTGGGGCTCGACAGGGCCAGGCAGACGCCGCCGCAGTCAGTGCTATCGCTGTCGCTGCCGGCGTCATCAGCTGGCCAGACCTGCACGTCGCCGTCTCCGACGAAGTGGGTCACGCCGTCGCTGAGCAGCGATCGCGCGAAGGTCCACTCCACGACGTCGGTTCCGCCGGTGTGGAACGCGATCCGTACGGCGTACGGATCGGTCGGCTCGTAGTTGAGGTCGGCCCGGACCGGCCGGTCCGGGCCGTCCGGCACGACCATCCGCAGCACGATCCGGCTGCGAACCGAGTCGGGGAAGACGTCCATGCGGTGAGTGCCCTCCGCGTCGCTGCCCATCTCAAGGACGTTTTTCCCGCGGGTGGCACTGCCTAACCAGATTTCGGGGTCGGCTTGCACGCTAGAGTTGCGGCGGCAGCCAGGGCGATTGGCTCAGTGGTAGAGCGCCTCGTTCACACCGAGGAGGTCACTGGTTCGAACCCAGTATCGCCCACTTCTCCGGATCGCCTGCGCGTCGGCCGGGTGCGCTGTATCGTCGATTTTGGCAGTGTCTGTCCACATCTGCCACGCAGGAAGGTTGCGAAGAGCAACCATTTGGCCGATGCATCGAGCAGACCGCCCGGGACACCCTGGTCGAGTTGCGCGGGGATTGTTCAAAAGGAGTGACGGTGGGGGCAAGGCTCGATTCGGGCGCGATTGTCGATGAGGTCATTGCGGGTGACGGGCGCGTGGTCCGGGTGCGCTTCGAGCGCTGTCCGGCCGGTTGGCAAGCGGCCTTCGAGCTGAGCCATCCCGACGTCAGCGACCTCGTCGTCACCCACCGCCTGGTGGCCGAGAGCCTCAGCGCGGCGAAGGCAATGGTGCCCGCCGCGGTGTCGTTCCTGGTCGGTCGACCGGTCGACGAACCGCTCTAGCCGGACCCGGCGCGCCCGTGGCGCGCGACAACCCGGTTGATCAGCCTCGATAGCCTCTGAGCCATGCCTGACATCCGCCTGACCATCGATGGCTCGCCGCGCGTTGTGCCGGCGGGGCGGACGACGGCGCGGATCTTCGCCGACGCGGGCATTGAGAGCGTCGTCGTACGGGTCAACGAGGAGTCACTCCGCGACCTGGAGTGGGTGCCGGAGGACGGCGACGTGCTCGAGTCGGTCCCGATCGACTCGCCCGAGGGCCTCAGCGTGCTGCGCCACTCCAGCGCGCACGTCCTCGCGCAGGCGGTCCAGGAGCTGTTCCCGGCGGCCCGGCTCGGCATCGGCCCGCCGATCACCAACGGCTTCTACTACGACTTCGACGTCGAGGTCCCGTTCAGCCCCGACGACCTCGAGCAGATCGAGGCGCGGATGCACGCGATCGTCGCGGAGGGTCAGCACTTCCACCGCCGGGTGGTCAGCGACGACGAGGCGCGGGCCGAGCTCGCCGACGAGCCGTACAAGCTCGAGCTGATCGGCCTGAAGGGCTCCGCGGCCGACGCGGCCGAAGGTGCGGACGTCGAGGTCGGCTCGGGCGAGCTGACCATCTACGACAACCGGCGGCCGGACGGATCGCTGGCCTGGAAGGACCTCTGCCGCGGTCCGCACCTGCCGACCACGGCGATGATCCCGTCGGTCCGGCTGACGCGGTCGGCGGCGGCGTACTGGCGGGGGAGCGAGAAGAACCCACAGCTGCAGCGGATCTACGGCACCGCGTGGCCGTCCGAGCAGGATCTCGAGGCGCATCTGGCGCTGCTCGCCGAAGCCGAGCGCCGCGACCATCGGCGGCTCGGTGCCGAGCTCGACCTGTTCTCCTTCCCGGACGAGATCGGCTCCGGGCTGGTGGTCTTCCACCCGAAGGGTGGCGTGATCAAGCGGGTCATGGAGGACTACGTCCGGCAGCGCCACATCGACGAAGGCTTCCTGTACGTCGGCTCGCCGCACATCGCGAAGCAGGGCCTGTTCGAGACCAGCGGCCACCTGCCGTACTACGCCGACACGATGTTCCCGCCGATGGAGATGGAGGGCAGCTCGTACTACCTCAAGGCGATGAACTGCCCGATGCACAACCTGATCTACCGCTCGCGCGGGCGTTCCTACCGCGAGCTGCCGATGCGGTTGTTCGAGTTCGGCACGGTCTATCGCTACGAGAAGTCGGGCGTCGTGCACGGGCTGACCCGGGTGCGCGGCCTGACCCAGGACGACTCGCACTCTTACTGCACTCCGGAGCAGGCACCGGCCGAGATCAAGCATCTGCTCAACTTCGTGCTGAGCCTGCTCAAGGACTTCGGGCTCGACGACTTCTATCTCGAACTGTCGACCCGCGACGCGACTTCGGACAAGTTCATCGGCAGCGAGGAGGAGTGGGACACCGCGACCAAGATTCTCGAGCGGGTCGCGACCGAGAGTGAGTTGACGCTCGTGCTCGACCCCGGCGGCGCGGCTTTCTACGGGCCGAAGATCTCGGTGCAGGCGCGCGATGCGATCGGCCGGACCTGGCAGATGTCGACCATCCAGTACGACTTCAACCAGCCGGCCGGATTCGGGCTGGAATACCAGGGTGACGACGGCCAGCGCCACCAGCCGGTAATGATCCACTCGGCCAAGTTCGGCTCGATCGAGCGGTTCTTCGGCGTACTGGTCGAGCACTACGCGGGTGCGTTTCCGGCCTGGCTTGCACCCGTGCAGGTCGTCGGCATCCCGATCCGGACCGAGAACATCGACTACCTGCGCGTCGTCGCCGAGCGGTTGCGCGGCGAGGGCATCAGGGTCGAGATCGACGAGAGCGACGACCGGATGCAGAAGAAGATCCTGCACGCGCAGCAGCAGAAGGTGCCGTTCATGTTCGTGGCCGGTCCGCGCGACGTCGAGGCCGGCGCGGTGTCGTTGCGCTACCGCAACGGCGTCGAGCGCCGCGGTGTCCCGCTCGACGACGCGATCATCGAGGTCTCGCGCAACATCGCCTCGCGGCAGATCGAGCCGGACGCGCTCAATCCGGACGAGCTGATCGCGACGGACGCGTGACCGATCCGGTCGAGCAGCACGGGGTCGGTGTCCCCGACGGCTGGCAACGGCTCTGGATGCCGGAGCGGATGGCCTATATCCAGGGCGCGGACAAGACCGACGAGTGCGCGTTCTGCCGGATCCCGGCGATGTCGGACGAGGACGGGCTGATCGTCGCGCGCGGTGAGACGACGTACGCCGTCCTCAACCTCTATCCGTACAACTCGGGGCACCTGATGGTCGTGCCCTACCGGCACGTCGCCGACTACACCGACCTCACCGGCGAGGAGACCGCCGAGGTCGCGGAGATGACCCAGATCTCGATGCGCGTCGTACGCGGGGTCAGCGGCGCGCAGGGTTTCAACCTCGGGATGAACCAGGGCGTCGTCGCGGGTGCCGGCATCGCCGCCCACCTGCATCAGCACGTCGTGCCGCGGTGGGGTGGCGACACCAACTTCATGCCGGTCGTCGCGCGGACGAAGGTGCTGCCGCAGCTGCTGCGCGAGACCCGTGACCTGCTCGCCGCCGCCTGGTCGCCCGTCGCGGATTGATGAGCGCCCGACCCAGCATTCTTGATCGGTAGAGGTCGGTCCCGCCGCTGTCAAGGGGCTTGACGGATCTGTGGACGGCAGCGCACTCGTCCACAGATGTGGATAAGTTTTCCTTTGTTTCCAAGGGTTTCTGGCCTCAGAAATTGTCGTAGCCCACCTTTACGGTGAGACCCATGATCATGGTGGGCCCGCAGGTCGAGCAGCTCGCGACAGCAGTCGCCGGTCTGTTCGAGCGCGACCCGCATACCGCTCCCGACATCGAGTTGCTCAACACGACCGAGGAGTTGCTGCGGCTCCGCCGCCAGATCGACGCGGTCATCGCCAGCCACCTGCAGGTGATCGACACCCGGGACGCGAGCGTGTCCGAGTGCGGTCGACAGACGCGCGGCTGGTTGGTCGAGGAGCTCCTGCTCGGAACCGAGGACGCCAACCGTTACCTGACCGTCGCTCGCGCGCTTCCGTCCCGCCCGGCGGTGGGCGATGCACTCGCCGCGGCGCAGATCAGCCTCGACCATGCCCGAGTGATCGTCACGGCCGTGCACAAAGCTCCCGCAGAGATCCGCGATGTGGTCGAGAAGGAGCTGGTGAAAGCTGCCGAGGTGGTTGATCCGAGCGCGCTCGCGCGGTTCGCTCGCGGACTCACCTCCCGGCTGTCCGGCGATGACCCGGAGGCCGCAGCCCTGCGCAAGTACGAGAGTCGCTGGGTGCGGATGAGCGAGACCTTCGACGGGATGCATGCGATCGACGGGATGCTCGATCCGGCCAGCGCCGCCACCCTCAAGGCTGCGATCACCCCCTTGCTGACCAAGGCCGGTACGGAAGACACCCGCACAACCGGTCAGCGGTTCGCCGACGGGCTGGTCACGCTGGCCGAACACGCGATGGCCGCCGGCGGACTGCCCGAGCAAGGCGGGGAGAAACCACAGGTCATCGTCACGATCGGCTGGGATGCGCTCAAGGCCGACCTCGAGGCGGCGCTGGACGACCCGGGCCTACTGCCGGCCGGGATCGCGACCATGAACGGCCTCGACATCACGCCGAAGACCGCCAGGATGATCGCGTGCGATGCCGGGATCATCCCAGCCGTCCTGGGTGGCCAGTCGGAAGTCCTCGACCTCGGCCGAAAGACCCCTACCTGGAGCCCCGCGCAACGCCGCGCGTTGCGGATCGAGGACAAGGGTTGCCGGTGGCCCGGTTGCCAGGCACCACTGGAGCGATGTCGGATCCACCACAGCATCTTCTGGTCACGTGGTGGCCACACCAAAACGAAAGTCGGGGTCCACGTCTGCGGGTTCCATCATTGGCTGGTTCACCACACCAACTGGCGGATCAGCAAGGACACCCAAGGCCGAATACGGGTGTGGCGCGAATGACGCGCCGGTTTGGTTCAGATGTCGATGATCTTGTGCCCGCCTGCGCCGGCCGCAATCGGCCTGCGGTGGGTAGCCGACCAGGCGCCGACCGCGACCGTCGACACGGCGATCTCGATCAGGAGGGTCGCGAACCGGTGGTGGTGCCAACCCCACACGCCGTCACCGATCGCGCCGCCGATGAGTGCGCCGACCCAGCCGCACACGATGGTCGCGAGGACGCTGATGTTCTGCTTGCCCGGGATGATCAGCCGGGCCAGGCCGCCGAGGAAGATTCCGACGATTGCCGTCCAGATGACCCAGCTGATCGCGGCGCCGATGATCGGGAGCACGACGAACAGCACGACGAGCGCGACGAAGATCCACAGGATCATGCGCCCAGCGTAAGCCCGATTAGTGAGAGTGGGCTGAATCCCCCGCTGCGGCGGTCACCTTCGAAGCTAGGTGTGACGGCATCGGCTCGTACCGCAAATGCTTGCGGCTGAAGGCGGCGGTGCCGTGGGAGATCGAGCGCAGGTCGATCGCGTAGCGCGTGACCTCGACCTCCGGTACCTCGGCCCGCACCAGCGAGCGGCCGTTGCCAACGGACTCGGTGCCGGTCACCCGACCGCGCCGGGTCGACAGGTCGCTCATGACTGCACCGACGTAGTCATCGGCCACGAGCACCGACACCTCGAGCATTGGCTCGAGCAGCGCAAAAGCGCCCTTCTCTGCCACGTCGCGCAGCGCGAGGCCGCCGGCGAGCTGGAATGCCATGTCGGAGGAGTCCACCGAGTGCGCCTTGCCGTCGCGCAGGGTCGCCCGGATGTCGACCACGGGATAGCCGGCGGCGACTCCGCGTTCCATCTGGGCCCGGATGCCCTTCTCGACCGACGGGATGAACTGGTTGGGCACCGAGCCGCCGTAGATCTTGTCGACGAACTCGAAGCCGGAGCCCGACGGCAGCGGCTCGAAATCGACGTCGCAGACCGCGAACTGGCCGTGCCCGCCCGACTGCTTCACGTGTCGGCCGTGGCCGGACGCCGGGCCGGTGAGGGTCTCGCGCAACGGCACTCGGAGCGGGACCTGCTCGACCTCGACGCCGTACTTCGTCTTGAGCCGGTCGACGAGTACGTCGGCATGCGCTTCGCCCATGCACCACAGGATCAGCTGCGTGGTCTCGATGTTGCGTTCGAGCCGGACCGTCGGCTCTTCGGCCACGATCCGCTGCAGGCCGGTCGAGAGCTTGTCCTCGTCGGCCTTGCTCTTCGCCGCGATCGCGACCGGGAGCAACGGCTCCGGCACGTCCCACGCGGTCACCAGCAGCGGGTCGTCCTTGGTCGAGAGCGTGTCACCGGTCTCGGCCCGGGACAGCTTGGCGATTGCGACGATGTCGCCGGCGATCGCCGAGTCGACGGCACGGAGCGCCTTCCCGAGCGGGCTCGACAACGCGCCGACCTTCTCGTCGACGTCGTGGTCCTCGTGGCCGCGCTCGGCCAGCCCGTGGCCCGAGACATGCAGAGTCGCGTCGGCCTTCAGCGTCCCGGAGAAGACCCGCACGAGCGAGATCCGCCCGACGTAGGGGTCGGTGGTCGTCTTCACGACCTCGGCGCACAGCCGTCCGGCCGGATCGCAGGTGAGCGGTTCGACCGACGCGCCGTCCGGACGGGTGACCGCGGGCAGCGGGTGCTCGAGCGGCGACGGGAAGCCGCTGACCAGGATCTCGAGCACCTCGGCCATGCCGAGCCGGTTGCCCGCGCAGGCGGCGAGGACCGGATAAAAGGTGCCGCGCGCGACCGCGGTCTCGAGGTCGTCGATCAGCACTTTGACGTCGATGTCCTCGCCCTCGAGGTAGCGATCCATCAGCGTCTCGTCCTCGGACTCCGCGATGATGCCCTCGATCAGGGCGTTGCGGTGCTCGGAGATCAACGACAGGTGCTCGGGATCGGGATCGCGCTGCACCCGGGTGCCGTCGGAGTAGTCGATGACCTGCTGGGAGAGCAGTCCGATCAGGCCGCCGATCGTCTCCTCGTCGGCGTGCAACGGGAGGTACAGCGGAAGCACGTTGTCGCCGAACGCCGACTGGCAGGCCGCCAGGGTCGCGTCAAAGTCGGCGCGGGGCGAGTCGAGCCGGGTGATCACGACCGCGCGCGGCATGCCGACGCTGGCGCACTCGTCCCAGATCGCCCGGGTGGTCCCGTCGATGCCCTCGGCCGCACTCACCACGAACAGCGCCGCGTCGGCCGCCCGCAGTCCGGCCCGGAGGTCGCCGGTGAAGTCGGCGTACCCGGGGGAGTCGAGCAGGTTGACCTTGGCGCCGTCGTGTTCGAGCGGGGCGAGCGCCAGGCTGATCGAGCGCTGCTGGCGGGCTTCGGCTTCGTCGAAGTCGGTGACGGTCGTGCCATCCTCGACCCGGCCGGCTCGGGGAATGGTTCCGGTCGCGACGAGGAGGGCCTCGACGAGAGTCGTCTTGCCCGCTCCGGAATGGCCGACGAGCACGACGTTGCGGATCCGTCCGGGCTCGCCCGCCTCCGGTGCCCTGCCGGCGGCTCCTGCTGGGCTCGACTTTTCGGCCATTGCTACCTCCTCGGCGATCTCCTCGCCTCACCTTGCACCCGCGCCGATGCCCAGGACAAGCCCTTGCGCAGATCGGTTTGCGCGGGTTCGAGCGCCTGCGCTCGCTATCCTCGGCGCACAATGCTCGGCATTCATGCGCGCCCGCAGATCAACCGGGTGGTTGAGCCGGTCGCCAAGCGACTCGCCGCAATGGGGGTCACTCCGGATGCCCTGACCGTGATCGGCACGATCGGGGTCGCCGGCGGCGCGCTCGGCTTCTACCCGCGCGGTCAGTTCCTCGTCGGCACCCTGGTCATCACGGCGTTCGTCTTCAGCGACCTGATGGACGGCGCGGTCGCGCGGGTCAGGGGCAGCAGCGGGCCGTGGGGCGCGTTCCTGGACTCGACCCTCGACCGGGTCGGTGACGGCGCGGTGTTCGGCGCGCTCGCCCTCTGGTACGCCGGTGGCGGCAACAGCGAGACGCTGTGCGCGGTCGCGCTCTACGACCTGGTGGCCGGGGTGGTGACGTCGTACGCGAAGGCGCGTGCGGAAAGCCTCGGGATGACCTGCAATGTCGGGATCGCGGAGCGCTCCGAGCGACTGATCGCCGTCCTAGTGCTCACCGGCTTCTCCGGCATCTTCGACCTCAGCATCCTGCGGGCAATCGCGTTGTGGGGCCTGGCGGCGGCGACGACGATCACCGTCGTGCAGCGGATCATTGAGGTACGCCGGCAAGCTCGTCCCCGGACGCAGCCGGCATGAACGACGCGGTCGTCGATGCGGCGTACGCGACCGGCTGGTCAGTCGTGCGCGGCATGCCGGAGTGGGTGGCGCGGCGGCAGTTCGACGCGGTGGCCGATGCGACCTGGCTGCGATCCGGCAAGAGCGTCCAGCGGCTGCAGAGCAACCTGGCGAGGATCCGGCCGGATGCGTCCGAGCACGAGCTGCGGATGCTGACCCGGGCCGGTGTCCGTTCCTATTTCCGCTACTGGTGCGAGGTCTTCCAGCTGCCGAAGATGACGGTCGAGCAGATCCTGCGACGGGTCGACGTCGAAGGTGACTCCCGGCTGCGGGCCGCGGTCGCGGCCGGCAACGGGCTCATCCTTTCGCTTCCGCACATGGGCAACTGGGATCTGGCCGGCGCCTGGCTGACCGGCACCGGCGTGCCTTTCACCACGGTCGCCGAGCGGTTGAAGCCGGAGTCGCTGTTCACCAGGTTCGTGGAGTTCCGTGAGTCGCTCGGCATGGAAGTGATCCCGCTCACCGGCGGCGAGGCGCCGCCGTACTCGATCCTGGCGGAGCGGCTCCGGGCCGGCGGTGTCCTGTGTCTGCTGGGCGACCGCGACCTGACCACGAGCGGCATCGAGGTCGACTTCTTCGGTGCGTCCGCGCGGATGCCGGCCGGACCGGCCGCCCTGGCGCACGACACCGGCGCCGTGCTGTTGCCGGTGACGCTGTCGAACCCGACCCGGTGGCGCTGGTCGTTGTTCATCCACGAGCAGGTCCCGGTGCCGCTGGACGGCGATCGCGCCGCGAAAGTGCACGTGATGACGCAGCAGGTCGCCCAGGTCTTCGAGCAGGGGATCGGGAAATACCCGCAGGACTGGCACATGTTGCAGCGGATCTGGTCTGCGGATCTCGGTCCGAACCGGCGCATGCAGCGATCGGCGGTCTGAGCCATGCGAGTCGGGATCGTGTCGCCGTACCCGTGGGACGTTCCGGGCGGCGTGGTGGCGCACATCGCCGACCTGGCCGAGGCGCTGATTGCGCGCGGCCACGACGTTGCGGTGATGACGCCGGTGGACGACGACGAAACGCCGCTGCCGAACTACGTCACAAGGGCCGGCCGCAGCGTGCCGATCCCGTACAACGGATCGGTGTCCCGGCTGTTGCTCGGCCCGGTCAGCGCGGCGCGGGTGCGCCGATGGCTGCATGACGGTGAGTTCGACGTGCTGCATGTGCACTCCCCGGAGACGTTCTCGTTGTCGCTGTTGGCGCTCGGAAATGCCCGCGGGCCGATCGTCGCGACGTTCCATGCGGCCAACCCGAGGTCACGCATCCTGTCGATGATGCAGAGCTCGCTGCAGGTCTATCTGGAGAAGCTGTCCGGCTCGATCGCGGTGTCGCCCGCGGCGCGCAAGACGATCGTCGACCACCTCGGCGGCGACGCGGTCGTGGTGCCCAACGGGGTGCACATCGCGAAGTACGCCGGTGCCCTGCCACTGCCCGGCTGGCCCGGCGACAGCGGTGCCATTGGTTTCGTCGGTCGGGTCGACGAACCGCGCAAGGGCCTGGATGTCCTGCTCGCTGCCTTGCCGTGGATCCGCCGCGAGCATCCCGGCGTGCGGCTGCTCGTCGCCGGCCCCGGCAAGGTCGACGGGCCGGTCGACGGCGTGACCTTCCTCGGTCGGGTCAGCGACGCCGACAAGGCGCGGCTGCTGGCCTCGGTCGATGTCTTCGCCGCCCCCAACACTGGCGGCGAGAGCTTCGGGATCGTGCTGCTGGAGGCGATGGCAGCCGGGGCGCCGATCGTCGCGAGCGACCTGGACGCCTTTGCCCGGGTGCTCGAGGACGGCGAGCTCGGCGATCTGGCCGCCACCGGCGACCCGATCTCGCTGGCGGCGGCGTGCTCAGGCCTGCTCAGCTCGCCCGCTCGGCGCGACCAGCTGCGTACGGCGGCCCGCCACGCGGTCGCCCGCTACGACTGGTCGGTCGTGTGCGGCGAGGTGTTGAGGGTCTACGAGACCGCGATCGCCGCGTCGACCGGCCGGGTCGTCGAGGAGCCGGTCGAGGTGGACGTCACGACCCTCGAGCAGGGGATGACGACGAGCTAGCGGCGGTAACGTCACCGGGTGGCCTATGTCATCGCGGCGGTCATCGTCGTTGTGCTGGTCGCGCTCTATGCCTATCGGACCGCCCGCCGGCTCGACCGGCTCCATGCCCGGGTCGACGCGGCCGCCGCCGGGCTGACCGCCCAGCTGCTGCGGCGCGCGGCGATGGCCGGAAGCTTCGGCGCCAGCGTGCCACTCAAACCGGAGCCTGCGGCGGCGCTGACCGACGCGGCCAGGACCGCGGCGCAGACACCCGGTCTCGGCCATGACCGCGAGGTGGCCGAGACCGCGGTCACCCGCGCGCTGTTCCGCACCGCCGAGTCGACTCCCGAGAGCTTCACGATGCCCTCGGTGGCCGCCACCGAGATGCACGACGCGGCGCTGCGTGCATCGTTTGCCCGACGGTTCTACAACGACACGGTGCGCGACGCGCTCGCCGTCCGTGACCTTCGGGTGGTTCGCTGGCTGCGACTTGCCGGGCACGCCCGGCATCCGGCGTACTTCGAGATGGAGGACTCCGAGCTTCCGACCGCACAGATCTCGGTTGCGTCTGGGCCTACGATTGAGCCGTGACGGACGGACAGGCAGCAGTCGGGACAGCGCGCGTCAAGCGCGGTATGGCGGAGATGCTCAAGGGCGGCGTGATCATGGACGTCGTCACCGCTGAGCAGGCGAAGATCGCCGAGGACGCCGGCGCCGTCGCGGTCATGGCGCTCGAGCGGGTGCCGGCCGACATCCGCGCCCAGGGCGGCGTCTCGCGGATGAGCGACCCGGACATGATCGACGGGATCATCGCGGCGGTCTCGATCCCGGTCATGGCGAAGGCCCGGATCGGCCACTTCGCCGAGGCCCAGGTGTTGCAGGCGCTCGGCGTCGACTACATCGACGAGTCCGAGGTGCTGACCCCGGCCGACTACACCAACCACATCGACAAGTGGTCGTTCACGGTGCCCTTCGTCTGCGGCGCGACCAACCTCGGTGAGGCACTTCGCCGGCTCGCCGAAGGTGCCGCGATGATCCGGTCCAAGGGCGAGGCCGGCACCGGCGACGTCTCCAATGCGGTCACCCACATGCGCGCGATCCGGGGCGAGATCCGTCGGCTGTCGTCGCTGAGCGAGGACGAGCTATACGTCGCGGCAAAGGAGCTCCAGGCGCCGTACGAGCTGGTCCGCGAGGTGGCCGCCAATGGTGCGCTGCCGGTCGTGCTCTTCACCGCGGGCGGCATCGCGACACCCGCGGACGCGGCGATGATGATGCAGCTCGGCGCGGACGGCGTCTTCGTCGGCAGCGGCATCTTCAAGTCCGGCGACCCGGCTGCACGGGCCCGCGCGATCGTTGCGGCCACCACGATGTACGACGACGCCGACGTGGTCGCGAAGGTCAGCCGCGGGCTTGGCGAGGCGATGGTCGGCATCAACGTCGACGAGCTGCCGGTGGATCACCGGCTCGCGCAGCGCGGCTGGTAGATACCCACGACGACGTCTGCTGTTCGCTCCTTCCTGCTGGGACTCCGGTTGTGGCCGTGCGCGCTCCGCGGGTAGGCGTGCTCGCCTTGCAAGGTGACGTGCGCGAGCACGTTGCCGCTCTTCGAGTTGCCGGTGCCGAGCCGGTCGCAGTTCGTCGTCCGTCCGACCTCGACGAGGTGGACGGCATCATCGTTCCGGGCGGGGAGTCGACCACGATCGGCAAGCTGCTCGTGACCTTCGAGGTTCTCGAGCCGCTGCGGGCGGCACTGGCGAAAGGGCTGCCGGCGTACGGGTCATGTGCCGGGATGATCCTGCTGGCCGACCGGGTGCTCGACGCGACTGACGACCAGGTCGTCCTCGGCGGCATCGACATGACCGTGCGGCGCAACGCTTTCGGCCGCCAGGTCGACTCCTTCGAAGGACCGGTGACGATCGACGGGATCGGGGAGTTCGACGCCGTATTCATCCGGGCCCCGTGGGCCGAGGAGGTCGGCGACGAGGTCGAGGTGCTGGGGCGGGCCGAAGATAGAATTGTCGCGGTCCGGCAGGGATCGCTGCTCGCGACGTCGTTTCATCCCGAGCTGACCGGCGACTCGCGGATCCATCAGATGTTCGTGACCATGGTCAAGGAGCGCGCGGCATGAGGGTGCACCGATGAGTGGGCATTCCAAGTGGGCGACCACCAAGCACAAGAAGGCGGTCGTCGATGCCCGGCGGGGCAAGCTGTTCGCCAAGTTGATCAAGAACATCGAGGTGGCCGCGCGCACCGGTGGCGGTGACCCGGCTGGCAATCCCACCCTTGCCGACGCGATCGCCAAGGCGAAGGGCAACTCGGTCCCAAACGACAACATCGACCGTGCGGTTCGCCGCGGCTCCGGTGTGGACGCCGGCGGCGCTGACTACGAGGCGATCACCTACGAGGGCTACGGGCCCGGCGGGGTCGCGGTGCTCGTCGAATGCCTCACCGACAACCGCAACCGGGCCGCCTCCGAGGTCCGCACCGCGCTCACCCGCAACGGTGGCACGCTTGCCGATCCGGGCAGCGTCGCCTACCTGTTCGCCCGCAAGGGTGTCGTGATCGTCGCGAAGTCCTCGGGCGCGAGCGAGGACGACGTCCTCGGAGCGGTGCTCGACGCCGGTGCCGAGGAGGTCAACGACCTCGGCGAGGACTTCGAGGTGATCAGCGAGGCCACCGACCTGTCCGCGGTGCGGGCCGCCCTGGAGGCCGCGTCGATCGAGGTCGAGTCCTCCGACGTGGCGTTCCTGCCGTCGGTCTCGGTGCCGCTCGACGACGAGACCGGGCGCAAGGTGCTGAGGCTCGTCGACGCGCTCGAGGACAGCGACGACGTCCAGAACGTCTGGGCCAACTTCGACGTCAGCGACGAGGTGCTCGAGTCGGCGTAGCCGACCGAGCTTTCCGCCCGGACGGCGAGTCGCTGCGGGGCGGCGCGCGCCGGTCGCCGTACGATCCGAACACACGTTCGGAGAAGTCGGCGAAGGGCGGTTTGCCGCGATGCGGGTGCTCGGTGTCGACCCCGGCCTGACCAGGTGCGGGCTCGGCGTCGTCGACGGCCTGGCCGGGCGACGGCTGACTGCGGTGGCCTTCGGAGTGGCCTGTACGCCGTCGAGCGACGACATCTCGGCCCGGTTGCTCAGCCTCGAAGGCGAGATCACCGACTGGATCGAGCGCTACCGCCCCGAGGTGGTCGCGGTCGAGCGGGTCTTCAGCCAGCACAACGTCCGGACCGTGATGGGCACCGCGCAGGCTGCGGCGGTCGCGATCACGACGGCGGCCCGGGCCGGCATCAGGGTCGAGCTGCACACGCCGAGCGAGGTCAAGGCCGCCGTGACCGGGTCGGGGCGGGCGGACAAGGCGCAGGTCGGTGCGATGGTCACCCGGCTGCTCGCTCTGCCCACCGCGCCCCGGCCGGCCGACACCGCCGATGCCCTCGCCCTCGCGATCTGCCACATCTGGCGTGGGACCGCGCTGGCCCGGCTGGATGCGGAGGCCGGGCTGCACGGCCGGGCGTTGCAGCGTCGCAAGCCTGCGACCCGGGTGGTGGCCCGGTGATCGCGTCGGTGTCGGGCCAGGTGCTCGCGATCAGCGGGGACGCCGCGGTCATCGAGGTCGGTGGGGTCGGTCTCGCGGTGCAGTGCACCCCGGCCACGCTCGCGTCGCTGCGGACCGGCAACACCGCGCGCCTCGCGACGAGTCTCGTCGTACGGGAGGACTCGCTCACGCTGTTCGGGTTCGCCACCGACGAGGAGCGGGCCGTATTCGAGACGCTGCAGGGCGTCACCGGGGTCGGGCCGCGGATCGCGCAGGCAGTGCTCGCCGCGCACTCGCCGGACGCGGTGCGCAGCGCGGTGGCGACCGAGGACATCGGTGCGCTGATGCTGGTGCCGGGCATCGGCCGCAAGGGAGCGCAGCGACTGGTGCTCGAGCTCAAGGACAAGCTCGGCCACATCTCCACGTCGGCGACGGTGTTGCGGCTTCCCGGCCGCGAGGGTCCCGGCGTCTGGCGCGACCAGTTGCGTTCGGCGCTGCTCGGCCTCGGCTGGAGCAGTCGCGAGGTGGATGAGGCCCTCGCCGCGGTGGGGCCGGAAGCCGAGGCGGCGCAGGCGGTCGGTGACACACCCGACGTGGCCGTGCTGTTGCGGTCGTGTCTGCAGATGCTGAGCCGGGCATGACGGCGCCTGGCAACAACGAGATCGTCTCGTCGCTCGCCGACGCCGACGACGAGATCGTCGATGCCGCGCTGCGGCCGAAGCGACTGGCCGACTTCGTCGGCCAGGAGCGGGTCCGCGAGCAGCTCTCGCTGATCATCGACGCGGCCAAGGGTCGGGGTCGGGTGCCCGACCACGTGCTGCTCGCGGGTTCGCCGGGCTTGGGCAAGACCACGCTGGCGATGATCATCGCGAGCGAGCTGGGTGCGCCGCTGCGGATCACCAGCGGCCCGGCGATCGAACGAGCCGGCGACCTGGCTGCGCTGCTGTCGACCCTCGCCGAGGGCGAGGTGCTGTTCCTCGACGAGATCCACCGGATGGCAAGGCCAGCCGAGGAGATGCTCTACGTCGCGATGGAGGACTTCCGGGTCGACGTGGTCGTCGGCAAGGGTCCCGGCGCGACCGCGATCCCGCTCGACGTCGCGCCGTTCACCCTGGTCGGCGCGACCACCCGGGCCGGCATGCTTCCCGGTCCGTTGCGGGATCGGTTCGGATTCGTGGCCCGGCTCGACTTCTATTCGAGCGACGAGCTCGAGCACGTGCTGGTCCGCAGCGCCGCGTTGCTGGGTGTCGACCTGACCCCGCCGGCGGCGGTCGAGATCGCCGGCCGGGCGCGGGGCACTCCGCGGATCGCCAACCGGCTGCTGCGCCGGGTGCGTGACTACGCCGAGGTCCGGGCCGACGGCACGGTAACCCGCGAGATCGCGCGGGCCGCCCTCGAGGTGTACGACGTCGACGAGCTCGGCCTCGACCGGCTCGACCACGCCGTCCTCGACGCGCTGCTGCGGCGCTTCGGCGGCGGTCCGGTCGGCCTCAGCACGATTGCGGTCGCGGTGGCCGAAGAGGCCGAGACGATCGAAACGGTCGCCGAGCCGTTCCTGGTGCGGGCCGGTCTGCTCGCGCGCACCCCGCGTGGCCGGGTTGCGACCGCGGCCGCCTGGCGGCACGTCGGCCTGACCCCGCCCGCACCTACTGCCTCGCCACAAGGCCTGTTCGATCTCGATGCCGAGGTTGCGCTGATCGACCTGGCCGACGCCGAGCCCGACGCTCCGGGTTCATAGCGCCGCCGATCGGAGCGCTCGGCACGTAGACTCAAGCCCGGCTTACCGGCCCGCGCCGGCATGACCTTGAGCGATGGAGGACCGAGTCCGGTGCAGATGAGTCACACGTCGCTTGCGACTGTCCTGGCAGCCACGTCATCCAAGAGCAGTGGCAGCAGCGGCTTCTCGATCCTGATCCTGGTCGCGATCTTCGCGCTCGCCTACGTGCTGTTCCTACGGCCGGCCCGCAACCGGCAGCGGGCGGCCGCAACCGCCCGCCGGCAGGTGGAGGTCGGCGACGAGGTGACCACGACGGCCGGCCTGATCGCGACCGTGGTCGCGGTCGAGGACGACATGCTGACCCTCGAGATCGCCCCCGGGGTCCATTGCCATTACCTGCCCGCGTCGATCCTTCGGGTCAACGTCGCCGAGCCGGAGCCCGACGCCGAAGGCCACGATGCGTCGACGCACGAGGTCATTGACGATCCCGACCAGGCCGCGAGCGCGGCCGAACCTACCGACGACGTCCCCGACGAGTCGGCGCCCGCGTAGCCCACCGCGCCATCGCGCCTCGGCGACGAGACCAATCGGAAGGCAGATCCCAGTGGCTGGACCGGCGAAGCAGCGACCGGGCCGTTCCCTCGGCCTGGTAGCGGCTGCCCTGATCGCGCTGTATCTCGGTGTCTTTCTCGGCCCGACCCAGACTCCGCACCTCGGGCTGGACCTGCGTGGTGGCACCGAGATCACCTTGACCGCGCATCCGATCGGCAACGGCAAGATCACCAAGAGCGCGCTCAACCAGGCGGTCGACATCATCCGCAAGCGGGCCAACGGGCTCGGCGTGTCCAACGCCAGTGTGGCGACTCAGGGCAATGACAACATCGTCGTCCAGGTGCCCGGCAAGGGTCATTCGGTGCTCAGCGCGGTCGGCCAGACCGCGTTGCTCCGCTTCCGGCAGGCCTTGTCGATCGGCAGCGGGATCCCGACGCCCGTCTCGACGACGTCACCCACGCCCACGACCTCGCCTTCGCCGACCAAGTCCGGCAAGCCGGGCAAGCACAAGCACGTGCACAGCACGCCGACGCACTCGCCCAGCCCGAAGACAAGCACGTCGTCCTCGTCGCAGGGGGACACGGTGTCCTCCGCCCTGAAGAAGGCCACAACCTCGCCCACCCCGACGCCGACCACTGCTACGCCGCCGGCGACCGCAACCCCGGCATCCTCGCCGACGCCCGCACCGACTCCGACCGGCTTGGTCAACACGCCGCTTCCCAACAGCCAGTCGGCCACCTTGAGCACGGCATTCTTGCAGGCCTACGCCAACTGGGACTGTCTCAAGAACCCGAATCCGACCGAGGGCAACGACGTACCGACCGACTACATCATCGGGTGCGCGACCGACGGCAGCACCAAATACCTGCTCGCGCCGGCCGCGGTCGAAGGCACCCAGGTGACCAGCGCGAGTTCGAGTATCGGCCAGACCAACCAGTGGCAGGTCGACCTCAACTTCAACGGCAGCGGCTCGAGTGCCTGGCAGAAGGTCACCGCAAAGGCGTACGCCATCAACAACGGCCAACCTCAGTCCACGGCCTGCTCCCCGCCGACCGGGTGCAACTCGGTGGCGATCGTGCTCGACGGCGTGGTGGAGTCTGCGCCGTACATCAGCAGCCCGGGCGGGATCGCCGGCGGGCAGGCGCAGATCACCGGTGGCTTCACCCAGAAGAGTGCTGACGATCTCGCGAACATCCTCAAGTACGGGGCGCTGCCGCTGAAGTTCGACCCGTCGGACGTGCAGTCGGTCTCGGCCAGCCTCGGCGCCGCGCAGCTGCGCGGCGGACTGATCGCCGGCATCATCGGCCTCGGGCTGGTCATCATCTTCTCGCTGCTCTACTACCGCGCGCTCGGCATCGTCACGGTCGGCAGCCTCGCGGTGTCCGGCCTGATCCTCTACGCCGTCACCACCCTGCTCGGGCAGTCGGCGCTGGGCTACACCCTGTCGCTCCCCGGCATCGCCGGCTTCATCGTTGCGGTCGGCATCACCGCGGACTCCTTCGTCGTGTTCTTCGAACGATTGCGCGACGAGATTCGCGAAGGCAGGCGACTGCGCAGCGGCGTCGAGCGCGCCTGGCCGCGCGCGCGGCGCACGATCCTTTCGGCCGACACGGTATCGCTGCTCGCCGCGGTCGTGCTCTACCTGGTGTCGATCGGCGACGTCCGCGGCTTCGCCTTCACCTTGGGCCTGTCGACGCTGTCCGATCTGTTCATCGTGTTCTTCTTCACCAAGCCGTTGCTCACCGTGCTCGCGCGCCGACCAGCTTTCGACTCCGGCAAACCGTGGACCGGTGTGGGCAAGGCCCGCGCCGGCGTCGTACGCGATGTCGACATCGAGGATGCGCCGACGCGCGGTTCGCGGATCAGCCGGCCGAAGCCGACGGAGGCCTGAGATGGCGCGCGATTCGTTAGCCACCCGGCTCTACCGCGGTGAGGTCTCGTGGGACTTCATCGGCCGCCGTCGCCGCTGGTATGCGCTGTCGCTGACGGTCATGGCGATCGGCATCATCAGCCTGGCGATCCGGGGGATCAACCCCTCGATCGACTTCACCGGCGGCGCACAGTTCCAGGGCCCGCTGAACGGGCACACGATCTCTCAGGTCAGAGGCGCGGTTACCTCAACCGGGATCAGCCCCGACGTGGTCGAGACGACCGGTAGCGGATCGGACGAGCGGTTCGAGGTCCAGACCAAGACGCTGGACACCGCCCAGGTCAACCAGGTCCAGAGCTCACTGATCAGCAAGATCGGCGTGACCGAGCAGAACCTCGACATCACCACGGTCGGCTCGACCTGGGGCAGTCAGATCACCCACAAGGCGGTCCTGGGCCTGATCATCTTCCTGATCGCGGTTATCGCTTATCTGTCGGTGCGGTTCGAGTGGAAGATGGCGCTCGCGGCGATCATCGCGTTGATTCACGACCTGATCATCACGGCCGGGATCTATTCGTTGTCGGGGTTCCAGGTCAGCCCGTCCACCGTCATCGCGTTGCTGACGATCCTCGGTTATTCGCTCTACGACACCGTGGTGGTCTTCGACAAAGTGCGGGAGAACACAGCGGGCATCGCCGGCGGCAGCAAGATGACCTTCACCCAGGCGTCCAACCTCGCCGTCAACCAGACCCTGGTCCGGTCGATCAACACCTCGATCATCGCGTTGCTGCCGGTGCTCGGGCTGCTGGTCATCGGTTCCGGCCTGCTCGGTGCCGGGTCGTTGAACGACCTGTCGCTGGCGCTGTTCATCGGTCTGGCCTCCGGTGCCTACTCGTCGATCTTCATCGCGACGCCGCTGCTGTGTGACTTCAAGGAGCGCGAGCCGACGTACCAGCAGCTGGCCAAGCGGGTCGCCAGCCGGCGGGCGAAGGAGTCCCGCGAAGCGGTGGCCGGCCTGACCCCGGCCACGGCGGGCGCACCGCTGGCCGCGCGCGAGCAGCCCGCCCAGCGGTTCGTCGCCACCAAGCTCGAGCCGGGCGGCGGCGCCGACGACGGCGAGCGACGAGGACGGCAGCGGTGAGGACGGTGCGGAGGTGCCGGCCGGCCCGCCGCGCACCGGTACGCCGCCCAGGGCCGGTTCGCGGCCGGCGCAGGCGCAGCGGCGGAGCAACCGCGGCGGGCGTCCGGGCGGGCGCGGCAAGTCGCGCAAGCGACGGTGAGCCTCGACCTCGGGGCGCTGCTGCGCTCGAGGGTTCGCGAGATCCCGGACTTCCCTGAGCCGGGCGTCAGTTTCAAGGACATCACCCCGTTGCTCGCCGACCACGTGGCGTTCGCCGGCGCGGTCGACGCAATCGTCGGCCACCATGGCCGCGGCACGATCGACAAGGTGGTCGGCATCGAAGCCCGCGGATTCATCCTTGCCGCCCCGGTCGCCTACCACTTCGGCGCCGCGTTCGTGCCGATCCGCAAGGCCGGCAAGCTGCCCAGCGCGACCTTCGCCGAGTCCTACGCCCTCGAGTACGGCGAGGCGACGATCGAGGTGCACCAGGACGCGTTCAGCCCGGGGAGCGGGTGCTGCTCGTCGACGACGTCCTTGCCACCGGCGGCACGGTCGCCGCGGCGGCCCGGCTGGTCGAGCGGTCCGGCGCGGTCGTCGCCGGTTGCAGCGTGCTGATCGAGCTCGCTGCGCTCGGCGGCCGCGCCCGGCTCGGCGACCTCGACATCCAGGCGCTGCTGACCTACTGATGGCGCATTAGCCCATTCGTGCGCGCCGCGCCGCCCGGACGGGAACGCTGCGCACGCTTCGATCGTTAGACTTGATACCTGAAGCTGACGAAGGGCTGTGCGCGTGGCGAATGACGTCGTTCCGGTTGCGGATGACGTCCTGCCCGCTGCCGCCGAATCGATCACCGAACCCGCCCCGGCCGCCCGGGTCCGGACCAGGCTGGGCCGCCTCGCCGGCCCCAAGGACTCCCCGCCGCCGGAGCTCGAGCCGCTGCTGAAGACCCTGCGCGCCAACCATCCCAAGGCCGACATCCGGCCGGTGATCCGGGCCTACGAGGTGGCCGAGCGCTGTCACCGCGGCCAGCAGCGGCGTAGCGGTGACCCCTACATCACCCACCCGGTGGCAGTGGCGACGATCGCGGCCGAGCTCGGCATGGAAGCGCCGACGCTCTGTGCGGCCCTGCTGCACGACACCGTCGAGGACACCGCGCTGTCGCTCGCCGATGTCACCCGCGACTTCGGCGACGAGGTCGGCCGCCTGGTCGACGGCGTGACCAAGCTCGACAAGGTCCGCTACGGCGAGTCGGCCGAGGCCGAGACGATCCGCAAGATGGTGGTCGCGATGGCGCGCGACCCGAAGGTGCTGATCGTCAAGCTCGCCGACCGGCTGCACAACATCCGTACCGTGTCCTGGCTGCCGCCGGACAAGCAGCACCGGATGGCCAAGCAGACCCTCGAGATCTACGCGCCGCTGGCGCATCGGCTCGGGATGAACGCGATCAAGTGGGAGCTCGAGGACCTGTCCTTCGCGACCCTCTACCCGAAGCGCTACGACGAGATCGTCCGACTGGTGGCCGAGCGTGCTCCATCCCGCGAGACCTACCTGGCCGGGGTGTCCGAGAGCGTCGGCACTGAGCTGCGGAACGCGAAGATCAAGGCGACCGTGACCGGTCGGCCGAAGCACTACTACTCGATCTACCAGAAGATGATCGTGCGCGGCCGCGACTTCGACGACATCCATGACCTGGTCGGGCTGCGCATCACGGTCGAGACCGAGCGCGACTGCTACGCGGCGCTCGGCGTGATTCACACCATGTGGTCGCCGGTGCCCGGCCGGTTCAAGGACTACATCGCAATGCCGAAGTTCAACCTCTACCAGTCGCTGCACACCACCGTGATCGGCCCGCAGGGCAAGCCGGTCGAGGTGCAGATCCGGACCACGCAGATGCATCGCCGGGCCGAGTACGGCATCGCATCTCATTGGAAATACAAGGAATCTTCCGAGGTCGGCGAGCACGACATGACCTGGCTGCGGCAGCTGGTCGACTGGCAGCGCGAGACCCAGGACCCCGGCGAGTTCCTCGACTCGCTGCGATGGGACCTGCACGCCAACGAGGTGTTCGTCTTCACCCCGAAGGGCGACGTGATCGCCCTGCCCGCGAGTGCGACTCCGGTCGACTTCGCGTACGCCGTGCACACCGAGGTCGGACACCGTTGCATCGGCGCGCGGGTCAACGGCCGGCTGGTGCCGCTCGAGTCGCCGCTCGACAACGGCGACGTGGTCGAGGTCTTCACCTCGAAGTCCGAGTCGGCCGGACCGAGCCGCGACTGGTTGTCGTTCGTCAAGTCGCCGCGGGCCCGCAACAAGATCCGCCAGTGGTTCGCCAAGGAACGTCGCGAGGACGCGATCGACCAGGGCAAGGAGGCGCTCAGCCGCGCGATGCGCAAGGCCGGGCTTCCCCTGCAGCGGCTGATGGGCGGCGACGCGCTGCTGACCCTCGCACGCGACCTGCACTACGCCGACGTATCGGCGCTATATGCCGCGATCGGCGAGGGCCAGATGTCGGCGCAGTCGATCGTCCAGCGACTGGTACACGCGCTCGGCGGACCCGAAGGCGCGGTCGACGACATCGCCGAGACCGAGACCGCCACCCGGACCCGCGCCCGGCCACGCCCGGCCGGCGATCCCGGTGTCGTGATCAAGGGCGTGACCGACGTGTGGGCAAAGCTCGCCCGCTGCTGCACGCCGGTGCCGGGCGACGAGATCCTCGGCTTCGTGACCCGCGGTCACGGGGTGTCGGTGCATCGGGTCGACTGCACCAACGCGGCGAGCCTGCAGGCCGACCCGAGCCGGTTGGTCGAGGTCGAGTGGGCCCCGACTGCGGGCTCGGTCTTCCTGGTCGCGATCCACGTCGAGGCACTCGACCGCAACCGGTTGCTCTCCGACGTGACCCGGGTGCTCTCCGATGCGCACGTCAACATCCTGTCCGCGGCCGTCTCGACCACCCGCGACCGCGTCGCGACGTCACGGTTCACCTTCGAGATGGGCGACCCGAAACACCTCGGCCACCTGCTCCGCGCCGTACGCGGTGTTGAAGGCGTCTACGACGCCTACCGCGTCACCTCCGGCTTCTAGCGCTCGCCGTTCGTGAGCCGCTAGCGGCGCCCCAGCACCGCGGAGAGCGCACAAATCGGCCGGGCTGCTTAGCCATCAACATATCTGCGGTCTGCGTTGCGACGTGGCCCAGCCATCACGAGGCTCGACCTCATGCGCAATCGGACCTGCGAGAACGAACTCCCATCCCTCGGCGAGGCGATGGCGTTCGCGGTCGACGTCACAGGCTGTCGGGAGGCCGGACTGAGCGATGGCCGCCGGCGCTGGCTGGTCGAGTCGGGTCGGTGGCAGTCACCGTTCCCCGGGGTGTAGGTCACATTCAGCGGGCCCGTTCCCTTGCAGACAAGGCAGCACGCCGCGCTGCTCTATTGCGGGGACTGTTCTGCCCTCAGTCATGACTCCGCCGGTAGATGCTGGCGGCTTTGCCGCGACCCTGCGTCGATACATGTCACAGTCCGGTATCCGAGGCAGGTCGATGACCAACCCGGCCTGGTGGTTCATCGCTCACGTACCTTGACTGCCGACGCCGTCCATCGCGTGTTCACGCCTCGTCGCACAACCATCGAGCGCACAGTCCTGGACCTGCTCGAGGGCAAGCAATCTGCAGACGCGGCCCTGGGGCTCGTGGCGGACTCTTTTCGTGATCGCCTGTCTTCGCCCGAGGCGCTGCGCGCTGCTCTGCTCACCCATCCGAAGACCCGCTGGCGTCGAGTCGTCCTGGATGCGTTGCCGGACTTGGGGCAGGTGCGCAGTCGTCGCTTGAGGTTCGAGACGCGCGACTTCGGCGCCAACACGGCTTGCCGCAGGGGCGACGACAGGCTCAGCGGCTCTGCGGCGGTGCCGAGTATCTGGACGTTCTCATCGATGAATGGGGCGTGCATATCGAGATTGACGGACGGCTGGGTCATGACCGGGCGCGTGAGACCTGGCGAGACATGCGCCGTGACAACCGTAGTGAGATGCAAGGGCTGCGCAAGCTGCGCTATGGCTGGTCCGACTACGTGGACCGTCCCTGTGATGTCGCGATTCAGCAGGCACAGCTGCTTCGGCGGCAGGGGTGGCCGGGCACGTTCAGAAGGTGTGCACGCTGCCCACAGCCGCTGCCCCCCGGTTTGTGAGCCGTCGCCGGGGCCAGAGCAGCGCTCACGGCGCACAAATGGCGCGGCTCAGCCCTTGGTGACGCCGAAGGACTCGATCACGACCGCCTGGTTCGGGTGGCCGTCGCCGCTGCCGTTGGTGTTGTCGCTGCCCGCCCTGGCGATCCGCTGCAGCACGCTGAGGCCCGCGGTGATGTGGCCGAACGGGGTGTATTGCGGCGGCAGGCTCGTGTTGGCGTAGACGAAGAAGAACTGGCTGCCGCCGGTGTGCGGCTGACCGGTGTTGGCCATCGCGACGGTGCCGGCCGGGTACGTCGCACCCTTGAGGTTCTCGTCCGGGATCGTGTAGCCGGGCCCGCCGGCGCCGCTGCCGGTCGGGTCGCCGCACTGCAGGACGAAGATCCCTTGCGTGGTGAGCCGGTGGCACGGCGTGTCGTTGAAGTAGCCCCGACCGGCGAGGAACGCAAACGAGTTGACCGTGTGCGGAGCCTTGCCGCCGAACAGCGACACGATGATCGTGCCGCAGTTCGTGACGACCCGGGCCGTGTACGTCGTCCGCTTGATTCTCAGTGGCGGCTCGTGGGCGAACTGCAGGTGGTTCTGCTGCAACGGCGGTGGCGTCGTACACCCGTTGGCGTCGAGGGTGCCGGGCTTCGGCGACGACGACGAGGCCGCGCCGGCACCGCTGCTGCTCGACCCGCATGCGGTCACGAGCAATGCGATCAGCGCAAGAGCGGCGGCGGCGAGATGCCGACGGGTCATGCCTTGACCATCGTGACGAGGAAGATCAGCGTCTCGTTGGGTTGGATCGCCCCGGAGCCGGTGGCTCCGTAGCCGAGCGCGGCCGGGATGATCAGCTCGCGGACCCCGCCGGCCTTCATGCCGACCAGGCCCTGATCCCAGCCGGGGATGACCTTGCCTGCACCGAGCGGGAAGCTGAACTCCTTGTTCTTCGCGCCATCGGTGTAGGAGGCGTCGAAGGCCTTCCCGCTGCTGCACGACACGCCGACGTACTTGACCGTGATCGTGCTGCCCTTCTTCGCCGCCTTGCCGTGACCGGCCTTGATGTCCTTGACGACCAGCTTGCTCGGCGCCTTGCCCTTGACGTCCGGCACGGTCGGGTCGCCCTTGGCCGGCGGGTTGGGCGTGATCTTCGCGCACTTGGTCGGCGCGGGCGGCGGGGTCGGGGTGGTCGTGGCCGTCGGCGTGGTGCTCGGCGTCGGGCTGGTCGACACGCCCTTCTTCTTGGGGGAGCCGCCGAAGATCACGATTCCGAGAATGACCAGGATCACGATGACCGCGAGCGTTCCCACGCTCGCGCCGATCACCGTGTTGCGCCGCTTTGTCCGCGCGCGTCGTTCGAGCTCGGCTTGACGGCGTCGCTCGAAGCGACGTCGGGCGAGCTCGCGCTCACGCCGGCGACTGGTCGCCACAAAGGCCTCCGGAATCGGTCGGGGAAATAACCGCGCTGAGTCTAGAAGAGCGCTCGATAGTCTGACCTGAAACCCACCTGAAAGGATCAAGGTGCTTGTCGTCGGGTTCCCCGCCGGGCCATGGGAGACGAACTGCTGGGTCGTCGCGCCCGCGCGCGGCGAGCAGTGCGTCGTCATCGACCCCGGCCACGGCGCTGAAGGCCCGCTCGACGACGTGCTCAGCAAGTTCGGCCTGATGCCGGCGGCGGTGCTGCTGAGCCACGGCCACGTGGACCACATCTGGTCGGTCACGCCGGTCTGCGGCGCCAAGAACGTGCCCGCCCTGATTCACCCGGGCGACCGCGGAATGCTCACCGATCCGTTCGCCGGGCTCGGCATGCGCCCCGGTACGCCGATCCTCGGCCGGCTCGAGTGGTCGGAGCCCGACGACGTTCGAGAGCTCGCCGACGGCGAGGTCCTGTCGCTGGCCGGGCTCGACCTGCGGGTCGACTGGACCCCGGGTCACACCCCGGGCTCGGTGACCTTCAGTACCGGCAGCGAGTTCTTCTCTGGTGACCTGCTCTTCGCCGGGTCGATCGGGCGCACCGACCTGCCGGGCGGCTCATTCGAGGCGATGCTGGACTCGCTCGCCCGGGTGCCGCTCGGGCTGCCGGACGAGACCGTCGTACGTCCGGGTCACGGGCCCGACACCACGATCGGTCGCGAACGTGCGACGAACCCGTTCCTCGCCGACCTGCCCGCCGCGACGCCGGTCCGGCGGGGGCTGTGAGCTGACGTGGCCAAGCCCACCCCGATGTCGGGGTTCCCGGAGTGGCTGCCGGAACGCCGCTTGATCGAGCAGTACGTCGTCGACACGATCCGATCGACGTTCGAGCTGCACGGCTTCGTGCCGGTCGAGACCCGGTCGGTCGAGCCGCTCGAGCAGTTGCTGCGCAAGGGTGAGACGGACAAGGAGATCTACCTGCTCAGGCGGCTGCAGGCCGAGGCGGACGATTCCGACTCAGGGCTCGGCCTGCACTTCGACCTGACCGTGCCGTTCGCCCGCTACGTCCTGGAGAACTCCGGCAAGCTCGACTTCCCACTACGGCGCTACCAGATCCAGAAGGCGTGGCGCGGCGAGCGGCCGCAGGAGGGCCGTTATCGCGAGTTCCTGCAGGCCGACATCGACGTGATCGACCGCGACACGCTCCCGTTCCACTACGAGGTGGAGCTGCCGCTGGTCATGGCCGACGCGATCCACCGGCTGCCGGTGCCGCCGATCCGGATCCGGGTCAACAACCGCCGGATCGCGGAGGGCTTCTACCGCGGACTCGGCATCGGCGACTTCGGCCTGGTGCTAAGGACGGTCGATAAGCTCGCCAAGGTCGGGCCGCGCCGAGTGCACACGATGCTGACCGAGGAGGCCGGCTGCTCGGCCGCGCAGGCGGACGCCTGCCTGTCCCTCGCCGGCATCACCGCGGAGGACTCCTCGTTTGCGGCTGCGGTGATCGCACTGGGGATCAGCGACCCGATGCTCGATCAGGGTCTCGAGGAGTTGACGGTCGTTATCGAGGCGGCCCGCGAGCAGGCGCCCGGCCTGATCGTCGCCGATCTGAGCATCGCCCGCGGGCTCGACTACTACACCGGCACGGTCTACGAGACCGAGCTGGTCGGGCACGAGTCGATCGGCTCGGTCTGCTCGGGCGGGCGCTACGACGCGCTCGCGTCCGACGGTGCGGTGACCTATCCCGGGGTGGGTCTGTCCCTCGGCGTGACCCGGCTGCTCGGCCGGTTGTTCGGCCAGGACGCGCTCGCGATCAGCCGAAAGGTGCCGACCTGCGCACTCGTCGCGCTCCCGGATGACGGGTCCCGGCCCCGTTGCGAGAGCATCGCGACACAACTTCGCAGCCGCGGCATCGCCTGCCACGTGGCACCGGCTGCGGAGAAGTACGGGAAGCAGATCCGGTACGCCGAACGACGGGGGATTCCGTACGTGTGGTTTCCGCAGAACGACGGCACTGATCAGGTCCGCGACATCAGGTCGGGGGAGCAGGTCGACGCCGATCCGGCATCCTGGGCACCGCCCGCAGCAGACCTGCGCCCGAACGTGACCAGCGGCGGGGACGGATGATCCGCACCCACCGGGCCGGCGCTCTGCGGGCAGCCGACGTCGGCACCGAAGTCACGCTCGCAGGCTGGGTGGCCCGTCGCCGCGACTTCGGCGGGCTGACCTTCCTCGACGTGCGTGACGCGAGCGGAATCGTGCAGGTCGTCTGCCGTGACCTCGAGGCGGTCCACGCGTTCCGGAGCGAGTGGTGCATCACGGTCGCCGGCGCGGTGGCCGCTCGTACACAGGACACCGTCAACTCCAACCTCGACACCGGCGAGGTCGAGGTGGTCGCGACGTCGGTCGGCGTACTCAGCGAGAGCGACGCGCTGCCGTTCCCGATCGACGGCTCCGACGAGATCGACTCCGGCGTCGACGAGGTCCTGCGCTGGAAGCACCGCTACCTCGACCTGCGCCGCACCGGGCCGGCTCGAGCGATCCGCACCAGGGCCCGGGCCCTGTCGCTGATCCGTCAGGTGATGGAGAGCCACGACTTCGTCGACATCGAGACGCCCTACCTCACCAGATCCACCCCCGAGGGCGCACGCGACTTCCTGGTGCCGGTGCGCCTGCAGCCGGGTCTCTGGTATGCGCTGCCGCAGTCGCCGCAGCTGTTCAAGCAGCTGCTGATGGTCGGCGGCTTCGAGCGCTACTACCAAATCGCCCGCTGCTTCCGTGACGAGGACTTCCGGGCCGACCGGACCGCGGAGTTCACCCAGCTCGACATCGAGATGTCCTTCCTCGACGAGGAGGACGTCTTCGCCCTGACCGAGGAGATGCTGGCGACACTCTGGCGCGAGCTGCTCGGCATCGATCTGCCGCGCCCGTTCCCCCGGATGACGTACGGCGAGGCTATGCGGCGCTACGGGTCCGACAAGCCCGACCTCCGCTTCGGTCTCGAGCTGGTCGACCTGACCGCGCAGGTGGCCGGCACGCAGTTCCGGGTCTTCCAGGCCGAGCACGTCGGCGCGGTCGTCGTACCGGGTGGGGCGGCCTACACCCGCAAGGAGCTCGACGCCTGGCAGGAGTGGGCCAAAGCCAGAGGCGGCAAGGGGATTGCCTGGTTGCTGGTCCCTGCCGAAGGGGAGCCGCGCGGCTCGATCGGCCAGCTGGAGCCGGAGC
The DNA here is from genome assembly GCA_963770565.1 of uncultured Actinomycetota bacterium. Taxonomy (GTDB): domain Bacteria; phylum Actinomycetota; class Actinomycetes; order JAFAQI01; family JAFAQI01; genus DATAUK01. Next base: position 55,773 of record CAVYQE010000008.1, read on the forward strand.
GACTGGCGGCCCTTCCGGCCGCCGCCGGCGCGGCGCCAGGGGACGCGATCCTGTTCGCGGCCGGTCCGCGCCGGTCCACGCTCGAACTGCTCGGCGCGCTGCGGCTCGCGGTCGGCCGGCAGCAGGGTCTGATCGACGACGCCGAGTGGCGCTTCCTCTGGATCGTCGAGGCGCCGATGTTCGAGCCGAGCGCCCACGGTGGCTGGACCGCGGTACATCACCCGTTCACGGCGCCGACGGAGGCCTGGGCCGGGACCTTCCAGGACGACCCCGAGAACGCGCTCGCCCGCGCATACGACGTCGTCGGCAACGGGGTCGAGCTCGGCGGCGGCTCGATCCGGATCCACCAGGCCGAGATGCAGCAGCGGGTCTTCGACGTGATCGGGCTGACCCGGGAGGAGGCCCAGACCAAGTTCGGGTTCCTGCTCGAGGCGTTCCGGTACGGCCCGCCGCCGCACGGCGGGATCGCCTTCGGCATCGATCGGCTGGCCGGCGAGCTGGCCGGCACCGACGCGATCCGCGAGGTGATGGCCTTCCCGAAGGCGTCGAGCGGCGGCGATCCGCTCACCGGCGCCCCGACGCCGATCACGGCCGAGCAGCGGGCTGAGGCCGGCATCGACGTCGACCCCGGCGCCGACTGACCGCAGCGGCATAGGCTCCGGGCTGTGGCCGGCGACCTGTTCTCACAGGCGGCCGAGGATCTGGCCGAGTCAACCGCGCCGCTCGCGGCCCGGATGCGGCCGCGCACGCTCGACGAGGTGGTCGGGCAGGAGCACCTGCTGACTCCTGGCGCGCCGCTGCGCCAACTGGTCGAGGGTGGCGCCAGTACGAGCGTCCTGCTCTGGGGACCGCCGGGCAGCGGAAAGACGACGATCGCGCGCCTGCTGTCGGCGGGGCGGCTGTTCGTGGAGCTTTCCGCGGTCACCGCCGGGGTCAAGGACGTCCGGGCCGCGATCGAGGCGGCCAAGGAGCGGCTGAGCTTCCAGGGCGAGCGGACCGTGCTGTTCGTCGACGAGGTCCACCGCTTCTCGAAGTCGCAGCAGGACGCGCTGCTGCCGGGGGTCGAGGCCGGTCTGGTCACGTTCGTCGGCGCGACGACGGAGAACCCGTTCTTCTCGGTGATCTCGCCGCTGCTGTCACGCTCGCTCCTGCTCACCCTCGAGCCGCTCGACGACGAGGCGATCAGGGCGCTGATCGAGCGGGCGATGACCGACGAGCGCGGGCTCGGCGGCGATCTGACGCTGCCCGAGGCGAGCATCGCGCACCTGCTCCGCTTGTCGGCCGGGGATGCCCGGCGTGCGCTCAACGCCCTCGACGCCGCGGCCGGCGCGGCGCGCTCGCTCGGTCGGGACACGATCGACCTCGAGGTGCTGGAGCAGGCGGTCGACCGGGCCGCGGTCCGCTACGACCGCGAGGGCGACCAGCACTACGACGTGATCAGCGCCTTCATCAAGAGCCTGCGCGGCAGCGATGTCGATGCCTCGCTGCACTACCTGGCCCGGATGCTCGAAGCGGGCGAGGACCCCCGGTTCATCGCCCGCCGCCTGATGATCTTCGCCAGCGAGGACGTCGGCCTGGCCGAACCCGGTGCGCTGGGGGTCGCGGTCGCTGCCGCCCACGCGCTCGAACTGGTCGGCCTGCCGGAGGCCCGGCTCAACCTGGCCCAGGCGACCATCCACCTCGCGATCGCGCCGAAGAGCAACGCCGTGACCACCGCGATCGGGGCCGCGACCGCCGATGTGCGGGAGGGCCTGGCCGGCGGAGTGCCGCCGGCGCTGCGGGACGCCCACTACCCCGGGGCAAAGCGCTTACATCACGGGGACGGCTACCGATACCCTCATGATTTCCCCGGCGGGGTCGTCGAGCAGCAGTATGTACCGGACGAGGTGCTCGGCCGGGACTACTACCGCCCCTCCGACAGGGGCGCCGAGCGGGCCGCGGCCGAGCGGCTCGCGGCACTGCGCACCACGGTGCGCGGGGCACCAACCGGCGCTGCGGACCGCGCAGCGCCACACGACGACGGGGAGCAGTAGCAGATGACGGTCCTAGCGAGCGGCGGGTTGTCGGGCGGGGAGGTCGCCGGGCTGATCGTTGCGGTGTTCTGGGGGGTGCTGGTCTGCTTCCTGGCCTACGTGCTGCTCAAGCTCGGCAAGGTCATCGGCGAGACCGCGAAGCTGGTCAATGGCGTGGCCGACCAGACCGTGCCCCTGCTCGGCGAGGTCACGACCTCGGTGGTGCAGGTCAATGCCGAGCTGACCCGGGTCGACACGATTGCATCCAACGTGGAGGACATCTCCAGCAACGCGAAGGCGATGACCTCGTTGTTCGCGGCCACCGTGGGCTCCCCGGTGATCAAGATCGCGGCCTTCTCCTACGGCGTCCGGCGGGCGATGAAGAGCAAGCAGGAGGAGGACGTCCGCAAGCGGGTGAAGGCCCAGATGAAGTCGGACCGCTCGGCCCGCAAGGCCGCGAAGAAGGCCTCGACATGAGACGGCTGTTCTACATCGCCTTCGGCGCCACGGTCGGGGTCATCGTCGTACGCCGGGTCAGCAACGCGGCGGCGAAGTGGACGCCGGAAGGCCTCGCCGCTCAGGCCGGTGGGCTGCAGGGCCAGCTCGGCGAGTGGTGGGCGATCGTGAGGGAGTCGGCGGCCGCGCGCGAGCGCGAGCTGCGTGAGGCCCTGGGCATCGACGACGACAGCGAGCACTCCGCGGCATGAAGTCGGTTGAAATTGCGGAGCGCTTCCTGCGCTTCTTCGAGGCTCGCGGGCACACCATCGTGCCGTCCGCCTCGCTGGTGGTGCCCGATCCGACCCTGCTGCTGGTGAACGCCGGCATGGTGCCGTTCAAGCCGTACTTCCTCGGCGAGGAGCAGCCGCCCTTCTCCCGCGCCGCCAGCGTGCAGAAGTGCGTACGGACCGGCGACATCGACATCGTCGGCACCAACAGCCGCAACGTCTCCTTCTTCCAGATGGCCGGCAATTTCTCCTTCGGCGACTATTTCAAGGAGGGCGCGATCCCGCTCGCCTGGGAGCTGCTCACGATGTCGCGGGACGACGGCGGCTTCGGCTTCGACCCGCAGCGGCTGTGGCCGACGGTCTACCGCGATGACGACGAGGCCTACCAGGTCTGGACCGATGTCGTCGGCGTACCGGCCGAGCGGGTCCAGCGCCGCGAGCGCGAGGACAACTACTGGTCGATGGGCGTGCCGGGCCCGTGCGGGCCGTGCTCGGAGATCTACTTCGACCGCGGGCCGGAGTACGGCCGCGACGGCGGGCCGAGCGCCGACGAGGAGCGCTTCCTCGAGGTCTGGAACCTCGTCTTCATGCAGTACGAACGCGGCGAGGGCGAGGGCTATGACTACGTCGACCACCTGATCGGCGACCTGCCGGCGCGCAACATCGACACCGGTATGGGCGTCGATCGGATGGCCGTGGTCCTGCAGGGCGTCGACAACATCTTCGAGACCGACCTGCTGCGGCCGATGCTCGACCGGGCGGCGCAGATCAGCGGGGTCCCGTACGGCCGGGACAGCGAGTCCGACGTCCGGCTGCGGGTGGTCGCCGACCACACCCGCACCTCGACGATGCTGATCGCCGACGGCGTGGTGCCAGGCAACGAAGGCCGCGGCTACGTCCTGCGCCGGATGATCCGTCGCGCGGTCCGCACCTTGCGGCTGCTCGGAGTCGAGCAGGCCGGCATGGGCGACCTGGTCGCGCTTGCCTGCCAGGTGATGAGCCCGTCCTTCCCGGCGCTGGGGGACAACGCGAGCCGGATCGAGGCAGTGGCCGCACAGGAAGAGGAGTCGTTCCTCTCGACCTTGCGGACCGGATCGGTGCTCTTCGACCGGCTTTCGGGTGACCTGCGCCGCGAGGGCACGTCGACGGTGCCCGGCGACCAGGCGTTCCTGCTGCATGACACCTACGGTTTCCCGATCGATCTCACCCTCGAGATGGCCCGCGAGCAGGGCTTGCACGTCGACGAGGACGGTTTCCGCCGCCTGATGGACGAGCAGCGGCAGCGGGCCAAACGCGACACCGCGGAGCGCAAGAGCGCCCAGGCCGATCTCGGGGTCTATCGCGGGCTGCTCGAGCATGGCGGGCAGACCACCTTCACCGGATACTCGGAGGTCGAGGCCGAAGGCACCCTGAAGGCGATCCTCGTCGACGGGGAGCTGACGCCCACGGCCGGTGAAGGTACCGAGGTCGAGATCGCGCTCGACCGCACCCCGTTCTACGCCGAGGCCGGCGGCCAGCTCGCCGATCACGGCCGGCTCGAGCTCGGTGACGGCTCGATCATCGAGGTGTACGACGCGCAGCGCCCGGTGGCCGACCTGATCGTGCACCGGGGCCGGATCGTCACCGGCCACGCCAACGTGGGCGACCCGGTGATCGCGACGGTCGACGTCGAGCGCCGCAAGGCGATCTCGCGCGCGCACACGGCGACCCACCTCGTGCATCAGGCGATCCGGCGGGCGCTCGGCGAGTATGCAACCCAGGCCGGGTCGATGAACGACGCCGGGCGGTTCCGGTTCGACTTCAACTCGCCGACCGCCGTACCGGACAGCGTCATCGCCGACGTCGAGGCCGAGGTCAACGACGTCCTGTTGGCCGACCTCGCGGTCCGCGCCTTCGTGACCACTCAGGACGAGGCCCGGCGGATTGGTGCGTTGGCGTTGTTCGGCGAGAAGTACGGCGAAGCCGTGCGGGTGGTCGAGGTCGGCGACTACGCGCGTGAATTGTGTGGCGGCACGCATGCGCTCCGCTCGGCCCAGCTCGGGATGGTCAAGCTGCTCAGCGAGGCGTCGATCGGGGCCGGCAAGCGCCGGATCGAAGGGCTGGTCGGCGCCGACGCCTACACCCATCTCGCTCGCGAGCACCTGCTGGTGAGCCAGCTCTCCGGCATCCTCAGCGCGAGTCCGGAGGAGCTGGTCGACCGGGTCAATGCCGTCCTCGGCCGGGTGCGCGAGCTGGAGAAGGAGTTCGAGCGGATGCGTGGCGCCGCGGTCCTCGCCGGCGCGGTCGAGCTGGCCGGCTCGGCCACCGATCACAACGGGGTGGCCGTGGTCGCGCACCGGCTGCCTGACGGCGCGGACGCCGACGACCTCCGCAAGCTTGCGCTCGACGTCCGCGGCCGGCTCGACTCGTCGCGCCCGGCCGTCGTCGTGACGGCCGCGATCACCGACGGCCGGCCACTGATCGCGGTGGCGGTCAACGACGCCGGCCGTGACCGCGGGCTGCGGGCCGGCCAGCTGGTCCGCGAGGCATCCTCCGCGCTCGGCGGCGGCGGTGGCGGCCGGGACGACCTGGCACAAGGCGGCGGCACCAACGCAGCCGCCCTCGACGGGGTGCTCACCGAGCTTCCCGCCTCGATCGGTCGCCAGGCCGTCGATGGCGCTTGAGCCGTCATCGATGGTCGGCGTTGCCGTGAGGACCGGAGTTCGAGTCGCGGTGGACGTCGGCAGCGTGCGGGTGGGGGTCGCCGCCTCGGATCCGGCCGGCGTCCTCGCGACGCCGGTCGCAGTCCTGCGGCGGGACCGCCGCGGTGGCCGCGATCTCGACGAGCTCGCGGCGCTTGTTGCCGAGCGCGCCGCGGTCGAAGTGCTCGTCGGGCTGCCGAAGTCATTGTCGGGCCGGCAGGGCGTGGCCGCGGCCGGCGCCCGCAGTTACGCCGTGGAGCTGGCCGGCCGGGTTGCACCGGTCGAGGTGCGGCTGGTCGACGAACGGCTGACGACCGCAGAGGCGGCCCGCGGGCTGCGGTCCGCGGGCGTGCGGTCGAAGCCGGGGCGTGCGGTGATCGACGCCGCGGCCGCGGTCGTCATCCTCCAGCACGCGCTCGATCTCGAGCGGGCCACCGGGGCCGTCCCCGGCGAGGCGCTGTAGTGAGCGGTCGATGAGCGGGCTCGGGTTCGGCATGACCGAGGACCATGGCGGCTCGGGTGCGCCGAGCAACCGCCGCGGGCTGATCTTCGCGGTCGTCCTGTTCCTGGTCGTCGCGGTGATCGCCGCGGTCGCGCTGGCCTCACCGATCAAGCAGCTGTTCGGCAGTGGCAACGGCGACTACTCCGGTGAGGGCACCGGTTCGGTGCTGGTGGAGGTGCACCAAGGTGACACCGCGTCCGCCATCGGCGCCAGCCTGGCGAAGGCCGGTGTGGTGCGGAGCACCGCGGTGTTCACCAGCGCCGCGGCGCTGAACCCGCGTTCGCGCGACATTCAGCCCGGCACGTACCGGATGCACGAGCACATGCAGGCATCGCTCGCGTTGGCGCTCATGCTCAACCCGAAGTCGCTGGTCTCATACCGGGTCACGATCCCCGAAGGCTTCACCGCGGCCGCGATCGTCGCGCGGATCGCCGACAAGACGCCGATCTCCAAAGCGTCGCTGCAGGCTGCGCTGGCAGACCCGGCTTCCCTGCACCTGCCGTCGTATGCGGACGGCCCGGCGCCATCGACCGCCACGCCGAATAGCGGGGTCGAGGGCTTCCTGTTCCCGGCCACCTACGAGATCGCGCCCGGTGAGACGGCCACCCAGGTGCTCTCGGAGATGGTCACCCGGTTCGATCAGGCCGCGGCGCAGGCCAAGTTGGCCGCCGGCGCGAAGAAGCTGGGGTTGTCGCCGTACGCGGTCATCACGCTGGCTTCGATCGTGCAGCGCGAGGGCCTGCTGGTTCGGGACTACCCCAAGATCGCCGAGGTGTTCACCAACCGGCTGGCGGCAAGCATGCCGCTGGGCTCGGACGCGACGCTGTACTACATCCTCGGGCCCAACCACGGCCCGCTGACCAACACCGATCTCGCCAACCCATCGCCGTACAACACCCGGACCAACCTCGGGCTGCCGCCGTCGCCGATCAACTCGCCGGGGCAGGCCGCGATCGACGCGGTCCTGCACCACCCCAAGGGACCGCTGTTGTACTTCGTCACCATCGACAAGGCGGGGCACACCGCGTTCGCGACCACGCTGGCCCGCTTCAACCAGCTGGTCGCGAAGTCGAAGGCGAACGGCGTTTCGTAGATGTCCACTCGACGGGGCGGTGCCGCGCTGGGCTCGCCGATCGGGCACTCGCTCTCACCGGTGCTGCACCGGGCGGCGTACGACGCGCTCGGGCTGGTCGGCTGGTCGTTCCGCACGGTCGAGTGCACGGTCGACCGGCTCGGGGAGACCGTGCGGGCCCTCGACGAGGAAGGTCTGGCCGGGGTCGGGCTGACGATGCCGCTCAAGCGGGCCATCCTCCCGATGCTGGCCGGTCACGACGAGCGGGTGACGGCCACTGCCGCGGCCAACACGGTCGTGTTCCGGGACGACGGCTGGTACGGCGCCAACACCGATGTCCCTGGCATGATCGCGGTGCTCACCGCGATGCAGGTCGTCGGTTCGGCGGGCGCCGAGCCGCCCTGGCTCCTGGGCGCTGGCGCAACGGCGGGCTCGGCGCTCGCGGCGCTCGGCGACCTGGGCTATGCGAGCGCGGTCGTGGTGGCGCGCCGCCCGGCCGAGACCGGCGACCTGCGCGCGGTGGCGGACCGGGTCGGGATCGGCATCGAGGTCCGGCCGTGGACCGAGATCGCGGGCGCCGCCTCGGCGGCGCTGCTGGTGGCAGCGACGCCGGCCGGCGCGACCGATGAGCTCGCCGCCACGCTGCCGGGTGCCGGCGGGCTGCTGTTCGACGTGATCTACACGCCCTGGCCGACCCCGTTGGCCAAGGCCTGGGTCGATCACGGTGGCCGGGCGGTCGGCGGCCTTGAGCTGCTCATCGAGCAGGCGGTCGAACAGGTCCGGCTGATGACCGGCCGGACCCCGCCGACCGACCGACTGAGGCAGGCCGGGTACGCCGCAATGGCCGCACGCTGATCGGTTAGCCTCGCGATGACCGCACGATCTCACGAGGAGACAGCGTGGCCACACGCGTGGGCATCAATGGATTTGGCCGGATCGGCCGCAATTTCTACCGGGCCATCCTCGCCGGTGGGCGTGACATCGACGTGGTGGCGTACAACGACCTCGGCGACCGCGCGACCATCGCGCACCTGCTGAAGTACGACAGCATCCTCGGCCGGCTCCCCGAGCCGGTCAGCGTTACCGACGACGGCATCTCGGTCGGCGGACACACCATCATCGGCCTGGCCGAACGGGGCGGTCCGGGCGCGCTGCCGTGGGGCGAGCTCGGGGTCGACATCGTGATCGAGTCGACCGGGCTGTTCACCAAGGCCGAGCAGGCGCGCCAGCACGTCGACGTGGGCGGCGCGAAAAAGGTGATCATCTCCGCGCCCGCGACCGGCGACGACATCACGATCGTGCTGGGGGTGAACGACCACCTCTACGACGGCAGCCAGACGGTGATCTCCAACGCCTCCTGTACGACGAACTGCCTTGCGCCGATGGCGAAGGTGCTCAACGACAGCTTCGGCATCGAGCGCGGCCTGATGACCACCGTGCACGCCTACACCCAGGACCAGAACCTGCAGGACGGGCCGCACAGCGACCTGAGGCGGGCCCGGGCCGCCGCGATCAACGTCGTACCGACCTCGACCGGGGCGGCGAAGGCAATCGGGGTAGTGCTGCCCGAGCTGGCCGGCAAGCTCGACGGATACGCGTTGCGGGTGCCCCTTCCGACCGGCTCGGCGACGGACCTGACCGCGACTGTCTCCAGGGACACGACGGCGGCGGAGGTCAACGCGGTGCTGCAAGCCGCTGCCGACGGCCCGCTCGCGGGCATCCTGCGCTACACCGAGGACCAGATCGTCTCGAGCGACATCGTCGGCGACCCGGCGTCGTGCATCCTCGATGCCGGCCTGACGAAGGTGGTCGGCGACCTGGTGAAGATCGTCGGTTGGTATGACAACGAGTGGGGCTATTCGAACCGGCTCGTGGATCTGACCCAACTCGTCGGGGAGCGCCTCGCCGCGTGAGCGCCGACCTGCCGGACATCTCCACGTTGGGCAACCTCAGCGGCAAGCGGGTCCTCGTGCGCTGCGACCTGAACGTGCCCCTCGATGGCGACCGGATCACCGACGACGGCCGGATCCGCGCGACCGTGCCCACGCTCAACCGGCTGCTCGACGCCGGGGCGCGGATCGTCGTGCTGTCGCACCTCGGCCGGCCCAAGGGCGCTCCGGACCCGAAGTACACCCTGGCCCCGGTCGCCCGCCGTCTCGGCGAGCTGCTGGGCCGGGCGGTCGTGCTCGTCGACGAGCCGGAGTCCGACCCGGGCGACGCCGAAGTGGTGATGCTGGAGAACCTGCGCTTCCACTCCGAGGAGACCTCGAAGGATGCGGGGGAGCGAACGGCGTTCGCCCGCCGGCTCGCGGCGCTGGGGGACTGCTACGTCGACGACGCGTTCGGAGTCATGCACCGGTCGCACGCGAGTGTCGACGAGCTCGCCGGGCTGCTGCCGCATGCCGCCGGGGACCTGGTCCGCCGGGAGGTCGAGGTGCTGCGGGCGGTGACGGTCGACCCCGAACGTCCGTTCGCCGTCGTACTCGGCGGGTCGAAGGTGTCGGACAAGCTGGCTGTGATCTCCAGCCTGCTGCCGGTCGTCGACCGGCTGCTCGTGGGTGGCGGGATGTGCTTCACGTTCCTGGCCGCCGAGGGCAAACCGGCCGGCCGGTCGCTGCTCGAGCCGGATCAGGTTGACGCCTGCCGCGAGTTCCTGGCGTCGGGCAAGGTGACGCTCCCGGTCGACATCGTGGTGGCGGCGGAGCGCGCCGCGGGCGTGCCGACAACGATCGTTGACGCCGGCGGGATCCCGGCCGACCTGATGGGGCTCGACATCGGTCCGCGGACGGTCGAGCGGTTCACCGAGTTGCTCGCCGACGCCCGCACGATCTTCTGGAACGGTCCGATGGGGGTGTTCGAGATCGAGGAGTTCGCGGCCGGCACGCGCGGGCTGGCCGACGCCATCGCGGCGCGAACCGACGCGTTGACCGTGATCGGCGGCGGGGATTCGGCGGCTGCCGTTCGGGCGTTCGGCATCCCGGCCGACGGCTTCAGCCACATCTCAACCGGCGGTGGGGCGAGCCTGGAGTTCCTCGAGGGACGAGCGCTGCCGGGCCTGCTGGCCTTGGAGCGTTGATGGCCGGGCGCACCCCGCTGATGGCGGGCAACTGGAAGATGAACCTCACCCACCTCGAGGCGATCGCGCTGGTCCAGAAGCTGGCCTTCTCCTTTACCGACAAGGACTACGACGGGTGCGACGTGGTCGTCCTGCCCCCGTTCACCGACATCCGCAGCGTCCAGACCATGGTGGACGGCGACCACCTGCGGATCCGCTACGGCGCCCAGGACCTCTCGCCGTACGACGCCGGTGCCTACACCGGGGACATCAGCGGCGTGATGCTCGCGAAGCTGGGTTGCTCCTACGTCGTGATCGGGCACTCCGAGCGGCGCGAGCACCATGCCGAGACCGACGACGTCGTGAACGCGAAGGTCCGGGCCGCCTATCGCAACGGCCTGACCCCGATCCTGTGCGTCGGCGAGTCCCTCGACGTTCGCCAGGCGGGCAACCAGGTCGCCCACACCACGGCTCAGCTCACCGCCGCGCTCCGCGACGTCACCGCGGCGCAGGCCGGTTCGATCGTGGTCGCCTACGAGCCGATCTGGGCGATCGGCACCGGCGAAGTGGCGACCCCGGCCGACGCCCAGGAGGTCTGCGGGCGGTTGCGGGCAACTCTTGCCGGTTTGTACACCGATGCGGTCGCACGCGCGGTTCGGGTCCTCTACGGCGGGTCGGTGAAGGGCGACAACATTGCAGGAATCATGGCCGAGCCGGATGTAGACGGCGCACTTGTCGGCGGGGCCAGCCTCGCACCGGAAGATTTTGTCCGGATCGTGCGATTCGACACGCAGTCTTCCGCTTGACACCCGGATAACGGCGCGATCACGATTGGGCCGCGCGATGCGCACAATGCTTCCAGAACACCGGTAGTACGCCTTAGAGTCGCCCCGCCGGGACGCTGCCCGGTGAGTCGAACGGAAAGGGGTTCGATGACGGCTCCGCTTGATATTGCCGGCGACGTCGCCGAAGCTCACGCACCGACCTCGGTGGATGGTGTACCCGCGAAGGCGATCGAAGGCCGATCACTCGGCCAGATCGCCTGGATGCGATTCAAGCGGGACAAGGTTGCTCTGGCAAGCATCGGTGTGCTCGTCTTACTCGTCGCGTTCACCCTGATGGCGCCGCTGATCAACCATTGGGTCGGGGTCAACCCGTTCAGCGACAACGTCGCGATTCTGAACTTCAACACCGGCATCGGAACTCCGACCGGCCACCTGGGTGGGATCAGCCTGGCCCACCCATTCGGGGTCGAGCCGATCAACGGTCGCGACCTGCTCGCCCGGGTCGATATCGGTGCGCGCTACTCACTGATCATTGCGTTCGCCTCGACGCTGTTGTCCGTCGTGATCGGCACCTTCTTCGGCGCGATTGCCGGCTTCTTCGGCGGCGCGGTCGACACCGGGATCAGCCGCGTCATGGACATCCTGCTGGCCTTCCCGCAGCTGATCTTCGCAATCGCGATCGCCGCCGTGATCGAGACCACGCCCTCCGGCGGCGGCCTTTGGACCCACATCCTGCTACTGATCGGCATCATCGGCTTCTTCAGTTCGCCGTACTTCGGCCGGATTATCCGCGGCCAGGTCATCTCGCTGCGCGAGAAGGAGTTCGTCGACGCCGCGCGGGGGATCGGGGCCCGAAGCGGCTACATCATGTTCCGCGAACTGCTGCCCAACATGTACGGCCCGATCCTGGTCTACTCCACGCTGATTATCCCGACCAACATCCTGTTCGAGGCCGCGCTGTCCTATCTCGGTGTCGGGATCCCGCTCCCCACGCCGTCCTGGGGCAACATGCTCTCGGACGCAACCGGAAGCAACATCTATCAGATCGACCCGATGTTCGCGATCATTCCCGGCCTGGCCATCTTCATCACGGTCATGGCTTTCAACCTGTTCGGAGATGGGCTGCGGGACGCCCTTGATCCACGGAGCAACCGCTGAGCGTCACGAGCGCTTGAGGCGGTCACCACTGGTCCGACGATGAGCGTCGAACCTGTTTACAAGGAAGGAACCGCGACCGGATATGCCTGGTAAATCCTGGGTGCTTCGAGGAGGAGTCGCCATAGCGGCACTCGCCCTCGGCGCCACCGCCTGCGGCAGTAGCAGCAGCGGTGGCAACAACAACACCCCATCCAACTCGCCCGCTCCGTCGTCGACGGCGGCCGCCATCCAGGGCAATGCCCAGGGCACCGGCGGCGGCTTTGCTGCCTCGACACCGATGAACGCGTCGACGGCCAAGGGTGGCACGATGAACGTCGGCGTGGCTGGCGACGTCGACTACATGGACCCGGGGCGGACCTACTACGCGTTCAGCTGGGACATTCACCAGCTGTTCAGCCGGACCCTGTTGACCTTCCCGGACGGCATCGGCTCGCAGGCCCTTCAGCCGACCGGAGACATCGCGACCGGCCCGGCGACGCCGACCAACGGTGACAAGACCTGGTCCTACACCCTGAAGTCGGGGATCAAGTTCCAGGACGGCACCCCGGTGACGTCGAAGACGATCAAGTATGCGATCGAGCGGACGTTCGCGACCAGCGTGATCAACGGTGGTCCGACCTACTTCGCGACGTTCCTGTGCCCGGGCGGCGAGACCGCCTCGGGTGCCTGCACGTCGTACGGCGGCCCGTACACGAACAAGGCCGCGGTTTATGGCCTGTCCACGATCAAGACCCCGAGTGCGAACAAGATCGTGTTCGACCTGAACCAGCCGTTCTCGGAGTGGAACTACGTCATGACGTTGTTCGGCACCTCTCCGGTCGAGGTCAGTATTGACCAGAACCCGAAGACCGGTGGCGCGAACTACAACAACAACGTGCAGGCAACTGGTCCGTACAAGGTCGCGTCGTACGTGCCGAACAAGCACATCGACCTGGTCCGCAACCCGGCGTACAACCCGGCGACCGACAACACCCGTCCGGCCCTGCCGAACAAGATCAACATCACCACGAGCTTCGACTCGGTGACGTTGGACAACGACATCGTTGCCAACACCGCGGACCTCGACATCGGTGGCACCGGCGTGCAGCCGGCCACCCAGGCCAAGATCCTGCAGACCTCATCGCTGAAGGCTCGGGCGCTCGACCCGATCACCGGGTTCACGCGCTACATCGCGATCCTGTCCGAGAGCCCGCCGTTCAACAACATTCACTGCCGGCAGGCGGTCGAATGGGCGATGAACAAGAAGGAGCAGCAGGACGCGCGCGGTGGCATCTATGGTGGTGCGATCGCGAGCACCCTCGGGCCGCCGACGCTGGCCGGCTGGAAGAACTTCAACGAGTACCCGGGTACTGAGAACGGCCCGGATATCGCCAAGGCCAAGGCGGCGCTGACCGCGTGCGGCAAGCCGAACGGCTTCCACACCACGATCGTCACAACCAACCAGGGCAAGGGTCCGCAGCAGGCGCAGTTCCTGCAGAACGACCTGAAGGCCGTTGGCATCACCGCGAACATCAAGGAATTCGACCCGGCGACGTACTACTCGTCGGTGGTTGGTGTTCCGGCGAACATCAAGAAGGACGGTTACGGCCTGGCGTTCGCAGGCTGGGGCCCGGACTGGCCGGCACCTTACGGGTTCTTCGAGAACATCGTCGACCCGCGCAAGATCCTGGCTCAGGGCAACAGCAACTACGGCGCGTGCAAGGACCCGAAGATCACCTCGCTGATTCAGCAGGCACTCTCGCAGACCAGCCCGGCTGCTGAGTACCCGTTCTGGCAGCAGGTGGACGAGACGGTTCTGAAGGACGCATGTGACGCACCGTTCACCTACGACAAGGCGCTCGACCTCTTCAGCAGCCGGTTGAAGAACGTCTACATCGAGCCCCAGTTCGGCATCGTGGATCTCCGGACCCTCGGCGTCGCATAACTGCACAACGATCGTTGCGCGGGGTCGGCCTTCGGGCCGGCCCCGCGGAACGCATCACAGCACCAGTTTGATCGTGGAGCCTCAGAGCTGAGGGACTTGCCGTGATTCGCTTCCTGATCCGTCGCTTCGTCGGCGGCGTGATCGTGCTGATCGTCATCTCGATCATCACGTTCTGGCTCTTCTACGCCCTCCCCAAGCTCCTGCACTCCAACCCGGCCGCGTTGTACGCCGGCCGCAGCCCGAGCCCCGCCACGATCGCGGCGGTGTCGCAAAAGCTCGGCCTCGACAAGCCGTTCTGGACCCAGTACTGGGACTTCATAAAGGGCATCTTCGTCGGCCGCACCTTCGGGACCGGCGTGGCCGCGGACGTCTGCCATCGTCCATGCCTCGGCTTCTCGTTCATCAACAACGAGCCGGTATGGGGCGAGATCACCTCTGACCTGCCCGTCGACATCTCGCTGGCGATCGGCGCATCGATCATCTGGCTGACGACCGGCGTCGCGACCGGCGTCGTGTCCGCCCTGCGCAGCGGCACGATCTTCGACCGCACCGCCATGACGGTCGCGCTGGCCGGTGTCTCACTCCCGATCTACTTCACCGGGCTGCTCTCGCTGGCGATCTTCAGCTACGGACCGCACTGGCTGCAGATCTTCCCCAACGTGCACTTCGTCGGCTTCACCGAGAGCCCGATCTCCTGGGCCCGTAACCTTGTGCTGCCCTGGGTCTGCCTTGCCTTCTTGTATGCGGCGCTCTATGCCCGGCTGACCCGCTCAACCATGCTCGAAACGATGTCGGAGGACTTCGTCCGAACCGCGCGGGCCAAGGGCCTGCCCGAGCGAACCGTCATCTTCCGGCACGGACTGCGTTCGGCGATCACGCCAATCGTCACGATCTTCGGTCTCGACGTCGGCCTGCTGCTCGGCGGCGCGGTACTGACCGAACAGGTTTTCGGCTTCGTCGGCATCGGCAAGCTGGCGATCATCTCGATCGGCGACCGCGACCTGCCGGTCGTGCTCGGTGTCACGCTGTTTGCTGCGTTCTTCGTGGTAGTTGCCAATATCATCGTCGACGTGGCGTATGCCTACGTCGACCCGAGGGTTACCTACTCCTGAGCGAGGCGCGCGATCACTTCACAATCAGCGGCTCACCCCGAGCCCGCCGTCCCTGACGTCCAGGCGGTCGTCGGTCACCCGACCGCGTTCCTCGACGTCCGCGACCTGCACATCCACTTCCCGACCGATGACGGGTTGGTGAAGGCGGTCGACGGTCTGTCGTTCACCCTCGAGCGCGGCAAGACCCTGGGCATCGTCGGTGAGTCCGGCTCCGGCAAGAGCGTGACCAGCTTGGGAATCCTCGGCCTGCACAACCGCCGCAACGCGCGGGTGTCCGGCGAGATCTGGGTCGACGGCAAGGAGCTGGTGGCCGCCGACCCCGAGGACGTCCGCAAGATGCGCGGGTCGACGATGGCGATGATCTTCCAGGACCCGCTATCGGCCATGCACCCGTACTACAAGGTGGGCACCCAGATCGCCGAGGCCTACCGCGTGCACCACAAGGTGTCCCGGTCGGTGGCCAAGGCGCGCGCGATCGAGCTGCTCGATCTGGTCGGGATCCCGGAGCCGAGCCGTCGGGTCGACGCCTACCCGCACCAGTTCTCCGGCGGTATGCGGCAGCGCGCGATGATCGCGATGGCGCTGTCGTGCAACCCGTCGCTGCTGATCGCGGACGAGCCGACCACGGCACTCGACGTCACGGTCCAGGCCCAGATCCTCGACCTGATGCGTGACCTGCAGAAGGAGTTCAACTCCGCGATCATCATCATCACCCACGACCTCGGAGTCGTGGCCGAGCTCGCGGACGACGTCCTGGTCATGTACGCCGGGCAGGCCGTGGAGTACGGCAGCGTTTCGGACATCTTCTACCAGCCCGAGCACCCCTACACCTGGGGCCTGCTCGGATCGGTGACCCGGCTCGACCGGACCGGGGTCGAGCGCCTTCAGCCGATTCCGGGCAACCCGCCGTCGCTGATCAACGTCCCGTCCGGCTGCCCGTTCCATCCACGCTGCAAGTACGCCGAGCTTAACGGGGGCAAGGAGCGCGAGGTGCGACCGAAGCTGACTGAGAGCGCGCCCGGCCACTTCGTGGCGTGCCACCTGTCGGTGGAGAAACGGCGCGAGATCTTCAACTCAGAGGTGGCGACCCTCCTATGAGCGAGATGACCAACGGGGAGTCAGGAGCGGCTGCTTCGGCCCCAGCCGATGGCACCGCCTCGGCTGTCGCCAGCCCGCGTCGAAAAGGCGAGGTGCTGCTCGACGTCAACGGCCTCGAGAAGCACTTCCCGGTCACCCGTGGCATCTTCATCCGGCGCAAGATCGGTGCGGTGAAGGCGGTCGACGGCCTGACGTTCAGCGTCAACAAGGGCGAGACGCTCGGGGTCGTCGGTGAGACCGGCTGTGGCAAGTCGACCACCGGGCGGATGCTCAGCCGACTGCTCGAGCCGACCGGCGGCAACATCATCTACGACGGCATCGACATCACCCACGCGAGCACCCGCAGGATGCGCCCGCTCCGCCGCCAGATCCAGATGATCTTCCAGGACCCGTACTCCTCGCTGAACCCGCGGCACACCGTCGGCGCGATCATCAGTGCGCCACTGGAGATCCAGAACGTCAAGAGCGAGAACGGCACGAAGCGCGCGGTCCAGGACCTGATGGAGCTCGTCGGCCTTAACCCCGAGCACTACAACCGGTACCCGCACGAGTTCTCCGGCGGCCAGCGTCAGCGGATCGGTGTCGCCCGCGCGCTCGCGCTTCGTCCGCGGATGATCATCGCCGACGAGCCGGTGTCCGCCCTCGACGTGTCGATCCAAGCCCAGGTCGTGAACCTGCTCTCGGACCTGCAGAAGGAGTTCGAGCTCACCTACGTCTTCATCGCCCACGACCTTTCCGTGGTTCGTCACATCTCGGATCGGGTGGCGGTCATGTATCTCGGCAAGATCGTCGAGATGGCCAGCGACACCGACCTCTACGAGCACCCGCTGCACCCCTACACCCACGCGTTGCTGTCCGCCGTGCCGGTGCCCGACCCCAAACGGGAAAGGGAGCGTGAGCGGATCCTGCTCAAGGGGGATGTGCCGAGCCCGCTCAACCCGCCGGCCGCCTGCCGCTTCCACACCCGTTGTTGGAAGGTGCAGGACGTTTGCCGTACCGTGGAACCGCTGCTGGTCGAGCTCCAGCCCGGCCACCAAGTGGCGTGTCATTTCCCGGAAGAAAGGGCGCTGCTCTGATGACCGCGGTGTTGTCGATCGTGCTCATCATCGTCAGCCTGCTGCTCGTCTTGCTCGTGCTGTTGCACCGCGGCAAGGGCGGTGGCCTGTCCGATCTGTTCGGCGGCGGCGTGTCCTCGACCCTGTCCGGATCCTCGGTCGTGGAGAAGAACCTCGACCGGCTCACCATCATCTGCGGCGTCATCTGGGCTGGCTGCGTCATCGGTATCGGTTTGCTCCTGAAGTAGAGCGCCGCCCAGGCGGCGATCGGCTGCGTTCTCGGTCGCTTGCGTGCTACCGCACGCGGCGCTCCCTGCGGCCTTGGCATCCCACGCCTCAACGGCGGGACCTCCCCGGGGAACCACTTGGGGCTCGAACCCAAGGTTCATGAATGGGGCGTTTAGGGGCTTGCGGGGCGGGCCAACTCGCCGGGGAGGCGACTTGCCGCCGCGCGATCGAGCAACCATCGGGTCGCCACCCGGCCGTGGACGCCGGCGGCCGGGATCGCGGTCGCGCCGGCACCCGACAGCGCCATCCGGGCGGCGGCGGCTTTCTCCTCGCCGGCCGCGAGCAACCAGACCTCGCGGGCGGTGTTGATCGTGGCGAGTGACAGCGACAGCCGGGTCGGCGGTGGCTTCGGCGCACCGCGGACCGGGATCACCGAGCGGTCGTCGTACAACGCGGGCGCCTCCGGGAAGAGCGAGGCGACATGGCCGTCCGGTCCGACGCCGAGCAGCAAAAGGTCGAAGCTGGGGGTGGCGGCGTGGTCCTCGGGGGTAGCCGCGGCCGCGAGCTCCGCGGCGTAGCGCTCGGCCGCGGCGTCGAGGTCGTCACCACCGGCGTCGTCGCTGGCCGGCATCGGGTGGATCCGGGCCGGGTCGACGTCGATCGTGTCGAGTAGCGCCTCCCTGGCCTGGGTCTCGTTGCGCTCAGGGTGGCCCTTGGGCAGATAACGCTCGTCGCCCCACCACACCGTGAGCCGCGGCCAGTCGATCGCGAACCGGGCCGGCGACTGGGCCAGCTCGCGCAGCGTCGCGCCGCCGATCCCGCCGCCGGTGAGCACGATGCTGGCCTCGCTGCGGGCCGCCTGTGCGTCGACGATCACGGTGATGATCCGGGCCGCCACCGCTTGGGCGAGCAGGGTGGCATCCCGGTGCACGACGACGAGCGGTGTGGTCATGACGGCGCCAGTGCCGGGTCGCGCCAGACCAGCACCCGGTTGCTGGGCTCCTGGTTGACCGTCACGCCGGTGGCCGCCGCCAATGCCTCGGCGTAGACCGGATCGGGGTCCATCCGCCGCAGCTCCTCCGCCAGTAGGTCACCAAGCCCGCGTCGAGGCAGTGGCAGCGCTCGTGGCGACTCGTCGCCGCGGGTCAGGGTGGCGGAGCGCCCGTCGGGCCGCTCGATCGTGACGACGTACGGCGTTGCGTCGTCGGCCCGGGTGTCGATCGACGCCGAGGTGATCCCCGGACCGCCGGAGGTGTCCAGGGCCGAGTCGACGTTGAGCCGGCAGCCGAGCCAGCCGCTGAGCAGTGCCGCGCTCGGGTTGGCCGCCTCGGCACTGACCCGCGCGCCGGTCGGTGCTGCGGTTACTCCGTCGAGCGCCGACGCCAGCAGCGACCGCCACGGTGTGGCTCGGGTCCAGGCCAGGTCGGTGTCCCCGATCAGGAAGTCGCTCGCGCGCAGCCGCAGGGCCGCCATCGGGTCGGGGTCCTGAGCGCAGTCGGTCACCCGGCGGTTGGCCAGCACGCCGAGTGCGTCCGTCGCGATCTCGTTCGGGGGGCGGCGCCGTGCCACCAGGTCACCACGGGCGCATCCGGTGCCAGCAGCGGCAGCACGATCGACTCGGCGTGCAGGCCGAGCCGGCCGTACATCCGCATCACGATCGCCTCGGTCGAGCCGAGCCGGCCGCCGACCTGGACCTCGGCATCGAGCCGGATCGCCGCGTCGACCTCATGGCGCACCACGATGATGACCCGGCATGGATGCGCGGCCGCGGCGATCGTGGCGGCGTCCTCCGCCTCGCGAACCCGTTTCTCGTCCACCACGACGACCAACGTCAGCGCGAGCCCGGACGCGAGGGCGCCGGCCGCGCGCCGTTCGGCGAGCAGTGCCCGCACGATGTCGCCGCCGGTCGTGTCCCACAAGGTGGTCGCCATCAGGGACGCCTCCAGACCCGGCCGTCGCGCGCCAGCATGTCGACCGCGCCGCGCGGCCCCCACTCGCCGGCGCGATACTTCTCCGGTGACTTGTCGGCCCAGAACTCCTCGAGCGGGTCGATGACCCGCCAGGAGGCGTCGACCTCCTGCGTTGCGCGGGAACAGGGTCGCATCGCCGAGCAGGACGTCGAGGATCAGCCGCTCGTAGGCCTCCGGGCGAGGACTCGGTGAAGGCTTCGCCGTACAGGAAGTCCATCGAGACGTCGCGGACCTCCATCGCCGATGCCCGGGCACCTTCGAGCCGAATCGCAGGGTCACCCCTTCGTCCGGCTGGACCCGGACGACGAGCTGGTTGTGCCCGAGCTCGACGGTGTCGGTCGCGTCGAACGGCAGGTGCGGCGCCCGGTTGAACATCGACCGCGATCTCGGTCACCCGCCGGGGGAGCCGCTTACCGGTGCGCAGGTAGAACGGCACGCCGGCCCAGCGTCGGGTCTCCACGCCGAACCGGACCGCGGCGTACGTCTCGGTGCGCGAGTCCTTCGGGATGTCCTTCTCGTCGAGGTACGCCGGCACTCGCTCGCCGGCCAGCCAGCCCTGGTCGTACTGCCCCCGTACGGCGTAGCGCGCGAGGTCGTCCGGCAACGAAATTGCGTTGAGAACCTTCAGCTTCTCGGTCCGGATCGCCTCGGCGTCGAAGGAGACCGGCTCTTCCATCGCGGTGAGCGCGAGCAGCTGGAGCAGGTGGTTTTGCAGAACGTCGCGAGCCGCGCCGGCCGAGTCGTAGAACGCGGCGCGTCCGCCGATGCCGACGTCCTCGGCCATCGTGATCTGGACCGAGTCGACGTAGTGGGCGTTCCAGATCGGCTCGAACAGCGTGTTGGCGAACCGCAGCGCCAGCATGTTCTGGATCGTTTCCTTGCCCAGGTAGTGGTCGATCCGGAAGACGTTCTCGGCGTTGAAGACCTCGTCGACGAGTGAGTTCAGCTCGCGTGCGGACTCGAGGTCGTGGCCGAACGGCTTCTCGACCACGACCCGGCGCCACCCGCCGCTCTTGGCGTTGTCGGCCATCCCGGTGCGCTGCATCTGCTTCAGCACGACCGGGAAGGCGGCCGGCGGGATCGACAGGTAGAACGCCGCGTTGCCCTGGATCCCGTGCGTGGTCTCGAGGTCGATGAGGCTCTGCGCGAGCTGGTCGAACGCGCCGTCGTCGTCGAACGCGCCCGGCAGGAACTGCAATGACGTCGGCCACCCGCTTCCACACGTCGTCGCGGAACTCGGTGCGGCAGTACTGCTGCGCCGACTCCCGTGCAAGGGACTCGAAGTCGCCGACGTCCCAGTCGCGGCGGGCGAAACCGAGCAGCACGAAGCCGGGCGGCAGCAGCCCGCGGTTGGACAGGTCGTAGATCGCGGGGATCAGCTTCTTGCGGGCCAGGTCACCGGTGACGCCGAAGACGACGATCGCGCACGGTCCCGGAACGCGCGGCAGCCGGCGGTCGCGGGGATCGCGCAGCGGGTTGCCCGGCGCGCCGGAGATGATCATGACCCGGCGCCGGCCGCCGCAGTCGAGCAGCTGGTCGATGCCGGCCGCGCGGTCGGTCAGGTGCAGCCTGACCAGCGGGCGGCTGCGGCCCTCGATCGCCTGGCTGTCGCCGAGCGCCTGGGCCAGTTGGAGCCGGCCGAAGGTGAACGGCCGACCGGGCACCTCGACGTCGAACGCGTGCGCGCCGGTGATCTGCAGGAAGACGCCGACCGGCGGGCCGCCTTTGTGGAACTGGCCGGTCGAGTGCAGGAAGCGCGGACCCCAGCCGAACGTGACCTGGTGCGGGGTGCGCGCCGCGAGTGCCTCGCGCAGGGTCGCCGCGGCCGCATCGTGGATCCGGTCGAGGTAGGCCATCACGGCGAGGTATCCGCGGTCCGGAATCGCCCCGAGCAGTGCGGCGACGACACCGGCGACGTCGGCGGCTCCACGAAGTAGTACGGCGTCGCCGTGCACCTCGACGGCGCCGTCGACGAACGCTGGCTCGCCCTCTGGCAGCGGGCCGTCACCGGCCTTGTCGAGGACCGCGTTCGTGTTGTCCTTCGACTCCTGCACGTTGGGCTGGTTGAACGGGTCGATTCCGATCACCTTGCCGGCGACCGCGGTCGCGAACTCCCAGGCCATGAACTGCGCGCCGAGCGGGCCGCGCACGCTCGTCCCCGGGTCGGCCGGCGAGCCGCCGAGGGTCACCAGGTGGGTGTCCGCGCGCGCGACGAAGCCGGGCGCCTCGGTCGAGCCGACCACGACCGGCAGCAGACCGCGCCCGCTCTTGCCGGTCGACTCCGCGATCAGCTGCTCGGCCCAGTCGCCGAAGCCGATGATGCCGGAGCCGGCGTCGGCGATCACGATCTTGTCATGGCCGGCGTTGCCGTAGCCACCGAGCGCCGCACCCAACGCCAGTGCCGGGTTGCCGTCGTCGCCCGACAAGAACGGCACCACCGCGGCGGCTTCGTCGAGCAGCTCACCGACCGGCACCCCGGCCAGCCCGGTCGGCACCAGGCCGAACGCGCTGAGCGCGCTGTAGCGGCCGCCGATGTTGGGGTCGGCCTCGAAGATCCGGTAACCGGCCTCGGTCGCGATCGCATGCAGCGGCGAACCCGGGTCGGTGACGACGACGATGCGCTGCGCCGGGTCGACGCCCGCGGCGCTGAAGGCCTCCTCATAGGCCCGGCGGTGGCTGTCGGTCTCGAGCGTGCCGCCGCTCTTGCTGGACACGACGAGGATGGCGCGCGCCAGCCGGTCGCTCAGCGCCGCCGCGATCTGGCCGGGGTCGGTCGTGTCGAGCGTCGTGAGCTCGACCGAGTACGTCGCGGCAATGACCTCGGGTGCGAGCGACGAGCCGCCCATCCCGGCCAGCACGACGTGGTCGGCACCGGCCGCGTTGAGGTCCCCGCGCAGCGCCTCGATCCGCGGCACCAGCGGCCTCGACACCTCGACGCAGTCGAGCCAGCCCAGCCGGATCGCCGCCTCGGCCGAGGCATCGGGGCCCCACAGCGAGGCGTCCTTGCCGATGATCGCCGCGGCGACACCGGCCAGACCGGCCTGTGCCTGCGCGCTCGCCGCGAGCAGGTCGGCGCCGGCCGACTCGACCGATACTCCGCCGACGCTCACGGCCGCGGACCGATCGTTCACTCCTCACCCGCCAGCTTCTCGAGCTCGGCCTGCACGGAGTCGGTCAGCTCGTTCCACGAGTTGTCGAACTTCTCGACGCCCTCGACCTCGAGAACCCGCACGACGTCGTCGTAGTCGATCCCGACGCCGGCGAGGGCATCGAGCACACCTTGCGCATGGATGTAGTTGGGCCGGATCGTGTCGCCGGTGATCTTGCCGTGGTCGGCCACTGCGAGGATCGTGCTCTCGGGCATCGTGTTGACGGTGCCGGGCGCGACCAGGTCGACGACGTACATGGTGTCTTCGTACGCCGGGTCCTTCGTTGACGTCGATGCCCAGAGCGGACGCTGCGGCTTCGCGCCGGCGGCCTCGAGGGCCCGCCACCGGTCGGAGTCGAACTTCTCCTCGAAGAGCTTGTAGGCGAGCCGAGCGTTGGCGACCGCCGCCTTGCCACGCAGCGCCTTCGCCTCGTCGGTGCCGATCTTGTCGAGCCGGCCGTCGACCTCGGTGTCGACCCGGGACACGAAGAACGACGCGACCGAGCCGAGCGTCGACAGGTCGTGGCCGGCTGCGCGGGCGCGCTCGAGGCCGGAGAGGAACGCGTCGATTACCTCGCGGTAGCGCTCGAGGGAGAAGATCAGGGTGACATTGACACTGATCCCTTCGGACAGCGTCTGCTCGATCGCGGGCACGCCCTCGACGGTTGCCGGGATCTTGATGAACAGGTTCGGCCGGTCGACCAGCCACCACAGCGATCGCGCCTCTGCCACGGTCTTCTTGCTGTCGTTCGCGAGGGCGGGCGACACCTCGATCGACACCCGCCCGTCGACGCTGTCGCTGGCGTCGTATTCCGGTCTGAAGACGTCACACGCCGCGCGGACGTCCTGCGCGGTGATCGCCCGCAACGCCTCGGCGACCGTCGACACCACGGATGGCGAGGCCCTTGACCTGCTCGTGGTAGAACGTCGCTGCCGGTGATCGCGTGCTGGAAGATCGTCGGGTTGGTGGTCACGCCGACCACGTGACGGTCACGGATCAGCCTGGCCAGGCTGCCGGTCACCAGCCGCTCGCGCGACAGGTCATCGAGCCAGATGGCGACGCCGGACTTGGCCAGTTCCTTCAGCTGGTCGGTCATACGGTGCTCCTCGATTGGCGCTCGACGTGCCTAGTTTCCGGTGGTTGACCCCTTGGTCGCGCCAACCTTCGACAGGCTGGCGTGGGCCGCCGCGACGATCCGATCCGGCGTGAACCCAAACTGCTCGTAGATGATCCGGTACGGCGCGCTGGCGCCGAAGTGCTCCAGCGAGATGCACTCGCCGGCGTCACCGACGAAGTCGCGCCAGCCGAACGCTACTGCCGCCTCGACGGACACCCGGGCGCGGACGTCGGGCGGCAGGATCTCCTGGCGGTAGGACGCGTCCTGTGCCTCGAACCACTCCCGGCAGGGCATCGACACGACCCGCGTCGGGGTGCCCTCGGCCTCGAGTAGGTCGCGCGCCTCCAGCGCCATCGCGACTTCGCTCCCGGTCGCGATCAGGATGACCTTTGGCGTCCCGCTGCTGGCCTCGGCGAGCACGTAGGCGCCGCGCACGACGCCGTCGGCCGAGCCGAGCGTCGACCGGTCGATCACCGGGAGGTCCTGACGGGAGAGGATCAACCCGGCCGGCCGGTCGCCATGCTCGATGATGGTCCGCCACGCGATCGAGGTCTCGGTCGCATCAGCGGGTCGTACGACGTCGAGACCCGGGATCGCGCGCAGGGCCGCGAGGTGCTCGACCGGCTGGTGGGTCGGGCCGTCCTCGCCGAGCCCGATCGAGTCGTGGGTCCAGACGTAGGTCACCGGTGCCTTCATCAGCGCGGCCAGCCGCACCGCGCCGCGCATGTAGTCCGAGAAGGTGAGGAACGTGCCGCCGAACACCCGGGTGCCGCCGTGCAGGGCGATCCCGTTGAGGATCGCGCCCATGCCGTGCTCGCGGATGCCGAAGTGCAGGATCCGGCCGTACGGCGACCCGCCGTGCGCCTCCGGCAGGAAAGAGTCGGCACCGTCGATCTCGGTCAGGTTGCTCTCGGCCAGGTCGGCCGAGCCGCCCCACAGCTCCGGCAGCGCCGGCGCGATCGCATTGATGACTGCGCCGCTCGCCTTGCGGGTCGCCATCGGCTTCTCACCGGCGAAGTCCGGCAGCTTCGCGTCCCATCCCTCGGGCAGCCGGCGCTGCGAGATCCGCTCGAGCTCCGCGGCCCGATCGGGGTTGGCGGCCGCCCAGGCGTCGAAGCGCTCCTGCCATTCGGCGTGGGCGGCCCGGCCGCGGTCGACGACCTCGCGGGTGTGCGCGAGGACGTGGTCCGGGCAGTAGAAGCTCACCGCCGGGTCAAGGCCGAGGATCACCTTGGTCTTCGCGACCTCCTCGGCGCCGAGCGCCGAGCCGTGCGCCTTGCCGGTGTTCTGCTTGGTCGGGGCCGGCCAGCCGATGATCGAGTGCACGACGATCAGGCTCGGCTTGGCGGTCTCGGCCCGGGCTGCGTCGAACGCGTCGTACACCGCTTGGACGTCGTTGACGTCGGCGACGTGCTGGACATGCCAACCGTAGGCCTCGTAGCGGGCACCGACGTCCTCGCTGAACGCGACCTTGGTGTCGCCCTCGATCGAGATGTGGTTGTCGTCGTAGAGCAGCACGAGGCTGCCGAGCTGCTGGTGGCCGGCGATCGAGCTCGCTTCGGAGGAGATCCCCTCTTCCATGTCCCCGTCCGAGGCGAAGCACCAGATCGTGTGGTCGAACGGGCTCTCGCCGGGGGCGGCGCCGGGGTCGAACAGGCCCCGCTCGTAGCGAGCCGCCATCGCCATCCCGACCGCGTTGCCGACCCCCTGGCCGAGCGGCCCGGTCGTGGTCTCGACGCCGATCGTGTGACCGTGCTCCGGGTGGCCCGGGGTCAGGGAGCCCCATTGGCGGAGCAGCCTGAGGTCCTCCATCGTGAGGCCGTAGCCGGACAGGAAGAGCTGGATGTAGAGGGTCAGGCTGGAGTGGCCGCAGCTGAGCACGAACCGGTCCCGGCCGACCCAGGCCGCGTCGGTCGGGTCGTGCCGCATCAGCCGCTGGAACAGCAGGTACGCCGCCGGCGCGAGGCTCATCGCGGTGCCAGGATGGCCGTTTCCGGCGGCCTCGACCGCGTCCATTGCCAGTGCGCGGACGATGTCGACGGCGAGCTTGTCGTCATCGCTCCAGGCCAGCGCCTGGTGCCTGGTTGTGCTCACGATGGCTCCTCGGACGAAGTGATCACTGTCGAGCGTAGTGACGTTGCGGGACAGAACAATCCCCGGCGGTCATACCCATGCACGGCCCCCACCAACGGTGACCGTTAGGATCGCTCTGGTTGCCTAGCAGCTGCCGGGGAATGCGACGCCGACGCTGACGCCGCCCGCCGAACCAAAGGATGCGCGTGACGCAGGTTGCCTCGCCCGCAGTGGCCGTTGGCCCCGGCGTCCGCGAGGTGAGCCCCGGTGTCCGTGCGGTCATCGGCCGCTATGTCGCCCTGACGAAGCCGCGGATCATCGAGCTCCTGCTCGTCACGACACTGCCGGTGATGATCCTGGCGGCCCGCGGGCTGCCGTCGTTGTGGACGGCGGCCGCGACCCTGGTCGGCGGCACGCTGGCGGCCGGGAGCGCCAACACGCTCAACTGCGTCGTCGACCGCGACATCGACGCGGTGATGTCGCGCACCCGGCGCCGGCCGATGGCCCGCCAGGAGGTGCCGCCGGTCGCGGCGCTGCGGTTCGGGATCGCGCTCGGCGCGGCGGCCACGCTGCTGTTGGGCCTCGGCGTCAACCTGGTCTCGGCCGGCCTGGCCGACGCCGCGATCCTGTTCTACGTCTTCGTCTACACGCTGGGTCTGAAGCGCCGTACGCCGTCGAACATCGTGATCGGCGGCGCGGCCGGCTGCTTCCCGGTGCTGATCGGGTGGTCGGCCGTGCGTGGCGATGTCGGCTGGCCGGCGGTCGTGCTGTTTGCCGTGGTGTTCCTGTGGACGCCGCCGCATTTCTGGGCGCTGGCGATGCGGTTCAAGGACGACTACGCCGCGGCCGGGGTGCCGATGCTGCCCGTCGTGGCGCCGGCTCGCTCGGTGACCCGGCAGATCGTGCTCTATTCGTGGGCGATGGTGGCCGCCTCGCTGATCCTGATCCCGTTCGGGGCCGGTCCGCTCTACGCGGCAGCCGCCGTCGTACTCGGGGCCGGCTTCCTATTCGAGGCGCACCGGCTCGACCGCCGGGTGCGCCGCGGCGAGCCGGCCAAGCCGCTCGCCCTGTTCCACCAGTCGATCAGCTATCTCACGCTGTTGTTTGTGGCTGTCGCGCTGAGCCAGTTCGTCTGAGCCGGGGCTCGTCCGGCGCGGCGGGCACCGGCGCGGTGAAGCCCAGCTGGAGCCAGATCGTCGCGCCCCACAGCACGGTCGCTCCGGCGACGTGGAGCTCGACGACGCCAGGCGGCAGGTTGAGGAAGTACTGCGTGTAGCCGATCGCGACCTGCAGCACGATCATCCCGGCGAGGAACGAGGCGCGGCGCCGGATCAGGTCGGTGGTGGGCGTGAGGCGGACGGCGAACAAGGTGGCGATCACCAGGCCGGTGAGCAGCAGCGCGGAGTCGGCATGGAGCTGGGTGACCCGCTCGAGCGGGAAGTGCAGCCGCTTGACGTGCGCGCCCGAGCCCGCATGGGGGCCGGTGCCGGTGGTGACGGTGCCGAGGAACAGCACGACCGCGGCGACCGCGACGAGCAGCCGGCCGAGCAGGAGCAACGGGCGAGCGACGTCGGGCTGCATCGGCGCCCATCGCGGTTCGGCCCGGTGGACCAGGACCAGTGCGATCCACAGCATGGTCATCGAGAGCAGGAAGTGCGCCATGACCCAGGGCGGGGCCAGGTGGTAGATGACCGAAAGGCCGCCGACGACGGCCTGGCCGGCGAAGCCCACCACCAGGCTCCAAGCCAGCCAGCTGAGGTCGCGCCGGCGCGGCGTACGCAGCAGGGCACCGACCGCAACCAGGAGCACGAAGACGCCGACCAGCGAGGTGATCACGCGGTTCACGAACTCGACGAGCGCGTGGTAGGACGCCGGGGCGACCAGCGACGTGCTCGTGCACCGGGGCCAGTCCGGGCAGCCGAGCCCGGACGACGTGAGCCGGACGGCCGCGCCGGTGACCACGATCGCAGCGAGCGATACCGCTACGGCCACGGTGAGCCGGCGGAATGTCGTGGGGGAGATCGACGCTGACATTCTTCGGGAAGTCTAGGAGAGCGGGCCGCGCACGCCCCCGGGGCCTAACTAATCCGGATGACCCGAGTTAGTGTGGATATCGCCAGATGGATGTCCGAAGGAGGGAACGGCGTGACGACCCGAACGGTCAGCCCGGCGCTGGCCACACGGAGTAGCCGGCTGTCGGCGTTCTTCTCGTTCCCGGATCCGGTCAACGAGGTCTCCGCCCGGCTCGTCGCCGGCGGGGTCGTGCTGATGACGGTGCCGGCGCTGATCTTCGACGAGCACGCGGTGTGGCTGATCGCGGTCCTCGCGTACGGCTTTGTCGCCCGCGTGCTGACCGGGCCGACCATGAGCCCGCTCGGCCAGTTCGTGACCCGGGTCGTGACGCCCCGGCTGGGTCTGGGGTTCCGGCCGGTGCCGGGCCCGCCGAAGCGGTTCGCTCAGGCGATGGGAGTGGCGTTCTCGGTCAGCGCCCTTGCCCTGACTCTGGCCGGCGCGGATCTGCCCGCCAGGATCGTGCTGGCCCTGCTGTTGACCGCGGCCACCTTGGAGTCGGTCTTCGCGCTCTGCCTCGGCTGTGTGGTGTTCGGCGTACTCATGCGGGCCGGGATCGTGCCCGACTCGGTCTGCGAGCGCTGCAACAACATCGCCCTCCGCTCCCTCTAACCCCCGCCAAGCAATGTCACATTGCCCAGCGTTTCCTGGGGGTGGTGTCACATTGCCACGGGGTTTCCCGGGGCAATGTGACATTGCTACGAGAAGGGGTGGCGGGGGCGGCGGAGCACGGGGGCGAATGCCTTAGCGACCGCGGTGCGCTCGGCGTCCCGCCACGCCCGACGGTCGGTGAAGGCCGCTTGCCGGTGCCTGCGCGATCCGCGCGCGACCAATGCTGAGCGCACCACGAACCCGGCCGGTACGACGAAGGGAAGGAGCGCCCAACCGCCGGCTCCGGTCATCGCCAGGACCGCGCTGACCGCGGCAGCGGCGAGCAGGGTCAGGAACGCGTCCGCGCCGGCGGCGAGGCTCGACCAGAAGTCGCGGTCGCTGCGGAACGGCTCCTCGACCCGCTCGGTCAACGACTCGTTCTCCCACCAGGAGCTCACGGTCATGCTTAGGCATCGACAGACCGGGCCGCCGGCCGGTTCGCCCGGACGAGCGACCTTCAGGGCCGCCGATCGGTTTGCCGGGGGATCCGCCGGTTTGCGCAGCGGTCAGGGCGGTCCGACCACCCGCCGGATGCTCGAGGAGATCCTCGCGGTCGAGGAGGAGCGCGGCAACGACATGCTCACCTTCCTGGAGCAGATGACCTGAGGGGCGCGGCCCGTCCGGGGGGTGACCTTAACGTGCGCGTTAAGATTCCTTATCGTGCGCGACTACAAGTGGACTGCCTTGTTCATCTGCACCCTCGGGGTGCTGATGGCGACGATCGACGGCTCGATCACGCTGATCTCACTGCCGACGATCTTCCGCGGGATCGGGATCGACCCGCTGCAGCCCGGCAACAGCTTCTACCTGCTTTGGATGATCCTGGGCTTCCTCGTTGTCACGAGCGTGCTCGTGGTCAGCCTCGGCCGGCTCGGCGACATCTACGGCCGGGTCCGGATCTACAACCTCGGCTTCGCGGTCTTCACGTTCTTCTCGTTGTTGCTGAGCATCACCTGGACTTCGGGTCATGCGGCCGGGATCTGGCTGATCGTGATGCGGCTGTTCCAGGCGGTGGGCGCGGCGATGCTGATCGCCAACTCCGCGGCGATCCTCACCGATGCGTTCCCCTCGAACCAGCGCGGGACGGCGCTGGGGATCAATCAGACCGCTGCCTTCAGCGGGACCTTCATCGGTCTGGTGCTCGGTGGGGTCCTGGCGCCGATCAACTGGCGGCTGATCTTCTTGGTCTCGGTGCCGATCGGTTTGTTCGCGACGGTCTGGGGATACCTCAAGCTGCGCGAGCTGGCTGACCGGCGCCCGGCCCGGATCGACTGGCCGGGCAACGTGACGTTCGCGCTCGGCCTGGTGCTGGTCATGATCGGTATCACCTACGGCATAGAGCCGTATGGGGGCTCGACGATGGGCTGGACCAATCCCGCCGTGATCGGCGAGCTGGCCGCTGGCGTCGCCCTGCTGATCGCGTTCTGCGTGATCGAGACCCGGGTCGCCGAGCCGATGTTTCACCTGGAGCTGTTCAGAATCCGTGCGTTCACCTCCGGCGTACTGGCCAGCTTCCTGGCGGCACTGAGCCGTGGCGGGTTGATGTTCATGCTGATCATCTGGCTGCAGGGGATCTGGCTTCCGTTGCACGGCGTCGAGTTCGCCGACACCCCGCTGCGGGCCGGCCTTGCGATGCTGCCGCTGACCTTCGGCTTCCTGGTGGCCGGGCCGGTGTCAGGCATCCTGTCCGATCGGTTCGGCGCGCGGCCGTTTGCGACCGGGGGGATGATCGGTACGGCGATCTGCTTCGCGCTCTTCGAGATCCTGCCGGTCGACTTCTCCTATCCGGTCTTCGCGGTGTTGCTGTTCGTCACCGGCCTGGTGATGGCGGCGTTCGGTTCGCCGAACCGGGCCGGCGTGATGAACAGCCTGCCGCCGCAGCATCGCGGCTCCGGCTCCGGCATGAACACCACGTTCCAGAACTCGGCGCAGGTGCTGTCGATCGGCATCTTCTTCACCCTGATGATCGTGGGGTTGTCCGCGTCGCTGCGGACCAATCTCGACCACGGCCTGGTTGCGCACGGCGTGCCGGCCGCGGTCGCGACCCATGTCTCGAACCTCCCGCCGGTGTCGACGTTGTTCGCCGCATTCCTCGGCTACAACCCGGTCCAGCACCTGGTCGGCGCGCACGTGCTCTCGCAGCTGCCGGCCGGCCAGCAGGCAACCCTGACCGGCCGGACCTTCTTCCCGGGCTTGATCAGCAGCTCGTTCCGCAGCGGCCTTCGGGCCGCGTTCGACTTCGCGATCGTGGCGAGCGTGCTGGCCGCGATCGCGTCCTGGACCCGGGGTACGACGTACCACTATGGCGACGCCGCCGCGGTGTCGCTCGATCCGGAACCGGAGGCACTCACTCGATGAGAACGCGTCGAGCGACCGGCGTCGGGCCGGTCGAGCTACGGATCGGCGAGGTGGCCAAGCTGACCGGGCTGACCACACGCACGCTGCGCTACTGGGAGGAGCTCGGCCTGCTGAGCCCGTCCGGCCACCGGGGGAGCGGCGAGCGGGTCTATTCGGCGCTGGACATGGCCCGGGTGACCCGGATCCGCGACCTTCAAGACCTGCTGGGCTTCTCGCTCGCGGAGGTGCGCGCCGTACTCGAGATCGAGGACGTCGAGGTGCTCGACCGGGTCCGGTCGGAGTTCCGGGCGGGCGAGCTGTCGGCGAAACGCAAGCGCGAGCTGCTCGACGAGGCCATCGCCGCCAATGACCACCTGCTCGAGCGGCTGGGGGAGACCCAGGCGCGGATCCAGGCGTTTCGCGACGAGCGGGCGGCGAAGGCGATCCGCCTGCGCGAGCTGCGCGACGGGCTCGGCGAGAAGGTCGGAGCGAGGCGCTAGGCCGCGGGTTCCCACTGAACGTTGAGCGCGGCTCGCTCGTGCCCCATGATCAACACCATGGCGGATCGGCGTGTGGTTGTCGGGGTGGCGCTCGGGCTGGCAGTGGTAGTGGCCGGTTGCGGCGGTGGTAGCGGCGGGTCGAGCCCACAGGCCTCGCCGCCGGCGAGCTCGGCGCCGGCCGGCACAGCCTCGAGCCAGCCGGCGGCGAGCGGCTCGAGCACGCCGGTCTCCACCCCGAGTCCGGCCGTGACGGAGCTCACAAGGGCACAGATGAAGGCCGACCTGTTGCTGCCCTCGGCGGTGCCGGCGGGTTACCAGTTGCGGATCGAGCAGGGGATCCACACCAGCAAGGTGCTCGGCTGCAACCGCACCGGGATCGCGCCGGATCGCGAGGAGGGTGTCGACTTCCAGAAAGGCTCGACCGGTGCGGAGATCGACGACATCATCCGGACGTATCCGAGTGCCGCGGTGGCGACCAGGGCGATGCACCAGATCATCGCGTTCGCGAAGGTGTGCCACCACGCCGGGCTCTACACGCTGAAGCCGATCAGCTATCCCTCGATCGGTGGCCTGACGATGGCCGTGTCGCTGCGCGAGGGGCTCAGCAGTCTCGGCATCACGGCCGCGACCGGTCAGCAGGTGTTCGTGCTGACCGGAGCGAGCATCGTCGAGGTCTCCGTCCTCGGGGGGAATGCCGCGCCGGCCGCGAAATCGCTCCCACTAATCCGAGCAGCCGTCGCCCGCCTGCACTAGCCCCACCGATGGGCCATGCGTGGGGCTATAGCCCCACCGATGGGCCATGCGTGTTGTTAGTCCCAGCGGAAGGTGCGGGCGGCGGCCACGGCCGCAACTGCGGCCCAGACTGCGAGGGTCACCCAGTCGCGCAGCGGTGCGTTGCCACCTGAGCGCAGTACGACGCGAAGGCCGTTGCTTAGCGCGCTGATCGGCAACAGCTCGAGCACGTGCCGCAGACCGGGGGAGAAGTCGGTGAGCGGGAATGCGACGCCGCCCAGGACGAGCAGCAACAGGTAGACCAGGTTCGCCGCCGCCAAGGTGGCCTCGGCACGCAGCGTGCCGGCCATCAGCAGCCCGAGCGCGCTGAACGCCGCCGTTCCGAGCAGGAGCAACCCGACCACGGCGAGCGGGTTGCCGTGCGGCGACCACCCGGCGATCAGCCCGACCACGCACAGCAGCGCCACCTGCAGCACCTCGATGCACAGCACGCCGATCGTCTTCGCCGCGAGCAGCACCGCGCGCGGGAGGGGCGTGGTGCCGAGCCGCCGCAGGACGCCGTACCGCCGCTCGAAGCCGGTTCCGATCGCCTGGCCGGTGAACGCGGTCGACATCACGGCGAGCGCCAGCACGCCCGGCACCAGGAAGTCGATCCGCGGCTTCGGCAGGTCGGCGATCGGGGCGCTCGCGAACAGGATCAGCAGGACGGTCGGGATCACGACCGTGAGCAACAGCTGCTCGCCGTTGCGCAGCGTCAGCCGGAGCTCCATCGCCGCCTGCGCGAGCAGCTGCCGGCCGCGGGGCGCCGCGCCCGGGGCCGGGCTGAGGTCCAGGGGTACGGCGGTCACGGGGTGGCCGCCTTGCCGGTGAGCTCGACGAAGACGTCCTCGAGGCTGCGGGCGGCCGTCGTCAGCCGCTCGGCGATCAGGCCGCGCTGCGCGCACCAGGCGGCCACGTCCGCCGCGAGCTGCGGGGTGACCTCACCGGTGACGACGTAGTGGCCGGGATCGGGCTCGGTGACGTTGCTGCCGGCCGGCAGCACGACCAGGAGCTCGGCAATCGGGAGCCCGGCGGGTGCGTCGAACTGAAGTCGGGGGCGCTCGCCGTCGCGGCTCGTGAGGGCGGCCGGCGAGCCGGTGGCGACCACCCGGCCGGCGTCGATGATCACGACCGAGTCGGCCAACTGCTCGGCCTCGTCGATCGCATGCGTGGTCAGCACGACCGCGACGCCGGCGTCCTTGAGCTGCTTCACCAGGGTCCAGGCGGCGTGCCGCCCCGCCACATCGAGGCCCGCGGTCGGCTCGTCCAGGAACACCGCTTCGGGGCGGCCGACGATGCAGAGGGCCAGCGAGAGCCGTTGCTGCTCCCCGCCGGAGAGCCGGCGCCAGGGGGTGTCGACGACCGCGGCCAGCCCGAGCCGCTCGAGCAAGGGAACGATCGGCAGCGGGTTCGCGTGCAGCGCGGCGTACAGGCGGAGGACCTCGCCAGCGCGCGCGGACGGGTAGACCCCGCTCGCGGTCGAGCCACCCTGCGGCATCACTCCGATCCGGGCCCGAAGGGCCGTGCCGTCGCGGGCGGGGTCGAGCCCGAGCACCCGCACGGTGCCGCCGTCGGCGACCCGAAGGCCGGCACAGATCTCGACCGTCGTGGTCTTACCCGCGCCGTTCGGGCCGAGCACCGCGGTGACCTCACCGGCCGCGGCTCGGAACGAGACGTCAGCCACGGCGACCACGCTCGAATAGCGCTTGGCCAGGTTCGACACCTCGACCGCGGCCACGTCGCGAAGTGTAGGAAGCGGCCCGGTACCGGTCCGGATCCGGGCGGGTTTGGCACTGTCAGACAATTACGCAATAATGACGTTGTGAAAACCGCGAGCGTGGCCCCGGAGCACGGGCTCGACTCCGCGGACCGCCGGACCCGGGTGCGGGTGAGCCGCTCGCTGCTCGAGCACGGACCGTCCACGGTCGCTGAGCTCGCGGCCCGGCTCGGCCTGACGACCGCGGCGATCCGCCGTCATCTCGACGCCGCGCTGGCCGACGGCACGATCGTCTCCCACGAGGAGCGCCCGCACGGCCCCCGTGGCCGCGGCCGCCCGGCCCGGTTGTTCAGCCTCTCCGACGCCGGTCACGCCGCCGGCCCCACGTCGTACGACGATTTCGCCGTCGATGCGCTCCGCTACCTTCGCGAGTCCGGCGGCGAGGCGGCGGTCGAGGACTTCGCCCGGCGCCGGATGGCCGCATGGGAGGCCCGGTACGCCGAGCGGATCGCGGCCCTCCCGCTCGACGAGCGGCCCGAGGCTTTGGCCCTGGCCCTGGCCGACGACGGATACGCCTCTACCGTGCACGACACCACTCTCGGCGTCCAGGTCTGCCAGCACCACTGCCCGGTCCAGCACGTCGCCGAGGAGTTCCCGGTGTTGTGCGAGGTCGAGACCGAGGCGATCGGCCGGCTGGTCGGCCGCCACGTCCAGCGCCTCGCCACCCTCGCTCGCGGGGATGGCGTCTGCACGACTCACATCCCGCTCACCGACATCACCACCCGACCCGCGTCCGGAAGGACTGCTTCATGACCGACCTCGCCCGCCCAGAGCTCGAAGGTCTCGGCCGATACAAGTTCGGCTGGGCCGACTCCGACGCTGCGGGCGCAATCGCGAAGCGCGGCTTGTCCGAGGACGTCGTGCGCGAGATCTCGGCGCTGAAGGCCGAGCCGGCGTGGATGCTCGAGCAGCGGTTGAAGGGGCTGCGGCTGTTCTACAAGAAGCCGATGCCGCACTGGGGTGCCGACCTGTCCGGGATCGACTTCGACAACATCAAGTACTTCGTCCGCTCCACCGAGAAGCAGGCCACGACGTGGGACGAGCTGCCGGCCGAGATCAAGACCACCTACGACCGGCTCGGAATCCCCGAGGCCGAGAAGCAACGGCTCGTCTCGGGCGTGGCGGCACAGTACGAAAGTGAGGTTGTCTACCACCAGATTCGTGAGGATCTGGAGGCGCAGGGGGTGTTGTTCCTCGACACCGACACCGCACTGCGGGAGCAGGAGGACTTGTTCCGCGAGTACTTCGCGTCGGCAATCCCGGCCGGTGACAACAAGTTCTCCGCGCTCAACACCGCGGTCTGGTCAGGTGGGTCGTTCATCTACGTCCCCAAGGGCGTGAAGGTCGACATCCCGCTGCAGGCGTACTTCCGGATCAACACCGAGAACATGGGCCAGTTCGAGCGGACCCTCATCATCGCCGATGAGGGTTCCTACGTGCACTACACCGAGGGCTGCACTGCGC
Organism: uncultured Actinomycetota bacterium; assembly: GCA_963770565.1. Classification (GTDB taxonomy): domain Bacteria; phylum Actinomycetota; class Actinomycetes; order JAFAQI01; family JAFAQI01; genus DATAUK01. Next base: position 91,059 of record CAVYQE010000008.1, read on the forward strand.
CCATCTACTCCTCGGACTCGCTGCACTCGGCGGTTGTCGAGATCATCGTGAAGAAGGATGCGCGGGTCCGTTACACGACGATCCAGAACTGGTCCAACAACGTCTACAACCTGGTGACCAAGCGCGCCATCGCCCACGAGGGCGCGGTCATGGAGTGGACCGACGCGAACATCGGGTCCAAGGTGACGATGAAATACCCCGCGGTCTGGATGGTGGGGGAGTACGCCAAGGGCGAGACGCTTTCGCTGGCATTCTCGGCCGAGGGCCAGCACACCGACTCCGGCGCCAAGATGGTGCACGCCGCGCCCAACACCTCGAGCAACATCGTGAGCAAGTCGGTCGCGCAGGGCGGGGGCCGGACGTCGTACCGCGGTCTGGTCCAGATCAACAAGGGCGCGCACCACTCCAAGAGCACGGTCAAGTGCGACGCGTTGCTGATCGACTCGATCAGCCGGTCGGATACATACCCCTACGTCGATGTCCGCGAGGACGACGTGCAGATGGGCCATGAGGCGACGGTCAGCAAGGTCAGCGCCGACCAGCTGTTCTACCTGATGAGCCGCGGCATGACCGAGGACGAGGCAATGGCGATGATCGTGCGCGGCTTCATCGAGCCGATCGCACGTGAGCTACCGATGGAGTACGCCCTGGAGCTGAACCGCCTCATCGAGCTGCAGATGGAAGGGGCCGTCGGCTGATGAGCTCCGAACCAACCCCGGCGGTCGTCGCCGGGGAGGGCCGGTCTGGCCCCGGGTCGCCGCCGCTCGCGTCCGCGGCTGCACGCCGGACGTCGTTCGACCCGGCCGACTTCCCGACGCCAGTCGGCCGCGAAGAGGAGTGGCGGTTCACCCCGAAGCGGCGGATGACCCGGTTGTTCGAGGACGCCCCGAGCGATGCGGTCCTGAAGTGGACCTCCGACCTGCCCAGCGGCGTCGAAATGGTCGAGCTGGCGGCGGACGATCCGCTCCGCACCGCGGTTCCGGCACCTGTCGACCGGGTCGCCGCACTTGCGCATGCGAATGCGGGTGGCGCGATCGCCTTGCGGGTGCCGGCCAACACCGAGCTCGACCGGCCCGCGATCGTCGAGCTGCGCGGCACGAGCAGCGACGATGTGGTGTGGGGGCACGTCGTGGTCGAGGTCGGCGTCAACTCCAGCGCCACCGTGATCATCGACCACACCGGCAGTACGACGTACGGCGCGATGCTCTCCGTCCTCGTCGGCGATGGTGCTCGACTGACCCTGGTCAACCTGCAGGACTGGGACGACGACACCGTGCACATCGAGCAGCAGTCGGCGAGCGTCGGCCGTGATGCGACGTTCACCTCGGCAGTCGTGACGCTCGGGGGCGACCTGGTCCGCCTCACCCCGACCGTGCATTTCACCGGCCCGGGCGCGAACGCGGAGCTGCTCGGCCTGTATTTCGCCGATGCGGAGCAGCACCTCGAGCACCGGTTGTTCGTCGACCACGACCAGCCGAACTGCCGCAGTCGGGTCACCTACAAGGGCGCGCTGCAGGGTGCCCACGCCCGCACGGTCTGGATCGGTGACGTGCTGATCCGCCGCGACGCGATCGGCACCGACACCTACGAAGAGAACCGCAACCTGCTGCTGACCGAGGGAGCCCGCGCCGACTCGGTGCCGAACCTCGAGATCGAGACCGGCGAGGTGGTCGGCGCCGGCCACGCGAGCACGACCGGGCGCTTCGACGACGAGCAGCTGTTCTACCTGATGGCGCGCGGCATCACCGAGCACGAAGCGCGCCGCCTCGTCGTCCGAGGCTTCTTCGCCGAGGTGGTCGAACGGATGGGTGTCCCCGAGGTCCGCGACCGGCTGCTTGCCGCGGTGGACCGCGAGCTCGGCGAGGCGGTCGAGTGAGGGGCTTCGTCAAGGTGTGCGCCTTGTCCGACCTCGCGGACGACCAGCCGCTGCACGTCGACGTCCACCGCACCCCGGTGTGCGTCGTCCGCACCCAGGGCGATGTCATGGCGTTGCTGGACGAGTGCTCGCACGCGGAGGTCGCACTCTCCGACGGCGACGTCGAGGCCGGCACCGTCGAGTGCTGGCTGCACGGGTCACGCTTTGACCTGCGGACCGGCAAACCCACCGGGCTGCCTGCCACTGAGGCAGTGCCGGTCTATTCCGTACGAATCGACGGCGACGACGTGTACGTCGCCGTGAAGGAGTAAGCACTGATGGCAACGCTGGAGATCAAGGACCTGCACGTGGCGGTCAGCGCCGACGGTGACAGTGACCAGCCGCGGGAGATTCTCAGCGGCGTCAACCTCACCGTGAAGCAGGGCGAGACCCACGCGATCATGGGCCCGAACGGCTCCGGCAAGTCGACGCTCGCCTACTCGATCGCCGGACATCCGCGCTATCTCGTCACCGGGGGAACGGTCACCCTCGACGGTGCCGACGTGCTGGCGATGACGGTCGACGAGCGGGCCCGGGCCGGGCTGTTCCTCGCGATGCAATATCCGGTCGAGGTGCCCGGAGTCAGCGTCTCGAACTTCCTTCGTACGGCGGTCACCGCTATCACCGGCGAGGCGCCCAAGCTGCGCACCTGGGCGAAGGACCTCAATGCCGCCTTTGAGCAGCTCGCGATCGACCCGTCGTTCCAGCAGCGATCTGTCAACGAAGGCTTCTCCGGTGGAGAGAAGAAGCGGTTCGAGGTGCTGCAGCTCGAGCTGCTGAAGCCGAAGATCGCGGTGCTCGACGAGACCGACTCGGGGCTCGATGTCGATGCCCTGCGGGTCGTGTCAGCGGGTGTCAACCGAGTCAGGGACGCCGGCACTACCGGCACCCTGCTGATCACGCACTACACGCGGATCTTGCAGTACATCAAGCCCGACTACGTCCATGTCTTCGTCGGCGGCCGATTCGTGGCCGAGGGCGGCCCGGAGCTCGCTGACACCCTCGAGGCCGAGGGTTATGAGAAGTGGACGCTGCCGTGACCTACGACGTTTCGTTGATCCGCAAGGACTTCCCGATCCTGCAGCGCGAAGTCCGTCCCGGCGTACCGCTGGTCTACCTCGACAGCGCGGCGACGTCCCAGAAGCCCTTGCAGGTGCTCGACGCGATGCGCGACTACTACGAGCACCACAACGCCAACGTGCACCGCGGCATCCACGCCCTCGCCGAGGAGGCGACCGCGCTCTACGAGGGTGCGCGGTCCAAGGTGGCGACCTTCATCGGGGCCGCCGACCCGCGAGAGGTGGTGTTCGCCAAGAACTCCACCGAGGCGCTCAACCTGCTCGCGCACGTGTTGCCGTTCGGGCCCGGTGATGAGGTGGTCATCACCGAGATGGAGCACCACTCCAACATCGTGCCGTGGCAGTTGGCTTGTCAGCGGACCGGCGCGACGCTTAAGTGGATCGGGCTCACCGACGACGGCCGGCTCGACCTGGCTGATCTCGACCGGGTGATCACCGAGCGCACGAAGGTGGTCGCGTTCGTGCACCAGTCCAACCTGCTCGGCACGGTCAACCCGGTCGCCGAGGTGGCGGCGCGGGCGAGAGCGGTCGGGGCGTACGTCGTCCTGGACGCTTCGCAGTCGGTGCCGCACTCGCCGGTCGACGTCGGATCGCTCGGCGTCGACGCGGTCGCCTTCACCGGTCACAAGATGTGCGGGCCGACCGGGATCGGCGTGCTGTGGGCCCGGCTCGACCTGCTCGAGGCGCTGCCGCCGTTTCTCGGCGGCGGGGAGATGATCGACGAGGTCACAATGGCGGCGTCGACGTTTGCCCCGCCTCCGCACAAGTTCGAAGCCGGCACGCCGCCGATCGCACAGGCGGTCGGCCTCGGTGCGGCCGTCGACTACCTCAGCGAGCTCGGGATGCCGGCCGTGCACGCCCACGAGCAGGCGTTGACGGCGTACCTGCTCGAGGGGCTTGGCGCGGTGCCTGGCCTCAGGGTGATCGGCCCTCAGGACATGACCGCGCGCGGCGGTGCGGTGTCGTTCGTGCTGAACGGGATCCATCCGCACGACGTCGGGCAGTTTCTCGACGAGTACGGCGTTGCAGTACGTGTGGGTCATCACTGTGCGCGCCCGGCGTGCCTTCGGTACGGCGTTCCCGCCACGTCGCGCGCGTCGCTGTACCTCTACACCGACACCTCGGACATCGACGCCCTCATCGCCGGCCTCGAGCGAGTGCGGAGCTTCTTCGGATGAGCGCGCCGCAGCTTCAGTCGCTCTACCAGGAGATCATCCTCGAGCACTACCGGACGCCGCTTCACAAGGGCTTGCGCGAGCCGTTCGAGGCTGAGGTCTACCACCTCAACCCGACCTGCGGCGACGAGATCACGTTGAGAGTGCACCTCGACGGCGAGTTGGTGGCCGACGTCTCCTATGAGGGTCAGGGCTGCTCGATCTCGCAGGCGTCGGCGAGCGTGATGGCCGATCTGGTGATCGGCAAGCCGCTGGCGGATGCGCTCGACGTCCACGACGAGTTCCTGCGGCTGATGCAGTCGAAGGGTGAGGCGACACCGGACGAGGACGTGCTCGAGGACGCCGTCGCGTTCGTGGGCGTGTCGCGATACCCGGCCCGGATCAAGTGCGCATTGCTGGCCTGGATGGCATGGAAGGACGCGGCCGCTCAGGCGGCCGCCGAGGCAGGAGGAGCCGCATGAGCGACCCGACCCCGACCCCGACCGGCTCGTCGACCGCGACGCCGACCGTCGACGACGTCTACGAGGCAATGCATGACGTGGTCGACCCGGAGCTCGGGATCAACGTCGTCGACCTCGGCCTGGTGTACGGCGTGACCCTCGACGCCGACCACAAGGCGGTCGTGGACATGACCTTGACCTCCGCGGCGTGTCCGCTCACCGACGTGATCGAGGATCAGGCGATGGCCGCTCTCGACGGGCTGACGAACGGGCTGACCATCAACTGGGTCTGGATGCCGCCGTGGGGCCCCGACAAGATCACCGAGGAAGGTCGGGAGCAGCTTCAGGCGTTGGGCTTCCGGGTCTGACCCACCGCGCGGCTGCCAGCACCCCGATCAGCGCGACCGCGGCCAGCATCGCGTCGCCGATCGTGACCGCGGTCCTGATCCGATCGAGTCCGAGGCCGGTGACCAGCGCGCCGACCGCGGCGATTCCGGCGATGCTGCCGACCATGTCGCTGATCTGAAGCGCCGCTGAGTTGATGCCCTGGCTCTCGGCCGGGGACAGGTCCAGCATCGACACCGAGATCGTCGGCATCGCGATACCCATCCCGACCCCGGCGATCGTCCAGATCGGCACGGCCAGCCACAGGCTGACCGACGGTGAAGCGATCACGATCAGCAGGGCGATCCCGGTGAGCACGGCCGCGAACCCGACGCGGATCAGTGTGACCCGCCGCCGGGTCCCGCGACCCTGCCACCAGGATCCGAGCGCCCAGCCGAGCGCGCCCACGGTGAGCGGGATGCCGACCGTCCGTGGCGAAGCGTGGTGCACGCGGGTCAGGGTGAGGGGCAGGTAGGACTCGGCGCCGAAGAAGGCGCAGGTGAGGATCCCGCGCATCGCGATGACCGCCGGGAGCCCGCGGGCGAGGCGGAGGGCGCCTCGCGGCAGCAGCGCTCTGAGCTGTGGGGCACCGAGCGCCAGACCGGCGACCAGCAACGGGATGCTCCACCAGCTCACGGTTTCGGCCGCGACCTGGATCAGGCCGAGACCTCCGGCCAGCAGGATCCCGCGCCCGATGCCGCTTGAAGCGGCGGTCTCGGGCTGTCGGTTGGCGGGGATCCGGCGCAGCACCGGGATCAGCAGCGCGGCGCCGCCCACTGCCAGTGGCGCGATCCCGGCGAAGACCCATCGCCAGCCGAACGCGGACGTGACGAGGCCAGCGGCGGCTGGGCCGACCAGTGACGGCACCACCCAGGCCGCCGACAAGGCGGCGAACACCTTCGGGTGAAGAGCATCCGGGAAGGTCCGAGCGACGACGACGTACGCCGCCACGATCATTGCGCCGCCGCCCAGCCCCTGCAGGGCTCGGCCGGCAAGGAAGACGCCCATGTTGGGCGCGACCGACGCGGTCACGAGGCCGGCCGCGAACAATCCCAGCCCGCCGAGCAGCGACGGGGTCGGCCCGTGCCGGTCGCATCGCCGGCCCGCGTCGACCATCCCGACGACATCGGTCAACAGGTAGGCGGTGAAGCCCCAGCTGTAGTAGCGCAGGCCGTGCAGCTCGCGGACGACGGTCGGCATGATGGTGGCCACCGCCATCGCCTCGACGGCGACGACAGTGATCACGATCACCAGGCCGATGACCTGCACGCGGTGCTGCGGATCACGAAGTGAGGCGACCGGTGCGGTCCCTACCGCCGACTCGGAGACCGCCACCTTGCCATCGTCGGGTCACAGGGGGGTGCCAGGTCAAACCCGGCCCGGTGGGAGGACTCAGGTGTGCAGCTCGGAAACGACCTCTGGCTCGTCGGAGACGGGGCAGGCCTCGTGCTGGAGCAAGCCGAACGCGGTACGCCGGACGATGTCGTGCGGCGCGATCCAACCGAAGCACCGGGGGCAGATCGCATCAGTGTCGACGTGCATCACGTTGCCGCTGAAGTCGTACCCGTAGGGCGCCTCGCGCGGGCGCGGGCTGAGCAACGCAAGCCGCCCCCAACTCGCGTTGCGGCTCATGGGCGCCTCCATCCCTTCCCTCATTTTGGCGGACCGGCTACGAAAATGCGGCCCCGCCACGGTCACAGCTCGGTCACCCTTCGGTTACGACGCTGCGCCGTACACTGAGATCGTGCTGACGACGGACTAGAGAGCGCTGGCCGCGGCGCACATTGCGCTTGCCTGCACCGCGCGATATCGCGCTTGCCTGCCCACCCGTCCTCGTCGATCCTCAGGAGACTGCCGTGCTCACCGCCACCGGTGTCGAGCTGCGCGCCGGCGCGCGCCTGCTGCTCGAGGCTGCCACCTTCCGGGTCGGGACCGGCGACCGGATCGGCCTGGTCGGCCGCAACGGGGCCGGCAAGACCACCCTGGCCGCGGCGCTGGCCGGCGAGAAGCTCCCAGCCGCGGGCGTGATCGAGCGCCGCGGCTCGGTTGGCTACCTCCCGCAGGACCCCCGGACCGGGGATCTCGACGTACTCGCCCGTGACCGGGTGCTCTCCGGCCGCGGGCTCGATGTCGTGATCGCCGACCTGCGGGCGGCCGAGGAGGCGATGGCGGCGGGGGACCAGAAGGCGATCACCGCCTACGGCGCGGCCCAGGAGCGGCTGCACGTGCTCGGCGGGTACGCCGCGGAGGCCGAGGCGGCTTCGGTCGCCGCGAGCCTTGGCCTCGCGGACCGGGTGCTCGGTCAGCCGCTGCGGACCCTCTCGGGTGGTCAGCGGCGCAGGGTGGAGCTGGCCCGGATCCTGTTCAGCGGGGCCGACACCCTGCTCCTCGACGAGCCGACCAACCACCTCGACGCAGACTCGATCGTCTGGCTGCGCGACTACCTCCGCGGTCATCGTGGTGGTCTGGTCGTGATCAGCCACGACGTCGACCTACTCGAGCTGACGGTCAACAAGGTGTTCCATCTCGACGCGACCCGGGCGGTTCTGGATGTCTACAACGTCGGCTGGCGGGTCTACCTCGCCCAGCGCGAGACCGACGAACGACGGCGCAAGCGGGAGCGCGCCAACGCCGAGAAGAAGGCGGCGGTCCTCAACGCGCAGGCCGACCGGATGCGGGCCAAGGCGACGAAGGCGGTCGCCGCGCAGCAGATGGCGAAGCGCGCGTCCAAGCTCCTGGCCGGTCTCGAAGAGGTCCGCAAGTCCGATCGGGTCGCGCGGCTGCGCTTCCCGGAGCCGGCTCCGTGCGGTCGCGTGCCGCTGACCGCGTCCGAGCTGTCCAAGTCGTACGGGTCGCTGGAGGTCTTCACCGACGTCGACCTGGCGATCGACCGCGGCAGCCGGGTCGTGGTACTCGGGTTGAACGGTGCCGGCAAGACCACCTTGCTGCGGATCCTTGCCGGGCTCGAGCCGGCCGACACCGGCACGGTCAACCCCGGACACGGGCTTCGGCTGGGCTACTACGCACAGGAGCACGAGACCCTCGACCCCCGCGCATCAGTGCTGGCCAACCTGGCCGCAGCCGCGCCGGACATCTCCGAGGCCGACCTGCGCACCGTGCTGGGCTCGTTCCTTTTCAGCGGCGACACCGTGCAGCAGCCGGCCGGGACGCTGTCCGGCGGGGAGAAGACCCGGCTGGCTCTTGCCCTGCTGGTCGTTTCAAGTGCAAACGTGTTGTTGCTCGACGAGCCGACCAACAACCTCGACCCGGCAAGTCGTGACCAGGTCCTCGGGGCGCTGCGCTCCTATCGCGGCGCGATCGTGCTGGTGACCCACGATGAAGGCGCGGTCGAGGCACTCGACCCGCAACGGGTGCTGCTGCTGCCCGATGGTGTCGAGGACCACTGGAGCGCTGAACTAGCGGATCTCGTCGCGCTGGCGTGAGATGCCCTGAGGGTGGGCACAGACTGAAGTGATATGTGTTGTCAGGGGAGTGCTCGCGGGGGTTTAGCGGAGGTGCGACGGTGGCTGAGCTGAAAAAGGGAGTTCGCGTGACGGGTGTGGAGCGCGACAAGTTGTCGACCGGGCTGAAGAAGAAGTACGACAGCGGCGCGAGCATCCGGGAGCTAGCGGCGTCGACCGGACGCTCGTACGGCTTCGTACACCGCGTGTTGAGTGAGGCCGGCGTGAACCTTCGTGGGCGCGGTGGCCCCACCCGTAGGAAGAAGTAGACCTGACTGAGGAGGAGTCGCCGGGCGGAGTCCGCCTCGAGGTCGACGATCAGATCGCCCGGGTGACGTTGTGCCGGCCCGAGCGGCGCAATGCGCAGACCCCCGCCACCTGGCTGGCGCTGGCCGGCATCGGTGAGTCGTTGCCGGATCAGGTCCGGGTGGTCGTGGTGATCGGCGAAGGCCCGTCGTTCAGTGCAGGCCTCGATCGACGAATGTTCACCTCCGAGGGCGTCCCCGGTGAGGGGTCGCTCGACGATGTCGCCGGTCAAGCCGATGAGGTCGCCGCGTCGGTGATCGCCTCCTATCAAGCGGGTTTCACCTGGCTCCGGCGCCCCGAGTTCGTGTCGGTCGCGGCCGTGCGCGGTCATGCGGTCGGTGCGGGCTTTCAGCTGGCGCTGGCCTGCGACCTTCGCGTCGTTGCCGACGACGCGATGTTCACCATGGCCGAGCCGACGCTCGGTCTCGTGCCCGACCTCGGCGGCACGCAACCATTGGTCGAGCTGGTCGGATATGCGCGGGCGCTCGAGATCTGCGCGACCGGCCGCCGGTTCAGCGCGGCCGAGGCGGAGCGCGCCGGCCTGGCCAATCTCGTCGTACCGGTGGACCAGCTCGAGGCGGCGACCGCGGACCTCGCGGCGGCGCTTTGCGCGACCAGCCGGGACGCGGTGTCGGCCACCAAGCGCCTGCTGCTCGAGGCGCGCGACCGTAGTTACGACGAGCAGCTCGCGGCCGAGCGCGAGGCGCAACTGAAGCGGCTGAGGGCGCTGGCCAGAGGCTAAAGTCGAGCGCGTGGACCTATCGCTGAGCCCTGAGCAGGATGCGACCCGTCGAGCCCTTCGGGAGTGGGTTGACGCGGTGGTCGCACCGCAGGCAATCCGCAACGATCGCGAGGAGCGCTTCCCGCAGGAAGCGCTCGACGGCCTGATTCGTGACGGCTGGATCGGGCTGACGATCCCGGAGGAGTACGGCGGCGGTGGTGCCGACCCGCTGACCTACTGTCTGGTGATCGAGGAGCTCGGCCGCGGCGATGCCAATGTGCGCTCGATCCTCTCGGTCCACCTCGGCCTGGTCGCCGGCTCGATCGGCCGCTGGGGCACGGCCGAGCAGAAGCAGCAATGGCTGCCGCGGATGGCGACCGGCGAGGCGCTCGGCTGCTTCTGCTTGACCGAGCCCGATCACGGATCCGACCCGGCCTCGCTCGAGTCGACGGCGGTCAAGGAGGGTGACTCCTATCGGCTGAACGGGTCGAAGATCTTCATCACCAACGGCGACATCGCCGGGGTTGCGCTCGTGATGGCGCGTACCGGTGGCCCGGGTGCTCGCGGGGTGTCGGCGTTCCTGGTGCCGTGCGACACGGCCGGCTTCACGCCGAAGCCGATCCACGGCAAGCTCGGCCTGCGCTCGTGCGACACCGCCGAGATCGCGATGGACGATGTCGTGGTGCCGGCCTCAGCGTTGCTCGGTCAGGAGGGCGACGGCATCAAGGTCGCGCTGTCGGCGCTCGACGACGGCCGGATGTCGCTGGCCGCCTCATGCACCGGGCTTGCGCAGAACGCGCTCGAGGCGATGACGGCGTACTCCCAGCAGCGCGAGCAGTTCGGCAAGCCGATCGCCGGCTTCCAGCTGATCCAGGAGCTGGTCTCGGACACCGCGGTCGAGGTCGAGGCGGCCCGGCTGCTGACCTGGCGGGTGGCGGACCTGAAGATCCGCGGCGAGAAGTACACGCTGGCCGCGTCGATGGCGAAGTACTACGCGTCGGAGGCCTCGGTGCGGGCCGCCAATGCCGCCGTGCAAGTGCACGGCGGCTACGGGTACGTCGACGAGTTCGTCGTCGGCAAGCTGCTGCGGGACGCGCGCGTGACCACGTTGTACGAAGGCACCTCCCAGGTGCAGAAGCTCCTGATCGGCCGCGCCGTCACTGGCATCTCCGCCTTCTGACAAGCAATGTCACATTGCCCCCCACTTCGTGGGGGCAATGTGACAGCACCCCAAGAAACCCCTGGGCAATGTGACATTGCTTGGAACGAGGGTTAGAGCTCGGTGCGGAGGGCCCAGAGCAGAGGGAAGAAGCGCAGGTCCCGGCGATCACGGAGATAGCCGACGCCGGTGGAGCCGCCGGTTCCCGGCTTGTAGCCGATCTGCCGTTCGACGACCGTGGCATGCAGCGCCCGCCACTGCGCGGACAGCTCGTCGTGGGAGATCAGGCCCTCTGCAACGTCCCAGATCTCGCCGTACGCGTCTCGGCCGCGCGCAACCGCCAGCAACGATGCCCGGACGCCGTCCGGCGTTTCGGTCGCCAGGCCGCGCGCGGCGAGCGTCTGCACGAACCCGTCCCACAGCGACGGCTCGTCGAGCCGCCGCTGCAGTCGAGCTTCCTCGAGCGGGTTCGCCCAGCGTAGCCGGGTCATGACCGCCGGGTCCTTCAGTCCGGAGAGGAACTCCAGCTCGCGGAACTGCACGGACTGGAAGCCGGACGCCGGCGCCAGCAAGGTTCGGAAGTCGAGGAAGTCCTGCGGCGTCATGGTCTCGAGGACCGGCAGCTGCGCGATCAGCACCTGCTCGATCTGGGTGACCCTGGTCAGCCGATGGCGCGCCGTCCACAACGCGGTGTCGACCGGGTCGAGCAGGAGATCGCGCACCGTGGTGAGCTCGTGGAGGAGCTGCTTGAACCACAGCTCGTAGACCTGGTGGATGGTGATGAACAGCAGCTCGTCGTGCGCCGGTGGGCTCGACTCGGGCACCTGCTGGTCGAGCAGGACGTCGAGATGCAGGTATCCGCCGTACGACAGTCGCCCGCCCTGTTCACCGAACTGAGTGGTCATGGTGCTGAGCGTAGGTGAGGCGGCGACCTAGGCTGGGGAAGCGATGAGCGCTCCGCGACGTTTCAACCGGCGGAGGATCGCTACGTGTCGATGAACAGCAGCTGGCACATCGCGGCGTCGTTTCGCAACGACCGGTCGGTGACCGACAAGAAACTGCCGCCCGGGACGGTACGCCGGATCGTGCGGTTCGCCGCGCCGTACCGTCGCGAGCTCGTCTACTTCCTGATCCTGATCGTCCTCGACGCCGTGATCGGTGCGGTCAACCCGCTCATCTTCCGCGCGATCATCGATCAAGGCATCGGCCACCACCGGCTCGGGCTCACCGAGCTGCTGGCCGGCCTGATCGCCGTGCTGGCGGTGCTCGACGGCATCGACTCGCTCGCCAACCGCTGGTTCTCGGCGCGCATCGGCGAGGGTCTGATCTACGACATGCGGTCGAAGGTCTTCGAGCACATCCAGCGGATGCCGATCGCCTTCTTCACCCGGACCCAGACCGGCGCCCTGATCAGCCGGATCAACAACGACGTGCTCGGCGCGCAGCAAGCCTTCACCGGGACGCTGTCGAACGTGGTCAGCAACCTGATCAGCGTCTCGCTCGTGCTGGCCACGATGTTCTACCTGTCCTGGCAGATCACGTTGATCGCCTTGATCCTGTTGCCGTTGTTCGTGGTGCCGGCCCGGCTGATGGCGGGGCGGCTGCAACGCATCACTCGTGAGAGCTACGTGCTCAACGCCGACATGTCCACTCAGATGTCGGAGCGGTTCAACGTGGCCGGCGCGTTGCTGGTCAAGCTGTTCGGGCGGCCCGCCGACGAAGCCGGCCTGTTCCGCACGAGGGCCCGCCGGGTGGCCGACATCGGCGTGACGCAGGCGATGTACGCCCGAGTGTTCCTGGTCTCGTTGTCCCTGGTTGCGGCGCTGGCGACCGCGCTGGTCTACGGGCTCGGTGGCCGGTTCGCGATCCAAGGGTCGCTCACGGTCGGCACGGTCGTGGCCTTGTCGGCGTACCTTGCCAGGCTCTACGGCCCGCTGACCTCGTTGTCGAACGTGCAGGTCGACGTGATGACCGCGCTGGTGAGCTTCGACCGGGTCTTCGAGGTGCTCGACCTCACCCCGTCGATCGCCGACGCGCCGGACGCGATCGACCTCCAGGTCGAGCCCGGCCGCGCGGTCGCCGTGGAGTTCGACCACGTCGACTTCCGCTACCCGACCGCGGCCGAGGTGTCGCTCGCGTCGCTGGAGTCGGTCGCGGTGCTCGACAACGCGCCGGAGCGCCAGGTCCTGTTCGACGTGACGTTCCGCGCCGAGCCGGGGCAGCTGGTGGCGCTGGTCGGGCCGTCCGGCGCCGGCAAGACCACGATCTCGCAACTCGTCACCCGGATGTACGACGTGCAGTCCGGCGCGGTCCGGGTCGGGGACCACGATGTTCGCGAGCTCACGCTGACGTCGCTGCGAAACGTCGTGGGCGTGGTCACCCAGGACGCCCACATGTTCCACGACACGATCCGCCAGAACCTGATCTACGCCAAGCCGAGCGTCACCGAGGCCGAGATGTGGGACGTGATCGACGGCGCCCAGATCGGCGACCTGATCCGCTCGCTGCCGGACGGTCTCGACACCCTGGTCGGGGACCGCGGCTACCGACTCTCGGGCGGGGAGAAGCAACGGCTCGCGATCGCGCGGCTGTTGCTAAAGGCGCCGGCCGTGGTGGTGCTCGACGAGGCGACCGCGCACCTGGACTCCGAGTCCGAGGTCGCGGTCCAGCGGGCCCTCTCGACCGCGCTGTCCGGGCGCACGTCGATCGTGATCGCGCATCGACTGTCGACCGTGCGCGAGGCCGACATGATCCTCGTCGTCGACGACGGCCGGATCGTCGAGCAGGGGACGCACGACGAGCTGATCGACGCGGCCGGGCTCTATTCCGAGCTCTACCACACGCAGTTCGAGCGCCATGAAAATATGACGACGTACGACGATCCGCTTCCGGCCTGAGCGCCTTCTCGCGGTTAGTCTTCGACCATGCCTGTGAAGTCGGAGTACAGCCCCGGATCACCGTGCTGGATCGACGTCTCGTCCGCCGATGTCGAGGAGTCCCTGGAGTTCTACTCGGGCCTGTTCGGCTGGGAGGGCGAGGAGCAAGGGCCAGCGGCCCAGGGATACACGATCTGCACCCTCGGCGGCCGGACCGTCGCCGGCATCGCGCCGATCATGGACAACGACAACCCGCCGCGCTGGTCGATCTACATCTGCACCGCGGACATCAACGTCACCACGGCCGCGGTCAAGGAGGCCGGTGGCACCGTCGTCGGCGGGCCGCTGGACGTCTTCGAGGCCGGCCAGATGGCGGTCTACCACGACTCGACCGGCGGCGAGATCACCGCCTGGCAACCCAACCAGCACCACGGGTCGGAGCTGATCGACGAGCCGAACGCGTGGAGCTGGTCCGAGCTGCTCGGCCGTGATCTCGACGCCGCAGTCGCCTTCTACGAGGCGGTCTTCGGCTGGGGGATCCGCCGCGGCGAGGACTACAGCGAGTGGCAGTTCGAGGGGCACACCGTCGGCGGTTTCATGACCATGCCGGAGATCGCGCCGATCGAGATTCCGCCGATGTGGCTGCCGTACATCGCGGTGACCAACGTCGACAAGGCGGTCACCCGCGCGACCGAGCTCGGCGGCAGCGTCCGGATGCCGCCGCAGGACATCCCGGACGGCCGGTTCGCGGTGATCAACGATGTCCATGGAGCCGGCCTCGGCGTGCTGCGGCTCACTCCGGAGGACTGAGACCGCGCTCGCCCGGCGCGGTGATGCCGATCAGAGCAGGCGCAGCGCGCCGCCGTCGACCGGAATGAAGCATCCGGTGAGGTACGACGCGGCCGGGGAGAGCACGAATGCCGCGACGCGACCGAACTCGGCCGGGTCGGCGTAGCGCCGGAGCGGGATGCGCGCGGCGATCGTCTCGCGGTCGGCCGGCTCCGGGGTGAGAACGAGGCTTCGTTCGGTGAGCACCCGGCCGGGCAGCAGCCCGACCACCCGGAGCCCGTCCGGCCCGATCTCGTCGGCGAGCTGCTTGGCCCACATCGCGAGGCCGGGTCGAAGCCCGTTCGAGATCGCCAGACCGTCCATCGGGCTCTTGGTCGTCGTCGAGAGCACGAGCGCCACCGCGCCGCCCGGGCTGAGGAGCGGCACGACGGCCCGGGTGATGCGGACCGCGCCGAGGAACACCGACTCGAACGCGTCGCGCCACTGCTGGTCGGTGGCCCCGAGTGCGCTCGTGGCGGGTGGCCCGCCGACGCTGATCAACGCGCCGTCGAGGCGCCCCCAGCGATCCATTGCGGCTGCGGCCAGCTGCTCGGCGGTCGAGGGGTCTGCGATGTCGGCGGCGATCCCGGTGGCTGACTCCGCGCCGAATTGGGCGAGGGCGGCATCGACCGACTCCTGGGTTCGCGATGACACGACCACCCGGGCGCCCTCGCCGACCAGCACGACGGCAGCCGCAAGTCCAAGCCCTCTCGTGCCGCCGGTGATGATGTACACGCGGTCGCGAAGGCCAAGATCCATGACGAACCCTTTCGGTCCGGGCTAGCGCAGTGAGCGCAGTACGTACTGCAGGATCCCACCGTGGCGGTAGTACTCCGCCTCGCCGGCGGTGTCGATCCGCACGGTTGCGGTGAAGGTCTTGTCGTCGGCCTTCACGGTGATCTCGCGCGGGATCCGATCGGTGCCGGCCAGCCCGGCGATCTCGAAGGTCTCCTCGCCGGTCAGGCCGAGGGACTCGCGGGACTCGCCGTCGGCGTACTGCAGGGGCAGCACTCCCATCCCGATCAGGTTGGAGCGATGGATCCGTTCGAACGACTCCGCGATCACCGCGCGGACGCCGAGCAGCATCGTGCCCTTCGCCGCCCAGTCCCGTGACGAGCCGGAGCCGTACTCCTTGCCGGCCAGGACGACCAGCGGCACGCCATCGGCGAGATAGCGCTCCGACGCCTCGAAGATCGAGATCTCGGCGCCGTCCGGAAGGTGCCGGGTGACGCCACCCTCGGTGCCAGGTGCGAGCTGGTTACGCAGCCGGATGTTGGCAAAGGTGCCGCGGATCATCACCTCGTGGTTGCCACGACGTGAGCCATAGGAGTTGAAGTCGCGCGACCCCACCCCGTGGTCGCTGAGGTACTGCCCGGCGGGGGAGTCCTTCTTGATGCTGCCGGCCGGCGAGATGTGATCGGTCGTCACGCTGTCACCGAGCACGGCCAGCACGCGGGCACCGCGGATGTCCTCGATCGGCGCGGGCTCGGCCGGCATCCCATCGAAGTACGGCGGCCGTCGTACGTAGGTCGAGTCCTCGGCCCACTCGAAGGCGTCGCCGTCGGGCACCGAGAGGCTCTTCCACCGCTCGTCGCCGGCGAACACATCGGAGTACGACGACGCGAAGCCCGACGAGGCGACCGTGTCGTTGATGATGTCCTGGATCTCGCGCGGCGACGGCCACAGGTCCGAGAGGAACACGTCCTTGCCCTCGCTGTCCTGGCCGAGCGGCTCGGTCAGCAGGTCGATGTCCATCGTCCCGGCGAGCGCGTAGGCGACGACCAGCGGTGGCGAGGCGAGGTAGTTCATCTTCACGTCGGGGTTGATCCGGCCCTCGAAGTTGCGGTTGCCGCTGAGCACCGACACGGCAGCGAGATCGTTGTCGTTGACCGCCTTGCTCACCTCGGGGATCAGCGGGCCGGAGTTGCCGATGCAGGTCGTGCAGCCGTAGCCGACCAGGCCGAAGCCGAGCTTGTCGAGATATGCCGTCAACCCCGACTTGTCGTAGTAGTCGGAGACCACCTTCGAACCCGGCGCGAGCGAGGTCTTCACCCACGGCTTGCTGCGCAGCCCGCGTTCGACCGCCTTCTTGGCGAGCAACCCGGCGCCGACCATGACGAACGGGTTGGACGTGTTGGTGCACGAGGTGATCGCGGCGACGACGACCGCGCCGTGGTCGATCACGACCTCCTCGCCGTCGATCGAGATCGCGGCCGGGTTGCTCGGCCGGCCGTGGCTCGACGTGGCTGAGTGCCGCGGGCCGTCGTTCGCGCCGTCGCGACTCACCGCCGGCGGGTCGCTGGCCGGGAACGACTCCTCCGACCCTTCGTTGGCGCTGTTGCCGTTCGGGTCGTCGACGGCGTAGTCGCCGAGCACGGCGCGGAAGCCGTCCTTCGCGCTCTTCAGCGGCACTCGGTCCTGCGGCCGTTTCGGGCCTGCCAGCGAGGGCTCGACGGTGGCCAGGTCGAGCTCGAGCCGCTCGGAGTAGACCGGCTCGTGGTCGGGGTCGTGCCAGAGCCCTTGCGCCTTCGCGTAGTGCTCGATCAGCTCGACGAGCTGGGCGGGGCGGCCGGTCAGCCTCAAGTAGGTCAACGTCTCGTCGTCGATCGGGAAGATCGCGCAGGTCGAGCCGTACTCCGGGCTCATGTTTCCGATCGTGGCCCGGTTGGCCAATGGCACTGCGGCGACGCCCGGCCCGTAGAACTCGACGAACTTCCCGACCACGCCGTGCTTGCGCAGCAGCTCGGTGATCGTCAGGACGAGGTCGGTCGCAGTCGTGCCTTCGGGTTGCACGCCGTACAGCTTGAAGCCGACCACCCGCGGGATGAGCATCGACACCGGCTGGCCGAGCATCGCCGCTTCGGCCTCGATGCCGCCGACGCCCCAGCCGAGTACGCCGAGGCCGTTGATCATCGTGGTGTGGGAGTCGGTGCCGACCAGGGTGTCGGGGTAGGCGGTGCCGTCTGCGTCGAAGACGACCCGGGCCAGGTATTCGAGGTTCACCTGGTGGACGATTCCGGTGTCCGGCGGCACGACAGTGAAGCCATCGAAGGCGTTCTGCCCCCAGCGCAGGAACTGGTAGCGCTCCTGGTTGCGCTCGAACTCCAGCGCCGCGTTGCGCTGGAAGGCGTCCGGTGCGCCGAAGACGTCGACGATGACGGAGTGGTCGATGACAAGTTCGGTGGGCACCAGCGGGTTGATCTTCTTGGGGTCGCCGCCGAGGGCCCGCATCGCCTCGCGCATCGCGGCCAGGTCGACGACACACGGCACTCCGGTGAAGTCCTGCATGACGACCCGGGCCGGGGAAAACTGGATCTCGGTGTCCGGCTCGGCGTCGGGGTCCCAGCCGGCCAGCGCCCGGATCTGGTCGGCGGTGACGTTGTGACCGTCCTCGTTGCGGAGCAGGTTCTCGAGGAGCACCTTCAAGCTGTAGGGGAGGTGCGCACTGCCGTCGACCGCGTCGATCCGGTAGACGGTGAGGTCGCGGTCACCGACGGTCAGGGTCGACCGGGCGCCGAAGCTGTTGGGGTTGGCCATCGATGAGCTCCTGATCTAGTGGTGTGTCTCGGTGCGTCGGCGGGTGGTGCGCGACGGGGGACTCGCGGACCGCTTGTTCTGCGAGGTCGAGGATCGCGTCGAGATGCTGCACCGGCATGCCGGTGGCGAGCTGGGCGACGAGCCCGTCGTACGCGAGCAGCAAGAACGCGGCCAGGGTCTCGATCGGGACGTCGTCACGCACCACGCCGGCGTCGCGCTGGCGCGCCAGCCGGGCCTGGGTCGCGCGGGTGATCGAGCGAAGGTGGTGCTGCCAGAGCGCCGCGAACTGCGGATCGGTCCGGACCCGGCGCGACACCTCGAGCTGTACGCCGAGCCAGCCGACATCCTTGTCCCGAAGCTTGTGCATCGCCCCGACCAGGCCGAAGTCGTCGACGAGGGTCGCGACCTCTTCGGCGTCCTCCTGGGCGAGGGCCAGGAACAGCGCGTCCTTGTCGGCGAAGTGGTGAAAGATCGCGCCACGCGACAGGCCGGTGGCTTCCTCGAGCCGGCGAACGGTGGCGCCTTCGTAGCCGTATGCCGCAAACGCTCGCCGGGCGCCTTCTAGGACGCGGCGCCGGGTCGCTTCGAGCCGTTCGGGGCTGACCTTGGGCACGACCGAACTTTACCAAACCGTACGTCCGTCTTGCAATAGCCCGGTCCCAAGCAATGTCACATTGCCCAGCTGTTTCCGGGGGTGATGTGACCTTGCCCCGACGAAGTGGGGGGCAATGTCACATTGCTTGTCGTGACCGTGACGGGTCGGCCGGCGGCGCGGGTTCGGTGATCTCGCGGCGCTGGACGGGGAGGGCCTCGCGGGCGGCGGCCGCCAGCGTCGCGCGCGCTTCGTCGGCGAGGTCGAGGAGCTCGAGGTCGGCCTGGTTGTGCAGCCGGGCCGCGTCGATCAGGAGCTGGATCAGGGGCTGCTGCTCGTGCCCGCGGCGCAGCTCGCTCAGCGTGCGCAGCTGGCCGAGCTGGTAGGCGCGCTGGCGGCTGACCACCGCACTCACGGTGTCGGCGCCGGCCCGCGACGCGACCAGCAGCTTGAAGAACAGCTCGTCGCGATAACCGCTGACCCGCTCGGCGGGCTGCTCGAGCCAGGCGGCAAGCTCCGCGCGCCCGGCGTCGGTCAGCGCGTAGACCCGCCGATCGGGGCGGACGTCGTTCGGCACCCGCTCGCTGGTGACGCAGCCGTCCCGCGCGAGCCGGTCGAGGGTCTGGTAGAGGTGGCCGATGTTGAGCCGGCCCCACTGCGGGCCGATCGCCGCCTCGAACCGTTGCTTGAGCTCGTACCCGTGGGTCGGCCCGTCGTCGAGCAGCGCCAGGACCGCGTGTTGTATCGGCATGGTCACGATCCCCCTACGGATGCTTGGCAGGCCGACTCGGCCATGGTTGCATACCGGCAATGTATACCGCTCGAATGTATCTCTGGCGTCGTTCGTGAGCGAGTCGGCTCGACCGGGCGCCAGGGTCGAGGTCACCGACGTGGTTCGCCGCTACGGCCGCGGGGAGTCCGAGGTGGTGGCGCTTGGGGGCGTCAGCCTGGCGGCCGCGAGCGGGCAGATGATCGCCCTCACCGGTCCGTCCGGCTCGGGCAAGTCGACCCTGCTGCATCTGCTCGCGGCCTTCGACCGGCCGGACAGCGGATCGGTGGTGATCGACGGGGTCGACCTCACCCGGGTCCGGCGGGCCGATCTGGTTGCGCATCGGCGCCGGGTCGGGTTCGTGTTCCAGCGGTTCAACCTGCTGCCGTCGCTGACCGCGACCGACAACATCCTGGCGCCGGTCCTTCCGTACCGGGTCGACTTCGACAAAGGCGAACGCGCCGCACGGCTGCTCGCCGACGTCGGCATCGAGGGCCGGGGCAACGCCTTGCCCTCCGAGCTCTCTGGTGGCCAACAGCAGCGGGTGGCGATCGCCCGGGCGCTGGTCAACTCGCCGTCACTGCTGCTCGCCGACGAGCCAACCGGCAACCTCGACTCGGCCACTGGTGATGAAGTACTGGCCCTGATCATGGCGCTGCGCGCGGCCAGCGGGATGACGGTCGTGGTCGCGACCCACAACCCGAGCGTCGCGGCGCACGCGGACCGGGTGCTGCATCTGCGGGACGGCCAGATCACCGACGACATCACCGTGCGCGCCCAGGATGCCCCGGACGAGCTGCTCGCCCGGATCAACAAGCTCAGGGGCTGAGTCGGTGAGCCAGCGGCGGCGATCCGGAGGGCGCGGGCGGATGGTCCTGGCCCAACTGCGCAACGACCGGCCGCGCACGGTGACGATGCTGGCGGCAGTGGCGGTGGCCACTGCGGCGTTCACGGTGCTGACCGGCGCGGCCGACACGGCCCGGGTGGTGGCCAACCAGAAGGTCACCTCGACCGGCCCGAGTGCCTACGACATCCTGGTCCGCCCGCGCGGCTCGCAAACCGCGGTGGAGCGCACCAGCGGCGAGGTCCGCCCGGGCTTCCTCGACGGTGTCTTCGGCGGGATCAGCATGAAGCAGTACCACGCGATCAGCCGGATCCAGGGCGTGCAGGTCGCGGCACCGGTCGCGATGGTGGGATACACGCTGCAAGTCGTGCCGTTCGGGATCAGCCTCGGACCGCTCCGGTCGCGAGCCACGAGGCAGCTGTACGAGGTGTCGGACGAGATGGCGACCGACCGCGGGCTGTCGCACATTCCGACCCCGCCGTCGTACGTCTACCTGACCCGGCGACCCCTCCACCTGCCCCCGAACCGAGGCACGCTGAAGCAGATCGACGAGCCGATCAGGGAGGTCGAGCCAGGCGGCCAGGTCGTTCCGATCTGCGCCGGAGGAGAGCCGAAGTACACCAGCCCGTACATCGCCAAGGCTCGCGGCAACGACCGTTGCCTGCCGCTGGCGACTGCCTCGCACCAGCGCTACCCGACCTCGCTGTACATCTCGGTGCCGCTGCTGATCGAGGCGATCGACCCCTCTGCCGAGGCCCGGCTGGACGGCCTGAATCGCAGCATCGTCAAGGGTCGGTACTTGCGCGGCTCCGACGGGGTGAACAGCGTTCGCGGCACGCACGCAGACCTGGACAGCCCGACCTTCCCGGTGCTGGTGTCCAATCGCAACTACCTCGACAATGAGCTCACTGTTACTGTCCGCCGGCTTGCCGCCGCCGCCGCGCGGGCGGTGCCGGCGCGTCCGCTCGCGCTCGAGGACAACGCCTCGCGCGGCACCGGTCCGGTGGTCAGCGTCCAACACATCTCGATCGGGACGGCCTATCGCCGGCTGGTCGAACAACTGCGCGGCAAGACCGACCGCAACCTGTTCAGCCCGGTGGACGGGCTCTGGCGGGTGACGCCGACCGGCTACACGGCGGCCGGGAATGACGCGCCGCTTGAGCCGAAGTCGATCTCCAACCCGAACACGGTCTGGCACTCGGTGTTCCAATCGGACGGATTCGTGGCGGTGCCACCGGACGACCAGGACACGGCGTACCGCGCGATCCACGAGCACGTCGCGAGCAACAGCGCGTTCGGCCAGCCAACGTTGCCGGTGCCGATCGCAGTGGGCGTGTTCGATCCGAACAAGATCCCGCCGTTCAACCCGCTGACGCACGTGCCGCTCGGCGGCTACGAGCCGCCTCAGGCCACGCCGGCGGACCCGCGGTCCGCCGCGCTGCTGCACGGTCGAGGCCTGCTTCCGAACAGCAACCTGGGCGGCTACCTCGGTCAACCGCCCCAGCTCGTCACGACCCTCGCCGCGCTGCCGGCCCTGGAGAACTCGCAGGCGTTCAGCGGCAACCTCGACCCGGGCCGCCCGATCAGCGCGATCCGGATCCGGGTGGCGGGCGCGACCGGTGAAGATGCGTTGAGCCGCGCGCGGGTCAACCTGGTGGCGCAGGACATCATCCAGCGGACCGGGTTGCAGGTCGACATCACCGCCGGGTCGTCGCCGTCGACCCGGGTCACCGATCTGCCGGCCGGCACGTTCGGTCGCCCGGCGCTCGCGATCCGTGAGGGCTGGGTGGTCAAGGACATCGTCGTGCTGATCCTGCATAGCGTCGATCGCAAGAGTCTGTTGCTGTTCATCCTGGTGCTGGTCGTGAGCGGGCTGTTCGTGCTGAACGCGGCGACCGCCGCCGTCCGCTCGCGGCGCGGCCAGCTCGGGGTGCTGGCCTGCACCGGGTGGGGACAGCGACAGCTGTTCGGCGTGGTGATGTCCGAACAGATCGCGATCGGTCTGGTCGCCGGCGTCGTCGGGGTGGGCGTCGCCGTCCCGGTCGCGGACGCGACCGGGCTCCAGGTGACGTTGGCCCGGGTCGCCGTCGCGGTCGCCGCGGCCACCGTGCTCTCGGCGCTGGCCGCGATCCCGCCTGCGTTCACGGCAGCGAGGTCGAACCCGCTCGAGGCGATCCGCCCGGTCGCCGGGCACTACCGGTCCAGGCATCCGGTCCGTACGACGGTCGGCCTCGCGGCTCTCAACCTCGCGCGGGCGCGTGGACGCAGCGCGATCGCGGTAGTCGGCCTCGCCATCGGCATCTGCTCGACGATCTTCCTGCTCGCCGTCACGACGAGCTTCAACGGGCAGCTGGCGGGTGACCTGCTCGGTCAGGCAGTGACGGTCCGGGTGCGCGCGGTCGACTATGCGGCGGTGATCGTCATGCTCGGGCTCGGCGCGTTCGGGGTCAGCGACGTGCTCTATCTCAACGTGCGCGAGCGGGCGGCGGAGCTGGCCACCTTGCAGGCCACCGGATGGTCGCGTCGACAGGTCGGGCGGATGATCACGGCTGAGGGCGCGATGCTCGGGGTGGCCGGCGCGGTGCTCGGAGCGGTCGCGGGCACCGCCCTGATCGTCAACTTCACCAGCGAGACCGTTCATCGCGCGCTGCCGCTCGCGTTCGTCGCGGTCGCGGTCGGCGTGCTGCTCGGCGCGATGGCCGCACTGCTACCGGTCCAAGCCCTGCCACGCCGGCTCTCGGCCGCACTCGCCGAGGAGTGAGCGACCTGCGGGCCCTTGCGGGCCTGGCGGTCGCGAGCGTCCTCCTCGTTGCGGGGTGTCACGGGTCCAAGCCCGGCTCGGCGCCGGTCGTGTCGTCGTCGACCGGACAGCATCCGACGGCGGCGCACCCGATTGCCGCCCGGCTGACCGTCCCACCGCAGGTATGGCCGGTGGCTCGGGGCGGCGACCGGCCGCCGTACACCGAGGCCCGGTCGGATCCAGGGGTCGACGACGAATACCCGGGCCGGGGCGCGGCCGGCGTCGATGCGCTGCACTACGGTCTCGACCTGACCTGGGACGCGCAACGCCGCCTGCTGTCCGGCAGCGCCGCGATCAGCTTCCGCGCGACCCGGGGTGAGACGTCGATCACGCTCGACTTCGGTGCCGCGCTTCGGCCCCGAGGCGTCCGGTTTGATGGCCGGCGAGTGCCGGCGCGACACCCTGGATCGAAGCTGGTGGTCACGACCGGCCCGTTGTCCGCCGACAGCCCACACACGGTCGTCGTCCGGTACGACGGCAGGCCGCGGCCGACCCAGTCGACATCGAGCCCCGACCTGTCCGGTCTCGGATGGAACGTGCAGCCCGACGGCACGGTCTGGACGGTCCAGGAGCCCTTCGGCGCCTACACCTGGTATCCGGTCGATGATCAGCCGTCGGACAAGGCGTTCTACGACATCACCTGGCACACCAAGGCTTCCTGGACCGGGGTGAGCAACGGGCGGCTGGTCGGCGACTCGGTGCACGACGGCCGGCGCACTACCCGTTGGCAGCTCGACTCGCCGGCCGCGAGCTATCTGGTCACAGCGGTGATCGGGCCCTACCAGCAGTACCGACAGACCGGCCCGCGCGGGTTGCCGCTCAGCTATTGGGTCACCCGGCCGGACCGGCCCGTGCTCCGGGTGCTCGACCAGACGCCGGCGATGCTCCAGTGGCTCGAGGCCCGACTCGGTCGCTACCCGTTCGACTCGCTCGGCGACGTCGTGGTGCCGGCCCACACCGCGGTCGAGACGCAGACGATGGTCACGGTCGGGGCTCCGGTGCTCCGGCTGCCGGCCGGGGCGAGTGACCTGCTGCACGAGTACGTCCATTCCTGGTACGGCGACGAGGTGACGCCCAGTGGTTGGGACGACCTGTGGCTCAACGAGAGCTTCGCCTTCTACGTCCAGCTCACCTGGGAGGCCTCGCACGGGGTCGCGACGACCGCCGAGTGGCGGCGGATGCTGGATCGCGACGATCAGCGGCTGCGGACGACGTACGGCCCGCCGGGCCGGCCCGACCCGGGGGACTTCGCCGCGCTGAACGTCTATGAATGCGGTGCCCGGATGCTCGATCGGCTGCGCTCGATGCTCGGTCCGCGGCTGTTCGCCGACGTGCTGCGCGGATGGCCGCAACAGCATCGCTTCGGCACCGTCAATCGAAACGAGTGGATTGCCTTCCTCGACCATCGGACCGGCCGCGACCTGCGGTCCTTCGTCGAGCATTGGCTCGACTCGCGGCGGTCGCCGGGCCGAACATGACGCTGCAGCGGGTCGATCCCGTTTGTGCGGACGAAGTTGCCAGAGCGTGGCAGAATCCGTCAACGTTCGGCGCACGAAGGCGCGCGACGCACCTGACGCGGGGGATCCACGATGAGCCGGATGACACGTGCACTGGGCCTGCTCGTCGTACCGGTGGCGGTTGTCACCATGCTCCCGGGAACGGCGCAGGCCGTCGCGCCGTTCGGTCCCGCGCATCAGGTCCTGCCGGACAGCTGCGCGGGAAGCCTGACCGTCCTGGACTCGTCGGGGGGCCGGCACGGGTTCACGCTTTGCCGGCTCAGCAGCGGGTACGACGACCTGTACGCCGTGACCGCGGCACCGGGAGCCAGCACATGGAAACGGACCCGGGTCGCTACCAAGGCTCAGTCCCTGATGGCGGTCGCAGACGACGGGCACTCCTCGTACGCGCTCTACGACAGCACGACCGGCGTCGAGCTGCTCACCCGTACCAGATCTGGGACGAATCACGTCAAGACACTGGTCGCCAAGCGAGACGGCGCGGCAGGCACTGGAGCACTGGTCGCCCGAGGCGGCAAATGGTGGGCGGTGTGGTCGGACGAGACCGCCATTACTGGCGGGACGGAGTGCTTCTACCTGTTCCAGGCGAAGACGCTCGACGGGATCCAGGGTGCCCACAACACCAAGCTGTGCGCGAGCGAGCCGAGCCTCGCGCTCGGCTCTAACGGTGAGCCGGTCCTCACGTATCGCGTCTCGCAGGATGAGGTCGGCGGCCAGGTCGTCGTGTCCAAGTGGCGGGCGGGCAAGTGGTCCAAGCCGCATGTCGTGACTGCGAAGAACCAGGTCGGAAAGCTTCCGACGGTGAGCGTGTCGGGCACGACGACGCGGGTGACCTGGCTGCAGTTCGTCCCGGGCAAGAACCACTACGTCGTCGAGGTCGCGACGGAGGTCGGCAGCGGTGCTTGGCATACCAGGTCGTTCGCGCCACCCGCGGTGTTCGACACGGCGGTGGTCTCGCATCCGCAGACGGTCGAGTCAAAGGGCAAGGTGGTCGTTGCCTGGACGGTGCTCAGCACCAAGGGCAAGGAGATCATCGAGGTCGAGGAGAACACCGGCGGCAAGTGGTCACAACGCGAAGTCGGTGACGGCACCAGCGGCGACGCTGTGCTCACTCAGCTCGCCGCGATCAAGGGGCGCGCCTATCTCGTCATGGAGCACTCCGACACCACGATCTACGACCTGGCCGCGCATCAGTAGCCCCGACCGGCCCGCGCGGGTTCCGGCCATCGCCCGGCTCAAGCAATGTCACATTGCCCAGCCCTTTCCGGGGGTGGTGTGACATTGCCCCCACGAAGTGGGGGGCAATGTCACACTGCTTGTCGAGAACGCGACTAGGGGATGACGAGGGTGCGGCCGCCGTGGCCGGACCGCATCCGGTCGAACGCCGCGTCAATACCTTCGAGGTTCGTGCGGTCGGTCACGAGCGCCTCGAGGTCGAACCGGCCCTCGCGCCATGCATCGATCATCCGGGGTACGTCGATCTCGGGATCCGACGACCCGTAGACGCAGCCCGATAGCGAGCGGGCGAAATGGAAGACCTCCAGCGCGTTGAACTGCGCCATGTCATCGGCCCGCCCGATCCCGACGACCACCGCGCGACCGCCGCGGCGGGTGGCGCTCCACGCCTGGCGGATCGTGCTGCCGCGGCCCACGCACTCGACCGCGACGTCGGCACCGCGTCCGTCGGTGAGCCGGCGTACCTGCTTGGCCAGGTCGTCGCCCGCGAGCAGGAACTCGGTCGCGCCACAGCGGCGTGCGATCTCCTCCTTGTCCGGGGAGACGTCCGCGGCGACGATCGTCGCCGCGCCGGCCATCCGCGCGCCCTGCACGGCGGACAGGCCCACCCCGCCGAGCCCCACGACCAGCACCGACTCGCCCGGCTTGGTGCGCGCGTGATTGACGACCGCACCGGCTCCGGTCAGCACGGCGCAACCGAGCAGCGCGGCCATCTCCAGCGGTACGTCAGCACCGATGGGGATCACTGCGCGGGCCGGCACGATCGTCTCCTCCGCGAACGCGCCGATGCCGATCCCGGCCACGAGGTCGATGCCGTCGAGGGTGGCGTACGGCACGTCGTCGTCGGCAAATGCGTTCGCGCACAACCACGGCTCGCCGGCTTCGCACCACCAGCAGGTCCGGCACGGCGGCGACCAGTTGAGGACGACCCGGTCACCGGGAGCGACCTGGGTGACGTCGGCGCCGACCGCGATGACCGTGCCGGACCCCTCGTGTCCCAGCACGGCCGGCACGACCTGGTCCATCACGCCGCTGCCGAGCGAGAGGTCGGAGTGGCACACGCCGGCCGCGGCGATCTGCACGTGGACGTCGCCGGGACCGAGCGGGCGCAGGACGATGTCAGCGACCTGCTGCTTGCCGCCGATCTCCGACAGCACCGACGCCTTGACCATCGGCACACCATAGTGTCGAGTTACTGGACGTCGATCGACAGGAGGCCACCGTGCCCACACGTACCGCGCGCACCGCATGGACCGGCACCATCGGGGAGGGTTCAGGTCAGGTCGAGCTGACGAGCAGCGGCCTCGGCACCTACGAGGTCAGCTTCCCGAAGCGGGCGGCCGACTCATCGCCCGGCACGACCAGTCCCGAGGAACTCATCGCAGCCGCCCACACCGCGTGTTACGCGATGTCGCTGTCGAACGAGGTCGCCAAAGCCGGTGGCACGCCCCATGCGCTCGATGTCACCGCGGTGGTGACACTCGGTCCGGACACCGAGCGTGGTGGCTTCGCCATCACCGGCATCGCGCTCTCGGTCGAGGGCGAGGTCGACGGTCTCGATGCCGACGGCTTTGCCGCGGCCGCTAAGACCGCCAAGGAAGGCTGCCCGGTCAGCAAGGCGCTGGCCGGCACCACGATCACGCTGGAAGCCTCGCTCGCCTGACCGCCCGCGCGGGTCGGACCGAGTGACCAAAGGAACGGATGAGCACCCTCGCGCTTGACGGGACCGACCTCTACTACGAGGTCGAGGGCGACGGCGTCGCCGTCCTGCTGATCCATGGCTTCGCTCTTGACGCCCGGATGTGGGACGACCAGGTGGCCGCGCTGCGCGACGCAGCCCGGGTGATCCGGTACGACGCCCGCGGCTTCGGCCGGTCGTGCCGTCGCGATCCCGACGTGACCTACACCCACGCGGGCGACGCGTGGGCGCTGCTCGACCATCTCGGCGCCGGTGACGCGGTGATCGTGGGGCTGTCGATGGGTGGCCGCATTGCGCTCGAGACGGCGCTCGCGGCACCGGCGCGGGTCCGCGCCCTCGTGCTCATCGACGCCGTACTCGACGGGGTCCGGTGGGACGAGAAGTCGGACCGTGAGATGGCGGCGGTGAGTGCGTCGATGACGGCCGATGGGCTCGCCGCGGCGAAGGCCACCTGGCTCGCGCACGGCTTCTTCCGGCCGGCGCGACGCGACCCGGCACTGGCGGCCCGGCTGGCCGCAATCGTCGAGGACTTCCCGGGCCTGCACCTGAGCGAGCCGGATCCACACGCATCGCATCCGGCCGTGATCGAGGACCTCCCATCGATCGCCGCGCCGACCACGGTCATCGTCGGCCAGCTCGACGTGCCCTGCTTCCAGGACATGGCCGACCGGCTCGCGACCGGGATTCCCGGCGCGCATAAGGTCGTCGTCCCGAACGCCGGACACATGGCCAACATGGAGGCACCCGACGCGGTCAACCGCGTGCTGCGCGAGGTCATCGAGAAGGCGGCAAGGTAATGGACGAGATCAAATGGGGGATCGTCGGCACCGGCTGGATCGCCACCAGGTTCGTCGACGACCTGCGGCTGCTTCCTGATCACCGCGTGGTTGCCGTCGGTTCCAGACGGTCCGAAACGGCGCAGGAGTTCGCGGCCCGCGAAGATGTCCCGCACGCATACGGCAGCTACGAGGAGGTGTGTGCCGACTCCGAGGTCGAGGTCGTGTACGTCGCAACACCACATCCGTTCCACGCGCACGATGCCTTGCTCGCCTTAGATGCTGGCAAGCACGTGCTGTGCGAGAAACCGTTCACCATCAACGCCGACGAGGCCGCCGAGGTGATCGCGACCGCGCGCGCCGAGAGCCTGTTCTGCATGGAGGCGATGTGGACCCGGTTCGCTCCGCACATGCGCCGGATCCGCGAGTTGCTCGATGCCGGCGCACTCGGCGACATCCGCACCGTGATCGCCGACCACGGGCAGCGGTTCCTGCCGCCGGACTTCACTTCGCGGCTGTATGCGCCCGAGCTCGGCGGCGGCGCGCTGCTCGACCTCGGGATCTACCCGCTGTCCTTCGCGTCGTACGTCTTGGGTCGGCCCGAGAAGGTCACCGCGGCCGGCGACCTGACTGAGACCGGCGTCGACGCGCAGACCTCAGTCGTCCTTCAGTACGAGGGCGGCAGCCACGCCGTCCTTACCACCACGCTGGGTGCGGAGACTCCGACCCTGGCCTCCATCACCGGCACCGAAGGCCGGATCGAGATCGACCCGGTCTGGTACCAGCCCAGCTCGTTCACCTTCCGGCCGGTCTCCGGCGATCCGGAGCGCTTCGCCGAGCCCCCGACCGGTAACGGCTTGCGCTACCAGGCCGACGAGGTCGGGCGCTGCCTGCGCGACGGTCTGACCGAGAGCCCGATCATGCCGCTCGAGGAGACCCTGTCGATCATGACGACGATGGACGAGATCCGCCGTCAAATCGGCGTCAGCTATCCCTTCGAGCCCTGATCCGACGGCCGATCTGTGAACCGCCAGCACCCCGCTACTCGCAACCGTTCACCGACCCGGCTACCGTCCCCGACATGAAGGTTCCGCTGACCTCTGCCGATTTCCTGACCAGGGCCGAGGCCGTGTACGGCGCGCGGATCGGTGTTGTCGACGAGCCGACCGGCCCCGACTCGCTCGGCGAGATGACCTACACGGTGCTGGCCGGCCGGGTGCGCGCACTGCAGGCCGGTCTTGATGCGCTCGGTGTCGGTGTCGGCGAGCGGATCGCGATCGTCTCCCCGAACTCGGCCCGGATGCTCGAGCTGCTCTACGGCGTACCGGCGAGCGGGCGGATCCTGGTGCCGATCAACTTCCGGCTGCGTTCGGAGGAGGTCGAGTACATCGTCGATCACTCCGGCTCGTCGGTCCTGCTGGTCGACCCCGAGGTCGACGAGCCGTTGCACGGCGTGAACGCCAAGCACCGGTTCACCCTTGGCGCGCACAGCGACGAGGCGTTGCTGCGCTTCGATCGCGAGCCGGTGCCGTGGTCGGACATCGACGAGGACGCGACCGCGACGATCAACTACACCAGCGGCACGACCGCCCGCCCGAAGGGTGTGCAGATCACCCACCGCAACATCTGGACCAACGCGGTGACGTTTGGGCTGCATGCGGGCGTGAGCGACTGGGACACCTACCTGCACACGCTGCCGATGTTCCACGCGAACGGGTGGGGGATGCCGTTCACTACGGCCGGGCTCGGCGTACCGCAGATCGTGTTGCGCAAGGTCGATGGTGCCGACATTCTCGCCAGGGTCGACAAGTACGGCGTGACCTTCATGTGTGCGGCGCCCGCGGTGCTCAACGCGATCCTCGACGCCGCGCCGGGGTGGTCCGGACCGGTGCCTGGCAGCGACCGGGTTACCCGGGTCATTGCCGCGGGTGCACCGCCGCCGTCGAGGACGATCGAGCGGATCGAGGACGAGCTCGGTTGGGAGTTCTGCCAGATCTATGGCCTGACCGAGACCTCGCCGTTGCTGACCATCAACCGGCGCCGCCGCGAGCAGGCCGACGCGCCGATCACCGAGGTGTCGAGGGAGCTCGGCCGGGCCGGCGCGCCCGCGATCGGCGTGGAGCTGGCGGTGAGTGAGTCCGGCGAGGTGCTGGCTCGATCCAACGTGGTGCTGGAGGGCTACTGGAACCAGCCGGAGGTGACGGCCGACGCGCTCGACGGCGGTTGGTTCCACACCGGCGACGGCGGTGTGATCGACGGCGAGGGCTACCTCACGATCTCCGACCGCAAGAAGGACGTCATCATCACCGGCGGCGAGAACGTCTCCTCGATCGAGGTGGAGGACGTTCTGTATTCAGCGCCCGGTGTCGCCGAGTGCGCGGTCATCGGCATCCCGGACGAGAAGTGGGGCGAGACGATCAAGGCGATCGTCGTACGCAGCCCTGGATCCGAGGTCACCGAGGCCGAGTTAATCGCGCACTGCAAGGAGAAGGCGGCCGGCTACAAGGCACCGACCTCGATCGACTTCGTCGACGCGATCCCGCGTACGGCGACCGGCAAGGTGCAGAAGTTCAAGCTCCGCGACCCCTACTGGGCCGGCCGCGACCGCCAGGTCAACTGAGTCGGATCACTTCCGGTCGTCGAGGGCGCGGCGGGCGTGGGCGTGCTGGTCGTGTGGCACGAGCACGCGGACGCCGGCACCGGTCTGCAGGGCCGGCTCGACGCCGCCGGCGTCATCGGAGGACACGACGGCGTGGATGCCCTGGCTGCGCAGGTAGCCGGCCATCAGCTCGGCGTCCACGGTCGAGCTTGCGAAGCCCACCGCGACCGGACCGGCTGGTGGAGGCGATCGGAACAGCTTGCCGACCCGGTGCCAGAAGCCGGTGTTGGTGTCGACCTCGGGCAGGTGTCCGGAGTGGCGTCGCCGCGGATGGTTGCTCACGGGGTGTTGGTCAGATGCTTCAGGGCCGCCGCCGGCGAGCAGGCGTCGATCGGCGGGAACTGACCGCCGGTTGCACCGTCGAGCTGAAGCTGCCAGTCGTGGTGTACGCCCAGCGCCTCGGTGCGCAGCCCGATGTCGTAGAACTCGGTCGTCTCGGCTTTCGGGCACGTGGGTTTCGCGACCGTGACCCAGAGGTCGATCTGCTGGCCTGGGTGCAACGTCATCGGGAAGGGCTTCGCCGCGGCGAAGCTGCCCTCGCTTTGGTTCGGATCTTGCGTCACGAGGGTCCAGCCAAGGTCGAAGTGCACGAACTCCACCGATGACAGGTCTGAGCCCAAGATGCGGACCGCAAAGTGACCGTAGTTGCTCACTGAGTAGCCGAACGTGGCAACCGAGCCTGGGGGACCCACGATGATGTAGCGGGTCGGATCGATGACCCCGTCAGTCACGGCTCGACCGGCCCCCTCGGGTTGTTGCCGTAGTTGCCGGCGCCGAGCGGCTGGTAGGTGTGCGCGTAGACCACGGCGGCGATCCCGGTGCCGATCAGCGCTAGCGCGGTCACTCCCGCGAGCAGCCGGAGCCAGATCCGGCGAGGGCGCGGCGGTACTTCCGCGATGGTCACGTCGCTGTCCAGCACGGTCGTCAGGGGAGCCTCCGTTCGCCGCGCCAGCGTCCCACCTTGAGCCGGTCGGCGCCAATATGCTGGCCGGGTGCCAACCGCGATCAGCTATCCGCATACCGAACATCGGCTCGCGAACGGGCTGCGCGTGGTGATCAGTGAGGACCACCTCGCGCCGGTCGTAGCGGTCAACCTCTGGTACGCCGTCGGCTCCCGGCACGAGGTCCTCGGCCGCACCGGCTTCGCGCACCTCTTCGAGCATCTGATGTTCCAGGGCTCGGCCAACGTCAAGCGCGGCGAGCACTTCGCGACCGTCAACGCGGCCGGCGGCACCCTCAACGGCACGACCTGGTGCGACCGGACCAACTACTACGAGACCGTGCCCGCGCACCACCTCGCGACCGCACTCTGGCTCGAAGCCGACCGGATGGGCGGCCTGCTCGACGCCCTCGATCAGGCCAACCTCGACAACCAGCGCGATGTGGTCAAGAACGAGAAGCGCCAGACCCGTGACAACCAGCCGTACGGCTCGTGGCTCGACCACCTGCACGAGCTCTGCTACCCGCCCGGCCACCCGTACCACCACACGACGATCGGCTCGATGGAGGATCTCGACGCCGCGTCGCTCGAGGACGCCCGGGCCTTCTACGCCACCTGGTACGCCCCCGACAACGCGGTGCTGTCGATCGTCGGCGATGTCGACACCGCCGACGCGGTCACGCTGGTGGAGCGCTACTTCGGCGGCATCCCGGCCAAGGGCCAGTTCCCGACCCCGCCGTCCACCGAGATCGCGGCCCGGCTCGGCGGGCAGGTCCGTCGTACCGTGCCCGATCGCGTCCCGGTGCCGCGGATCTTCGTCGGCTATCGCACCGCGCCGTTCGGCACGCCGGAGTTCGACGCGATGCAGATTGCGACGACCGTCCTCGGCGGCGGCCGAGGCAGCCGGCTCTACAAGGCACTCGTACTGGACCGTCAGTTGTTGCAGCCATCGGACTCGGCGATCATCGACAGTTGGCCGTTCATCGGCGGGGCGTCGCTCACGATCGCCGACCTGCCCGCGCGCGAGGGTGTCGACATCGACGTGCTCGAGGCGGCCTACCACCACGAGGTCGCACGGCTCGCCGAGGGCGCAACCGACGACGAGGTCGAGCGGGCCAAGGCGCTGATCACCAGCCAGTGGCTGCATCACCTGTCGAGTGTCGAAGGGCGCGCCGACACCTTCAGCCAGTACGCCACCTTGCTCGGCGATCCCGAGCTGATCAATCGGGCGCTGCCGGCCTGGCTTTCGGTGACTGCGCGGGATGTTGCTGCGGTCGCCAGCGAGGTCATGAGTGAGGACAACCGCGTGGTCGTGACCTTCACCCCCGACTTGCCGGACGAGCAAGAGGCGGCCGCGTGACCCTGGTGAGCTCGCGCCCATCCGTCGGCAGCCCGCGCCCGTGGAGCTTCCCGGCGTTCGAGCGGCGCACGATCGCTGGCGGTCGGGTGCTGACCTGCCATGTCCCGGGCCGGCCGTTGGGCGTCACGTCGCTCGTCATCGATGCCGGTGCGAGCTCCGAGCCGATCGGCCGCGAAGGGGTCGCCGAGCTGGTCTCCCGCGCGCTGTCTGAGGGCACCTCGACACTCGACGCCTATGGCTTTGCAGTGGCCGGCGAGCGGCTCGGTGCGACCTGGCGCGCCTCGACCGACTGGGACTCGCTGCGCTGCGGCTTCGAGGTGCCGGTCGCGGAGCTGGCCGCCGCGACGCACCTGCTCGCAGCCGCGGTCAAGGACGCGGCGTTCGACGACGACACTCTGGCCCGGGTGCGCGAGGAGCGGATCGACGAGATCAGCATCGAGCTCAGCCAGCCCGCCGCGCGGGCCGGCGAGGCTTTCGCCGCCGAGGTGTTCGCGGACGTGAGCCGCTACAAGCTCTCCGACGGCGGTGACATCGCCTCGCTCGAGGCGATCTCGGATGACAACATCCGGTCGTTCCGGGCCGAGCGGCTCGGCCGCTCGTCGGCCACCCTCGTGCTGGTGGGCGATCTCGACGCGGTCGATGTGGATGAGCTCGGTCACGCCGTCTTCGACGGGTGGGACGACGCCGACGGTGCCACGCCGATCCCGGATGCCACGCCGCGCCGGCGTGGCCGGCGGGTGGTCGTGGTCGACCGCCCGGGATCGGTGCAGTCGATCCTGCTGCTCGGTCATGACGGCCCGCCTCGAAAGATCGACGACTACGTCGCGATGACCACGATGTCGATGGTCCTCGGCGGAATGTTCTCCTCGCGGCTGAACATGAAGATCCGCGAGGAGAAGGGCTATGCGTACGGCGCACACTGCGGCTTCGACACCCGCAAGCACGGCGGGGTGTTCGTCGCCCGCACGTCGGTGCAAAGCGACGTGACCATCCCGGCGC
The DNA here is from genome assembly GCA_963770565.1 of uncultured Actinomycetota bacterium. Classification (GTDB taxonomy): domain Bacteria; phylum Actinomycetota; class Actinomycetes; order JAFAQI01; family JAFAQI01; genus DATAUK01. Next base: position 125,131 of record CAVYQE010000008.1, read on the forward strand.
TCGCCGACACGGTCGCTGAGATCGAGCGGATGCACGCCGGGGGAGTCGAGCCCGACGAGCTCGAGCAGGCCCGGGCCTACCGGGCCGGGGTGTTCCCGATCAACTTTGCCGGCGTCATGGCGGTCGCGTCCGGTCTCGGCGATCTCGTGGTCAACGACTTCGCCGACGACCACTTCGACCAGCTGCGGGCGCGGGTGCTCGACGTCCGCAAGGACGAGCTCGATGCGAGCGCGCACGAGCGGCTGCGACCGGATGACCTCGTCACCGTGGTCGTGGGCGATGCCAGCGGGTTCGTCGAGGAGTTGCGTGACACCGGCCTCGGCCCGGTCGAGGTTGTCCCCGACGAAGGCTGAGCTCGTGCGCCGAGCGGTTGCGTGGGTCGTGCTCGCGCTCGCTACCCCCGTGGTTGGGTGCGCGGTCGTGGCAAGCGGCGCTGCGGTGGCACAGGCCGCGCCAGCCGTGCAGGCCCGGGTCGTGGTCATCGCCGTACCCGACCTGCGCTGGTCGGACCTGGCATCGATGCCGGACCTTTCGGCCTATGCCGCGCAGTCCTCGGTCGGCGACCTGTCGGTGCGCGGCGAACCGGTCGCGGCTCGGTGCGCGGACGGCAGTCTGACCTTCGCGGCCGGCGACCGCGCCGACGCCGGCGGCGCGACCGGCTGCGCCCTGAGCGCCGACGCACTGGCGATTCGGCGCGAGCGACTGCGCAACGACCGGTACGGCGCCGACATCGCGGCGTTCGGAGACGCGCTCCGGCACGCCGGAGTGACCACCGCGGCGGTCGGCCCCGGGGCCAACCTGCTGCTCGCCGACTCGGCCGACCAGGTCGGCACCACGGCTCCGACCCTCGCCGCTGCGGTGCGACAAGCCGCCGTGGTCGCGGTCGTCGACGACGGGCTCTACGTCGCATCGCCCGCCGACCGGGCCGCGGCCGCGCATCGACTCGACACCGAGCTGGCCACGCAACTGGCCGCGGTGCCGGCCGGGGCCACGACCATCGTGGCCGGTACCAGCGACGCACCGAGCGGTGGCCCGAACCTGCACGTCGTGCTGATCCACGGCGGGAACTGGCGCCATGTCGAGCTGAGCTCAGGAAGCACGCACGCGCGCTTTGTCCAGCTGGTCGACCTCGCGCCGACCATCCTGGCGGCGCTGCAGCTCCCGACGCCGGCGACGATGATCGGCCGGCCGGCACACGACACTAGCCGGTCCGCACCGTCCGCAGCGGCCTTCGTCGACACCAACCGCAAGGAGGGCGCCGCGCGCCGGGTCGACGATCCACTCCGGATCGCGCTCGGCGTCGCCGGGATGGCGGCGCTGGTGCTCCTGGCGGTCGCGTGGTGGCGGCGTAGCGCTCGATGGAATCTCGCCGCGCTGTGGCTCAGCCGGCTCGCGGTCGGGCTGCCGCTGGCGGGATTCGGCCTGCAGTTGGTGCCGTGGTGGAAGGCCGGACTCGGGTGGTATCCGGTCATGGTGCTCGCCGCCCTGGGTGTCATCGGTGGCCTGACCTGGCTGCTGCGTGGTCACCGCACCGCCGGACTGATCGCGATCCCGGCATTGACCGGGCTGCTGCTCGTCGGCGATCAGATCGCCGGAGCACCGCTGCAGATGTCCGCACCGCTCGGCTACCTCGCGCTCGTCGCCGCCCGCTTCCACGGCACTGGCAACATCGGCTTCGCCTGCCTCGCGGCATCCGCGCTCCTGTGCGCGGGCATCGCCGGCGCGGCGCTTCGCGAGCGGGGCCACACCCGCGCGGGTGTCGTCGTCGCGCTGGCGATCTGTCTGGTGGCCCTCGTGGTTGATGCGGCGCCGTGGTGGGGGGACGACTTCGGCGGGATCCTGTCCTTCCCGATCTGCATCGTCGTACTGCTGGCGCTGCTCGCCGAGGTGCGGTTCACGATCCGGCGGGTGGGGCTGACCGTGCTGGCCGCCGTGGTCGTGGCGGTCGGCTTCGCCGCTGCCGACTACGCCCGGCCGGCGGCGGACCGCACACAGATCGGGACGTTTGCCGGCGAGGTGCTGCACGGCGGCGCCGGGCGCACGGTGAGCCGCAAGCTGTCTTCCAGCCTGCATTCGTTCGGCAACGTGGCCGTCACCGGGTCGGTTGTCGTGCTGCTCATCCTGGCGGTCGCCTACCGGGCGGAGGTCGCGACGATCCTGGCCCGGGTGCCTGGCTTGCGAGCAGCGGCGACTGCGATCGCAAGCCTGGCCGTCATCGGGACCGCCACCAACGACTCGGGGGTCGTGATCGCGGAGTTCGCCCTGATGATCGGCGCGTTCGCCGTGATCGGCGTCGGGGTGGCCGGCCCGGGGTCAGCGGTCGCGGGCGGCGGGCCGCCACTGTCGCCGCCAGCGGGTGACGTTCGCCCGCCGCAGCGCCGCGAACCGTTCCCGACGTAGCTCGTGCTCCTCGACGTCGTCGAGCGGATCGAGCGGCCCGCAGACAGCCGCGAGCAGATGGTCCGCGAGCGCGGGGTTGCGGGCCAGCGCAGGACCATGCAGGTACGTCGCGACCACACTGCCCTGGATCGCGCCGTCGCTCCCTGCGTCGCCGTTGCCGATCCCCGTGCGGACCGAGGCGAATGGTCTCGCGGAAGGGCCGAGGACGGTCCGGCCGCCGTGGTTCTCATAGCCGGTGACCGTGCCGACCTCGACGAACGCCGACTGACCGAGCAGCTCACCGACCGCGCGTGAGCCCGGGAGCCGGTCGGTGCGGCAGTCGATCAGGCCCAGGCCCGCGTGCACCGCACCCTGGCCGTCGAGAAAGGTCTCACCGAGGATCTGGAAGCCCGCGCACACTGCGATGACCGGCTTGCCGGCATCGACCGCCCGGGCCAGCACGCCGCTGCCCAACCGGCTGACCGCGAGGGTCTGCGCACTGTCCTCACCGCCGCCGAGGACATAGAGATCGAGCTGTTCGGGGACCTCGTCGTCGATCTCCACCCGGACGATCTCCGCGGCCAGCCCGCGCCAGCGCAGTCGCTGGGCGAGCACGGTCGCGTTGCCGCCGTCGCCGTACGTCCCGAGCAGCGACGGGTAGAGCAACCCGATCCGGACCGGGTCGGCCGGGTCCCGGCTAGCCACGGCCGACCACCTGGCGGTAGGTCTGGAAGGCGGTGTAGTTGGCTAGCACCTCGACCGGACCGATCCGTCCGGCTGACCGCAGCGCGGTCGCGGGGTCGTCGACCCGAGTGTGCTCGACGTCGGCGTACCGGAGCCGGACCGCGACGTCGCGCGACCGCTCGCCGGTCGCCACCACCGACCGGCCGTGCAAGACCTCGAACGGCACGTCCCAGAGCCAGGACGGGTCGCGGCCGTCTGCCGCGTGCGCGTTGACGGCGACGACCACCCCGATGTCGCCGGCCGGCAGCATCGACAGCGCCTCGAGCCAGCCAGCCGGATTCTTGGCGAGCAGCAGCCGGGCCGGCACGTCGTGGTACGTCGTTGACAGGTAGCGACCCTCGACCTCGGCGATGCCGGCCATCGCCGCGAAGGCATCGGCCGGCGAGACGCCCCACAGCCCCGCAGCGGCCGCGGCGAGCGCGGCATTGCCGACATTCACCTGACCGGGAAGCGCGAGTGCGACGGTGTGGCGCCCGCCGCTCGGGTCGATCACGGTGATGCCGTCCACGACCCAGTCCGGGGTCGGGCGGCGCAGGCCGCAGTCGCTGCTCCAGTCGTTCCCGGTACGGCGGATGACCCCGCCGCACTGCGGGCAGGCGGCGGTGTCGCTGTGCCAGCGCTGGCCGGCCGCGACCCAGATCGTCGTCGGCGCCGCGGAAGCGGCCCAGACCACCAGCGGGTCGTCGCAGTTGGCCACGGCGGTCGGCGCCTCGGGACGGTCGAGGGTGTCGCGCCAGATCCCAGCCAGGCGTCGTACCTCGGCGTACCGGTCGAGCTGGTCCCGGCTGAGGTTCAGCAGGACGACCGCTCGCGGATGTACCGCGGCTGCGACGAGCGGCAGGAACGGCTCGTCGACCTCGAGGACGCCGTCCTGGGCGGATCGATCCGAGGCGAGCGCGGCCGTCAGCCCGGTGGGCAGGTTGGCGCCGCCGCTGTTGGAGACCACGGGACCCCGGGTGGCGAGGGCGGCGACCAGCAGGGTCCGGGTCGTGGTCTTGCCGTTGGTGCCGCTGACCAGCGCGAGCGTCCGTCCGGCGGCGGTGCGGGAGAGCGCGGCCGGGTCGAGCAGCAGGGTGATCCGGCCACCGATCGTGGTGCCGTCGCCGCGGCCGGTCAGCCGGGACAGGCCGGCCGCAGCGCTGCCGACCGAGCGGGCAACCGCGAACCGGGTCGGCGTCACCCCTTGACGTTGAGCCGCGCGATGTAGACCAGCGTCGCGTAGCAGAGCCCGGTGACGGCCGCAACAATCGGCCAGACCGTGCGGATGACCCGCGGCGACGCGGTGGAGAGCTTCTTCGAGATCAGGGTGCCGATCGCGAGCAACACCAGGCTGAACCCCGCCAGCACGAGGACGAACTTGGATTCGGTGCTCACGTCGCTCTCCGTCTACGGTCGGTCCGGGTCGGCCTGGTGGAAGCCTACCGACTGGCGTACTCCCGATGGTGACGCGGCTTGCGTCGCGACACGCGGCCGACCTTCGCGCCGGTCGTGGACAGCGCCCGGGCGGTGTTGACCAGCGGCACGTGGCTGAACGCCTGCGGGGTGTTGCCGACCTGGCGCTTGCCGACCGGGTCCCACTCTTCGGAGAGCAGGCCGACGTCGTTGCGGAGGTCGAGGACCCGCTCGAACGTCTCGCGGGCCTCGCGTTCACGGCCGATCAGGTGGAGGTCGTCGGCCAGCCAGAGGGTGCAGGCCAGGAACGCCCCTTCGGTGCCGCGCAGCCCGTCGCCAGCCGCCGTCGTGTCGTAGCGCAGGACGAAGCCGTCGTGGGTGAGCTCCCGCGCGATCGTGTCGACCGTGCCGATCACCCGCGGGTCGTCCGGCGGCAAGAACCCGACCTGGGGGATGAGCAGGGTCGATGCATCCAGCGTGGTGGAGCCGTAGGACTGGGTGAAGGTCCCGCGGTCGGCGTTGTAGCCCTCTCGGCAGACCTCCTCGTGGATCCGGTCGCGCGCCCCGCGCCATTCGTCGACCGGCCCGCTCAGGCCGAACTGCTCGACCGCCAGCACCGCCCGGTCGAAGCCGACCCAGGCCATCACCTTCGAGTGCACGAAGTGACGCGGGTCGCCGCGCATCTCCCACAGCGACTGGTCGGGCTGCGCCCACTGGCTTTCGAGCTGGTCGAGGACGACCCGCTGCAAGGCCCACGAGTTGTCGTGGGCACTCAGTCCCGACGTGCGGTCCAGGTGCAGGGCGTCGAGCAGCTCGCCGTACACATCCAGCTGGAACTGGCCGGATGCCTCGTTGCCGACCCGGACCGGGAGCGAGCCCTCGTAGCCCGACAGCCACGGCAGGGTGAACTCGGTCAGCCGCCGCTCGCCGGAGATGCCGTACATGATCTGCATCTTTCGCGGGTCGCCGGCGACGGCGCGCAGCAGCCACTCGCGCCAGGCCTTGGCCTCGTCGGTGCAGCCGGCGTAGATGAGCGCCTGCAGCGTCATCGTGGCGTCGCGCAGCCAGCAGTAGCGGTAGTCCCAGTTGCGTTCGCCGCCGATCGCCTCAGGCAACGAGGTGGTGGCCGCGGCGACAATGCCACCGGTCGGGGCGTAGGTCAACGCCTTGAGGGTGGCGAGCGAGCGGATCACCGCCTCCCGCCACTCCCCGTCGTAATGGCAGTGCGCGACCCATTGCGTCCAGGCGGTCTCGGTGTCGCGCAGCGCTTCCTCGGCGTCCACCGCTCGCGGCGGTGGCAGGTGTGACTGCTGCCAGGTCAGCACGAACGGGATCCGGTCGCCGGCGTTGACGCTGAACTGTGCGTGGTGAGCCATGTCCTTTGCGTGGAGCTGGATCGCCGTGCGCAGGCAGACCGAGTCCGGGCCGGCGATCATCCGCAGGTGGCCGTCCATCCGTCGCGCCCACGGCATGATCGAGCCGTAGTCGAATCTGACCCGCAGCGTGGTCTCCATGTCGACGCGACCCGAGACGCCCTCTACGATCCGTACGACGTCCGGTGCCTCGCCGCGCGGCGGCATGAAGTCGATGATCCGGACCGCGCCGCTCTTGGTCTCCCACTCGGTCTCGAGAATCAGCGAGTCGCCGCGGTAGCGCCGGCGGGTGCATTCCGGCGCGCCCGCCGGGGACAGCTGCCAGCTGCCGTTCTCGGCGTCACCGAGCAGCGCGGCGAAGCAGGCGCCGGAGTCGAAGTGCGGGAAGGCCAGCCAGTCGATGGCGCCGCGACGACTCACCAGCGCCGCGGTGTGCAGGTCGCCGAGGAGCGCGTAGCTCTCGATCGGCTCGTGGGTCGAGGTCGTCACCTGGCTGACAGTAGCCTCGTCATCGAAGGCAGGCCACGGGGTGTCCGGTGCCGGCCGGGTCGTAGGCGGGAGCGTCGAGATGAGCGTGCGGCAGCTGGTGCTGTGCACGATCGCGGCCGGCCTCGTCACCTCGCTGGCCGGCTGCAACAGTTCGACGCTGACCAAGCAGGAACTGGTGGTCTACTTCACCCAGAACGCGCCGACCTCGGATCACACGGCGGCACTCAAGGCGTGTGCGCACGCCGCGCCGAATGCGAACCCCGAGCCGATCCTGAAGAGCAACCTCGCGTCCGACCAGGTCGGCGACGTCCGGTTCCGGATCGACCACGCCGACGACAAGGACATCGCGCTGCTGACCGAGTGCCTGAACAAGCAGCCGGGCGTGGCCGGCGTCGATATCCCGGACCTCACCGACTAGTGATGGGGTTCTAGCCCGACACCTGCACCGAGCTCAGCGTCTGCGGGTGGTCGGACACGGCCTCCAACCGCAGCCGGGTGCCCGGCGAGGGTTGGAACCCGCGGTCCGGGTTGACCAACTGGTAGTCCGCGGTCTGCCCGGCGGCCAGGCTGGCCGGACCGCTGCTGACCGTCCAGAAGACGCCGAGCTGGGCATCGCCGAGCAGGACGAAGCTCGGATGGACGCGGTGGCCCGAGCGGTTGTGGACGTCGACCTCGATGTTGGTCAGCCGGCCGGCCGGGCCGCGCTGGGTGGTGACGACCGTCATGCGTAGCGGGCTCGGCGTCGCCAGGGCGACCGCCACGCACGCGACGACGACCGCGGTCGCGACTCCCGCCGCCGCCCATCGGACCCAGGAGCGATCCAACCGGGCTGGCGCCGCCAACGGTCTGGCGGTCGAGAAGTCGGTCGTCGCCGCGGTCACAGCGGCGAGCACCCACAGCGGAGCGACGACGACGTAGTAGGTGTCCTCGGACCGGATCGCCAGCCAGAAGACCACGATCGGGAGCACCGCGATCGCCGGTGCGAGCCGACCGGGCGCGAGCGCGAGCGCGACGAGCAGGGCGACGTATGCGACCGCGGCGGCGTACGTGAAGAAGTCCAGCGCCCCGCTGCCGGCGGCCAAGTTGCCGCTGACCATCGCGATGCCGGGCCCATAGATCAAGGCGTGCTGGGTCACGACGCTCGTGATCCCGTGCCACCAGTCGCCGGCGCCGACCACCGCGAACGGGAGGTTGATGATCGCGAACGTCCCGAGCGCGATGCCGAGATAGCGGGCGACTACGACGGCGGCCGCGGATCGCGACAGCTCGGCTCGGCGCATCCGCCACAGGCCGACGGCGACGAACGGCACGAGGAACCACGCGAGCTGCTGGGTCGCCATCGCCACGCCCAGGCAGAGTGCCTTGGCCAGCCCGGGCCGGCCGAGTCGCCCGGACCGCCCCGTGGCCGGCCACCGCCAGAGCGCCGCGGCGAGAAACGGTACGGCGACTACTTCGGGCGCCCCGGCCGCCGCCCGGCTGGCCTCGAACGCGATCCCGAACACGACCAGGACCGCAAGCGGCCGCCACGAGGCCGGGAGCACCGCGAACATGAAACCGGCGGTCGCGATCAGGGCGAGCCCGGTGATGACGGCCGGAGTGGCCAGGCCGTGCCACACCAGCCCGGCCGCCGCGCCGAGCAGCGCGCTCACCGGCGGGTAGACGAACCGGTCGACCACGCCGCCGCCCATTAGCTGGGTCGGCAGCTGCGCGACCGCGGCCGGCCAGTGGTAGTGGTACGGGCTGTGGCCGTGCCGCAGGACGTCGATCGCGTGCGAGGTGAGAAGCCCCTCGTCGCTGTAGGTGACGCTGCCGGTGGCGAACCGGTGCATCTGGACCGCTTCGATCAGGACGGCGACCGCGAGCACACCGAGGTCCACCCGGACGACGGTTCGGCGGTGCCTGGCACAGATCGCCGTGACGATCAGCGCGAGCAGGGCGGCGTACCCGAGGCTGACGACCAGGCCGAGATTGGCGGAGTCGGTGGTGGTGTGCAGCCAGATCGTGCGCAGCCCGGCCAGAATCGAGGCCGCGGCGAGCGCGGAGAGCACCCGGTGCGTGCGACCCGGCGCTAGTTCAGGTACCACGCATCGCCGGGCTTGCCCGACGCGAAGATCTTCTGGTCGATGCCCTTCCGGAACGCCGGCAGGCTCTTCGGCTCCATCGGGTCGACGAACGGCCAGAAGCTGCGGTCGGTGTACTTGTGCTGCTCGAAGTAGATCAGGCCGTTGAAGCGCTTGCTCACCGCGATCGAGTGCAGCAGGTTCGTGATCTGCCAGGCCTTGCGATAGCTACGCCCGACCCCGGTCTCGGCCAGGAGCCACGGCTTGTGCCCGGCGACGCTCTTGAGCTGGTCGATCGTGGAGCCGAACAGCTTGGCGAAGGTGTACGACGGGTGGCTGTAATAGCCGTCGATGCCGACCCAGTCGACCCAGTCGCGGCCGGGGTAGATCTTGCCGAAGTGGATCAGCTTCTCGCCCTTCACGCCCTGGAAGTTCGGGCTCCACACCCACAGCACGTTGGTCGCGTGCTCGGCGGTGAAGATCCGGTAGACGTGCCGCCACATCTCGACGTAGAGCTTGCCCTTTTCGGTCGGCGTGTCGGCGGTGGGTTGCTCGGTGTTGTTCGTGACGCCCCAGGGGTACCAGAAGCCGTTGGGCTCCTGGTCGAACCGCAGCGCGATCGGGCAACCGATCGAGGCGATCGCCTGTGCGGTCGACCTGATGTAGTCGTCGAACTCACCCTTGATGATGTTCGGCATCGAGAACGCCTGCTGGGTGTAGGCGACACCTTGGGTCGGGTTGGTGGCGGTGGTGTCCCAGGACTCCCAGGTGAGCATCGGCATCATGCCGGCCGCGCAGGCGTTCTCGGCGATCGTGGGGTCGAAGTTCGGTACGCCGGCCAGCGCGTTCGCGGCGGTGCCCCAGTCGAGGTAGTACATGTCGAGGTTCGGCCGCTTGCCGGTCTCGTTCCGGATCGTCGTGATCGGCGTGGTGACCGACTGAGGGACGCCTTCCATGGAGATGCCGAAGTACTTGCGCTTCGGATGGAGCAGCCGGTTCTTGTTGATCTTGAAGCCAGGGCTGTTGGCCGGGATGTAGCGCACGTGCGCGGCGGCGATCGACGCCGGGGTGACGCTCGCGCAGCCGGCCGCGCCCAGCACGCCGGTCGCGAGCGCGGCCGCCACGAGGGCACGCTGTCCGGAAGATGTCGATCTCATCGCGGCAGCTCCGCCCGCCAGAGGTACCAATAATGGTGCTGATCTGTCTTTGAGAACGGCACTTTGGCCACCAAGGTGTAGCGGTTGCGGAGAATTGTCAACATTTGCTGGTCTAGCCCGATGGTGGCCCCTTCATCCCGGTACAGGAACAGCGCGAACTCGCCGTTCGTCAGTTGGTCCTGCATCACTTCAGCCCCGTTCGGCCCCTGGTACTGCCCGTCGTACGTCGTCTCCCACTGGTTGTACCCAGTTATGCCCGACAAGTAGTACGCCGGGATGGCGCTGTCATCGACGAGGTACTTCTCGCTCCCGGCCCGGACGTAATGGGCGAGCACCAGGTTGATCTGGTTGGAGTTCGGCCAGCCGTAGACCATCGCCTGGGAGGTCCCCATCCCCGAGCTGAGCACGAGGATCGCGCCGACCAGCGCGGTGGCCGCCCTGGCCCCGAGAAGTCGCCCCCGGCGGAGCAGGGCCATCCCGGTGACTCCGACGAGCGGGGCGAGGAACAGCACCCCGAACGCGATGTTCTTGTGCAGCGACGCCGACTCGGAGAACCGGATCTGGACCACCGCGGGCACGAGCGACGTGGTGAGCAGCACGATCCCGAGCGCGGCGTGGCGACGCCACCCCAGTGCCACGCCGATCAGGCCGACCGCGGTCAGACCGCCGACGTAGGTGATGCAGTCACGAAGCAGGTCGTACCGGTTCTCGGGGAGCAGCGTCGTGCGGTTGAGCGAGGTGGAGAGCATGCCCTGCCAGTCGTGATGGTTGAGGATCAGCGCACCGAGGCCGCAGCAGATCACCAGGGCAATGACCGCGAGCCCGGTCCTGCGCGCGGCCCGGCGGGCGCCGGAGCGCTGCAACACGACGAGGAACGCTACGGCGAGCACGCTCGGGATGAAGGCGAGCGCGAAGTACTTCTCGGCGGTTGCGAGGGCGAGGCACGGGCCGAGCGCGAGCGCGAATCGGCGGCCGTCCGGGGTGCGGACCGCGAGGTAGAACGCGATCGCGAGCAGCAGCAGGCAGGGTGCGTCGAAGCTGGCGAACCGGCCCACGAAGATGGTCGCCGGGTTGAGACCGAAGATCGCCGCCGCGATCAGTCCCGCACCCTGGCCGAACACCCGCCGGGTGGCCAGGTAGGCAAAGACGGTCGCGACGAGCACCATCGCGGTGTTGGCGGCGTGGACCGCCACGACACCGCCGAGGTGGTCGATCATCGCCGCCGGCACGGCGTAGACGGTCGGTACTCCGGAGAAGTAGGCACCGAAGTCCGGTGAGCGGGTGCCGTGCAGGAGGTGCGCGATGATCTGGTGGCCGGCGTTGATGTAGAGGGCCTCGTCCTCCTCCAGGCTGTTGTTGAGCCTGAACGCCAACCACGCCTGGGCGATGAGGATCGGCGCGAGCCAGATGCCGTGGCTGGTGATCGCCCGGGTCATCCACCGGTCGAAGCGGGTCTCGCGGTGCGGTTGTTTGGTGTGCCGATCCGCCCGCAGACCGGTGCGCACTGGGCGGGTCTGAAGCGGCGCCGTCAGCGTGGGCTGGGGCGGGACGTCGATGCTCATATCGCCGGGCTCATGTGACAGTCCGCAGGCGCAGTTGTGGCCGGTGCTTCATCGCTTCGGCGATCAACGGCATTTGGATGTAGAGCGCAAAGCTGGCCACGATGACCATCGGGTACAACGACCCGATCGTGGCAACCCCGGTGCCAAGGTCACGGACGATGCCGGCCCACAGCAGGGCCTGGACCGCGGTCAGCCAGCCCGCCATCAGCCACCCGATTCGCGCCCCCAGCGGGCTGCGGCTGACCGCACCGGTCGCGACCCACTCCTGGGTGTCGCCGCGCCAGGTGTCCCAGATCGCAACGGCGTGCGAGAAGTACTGCGCGAGCTGGATCCGCAGCACGCTGAAGTCCCAGCGGCCGCGGTAGGTCCAGAAGATCAGCGGGTAGGCGAAGATCAGCGGCAGCAGCAGCAGGTAGTTGCGGGAGTGGATCGCGTCCGGGTGCTGCCAGAGCAGGTAGACCGGTGGGATGAACGCGGTGAAGGCGCTGAGCGCCGTCGACAGGTAGTAGCCGAAGCCGCTCCAGAAGCACAGCCGCTGCTGCCAGGTCAGGCCCATCGAGCGGAAGGCCGGGTTGAGCATCAGGCTCATCGACCCCGCACACCAGCGGTACTGCTGGGACACGAAGGGCGGCAGCCCTTCCGGGCAGAGGCCCTTGGCGAGGATGACCGGGACGTAGCGGACGGCGTACCCGGCGCGCATCAGTGCGACGCCGGTGTGGACGTCCTCCGAGTGCGCGATCTGAGCGAATCCACCCGCGCGTTCCAGCCCTTCCCGGCGGTACAGGGCGCAGGTGCCGACGCAGATCGGAGCGCCGATCGCGTCCCGGGAGGGTTGCGTCCAGCGGTAGAACAGCTCCTGGACGGCGCCGGCCGATCGCTGTACCCAGCGGTCGGTGGAGTGGGTGTCGAAGAACTGGGGGGACTGCACGATCCCGATCTCGGCGTCGTCGAGGTAGGGCATCAGCTCGAGGAGGTACTCCGGGCGCGGTGCGAAGTCGGCGTCGAGGACGGTGATGACCTCGCCGTCGGAGTTGGCGTAGCCGAAGGCGAGGTTGCCGGCCTTCTTCATCCGGCCGCGGTCCAACCGGCTCATGTAGCGAAAACCGAAGCGCCGGGCGAGGACGCGCACGATCTCGCGGGCGGAGTCGTCGAGGACGTAGACCTCGATCGCGCCCGGATACTCGAGCATCGCGACGTGGCGGAAGGTGTTCTCCAGTACGTCGAGCGGCTCGCCCGCGCTCGGCAGGAACACGTCGACCGAGGGGTATTGCTCGGGTGACCAGAGCAACACGCGCTGCTCGTGGTCGGTTTGGCTGAGCCGGCGCGGCCGGGTCGAGCAGTAGAGGCCGATCAGCGAGACGCCGACCATGCCGAGAACGACCATGATCATCAGGCTGACGTGCGGGTCCTCGAAGCCGAATCGGCTCAGGCTGACGATCAGGCCGATGAATGCGACGAATCGGGCGACGAGGAACCAGCGCCGCTGGGTGCCGAAGTACCAGTACTTCTGCTCGTCGGTCACGTCGGTCGGCACCAATTGTGGGCTGGTGGTACGGCCGGGCACGCGTCTCCGTCCTTGCCGTGGCCGTCGCCACTGACCGGTCGTGGGGTCTCGCCGATTAGTCCTCCCAGGTTACCAACCCGAACCGGAGATTTCGGGCGGTCCCCTTAACCCGGAAGGGCGCTTTGCGCGGGAGCCAAACGGCCCAGATACGTGGTGGCACCGGAGACCCCGCTCGCGTACAGCTTCTGCTGGTCGGCCGGGCTCAAATGGAAGTCGGTGGCAGCCAGCCCGAAGCTGTCCACGAAGATCGTCCGGGCCGCCTTGTCCGGCGGGATGTAGAACCGGCCGGCGTTGTCCATCGCGGTCCGCACGCAGGCGATCGCCTCCTGGAGGGCGTCCTTCGGGTTGTGCTTCGCGACCGGCGTCGGCGAGCCGGCGGACAGCTTCACCCCGATCGTCGGCCAGCGGCTCGGCAGCCCGTCGCTGCGGTCGAACACCTCGACCGGGAAGTTGGAGAGCAGCCCGCCGTCGACCCAGGTCACGGTTCCGGCGGAGTAGCTGTCGACTCCGTCGTCGTGGGCGGGCGCCTCGAACCGGATCGGGTCGAAGAAGAACGGGATCGACATCGACGCGCGGACCGCGTCGACGATGCGGGTCGAGTCCACGGTCACGCCGTACTCGGGGTAGTCCCACGGCAGGCGGACCAGCTTGTTGCGGGTGATGTCGGCGGTGTGCACCACGAGGGAGTAGCGGCAGGCCTCGTCCAGCGAGCTGCCGGGGTCGTCCATCCGCAAGTCGGCGAAGGTGGTCACGCCGATCGAGCCGAGGACACCGCCCAGCCACTCGACGAGGTAGTCGCCGTCATAGATCCCCATATGGAGGACGAGGTGGCCGGCCTCGCCGACCCGGCCGAGATGGCGCTCGACCCAATCGCCGCGCATGAAGGCCGAATAGTCGATCTGCTGCATGATCGACTGAAGGTCGCTCATCGGTCGCCCGGCCCGCTGGAGCGCGGCCACCAGGGCCGCGCAGATCGCCCCGGCGCTCGTGCCGGCGACCCTGGGGAAGGTCCACCCCGCATCGGACAGCGTGATGAGGGCACCGACCAGGCCGATGCCTTTGACGCCACCGCCTTCAAGGACGAGGTCGGCGCGCTTGTCCGGCGCGGGCGAGTCGTGGTCGGTGGACGTGGGCGCGGGTTCGGTCATGGTCGCCTCCGGCGTCGTCGATCTCCCGACCGTAGCGCCCGGATCAAGCCTGCGGCATGCGCCGTTCGCGTGGGATCAGGCGGCGCCGCGCATTGGTACGTCGAGCAGGCCGAGGGCGTCGAGCAGCTCGCGTGCCTCGTCGGCGGTGGCGGCCCGGTGGCAGACCGCGAGGGCCGCGCGGCGGCGGTCCGCGGGGGAGATCTGGGTCACAGTGAAGTCTGCGAGCAGCGACTCGCGCCGGGTTTCGGCCGGCTTCTCGCGGCGAGGGGTGCGTGTCGTCGTTGTCATGTCAGTACATTCGCGCGCCGACCTGAGCCGGACCTGAAGACCGGTGTGACGTGCATCACCTGTCACTTCTCATCACAGCCGTCACGACTTTGGGGGCCCCGCGGCGTGCCGTCAGATCCACCCTCGCCTGCGGTGTCGCCGTCCCCTACGATCCCCTCACCACGACCTAGGGGCGGCCATCACATGACCACGACGCACGACGACGAGGCGATCAGCGCGACCACCGAAATCCGTGAAGGGGAGTACGGCGACAAGATCGCAGTCGTCGAGCCCGGGGGGGCCGAGTTCATCCCGCTCAACGAGCGGCACGGCAAGCCCACGCAGCTGTTCTGGACCTGGATGTCGCCGAACTTCGAGTTTGCGACCGTCTTCGTCGGGGTGATCTGCGTCCTGTTCTTCGGGCTCAGCTTCGCCCAGGCGGTGGCCGCGATCGTCCTCGGCACGGTGCTCGGCTCGGTGACCCAGGCGGCCTTGTCGGCGCGCGGTCCGGAGTACGGCGTACCGCAGATGATCCTGTCCCGGATCTCGTTCGGCTACTGGGGCAATGCGCTACCGGCCGGCATCAACGCCGTGATCGCCGGGGTCGGGTGGTTCGCGGTCAACAGCGTGTCCGGCGCCCTCGCGCTCAACACCTTGCTGCACTTCAACAAGTACGGCTGCCTGGTCATCATCGTGGCGATCCAGATCGCGATCGCGCTCTACGGCCACAACCTGGTCCACGTCTTCGAGAAGGTGGCCTTCCCGCTGCTCGCGGTGGCGTTCCTGCTCGGGGCGATCTACACCTTCTCCAAGGGGCACTACGGCGGCCACGGCACCGGCGGGTTCGGCGGGTTCACGGTGGCCCTCGCTGCGACCTTCGGTTATGCCTGCGGCTGGAACCCGTATGCCGCGGACTACACCCGCTATATGGACCCGCACACCCCCAAGCGGGCCACCGCCCTCTGGAGCGGCCTCGGCGTCGCGCTGTCCTGCATCTTCCTCGAGGTCGTCGGGGCGGTCTCAGCGACGATCGCGACCAACCCGAACCTGACCCCGACCGCGGCCTTCACCTCGCCGTACCCGACCTTCGTCCGCGACCTGGTCCTGCTCGCGATCGCAGTCGGCGCCATCGCCGCGAACGTGCTCAACATCTACTCCGGCGCGATGTCGTTCACCACGCTCGGGATCAAGATCCCGCTGAAGTTCCGGCGGGCGCTGGTCGCGGGTGTCTTCGGTGCGGCCGGCTTCGTCGTGGCGGCGATCGGGTTGAACGACATCGACAAGTACGAGAATTTCCTGCTGATCATCGCCTACTGGATCGGCCCGTGGCTTGCGGTGTTCTTCGTCGACCAGCTGATCAACAAAGGCAACCACGCCGACAAGCTGTACGACCGCGCCCACAAGAACCTGGCCGGTCCGATCGCGATGTTCGTCGGGATGGTCGTGTCGATCGGACTGTTCGCCGATCAGCCACCACGGTTCACGGCGTACTTCCCGAAGCATCACCCGAAGATCGGCGACCTGACCTTCGAGGTCGGCTTCGTCCTGTCCGCGCTGGTCTACCTGGTCCTGGTCTACGCCGGGCTCGGGCAGCGCAACCGCAAGACCGTCGTCCTGCCCAGCTGAGATGGCGGCCCTGTCCGACGATGACCGGCGCTGGCTCGACGTTGCAATCGCCGAGGCCCGCGCCGGTCGGGACGAGGGCGGCATCCCGATCGGGGCCGCGGTCGTCGCCGACGGCGTCCTGCTCGCGGGCGGGCACAACCGGCGGGTGCAGCACGGCAGTGCAATCCACCACGGCGAGACGAACGCCCTTGAAAACGCCGGTCGGCAGCCGGCCAGCGTCTATCGCCGGGCCACCATGTACACCACGCTGTCTCCGTGCGACATGTGCACCGGCGCGATGCTGCTCTACGGCATCCCGCGGGTGGTCGTCGGGGAGAACGTCACTTTCATGGGCGCCGAGGACCTGCTCCGCAGCCGTGGGGTGGAGGTGGTCGTGGTCGACGACGAGGAGTGCAAGACTCTGATGCGGGAGTTCATTGCGGCCAGCCCGCAGTTGTGGAACGAAGACATCGGCGAGGAGGGGTGAGCGCGTGCGGGTAACCGTGGTCGATCACCCGGTGGTGGCCGCGAAGCTGACAGCGCTTCGCGACGTGACCACCGACACCCCGACCTTCCGCCGGCTCGTCGACGACCTGGTCACGCTGCTCGCGTATGAAGCGACCACCGGGGTCCTGGTGGAGAAGGTCGAGATCACGACCCCGATCGCCCCGACCATCGGGGTCCGGCTGACCTCGCCGCCACCGCTCGTTGTACCCGTCTTGCGGGCCGGGGTCGGCATGCTCGACGGGCTGACCCGGCTGCTGCCGGACGCCGAGGTCGGCTTCGCGGGTTTGATGCGCGACGAGACGACCGCCCAGCCATCGTGGTACGCCGAGCGGCTGCCCGAGAGTGCGGCCGGGCGCTCGGTCTTCGTGCTCGACCCGATGCTCGCGACCGGCGGCACGCTGGTCGCGGTGGTCGAGGAGCTGCTCGCCCGCGGCGCCGAGGCGGTCACCTGCGTCTGCCTGCTGGCAGCGCCCGAGGGCATCGCGCGGGTCGAGGCGGCGTTCCCGGACGACCGGGTGTCACTCGTGGTGGCGGCGGTCGACGACCGGCTCGACGAGCGGGCCTACATCGTGCCCGGGCTCGGCGACGCCGGCGACCGGCTGTTCGGCAGCGCCGCCGCCCACTAGCCGGTTTGTGATCCGTTCGCGGTGCTGGGGCGCCGCTGACAGCGCACAAACCGCTGAAGGTCTTAGTCGTCCCGGTCGAGTCCCGCTGATCTTCGCCGTCGATACCACTTTTTCGCCCGACACGCCTACATCTGGTCATGCAGCCGAAGATCAGGAAGCTCGATCAGCGTGAGCGGACCGCGCTTGCATCGACGATGCCCGGTGAGCTGCGAAGGCACGCTGCCACTCTTTGTGCTCGCGCGGCGTTGCCTCGGACCTCAATGTCGATCTGCGCCGGAGAACTGTCCAGAACATCGGTAGTGCTGACGAGCGGCGCGCAATCCATCGCTCGTGACTCTTGAGCGCTCGTCGTCTGCAGGGTCTCTTGGCCATAGATGTGCCAGTCCGCGCCCCAGAACCACGGACCTATGGTCAGGGCCAACACACCCAGTGTGAGAGCTGCGACCACCGACAGAGACGCCGCGACCAGCTTCCATCCCACTCCGGAACCGTAACGCCGTGAGGCAGCGCGGCGGAGGCTTGATACCCGCCTACAGCAACTCTTGGCGCGAGCCGATCCTCCTTCTGTGAGGGCGGGCACCGGCAGCACGACGGCACGGACTGCTCGAGCGGCGCACCTTGTGGCTTGCGGTCTCGTGATTGCTCTCGCCACGGGTTGTTCCTCGTCGCTCTCTTTCGAGCAACTTGCCCACAACGCTCAGCTGGTGCCGGTGCCTCGAGGGCTGTCCCTG
This sequence comes from uncultured Actinomycetota bacterium, assembly GCA_963770565.1. GTDB lineage: Bacteria > Actinomycetota > Actinomycetes > JAFAQI01 > JAFAQI01 > DATAUK01. The sequence continues at coordinate 142,735 of CAVYQE010000008.1, forward strand.
GCGAAGGTGACCCGGTCAACCGAGGACGGGCCCGGATTCACGACCAGCACTTCTCAGGAGGTGACCAGGACCTACGTCAACGCGCTGCCGTGTGAGGAGCTCCAGGCCCAGTGGCTCACGGTCCTGCGAGATGCACACCGATCCTTCCGCCTTGATCCCGAGCCTCACCTCTACGGCAGTACGGGGCAGGTCGAGATCATCATCGATGACCGTGCCGAGCATCTCGGAATAACGATCGGGGACATCGCAGGCTCGGGCAGCTATCTCCGTTGCTCGTCACCATTCATCTGGTCATTCAACGATCCGCACTGACCTAGAGGGCACTCCCCGGGACAGCGCGTGCTGCGCACGACCGAAGAAGGGTGCTAGGCGTCGTTCCTCAGTCGATCACGCAGTTGCAGTCCCTGCTTCTCGGTTTCCTTGCGGTGGCGCGTGTAGTGAGCTGGCTCCTCCCATGCCGGACGCTTTCGCCGACACGGCTCACCGATGGCCCATGCGTGTTGCTATAGCCCCATCGATGGGCCATGCGTGTGGCTATAGCCCCACCGATGGGCCATGCGTGTGGCTATAGCCCCACCGATGGGCCATGCGTGTGGCTATAGCCCCACCGATGGGCCATGCGTGTTGCTGACACGATGGCTGCGTGCGCTACCCGATCTTCCTCGACCTCACCGGGCGACGCGTGCTCGTCGTCGGTGGCGGTGCGGTCGCGGTACGCCGGGTCGCCGACCTGCTTGACGCCGGCGCTGAAGTGACCGTGGTCGCACCGGTGGTCGATGCTCGGCTCGCGAACACCGGCGTACGGATCGAGACCCGGCCATATGAGTCGGCCGACATCGACGGCGCGCGACTGGTGCTCGCCTGCACGGACGACAGCGAGGTCAACGCGGCGGTCGCAGCGGACGCCGAGGCCGCCGGGATCTGGTGCGTACGCGCCGATGACGCGCGCCGGTCGGCGGCGTGGCGACCGGCGGTGACCCAGGTCGACGACGTCACGGTCGCCGTCAGCGCGAACGCCGACCCGGCCCGGGCGGTCGAGGTTCGCAACGCGGTGGCCGCCGGCCTGCGGACCGGCGAGATCTCGGCGCGGCGCGGTCGCGCGCCCGGGCGCCGAAGCAGCGGCGGGCGGGTGATCCTCGTCGGTGGCGGTCCGGGTGAGCCCGACCTGCTGACCCTTCGCGGCTTCCGGATGCTGCTCGACGCCGATGTCGTGGTCACCGACCGGCTGGCGCCGACCGGTTTGCTTGACCTGCTGCCGGCCGATGTCGAGATCGTCGACGTCGGCAAGGCGCCCGGCGACGCGCCGGTCGAGCAGTCGCAGATCAACGCGCTGATCGTCGACCGTGCCCGGCAGGGCCAGATCGTGGTCCGGCTCAAGGGCGGCGACCCGTTCGTCCTGGGCCGGGGAAGCGAGGAGGTCGACGCCTGTCTGGCGGCCGGAGTGCCGGTGGACGTCGTACCCGGGCTCACAAGTGCGGTTGCCGCTGCGACCCTGGCCGGGGTGCCGCTGACCGAGCGCGGCACGACCCAGCACTTCACCGTGGTCAGCGGCCACGTGCCGCCCGGCGACGAGCGCTCGACCGTCGACTGGGGCCTGCTCGCCGCGAGTGGCGCGACCCTCGTTCTTCTGATGGCGGTCGCCAACCTGGCCGACATCGCGGCCGCGCTGATCGCCGGCAGCCGGACGCCGACGACAGCGGTCGCGATCGTGGAGAACGCATCGCTCCCGCAGCAGCGGGTGATCACCACCACGCTCGCCGAGCTCGGCGCGACCGTCGACGCGGAGCAGGTGAGGCCGCCGGCGGTTGTCGTCATCGGCGACGTGGTCAGACGCGGCGGCTGACCTCAGCCCGGCGGATGCAGCCGCCGGATGACAGCGGTGACTGCGCGGCGAGGCGCGAACCGGATCGACTGCGCACCGACCTTGTTGAGTGCGCCGGGGATCACGATTCGCTTCCCGCGCACCATCCCGTCGTACGCCGCCTCGGCGACGAAACTCGCCGACTTCATTCCCGGCGACTTCAGCATCGGCTGGTCCGCGCCGAGTCCGGCCGCTTGCTGGAATCCGGAGAGTACGACGCCGGGGCACAGCGCGGTCGCGGTGACGCCGGTGCCGGCCAGTTCTTCGGCGATCGCCTCGGTGAACGACAGGACGTAGGCCTTGCTCGCGTAGTAGACCGCCATGAACGGGCCGGGCTGGAACGCCGCCGTCGACGCCACGTTGAGGACGTGGCCTCGACCTCGGGTGGTCATCGCCGGCAGGAACAGCTTGGTGAGCGCGGTCAGAGCGACGACGTTCACCGCGAGCATCCGCAGCTCCTCGTCCGCGCTCGTCTCGCTGAACCGGCCGTGCCCGCCGAAACCGGCGTTGTTGACGAGCACATCGACCGACAGCCCCGCGGCGCTCACCTCGTCGTACACGTGCTGTGGGCCCTCGGGGTCGGACAGGTCGGCGGTGATGACGGTCGACGTCGCGCCGTAGCGCTTGGACAGCTCGTCGCCGAGGGCCCGCAGCTCGGGCTCGCGGCGGGCGACGAGCACCAGGTCGTGTCCCTCCCGGGCGAGCACCCGAGCCAGTTCCTGGCCGATGCCGCTGGACGCGCCGGTCACCAGGGCGACGGGTCGTGGGGTGGTCATCGACAGGCTCCGCTCTTCGGGCGAGAGATCGGACGACATCGGGGCGGTGCCGAGCGACCACGGGGGCAGTCGCCCGGCACCGCGTCCGGGGGCGTCGGGCGTCGGATCCCCCCGCCGATCACGGATCCGCTCAGCGCGAGGCAAGTTTCCCAGGTCGGCCACCCGGCGTCCAGCGCTGACCGGTTGGTCCTGGACCGATGTGGACCGATCGGGGCACTAGTGTCCGAACCGGCAACAGTCGCGCGCGAAGGGGCGGTCACATGGCGGATCAGACGTACGGCATCAGCGAGGTCGTGGGCACCAGCCCGGACAGCGTCCACCAGGCGATCCGCAACGGTGTCGCGAAGGCCGCGCAGACCGTGCGCAACCTCGACTGGTTCGAGGTGACCTCGATCCGCGGCCAGCTCGACAACGGCGAGGTCGCGCACTTCCAGGTCCAGATGAAGGTGGGCTTCCGGATCGAGTAGCGCCAGTCACAAGGCGGTTCCGCGGAAACGTGTTCTCGATGCGCGGCGTGACTCGGTTCAGGCCGGTGAGCCCGATTCCGGTGCGGGATCCGTCGCCTCTCCGAAGCCGGCAAGCACGGCCAACAGGTCGGGCGGCACTGACATGCCGTTGACCTCGAGGTCCAGCACGTAGGCAGCGAGCGCCTCTCGATACTCCTCCTGTGCTTCGAGCACCGCGGGGGAGTCGGCGTCCTCCCGGCTGCGCAGGTCGTCGTACGCGAGCTTTGCGTTGGCGTACTGCTCCGAGACTTCGGGATCGAGTGCCACGTCCGCGAAGGTATCCCGCGCCGCAGCGGCCGGCCAACCCGGGCTACGACGCCTGGCTCACCGAGCTCATGTTGAACTCCGCGATCCGGAGCGCCGGCATCCGGGTGCGGGTGAAGTAGTCGCCGAACTCGCGGGCGAGGGTGTCTTCGCTCCGGCCGACCTCGGTTACCCGGCGCAGCATGCCGATCGGGCTCTCGTTGTACCTGAAGTTGTTGACCGCGCCGGTGACCTCGCCACCCTCGACCAGGAAGACGCCGTCCCGGGTCAGGCCAGTGAGCAGCAGTGTCTGCGGATCGACGACCCGGATGTACCACATGCAGGTCAGCAACAGGCCGCGGTCGGTGCGCGCGACCAGGTCGTCGATGCTCGCGCTCGACCCGTCAACGCCCAGCTCGAGGTTGTCGCCGAACGGCGTGAACGGGAGCCCGGTCACGTCGGCAGAGTGGCGAGTCTGGATCAGCGCGTTCAACGCACCTTCGCGGATCCAGTCGGTCGACTCGATCGGGGCGCCGTTGTCGAAGGTCGACGACATCCGGCTCGACGCCGGACACACCACGAACGGCACCGTCTCCTGGCCCGGCATCGCCGGGTCGGATCGCAGGGTCAACGGGACATCGGTCAGCCGCTCGCCGACCCGGGTGCCACCACCGGGCTTGGAGTAGACCGACTGGCCCTCGTCCGCATCGAGCGCGCTAGAGCTCCAGTACGCGTAGATCATCAGGTCGGCGACCGCACTCGGCGGCAGGATCGTCTCGTAGCGACCGGCGTCGAGCGCAACCTGCCGCTCGCTCCACGACAGCCGCTTCGCGACATCCGCCTCCAGTGCGGCCAGGTCGATCGCGCCCACGCTGCTCGCGCCCTGCCCGCTCCACGCCGACCGCGACCCGTCACTCGAGCGACCGGTCAGCTCGACCCTGACCTTCGGCTCCACATGACGAAGACGGAGTCCGGTGGACGACCCCAGGTACGTCGTCGACACCGAGTGCTCGGCGTAGCCGTACCGGCCCTGGCCGGCGTCGCGCGCGGCGCCGAAGATCTCGCCGAGCCAGCCGGCCAGATCCGACAGCGCGGCGACCGGCGCTTCGACGCCAGGGGCGTCCCAGTCCACCGCGACGCCGCCGGTGATGAGGTCGGCGGCATCGTCGGCCAGCGTGGAGCCCTTTGCCGCGACCTCGGCTTCGGCGACCAGCGCGTCGACGCCGTCGGCGTCGTGGACGTTGCGGCTGACCGACGCCGACGTGACCCCGTCCGGGCCTTGGTTGCTGGCAATGACGGTGAGGCCGAGCATGCGGGTGACCCCGTTGGTGGTGAGGGTGTTGTTCGCCCACCGCAAGTTGGTCGTCGCGTCGTCGTTGGCGATCACGACGCAGCCGTCGGTGGTCGACGCGGCGAGCGCTCGGTCGACGAGCTGTTGGGGGCTGAGCGCGTTGCTCACTGCGAGTTCTCCTGAGTTGCGTTGAGGATCCGGACCCCGTCGAAGCGGGCCGATGGGCATCCGTGGCTGACCGCGGCGACCTGGCCGGGCTGCCCCTTGCCGCAGTTGAAGGCGCCGCCGAGGACGTACGTCTGCGGTCCACCGACCGCCGACATCGAGCCCCAGAAGTCAGTGGTCGTCGCCTGGTAGGCGGCGTCGCGAACCTGCCCGGTGATCTCGCCGTTCCTGATCCGGTAGAAGCGCTGCCCGGTGAACTGGAAGTTGTAGCGCTGCATGTCGATCGACCAGGACTTGTCGCCGACCACGTAGAGGCCGTTCTCGACCCCGCCGATCAGCTCGGCGGTCGTCGGCCCGCCGGCCACCGGCTGCAGGCTGACGTTCGCCATCCGCTGGATCGGCACGTGCAGCGGCGAGTCCGCGAAAGCACAGCCGTTCGAGCGATCCATCCCGGTCAACGCGGCGGTCCGGCGGTCGAGCTGGTAGCCGACCAGGATCCCGTCGCGGATCAGGTCCCAGGTCTGGGCCGCCACGCCCTCGTCGTCGTACCCGACCGTGGACAGCCCGTTGGTCACCTGCCGGTCGCCGGTCACGTGCATCAGGCCGCTTCCGTAGCGGAGCGAGCCGAGCTTGTCAGGCGTGGCGAAGGAGGTGCCGGCGTAGTTGGCCTCGTAGCCGAGCGCCCGGTCGAGCTCGGTGGCGTGCCCGATCGACTCGTGGATGGTGAGCCAGAGGTTCGACGGGTCGACGACCAGGTCGTAGCGGCCGGGCTCGACCGACGGCGACTGCGCCTTCTCAGCCAGCGCTTCCGGCAGCGAGGCGAGCTCGCTGCCCCAGTCATAGGTGTCGGTCAGGAACTCCCAGCCCTGCCCGACCGGCGGTGCCAGCGTGCGCATCGTCTCGAACTGGCCGGTGCTGTCGTCCACCCACAGGGCGGAGAGCTGACACTGCAGCCGGACCCGCTGCTGGGTCGTGACCGTGCCGTTGAGATCGGCGAAGAACTTGTTTTCGCGGACCTGCCTGATGTGCGCATCGACGTGCCGGACGATCTCGGCGTCGAGCAGCCGGTTGGACCAGTCGGCGAGCAGCGCGATCCGGTCCGGCTCGCTGACCGCGAACGGGTCGACCTCGTACGACGAGATCCAGGTCTGCTCGCCGTGACCCGGCTCGGGGGCCAGCTCGATCCGCTCGCCGGTCACCGGCTTAGAGACCACTGCGACCTCGATCGCCTGGTCGACGAGGGCCCGCGCCGCCGCGGGGTCGAGCGCCAGCCCGCCCGCAAAGCCCCACGTCCCGTCATGCACGACGCGAACCGAGAGCCCCCGCTCGTCGTCGTCGTGACTGGTCTCGAGCCGGGCGTCGTGCAGCGCCAGGTCGCCGGTCCGGATCCGCTCGATCCGCACGTCGGCGTGTTCCACGCCGAGCTCCTGGGCCCGCTCGAGGGCGGCGTCGGCGATCGCGCGGAGCGGCAGTGCGGCGAACTCGGGGTCGATCTCGGGTGCCATTGCGGCGCGTCAGCTCCTTGGGTCGAGGACGAGCTTGCCGGTGCTGTTGCGGGCCCGCAGGTCCTCGTGGGCGCGGCGGGCGTCGCCGAGCGGGTAGGTGGCGCCGACGATCGGCTTCAGCCGACCGTCCGCGACCAGCCCGAGCAGCTCGGCCATCGGCTCCTTCACCATGCCCGGCTTGCCGAGGCAGTGAACCAGCCAGAAGCCGATCACCGCCCGGCTCCGTTGCAGCAGGGCGCCCGGCTCGATCGGCGTCGGCGGAGTCCGGCCGGCCATCCCGAAGGTGACGAGCCGCCCGAACGGTGCGAGCGCGGCCAGGCTTGCGTCGAAGGTCGGGCCGCCGACCATCTCAAGGACGATGTCGACCGGCGCGCCGCCGTTGGCGTCCTTCAGCGCCGCCTTGAGATCCGCCTCGCCGCCATCGACGGTGGCGTCCGCGCCGAGGCTGGCGGCCAGCTCGCGCTTGTCCGGTGACGAGGCGACGCCGATCACCCGGCCGGCTCCCCAGAGCTTGGCCAGTTGGATTGCCAGCGTGCCGACGCCACCGGCCGCGGCGTGTACGACGACACTCTCGCCCGGAGCGAGGTGGCTGCAGGTGCGCAACAGGTGCCAGGCCGACAGTCCTTGCACCATCAGGGCGAGGGCCTGCCCGTCGCTCACGGCGTCCGGCAGATCGAAGGTGAGATCCGGGTAGGCGAGCGCCTTTTCGGCGTACCCGCCGGTGCCGACCAGCGACGAGACCCGCCTGCCGTCAGAGGTCACGCCGACGACCTCGCTGCCCGGGATCATTGGAAGCTGCGTGTCCGACAGGTAGCTGTTCTCGATCTGATGGGTGTCCGCGTAGTTGACGCCCGCCGCGGTGACCTCGACCAGGTCGAAACCCTCGGTCGGGGCCGGGTCGGGCACCTCTTCGAGGCGTAGGACCTCGGGCCCGCCGAACTCGGTGATTCGAATCGCGCGCATGTCGCGACCCTATCCGCCGGTAAGGCGGCCAGCGATCGCTCGCTACCTCATCCGGAACGGTTGGGGCGGTGGCTTGAGGTCGGCGCGCGGGCAGGTCGCCAGCGACAGCCCACCGAACGCGAGCGCCTCGTCGCACAAGGCGGTGATGGTCAGGCCGTGCTCGACACCTGTTCGGGTGATCGTCGCTCGGAAGACGGTGATGTCGAACCGGGTCGGGACGCCGTACGCGATCTGCATCGTGCCCATCAGCCGGGAGGTGCCGGGACCGCCGTCCAAGCCGTCCCACGGCTTGTCGTAGTGCCGCCAGGTGGTCGGCTCCGACCACCACTCGCCGCCGATCCGGACGTCATGAAGGGCGAGCTCGACGAGCACGTGGCGCGCCGACCGCTCGGGGATGATCGCGGCCGGTCGGATCACTTCAGTGACGTCGCCGTCGTCGTAGGCCTGGGTGAGCAGGCTCTCGGTGAGATCCACGAAGTCCTCTTCGCTGTCGGTCCATCGCCGGGTTCGTCCTGTCCGCGTGAGGATCGACCGGGTCCGCTCCCGGCTGCATGGGTCATTGGTCTGGAGAAATCGGGGCATACCGACCGGCCAAGGGGTGGGCAGAGCACCTATTCTCGATCCGTGGCTGACTTCGACACCGCTCCCACCGAGACCGGCGCTGGCACTGGCACGCTCACCGACACCCGGATCGACCCGCGGCTGTCCAACGACGGCGATCACGAGCGGTTCGCTCATTACGCCGACCGCGACAAGGTCACCGAGGCGATGGTGACCGGCGTACCGGTCGTGGCGCTGTGCGGGAAGGTCTGGGTGCCCAGCCGCGACCCGTCGCGATTCCCGGTCTGCCCGGAGTGCAAGCGGCTGTACGAGCTCGGCCCCGAGGGCCGGATGAACGAGTGGCGGGAGCGCGCGAACCAGTCCTGAGCGCGGCCTTCGCGGTCACTGACAAGCATTCGGAGCGGGCGCATACTTGACCCATGGCTGTTGAGAAGTGGTTCCCCCCGCTCCCGGTGTTCGACTCGCTCGAGGACGAGCGGCGACACCGCAAGGAGCGGCTCGCGGCGGGCTTCAGGTTGTTCGCCAAGTTCGGTTTCGAGGAGGGTGTCGCCGGCCATATCACCGCGCGTGACCCGATCGAGCCGGACACCTTCTGGGTCAATCCGTTCGGCGTGCCGTTCGCGCACGTGAACGTGAGCTCGCTGATCCGGGTCAACCACTCCGGCGAGGTCGTCGAGGGCAACTTCCACGTCAACGAGGCGGCGTTCTGCATCCACTCGCAGGTCCATCAGGCCCGGCCGGACGTGACCGCCGCGGCGCACAGCCACTCGATCCACGGCCGCGCGCTTTCGACCCTCGGTACGACGCTCGAGCCGATCACGCAGGACGTCTGCGCGTTCTATGACGATCACTCGCTGTTCGACGACTACACCGGCGTCGTGACCGACATCGAAGAGGGCAAGCGGATCGCCGTCTCGCTCGGTGAGAACAAGGCGGTCATCCTGCGCAACCACGGGCTGTTGACGGTCGGCGAGACGGTCGACTCCGCGGTCTTCTGGTTCATCTCGCTGGAACGATGCTGTCAGGTCCAGCTGCTGGCGAAGGCGGCCGGCGAGGTGGTCCACATCGATCCCGAACAAGCGCAGCAGACGCACGACTACGTCGGTAGCGAGTTCGCCGGGTGGTTCTCGTTCCAGCCGTTGTGGGCGAAGATCACCCGCGAGCAGCCGGACCTCTTCGACTGACCGACGCACCTCCGCTGCGCCGTGGGACCCGTCATCGAGATCGATGACCCCGCCGACCCCCGGCTGTCGGACTACCGCTCGTTGACCGACGTCGCGTTGCGGACGAAGATCGAGCCGCCGAACGGGTTGTTCATCGCCGAGGGGGCCTTGGTCATCGAGCGCGCAGTCGATGCTGGATACCGGTTGCGCTCGGCGCTGATGTCGCCGCAATGGCTCGATCGCACCGCGGAGGCCCTCGAGGGCGCGGATGCTCCGGTCTACCTGGGTTCGGACGCGCTGCTACGGACGGTCACCGGCTTCCACGTCCATCGGGGCGCGCTGGCCTCGGTGCATCGCCAACCGGTCGGCGAGCTGTCCGACCTGCTCGAACGGGCTCGCCGGCTGGTCGTGATCGAGGACATCGTCAGCCACACAAACCTGGGCGCGATCTTTCGGGCCGCGGCAGCGCTCGGGATGGACGGCGTTGTGCTCTCGCCGCAGTGCGCCGACCCGCTCTACCGCCGATCGGTGCGGGTGTCGATGGGCGCGGTCTTCGCGGTCCCGTATGTCCGGGCCGCGCCGTGGCCGGGCGTGCTCGAGGAGTTGCGGGCGAGCGGCTTTCGGGTCCTTGCGTTGACGCCGGCGCCCGACGCGACCGCGCTCGCTTCAGGCCCGGTCGACGGGACCGCCAAGATCGCGGTGTTGCTCGGCACCGAGGGAGCCGGCCTCAGCACCCGGGCCGCGGACCTCGCCGATGAGCGGATCCGGATCCCGATGATGGGCGGCATCGACTCGCTCAACGTCGCCGCGGCGGCCGCGATCGCGTTCTGGTCGTTCGGCGACCGAAGTGGGTAGAACGGAGTGATGACGTCCACGACCATCGAGCCGCCGATCAACTCCGCCGGGACCTTTGCGATCGGTGGCGACCTGACCGTCCATCGGCTCGGATTCGGGGCGATGCAGATCACCGGGCCGGGCGTGTGGGGCGACCCGTCGGACCCCGACGAGTGCATCCGGGTGCTTCGGCGCGCGGTCGAGCTCGGCGTTGACCTGATCGATACCGCCGACGCGTACGGCCCGTTCGTCTCCGAGGACCTGATCCGGACCGCGCTGCATCCGTACCCCGCCGGGCTGGTCATCGCGACCAAGGGTGGGTTCACCCGTGGCGGTCCGGCCGACTGGCGGCCGGTCGGGCGGCCGGCGTACCTCCGCCAGTGCGTGGAGATGTCGCTGCGCCGGCTCGGGCTGGAGCGGATCGACCTGTACCAGCTGCATCGCGTCGATCCGGACACGCCGCTCGAGGACTCGCTCGGCGAGCTGGCCACGATGCAGGACGAGGGCAAGATCCACCACATCGGGCTGTCCGAGGTCGAGGTCGACGTGATCGCGAAGGCGCGCGAGATCGTCGACATCGTCAGCGTGCAGAACCTTTACAACCTCGGCAACCGGGCGCACGACGACGTGCTCGACTACTGCGAAGCCGCCGGGCTCGGCTTCATCCCGTGGTTCCCGCTGGCGACCGGCCAGCTGGCTCGCGACGGCGGTCCGCTCGGCGGCGTTGCGGAGCGGCAGAACAGCACCGCCTCACAGCTCGCTCTGGCCTGGCTGCTTCGACGGTCGCCGGTCATGCTGCCGATCCCCGGCACCTCCTCGGTCCCGCATGTCGAAGAGAACTGTGCGGCGGCTCGGATCGAGCTGACGGATGAGGAGTACGCCGAACTGTTCCGACGCGATGTGACCCGCTCGGCGGTTAGGCTCGCTCGCGTGCCGGTGTTGCCTGATCGGGTGGACCGCGACGCCCCGGACCAAGCAGCCCGGCGCGAGTCGCTGCTCGAACTGCTGGCCGAGCACGCCCGGCAACTGGAGCTGGCGAACCTCGGCGGTGGCGAGCGTTATATCGAGCGGCACCGGGCCCGCGGCAAGCTGCTCGCGCGCGAGCGGGTGGAGCTCCTGCTCGACGCCGACTCGCCGTTTCTCGAGCTCTCGCCGCTGGCCGGATGGGGCACGCCGTACACGGTCGGTGCCAGTTTGGTGACCGGCATCGGGGTCGTCGAGGGCACCGAGGTGATGATCGTCGCCAACGACCCGACCGTGCGCGGCGGAGCGGTGAACCCGTTCACCGCGCGCCGGCAGCGGCGGGCGATGCAGATCGCGGACGAGAACCGGCTGCCGCTGGTGAACCTGGTCGAGTCCGGCGGGGCCGACCTGCCGACTCAGAGCGAGATCTTCATCCCGGGCGGCGCCGGGTTCCGGGACCTGACCCGCAAGTCCGCGGCGGGGATCCCGACGATCGCGCTGGTGTTCGGCAACTCGACTGCGGGCGGCGCCTACGTGCCGGGCATGAGCGACTACGTCGTGATGGTCGAGGGCCGCGCGAAGGTGTTCCTCGGCGGGCCGCCACTGGTCAAGATGGCGACCGGGGAGGTCTCCGACGACGAGGAGCTCGGCGGCGCGGCGATGCACGCGCGTACCAGCGGGCTGGCCGACTACCTCGCGGTCGACGAGGTCGACGCGATCCGACTCGGCCGGCAGATCGTCCGGCGGCTCAACCGGCGCAAGCTCGGGCCGGCGCCGGCGGCGTCGTACGCGGAGCCACGCTATGCCGCCGACGACCTGCTCGGCATCGTGCCGACCGACCTGCGCGAGCCGTTCGACCCACGCGACGTGCTCGCGCGGATCCTCGACGGCAGCGAGTTCGACGAGTTCAAGCCGCTCTACGGTTCGTCGCTGGTCACCGGTTTCGGTCAGCTGCACGGCTATCCGATCGGCGTGCTCGCGAATGCGCGCGGGGTGTTGTTCGCCGAGGAGAGCGAGAAGGCGGCGCAGTTCATCCAGCTCGCCAACCAGTCGGACACGCCACTGTTGTTCATGCAGAACACCACCGGCTACATGGTCGGCAAGGACTACGAGCAGCGCGGCATCATCAAGGCCGGCGCGCAGATGATCAACGCGGTCTCCAATAGCGACGTCCCGCACCTGACCGTGACGACGGGCGCGTCGTACGGCGCCGGCAACTACGGCATGTGCGGTCGCGCCTACGACCCGCGGTTCCTGTTCACCTGGCCGAACGCCAAGTCGGCGGTGATGGGACCCGCGCAGCTCGCCGGAGTCCTGTCGATCGTGGCCCGCGCATCCGCGGAGGCAAAGGGCGAGGCGTACGACGAGGAAGCCGATCGAGCGATGCGGGAACTGGTCGAGACCCAGATCGAGGCGGAGTCGAAGGCGTTGTTCCTGACCGCGCGGGTGTATGACGACGGCATCATCGATCCGCGCGATACCAGGACTGTGCTCGGCTTCGCGCTCTCGGTGGTGCACAACCAGCCCGTGCAGGGACGCCGCGGCTTCGGCGTCTTCAGAATGTGAATACCCCACGACGTCGCTCGCTGCGCTCACGACGCCGCGGGGGCCCCAAAGGAGCGAACCCGTGAGGTCGATCCTCGTCGCCAATCGGGCCGAGATCGCCCGACGAATCTTCCGGACCGCACGGGCAATGGGCCTTTCGACGGCAGCGGTCTTCAGCGATGCCGACGCGGACCTCCCGTTCGTGCGGGAGGCCGACCAGTCGGTGCGCTTGCCGGGCAACGCGGCCACCGACACCTACCTGCGCGTTGATCTGATCCTCGCGGCGGCCGGCCTGGTCGGCGCGGATGCGATCCATCCCGGCTATGGCTTCCTGGCCGAAAGCGCAGAGTTCGCGCAGGCGGTGATCGACGCGGGCCTGACCTGGGTCGGCCCGGCACCGGCCGCGATCGCGGCGATGGGGTCGAAGCTCGAGGCAAAGCGGCTGATGGTCGAGGCCGGCGTACCGACGTTGCCGTGGGCGACCGATCCGGCCGCTGCGGCCGAGGTCGGGTTTCCGTTGTTGGTAAAGGCATCGGCCGGCGGTGGCGGTCGCGGCATGCGGCTGGTTCGCAGTGCCGATCAGCTCGGCGACGCGGTCGAGGCGGCCGGCCGCGAGGCGGCGTCCGCGTTCGGTGACGCGACCGTCTTCCTGGAGCGCTATCTCGAGGCGCCACGGCACATCGAGGTGCAGGTCCTCGCCGACGCCCACGGCAACGTCGTCTCGCTGTTCGAGCGGGAGTGCTCGATCCAGCGGCGCCACCAGAAGATCATCGAGGAGTCCCCGTCGCCGGTGGTCGACGCCTCAATGCGCGCTGAACTGAGCGCAGCGGCTGTGGCCGCCGCAAGAGCGGTCGGGTACGTCGGCGCCGGGACGGTGGAGTTCGTCGTCGCGGACGACGGGTCGTACTACTTCCTCGAGATGAACACCCGGTTGCAGGTCGAGCACCCCGTCACCGAGCTCGTGACCGGGCTGGACCTGGTGCGGCTTCAGTTGATGGTGGCCGATGGGTTGGCGTTGCCGGCCGAGGCGCTGGCGCCCGAGCTGTCCGGGCACGCGATTGAAGCCCGGTTGTGTGCTGAGGACGCCGCCAACGGCTTCCTGCCGTCGACCGGTGCGCTGCGCGACTTCGAGATCGCGCCCGGCGTGCGGATCGACAGCGGAGTCGAATCCGGGAGCGTCGTGTCCCCGTACTACGACTCGCTGCTGGCCAAGGTCGTTGCCCATGCGCCGACCCGGGCCGGCGCGGCGGCCGTGCTCGCGTCCGCGCTGCGGCGTTCCCGGCTGCATGGTGTGACGACGAACCGCGACCTGCTCGTCCGGGTCCTCGAAGACCCGGAGTTCCTCGACGGGCGGACCGACACCGGCTTCCTCGACCGCCGGGACGCCGGCGCGCTCGCGGCTCCGCTGCTCGACTCCGAGCCGGCCCACGCCGTGCATGCGGCGGTGGCCGCGGTCACCCGACAGATCGTGAACCGCATCCAGGCGCCGGTACTTTCGGGATTGCCGAGCGGCTGGCGCAACAATCCCTCAGCCCGGCAACGGGTGACGCTGTCCGCCGGCGCGGAGCATCGGGAAGTTGCGTACCTCGTCGGCTTGGACGGAGCGGTCACGCTCAGCGTCGACGGCGTACCGCTCGAGGTCGTGGTGCACTCGGCCGCCTACCACGTCGTCGACGCGACCATCGCCGGCGTCCGGCGGGGGTATCGCGTCTACGTATCGGCGGACGGGGCCGACGGTCAGACCATCGACGTCGACTCCGCGCTCGGCTCCTCGTCGTACGACGTCGTGCCGAGGTTCCCGGACCCGTTGGCGCATGTCGTTGCCGGGTCGCTGGTCGCACCGATGCCGGGGACCGTCGTACGGGTATTGGTCGACGCCGGCGCTGCCGTCGCGAAGGACCAGCCGCTCGTCGTACTCGAGGCGATGAAGATGGAGCACACCGTGACGAGCCCGGCGGCCGGCGTGGTGGTCGAGGTCAGGGCGGCGGCTGGCTGGCAGGTCGATGCGGGCGAGGTCCTCGCGGTCGTCGACGCCGCACCCCCGCCGAGTTGATCATGGCGAAACGCGCGTAGAAACTCGCGAAACAGCCGCATAACGCCATGATCAACTCGGCACTACGGTCCGGCACCGGTGGAACGGTTGTTGCGTCTCGTGCGTCCAACCCGCAGTCGAGTTGGAGGCCGAGATGGCAGAACACAGCAGGGCACGACTAATCGGGTACGGCGTCCTCGCCGCCATCATCGTCCTGATCGTGACGGCGTTCGCGCTCGGCGGCGGCAATGGGTCGTCGGGGGAGTCGGCCGGCTCGGGGAGCGGCAGCACGATCGCCTCGGTCCCGAACCAGCAAGGCGGACGGTCGGCGGTCCAGAACGGGGCGGGGACTGCGCCAGAACCTGCCGCGACTGCGTCAGCGGTGTCAGGCAGCTCAGCCAATGGCTCGGTGGAGTCGGATGTGAACGTGGGCCTCGCCGTGGATGCGGTTACCGCGACCAGCGTGGTGAAGACCGGCAACCTCGAGCTGCAGGTGGCCCGCGGACAGGTCCAGGCGACGCTCACGAAGCTGGTGAACCTCACCACCTCGCTGGGCGGATATATCTCGCAGAGCCGCACCGACACCGTGCTCGGCTCGCCGACCGGGCAGCTCACGCTGCGAATGCCGGTGGCGAGGTTCGACTCGGCGGTCAGTAGCGCGGAAGCGCTCGGTCACGTCGTATCGCTGACGACCAACGCGCACGACGTGACCGGCCAGGTCGTCGACCTGGCGGCCCGGGTGTCCGCGCTGCAACAGACCCGGTCGACGTACCTCACGATCCTGGGTCGGGCGCGGACGATCGGCGCCACCCTCGAGGTGCAGCAGCGGGTCGAGGACACGCAGCAGCAGATCGAGGAGCTGCAAGGCGAGCTCAAGGTCCTGCGCAACCAGAGTGCCGACGGCACGCTGACCATCGAGGTGTCGCAACCCGGGGCGAAGAACCACGTGGTCGTCACCCCCCACAAGAGTGGCGGGATCGGCAAGGCCTGGCACACCTCGATCAACCGGTTCAGCCGCGGTTTCGACGCGATCGTCAGCGCTCTCGGCCCGCTGCTTCTCGCGGTCCTAGTCCTCGCAGTCCTGGGCGCGATCGCCGGTCTCGGCTACCGCGGGGTGCGTCGCGCCACGTCGACCTGAATCCGAACCGTATTCTGATCGGGTGCAGAAGGATCTCTATGAGGCCGACCACGAAGCGTTCCGGGCGACGGTCCGAGGATTCATGGACCGCTACGTCATCCCGCAGCACGCGGAGTGGGAGAAAGCCGGCATCGTCGACCGCGGGATCTGGCTGGAGGCCGGCAAGCACGGGCTGCTGGGCTTCGAGCTTCCCGAGGAGTACGGCGGCGGGGGAGTCGCCGACTTCCGCTACAACGCGGTGCTGGTCGAGGAGATCACCCGGGCCGGCGCGACCGGGATCGGCTTCGGCCTGCACAACGACGTCGTCGCGCCGTACCTGACCAAGCTGGCGACCGAGGAGCAGAAGGCCCGCTGGTTCCCGGGCTTCTGCTCCGGCGAGCTGATCACCGCGATCGCGATGAGCGAGCCGGCTGCCGGGTCGGACCTTCAAGGCATCCAGACCACCGCGGTCCGCGACGGCGACGCCTGGGTCCTGAACGGCTCCAAGACCTTCATCACCAACGGGATCAACTCCGACCTTGTCATCGTCGTGGCGAAGACCGATCCGGCCAAGGGCGCGCACGGCATCTCGCTGCTGATGGTCGAGCGCGGGATGGCCGGCTTCGAGCGCGGCCGCAACCTCGACAAGATCGGGTTGAAGGCGCAGGACACCGCCGAGTTGTTCTTCACCGATGTGCGGGTGCCGGTCACCAACCTGATCGGTGAGGAGAACCGCGGTTTCGTGCACCTGATGGACAACCTGCCCCAGGAGCGGCTCTCGATCGCGGTCGGTGCGGTCGCCGCGGCGGAGCACATCGTGGCGATGACGGTCGACTACTGCAAGACCCGTACCGCGTTCGGCCGCCCGATCGGCTCATTCCAGAACACCCGGTTCACCCTGGCCGAGTTCGCGACCGAGGTCGAGATCGCCCGGACCTACCTGGACCGGTCGATCCTCGAGCTGAACGCCGGCCGGCTCAGCGCGACCGATGCCGCGATGGCGAAGTGGTGGACGACCGAGATGCAGAAGCGGGTCGTTGACGGGTGCCTGCAACTGTTCGGCGGCTACGGATATATGAACGAGTTCCCGATCGCGAAGGCATATCTCGACAGCCGCGTGCAGACCATCTACGGCGGCACGACCGAGATCATGAAAGAGATCATCGGCCGATCGCTCGGCCTCTAGTGCCCGTCTGCCGGGCGTCGAGGTCGCTCGCGCTATGGTCGCCGCCGTGACTGGTCGCTACGGGATCACCTTCCCCTTCGACGGGATTGCGCTGCCCGACCAGCGCTCGATCGTCGAGTCGCTTCCGGACCTCGGCTACACCGACCTGTGGTCGGCGGAGTCCTTCGGGATGGACGGCTTCACGCCGCTCGCGCTCGCCAGCGTGTGGGCACCACAACTGCGGCTCGGTACGGCGATCATCCCGGTCTACACCCGCGGCCCGGCCACGCTGGCGATGTCGGCGGCCACGATGGCGGCCGCGGCGCCGGGACGGTTCGTGCTCGGGGTCGGTTCGTCGTCCAACGTCATTGTCGAGCAGTGGAACGGCATTCCCTTCGAGGCGCCGTACGCCAAGGTCCGCGACACCGTGCGGTTCGTGCGGGCGGCGATCGGTGGCGAGAAGGTGACTGCCGACTACGAGACGGTGAAGGTCAACGGCTTCCGGATGGGCTTTGCGCCGCCGCAGCCGCCGACCATCCTGATCGCGGCGCTGCGCAGCGGGATGCTCCGGCTGGCCGGACGTGAGGCGGACGGCGCGATCGTCAACTGGCTTGCCCCCGAGGACGTTCCGATTGTTACGCCGTACGTGCACGAGGCCGGGCCGGGCAAGGAGGTCGCGGCCCGGATCTTCGTCGCGCCCACCGCCGATCTCGAGGTGGCGCGCGGCGTCGCCCGGTTCGCCATCGCGGCCTACCTGACCGTGCCGGTCTACCGTGCGTTCCACGACTGGCTCGGCCGCACCGAGCTGATGGCCGGCATGCAGGACGCGTGGGCCGCGGGGGACCGCAAGGGCGCACTCGCCGCGATCCCGGACGAGCTCGTCGACGCGTTGGTGGTGCACGGAGACCCGGCGGCCTGCCGCGAGCGGATCCAGGCCTATGTCGAGGCCGGGGTGACCACACCCGTCATCGCCCTTCTGCCGGTCGGGATCGATCCCGGCAAGGCAGCCGCAGACCTGGCGCCGCAGTCATGAGCGACGTCGTCCGGTACGACGTCGATGCCGGCGTCGCGCTCATCACGCTCAACCGCCCGGAGGCGCTGAACGCGTGGACCGTCGACATGGGCCGCGACTACCTACGCCGGATCGACCAGGCTGCTGCCGACCCGGAGGTTCGGGCGGTCGTGCTGACCGGTGCCGGCCGTGGCTTCTGTGCCGGAGCGGACATGTCGTTGCTCAAGGACGTGATGGCCGGTCGGATGCCGCCGCCGGACAGCGTGCGCCCTGACGACGAGGTGGAGCCGGCTGTGCCCAAGCCGGTGATCGCGGCGATCAACGGTCCCTGCGTCGGGTTGGGCCTCACCCGTGCCTTGTATTGCGACGTGCGATTCGTCGCTGCCGGGGTCGAGCTGTCGACCGCGTTTGCGCGGCGCGGTCTGGTTGCCGAGCACGGCCAGTCGTGGATCCTGCCGCGGGTCGTCGGCTGGTCGCGCGCGCTCGACCTGTCCCTGTCCGGCCGCCCGGTCGGCGCCGACGAGGCGCTGCGGATCGGCCTGGTCGACCGGGTCGTCGACGATGCGCTGGCGGCGGCGCTTGACTACGCCCGAGAGATCGCGCGGCTCTGCTCACCTGCTGCGCTGCGCGACATCAAGGGCCAGATGTGGGGCGATGCCAATGCCACGCTGCACGACACGATCGAACGCGCTGGCGCGCTGATGCTCGCGTCGTTCAAGAGGGCCGACCTGGCGGAAGGCGTCGTGAGCTACCTCGAGAAGCGGGCTCCGAACTTCCCGCCACTGACGTGATCCCGCGACCGATCGCCTGACCGGCACGGTTCAGCCGGGGGCGCGAGCGTCCACGGCGCCCCCGGCTGAACCGGGTCTGTGCTGTTCCCTTGCCTTGTGATCGGGTCCTAGCGGGCCAGCGGCCAGGTCGGGACGACGGTCTTGCCGAAGGTGGAGTTGGTCACCCCGGCGAACGATGCGTACCAGGCCGCTGCGGCGGTGGCGAGCCCGACGTACCCTCCCCAGTGCACGAAGGTCATGTTGCTGCGGTAGTTGCCGATCGTCAGCAGGACGAAGGCGATCGTCAGCAGGACGAACACCAGCAGAACAGCGCCGCTGACCCGCAGTGCCGCGATGGTCATGTAGAAGGTGAACAGGCACCAGCCCACCAAGAAGGACCCGACCACACTCGGTGCATCCGCAGCTGGGACAGAGGGCAGGAGATGGGTGGCCAGGAACCAGAACGCGATCCAGAACGCTCCGTACGACGAGAACGCCGTGGCCGCGAACGTGTTGCCGCGCCTGAACTCCCACATGCCGGCGAGCAGCTGCGCGCCGCCGCCGTAGGCGAGGGCCAGCGCAAGGGCGGAGTTGACTGCAGCGGGATAGATGTTGGCGTTCCACAGGCTCAACGCCATGGTGGTCATCGCGAACCCGGCCAGGCCCAGCGGTGCCGGGTCGGCAATCGTCGGCGCAGCGGGAGCAGGGTGATCTGCAGTCGTCTGTGACATGCGTTACTCCTCCTTGTCGGTGTCTCCGGCCATGTTGGTGCGGATCGCGTCGGTGACCGTCGGGTCGAGCAACGTGGTGACGTCGCCCAGCTCGCGGTTCTCGGCGATGTCCCGCAGCAGCCGACGCATGATCTTTCCGCTGCGAGTCTTGGGAAGCTCCGGTGTGACCAGCACCTGCCGGGGCTTGGCGATCGGACCGATCACCTTGGCGACGTGGTCGCGAAGCGACTGCACGAACGCCTCGCCGCTGGACTCGTCCTCGGCGACGTGGCCTCTCGGCGTGACGAAGGCGACGATCGCCTGGCCGGTCATCGCGTCGGTCGCGCCGACCACTGCTGCTTCGGCGACCGACGGATGGCTGACGAGTGCGTGCTCGACCTCGGTCGTCGAGATCCGGTGGCCGGAGATGTTCATGACGTCGTCCACCCGGCCGAGCAGCCAGAGGTCGCCGTCCTCGTCCTTCTTCGCACCGTCGCCGGCGAAGTAGATGTTGTCGAACCGCGACCAGTAGGTGTCCTTGTAGCGCTGGTCGTCGCCCCAGATGCCGCGCAGCATCGACGGCCACGGCTCGGTGAGGACGAGCAGGCCGCCGCCGCCGTTGCCGACCGGTTTGCCGGCGTTGTCGAAGACCTCGGCGCTGATGCCCGGCAAGGCGCGCATCGCTGCGCCCGGCTTGGTCGAGGTGATGCCGGGCAGCGGGCTGATCATGATCGCGCCGGTCTCGGTCTGCCACCAGGTGTCGACGACCGGAGTACGACCGCCACCGACGTTCTCGCGATACCAGATCCACGCCTCGGGGTTGATCGGCTCACCCACCGAGCCGAGCAGTCGCAACGAGGTCAGGTCGTGCGGTTCGAGCTCCTGTGCACCCCACTTCATCAAGGTGCGGATGGTGGTTGGTGCGGTGTAGAGGATCGTCACCTTGAGCGACTCGATCAGCTTCCACCAGCGGTCCTTGTCGGCCGGGTGCGGTGTGCCCTCGTACATCACCGAGGTCGCGCCGTTGATCAGCGGCCCGTAGACGATGTAGCTGTGCCCGGTGATCCAGCCGATGTCGGCGGCGCACCAGTAGACGTCGGTGTCGGGTTTGAGGTCGAACACCATCCGGTGCGTGAACGCGACCTGGGTGAGGTAGCCGCCGGTGGTGTGCAGGATGCCCTTCGGGCGCGCGGTCGTGCCCGACGTGTACATCATGAAGAGCGGGTGTTCGGCGTCGAACGCCTGCGCCTCGTGCTGGTCACTCGCCGACTCGACCGCGTCGTGCCACCACACGTCGCGGCCCTCGGTCCAATCGACGTCGCCGCCGGTCCGTCGTACGACGAGGACCTTCGAGACATCTGGGCATTCCTGTAGCGCCTCGTCGACCGCCGGCTTGACCGGGGTCGGAGCGCCGCGGCGGAACTGCCCGTCGGTCGTGACGACGGCTCGCGAGTCGGAGTCGAGGATCCGGCCGCGCAGCGCGTCCGCGGAGAACCCGCAGAACACCACGTTGTGCGGTGCGCCGATCCGAGCGCAGGCCAGGATCGTGACCACCGTCTCCGGGATCATCGGCATGTAGATGGTCACCCGGTCGCCGGCATTGACGCCGAGCGAGGTCAGCGCGTTCGCCGCCTTCGACACCTCGCGGTGCAGGTCGGCGTAGGTGACGTCACGGCGTTCGGTGTCGCCGTCGCTCACCCAGTGGTAGGCGACCTTGTCACCGTTGCCGGCCTCGACGTGCCGGTCGACCGCGTTGACGCACGCGTTGAGCTTCCCGCCGATGAACCACTTGCTGAACGGCGGCGTCCACTCCAGGGTCTCGGTCCACGGGGTGTCCCAGGTCAGTGCCTTCGCGGCGGCGTCCCAGAATGCGAGTCGGTCGCGCGCGGCATCGTCGTAGATCGACGGTTGTGCGTTGGCGTTACGCGCCAGATCCGCAGGCGGATCGAAGCGACGGGATTCGTGGTGCAGGGCATCAAGGTCGGGTAGCGGATCGGAGGTCGGGCGCTCCGTCATTTGTTCATCCCTTCGTAACGTTGTGGAGTTTCAAACAGTCGATGACACAGCCGCAACGACCTGCTGCAGCCCAGACGCCGAACGTGGCGAAGCCTGCGCCGAGCGGCGCTTCGGCAGCGACGAACGGTCGGCGTCGTCGCGGCCATCACAGTGTTGAAGTTAGGCCCAGCCGGTTTCCCTCGCCACCGCGGTGGGTGGCGCCATCGGCCAGGTGCGCGGCTCGGGCCCACGCAGCCCTTCGGGCAGGTGCAGGACCAGCATCTTGCCGGCCACATCGTCGGGAATCGAACCCGGCGTGAGGAGCGAGACCACGATCATGACGAGGAAGCTGGTCGGAACGGTCCAGATCGCCGGCAAGCCCAGCAGGACGGCCGGCCAGCCGGTACGACCGGCGCCGAGCATGGTGGCCGAGATCGCCGCCGCCGAGGTGAGGCCGCCGACGACGAGCCCGGCCAGGCAGCCGTCGCGGCTCAGCCGGCGCCACCAGATGCCGAGCACCAGCAGCGGGCAGAAGGTCGAGGCCGCGATCGCGAACGCCCAGCCGACCAACAGGTTGAGCGAGAAGGCCCCGACCCGCAAGCCGGCCGCGACGGCGAGCACGCCCGCGACCACCGTGCACCAGCGGAACGTCCGCACCCGGCCGTCGAGCAGGTCGTGCGACAACGCCCCGGCGACGCTGATCAGCAGGCCGGATGAGGTGGACAGGAAGGCCGCGAAGGCGCCCGCCGCCACCAGTGCGGCGAGCGCGATCCCGCCCGCGCCGGCCACCGCGATCTTGGGAAGCACCAGCACCACCGAGTCGGTGTTGGCCGTGACGTAGAGCCCTGGCGCCTCCAGCCGCCCAAGCACCCCGAACACCACCGGGAACAGGTAGAAGCAGCTGACCAGCAGCAACACGATCGCGGTCGTGCGCCGGGCCGAGCGGCCGTCCCGGTTGGTGTAGAAGCGCACCAGGATGTGCGGCAGGCCGACCGTGCCGAGGAAGGTCGCAAGGATCAGCCCGTAGGTGGCCGCGAGCGGATGTTGGTTGCCGGTCCCGGCGCGCGCGAACGGCATCGACCACGAGGTCCCGCGCAGCTCGTCGAGGCCGACCGCGCTCGGCGCGACTGCTCCGGCCGGAAACCGCAGCTTCGCTCCGGCCGCGGCCGAGTGCCGGCCGGGTGAGAGCAGGGTGGCTCCGGTGATCGGCGCGCCGTCGAGCTCGCCCGACCCGGTGATCGTGACCGGATGCGTCACGGTGAAGCTGATCGGCTCGGTCACCGACACCGTCGTCGCGACCGGGAAGGTCGCGCCGACCGGTCGGTCGAGCGCCTGCGTGCGCGGGTGGGTGAGCGCGAGCAGGACCACCGCGGGCACCGCGATCGCCACGATTTTCAGCCAGAACTGGAACGCCTGGACGACCGTGATGCCCTTCATCCCGCCGGCCGCGATGTTGCCGGTCACGACCACCCCGAGGGCGACCACGCCCACCCAGTACGGCGTACCCATCACGACCTGCAAGGTGATGCCGGCGCCCTTGAGCTGCGGCAGCAAGTAGAACCAGCCGATCACCAGGACGAACAGGGTGCCGACCTTCCGCAACAGTGGTGAGCCCAGCCGGCCTTCGGCGAAGTCGGGAATCGTGTAGGCGCCGAAGCGGCGCAACGGCGCCGCGACGAGCAGCAGCAGGACGAGGTATCCGGTCGCGTAGCCGACCGGATACCAGAGCGCGCCGACGCCATCGACATACACCAGGCCCGCCACGCCGAGGAACGACGCTGCCGACAGGTACTCGCCGGAGATCGCGGAGGCGTTGACCAGTGGCGGCACGGCCCGCGCCGCCACCAGGAAGTCGGCCGGGGTCCGTGCCACCCGCATCCCGCGCGCCCCCAGCACGACCGTGACCAGCGTGATCGCGACCACGGCCGCGAGCGCGGACTGATTCACGTCGGCCGGCTCAGCAGCTCGGCAAAGCGTCGTTCGAGTCGTTCGGCCAGCCGCACATAGCTCCAGCCGAGCGCGACCAGGATCGGATAGATCCCACCGCCCAGCACGACCAGCGGCAGAGGCAGCCCGTCGATCGTGTCGTGGATGACGCTGGGGAACAGCTCGGCGACGATCGGCAAGGACCCGATCACCGTCACCGTCAATGCGCCGAAGCCGATGGTCAGCCCGAGTTGCGCGCGAATCAGCCCGGTGATGAGGACGTCGCCGTACGGATCATCGGCCCGCAGATCCGAGATGCCCGGCAACGGCCGAGACCCGGCCAGGCCGGCCTGTGGTGCCTGCACGACCTTGCGGCCGGGCCGGACCGGGTCGAGGGTCACCGCATCCCGCCGCGTCGCGCGGCTCGCACCAGCCGATCCCGCAGTTCCCGGTTGTGCCGCCGTGACACCGGCAGCTCGGTCTGGCCGACCCGTACCGTCGAGGCGCCGGCTTCGCTGCTGAGCTCAGTAATGTGCCGGATCGACACCAGATAGCCGCGGTGGATCCGAACGAACCCGTAGTCCGCCCAGCGCTCGGCCAGCAGCGAGATCGGCAGCCGGACCAGGTGGTTCGCGCCACCGACGGCATGCAGCCGGACATAGTCGCCCTGCGCCTCCACCCAGGCGATGTCGGAGCGCTCGACCATCCGGGTCGTGCCATTCAGCTCGACCGGAACCGTGCTGAGGTCATCGGTCGGGGCGCGGTTGGCCGACCGCGACTCCTGGACCCGTTCGAGGGTCTCGCCGAGCCGGTCGGCGGACGGCGGCTTGAGCAGGTAGTCGCTGGCTCGCACCTCGAACGCCTCGAGCGCGTGCTCGTCGTACGCGGTGACGAACACGACCGAGGGCGGGTCGGAGAACCGCAATAGGAGGCGGGCGAGCTCGAGGCCGTCGAGCCGTGGCATCCGCACGTCGAGCATGAGCAGGTCGTAGTTGTGCGCGCGGAGCTTGAGCAGCGCGCCGGTCGCGTCGTTCGCGACGTCGACCGTGCCGACCCGGTCGTCGGCCCGGAGCAGGAAGACCAGCTCGTCGAGGGCCGGCGCCTCGTCGTCGACGGCGAGGACCGCGAGCTGGCCGGGCTTGGTCATGACGCGCGCACTCCCACCTTGAACTTGGGCACTCGGAGTATCACCCTCGTACCCAATCCCACCTCGGTCTCCACCCGCAGGCCGAAGTCCGGCCCGAAGACCCGTCGAAGCCGCTCGTCGACGTTGCGCAAGCCGATCCCGTCCGTCATCCGCCCGGCGAGCTGGTCGCGCAGCCGGTCCGGGTCCATCCCGACGCCATCGTCTTCTACCGTGATCAAGGCCTCGGTGTCACTGTCTTGCACGATCAGGGAGATGTGCCCCTCGCCGCCGGCCCGCTCGATCCCGTGGCGGACCGCGTTCTCGACCAGCGGCTGCAGGGTGAGGCACGGCATCGCGACCGGCAGCACCTCGGGCGCGACCCGCAGGGTGACGTCGAGCCGGTCGCCGAAGCGGGCCCGCTCGAGCTCCAGGTAGGTCTCGACCAGGCGCAGCTCCTCGGCCAACGTCGAGTAGGGCCCGTGTGCCCGGAACGTGTAGCGGATGAAGTCGGCGAAGCCGATCAGCAGTTCGCGGGCCCGCTCGGGGTCGGAGCGGATGTAGGACTCGATCGCGGTCAGCGCGTTGTAGACGAAATGGGGCGAGATCTGGGCCCGGAGGAACTTCAGCTCCGCCTCGATCGCGCGGGTCTTCGACAGGTCGAGTTCGGCCAGCTCGAGCTGCGACGAGGCAAAACCGGCCACCTCGCCGGCGGCCCGCAACAGATCGGGGCGGGCGCTCTCGTCGAGCACCGCGATCGCACCGACCACGCTTTCCGAGACCTGCAGCGGCACGACGACACCCGCCGCCAGCGTGCAGTACGGCAGCCCGCAGGCCAGCTCGCTCCGTTCGATCACCCGGGCCCGGCCGTGGGCAACCACCTGGGCGATGAGCGGTGTCACCAGCTCGACGTGCTGGGCGTCGGCGCCCTCGGTCGCGAGCACGCCGGCGGCGTCACCGATCACGACGGCCGGCGTACCGAGCAGCCTGCGAAGCGCGGGCGCGGACTTCGCGGCGCTGTCCGCGGTGAGCCCGGCCCGCAGTCCGCCCGCGGCCATGCTCGCGGTATGCAGGGTTGCGTACGTCGTCCGCTGCGCGGGGGTGCCGAGCTTCTTGCTGCCGCGGAGGAAGTAGCGCGCCGCCAAGACCAGCGCGAGCACGACGATCGCCAGCGCCGCAACAAGCTCCGAAGTTCTCACTGGCCGCGGTCCGGCAATGGCTGAGGCCGGCCTCCCGCGTCACCATAACGCCCGCGGGCTGGCAGAGTAACGCCATGACTGATCACCAGAGCGTGGCGGGCAAGAACGTCATGATCACCGGCGCCGCTCGCGGCATCGGCGCGGCGACCGCGACCGAGCTGGCCCGGCGCGGCGCGCGCGTGTCACTGGTCGGAATCGAGCCGGATCTGTTGGAGCTCAACGCCAAAGCCCTCGGCGACCGCCACATGTGGGTGGAGGCCGACGTCACCAACCAGGCGGCGATCGACGCCGCGGTCGCGGCGACCGTCGAGCGCTTCGGCGGCATCGACGTACTGATCGCGAACGCCGGCGTGGTCAACCTCGGCACGGTGCGGACCGCCGACCCGGACGTCTCGGCCCGCACGATCGAGGTGAACCTGATCGGCCCGCACCGCACCGTCGCGGCCGCCGTGCACCATCTCGCCGACAGTCGCGGCTACGTGCTGATCACGGCGTCGCTTGCGTCGTTCTCGCCGATACCCGGCGCGGCCGCATATGCCGCGAGCAAGGGGGGTGTGGAGTCGCTCGCCGCGTCCCTTCGGCTCGAGCTCGCGCAGTACGGCATCACGGTCGGCACCGCCCACCCGTCCTGGATCGACACCGACATGATCCGGCGCGGGGAGGACGGCTTCCCGACGATGACGAAGATGCGCTCCGAGATGCCGTGGCCGGCCAACACCCTCACCTCGGTCGAGGACTGCGCCTACGCCTTCGCCGAGGCGGTCGAGTGCCGGGCCCTGCGGACCTACGTGCCGAAGACCACGCGGATCATGGCGTTGCTCCGGCCACTGATGATGAGCGGGATCGGTCATCGCGCGATGGCCCGCCGGATCGGCACGAACCTGCGCCAGCTGGACGCCGAGAACGAGACTCGCGGTGCTCGCTGGCGCTGACCTCAGGGCCGTGATCTCGGTCGCCCCCGGGCGTATGGTCGGGGCCATCGGTGGGGTCGGTTGAGCGGCGTGAGCGTCCGATGAACCGTTTCCGTCCGTGGCTCGTGTTCGGCCAATGAACCGTTTCCGCGCGTGGCTCGTGATTGAGGAGTGAGCACCTTCGTGGACGCCGACGACGAGGCTGCGCTGCGCGAGTTGTACGACGCGCACGCGGGCGCCTTGCTGGCGTACTCGATGCGGCTGACCAACGGCGATCGCGGCCGGGCCGAGGACGTCGTTCAGGAAACGATGCTGCGGGCCTGGCGGCACCGAGAAGCCCTCGACGAGGCGCGCGGACCGGTTCGGCCCTGGCTGTTCACGGTCGCTCATCACGTGGCGATCGACGCCCACCGAGCCCGTTCAGCGCGCCCGAACGAGGTCGGCGACGCGGTGCTCGCCACCGTCCCGGCCGCCGACGAGATCGACGCGCGACTCGACCGGCTGTTGATCGCCGACGCGATGGCCGCACTGTCGGCCGAGCACCAGGCAGTACTGGTCGAGACCTACTACCGCGGCCACTCGGTGGCCGTCGCAGCGGAGGCGCTGGGCGTCCCGCCCGGCACGGTGAAGTCACGGACTTTCTACGCATTGCGGGCGCTCAAGCTCGCGCTGGCCGAACGGGGGGTGACGACGTGACCTGCGACGACACCGTTCTTTCGCTCGGGGTCTACCTCGTCGGGGCGCTCGACGCCCCGGAGCGCGCCGCGGTCGAGGCGCACCTGGCCGACTGCCCGACCTGCCAGGCGGAGCTGGCCGAGCTTGCCTCGCTGCCGTCGATGCTCGAGCAGCTGTCGATCGACGACTTCCCGCTCGAGCCGCTGGCCGCGCCGGAGGATCTGTTCGACCGGGTCGCCGCTAAGGCTCGCGACGAGGACCTGCAGCAGGCCCGGCGGACCGCTCATCGCTATCGCCGGCTGACTGCGGTTGCGGCTGCGGTGGTGGTGATCGCTGGTGGGAGCATCGGGGCGAGCGTCGCGCTGAACCACCACTCACGCCCGGCGCACGGGTTCTCGGCGACCCAGGGCCGGGTGACGATGCGGGTGACGCTGGCCGCGCAGACGACCGGCACCGGCCTGAAGGTCACCGTGTCCGGGCTGCCGCACGACGAGCACTGCACGCTGATCGCGGTCGCCAAGGACGGCAGCCGTGACGTGGCCGGTCGATGGGACGTCACCTACGCCGGCTGGGGGCAGGAGACCGGGTCGACCAAGATCACCCAGTCACAGCTGTCCCGGCTGGTGCTGTTGGGCACGACCGGCCAGCAGCTCGTGACCGTCAACGTCTGAACAATGAGTACGCCGAACTCTGCCTGAGCGGCTGCCAATGGGGCCGGCCCGCTCGTCGGCAGCCGGTTGACCTCGGCGAATAGACCGAATGGCGGAACTGCGGGGCCGGTGGAATGCGCTGAGGGGCGGGTTCGATCTGTCCTGATCTGGGGCACCATCAGGCTGATGCCGCTCATCGGTGGGCGGCCAGTGCAGGAGCGACAGCCGTGCCGTGCGCTACGCATCAGGTGATCAGCCTCGAGCCATCGGGTGCTGCGCCGGCACAGGCTCGCCGGGTGGTGCGTCAGCTGCTGCTCCCACTCGTCCCCGCGGACGTGACCGATACCGCCGAGCTGCTGGTGTCGGAGCTGGTGACGAACGCGGTGACCCACGGCACCGGCATGGTGACGATCTCGATCGACTGTGCCGATCATGCCCTGTCGGTCACGGTGAGTGACGACGAGCCGGCCGAACCGCTGCTGCAGCCGGAACGGTTGATGGCGCTCGGCGGCCGGGGGCTGCGGATGATCGAGTCACTGGCGAGTTCGTGGGGGGTCAAGCCGCGGGTCGGTAGCCCGGGCAAGGACGTCTGGTTTCGTCTGCCTTAGTGGCTGACCGGGTGGCTGACTGAGCCGCTCCGGCCGGTCGGTTCGGGAACCGACGGGACCCGGCACGGCTGCGGGGCGCCGTCACAACACGGTTCGTAGTAGAGGCAGGCCGGACAGCGGTTGTGGGCCTGCTCGGCGTACATCTGGGTGCCGCAGTTGGGGCAGGGAAGGTCGAGCGCCATCGCGCGATCGTAGGGCGCGTAACCGCCGGCCTCGTGGTGCTGGCGGCCTGACACGCGGGTCTTGACGAAGTCGAACATATGTTCGAAACTCGGTAGGTGATTGACGTCGCTGCCCGCCTCGCCGCCGCGGGTGTGGGCAGTGACCGGCTGGTCGAGCTCAGTGGCCCTTCCATGGCCGGTGCGGCGGTGGGCCCCCACGCGACCCTCGCGCGGCCTCAGACGCCGGTGCTGCGGGTCAGCCCGGCCTTGGCCCCGGTGCTGCCGGACGGGCTGCGGCGGGGGAGCACGATCGCGATCTCCGGGTCGGTGTCGCTGATGCTGGCCGCTCTCGGCGCGGCCTCCGCGGATGGTGCCTGGTGTGCGCTGGTGGGGATGCCGGCGATCAGTGCCGAGGCGGCTCGCGACTTCGGCATCGAGCTCTCCAGGCTTCCGCTGGTGCCTTTCCCCGGCCCGGACTGGGTCGCGGTCGTGGCCGCCTTGCTCGACGCCGTCGACGTGGTGGTGGCCCGCACCCCGGCCCGGCTCGCCGACGGCGACATCCGCCGGCTCGCGGCCCGGGTCCGGTCCAAGGGCGCGGTCTTCATCCCCTTCACCGCCGGTGTCGCGCCACGATCGGGCGCGCCGTGGCCGCATGCCGACGTCCGGGTGAGCCTCGAGCCCGGAGACTGGTCCGGAATCGGGTCCGGGTACGGCCGGCTGCGGCAGCGCCGGGTCACGGTCACCGCCGAGGGCCGGGGGCAGGCCGCGCGCCGCCGCTCGGTCGGGCTGTGGCTTCCCACGCCGGCCGGCGGCGTCGAGCCGGACTGCTCGCCGCCGCTCGGCACGGTCATCCCGTTCAACCCGGCCGGGGTCGAGGCCGCGCCTCGGCTGGCAGGAGTGCGATGACGTGCTCTTGACCATCACCTCCCCGCCTCGCCTGGCCACCCTGTGGTGTCCCGACTGGCCGGTGACCACGGTCCGGATGACCTCCGGGGTGCCGGGTGACGCGCCGGTCGCGGTGGTCACGGCTAACCAGGTCATCGCCTGCTCGGCGGTGGCGAGGGGAGCCGGCGTACGACGGGGGATGCGCCGCCGGGAGGCACAGTCGCGCTGCCCCGAGCTAGTGGTGCTGGCTCGCGACGAGCCGGCCGAGGCCAGGTGCTTCGAGCCGGTGATCGTCGCGGTGGAGTCGCTGGTGCCGGGGGTCGAGGTGATGCGGCCGGGGTTGGTCGCGGTCGGGGTTCGCGGACCGATGCGGCACTACGCCGGCGAGCCGGCGTTCGTCGACGCGCTGTGGGGGGCCGTGAGCTGGCTGACCGAGGACGCCGCTCAGATCGGGGTGGCCGACGGGGCGTTCGCGGCCGAGCAGGCGGCGCGGCGCGGCATGATCGTGCCGGCCGGTGAGTCGGCGGAGTTCCTCGCCGATTTTCCGGTGACCACGTTGAGTGCGTTCGGCAACGCAGACCTGGTCGATCTGTTGCAACGGCTGGGGATTCACACCCTCGGCGGGTTTGCCGCCCTGCCTGCCCGCGACGTGCTGATGCGGTTCGGCCCGGTCGGCGCCTGGGCGCACCGGCAGGCCGGCGGCCGTGACGACCGGCCGATCGTGATGCGCGAACCGCCGGCCGAATGCACCGTCACGGTCGAGCTCGATACACCGGTCGATCGGGTCGATGTGGTGGCGTTCAGCGCGCGAAGCGCGGCCGAGCGGTTCATCGCCGATCTGGCCGCCCGCGGGCTGTCGTGCGCCTGTTTCGAGCTCGAGGCCTTCACCGAGGCGGGCGAGACGATGGCGCGGCGCTGGCGTCATCCCGGCGTACTGACCGCTCCCGACGTCGTCGATCGGATCCGCTGGCAGCTCGAGGGCTGGCTGCACGGCGCGAACGGCGCGAACGGTGCGCCAGGGGGCGGGCAGCGCCCGACCGCGGGAATCACCCGGCTGCGCTTCGTCCCGGTCGAGACGGTGCCGAGCGGCACCCATCAACAGGCGTTGTGGGGCGGGCCGGGC
This sequence comes from uncultured Actinomycetota bacterium, assembly GCA_963770565.1. Lineage (GTDB taxonomy): Bacteria > Actinomycetota > Actinomycetes > JAFAQI01 > JAFAQI01 > DATAUK01. The sequence continues at coordinate 173,173 of CAVYQE010000008.1, forward strand.
GAGGCCGGCGAGCGCGCGCACCGGGCCCTGGCCAGGGTGCAGACGATGCTCGGCCTTGGCTCGGTGGTGGTGCCGGTGGTCGAGGGTGGTCGCGGCCCGATCGATCGCACCCAGCTCGTCCCGTGGGGCGAGGATCGGGCCGCCACTCGCGCGCCGGACCAGCCGTGGCCGGGTCGGCTGCCCTCGCCGGCCCCCTCGGTGCTGATCGACCCGCCCGCCGCGGTGGCGGTGCTCGACGAGATCGGTCACCCGGTGGTCGTCACCGAACGCGGCGGGGTGGTCCGCCCACCCGCCCGGCTCGGGTTGGGCAACGATCCGCCGGTCGCCGTGACGTCGTGGGCCGGTCCGTGGCCGGTCGACGAGCGCTGGTGGGATCCCGGGCAGAGCACCCGGGTAGCCCGGCTCCAGCTCGTCGACGATCACGGCCGGGCCTACCTCGTGGCCGGCGAGATGCGCCGTACCGATGCCCCCCGGTGGTCCCTCGAAGGGATCTACGACTGATGCCCGTACCAAGCAATGTCACATTGCCCCCCACTTCGTGGGGGCAATGTGACAGCACCCCCGAATTTCCCTGGGCAATGTCACATTGCTTGGCGGGGGTTGGCTGATGGGGTGGGAGAACCCGCCGATCCCGTGGCGCGAGCTCGAGCGGCGGCTTTCCGGTCGGCCGGCACCTGCCGGGCCGAACGCTGCACCGCCGGCCGGGCCGGACGTCAAGCCGCCGGCCGGGCCGAACGCTGCACCGCCGGCCGGGCCGGACGTCACGCCGCCGGCCGGGTCGAACGCTGCACCGCCGGCCGGGCCGGATGCCACACCGCCGGCCGGGCCGAACTCGGTGGCGGGCGGGCGGTCGGCGGGTGAGGTCGGCGGGGACGGCGGCGACTCGGTCGCCTGGTCACGGCACCGGCCGGCCTACGAACCGGTTCCGCTGGTCCGACCGGACCGGACCGTGCCCTATGCCGAGCTGCACGCGCACTCCTCCTTCAGCCACCTCGACGGGGCGAGCCTGCCCGAGGAGATGGTCGAGGAAGGGGTTCGGCTCGGCCTGTCAGGACTGGCGCTGACCGACCACAACGGGATGTACGGCGTGGTCCGCTTCGCCGAGGCGGCGCAGAGGTTCGATCTGCCCACGATCTACGGCGCCGAGCTCTCGCTCGACCTCTCGGTCCCGACGACGAGCGCGCAGCGGTCGGTCGGGGCCCGATCCGGGATGACCGATCCCACCGGCCGGCACCTGCTCGTGCTGGCCCGCGATCCCGCCGGTTACGCCAGCTTGTGCCGCGCGATCAGCGCTGCCCAGCGCCGCGGTGGCGCGAAAGGGCACCCGGTCTATGACCTCGACGAGCTGACCGACCTGGCGGCCGGACAGTGGCTGGTGCTGACCGGCTGCCGGAAGGGCGCGGTTCGGGCCGCGCTGGAGACGGCCGATTTCGGCAGCTTCGCCCTCGATCCGGCCCGCGCCGCGCTGGCCGAGCTGGTCACCCGGTTCGGGCGCGACAACGTCGCGGTCGAGCTGAGCTACGCCCGCGACCCGCTGGCCGACGAGCGCTACGACGCCCTGGCTTTGCTGGCCGACGAGCAGCACCTGCCGGTCGTGGCGACCACCGCGGCGCACTACCACGGGCCGGCCCGCCGCCCGCTCGCCACCGCGATGGCTGCGGTGCGGGCCCGGCGCAGCCTGCCGGAGCTCGACGGCTGGCTGCCGGCGTGGGCGGACCAGCAGCTGCGGACCGGCGAGGAGATGGCGCAGCGCTTCGCCCGCTGGCCGGGCGCGGTGCCGGCCGCGGCCCGGCTCGGTGCGGAGCTGGCGTTCTCGATCCACCTCATCGCCCCGGACCTTCCGCCGTTTCCGGTGCCACCCGGCCACACTGAGATGACCTATCTGCGCGAGCTCTCCATGCGTGGCGCCGCCAAGCGGTACGGCCCGCGCGGTCCGGACACCGAGAAGGCCTACGCCCAGATCGAGCACGAGCTCGTCGTCATCGAGGAGCTGAAGTTCCCGGGCTACTTCCTCGTCGTCTGGGACATCGTCCGCTTCGCTCGGGAGAGCGGGATCCTGTGCCAGGGCAGGGGATCGGCGGCCTGCTCGGCGGTCTGCTACGCCTTGGAGATCACCGCGGTCGACGCCGTACGTTACGAGTTGCTCTTCGAGCGCTTCCTGGCCGCCGAGCGCGGCGAGCCGCCGGACATCGACGTCGACATCGAGTCCGGCCGGCGCGAGGAAGTCATCCAGTACGTCTATACCTTGCACGGCCGCGACCACGCCGCCCAGGTGGCCAACGTCATCACCTACCGGCCCCGATCCGCGCTGCGCGACGTCGCCAAGGCGCTGGGCTATTCCACCGGCCAGCAGGACGCGTGGAGCAAGCAGATCGAGCACGGCTTCACCACCTCGGTGATCGCCCAGTCCGAGGACAATCCGGTGCCGCCGAAGGTGCTCGAGCTGGCCGAGGAGCTCCGCAACACCCCGCGCCATCTCGGCATCCACTCCGGCGGCATGGTGATCTGCGACCGGCCGATCGTCGAGGTCTGCCCGGTCGAGTGGGGCCGGATGCCGGGCCGCACGGTGCTGCAGTGGGACAAGGACGACTGCGCCGCGATCGGCCTGGTGAAGTTCGACCTGCTCGGGCTCGGCATGCTCTCGGCGTTGCGCTACTCCTTCGAGCTGATCGCCGACTGGTACGGCGTGACCTACGACCTCGACTCGATCCCCAAGGAGGCGCCCTGCGTCTACGACATGGTGTGCGAGGCCGACACGGTCGGGGTGTTCCAGATCGAGTCACGCGCGCAGATGGCAACCCTGCCGAGGCTTCGCCCGCGGTGTTTCTACGACCTCGTGATCGAGGTGGCGCTGATCCGGCCCGGACCGATTCAAGGCGACTCGGTGCATCCCTACATCCGCCGCCGGCATGGCCGCGAGCCGGTCACCTATCCGCATCCGGCGCTCGCCGACGCGCTCGGACGCACGCTCGGGATCCCGCTGTTCCAGGAGCAGCTGATGCAGGTCGCGGTGGCGGCGGCGAACTTCACTCCGTCCGAAGCCGACCAGCTGCGCCGGGCGATGGGGTCGAAGCGTTCCGATGCCAGGATCGAAGCGCTCCGACAGCGGTTGTACGACGGCATGGCCGGCAACGGCATCACCGGAGCGCCGGCCGACGAGATCTTTGACAAGATCCGGGCGTTCGCCGCGTTCGGATTCGCGGAGAGTCACGCGATTTCCTTCGCGTTGCTGGTCTACGCGTCGTCGTGGTTGAAGCTGCACTATCCGGCGGCGTTCTGCGCCGCGTTGATCAACGCGCAGCCGATGGGCTTCTACTCACCGCAGTCACTGGTTGCCGATGCTCGGCGGCACGGGGTCGAGACCCGTCAACCGGACATCAACGTCTCGCTGGCCGGCGCCGGCCTGGAGCCGGGGGAGGGCCGCTCGCAGTGCGCCTGCCTCGACGCGCCGCAGCCCGCCGTACGCCTCGGGTTGTCCAGCGTTCGCACCATCGGCGACGACCTCGCCGATCGCATCGTCGCCGACCGTGATGCGACCGGGCCGTTCACCTCGATGGCCGACCTGGCACACCGGGTCGGCCTGTCGAGTGATCAGGTCGAGGCGCTCGCGACCGCCGGTGCCTTCGACGGTTTCGGGGTCGCCCGCCGCGAGGCGCTGTGGACCGCGGGCGCAGCGGCCGCGGTGCGACCGGGCCAGTTCGACCTGGTCGCGGTCGACGAGACCGCGACACCACAACTGCCGGAGATGACCGAGCCGGAGCAGATGATCGCCGATCTGTGGGCGACCGGTGTCACGGCCGATCACTATCCGACCGCATTGGTCCGCGACCGGCTCGACTCGCTCGGTGTCATCACCGCCGCGGGGCTGCGACAGGTCGCCGACCACACCCGGGTGACGGTCGGGGGGATCGTCACGCACCGGCAGCGACCGGCGACCGCCCGCGGGGTCACCTTCATCAACCTCGAGGACGAGACCGGGATGGTCAATGTCATCTGCTCGCTGCAGGTGTGGGGGAGATACCGGGTGACCGCGCGAAGCTCGGCGGCGCTGCTGATCCGCGGCATGCTGCAGCACTCCGAGGGCGTGGTCAACGTCATGGCCGAGCGGATCGAGCGGCTGCCGCTCGGGGTGCGCCCGAGCGCCCGCAACTTCCGCTAGGAACTACTGCCTCGCCGGCTCGGCGATCCGCTCGGGAACCGGCTCGGCGCGCACCCACGGCCGGGCAAGACCCAGCCAGACCAGGAACACCGCGCCGAGGACCGACACCAGGGCCCAGCCGAGCGCGTCGGTGCCGACCCCGACGTACTTCAGACCCGAGGCGAAGATCACGAAGGTGATGGCCGGGCGGATGTACTTGTCCGGAGCGCGTGAGGACAGCACCGACCCGACCAGTACGGCGGGGACGCTGCCGATGATCAGCGACGTCGTCACCGCGAACTCGACGTGGCCGAAGGCGACTGCGCCCAGCGCGGCAGCCATGGTCAGCGGCAGCGCCTGGGCCAGGTCGGTGCCGACCAGCTGATTGGCGCCAAGCATCGGATAGAGGAAGAGCAACAGCACGATCATCAGCGAGCCCGAGCCCACCGAGGTCATGCCGACGACGAGACCGCCGATCATGCCGATCGCGACCGTGCGCACCGGATGGACGACGATGTCGTTGACCACCCCTTGGCGGGTGTGACCGGCCCGCCGGTCGAGGACGAAGCGCAGGACCATCGCGGCCGCGCCGAGCAGCAGCGCCGCCCCGAGGATCCGCTCGATGTTGTCCTGGTCGGTGCTCGAGTCGCCGAGCTCGTGCAACAGGAACGATCCGAGGAACGCCATCGGCACCGACCCGGAGGCCATTAGGGTCACTAGCCGCATGTTCACCGTGCCCTTGCGGAAGTGCACGAGTGCGCCCAGCGGTCGCATCACGACCGCAGCCACCAGGTCGCTCGAGATCGCCTTGAGCGGGGTGACATTGAACAGCAGGATCAGCATCGGGGTCATCAGCGCGCCACCGCCGGCGCCGGTCATCCCCACCAGCAAGCCGACCACCGCACTGCCCAGCACGATGTAGGGGTCGACGTGCATGCCGCTCTCCGATCATTGTTGACCAACTTTGTCGAGAACCATACCACGCGAACGCGGCTAGTCGACCAACTTTGTGTAGAATAATTGACCGGCGGGTCGGATTACCCCGTTTCGGTCCCAAACCTGTTAGCCTCTTAGGTGCAGGTCGCAGTTCTCGTTGTGCTTAGCTCGCGGGATCTCTCCCGCGAGCTTGTTGCTTTTCGTCGAAGAGCACTCGCGGCGACCGAGTCCCGTACAGCGGGGCGAACCCAGTCAAGGACACAGCAATGGCACAAGGCACCGTCAAATGGTTCAACGGCGAAAAGGGCTACGGCTTCATCGCCCCGGCCGACGGAAGTCCGGACGTCTTCGTCCACTTCTCCGCAATCCAGTCCGACGGCTACAAGACCCTCGATGAGGGCGCGACCGTCGAGTTCGACACCACCCAGGGCCAAAAGGGCCCGCAGGCTGAGAACGTGCGAGTCGTCTGAGCCTGTCGACCGATCGGTCGACGACAGCGCCGCCCCCGCCCGAACAGGGTCGGGGGGCGGCGCTGTTTTTTCTCTCCGGGGGTCGTTCGGCCCGGGTCGCTGGACCATTCGGCGGCACGATTTGTGGCGTTCGCTCAGAGATTTCTCAGTGTTTCCCCGGATCGTTCAAGCCCTTCAGGTTCCGCACCGACACTTGAGCCAGACAGTCCGTCGCGGGCTGCAAATTCGGCGGGCCGGAGGCACCTGAGTGAGCGCTCTTAGTGCGGTTGCGCCGGCCCCTCCGGAGCTGGTCGTCGCGGTCGCCGACGGGCACTCAACCGGCGCGGACGCAAGCTCGGAGCGCCCGAAGCTCGCCGCGATCATGCGCCACCTTGGCCTCAGCATCCTGATGGCGAATGTGATCCCGAGCGTCTTGTTCTACTTCTGCCTCGTGGCCGGCAACGTCTGGACCGCCTTGATCGTCGCGCTGGTGTGGTGCTACGGATCGATGGCATGGCGATGGGGCACCCGTCGCCGGGCTTCCGGGCTGCTGTTGCTCACCGTGGTCGGCCTCACGGCCAAGACGGTGCTCGCGCTCGCCAGCGGAAGCACCTTCCTCTACTTCTTGCAGCCTGCCATCACCGACGGGGCACTGGCCGCGTTGTTCCTGGTCTCACTGACCACCGCCCGCCCGGTCGTCGCTCGGCTGGCCGGCGACTTCTACCCGCTCAGCGCCGACATCGCGGCGCGGCCGCGGATCCAGCGGCTGTTCTGGCATCTGACGCTGTTCTGGGCGGTGATCTGCCTGGTGAAGTCCGTGGTGACGGTCTGGTTGCTCGAGTCCTTCCCGCTGGTCACGTTCGTGGCGCTGAAGGAGATCGTGATCCTGGCGATGATCGCGATCGGCACCGGCGTGACCGTGACCGCGGCCGTCCGGGTCGCCCGGTCCGAGGGGCTGCTGCACATGCCCGCTCGGATATTGCACGCTACGTCGTAGTAACTGCGGCTTCGTACCTTCTGTCCTACCCCATCGGGCGATCAACGCACGTCCGTGCGGCTCCGATTGACCACCTATGCGGATCCGGCGCCAGCCGCCGCGCTCGTGTGGTCAACCAGAAGGACCCGTACACATGCACGTCAGCTCCCTGGTGGGACGGATCGCGGTGAGCGCGGGTCTGCTGGGTGCCGTTTTGACGGGGCCGCTCGGGCTGACCCACAGCGCGGCGGCCGGGTCGGGCCGGCATCTGGTCTACTGCTACGGCACAGTGGCCAGGGTCGACGACGGCGACACGGTCGACGTGCACCTGACCAGCGCCTGCCCCGGTGGCCTGAAGGGCCACCTGATCGTCGTGCGCAACGCGGGGATCCAGGCGACCGAGATCGCGCACGGTAGCGCCAAGGCGGAGTGCTGGAGCGCCGAGGGCCACGGCCTGTTCCGCTCGCTCATGCACCACGGCCAGCAGGTGCGGTTGTCGTCGTACTTCGCGACGCCGGCGCCCGACAGCGGTTCGAGGGGCATCGCGCGTTGGCGGAAGTACGTCGATGCCTGGATCGGCGGCCGATGGGTGGACGTGCAGGCGGCTGAGCTTCTGGCCGGCGACGCGATGTGGAAACAGGAGCCCGTCGAGACGGCGCACCTCGCCGAGTACATGCGGGACGAGCAAGAGGCGATGGACGGCCAGGTCGGCATGTGGGGGAGCACCGACCACTGCTCGGACGGCTACGACCAGAGCGCGCAATTCGAGTCGTGGATCGTGTGGAAGACCGACGGTCCGGACAGCGGCGCGACGGCGTACGAAGAGTCCTTCGATGTGAAGAACGTCGGGACGACGAGCGTGGATCTGTCCGGGTGGAAGATCCGGGACGGTTCGCATCACTTTGCGGGTGGGACCGATCGCGACGTGAGTGCTCAACGCACCTACTTGGTCCTGCCGCAGGGCACCGTGCTCCCACCCGGCCGGACGCTCGTCGTCCATCCGTCCCATGGCAGGAGCAAGCCGTCGAAGTTCGTCTTCTACAACAACGGGCATGTGTGGACCGGTCGCGGGCGGAACTACTTCCCGAACGCGCCGATGGGTCATGGCGGGCTCGGGGCCCATCCCGATCAGGCCTACCCGGATGGCTCGCAGCTGTTCCTCCTCGACCCGGCACTCGATTTCCGCGCGTGGGCGACGTACCCGTGTGTGTATCGATGTGCGGTGCCGGCTCCACTCACGATCTGGGCGCAGCCGGGCGTTCGCGACCACAACCGGGAGTACGTGACGATCCATAACCCGACCAGCGACCTGGTCGACTTGACCGGCGATGTGGTGGACATGGATGGGCGGACGCTGAACCTGTCCGGCGACCTTGCAGCCGATGCGACCATGAGAATCCATTGCAGGGGCAACGGTCGCACCACTGCCCTCAACCGGTACTGGGACGATCTGTCCCACCAGCTGCCGAATGCCGGCGGCACGATCTGGCTGCGCACCGCGACTGACGTGACGATCAGCACGTTCTCGTGGGGCAACCGCGGCAACTACAACTATTACAAGGGTTGAGCGCCCGGGTTCCAGCCCAGGTTGACCGGTCGGTGGGCTGGGTAGCCTGACCTTTGTGGATCATCAGCGTGGCGGTCGGGTTGCCGTCAGCGTGGTCGTTCCGGTCCACAATCCCGGCAAGTTCATCGAGACGTGTATCGACTCCTTGCTCGGGCAGAGCCTGGCCCGCGATCAGTTCGAAGTGATCTTCGTCGATGACGGTTCGACCGACGAGACTCCGGCCCGGTTGGATGAGGTGGCGGCGAGAGAGTCGAACGTCACCGTCATCCACGAGCCCGCATCTGGCTGGCCCGGCCGGCCACGCAACATCGGCATCGACCGCGCCGTCGGTGACTACGTCTTCTTCTGCGACCACGATGACTGGCTCGGCCCCGAGGCGCTGGAGCGGATGGTCGCGTACGCCGACACCTGTGGCGCCGACATCCTGATCGGCAAGACGATCGGCCATCGACGCGGTGTGCCGCGCGACCTGTTCCGTGCCAATGAGCCCGACGCGACGCTGTGGACCAAGCCGCTGATGACGAGCTTGTCACCGCACAAGTTGTTCCGGCGCGCGTTCCTCGACGAACACGCGCTGCGGTTCCCGGAGGGCAAGCGCCGACTGGAAGACCACGTGTTGGTCGTTCAGGCCTACTTCCTCGCCAATCGGATCGCGGTGTTGAGCGACTACGTCTGCTATCACCACATCCGCCGCGACGACGATCTCAACGCGGCCTACACGCCGATCGATCCGCCGAGCTACTTCGGATATGTGCGCGAGGTGCTCGACATCATCGAGGCGCACACCGAGCCCGGGCCGCTGCGTGACCACGTCCTGGAGCGCCCGTTCCGGCAGGAGCTGCTCGGCCGGATCGCCCGGCCGCGACCGGTCGGCACGGCACCCGAGGGCTACGACGAGGCGGTGTTCAACGAGGTTCGCGCAGTGATGCTTGAGCGCTTCCCGCCCGACTTCGCCGACCGGCTGCCACTGATCGCGCGTGTCCGCGCGGCAATCGTGCGCGACGACCGGTACTCCGTGCTCGCCGACCTGAGTGCGCGGATCGCTGACCTTCAAGGTCGCGTCGTCATGACCTCGTTGCGCTGGGAGCGCGGTGGTTGGCAAGCCGGGATCGAGGTGGAGGCCGAGTTCGCCGACGGCACGCCGTTGCGCTTCATTCGTCGCGATGACGACCGGTGGTCGGTCGATCCGCGACTGCTGCCTGCCGATCTGCGAGCTGCACATGATGTCGGCACTTCGGAACTGCTCGGGATCAGGCCGTCGGTGGTCGTGGTCGAGCGGTCGAGCGACGAGGAGTGGTTCGTACCCGCGCAACTCGTGGCTGATTCGCGCGCCATCCCTGACGATCCCGATGGCGCGCATCGGGTCGTGGTGACCGGCGCCGCGGAGTTCGATCCGAGCACGCTGGCCGGCGGCCGGGCGCTGGCGAACGGCATCTGGGATGTGACGGTGCGGTTCTCCTGCATCGGGGTGGACCTGAGGGGCCGGATCGGCATCGAGCCGACGACTCGCCCGGCGCTGCCGAGCGCGGCGGTCATCGGGCCGCGACCGGTGACGGTCATTCCGTATCTCACCGAGACCAACGAGAACTTCAGCCTGGATGTCGGCCAGCGCGTCCACACCCTGCTGGCCGCGTTGCTGGCCCGCCCGATCGGGCCGGTCAGCGTCAGGCGCGAGTACTTCTCGGCTCGGGTCGATGTCGACATCGCGCCCGGTGCCTCGTCGCGGTCGCTGCGGCTGCAACTGCTGGGCGGCGACACCGTGGTCGGCCACTGCGAGGCCGCGATCGTGGCGGACGGCGAGACTGCCGCGCTTCGCGGTGGCACGGTGCCCAAACCGGCCGGCGGGGTCTTGCGGCGGCTGCACGGCCCGGGGCAGTACACGTTGGGTGCGCAGTCACGGGCTAAGGACGAGCCGTCACTCGTCGGGACGGTCGATGTCAACCGCTTCGGCAGAATCGTCGCGGCCGACTTCAGCCCTGAGCGCCGCGACTCGGTGGTGCCGCTGCCGGAGGGGTTCGGCGAGGTAACGCCGGTCGACCGTGCCGTCGAACGCGCGCGGCACGTCGCCGGCCGGGCGGTGCGCGGCGCGCGCCGGCCTGGCCCCCGTCAGCCCAGGTAACCCCAGTTGCGACAGGCCGGGCGCAGTTCCTCCGGGATCTCCTGGTCGGCGGGCAGGACGAGCTCGCTGTCGATTCGGCCCGATCGGATCTTCGCGCTCCAGTCGCCGATCCGGGGCTTAAACGGGCCGTGGTCGACCGATCCGTAGTCGATCATCGCCCGCTCCCACGGCACCCCTAGATGGGCGCAGATCTCGGTCGTGATCCGCGCCGGCTCTTTGACCAGGTCTTCGTAGTGGATCGTGATGCCCGGCAGCGCGTTGCGCGCCTCGTCGATCTTCTGCGTGTATTCGACCACCCGCGCACGGACGTCGGCGAGCACCGGGTCCTTGCGGGCCCGATACAGCGAGTCCGCGATCGCGGCCGGGTGCCGCAGCAGGAACACGTAGCGCGCCTTGGGCCACGCTTCCTGCAGCCGCTCCCAGGCGAAGACGGCGTTCGGCGTCTTGTCGACGATGATCGACTTCCCGCTGGCAACCAGTTCGCGGTGGAGCACTCGGTCCCACAACAGGTATTCGAGGCGTCGTTCGTCGAGCCCGATCTGGCGCATCGACTCCGCTCCGTACCGCTGGTCGATCCGCACCCGCAGCGTGCGCAGATGCAGCTCGTGCGGCGCACAGATCATCGAGTGGCTGTTGAGGATGACGCGCAGCAGGGTCGAGCCCGATCGCACCGAGGTCAGGATGAATGTGGGCTGCTCGACCAGCCGATCGACCCGCTTGTGCGGACCAGTCGAGCGCAGTGATCCGACCCGCGTGAGCCGGTATCCGGTGGCTCGGGCGATCGCCTGGTTCACCAGCTGCTTCGCGGGTTGGCCTGGCCGGTCCTTGGCGATGACCCGGTACCTCTCGTTCGTCTGACGCGAGCCGGTGGTTGATCGGCGCCATCGTATCGAGCCGAACGGAGACCTTTGCTCGACAACGACCCATGCCTATGTAATACGTTGGCACGTCACACGGTCGGGGTCGGAGGTAGGAGGCGTCGTGCGCGTTGGTCGACGGGTTCCACTGGTGTTGGCGAGCGCGATCGCACTCGCACTCGCCCTGGTGGGGGGTGTCGCCGTCGCCGTGACGTCGCATTCGCCCGGTGCGAAGGCCTGCGTGACGTCGAGCGGCGTACTGCGGCTGCGGGTCGGCGGGAAGTGCGCGAGCGGTCAGACCGCCGTCGCGCTCGGTGCCCAAGGCCCACAAGGGGTGGCTGGCGCGCGAGGTGCACGCGGTGCGGTCGGCCCGCGAGGTCCCAAGGGCAACACCGGCCCGGCCGGGACCGCGCAACGGGTGAACTTCAGCCAGGTCACGCCGGAGGCCAGCAGCGTCTCGCACGCGCTCGCCACCGCCGGTCCCGTGACGCTGCTGGCGTCGTGCCAGGGCACCGCGCTCTCCACGACGTCGCTGGTGCTGTCGGTCAACGGCGGCACCGACCCGCTCAGCTTCACCGCTAACGGGGTGTCCAGGGACAACGGCGCCGGCCCGGTTGTCGCGGTCGACCACGGCACGACGGTGTCGCTGCAGACCACTGCGCTGCCGACGATCACCACCCCGGACTCGCTGTCGGACGTGATCACGATCGTGATCGGAGCTACTAGCGGCGCCGAAGTCACCGGCACGCTCGATGTTGAGCTGAGCACCGCGGCCGACACGCCGGTCTGCACCGTCGACGGAACGCTGGCGGCAGCGTGAGCTCCGGCCCGAGCAGCTCCGGCGGAAGCACTGCAATGGCAAAGGGAAGAAGGGTCTCGGCAATGATCTTTCGCCCCACCCAATCGATTCGTCGACGCACGTCGCTCACCTCGCGGCGGGTGGCTCTTGCCTCGGTCGCGGCGCTGGCTTCGGTGACTCTGACACCGGCCGCGTCGCACGCCGACACGTCCACCACGGTCACGGTGGTCGGGACCAGCGACGTCTTCGACTCCGACCTGATCCAGCAGGTGATCAAGCCGGGCTTCGAGGCCGCCTATCCCCAGTACACCTTGAACTACGTCAGCCAGGGCACCGGCGCCGCAATCGCCTACGCCGAGGCCGGCACGGCGAGTGCGCTGCTGGTGCATGCCGCGTCGTTGGAGAACCAGCTCGTCGCCTCCGGCCCGCCGTCGTTCTCGTACGAGCAATACGGGCGGGCGATCTTCTACGGCGACTACGTTCTGCTCGGACCGGCTGACGACCCGGCGGGCGTCATGACGGGGGGAGCGGCCTCGAACAACATCGTCGACGCGTTCCAGAAGATCGCCGCAGCGGGCCAGGGCGGCACGGTCAACTTCGTCTCCCGCGGCGGCACGCCCGGCACGACGGTCGAGGAGCACGGGATCTGGGCGCTGACCACCGGCGTCACCACCTGTCCGGTCAGCACGCCGAACGGTGGCGGTTCAGTTCCGAACGCGGACACCAACTGCGGGACGCCGACGTTGCCGTCGTGGTACCACACCACCGGGCTGACCCAAGGCCCTAACGTCGTTGCCGCGGACACCTGCAACTTCACCGGTGGCAACTGCTACGCGCTCACCGACCGGGGGACCTTCCAGTTCCTCGAGCAGGAGGGCGCGCTGACCAACCTGCAGGTCGTCGCCAAGAACAACGCGGCTTCGGCGCCGGGCGGCGCCAACCTGTTGATCAACTCCTTCCACGCCTACGCGATCAACCCGGCCGCGTTCACCTCCAACCCGAATGTGCACATCAACCTGCAGGGCGCGCTCGCGTTCCTCGACTGGCTCACCTCGCCGGCCGGTCAGAACGCGGTGAACTCCTACCAGGCAAACGATCCGGGCGGACCGTCGTTCCATGAGGACGCCAGGCCGCAGATCGCGGTGAGCTCGACCCTGCCGGCCACGGTGAAGTCCGGCCACAAGCTGACGATCACCGGCTCGCTGACCAACGTGGTGCCGGGTACGCCGCCGCTCGCCGGTGTGCAGATGACCCTGTCCGCAAAGCCCAACGGCGGCACGTCGGGCAGTGTGGCCACGACCACGACGGATTCGAACGGCAACTTCACCCTGCATTACACGCCGACCGCCAACGCGTCATACCGGGTGTCGAGTCCGGCGATCAGCCAGATCGAGAACTCGAGCCTCACACCGATCTACGGCGACTTGTTGCAGCCGACGTCAGTCGCGATCGGCAAGTCCACGGTGACCGGGGCGCCCACCATCAGCAGTGTCAAGGCGCACGCGGGCGCGGTAACCATCAAGGGCACGCTGTCGCCGACCGTCACCGGATCGGGCGCGAAGCTTGTGGTGTACGCCGGGCACGCACGCGCCGCCAGCCTGCATGTCGTGTCGACGGTCGCACTTCGTAACGGCGCGAAGACGTTCACCGTCAAGGTGAAACTGCGTCGCGGCATCACCTGGAAAGTTAAGGTGAAATACGTGAACACCGGCACGATCACCGCGGGCACGTCCGCGGCGTCGTCGGTGCACGTGACCTGAGCATGCGGTTCGCGCCGCCAAGCCGAGCGCTGATTGCCGCGCTCGCGCTCGGTGGCGCGCTTGCCGTTTCGGCCGTGCCTGCGGCCGCCGCGACCTCATGCCCGACCGGCGACCCGTGCATCGCCGTGCATCTGCAGTCCGGCACGCAGTACGTCACGGCTTCGCAGATCACCGCGGAGGCAACGGCTGCGGCCGATGCAGGCGCGGCGAACGCGGTGCAGAACGTTCAGTACCTGTTCAGCGCCGGTGCAGGCGCCGGGCCGTTCGTCGCACTCGGGCTTTCGGTCAACGCCCTCTTGCAGAACCTGCTCGGTCCGACCGCGTTCGGTCAAGTGACGTTCACCGAGCTCACCCGACCGATCGACGGCAGCGAGTCGATCCTCCAAGCAAGCACCGGCGACCTGTCGGCGCCGTCGGCCTTCCTCGGCGGTCAGCTCCCGGTGTTCTGGGTCAACGGCTCCGAGATCGACTACACCCGGCCGCTGCGCGACGGCTCGGACAACGCGGCGACCGATGACGCGATCCAGAGCGATCAGGGCGGCGCGCTCGACCTGTACGTCCACACCGGGCCGTTGCTCACCGTCACCGCACATGCGAGCGCAACGACGATCAAGGCCGACCAGGCCGTGACGTTTACTGCCAGCAGCTCCGGCGACTCGATCACGCCGGCCTATCGCTGGACCCTGTTCGGCAGCCCGCACCGGTTCGCCACCGGCCAGCGGGTGACCCACACCTTCGCAACCTCGGGGGAGTACGAAGTGCTGCTCAGCGCGGCCGGACCGGACGACTCGGCCGGCGCCGCCAGCCCGCTGTTCATCACCGTGGGCAGCGCCACCTCGTCACCGTCGAAGTCGCCGAGCCCGGGCTCGAGCGGCCCGCGGTCGCCGAGCACCAGCCCGGACCCGACCGCGAGCTCGCACCCGACGGCCACGCCCAGCGGCCAGGGGTCCGGTTCGCCGCCTCCGGGTGGGAGCGCGACCGACGGCAGTGGTCCGACCCCGAGCGCGGCGGCGAGCGGCTCGGTACGGCCGACCCCACCGGCCAACCCCGGTCAACTCCCGGTCGTCAGCGGGCGGCTGATCGGCGAGGGGGTGGCCCTGCTGACCACTCCCGGTGCATCGTCGGCGCAGGTTCAGGGTGGCGCGATCCCGGCAGCGCGAATGTCGACCGGCTGGCGCGTGACGACCGCGACCGGCTCGGTGCTGGCGATAATGCTGTTGTTCGGGTTGGGTGCCGCCCGCGAGCTGCGCTGGTCGAGAACGGGGTCGAAGACGTGGGTGCGACGGCATTGAGGACACCGTGACCCACGGCATCGAGCAGGCAATCTTCGACGTTGCCCGATCACTCGAGGTCCCAGTGCTCATCCTCGCTCTGCTCGCCCTCGCCGCGGTGATCGTCGAGATCGGCGCGTTCGCGGTCGAGTTGAGGAATCGGCAGCAGCGTCGGTTCGCGGCGGTCGCCGCCGCAGCGGCTGACGCCCGCAAGGCGATTGCCGACGGCGACCGTGGCGCGGCGACCGCGACGCTCAGCGAGGTGGCCTGGAGCGCGGCGATGGCAGAGACGCTGAAGACCATCGCCGAGCAAGCCGGCGAGTCGGGAGCGGATACCCGGCTGGCCAAGGCGCTCGCCGACTTCGACTTCGACTCCCAGCGCCGTCTCGCGCGCACCAGGCTTCTGGTCCGGGCCGGTCCGGCGCTCGGCCTGATGGGCACTTTGATCCCGTTGTCGCCTGCGCTCGAAGGGCTGCGCAACGGCAACACGACAGTGCTCAGTCAGAACCTCCGAGTTGCCTTCAGCGTGACCGTCCTCGGCCTGCTTGTTGGCGCGATCGCCTTCGGGATCTCGCTCTACCGCGACCGGATGTACGGCCAGGACCTCTCCGACCTCGAGTACGTCGCCGCCGTACTCACCGATGACCGGCCGGCGCCGGGGGTGCCAGCATGATCAAGGTCACGCCGCGGGCCCGACTGCGCGAGGACCGGGCCGGGGATCCGCTCGACGGTCTGGTCAACCTCTTCGACCTCGGCATCGTCCTGGCGGTCGCGTTCCTGCTTGCCGCGCTCGCCTCGCTCAACCTCACGAAGGCGTTCACCAAGAACGGCCTTCATCCGGTGGCGCCAGGCACGATCACGATTGCTCCCGGCCAGACCGTGCACACGTTGCCTTCGCCCGGTGCCCGGACGATCGGTCCCGGGGTGAAGGTGGGCACGGTCTACCGGCTGCCGTCGGGCAAGCTCGTCTACGTGACCGGCCCGTCCAAGTAACGGCTCGCCCGGAGCGATGCGGTGAAGTTCATCTGGCGAGGGCTGCGGCAGGCGTGGCACCTCATCGTCACCGGCGATCCCAGTCTCCGCCATCTCACCTGGATCACCCTCGACGTCGCGGTCGTGGCGACTGTGGTCGCGGTGGTCATCGGGTTGCCGCTCGGTCTGGCGCTCGGGCTCGGCCGGTTCCGGGGCCGGCAGGCCGGCATCATCCTGGCCAATGCCGGCCTTGGCCTGCCGCCGGTGATGGTCGGATTGGTGTTGGCGCTGTTGATGTTTCCGGCCGCGCCACTCGGGCGGTTCCATCTGCTGTTCACTCTGCACGGGGTCTACATCGCGCAGTCGCTGCTGTCGTTCCCGATCATCGTGGCGCTCAGCTGCTCGGCGGTGCGCGCCTTGCCACCCGGCCTGATCGAGCAGGCCAGGGCGTTCGACGCCGGCCGGCTGCAGATCTGGGCGCTCGCGGCCCGCGAGGCGCGGGTCGGGATCCTGACCGCGGTGATCGCGGCGGTGGGGTCGGCGCTCTCCGAGGTCGGCGCCGTCGTGCTGGTCGGCGGCAACATCTATGGCAACGACCAGACGCTCGCCAGCGCGACGATCTTCGCCGTCGACCAGGCCCAGTTTGGCTACGCGATGGCGATCGGCATCATCCTGCTCGGGCTGATCCTCGTGGTGGCGGCCGTGCTGACCTTGATCCAACAGGGTTCGGCGCACCGGGTCCGGATCCGGCCACCGTCATGAGCGCGCCGATCGCCGCACCGCGGCCGCTGCTCCGCGCGACCTCGCTCGGCGTCCGCCGTGGTGGTGCCGACGTCCTGCACGGGGTCAGCCTCGACGTCGGGCCGGGCGAGGTGCTGGCGGTGCTCGGACCGAACGGCGCCGGTAAGAGCACCCTGCTGGCCGCCCTGGGCGGTGGGCTGAAGCCGTCGACCGGCACGGTCGAACGGGCCGGCCGGGTGGCAACCGCGATGCAGTCACCCGACCTCGCCCGCCGCAGCGCGCGGGCCAACGTCGAGGTGGCACTCGCCTGGTGGGGCGTGTCGAGACGCGAGCGCCGGGATCGCGCCGCTGAGGCGCTCGCGGCCATGCAAGCCGACCATCTGGCCGACCGGCAGACCACCGCCATGTCCGGTGGTGAACGAAGGCGGGTCCACATCGCGCGTGCGCTCGCGTTGCGGCCCGACGTCTTGCTGCTCGACGAGCCGTTCGCCGGGCTCGACCCGGTCAGCCGGGGCGCACTGCTCGACGACACCGCGTCCGCGCTCCGGGGCGGCTCCGGCGCGGTGGTGCTCGTCGTCCACGACCGGGCCGAGGCGTGGGCACTTGCGAACCGGCTGGTCGTACTCATCGATGGCCGGATCGCCGCGGAGGGCCCGCCGCGCGAGGTGCTCGAGGCACCGCCGAGTGCCGGCGTCGCGCGGTTCCTGGGCTTCACTGGCGAGTTCCGTGACGGGACCGAGCTGGTGTTCACCCGGCCCAGCCAGGTGCACCTCGACCCGCAGGGCGAGATCGCGGCCACCGTCGTACGGCTGATCCCGTTCGAGGACGGTGCGCGCGCCGAGCTGGAGACACCGACCGGGCACCTGTCGGCGATCGTGCCGTATCCGGGGCCGAGCGTCGGCGACGCGGTCCGGGTCCGCGTCGACGCGTGCGTGCGGTTTCCGGTCGATCACCAATATGGTGAGGCCCGTGGCTGAGCTGCTCCGCATCGGCGAGGTGTCGAAGGCGCTCGGCGTCAGCATCGACACCCTGCGCCGATGGGAGGCCGACGGCCGGGTGAAGTTCGTCCGGCGCGGCAATCAGCGGATGCTGCCGGCCGCCCAGCTCGGCAAGCTCCTGCGGTCTCAGACCGGGTCGACCAACAAGTCCAGTGCCCGCAACCGGCTCACCGGGGTGGTGGTCTCGGTCGACCGCGACGGGGTCATGGCCAAGGTCGAGATGGCGTGCGGCGACTTCCGGATCGTGTCGTTGATGAGCCGGGAGGCGGCCGACGATCTCAAGCTCGAGCCGGGCGTGTTCGCGACCGCGGTGGTCAAGGCGACGAACGTGATCATCGACCGGTGAGCTCGCCGCGCTGGTAAACGCGGGCGGATCGGTCAGACCGGCTGGGCGACCGGCTCGGCCGGCTCGAGGGCCGGCGCCGGTGCCGACGGCTCCGCCTCGGGCGGCGCGGAATGCGTCACCCGCATCACCAGGATGACCGCGCCGAGGAGCAGCACCAGGTCACCGACACTCAGCATGTTGCGCAGCGGCAGCCAGGACGGCGTGACCATGATGTCGCCGAGCCAGCTCAGGTGCGGGTGGGCCAGCACGCCGGAGTTCTGGAAGCCGACCCGCGGCTTGATGCCGGCCGCACGGAGCGCGTGGGCCGTGGCGGGCAGCGTGCCGTCGTTGACCGCGATCGCGAGTGCATTTGAGCCGGCTCCGAGCGCGATCACGATCATGCCGGGCACGGTCCGGTTGACCCAGACCACGGCGGCCAGCATGGCGTAGGTCGCAAGGTGCAGGCCGACCGCGACCGGGTGCGGCATCGCCGGCCAGATCGTGATCACGAAGACCTGCACGGCGAGGGCCGCGATCGCCAGCGGCACCCATCGGAGCTTGATCTCGGCCAGCCGGCGCAGGTTGCCGCCGGTGACGGGGACGAGTACGACGATCAGGAGCGCGCAGAATCCGAGGAACATGTCACAACGCCTGCAGTTTTGCGCGCGCGGCCACGGCCGGCGGCCTGGTCCGCTGGCCCAACCAGGCGTTCAGCGCGTCGGCGGTAAGCGGCCGAGCCAGTCGGTAGCCCTGAATCGTGTCGCAGTCGATCGAGGTGAGCAGCGCCCACGCCTCGTCCGTCTCGACGCCTTCGGCCGTGACCGAAAGCCCGAAGCGGTGGCCCAGGTCCACGATCGCGCGCACGATGATCTCGTCCTTGGGGCTCTCCCCGAGTTCCGCGACGAACGACTTGTCGATCTTGATCTCGTCGACCGGAAGGGTCTTCAGATAGGCCATCGACGAGTAGCCGGTGCCGAAGTCGTCGATGGCGATCTTGCAGCCCATCCGCCGCAGTTTCGCGAGCTGACGAAGATTCTGCTCGCGCTCGCTGACCATGTCCGACTCGGTGATCTCGAGGGTCAGCCATTTCGGGTCGACGCTGCCACGCACTAGTGCGGCCTCGATCCGATCGATGAACCGGACGTCGTGCATCGTTCGCGGGGAGACGTTCATCGACAGCCCGATCTCTTGACCGGACCGATGCCAGATGGACAGCTGGTCGAGCGACTGCTCGAGCAGCGCGTACGTCAACGTGTCCAGCATCCCGGCGCCCTCGGCGATATCGAGGAACTCGCCGGGGGCCAGCACGCCGGCATGCGCGTGCCGCCAACGGGCGAGCGCCTCGACCCCGACGATCTCGCCGGTGACCGCGTCGCACATCGGCTGGAAGAGCGGGAAGACCTCGCCGGACACGATGCCGCGATGAAGGTCGCCGACCAGCGAGAGCCGCTCGACCGAGTGGTCGTCCCGGGTGCCGTCGTAGACCATGATGCTGCCGCGCGCGGACTTGGCGTCGTACAGCGCGACGTCGGCTCGTTTGAGCAGCAGGTCCTCGTCTGCGCCGTCGCGCGGGGCAAGGGCGATGCCGACACTGCACTGCGCCGACAGGTCGGCGCCGGCCATCGGGAACGTGGAGTCGAACGCCTCCCGCAGCCGCGCGGCCACGTCGACGGCGGCCGCCTCGCTGTCGATGTGGTAGGCGAGGATGGCGAACTCGTCACCACCGAGTCGGGCGATGAAGTCGCCGTTTCGCAGCGCTCCTCGCAACCGCGAGGCGACCTCGACCAGCAGCCGGTCACCGGCGTAGTGGCCCAGGGTGTCGTTGATCTCCTTGAAGTGGTCGAGGTCGACCAGCATGACCGCGACCGGCACCTGCGCGAGGTCCTCGCAGGCCTGCTTCAGGCGCAGCAGAAGCGAGGTGCGGTTGGGCAGCTCCGTCAGCGCGTCGTGCAGCGCCTCGTGCTCTCGTTCGGAGGCCAGTCGCGCGCTTCGGTGCACGGCGATCAGCGGGACCATGAGCAGTGGCAGCGCGGCCACCGACCACGCGAGCGACTGCGCGACGACGGGCGCGAGGGCGAGGAGTACGCCGTCGGTCGGCAGGTGGGAGCGGAAATCCGCGAAGACGAGGCGACGAAGCGGCATTCGGGTGGCGATCGCGACGGCAACCCCGGTGAGGCCGTTGTTGAGGACGAAGAACGCGGCGCAGCTCAGCAGTGCGGCCGGAAGCTGCGTCGGGGTCAGCGCGGTGGGATGCCCGAACGCGGACTGACCGATCAGAGCCACGAAGACCGCACGGGTCGCGAGCAGCGCGATCGTGTACTGGCTGACGTTGAAGACCAAGCGGTCCCATGCGCGGCGTTTGCGCGCCTCGTCGACGAACAGCGCGACCGCCTGGGCAGCGCAGGCAACCCCCGGATCGGTCAGCAGCAGAAGTGCGACGGCAAGGGTGCTCGAGATCGACAACTCGTCGCCGGCGTCGGCGCCGCGCGAGACCGGAATGGGCCGCAGCTCGCCGATGATCAGGAAGGCGCAGGCAACGACAACGGCGGGGAGCCGGCCACCGATGTTGGTCCAGGGAACGCGCAGACAGGCATAGGCAAGAAGCGGCACCCCGAGCAGCGAAACCGCGACCATATAGGCGCGAAGCCATGATCGCTTGGGTGCCGTCACCGTGATTCCTGCCCGTGAGTGAGGTGGATGTCAGGCGTCCGCGTGGGCGACGGACCGCCGAACAACGTTGCTAGAACTTGTGACCGGCTTGGATGGCCGATCCGCGCGAACCGACATCGTCGCCGATTCCCTTGAATGTGGTTACCGTTTCCACGGCTAACCCCCTTCTCGTGGTCTGAGTTTCAGGAAGTAGCCGATCAGAACTTCCAGCCGGCACCGCCGACTGTGACAACAGTCACGACAGCGCTCGCTGCGATGGCGAATCGGGTCAGCATGTTGCGCATAGACATCCACCCCCTCCCGCGCGAGATTGGTCTTCTTAGGATCGCAACCACCGGGTAGGAACACACTCGCCCGTCCGGCCCAAGCGGATAGGCCATCGGGCCGAGCGACACCACCCGCTACCACGGACCGATCCGCTACGGTTCCGCCATGACGGTGAAGCTTGTGGTTCTCTACACCCAGCCTGACGACGCGGACGGCTTCGACGAGCACTACCTCGGCGTACACGGGCCGCTGGTCCAGAGCATTCCCGGGCTGTTGCGCTTCGAGGGCGCGCGCTTCGTCGCGGCACCCGATGGTGGCGAGCAGACCTACCACCGGGTCGCCGAGCTCTACTTCGACGACCCCGCCGCGCTAGAGGCGGCGCTGGGCAGCGACGAGGGCAAGGCGACCGGCGCGGACTACCGGCAGATCGCACCGCCCGGCTCGCGGATGTTCGTCGCGGCCGTCGACTAGGCCGGGCCGTTTGCCGCGAGCGTGGCGAGCAACTCGAACGAGCGCAGCCGGTCTGCTGGGTCGAACGTTGACGTCGTCACCATGAGTTCGTCGGCCGCGGTCGACTCGAGCAGCGCCGTAATACGCCTGCCCACGGCCCCCGGCGAGCCGATGATCTGGGTGTCGAGCCGCCCGTCGACGAACTCCCGTTCGGCGGGGGAGTACTCGTACGACGCGGTCTCCTCCGGAGTCGGCGTCGTGGATGGCCGTCCGGCCCGAAGCCGCAGGAACCCGAGCGCGCCGGGCTCGGCAAGCGTGCGCGCGCCTTGGTCGGTGTCGGCGCAGAGGACGGCTGCGCAGACCATGGCGTAAGGCCGCTCAAGGGCCGCCGACGGGCGGAACCTCGCGCGGTACACCGCAAGGGCCGGTTCGGTGTTCGCCGGGCTGAAGTGGTGGGCAAAGGCGAACGGAAGCCCCAACATCGCGGCGACCTGGGCGCTGTAGTCACTCGAGCCGAGCAGCCACAACTGCGGCGGGTTGCCCTTCCCGGGGACAGCGGTGACGCCGGCCATCAGGTGTCCGGCCGGCCACTGACCGCTGAAGAAGCCAAGCAAGTCGGTCAGCTGGGCGGGAAACTCGTCCGCAGTCAGCGCGTCCACCGATCGCCGGAGCGCGTACGCCGTGAGCTGGTCGGTGCCGGGTGCCCGCCCGATCCCGAGATCGACCCGACCCGGGTGCAACGCCTCGAGCATGCCGAACTGCTCGGCGACGACGAGCGGAGCGTGGTTGGGCAGCATGACGCCACCCGATCCGATCCTGATCGTCGACGTCCGCGCCGCGATCGCGGCCAGCAGTACGGCCGGCGAAGAGCTCGCAATGCCCGGCATGTTGTGGTGCTCGGCGACCCAGAGCCGGTGATATCCCAGCGTCTCGACCCGCTCGGCGAGCGCCAAGGACGCCTGCAGGGCCTCGCCGACCGAAGATCCGGTTGCCACCGGAGCCAGGTCGAGAACCGACAACGGGACCCGCCGGCCGTCCGGCGCCGCGATCGAAAGGCCGGCGTCAGCGGGCCGGGTGGGGATCGTCATCTCGAGGAACAATGACGCCGGTCGGGTCGGGGCTATTCCGCCGTCGCCGCTTGCGGGCTCAGTCGATGCCGAGCATGACCTCGGTCGACTTGATGATCGCCGTGACCGCGGATCCCGGCTGCAGGCCGAGCTCGTCGACCGCCTGCTTGGTGACCGAAGCGGTGACCTGCTGGCCGCCGTCGAGGTCGACGGTGACGATCGTCATGACGGAGCCGACGTCGATGGACGCCACGGTGCCGGTGAGCTGGTTGCGCGCGGACAGGCGCATGGCTGCCTCCAGGGGAGCGGGGTCACTCGGCCTGAGCGTAGACGGCGACTCCCTGAGCGTTCGGTGCTACGGGTGCCGCCGCTTAATGCCGATATGGAGGCGATGCCCTTGTCTTGGGCCAGTCCGTCGCTGGCTTGGAGGTCGACGTTCACGTGAGGCGCCAGACCATGCCGTCTCAGGTCATTGGCGGCCGGCACGGCCTCGGGCCGATCGCCCGGGTCGCGCGGCATCTGCGTGCCGTGACCTGGGTGCTGCTTGTGGTCGGGATCGCCGGTTCGGTCGTTGTCGCCGGCGAATGGCGGATCAGCCAGGTTCACCACGCCCGGCATGTCTTCACTGAGCAGTCCTCCGACGTCGCGGCGTCCTTGTCCACCTCGCTGGCCAGGCTCGACGACCTGACCGCCACGATGCGGGCCGCGGTCTCGACCCACCCGACGATGTCGAGCCGGGCGTGGGCGGACTGGTCGGCCGATCTGAGCGTCACCCATCGATACCCGGGCGCCCTCGGGCTGGCTTACGCCCAGGTCGTGCCGGTGGGCCAGCTCAAGCGGTACGAGGCGACGGTCAAGGCTGACCCGCCCCTCGGCGCAACCCGGTCCACCGCATTCACGATCGTGCCGCCGGGACAGCGGTCGTCGTACTGCTTCATCCGGCTTCGTAGCGGCAACAGTGTGCTGAACCAGGTCCCGATCGGCCTCGATCTCTGCGCGGTCAGTGGCAGCGGCTTCTTCTCGAAGCCGCGCGACACCGGCCAGTTCCAGGTCACCCCGGTGCAGTTCGGGACCTCCTCGGCGGCGGCGATCTTCGCTCCGGTGTATCGCGGCGGTGTGATCCCGCCGACGCTCGCTGCCCGCCGCGCCCACTTCACCGGCTTGGTCGGCGGACTGTTCGACGTGCACGCCCTGCTGAAGTCGGCCCTGCGTCCTTATGCCGGGCTCAGCGCCACGCTGTCCCGGCGTGACGTCGGCCTGAGTACGGCGGCCCAGCGCGCGGCGTCGGGACTTGACGGGACCTTCGGCGACGCGCTCGGCGCCAAGGTCGGCGCGATCGGGGCAAAGCCGACCCACTCGGTCGTGTCGCACACGGTCAGTTTCAACTCTGACGGCCAGTGGACCATCCAGGTCTTCGGTTCGGACGCGGCGGCGGTGCGTGATGCGTCGAGGCAGGCGATCCTGGGCTTCCTGGTCGGTCTCCTGCTGACGGTGCTGGCGTTCGCGCTGGCTCGGGTCCTGGTCCGTGGCCGGCAGCGCGCGCTCGATCTGGTCGAGAGCCGGACCGCCGAGCTGAGCACGTCGGAGGCGCGGTTCCGGTCGCTGGCGGCCGCGTCGTACACCGGGATCCTCGAGACCGACGTCGACGGGAGGTTCCGATATGCCAACCGGCGACTCGAACGGATCCTCGGCATCGGCGCGGAGGAGATGCTCGACCACGGCTGGCTCGGCGCGTTCGCGGACGCTGACCGGGAGCGGATGCTCGAGGAGCTGAAGGGTGCAGGCGACGGCCCGTCGACCGGTGTCGACGCCAAGCTCGGCGGTGAGGACGGATCACGCTGGGTTCGGTTGTCGACCGCGCGGATGGTGAAGGACGGGGTCCTCACCGGTTTCGTGTCCTCGGTCGAAGACGTGACCGACGAGGTCAACGCCACCGAGCGGCTCAAGACCGCGGCAACCCACGACTCGTTGACCGGGCTGCCGAACCGCGCCTACTTCCTCGAACTGCTCGGACAGGCGCTGCATCACATCGGCGAGCACGGCGGCCAGTTCGCGGTTCTGTTCATCGACCTCGACCGCTTCAAGCAGGTCAATGACACGCACGGGCATGCGGTCGGCGACGAGCTCCTGATCGCCACCGCTGAGCGAATCTCACATTCCCTGCGTCCCGGCGACCGGGTTGCCCGGCTCGGCGGTGACGAGTTCGCCGTACTGATGGCCGGGATCGAGATGTCGGCAGCGGTGGCGGTGGTCGACCGGCTACAGGGCGCCGTCGCCCGGCCGTTCAGCTTCGGGTCGGTGGACGCGATCATCGGCGCGAGCGTCGGCATGGTGGTCGTCGACGACCCGTCCGGGGACCCCGCCACGATCCTGCAGGACGCCGACATGGCGATGTACCGGGCTAAGGAAGGCCTGACCCGGTTCGAGGTCTTCGACGTGTCGCTGCGCACCACGATCCTCGAGCGGTTCGAGACCGAACAAGCGCTCCGGGTCGCGATCGATCACGACGAGCTGACACTGAACTATCAGCCGGTGGTGAAGCTCTCAAACGGACACGTGGCCGGTGGCGAGGCACTGCTGCGCTGGCGGCACCCGACCCGGGGACTGCTGCATCCCGGCCAGTTCCTTCCGCTGGCGGAGGCGACCGGCCTGGTAGTGCCGATCGGCGACTGGACCATTCGTACGGCGGTCGAGGCGGCGTCGGGCTGGCCCGGGCCGCACCCGCTGACCGTGTCGATCAACTTCTCGGCGCAGCAACTGACCGCGACCAACCTGCTGCCGACGATCGAGGACCTGCTGATGCGCCACTCGATCGATCCCGGCCGGTTGTGTGTCGAGGTCCTCGAGACGCATCTGCTCGACAACACCAACATCAGCGTGCTCGCCGAGATGAAGCGGCTCGGCGTCCGGATCGCGATCGACGACTTCGGCAGCGGCTACAGCAGCCTGCTCTACCTGAAGCGGATGGCGGCCGACGTCATCAAGATCGACCGCGCCCTCGTGATGGATCTCGCCGACCGGGCCGACGACCGCATCATCGTCGCGAAGGTCATCGAGCTGGCCCACGAGCTCGGCATGAGCGTGGTGGCAGAGGGCGTGGAGCTGCCCGGCCAGGCCGACATTCTCCGCGACCTCGGCTGCGACTTCGCTCAAGGGTTCGCCTGGTCGCCGGCGGTGCCCGGCCCGGAGTTCGAGCAGCTACTGATTGCCGGCTTGACCGACATCACCTCGGTCTCGGTCGCCTGACCACACCGACCGGCCGTCAGGCGCTCGGCGCGGCGTCTACGACGCCGTCGGCGCCGGCATCCGGCCCGTCCGCCAGATCTCGGGCGAGCTGGAGCTTGTTGCGGTACATCGCCTCGTCCGCGGCCTTCAGCGCCGCCAGCCCGGTCGTCGTCGCGGCGCCGATGGTCTCGAGGCCCATGCTCAAGCCGAGCGAGAAGCCGATCACGTCGAACGGGCGAGCGAACGAGGCGGAAATGCGCTCGCACAGCATCGAGGCGCTCTGGGCACTGAGGTCCTCGGCGAGCACGACGAACTCGTCGCCGCCGAGCCGGGCGACGGTGTCGCGCGAGCGCACCTGCTCGACCAGCCGGGTCGCGGCCTCCTGAAGGACGGCGTCGCCGACCAGGTGGCCGTGGGTGTCGTTGACCGCCTTGAACCCGTCGAGGTCGCAGAACAGCACGGTCGTCGTACGGCTGTGTCGCTGCGCCCGGGTGACGGCCGCGTCGAGTCGCTGCAGCAGAAGTCGGCGGTTGGGCAGCCCGGTGAGCGGGTCATGACTGGCCTGGTGCTGCAGGTCGGCTTCGCGCTGGCGGCGGTCGCTGACGTCCTCGGAATGGATCAGCAGGAAGCGCGACCGGGCGTCTCCCGGGTCGATCACGGTCGCGGTCAGGCAGACCCACACGTGCTGCTCGTCGGCCCGGAGAAACCGGCACTCGAGCCGGAAGTCGGTGAGCGCGCCGTCGCGGGCCTGCTCGAGCGCGCGGCGCAGCTGACCGCTGTCCTCGGTCGCCACGAGGGCGTCGATCGGGTGCCGGATCAGGTCGTCGGTCGCATAGCCGAGCACCCGGCCGAAGGCGTCGTTCGCGCGCTGGAAGCTGCCCAGCTCGAGCGGGTTGAGGCTGACCAGCGCCATCCCGGTGGCCGAGCCGTCGAAGGAGAAGCGGAAGGCCGCCTCGCTGGCCGCCAGCCGGGCCTGCTCGCGCTGCAGATCTTCGCGCTCGTCGTGCAGCTGCTCGGTCAGGCGGGCGCTTGAGATCGCGATCCCGGCTTGGAGGGCGAGCGCTTCGAGCAGCTCGCGCTGCATCTGGTCGGGGAGCCGTCCGCTATCCGGTACGTCGACCGACAGCAGGCCGACCAGCTCGCCACCGGGTGCAGTCAGTTGGGCGAACAGCAGGTCGAGCGGGTGCCAGGCATCGGGGTCGTTGCTGATCGCGATGTTGGGGATCCAGACGTTCGACCGCGGGCTCGTTGCTCGCTGGTGTGGGACGAAGCGAAGCGTGCCCCACTCCTCGGCCCGCGACATTTCAGCGAAGACCTCTTCCTTGCCCATGCTGGTGCCCATGAGCTCGCGGGCGGCCTCCTCCGAGCCCGCCACCGCCACCACCTCGAACGTGCCGTCCGGGCGGCGCAGGTTGACGGCGGCGACTTCGAACCCGATGAACTCCACCACTGCGTGCGCGATCGCGTCGAGGGTGTCGGCGAGCCGCAAGCCGGCGTGAATCCGCGCGCCGAGGCCGGACAGGACCGCGACAAGATCGCGATCGGACGTCAGCGCGCCGTTCACACCCGATTCATCGGCACGAGGCGCGGTGCGGTGCAGTGCCACGTGGCGGATCGCGCGGGGTGATCGCCGGAGGATGATCCGGACATCTCGTTCATACCAGCGCATACCAAGCGGGCGGTCGGGCCTCCTCGGCCGTGCCGTACGGTATGCCGGTGACGACCGACGATCTTGCCCGCGCCGCCACGGTCGATGTCCTGTTTGCCGGGTATGTGGGCGACCGGGTGGCCGGCACTGTGAGCCTGCTGCGCGAGGGCGACCGGGTGATCGTCGTCGACCCGGGCATGGTGCCGTCCCGGGCCGCGATCCTGGACCCACTGCACGCGCTGGGCCTGTCGCCGGCGGACGTGACCGACGTAGTGCTCAGCCACCATCACCCCGACCACACCGTGAACATCGCGTTGTTCGGCGAGATCCCGGTGCACGACTTCCAGGCGATCTACACCCGCGACGAGTGGGCCGACCGGCCTGCCGACGGTGTCCACCTCGCGCCCTCGATCCGGCTGCTCGCGACTCCCGGCCACACCGACCAGGACCTGACGGTGCTGGTGGGCACCGCCGACCGGGTCGCGGCGCTGACCCACCTGTGGTGGTCCGCCGAGGGCCCGTTGGAGGACCCGTACGCGCCGGATGCAGAGCAGTTGCGGGTGCAGCGCGAGCGAGTTCTGGGCGCTGGCCGACTGGATCGTGCCGGGCCACGGGTCGCCGTTCGCCCCGAGCCCCGAGACGCCTCACTAGGTGTCCGGGATGCGCTTCGACGAGCTCTGGTCGGCGCTGCAACCGATCGGGCGTGACCCGCGGAGCGGGGGATACCGCCGGTTCGCCTGGTCCGCTGAAGACGCGGCCCTGCGGGAGTGGTTCGCCGGTGAGGCCGGCCGCCGCGGCCTGGGCCTGGTGGTCGACCGGGTCGGCAACCAGTGGGCCTGGTGGGGCGATCCCGATGAAGCCGCGCGGGTCGGTCGGGCCGGCGTGGTCGCCGGCTCCCATCTCGACTCCGTCCCGGACGGCGGGGCGTACGACGGGCCGCTGGGCGTGCTCTCCGCGTTTGCCGCCATCGATGCGCTCCGGGACCGCGGCATCCGTCCGGGACGGCCGATCGGGGTGGTCAACTTCGTCGACGAGGAGGGTGCGCGGTTCGGGATCGCGTGCGCTGGCTCGCGGCTGCTCACCGGCGCCCTCGCTCCCGAGCGGGCCAAGGGCCTGACCGACGCCGACGGCGTGACCATGGCCGAGGCGATGGCAGCCGCCGGCCGGCCGGTCGAAGACCTCGGCCGCGACGGCGACACGTTGGCTCGGGTCGGCACCTTCGTCGAACTGCACGTCGAGCAGGGCCGCGCCCTGGTGGATCTCGGCCGGCCGGTTGCGGTCGGTTCGTCGATCTGGCCGCACGGACGATGGCGGCTGGACCTGCTGGGGGAGGCCAATCACGCCGGGACAACCCGCCTGGTGGACCGCCACGATCCGATGCTGTCCTTGGCTGCGGTGATCAGCAGTGCACGTGACTCGGCCGAGCAACACGGCTGCGTCGCGACCGTCGGCAAGGTGCGGGTCGAGCCCAACGGGGTCAACGCGATCCCGTCGCGGGTGACGGCCTGGCTCGACGCGCGGGGTCCCCACGAGGGGCCGGTGCGCGCGGTGGTCGAGGCAGTCGGCAGTGTGGCCGGCGTGCCGCCCGACGAGGAGTCCTTCACCCCTGACACCGTCTTCGATGCCTCGCTTGCAGCACGGATCGCGACCCTGCTCGGGGAGGCGCCGAGGCTGGGCACCGGCGCGGGTCACGACGCGGGCATCCTCGCCGCCGCCGGCATCCCGACCGCAATGTTGTTCGTCCGCAACCCGACCGGCGTCTCGCACTCGCCCGCCGAGTACGCCGAACCGGACGACTGCATCGCCGGAGTCGAGGCGCTCGCGCAGGTGTTGGAGGATCTAGCCCGATGAGCTGGTTCGCTGACGCCGCCTGGTTGCCGTCGGGCATCGCGCACGACGTGAGGTTCGAGGTCGCCGACGACCGGATCACCGAGATCCAGGTCGGCGCCGAGCCCGGCGACGCGAGCCGGTTGCCCGGGATCGTCCTGCCCGGTTTCGCCAACGCGCACAGCCACGCCTTCCATCGCGCGCTGCGCGGGCGGACCCATGGCGGCGGCGGGACGTTCTGGACCTGGCGGGACGCGATGTATTCGATCGCTGGACGGCTCGATCCGGACTCCTACCTTGCTTTGGCGCGGGCGACGTACGCCGAAATGGCCTTGGCCGGCATCACCTCGGTCGGGGAGTTCCACTACCTCCATCACGCGCCCGGCGGCGAGCGTTACGCCGAGGAGAACGTGATGGCGGAGGCGTTGCGCCAGGCCGCGACGGACGCCGGCATCCGCCTCACGCTGCTCGACACCTGCTACCTGACTGGCGGCCTCGACTCGACCGGCCACAAACCGCTGGTCGGCCCGCAGCTGCGGTTCAGTGACGGCGACGTCGGGCGCTGGGCCGAGCGGGTCGAGCGTCTGACCCCGTCGGACGGCATGACGATCGGGGTCGCGATCCATTCGGTGCGCGCGGTGCCGAGGGCGGCACTCGGGTCGGTCAGCTTCGTCGCCGCTGGCCGGCCGGTCCATGCACACGTCTCCGAGCAGCTGGCCGAGAACGCGGCCTGCCAGGCGTTCTATGGCTGCACGGCCACGATGCTGCTCGACGACGAGGGGGTGCTCGGCCCGGGCACGACCGCGGTCCACGCGACCCATCTGGCCGACGCCGACATCGACGTACTCGGCCATGCCCGGACGACGATCTGTATGTGTCCGACCACCGAGCGCGACCTGGCCGACGGGATCGGGCCGGCCCGCCGGCTGGCGGCCGCAGGCTGCCCGATCACGCTGGGCTCCGACCAGCACGCCGTGATCGACCCACTGGAGGAAGCCCGCAGCCTGGAGATGGACGAACGACTCGGCAGCGGCGAGCGCGGGCGGTTCACCCCGACCGAGTTGCTGGCTGCCCTCACCGGGCACGCCAGCATCGGCTGGCCCGACGGCGGGCGGCTCGAGGTCGGTGCGTCAGCCGACTTCGTGGCGGTGCGGACCGACACGGTGCGGACCGCGGGCGTCGATCCGGGGCAGATCCTGCTCAGTGCGACCGCGGCCGATATCGACACCGTCGTGGTGTCGGGCCAGCCGGTCGTCGAAGCCGGCCGGCACCGGCTCGGAGACGTGGCCGCGATGCTGACCGCGGCGATCCAGCCGTTGTGGGAATCGGCCTGAGCCAGGACTAGCGTGGTTCGAGGACCGACAGGGATGGATCTGCATGAAACTCGGAGTACACGTCTCGAACTTCACCTGGCCCGGTGGGCCGGAGCGGATCGCGTCCGACCTGACCCGGATCGCGTCGGGCGCGGAGGACAACGGATTCGACAAGCTCAGCGTGATGGACCACGTCTGGCAGATCGGGCACATCGGCCCACCTGAGCACGAGATGCTCGAGGCGTACACCACCCTCGGCTACCTCGCGGCCCGCACGTCCAAGATCCATCTGCTGGCCTGGGTGACCGCGGTGGTCTACCGCGAGCCGGGGTTGCTCGCCAAGGCGGTCACGACCCTCGACGTACTGTCCGAGGGCCGGGCCTACCTCGGGATCGGCGCAGCATGGAACGAGGACGAGGCGCGGGGTGTCGGGCTGAACTTCCCGCCGACCGCTGAGCGGTTCGAGCGGCTCGAGGAAGCCCTCGAGATCTGCCTGCAGATGTGGAGCGAGGGGGACGGGCCCTACAACGGCACGCACTACCAGCTGGCCCGCACCCTGAACTCGCCGCAGGCGCTGACCCGCCCGCACCCGCCGATCCTGATCGGCGGTGGTGGCGAGAAGAAGACCCTGCGGCTGGTCGCGAAGTACGCCCAGGCGTGCAACCTGTTCGCGAGCCCGGATCTCTCCCACAAGCTCGATGTCCTTCGCGGTCATTGCGACGACCTCGGCCGCGACTACGACGAGATCGAGAAGACGGTCATGGGACCGCTCGACCCCGGCCCGGATGGCGCGAACGTCGAAGGGCTGTTGGCGAGCCTTCGGGAGCTGGCCGATCTCGGCATCATCCACTACCACGGCTCGGTGCCCGACGTCGCCTCCATCACCCCGCTGGACATCCTCGGTGACCGGGTCATCCCAGTGATCGCTTCGTACTGACGGGGTACTTTCGGCTAGTCCGGTTGCCGCACCAAGGGCCGGATTCGTCCTCTACCCTGGATTCGATATGAAGCTCTACCACCAGTCCAACAACCCGAACGTCGTCCTCTCCGGGGAGCCGAGCCAGTACGACGATGTCGAGTTGTTGCTGTCCCGGACCAGCGCAAGGTCCAAGGATGCGGACGTGGTGCTCCGGATCGAGATTCCCGACGACGAGATGGACCGGCTGATGCCCCACGGGCGGAGCAAGTGGACGACGACCAACGCCGAGCTCCGGCGCTCGGGCGCAACGGTCGACTGCGCGACCGAGGGTGACCGCAAACGAGCTGCGGTCTACGAGCTCGTGGCCCGGCGCCACAAGACGCTGGAGACCATCGGCCGGCTACGCCATTACATCGCCGAGGCCGAGGACCGGCCGGAGGCATCCCGGTTCACGATGATGTTGCGGGCGCACCAGGACGAGCTCACCGACCTTGACGTCGCGATCGCCGAGGGGGTTCGGCAGCACGGTATCCACCACCTCAACGCCTTCGAACAGATCAGCGTCTGAGCCCCGCGGCGGCAACAGCAGCTATCCGTCCGGGGGAATCGGTGCCGCGGTCTGGTTCTTGAACGCGGCCTTCGCGAGTGGATGATCCGGCTCGAGCACGAGTGACTTTCCGTCCTTGGCAGCTTGCTCGACCTGGCGGCTGATCGGCGCATTGGCGGCGGCCCACAGCACCGAGACGTGACCGTCACCGCTGCCGCGCCGGCCCACCGGAGCGACCGCGACCTCGGCGCCGTTGGTGTCCGCGACGAACAACGTGAAGTCGTCGTGCTTGAAGGTCGTGATGTCGATGATCGGCTTCGGGTAATGGTGATATCCGCTCCCGGCCATCAGCACACCCGTGTGCAGGCTGGCCGGCAGCGGCACGCAGGCGTTGAACAACCCGTCGGTCCATCGCTCGACGTCGTCGGCGGTCACGATCGGCGTCGACAACAGGGTGGCTGCTTCGGTGTAGCCGATTTCCTCGTAGCCCGCGATCGTGTCCGGGAAGCCGGCACACAGCCGCTGGGCGTACTGCCGCAACAGATCCACCTTCGCCGGGTCCGCGCAGAACTGCGCAGACCATTCGATCCCGGCCAGCCCGAGCAGCATCAGCCAGCCGGTGGCGTCCTTCACCCAGATCCCGCCGCCGTGGTGATCCTGGTACGGCGGGTCGCCGAAGAACCACGGCTGGCTCTGCTGGACGAGTTTGATCATCGCGGCGCGGCTGGCGACGTAGCCCGGGCTGTCGGTGCGCTCGGGGTGGTCGCCGACGTCGATCGTCCAGCTGTAGTGCTCGGACTCGGGGTGTACGCCGGTCGGGTCTTGGCTCATGAGCGCCTCCGTGGGAGTTGCCCGCACGCTAACGCCAACGGCCGGCCGGGCGCTATGCGCCGAGCCGGCCGCCACCACTGCGGCTGCCCGAGCTCGGGGTGGTCACCGGCGTCACCGTGCCGGTGATCGGGCTGCCACTCGCGTTCAGCGCCCAAGCTGGTTGTCTCCCTTCGGATTGAACCGCGCGTGGACCTCGTGCGTGCCTTGCTTAGAGGCACTCGTTCGGGGCCTACAACGAGATTTGAGGTAGCAGATGTCAGCCTTCGGTATCGGCAAGTTGGGCCTTGGCGCCGTAGCAGCCACCGCGCTGGTGGTGCTCGTAGCCGGGTGCGGCAGTAGCAGAAGCGGCGGCGGTACGACGACCCTGGCGCCGGCGAAGAACGTCGCGGCCAGTAGCTTCCAGACCCACTCGACGAAGGCCGGCACCGTGCTGGTCAACGCGAAGGGCCTGACGATCTACGAGCTGCAGGGCGACACCGCAAGTAACCAGACGTGCAACTCCGCGTGCCAGGCGTTCTGGCCGCCGGTCATGTCCGGTGGCAGCCAGGTCGTGATCAACGGTCACCCGGCCTTCACGTTCTCGATGGACTCCTCGGCCGGCCAGGCACTCGGCCAGGGTACGAAGGACACCTGGGGCACCTGGTGGGCGCTGGACGCGAGCGGCAACCCGATCACCGGCGCCGTGACGCCGGCATCACAACCGCCGGCGGCGAAATCCTCGGCCCCGAGCGGCGGCGGCGCAGCGTTCTAGCGGCCGAGATGCAATCTGTCGCTTTCGCCAGGGAGTCAACATCTGTGAACCAGACCTGCAGCGTCGCCATGCCGACGATGCCCGTAGCGAAACCTGGCGCGACCGCCGGTGCTGCCGGTCGGGAGCGCTGGCATCAGATCTCGTCCCACATCTACCTCCCAGCCCTGCTGGTCCCGGCGGTCGCGCTGCTCCTGGCCGGGG
This sequence comes from uncultured Actinomycetota bacterium, assembly GCA_963770565.1. GTDB lineage: Bacteria > Actinomycetota > Actinomycetes > JAFAQI01 > JAFAQI01 > DATAUK01. The sequence continues at coordinate 206,797 of CAVYQE010000008.1, forward strand.
CCGGCTGGGCGACTCGGTGGGGTGGGGCGGACTTCACCGGTTCGCTGACGAGCCTTCGCGTCGAGACGATCGGTCCGCTAGCTCTTGCGATGATCGTGCTATTCCTCGTCGTGGAGCGTGTGCGCCCTGCGCAGCGACGACCACTCGTCGCCCGAGGCCATCGCCATGACGTGCTGTTCACCGCGCTCAACGTTGTCGTCGTGCTGCCCCTGCTGACCGTCCTCACGCTTTCCTTCGACGATGTCGTGCGACGAGCAGCGCCGTGGGTCGTGCTTCCCAGGTTTGGAGTGGTCCCACGATGGGGTTTCATCATCCTGATCCTGGTCGCAATGGACGGATGCAACTGGTTGGTGCATCTGGCGAATCATCGGGTGCGCATGCTGTGGCGATTCCACGAGCTTCACCACTCCCAAGAAGACATGAATGTCCTGACGGTGTTTCGTACTCATCCATTCATTCATGTTTCCTACCTGCTGGCCTTGGTTCCCGCGTTGGTGCTGCTCGCCAACGGGGAACTGCCGTCAGTGCTGCTTGCGGTCTACGGCGGTGCGGTCGCTTTTGCCCACTCCAACACCGACTTGAGCTTCGGTCCGCTTGGACGAGTGTTCGTGAGTCCGAACTACCACCGCATCCACCACCGACTGCGCGGCCCCCAAGACGTGAACCTCGGTTTCACGTTGACGATCTGGGACCAGCTTTTCCATCGAGCGGTGTTTCCGACGTCCGAGACGATCAGGGCCGATACGGGGCTGCCGCAACGACCTCTCAGGATCGAACAACAGGGAGCTCGTCCCCATCACTTCAACGTCCTCGCCGCGCAACTCGTCGGACCATTTCGCCCGCTGAACAAATCCGTTCCGCTCGCATCTGTCCGGGAATCCACTCGATCTCTTTCATCTGACGACGAAGGGGCTATGGCGATCCGCCACTTGGAATCGACATCGACAACAGCGACCGCGACGAGCGAGTCGCAGGTGGCAACGTGGTGAGCGCAACGGCGCGTCGGCGCCATTCCTCGCAGTGGCTACGCCTTCTGTTCGAAACGACATCCGCTGGGCTAGCCGTGGACGTGGCTCTCCTGGTCGTGCGGATTGCCCTCGCCTGGATTTTCATCTACTACGGCGCCGCGAAACTCTTCGGGGCGTTCCCGGGCGCTGGCCCTCACGGGATTCATCAAACAACGCTCTACATGGCGAATTCGGCGCATCTGCGACCTGGCGGGTTCTTTGCTGTCCTGGCCGGCTTGATCGAGTTCGGCGGCGGAATCGCCATGGCCCTTGGCCTGGGTACACGCCTTGCCGGGTTGGCATTGTTCGGCGACATGGTGATGGCGATGATCACCGTCACCTGGGTAACCGGAATCAACTCGGCAGGCTCCCCTCCCGGTTACCAGATTAACCTCGCATTGGCGGCCCTGGCACTCGCGGCAGCGCTTATCGGCGCTGGTCGATTCAGCCTCGACGCGGTCATGGCCCGCGTCATCGGTCGCGCAGTAGAGGTTGACTCGTCCAAGGGTGGTTTCGCGGATAGCGGGAGCGCGTACACCAACGTCATTTCATGATGGTTCCCCTTGCCGCCCTGCCGAGCACCCATCCAGATCGAGCGACCACCTCGAAGGCCGACCCGCCAGTGGGCGCGACGAACCCGTCGACCGAGAGGCCTGCTGTGCCCTCGGATGGCCACCCGCAGGATGAGAAATCTGCTACCTCCGGGATCCCCGGAATGTTCACGGCTTCGACTTCCCAGCCGCCCCTCACACGCCGGCTTCTCACGGTGTGCGTCAACTTGGTGGGTGCGGCAAGTGCCGCGGTTTTTTCCTATTCGTTCTTGCATTTCTACCTGCAATCGCACCGCCTGATCGGTATCGTCTTTTTTGCTCAGCAGATGCTGGTGGCCTTCGCCTATCTCATCCGGCGGCCTGCTCGATTGGTGACCCGCCGCCTGGATGACTGGCTTCTCGCGTTCGCCGGAACGTTCATCGGCGTCCTTTTCCGGCCAGCAGGCGCACATCCGGGGTGGGGGATATGGACGGGCGTCGTTTTGCAGCTCGGCGGCGTCGCCATAGTGGCAACGTGCATTCTGACCCTGGGACGCTCCTTCGGCTTCGCGGCGGCGGACCGGGGTGTGGTAACGCGCGGTCCCTACGTCATCGTTCGACACCCGATGTATGCGTCGTATCTCTTACTCGATTCGGGTTACTTCTTACAAAGCCTGTCTGTGCACAATGCGGCCGTCCTAGTGTGTGTGACTCTCTGCAACGGCGGTCGGGCACTTGCCGAGGAGCGCTTGCTGGCGAACAACGGCGATTACCTGGCGTATCGACATCGTGTGCGCCGAAGAATCCTCCCGGGCGTCTGGTGACCAAGCGCCTCGGCGCCGGATGGCTGTACTCCCAGAATCTCTGGGTCTGGCAGGGACATCGATCCGGTTCGACCGATCGACACTTCATTGCGGGGGCAGCGGGTGAGCGAGGTGGAACCCGCGGAAGAACGCCCAGATTGCGTTTGTCGCGTTGATCTCCATGGTCGTGTGACCGACAAACGCAGAGATCGCTGCGCTGATCGGGCTGCCCGGCCATGAATGGCCACCTCCCCTGATGATGTCGAACTCGACGGCAACGCCCTGCGGGCAGGGGTAGGACCGATGGATGACATGGGCCGACAGCGTCGTGTCGGTCGGCGTGGTGCCGCAGCCGTCCTTCACCGCCCAGGCCCGCACGTTCGCCGGATAGCCGGGCCCCGACAAGCGCGCCACCGGCAGCTTCGGCAACGGTCGCGGGTGGGCGTGGATGTCGTCCGCGAGGACCTTGCGGCCGATCCCGCCGTTGAAGTGCAGGATCGGATCGGCGGTGCCATGGAAAGCCAATAGCGGCACCGGTCGTGCGGTCGGGCAGTGTCGCGGCAGTTGTACTCCGGCGACCGGTGCAACGGCCGCGAAGGTCGACGACATGACGCAGGCGATGGTCGAGGTCATGAACGCGCCCTGCGACAGACCGGTTGCGTAGACCCGCGCCTCGTCGATGCACTGGGTCGCCTCGAGATGGTCGAGCAGCGCCGCGACGAAGCGGACGTCGGGATTGCCGGACCCGGTCGAGGTGTCCCAGGCAATTGGTGCGCCGGTGCCGCTCGGAAAGACCGCAACGAAGCCGTCGCGTTGGCCCAGCGCGCCGAAGCCGGTCGTAAGGCTCTCGGTCGGCGCGCCCTCTCCGTAGCCATGGAAGTCCATGACCAACGGTTCGGGTTGTCGATGGGCTGGCGGCGTGGTGAGCAGATAGGTCCGGCGGCGTCCGGCCACCTCGATGGCGTCGCGCTGACCGGTGACGCCGTGCGGAGGCGTCGTCAGTTTGCAGCCGACGGACGGAACCGCGCCGATCGCCCCGGCCTGGGCCGGCGGTCGGCTATCGACGTGGTGGTGGCTTGAGCATCCGGCCAGTCCGAGGCAGAGCAGGCCGGCACCGAGGAGCCGGCCTGCTCGTCGGTTGCCCGCGGACCGCGACCGTGGCACTCAGAGGTTGGGCAGGATTGCGGACGCGAGCGTTTCTTCGTCCTTGAGCGACGGCGGGGCGCCGGCCGGTGCGACCGCGATTCGCAGGTAGTCCTGACCCTTGAGGACGCTGAGCGAAGCCGCCCCGTCAAAGAACGCCTTGTCGCCGTAGCCGCTGATCGACTGCGCCGGCACCTTCGAGTGATAGTCGTTGTACCACTTGGTCGCGTCCGATCCCTTGACGAGTACGACGCGGACCGAGTCGGGCTGTGCCACGTTCGGGTCCTTGGGCGATATCGCGGACGGTCCGTAGAAGACGCAGGCGAGGCCGCCCTCGACGGTCGCAGAACCGAGCACCCCGGCCGACACCGACTCGCCGATCGCATTCGCGGCCTCGGCCTGTGTGACGATCGAGCAGGAGTTGAAGTTCTTGTCGCTCGCGGCGGGCTTGGTCTTCGTGGCGGTGGGTGCAGGAGATGCGCTGGATCCGGCCGCCGGGCTCGTGGTCGATGCCGGACTTGTGGTCGGTCCGGCGAGCGTCCCGGTCTTGGAGGTTGACGTGCAGCCAACGACAAGCAGCGAGCCCAACGCCGCGACGCCGACTGCAAGAAGATTCGGGCGTACCGCCATGCCCACCCCTTGATGCGACCCCCGGGAGTTCTGCGTCGCGGAGCCTATTTCATCGCTCGGCCGACCTCCGGGCGCCGCGCCCGTGATCTTCTGCCGCCTGAACGTGGTCGAGCGGATGACGTTGTGGGTCGCCTAGCCTGTCTGCGTGGACGACTGGGTGACGATCTCCTCGCTCGCGACCGCAGGCGGCACCTTGGTGCTGGCGATCGCGACCTTCGGATCGGTACGGTCGGCGAACCGCGCGGCGCGGGTTGCCGAGGAGTCGCTGCTGGTCGGCATCCGCCCGCTGCTCGTGCCGTCCCGCACCGACGACCCTCCGCTCAAGGTGGGCTTTCAGGACGGCCACTGGGCCCGCCCGGCCGGCTCGGGCGGCACCGCCGAGGCGACCGCGAACGCGGTCTATCTCACGATGTCGCTGCGCAACGTCGGGTCTGGACTGGCGGTGATGCACGGCTGGCGGCTCGAGCCGGTCGCCAGCGGCGATGCCGAGCGTCCGCCGCTCGAGGAGTTCCATCGGCTCACTCGCGACCTTTACCTCGGCGCCGGCGACGTCGGCTTCTGGCAGGGTGCGCTCCGGGAACCCGGTGAGCCCGACTTCGGGCTCGCCACCAAGCGGATCGAGGCGCGCGAGCGGTTGGTCATCGACGTGCTGTACGGCGATTACCAAGGCGGCCAGCGAGTGATCAGCCGGTTCTCGCTGTTGCCTCGCGAAACGGACGACAGCTGGATCGCTACTGCCGCGCGGCACTGGAACGTGGATCGGCCCGATCCGCGCTGACGCCGGAGTGAGTTCCCGCCGGTTACGCCATCCCGTTGGCCGGTGCGCTGACCCGTTCAGCGGCCCGCACGACTTGGCGGTCGGGTGCGTCGACTGCGGTCGGGCCGCCCGGGATCGGCACGTACCAGACGTGCATCATCGGCGGGGTGATGTAGTTCGACGAGCCGGCCGGGCAGGTCGGATTTGCGCTGCTGACCAGCCCGACGACCGTGATGCCGTTGAGGCACAGGTTGGTGTGGACGTGCCACTGGGTGAGGCAGCCGCCGGGCTGCGGGGTCGCGCCGTGCAGCGGCGAAGTGATGTACATCGTCGCTGCGAGGACGGCGCCCCGCGGAGTGTTGGCGTACACCAGCGACTGTGGCTGGCGCGGGTCGATGACCCGGCCGCCGTTGATCGTGTTGGTCAGGTATGCCGGGTTCACGTAGTGCACGACCGGGAAGCCGGACGGCGTGATCGGCACGTAGCCGGCCGCCTTGGCGGCAGCGAGGCTGCGGTACTTCTTCGCGTCCTTCCAGCTCACGTTGACCAGGCGGACAGCGGCCCGCTGCTGTGCTGCCGTCGGTGTCTTCGTGCACGGCGCCGAGCTGGCCATCCGCATGCCCGCAGCCATTTGCATGTTCGGGTTGGGCATTGTGATGTCGCCCGCACGGGTGTCGTTGGTGAGTCTGACTGACGTCTTCGCGGTGCCCATCTGCATGGTCATGTGGTTGGTCGTGGTGTGCGCGGCCTGCTGCGCGACGGTCGTGCCGCCGGTCATGCTGTCGCCGCCCATCACCATCTCCGGGCCACCGTGGACGAGCGCGACGCTGAGGAGAAGGACGGACAGGGCGCCTGCGGTCGCCGGCGCGGTGAAGCGCTCTTCGCGGCGTACCGGGCGGTCCGCCTTGTCGATCAGCAGCCAGGCGCAGCCGAGGACCACCAGCGCCTCGAACACCGTGCACAGACCGTCACCGAAGCCGAACGGTTCGACGTCGTGCGGCGTCGGGCCGATCACGTCGCCGACCGTGCGGGTGACGATGTAGACGCCGATGATGCCCGAGTTGAGGACGATGCCGGTCCACAGCAGCAACCGCGAGGGGCGAGTGACCGCCGCGACCGTCCAGGTCAGCTGGAGCCAGGCGGTGACGAGCATGAATACGCCGAACACCCAGTACTCCTGGAAGTGCTCGCCGGCCACCGCGAAGTGAATGACCGCGGTCACCAGGCTGACGATCGCCAGACAGCTCAGCGCGATCGTGCGAACCGGGACCGAATGCGGGTCGGTCGACGGCTGCTGCTCAATCGGCCGGACTACCTCGTCGCCGTCGGACATCGTGCTTCCCTTCCGGGCCAGTGGATCGCGCACTCGGCCAGCCATGGAGTCCCGCTCGGATGCAGCAATCGATGGCGTTTGCCTTAACTAAGAATGTACTTCGGAGCCGGCCGTTTGTGCCCTCGATGAGCGATCCCACTCGATCACTCGACCATGGGCTTCGTCGCTTCGGTCTTCATCTGCGCGAGGGCCCGCCTGCTGGCGCGCAAGCGGGCACCGCGCGGCACCCTCAGGGACAGGTACGTGATCGCGCCGATCGGAATCGGCAGCCAGAAGTTCACCAGCCGCCAACCGATCACGCCGAGGGTCGCGATGTTGCGGGTTACGCCGAAGCTCACGATCAGGCTGGCCGCCGAGGCCTCGATCACGCCGAGGCCGCCCGGCGTGATCGGAATCACCGCCAGGACGTTGGCGATTCCGTACGCCGCAAAGAGCTCGAACGGATTGACATAGCGGCCAAGGGCGGCGACGAAGGCCCAGAGCGACGCGGCGTCGAGGAGCCAGTTCAGGGCCGCCCAGGTGACGGCCCGGCGAAGCTGGGTGCGGTCGCGGGTGAGATGAGTGATCGAGTCGGCCACCTGGCGGACCACGTTCTGGAGCCGTTCCGCGCCCACGCGCGGTAGCCGTGCGCCGACGTTGCCGACCCACCGCACGGCATGTCCCTCGCCCCTGGTGAAGGTGTAGACGAGTGCCGCGGCGGCAAGCAGGGCGACCACCCCGACGAGGGCGATCGCCACGTAGATCGGGTGGACGCCGGCGATCGGGATGGAGACCAACAACGCGAACCAGAGCATGACGTTCAGCACGATCGCGGATCCGATCGCCTGGGTAGCCAGGGTGAACCCGACGGTCGGACCGGCGACGCCCTCGGCGGTCAGGAGCTGGTAGCCGAGCCCGACTCCGCCGGCCGCGCCGCCGGGTATCACGTGGCTGAAGGCGGTCGTGGCAAGCACGATCCGCAGCAGGCGCGGCACCGATGGGCTGCTGTCGCCCAGCAAAGTGTGGGTGAGCATCGCGTAGCAGGCGATCGCGGCGGCCTCGAGGATGATGCCGGCGATCAGCCACTCTGGCTTGAGCCGCCGGAGCAGGTCGAGGTTCTTACTCGCACCGACGAGCTCGGGCACGGCGAGGTACTCGACAACGAGCAAAGTGAGGAAGATGACCGCGCCGTGTCGCAGCCACCGCGGTAGGTGAAACCGCCTCGGCCGACGCGGCGATCGCTGATCGGCCGGAGCGGACATTTGTTCATGCTCGCAGGCCAAGCGGCTCTGCCGTGCAACGCTGGACCCAGTGACCTCATTGGGGCGGGACTCGACGGCACGCGCGACGCGGCCGGCCGCGGACGTGGCGGGCGACCTCGGAGTCGTCTCTGCCGCGGCCCTGCCCGTCGTCGACGTGCTGTCACGGCTCGGCACGGATGCCGAACGCGGCCTATCGGCGGGTGAGGCCGAGCGCCGCTTGCGCAAGTACGGGCCGAACGCGGTGACATCCCACCGGGCCCGGTTCCTTCCGGTGCTCTGGCATCAGCTGCGTTCACCGCTGCTGGGTCTGTTGCTCGGCGCCGCCGTGGCGTCGTACTTCGTGGGGGAGCGCAGCGATGCGGTCATCATCGGCGTGATCGTGGGTGTGTCGGTCGGGCTCGGCTTCGTGAACGAGTACCGCGCGGAGAAGGCGGCCGAGGCGCTGCACTCCCAGATCCATCATCAGACCGTCGTGGTGCGTGACGGCCAGCCGACGGCGCTCGACGTGACCGCGCTCGTGCCGGGGGACGTCGTGGAGCTCAAGCTGGGTGACATCGTGCCGGCCGACATCAGGCTGCTCGCGGTCAACGATCTCGAGTGCGATGAGTCGGTGCTGACCGGCGAGTCCCTGCCGGTCGACAAGAACACCGCGGAGGTCCCCATGGGATCGCCGTTGGGTGATCTGGGCGGAGCCGCGTTGATGGGCACGGTCGTCCGCACCGGCAGCGCGCGGGGAGTCGTGGTGGCGACCGGGGTGCACACCGAGTTCGGCAAGATCGCGGCCGGGCTGAGCACCCATCAGCTGGACACCGAGTTCCAGGTCGGACTCCGCAAGTTCTCGATGTTGCTCGTCTACGTCGCGGGTTCGCTGACTACGGCGATCTTCGTGATCAACGTGGTGCTGCACCGGCCGGTGATCGACGCGCTGTTGTTCTCCCTGGCGATCGCGGTCGGCATCACGCCGCAACTGCTGCCGGCCGTGGTGTCGACGAGCCTGGCTGCCGGATCGCGGCGGATGAGTCGGCGCAAGGTGCTCGTGAAGCGGCTGATCTGTATCGAGGACCTCGGCGACGTCGACGTACTGCTGACCGACAAGACCGGCACCCTCACGCAGGGTCACATCGACTACATGCGTTCGGTGCCTGCGGTCGGCCATGACCAGGACGCAGTGCTGAGATGGGGCTTGCTCTGCACGGAGAACACCGGCCGCGACGGAGCGGCCGTCGGTGGAAATCCGCTCGACCAGGCGCTCTGGGAGTCGCCGGCCGCGAGCCACGAGCTGGGCGGGCTCGGCGCCTACGCCCGCCTCGGCGTGGTGCCGTTCGACCATGAGCGTCGAATGGTGTCGGTCCTGGTTCGCGACACGCAAGGCGCACTGACGCTCGTCACGAAAGGTGCGCCCGAGACCGTTCTCGACCGGTGCGTCGCGGTGCCCGACGCCGCGCGCACCGCGCTCGCCGATGAGTTCGGGGCCGGCAACCGGGTAGTCGCCGTTGCGACTCGAACCGCCGCGGGTGAGGGCAAGCCGACGGTGGCGGACGAGCAGGGTCTGCAACTGGTCGGCCTCTTGGTGTTCCTCGATCCGCCCAAGCTCGACGCGGCGCACGCGTTGCGTCGACTCAGCGACCTCGGGATCGCGGTGAAGGTCGTGACCGGAGACAACGCCGCGGTGGCGCTCAAGGTCTGCCACGATCTCGGCCTCACCGACGGCGGCGCGCTTACCGGTGCAGACATCGATGCGATGGACGATGAGCACCTTGCCGCTGCGATTGAACAGACCGCCGTCTTCGCCCGCGTGAGCCCGGAGCACAAGGCCAGGATCGTGCGGGTCCAGCGGCGTACCGGTGGTGGTGTCGCCTTCCTCGGTGACGGGGTCAACGACGCGCTCGCCCTGCACGCCGCGGACGTCGGGATCTCGGTCGACTCGGGCACCGATGTCGCCAAGGACGCGGCCGACGTGATCCTGCTCGAGAAGGACCTCGACGTCCTCGCCGACGGCGTCGCCGAAGGCCGGCGGATCTTCGGCAACACGATCAAGTACGTGTTGATGGGTACGTCGAGCAACTTCGGCAACATGTTCTCCGCGGCCGGCGCGTCGTTGTTCCTGTCGTTCCTGCCGATGCTGCCGTCCCAGATCCTGCTCAACAATCTGCTCTACGACACCAGCCAGCTCGCCATCCCGACCGACAACGTCGACGAGGAGCAGCTGCGGCGGCCCTCGCACTGGGACATCTCGTTCATCCGCAGGTTCATGATCGTGTTCGGCCCGCTCAGCTCGGTCTTCGACTTCGTCACGTTCGGGGTCATGTTGTGGGTGTTCCATTCCGGCCCGGCACAGTTCCGCTCGGGCTGGTTCGTCGAGTCACTCGCGACCCAGACCCTGGTGATTTTCGCGATCCGAACCCGCCGGGTCCCATTCTTCCGCAGTCATCCCAGCCTTCCGCTGACGCTCGCGGCGATCGGCGTGGTGGTAGTGGGCGCGCTGCTCCCCGCGACCGCGCTTGCTCACACGCTGGGCTTCCATGCGTTGCCGGCCGGGTTCTTCGCGGCCCTCGTCGGCATGGTGGTGTGCTACCTCGGCTTGATCGAGGTCGGCAAGCGCTGGTTCTACCGGACCGCGCGGCGGCATGTGCCGACCGGGCGGCGCTTCACCCATCAGCGGCATCTGGCCCGCCGGGCGGCGTACTTCAGCGCGGCCGTCGACCCGCCGCCGCGGCCAGGCGACTGACGACCGGCCGAATCCGCGGCACGGGTGCGGAGCCGGCCATTGCCGGATTTACTTAGGGTGACGCTTCCGACGTTGGTATCGGGGAGGTGCCGGCAATGACGGGTTCTCGTACGACGGATCGGCGCTGGACGTCGACCACCCGGCGCGGGCTCTGGTCGTGGGTCGCACTGGGGTCCATCGGCGCCATTGCGGTCGGGGCGGGGCTCGGCGGCGGACCGCTCGCTCGAGCTTCCGCGCACGCGCCGGCTGCCTCGTCGGCGCGGTCAGTGGCGTCTGCAGACGGGTCGCTGCTGACTGCGACGACCGTGCCGCACTCCTCGGACGTCTGGGTCATCGGTCAGGTGCTGGTCGGCACCCAGGCCGGCTACCGCTTCTTCGAGGCGCGGCGTCACCACGGGCACTGGCTGCGGGTCAAGGCACCACCGATCGGCGCCGACAGTGGGAGCCTCAACGGGATTGCGGCCGGCTCCGGCCACGACGTGTGGCTCGGCGGAGCAAAGCAGGTCAGCAACACCAAGGTCAGTGCGGCGATCTACAAGTGGAGCGGCAAGAAGTTCGTCACCGCGAAGCTGCCGGAGCTTCAGAAGGCGTTCGCCGGTGACCCCGGCGTGGCGGCGATGTCGGCCAGCTCGGCCACGAACGCATGGGCGGTCGGCGACCTCTACCTTCCGGGCGGGACCAAACATGTGGCGCTGCACTGGAACGGGCGGAAGTGGACCGCGGTTCCGGTCCCGCTCACCGGTGACGCCGCAGGGTTGCGGGCAGTGGCAACATCCGGTCCGAACAACGCGTGGGCGGTCGCCGATGACGAGGTGAGCACGCTGCTGCATTGGGACGGTTCGGTGTGGTCCGAAGTCGGGCCGCCGCCGGGCCATGTGCAGCTTGATGCTCTTGCGGTCAGCTCGCCGACCCTGGCGTACGCCGTCGGCTACAAGCTGCTCCCGCACAGCCGCTACGGCACGGTGATACTGCGCTACAACGGCACCACCTGGGCGCCGGCCCCTGTTGCCAAGGGTCTGCCGGATTCGCAGGTCATCTCGGTGTCGATGCGTGGAAGTACGGCGTGGGCGATCGGCACTCTCAACAACTCGAAAGGCTCGGTCATCCTGCATTCGACCGGTGGAGTGTGGCGGACGCAGAAGAGCACCGGCAGGTTGATCGACCTGTACGCGGTCGCTGCCGGCGCTGCCAACCGGGCGTTCGCGGTCGGGCAGTACTACAACTCGGCCTTCGCGGTGAAGACCTACGTCGACTACTACAACGGCCACAACTGGAAGCCGGTGCCGTCAGGCTTCTAGGCATGGCGTCGCGCCAGCGACGACGGAGGTCAGCCGGTAGCCGCTGCGGGCCGTCGCGCCTTGGTTCGGTGTCTGGCGAGGGCGAGCACCTCGTCGAAGCCGTCGCGCAGATGGCCGACCAGGTCAGCGACATCGGGAACGGCACCGGTGTCGACGTTCAAGCCGATGTTGCACATGTCGACGTACGACATCAGCGTCGCGTTCAGCGCTGTGCCGATCGTCGGGCCGAACGGGTAGTAGGCCTCGACCCGGGCACCGGCGACGTACACACGTCCGGTGAGACCTGGAACATCACTCGCCACGAAGTCCACCCGGCGCAGCACACCCTGGATGTAGCTGCGGGGGACCAGGTTGAGGGCGAAGGCGATCGGCTGGGTGTAGGCGAGCGCTGGCTCTCGCTGCCAGGCGCGGGAGGTCCGACCGATTGCGGCGATCCGTTCGGCCGGGTCCGTCAGACCGGCCGGCAGCGCGAAGCGAAGCAGCGTGATCCGGTTGCCGCCGAGCCCGTCGCCAGGCCGCCGGACGCTGACCGGCATCGTCACCCGCAGATCGCCGATCTCAACACCGCGGTCGGAGTGGTAGCGCCGAAGGCCACCGGTCACGCCCGCGAGGAAGGCATCGTTGAGATGTCCGTCGCAGCGGGCCGCGGCCCGGCGCAGGTCGTCGAGCGGCACGTCCATGGTGGCGAGCTGGCGGACCATCCGGCGTTCGGTCATCAATGGCGACGCCTGGTGCAGGATCGGCTGCACGATACGGGCAACCGACCTGGTGGCCCGCCACAGGCCGCTCGCGCTGTCCATGGGATGGACGACGGCGGACGGCGATTTGATGATGGCCGCGCCGGATGACTTGGCGGCGTTGGCGAGGTCGCCGCCGTTGTCGCGGAGCGTGGACCAGACCGTCGAGACCATGCCGGCGGCGCTGCCGTCCGGGATGGGCAGGTCGGCGAGCGGCGCCATGTCGCGGCTGCCGTCGACGATGAGACCGAGCACGTCGATCCCGCCGATCCCGTCGGTCAGCGAGTGATGCATCTTGGTCATGATCGCGGCCTTGCCGCCGGGCAGGCCCTCGAGGAGGGTCAGCTCCCATAGCGGCCGGTCCCGGTCGAAGTCCGCCATCGCGGCGAGCCGGGCCTGCGCGAGCACCGCGTCCCAGTCGGCGGGTTCGGGCAGCACTATCCGGCGCATGTGGTAGTCGATCGAGAACCGCTCGTCGACGATCCAGCGCGGCGGGCCGAGACGCCACGGTGGCGGCGCGACCACAGCCCGGAAGTGCGGAACCAGGCGCGTCGCGCGCTCGACCCGTTGCTTCAGGTACTCCCAGTCGGGAGCCCGGTCCGCCAGCGCGACGGCGACCACCGTCGAGCGCAGGCCGGGGTCGGACTCCATGTACCAGCTGAACGCGTCTGTGTGGAGCATCCGCTCCGAGGTCTCGGCCATCAAGATCACCGAGGCTGACGCTAGAGCCACAACCCGTCGGTCGTTAGGGCTAAACGTCCCGCCTTTGCCGGCCAGAAGGCGGGATCGGCGGCGCCGTGCCGGGCATTGATCGTCAGAACGCGTGTGACCTGGCACTATGAATGCGGTAGGCCGCTTGTCCTGGCGGTGCAACAGACGGGCAAGGGTGGACAGACACGCACAGTTGCGTCAGGAAATCGGCGTCGTGGACCTCTCGCCGTCGCTGGTGCCCTTGCGGTTGTGCGAGGTCGGTGTTGAGCGGCTCGGGGCTCAGGGTGTGGGTCTCGCGCTGATCTCGAGCCCGCAGGCTCGCAGCCTGCTGTCGGCAAGCGGAGCGCTGGCGGGCCGGGTCGAGGAGCTGCAGTTCAGCTTGGGCGAAGGGCCCTGCCTCGACGCGTTCTGGGCGGGTGTGCCGACCTTCGAGCCGTTCCTCGCGACATCGGGCCGCGATCGCTGGCCGCTGTTCGCGATGGCGGCGGTCGCTGCCGGGGTGGAGGCGGTGTTCTCGTTCCCGTTACAGATCGGCGAGGTCCGGTTCGGTGTTCTTGATATTGCGCATGACGTCGCTGGAATGCTCGCTGAGGACGTCGTCGCTGACGCTCTCGCGCTCGCGGACATTGCCACCGAGACGATCCTGGCCCTGCAGGCGGGGACGGACGAGGACCGGGTCGCCGACGAGCTCGGCGGGATCGGCTCAGACCGGATCGTCGTCCATCAGGCCACCGGGATGATCGCCGCGCAGGCCGGAATCGACGTTGGCGACGCCCTGGCATGGTTGCGCGCCCACGCCTACGCCGACGACCGGCACATCTACGACGTAGCCGGTGATGTCGTTGCCGGCAGTCTCGTGTTCACCTCATGAACTCAATGCAGCTCTGCGGGTCGGTCCGACGTAGCCGCCCGCGCCACAGTGCCCCGAGATAGGAATCCAGATGGAGAGCACCTCCGACGACGCCGACCACGAGCGAAGCGACGCCCTGTCCCGGACGATGATCGAACTTGCGGACACTCTCGTGCACGACTTCGACGTCGTCGACTTCCTTCAGATGCTCAGCAGTCGCTGCGTAGAAGTTCTGGGGCTGGCCTCGGCCGGGGTCATGTTGCACGACCAGCGTGACGTCCTGCAGGTCGTGGCGTCCTCTGACGAACGCGCCCGAGTGCTGGAGCTGATGGAGATCCAGAACCAAGAGGGCCCGTGCCTGGACGCCTACCGGCTCAGCGAGCCGATCCAGGCCAACGCGGCCGAGGCGGCGAGGCGGTGGCCGACCTTCTCAGAGCGGGCGCAGTCCTTCGGCTATCGAACGGTCGGCGCGATACCGCTTCGCCTACGCGATCGGACCATCGGTGCGCTGAACCTGTTCACCACGAGCGACATCCAGCTGCGCGAGCGTGACATTCGCGACGCGCAGGCTCTCGCCGACATCGCCACGATCGGGCTCCTCAACGAACGAGCCCTTCGCGAAGCCCGACTCGTCGCCGACCAGCTCCAGCACGCGCTCGCGAGCCGCGTCACGATCGAACAGGCGAAGGGCATCATCGCGGTGAACCTGCACTGCGATGTCGACGCGGCGTTCCAGCACATGCGCGGCTACGCGCGCAGGCACGGTTTGCGGCTCGGTGACGTCGCCACTGACGTCATTCACGGTGACCTGACGGCAACCGCACTAACCGACAACTGATCCGAGTGCGCCGAGGGCGGTCGCAAACGGTGCCGGAGGGTGATGTGAACCCCGCCGAGCTTCGTTGCCGCTGACCGCACCTGGCTGCGGTTCACGCTCGTCTGTACCGGACTCCCGCATGGGCGCGGGGAGACGCCCTGGCGCCGATTCGGCCGGGTGTGCGCCATGGCCGGCGGCGGAACCGTGAGAGTCAACCCAGAAGAAAGGCCCATAGCGTCCGAGGAGCGGCAGCTCATCAAACCAACCAGATCGGGCTCCCAGATCCGAATGACCGCATGGCGAGGTTGACGACCACGGTCTCCTCGACGCTGAACGAGGGACGATCTCGATGAACGACAGGCCGACGGCGGCGGGCGGGTTGGACGAGGCGGACGTCGAACCGGCCGATCCGGTTTCCGACGCTTCGACGTCCACGACAATTCCTCAGAGGACGTCGCCTGAACCAGCGACGAGACGCCGTCGCCGATGGCGTCGTCTCCTGTTCGCGGCCCCGCTTCTCGCGTTGGTCTTCTGGGCGGGGGTCTCCTACGCGGCCTGGATGCTGGCCCCAACAAGCGAGCCGTTCGGCGCGCGCAGCGTCGAATGGATCAGAGCCAAGCTGCCGTTTGGCAACTCGCTGGTGGACGAGGTGGAGCACGTCTACTACACGTGGAACGCGCCGAGCAAGGGCGGCCCGCAGCTGACAAAGCTCCCAGTGGTCGGGCTGCCGCAGCCGCGCAGCACCGGCGCCGCCGCCGCGAAGCGCGCGCGGCAGGACACCGCGTCACCGCCGCCGATCCAGCCGGTCTTCTCGCATCCACTCAAAGGCGAGGGTGTATGGACCCCGACCGGACCGCCGGTCGACGGCGGCCCGCCGATCCTCGTAACGAGCTATCGCCCCGACGTCAACTACCCGCGGCTCATTGCCTACGTCGGTTGGTTCGACCAGACTCGCACCGCGATTGCGTTCTACCCCGGCCGTTACGAGCCGCCGCATGCCGCCGTCAGGGGACCGATGATGGTCCCGGTCAGCCAGCGGCAGCGACTGTTAGCGACGTTCAATGCCGGCTTTATCTATGCGGACGGCCACAACGGCTCGACTGACAACGGTCAGGTGAACGAACCGCTCAAGGATGGCAATGCCACTCTCATCGGCTACCGGGACGGTCGGATCGGGATCGTCAATTGGAATGGCGGGCCGAACGCGGGCCCCGGCGTCGCCTGGGCCCGCCAGAGCCTCGCTCCGATTGTCTGGAACGGGCATCTCAACCCCAAGCTGAACACCGATCCGAACAGCTCACAATGGGGCTACACCCTTGGTGGCGTCACGCGCGTTTGGCGCACGGGTGTCGGAGTGGACCGCAACGGCAATCTCATCTACGTGGCCGCCAATGACCAGACGGTTATCAGCATCGCGCAGATCCTTCAGCATGTCGGCGCCGTCCGGGCGATGGAGTTCGACATCAACCCGGAATGGCACACCTTCATCACCTACAGCCACAGACACGGCCTCGGTCCGCGGCAAATTGGGCCAAACCCTATGCAGGCGAACACCCGTTACCTCGTCCCCGACGACCGTGACTTCTTCGCCGTCTACCGACGTTCGCCCGGACCGATCACCGTCCCGTTCGGCTGAACGATGTGAGGCGCCACACTCAGCATCCGGGATGTCTCGCGACAGATGTCCGCGATGTCTTGCAACATCACAATGGTGTCGGAGGGGGAACTTGCAACTTGATTACACGACCCGTCGTGTTGCGAAGTGGCTGGTCGGAGCTCAGGCGAGTCTCTTGATCAGAGGGGCTAGCGGCCCATTGGAAGGTGGCCTAGGAACCGCGGCAGCGCAGATCGCCGAGCCTGTTTTAGCGAATAACCATATATCACAATAACTCCGTATTAACGCCACCCGGCATCGCTCCTCGTCGTGTTACGGCGATGATCTCACTTCTTGCACTTTCCGCGTGTGAACGCTACCTTTGGCCCGCCTCCTAACCCAGTCACCCGTTTGGCGGTTGACATTTGGGAGAAGGCGTGTTCCGAGCACTTGCCGCAGGGGCGTTGATGGCCACGGTCGGCGTTGTGCTCGTCGTGAACCACTCAAGCGGTGCCCAGAGCAGGGCTGAGAGTGCCCGCATCGCTGCTGACCCGCGAACCGTAAACGTTAACGTCGCGGATCTTGTCCCTCTCTATCGAGGCGACGTCAAAACCTCCTGGAAGTACGTCGATGAGCTGAGAGAAAGGGGAGACGCACAGGTCATTTATCTCTACGCCGATAAGAGTGGAAATTATGCATATGTCTTTGATACCCATCGCCAGTTCGTCTCGTGGGCATGCGCCCCAACACAACCGAAACGCCCACTATGCAGCGACGCAAAAGACTTCGCCGCCCATAGCAATTCCTAATTCTTCTTCCCGCCACAAGGAGATGAAGACATGCACGCTAAGCAACTAACGACGCGGGTGTCCGTCATTATGACAATGATGCTCGGCCTATTTGGAACTGCAGCCGTCGCGATGCCGAGCGCAGCCTTCGCGACATGTTCTACAAGCCCGAACCTGACGGGCATTTACTACTACACCAACATCAACTGCGGGAGCTACCTCGACAAGATCAACGCGGATGTTGAGATCGACAGTCTTGCCGACTACGCCCCAGGATGGAATAATTCCATCTCGTCCGTCGATGAATCTCCGCAAATCGGTGATGAACGATGGCGGCTATACATGTACAACGCAATAGACTTGAGTGGCGCTTCAATCGGCCTGTCGAACGCGAGTACAACCGCGAGCAAGTTCTGGAATATGACCGAGCTCGGCTTCAATGACGAGGCCAGTTCTCTGATTCAGACATACAGCGACTGAGCGGTTATGCAACAGTCTGGGGACTAACGCCCCAGGCTGTTGCATAACCCGTGGTCAACGATCAACAGCGACGAGACCCGACTCGGGCCAAATTAGTGTGCATGGCCAGCCGGGCCAGTTAACTGATCGCGGTGAGGGCGTCGCGTAGGTCGTCGGGGAGTGGGTCTTCGGCCGTGACGGTGTGTTTGCCGACGCGGATCTGGACGGTCCGGTAGCGGCGGGAGGTCCGGACGAACTTCTTGATCGACCAGCCGGTCGCGGTTTCGAGATGCCGAGTGATCGCCAATGCTGCGAACACGATGGCCAGGTGCGCATCGATCGATTCACGCTTGTGGTGGTAGATCGGGCGGGCCCGCAGGTCGTGTTTGCTCATCCGGAACGACTTCTCGATGTGCCAGAGCTGGTGGTAGGCGCCGATCACGAACTCCGGGTTCGGGTCCTCGATGTTGGTGATGTAGCCCTTGAACCCGGCCAGACCACGAGCCTTCGCCTCGAGTTTTCGGTTCACTGTCTTGGTCGCGCCGGTGATGGTGATGAACCGGTTGCGTTTGACCGGGATCTTCCCCGCGACGGCTTTCTCGGCTTTGCTCACCTGCTCGTCGATGCCGCGTAGCGTCCGTCGCGCCCGGTCGGAGCGGTACTGGTAGTAGATGACCTGGTCGCGGCGAGTCTCGTTCGGTGCCGGCCACGGCTGGGTGAAGATCTGCCCGTCGCTGACCTCGACACCGGGATGGCGCTCATGCCAGTCGGTGACGACCCACGGGATGTCCGGGATCTTCATCCCGAGGATGAACGACAACCCGGCCGCCTCGATCGCCTTGCGGTTTTTCTCCGAGACCATGCCTGCGTCCGCGACGACGGTGACGTCACGAAGCTGGTAGGCGGTCATGAACGCTTCGATCGTCGGGAGCATCGTGGCGGTCTCGGCCCGGTTGCCTTCGAAGGCCTGTAACGCCAGCGGGAAACCGGTCGCGTCGGTGAGCAGACCGACGGTGATCTGCGGCTCCAACCGGCGTTCCTTGGAATAGCCAGGCTCCCGGAACCCGTCACCGGTGTCGGTCTCGAAATACAGCGTTGTCACGTCGTAGAGCACCAGGCTCGCTGGGCCGATCGCGGCCCGGGTGGCGCAGGCCTTCGCGAGCCGGTCCCGCCAGGCCGTGGTGGCATAGGTCGGTAGCCGCCGTTTGATCGTGCGGTAGGAGCAGGCCGAGGTTCCGGTCTCCTCGATCACCCGGATGCTGTCCTCTTTACTGGTCGGCTCGATGATCCGGGCCAGCACGAGCTGCCGGAACACCTCATCGCCGCCAGCCGCCGTGTCGAACCCGAGCGTGTCGTAGCAGCCGGACAGCGCGTCCCACAGATGCCCCATCCGCGAGCCGGTGATCTCCAGCGGGCCACCTGCGGCAGCCGCAGCCGCGAGGTCCAGGCCGAGATCGAGGTGCGCTTGCCCGGCCTCGATTCGTTGCCGGGCAACAGCTTTCAGCGCCTCGACCTGCTCCGGGGTATGCGCCGAACCCAGATGCTCAACATCTCGCGAGCCGCGCCGCGTGGAGTGCACGATCTGCACCGCCGTCGCGCCCGACGCCGTCTTCACGGTCCGCACATACACCACACGAGGACCTTACGAGCCCAGAATTAGTGTGCAAATCCGTCACCGCCCACCAGCAAACCTGCAGGTCAAGCGCCTACGCCACCACCGACCACCAAAATGTGGCCCAAGTCAGGTTG
>CAVYQE010000009.1:0-35276 GCA_963770565.1 uncultured Actinomycetota bacterium
CGACACCGCGGGCCGTCGGGTGAGCTTCGCGGAGTTCGCCGAGCTGGCCGAGGCCGCCGCGGCCGGCCTGCAGTTGCTCGGAATCGGGCCCGGGACCCAGGTGACCTGGCAGCTGCCGACCCGGATCGACAGCGTGGTCGTGTCGATGGCGTTGGCGCGGCTCGGCGCGATCCAGAACCCGGTGCTGCACCTATACCGCGAGCGCGAAGTTGCCGCGGTGCTGCGCCAGAGCCGGCCGGCGTTCTTCTTGGTGCCGGGAGTGTGGCGCGACCGTGACTTCGGCGCGATGGCTACCGCACTTGGCGCGGATCTCGACCGGCCTCCGGCGGTGGTCGACCTCGGTGCCGGCCTTCCGCTCGCTGATCCCTCGACGCTGCCACCGCCGCCGGCGTCGGCGGAAGAGGTCCGCTGGGTCTATTACACGTCGGGCACCACCTCCGAGCCCAAGGGCGTCCAGCACACCGACCGGACCCTGATGGCCGGCGGGCGCGGCCTGGCCGCCGCCCTCGACATGTCCGCCGACGACCTGGGTTCGATCGCCTTCCCGTACTCGCATATCGCCGGGCCGGACTACCTGCTGATGATGCTGGCGGCCGGCTTCGGCGCTGTGCTGCTCGAAACGTTCGTGCCGGCCGATGCGGTGGCGACGTTCCGGCAGCTGGGCGTGACGATGTGTGGCGGCAGTACGGCGTTCTATCAGATGTACCTGGCCGAGCAACGCAAGTCGCCAGGCGCCCCGATCGTCCCGTCGTTGCGGCTGATGTCGGGTGGTGGCGCGGCGAAACCGGCTGAGATCTTCTACGACGTCCAGCGCGAGATGGACGTGCGGGTCGTGCACGGCTACGGCATGACCGAGGTGCCGATGATCGCGATGGGATCGCCGCACGACACCGACGAGCAGCTCGCCGAGACCGACGGTCGTCCGGTCCTCGGCGCGGAGATCCGCATCGTCGGCGTGGATGACGTCGTCGTCGCGTCCGGCGCCGAAGGCGAGGTGCGGGTGCGTGGCCCGGTGGTCTGTGTCGGCTACACCGACCCGGCGGCGAACGCGGCCGCCTTCGACGCCGAGGGCTGGTTCCGAACCGGCGATCTCGGCGTGCTCCGGCCGGACGGGCACCTGCGGCTGACCGGCCGGCTGAAGGACGTGATCATCCGTAAGGGCGAGAACATCTCGGCCCGCGAGCTCGAAGAGGTGTTGTTCTCGCATCCCAAGGTGGCCGAGGTCGCGGTCATCGGCCTGCCCGATGCCGAGCGCGGCGAGCTGGTCTGCGCGGTCGTCGAGTTGGCCGGGCCAGATGATCCGCTCACGCTCGAGGAGATGACCGGGTGGTGTCGTGACGCCGGCCTGATGATGCAGAAGGTGCCGGAGCGACTCGAGATCGTCGACCGGCTGCCGCGCAACGAGACCCTCAACAAGGTGTTGAAGTTCAAGCTGCGTGAGCAGTTCGCCTCGGGTGGCGAGGTTTCTGACGGGGCGTCAGGTCCTGCGTAGACTCGCGAAACATGCGCGGCATCGTCGGGTGGGGCGTTCACCTGCCGCGCCACCGGCTCGACCGGGGCCAGATCGCGCCGTTGGTCGGTGTCGGTGGCGGCGCCGGGACTCGGGTGGTCGCGTCGTACGACGAGGACACCACCACGATGGCGGTCGAGGCGGGCCGGATCGTCTTGCGGGACGCCGGCACCGCACCGGACGCGGTGTGGCTGGCCACCACGACGCCGGTATATCTCGATAAGACGAATGCGACCGCCGTGCATGCGGCGCTGCGGCTCGACCGCGAGGTGCCGGCGTACGACGCGGTCGGCTCGGTGCGCTCCACCTCGGGTGCGCTGCGCGCCGCCCTTGATGGATTCGGGTCGGCGTTGGTGGTGGCCAGCGACCTGCGGACCGGCCGGCCTGGCTCGGCCGAGGAATCCGCCGGCGCGGATGCCGCAGCGGCCGTCCTCGTCGGTGGTCCCGACGACGGGCCGGTCCTGGCCGAGCTACTCGGCCGCGGGTCGGCGACCGCGGAGTTCCTCGACCGGTGGCGGGAGCCCGGCGAGGTCGGGTCGCGGGTGTGGGAGGAGCGGTTCGGCGAAACCAAGTACGTCCCGCTCGGACTCGACGCGCTCGGCGCGGCGCTGCGGGCGGCGGCCGTCGAAATCGACGAAGTGGACACACTCGTCGTCGCCGGACTGCACGAGCGAGCGTGCGCCGCGGTCGCGAAGGGCTCCGGGGTGGCGGCCGACCGGATCGCGGATCGGTTGGCGGCATCGGTCGGCAATCCCGGCGCGGCGCAACCGTTGCTGCTGCTCGCACGGGCGCTTGAGCAGGCCGAGCCGGGCCGGGTGGTCGTGCTGTTGACCTTGTCGGACGGTGCGGACTGCTTCGTGTTCCGCACCACTGCGGCCATTGCCGACTACCGGTCGTCGCGTCCGGTCGCCTCACAGGTGCTGGTGGGTGCACCGGTTGACTACGGCCGCTACTTGGCCTGGCGCGGGCTGCTTGCGGTCGAGCCGCCGCGGCGGCCGGAGCCGGCCCGGCCGTCGGCAAGTGCCGCCGGTCGCAGCGTCGACTGGAAGTTCGGCCTGGCCTCGCCGGAGGGCGTGCTCGCCGACCAGGAGGGGACCGTGACGACGTTTACTATCGATCGGCTCGCCTACTCGCCGAGCCCGCCGGTGGTGTTCGCGGTCGTCGACTTCGATGACGGCGAGCGGCTCCCGGTCGAGCTGACCGACGTGACGGCCACCGACGTCTCGGTCGGCATGCGGGTGGAGATGACGTTCCGCCGGTTGTTTACCGCCGATGGCATCGCGAACTACTTCTGGAAGGCCCGGCCGGTGCGGGGCGGTGACGACTGACGTGGCGTCGCATGGCATTCGGGACCGGGTCGCGATCGTCGGCATGGGCTGCACCCGGTTTGCCGAGCACTACGACCTCGGTACCGACGACCTCCTGCTGGCCGCGACCACCGAGGCGTTCGAGGCGGCCGGGGTCGGCAAGGAGGACGTCGACGCCTATTGGTTGAGCACCGCGCAGTCCGGGATGAGTGGCATCACCCTGGCCCGCCCGCTCAAGCTCGAGTCAAAGCCGGTGACCCGGGTCGAGAACTACTGCGCGTCGGGGTCCGAGGCGCTGCGGCAGGCGGCGTACGCGGTGGCGTCCGGGGCGTACGACCTGGCGATGGCGGTCGGGGTGGAGAAGGTCAAGGACTCCGGATACCAAGGGTTGAACGCGTTTCCGATCCCGTCGGATGGCACGCAGCGGACGTTGACCGCGGCCGCGATGTTCTCGATGGTCGGGCCGGCGTACGCGAGGCGCTATGGCGTCGACCCGGCGGAGCTACGCACGGTGCTCGCGCGGATCGCGTCGAAGAACCATGCGAACGGTGCGAAGAATCCGAAGGCGCAGTTCCGCAAGGAGATCTCGGTCGAGCGGTTGCTCGCCATGCCGCCGGTCGCGGGTGACCTGTCGGTGTTCGACTGCGCGGGGGTCGCCGACGGCGCGGCGGCAGCGATCGTGTGCCGGGTCGAGGACGCGGCGCGCTTCACCGACCTGCCGGTCGTGATCAAGGCGCTGTCGTTCGTCGCCGGCAACGGGAGCGGGCTCGCCGACCCGAGCTATGACTACACCCACTTTCCCGAGGTGGCTGCGACCGCCGCCGATGCCTACGCGCAAGCCGGGATCACCAACCCGCGGGCCGAATTGGCGATGGCCGAGGTACACGACTGCTTCACTCCCACCGAGCTGGTGTTGATGGAGGACCTCGGGTTCTCCGAGCGAGGTACGGCGTGGCGCGACGTGCTGGCCGGCTGCTTTGATCTCGACGGTGACCTGCCGGTCAACCCGGACGGCGGGCTGAAATCGTTCGGGCACCCGGTCGGGGCATCCGGGCTCCGGATGATGTACGAGGCCTGGTTGCAACTGCGCGGTGAAGCGCCGTTGGAGCGCCGGATCTCGACCTACGGCAAGCGGTCACTGGCACTGACCCACAACCTTGGCGGCTATCCCGGCGAGATGGTCAGCTTCGTCGGCATCGTCGGGACCTGAGCACCCGAGAGCGACTACCTCAGCCGCCAGTCGATCCGCTCGCCGGATTCGAACCGCCGTTGGCCTTCAGCGAGTGACTGCGCGGTCATGCCCATCGCGATGAACGAGTACGCCAGGTCGAGCGCCTGCCGGCGCCCGAGATCGACCGCCGCCCATACGGCGCGCAAGGTGGCCTGCACCGCGGCCGGCGGCGAGGCCGCGATCGTCGCAGCGAGTTGGCCGGCCGCCGCATGCAGGTCGGCGAGCGGAACAACCTCGGAGACCAGCCCGACCTGATACGCGCGCTGTGCTGAGATTCGCTCTGCGGCCCCGGTCAACTGCATCCGCAACAGCTCACCGAGTGGCATCCGGCCGACCATGAGCATCGACTCGTACGACGCCGGCATCCCGTAGGTCACGTGCGGGTCGAAGAACGTCGCGCCCTCGGCGGCGATCAGGATGTCGGACTCGGCGAGGAGATACAGCGCGCCGCCGCAGGCGATCCCGTTGATCGCCGCGATCACCGGCTTCCACATCTCGTTGCGTTTCGGGCCGAGCTTCGTGCCGGGGTCGTCGTAGTCGATCGAGGAGGCGTCGAACCGGCCGCCGGTGGCGGTCGCGTCCGTGCCGATCTCCGACCGGTCGACGCCGGTGCAGAAGGCTCGATCACCGGCCCCGGTCAACACCGCGCAGCGAACGTTGTCGTCGTCGCGCATCGCCGCCCAGATCGACGAGATCTCCTCGAGCATCGTGTCGTTGAACGCGTTCATGACGTCCGGACGGTTGAGGGTGACCCAGCCGATCCCGTCGGCGATCTCGTAGCGCACGGTCTCGAACTCGGTCATCTGCGCGACCATACCGAACCTGACGAGGCGTCAGGTACGCTCCGGCGCATGTCGGGCTTCCTGCAGGACAAGGTGGTCGCGATCACCGGTGCAGGGCGCGGAATCGGTCGGGCGGTTGCACTTGCGTGCGCGGCCGAGGGCGCCAAGGTGCTCGTCAACGACTACGGCGTGGGGATCGATGGCGCCGACCCCACCAGTGAGGTCGCCGACTCAGTCGTTCGGGAGATCGAAGCGGCCGGTGGCGCGGCGATTGCGATCGCCGACGACATCTCGACGATGGCGGCCGGCGAGCGGCTGGTCGCGACCGCGGTCGAGCAGTTCGGGCGGATCGACGGCGTCGTCACGGTCGCCGGCATCCTGCGTGAGCGGATGCTGTTCAACATGACCGAGGACGAGTGGGACGGGGTGATCGAGACCCATCTCAAGGGCACCTTCACGGTGTTCCGCGCCGCGGCTGCGGTGATGCGCAAGCAGGAGGGTGGCGGCTCGCTGGTCGCGTTCACCTCAGGGGTCGGGATGTGGGGCAGCGTGTCGCAGGCCAACTACGCGGCGGCCAAGGGCGGCGTGGTCGCGCTGGTCCGCAGTGCCGCGCTCGGGCTCGGCAAGTACGGCGTGACCGCGAATGCGATCGCCCCGGTCGCGAGCACCCGGATGCAGGCCAATGTGCCCGGCGGCACCGCGGAGACCGGAGATCCGGAAGATGTCGCGCCGATGGTCGTCTACCTGCTGTCGGACGCCGCGCGCGACGTCACCGGCCAGACCTACACGGTCGTGGGTGGCCGGGTCGCGTTGTGGGCCCAACCGCGGGAGATCCGCGAGATCGTCACGGACGGCCGCTGGACGCCCCAAGAGCTGGCGGCGCGACTGCCGGGCGAGGTGGGCACCGACCGGCTGCCGATGCTCGACTACATCGACATGATGAAGGCTCGCGCGGCACAAGCCGAGTCGGCATCGGCTTCATCGTGACGGCACCGCCGCCCTACCCGATCGGGCACGGCCTGCTGGCCGGCAAGACCGTGCTGGTGACGGCGGCGGCCGGCACCGGGATCGGATTCGCGACTGCCAAGCGGTGCGCCGAGGAGGGTGCAAGGGTCGCGATCAGCGACCGTCACGAGCGGCGGCTGGCCACCTCCGCCGAACGGCTCGCGGCGGTGCAGGGCACCGAGCCGATCGCGGTGCCC
Source organism: uncultured Actinomycetota bacterium (assembly GCA_963770565.1). GTDB lineage: Bacteria > Actinomycetota > Actinomycetes > JAFAQI01 > JAFAQI01 > DATAUK01. Next base: position 6,033 of record CAVYQE010000009.1, read on the forward strand.
TGTGACGTCACGGTCGAGTCGGATGTGCAGCGAATGTTCGACGCGGTCGGCGAGTTCGACGTTCTGGTCAACAACGCCGGGCTCGGCGGCACCGCGCCCCTGGCTGACATGACCGATGAGCAGTGGCATGCGGTGGTCGACGTGACCCTCAATGGCACGATGCGCTGCACCCGCGAAGGGCTGAAGCGGCTGAAGGCACGCGGCCGCGGTGGCGCGATCGTGAACAACGCCTCGGTGCTCGGCTGGCGGGCGCAAGCCGGGCAGGCCCACTACGCGGCGGCGAAGGCCGGGGTGATGGCGCTGACCCGCGCCGCGGCCGTGGAAGCGGCCGAGTACGGCGTGCGAGTGAACGCCGTCGCGCCGTCGTTGGCAATGCACGAGAACCTGGCCAAGGTAACCAGCGACGAGCTGCTTGCAGAGCTGACGTCGCGCGAGGTGCTCGGTCGCGCGGCCGAGCCGTGGGAGATCGCCAACGTGATCGTCTTCCTGGCCAGCGACCTCGCGTCGTACCTGACCGGAGAGGTGATTTCGGCCAGCAGCCAGCACCCGTGACGTCGCCGGTGGTGGGCCCACGACAGGGCAAACCTGACGGGGCGTCAGATACGCTGCGCGGCGTGGGTTTCGAGGGCTATCGGCTGTTCATCGATGGCGAGTGGGTCGAGCCGGCCGGTGGGCACTACGACGTGATCAACCCGGCGACCGAGGCCGTCGTGGGCCGGGCACCCGAGGCATCCCGACAGCAGGTGTACGACGCGGCCGCAGCGGCCCGGGCGGCGTTCCCGGCCTGGTCGGCGACCAAGCCCGAGCAGCGCGCCGAGATCCTGCGTCGGGCCGCGGACGCGATCGCTGCGCACGCGGACGAGTACGCCGCGATCGCGCAGGCCGAGACCGGCGCGACGTCGGCGACCGTGAAGATGCTGCAGGTCAACGTCGCGGTCGCGCGGTTCCGCCGCTATGCCAAGGGGGCGCTCGAGCCGGTCGAGATCCCGTTGCCGCCGACCGTGACCGAGAGCAGCCCGCTGTCCAAGGGTGGGCTGACCGGTGCACTCGTGATCCGGCAGCCGGTCGGCGTGGTGAGCTGCATCACGTCGTACAACAATCCGTGGGCCAACCCGGCCGGCAAGATCGCGCCCGCGCTGGCGATGGGCAACACCCTCGTGGTCAAGCCGGCGCCGCAGGACCCGCTGTCGGTGCTGAAGATGGCCGAGGCGCTCGAGGAGGCCGGGCTGCCGGCCGGCGTCGTCAACGTCATCTCCGGGCAGGCGGTCGGAGTCGGCGAGGCGAGCGTCGACTCGCCTGACGTCGACATGGTGAGCTTCACCGGCAGCACGCAGGTCGGGCGCGCGATCGGTGCGGTCGCCGGCGGATCGATGAAGCGCGTGTTGATGGAGCTCGGCGGCAAGGGTGCGGCGATCCTGTTCGACGACGCGGATGTCAAGGCCGCGATCGGCGCGATCGGCACGACCTTCAGCTTCTACTCGGGTCAGATCTGCACGGCGCCAACCCGGGTCTACGTGCATCGCTCGGTGCTCGACCAGGTGGTCGAGGGCCTGGCGGCGTACGCGAAGGCGCTGAAGGTCGGAGATCCGACCGCGCCCGACACGGTGGTCGGTCCGGTGATCTCGGCGGCGCATCGCGACCGGGTCGAGAGCTACATCTCCGCCGGTCGCGAGGAGGGCGCGACGCTGGTCGCGGGCGGCGAGCGCCCTGACCTCGACCCGGGGTTCTATGTCGCGCCGACTCTGTTCGCCGACTGCCACAACGACATGCGAATCGTGCGCGAGGAGATCTTCGGCCCGGTCGTGTCCGTGGTCGGTTTCGACACCGAGGACGAGGCGATCGCGCTGTCGAACGACTCGGATTACGGGCTGATCAACTACGTCTGGTCGGCCGACGCGGCTCGGGGCTATCGCGTTGCGCGGCAGCTGCGGGCCGGCACTGTCGACCTCAATACGGTGACGCAGCAGATGGAAGCGCCGTTCGGCGGCTTCAAGCAAAGCGGAGTCGGGCGCGACCGCGGATCGTTCGGGCTGCATGCTTACAGCGAGCTGCAAGCGATCGTCTGGCCGAGTACGACTTGAGGCGGAACAGCTGATGCGTGGAGTCGTGTACGACGGATCGGCCTATCAGGTCGTCGACGACCTGTCAGTTCGGGATCCCGGGCCGGGTGAGATCGCGGTGCGGATCGGCGCAGCCGGGCTGTGTCACAGCGACCTGTCGGTGATCAACGGGACGATTCCGTTCCCGACGCCGGTCGTGCTCGGCCACGAGGGCGCAGGCGTGGTCGAGGCGGTCGGCGGATCGGTCACCACGGTGAAGGAGGGCGACCACGTGGTGCTCTCGACGTTGGGCAACTGTGGCGCCTGCCAGTACTGCGACGCCGGACGGCCGACAATGTGCCGGTCGACCTTCGGCGGCCGACCGCAGCCGTTCACCTGGCGCGGCGAGCCGGCGTACGCGTTCGCCAACGCCTCGGTGTTCTCCGAGCGGACCGTCGTGAAGGCCAACCAGGCGGTGCCGATCCCGGCAGAGGTGCCGCTGGAGTCAGCGGCGCTTGTCGGGTGCGGCGTGGTGACCGGAATCGGCGCCGTGCTGCATCGGGCGCGAGTGCCTGAGGGTGCCAGCGTGCTCGTGATCGGGGTCGGCGGGATCGGCCTCAACGTGATCCAGGGTGCGGCGCTCGCCGGGGCGGGCCGGATCATCGCGGTCGACACCAACCCGCGCAAGCGCGAGGCAGCGTTGGCTTTCGGCGCGACTGACTTTCTCGAGAGCATCGACGCGGTCCGCGACCTCGTGTCGACCGGGGTGGACTACGCGTTCGAGTGCGTCGGCCACGTCGGGCTGATTCGGGCGGCGATCGACCTGCTCGACTGGGGTGGCACCGCGGTGATGCTCGGCGTGCCGGGCTTTACCGACGAGGCGTCGTTCAACGTCGCATCGATGTATCTCGACAAGTCGGTCCTGGGCTGCCGGTATGGCTCGTCGCAGCCGCAGCGCGACGTACGCCGCTATGTCGAGCTATATCAGCGTGGACGGCTCAAGCTCGACGAGCTGGTCTCGCGCCGTTATCTGCTCGCGGACATCGCCGATGCCGTTCACGACATGGAAGCCGGGGAGATCGTCGCGCGCGGCGTTCTCACCTTCTGACGAGGCCGGTCCGATGCCCCTCGATCTCGCCGAGCTGCTCGATCCGGCGCATACCGCGGTCGTGACGAGCGAGTGCCAGAACGGCGTCATCGGCTCGAAGTCGGTGCTGCCGGAGCTCGCCGAGGTGGCCGCCTTGACCGTCGTGCCGAACGGGGCGCAGCTGTGTGCGGTGGCACGCTCGGCCGGCGTACCGGTGGTGCACTGTGTGGCCGGCCGCCGGCCGGACGACCGCGGCTCGAACCACAACGCCCGGTTGTTCGGCGCGCTCTTGCGGTTGCCCCGGATGGATCTCGGCACCCACGCCACCGAGGTGATCGGTGAGTTCTCGGTCGCGCCCGAGGATCTCGTGCTGTCGCGGATGCATGGGCTCAACCCGATGGCAGGCACCGATCTGGACCCGGTGCTGCGCAACCTCGGGGTGACGACGCTGGTCGTGGCCGGGGTGTCGGTCAACGTCGCGGTCACCAACCTGGTGATGGATGCGGTCAACCTCGGCTACCAGGTCGTGCTGGCCCGTGACGCGGTGGCCGGCATCCCGCCGTCGTACGCGGAGTCAGTGATCGACAACACGCTGGCACTGCTCGCGACCGTGCTCACGACCGCGGAGATTGTCGCGCACTGGTGACGGCTTATGAACCGCCCTTGAGGACGCCGATCGGCAACCCGTCCGGATCCCGGAACATCCCGATCTCGAGAGTGTCCATGACCTTTTCCGGACCCATCAGGCGCTTGCCGCCGAGCTGCTCGGCCTGCGCGAGCGCGGCCTCGACATCTGGCACCTCGACGTAGAACGTCACGTAGCCGGGCATGCCGTCCGGGCTCTGGCCGATGCCGCCGCCGATCCCGATGCCGTCGGCGTTGCTGTTCGCGGTGCGGTCGACGATCCCGTAGTTCATCGGGTTGTCGCCGTTGATGTCCCACCCGAACATCTGCGAGTAGAACGACCACTGTTTCGCCGGGTCGCCGCTGCCCATGATCTCGAAGTGAACGACTGCTCCACCCATGTCCGTCTCCTTCCGCCTGTCACCGTATCCAGCGACCTGGCGGCTAGCCACCGATCCATTCGAGGATCATCGGGTTGACCACTTCGGGCCGCTCGAGGTGCAGGAAGTGGCCGGCGCCCTCGACCACCTCGACCCGGGATCCCGCGGCGAGATGGTCGAGGGTCCCTTCGACGCCGTCGACGCTGAAGGCACCATCGCTCGCGCCATGCAGATACAGCGTCGGCTGTGACGGGACGTCGCTCGGCGCGCCGGTCGTGAACATCGCACGGTAGTAGCCGATCGCCGCGGCCAGGTTGGCCGGGTCACGCAACGACTCCTTCATCTGCCGGATCTCGCCGGTCGCGTCGTACGTCGGCGACCAGTCCTGCCAGAGCCGCTCGAGGAAGCGGAGGTCGTCGGCGCCGGCGACCAGCTCGGCCAGCGGGGTCTGGAACAGCAGGACGTAGAAGCTGCGCTTGAGTTGCTCGTAGCGGAAGAACGCGTTTGCCGCGACCGCGGTGGGCGGCACTGCGAGGGTGACGATGCGGCGCCACCGGTCCGGCGCGGTCGCGCCGGCGAGGTACGCCGTCGCCGCGCCCCAGTCATGACCGATGAGAACGGCGTCGGAGTCGCCGCCGAGCGCGTCGTGGAGCTGATTGGCGTCCGCGCTCAGGGCGGCAATCGAGTAGTCGCCGTCGGCAGCGACCTCGGTCGGTGCGTAGCCGCGAGTCCAGGGTGCGACGGCCCGATAGCCGGCCGCCGCCAACTCGGGCAGGAGCCGGTCCCAAGTGTGGGCTGAGTCGGGAAAGCCGTGCAGACAGAGTGCGAGCGGGCCGTTGCTCCCACAGGTCTGCGCGGCGAAGCGCAGGCCGTTGGCGGTGAGAGTGGTCTGGCTGATCTCCATGGCCGGCTCCCTCTGATGAGTCGTTCTGATGGGTCGTCATGTCACGCCCGCGTGCACAGTACGGTAGCCACGTGGACCTGCGCTTCACGGCCGAGGACGAGGACTTCCGGGCCGAGGTGCAGAGGTGGTTCGCGACGTACCTCACCGGCGAGTTCACCGCCATCGCCGATCTCGGCGGAGCGAGCCGCGAGCACGAAGGCTTCGAGGTGTGCCGCGCCTGGGAGCGGTTGCTCGGGGAGCACGACTGGATCGGGATCGGCTGGCCGGCGCCGCATGGCCGCGGGCTGTCGATGATGCAGCAGGTGATCTTCTACGAGGAGTACGCCCGGGCCGGCGGTGCGTATCGGATCAACCACCTTGGTGAGCAGTTGCTGGCGCCGACCCTGATTGCCTGCGGCACAGCCGCGCAGCGGGAGCGGTTCCTGCCGGCGATCCGGCACGGCGAGGAGTTGTGGTGCCAGGGCTACTCCGAGCCGAACGCGGGCTCGGACCTCGCCAATGTCGCAACCACCGCGGTCCGGGACGGCGACGAGTGGGTCATCACCGGGCAGAAGGTCTGGACCTCGTTCGCGCAGCACGCGGACTGGTGCTTCGCGGTCGTGCGCACCGATCCGGATGCGCCGCGGCACGCCGGCTTGTCCTACCTGCTCGTGCCGATGAAGCAGCCCGCAGTCGAGGTCCGGCCGATCGTCCAGATGTCCGGCACGTCGGAGTTCAACGAGGTCTTCTTCGACGGTGCGCGCACCGCGGCCGACAACATCGTCGGGGCGCCCGGAGACGGGTGGCGGGTCGCGATGACGACGTTGGGCTTCGAGCGCGGCGTTGCCACCCTTGGCCGCCAGATCGGTTTCGCCGCGGAGCTGGATCGGGTGATCGGCGTGGCCCGTCGTACTGGCGCGCTCGACGACCCGATCCTTGCCGATCGGCTAACGAAGGCCTGGATCGAGCTGCAGGTCATGCGCCACACCGCGTTGCGGATGCTCGCCGTTGACCCGCCCGGCGCGGAGGCGTCGATCTCCAAGCTGCTCTGGGCGCCATGGCACCAACGGCTTGGCGAGCTCGCGGTTGCGGTGCAGGGAGTGGACGCGATCGATGTCGGATCGACCGCGACCCAGTACGACGAGTTGCAGCGGCTGTTCTTGTTCAGCCGGGCCGACACGATCTACGGCGGCTCGAACGAGATCCAGCGCGACATCCTCGCCCGCCGCATGCTCGGTCTGCCACGCGGCTGAGCCTCGGCTCCTAGGCCTCAGCCGGATCGTTCGCCATTATCCTCGCCCGCCCGTCGGGTTGATGCGGCATCGTGGGAGTGTGGATGCCCCGGATCAGGCAGTGGTGGCGGCGCTGATCCCGGTCCTTGCGGAGGCGTTGACGGCGCGAATGACTGAGGCCGGGTGGTCGATCGATCCGGCGCCACTCGTGCTGCCTGATGGTCTCGACCTGCCGACGTTCCGGCGCCGGGTCGATGACGAGTTCACGGCGCAGGTTGAGTTCGGTCGAGTAGGTAGACCCTGGGTCACTGGAGACCCGCCGGTGAAGGCCGCCGGGTGGGTCTTGGTCGGCTACGAGCCGGCATACCGGCTCGCGCCCGTCGTCCTCGGCAGAGAGTCCTGCGGCGAGTTCGCTATCGGCGCCGGAGAGCTTCTCGACCCGCCGCGTCAGTTGACTGTCACGATGTCGAAGGCGTCGGAGGCAAAGGCGGCAGCCGACGAGCTCGTCGCGCCGATCCTGAGCCATGCACTCGATTACGTCCGAGCCCACGCGAGTGTCGAGGGCCTGATCGAGTCGGCACGTTCGGATCCGGAGCTGATTCATCAGGAGGCCGAACAGGTGCCGCTGCTGCTGGCGGCGGCTGGTCGCCATGCGGAAGCCCGGGAGGCCCTGACCCGCTACCTGGCAATTCCGGACGGGCCGGCGACAGACCCCGACTACCGCCGCTTCGCCCGCCAGTTGAGGTTGTGGATGCATGCCGGCGGGATCCTTCCGGAGCCCCCGACTGGCCCGGTTCGTCCGAACCCGGACTGGTCGAGCCGGAAGCCTCAGTCCTGGCGTGCAATGCGGCAGCGGTCGCGCGCGCGGCGAGAGGCGTTCGACTCCGTGCGCCATCGCGGCGCCGGAAAGAGCCGCGACGAGTTACGGGCCATGCTCCGAGCGGAGTATGAGCGTCGTGGCGTCGGCTTCTCGCAGCTGTCGATCGAGGTCAGTGTTGAGGCGATCGAACGCCGTCGGACTCCACTCGGAAGTGCCACCACATCGGTTCAAGGAGTCGCCGCCGCGGCGGTTCAGACCTGGTTGATGGTCGGGCGCATCGTCAGTGTGGTCAAGCTGATACGCGGCGAGGGCGTCCCCGATCTACAAGAGCCCGCGAGCTGGCTCGAGCCACCCGAGGAGGCCGCCTACCGAGTCGTGGCCGACCGCGAGGGCGACCGCTGGATGACGGTCGAGCTGGACGACAGCGCAGCCGAGTTCCTTGAACGTGCCCATGCTGCTGCTCGCCCGGTGCTGGGCGGCCCCGAGATCCTGCGCCCGATCGACACAGCTTTGCTCGATGCGTGGCTGGCGTGGGATACGACGCCGCCCAGCGCCAACTCGCGACTGGTCGTCCATATCGGGGATCAAGCCGTCGGAGTCCTCGCGCCCCGCGACGCGGAGCGCTACACCGACGTGATGACCGCGGCCGCGCGACGGCATGAGTTCCCCAGGATGAGCGCCACCCTCACCACGTTCGACCGGGAACCCCACCAACTGCTCGAGATCCGGGCGCCACGCGAGCGCTGACCCGCCCCCTTTCGACGCTCACCCCGTGCGTCGGCCGAACCGTTGCGCCGGCGCTCGCGTCAAAGCACCATGACCCTCGTGGCGGCAAGGATCCGGGTTCCGCCGAGGGCGTCGGCTCGATCTGGCTTGCCGCTGCTGATGGTGGCGCTCGCAGCGTGCGCTCACTCGACGGCTGCGACGACCGGTGTGGTGCGCGGCGAGTACGGCGGTCCTTGCGGTCCCGAGATACCAGGCGAGGCCATGAGCGGAACCGCACGGATAACCCAGCAAGGCCGTCTCGTCCAAGCTTTCGAGGTCAGTGCAGGCAAGTCATTCCACGCCACCCTTGCGCCGGGCACGTACAAGATCACGTTGCCTGGTGCCGGCTACTACGTCGCGACCGTCAAGGCAGCGAAGACCACCACTCTGCCCGTCAGAGCCTGCACCTAGCCCGAGCTGCACTGCAACTGCCTGATGGTGGCGCACATCCCAATCTCCGCACTGCCCGTGCCCCGATCCGACTGCGCGCCGGCTGGTGACGTGTTATCAAGGCACAATGCGTCGAGGACTAGCAGTTTCTGTCATGGTGGTCGGGCTGCTGGTCGGGCCCACGGTGACGACCGCCGGTGCGGCCGGGAGCGGCGCGGTTGCCGCCGCATCGAAGTGCCGCTCGCAGACCTATACCTACGTCAAAGGCCGTAAGCCGCTGCTCACCTCGAAACGCGGGCCGTCTGTGCGGACCTCCTCGGCCGGGACGGTCACGCTCAGCGACAACCAGGTCCTCGCTGAATACCAGCCGGTCAACAACGGCGTACCGGCCAAGTTCATCAACATCACGACGTTGAACCCCTCGAACAGTCGGCTGGAGTCCGTGACCGTGTATCCGGTCAAGGGCAAGCACAAGACGTTCAAGATCGTGGCGAACTCCAACAAGGACTTCGTCTACAAGTACGACCTGCTCAAGGACTACGGGCAGGTGCAGCTACCCGTCAGCGGGAACGACGGCAACGGACGCGCCACTCCGAAGCTCAAGAAGGTCGTCGTAACGGCCCGAGAAAGCTGCTTCACGTCGCAGTAGGCAGCCCGGTGGCCGGCTGTGGACGAGGATGTCAACAGGTCGGCCTGTGGATAAGTTTGTCTTTGTTTTCAACGGTTTTCAGGGCAAAAACTGTCGGACCCCTTGTCTATCGTGACTGGTATGACGGATCCGGTCGAGCTGATTGCGGAGGGCGTGCGCGGGCTGATCGCGCAGGACCCGCACTCGCTCCCGGACACCGCGCTGCTGATGTCGACCGAGTCGATCGTCCGGATCATGAACCAGCTCAGCGGAGTGATGGCCGCTCGGCTGCAAGTGATCGACGTCCGCGACGCGACCGTTGCGGAGTATGGCCGGCAGACCCGCAGCTGGTTGGTCGAGGACCTCCACCTCGGGCAGGAGGACGCCTCCCGCCATATGACCGTCGCAAAGGCGCTTCCGGCCTGCCCGGCGATCGGTGCGGCGCTCGAGGCAGGCGACATCACGATCGATCACGCCCGGATCATCGCGATCGGCGTCCGCAAGGTCTCGCCCGAGATCCGTGACGTCTTCGAGAAGGAGATGGTCAAGGCCGCAGAGTTCTGCGACCCGACGGAGCTGGCGCGGTTCTCCCGTGAGCTTCGGTCGCGGCTCGGTGCCGAGGAGAGCGCTGAGGCCGCCGAGCAGCGCAAGTACGACGCCCGGTGGATGCGGATCACGCCGACCTTCGAGGGGATGCACGCTATCGACGGCATGCTCGACCCGGCGAGCGCCGCAACCCTCAACGCCGCACTCGCGCCGCTGCTGGGTCGGACCGGTGCGGACGACCAGCGCACCGCCGGTCAGCGCTGCGCGGACGGCCTGACCTCGATCGCTGAGCTCGCAATGCGCGCCGGCGAGCTTCCTGAGCACGGTGGCGAGAAGCCGCAGGTCATCGTCACCATCGCGTACGACGCGTTGAAGGCGGATCTCGAGGCCGCTCAGATCGGGTCAGCCACCATGAACGGTCTGGAGATCAGCCCTACCACCGCGCGGATGATCGCCTGCGACGCCGGGATCATCCCCGCGGTGCTCGGCGGTGCCAGCGAGGTGCTCGACCTCGGCCGCAAGACCCCGATCTGGAGCCTCGCCCAACGACGCGCGCTACGGCTGGAGGACGGCGGCTGCCGCTGGCCGGGCTGCAAAGCCAGCCTCGACCGGTGCCGGATCCACCACGACGACCACTGGGCGCACGGCGGCCACACGAAGACCAAGAACGGCATCCACCTTTGCTTGTTCCACCACTGGCTGGTCCACCACACCAACTGGCGAATCCACAAGGACCACCGAGGACGAATCCGAATCTGGCGCACATAGTCCGCCACCGCCCGCTCCTCCTACCCGCAAGATGATCATGGCGAAATGCGCGAAAATCGGGCTTCAGATCGCGCCAAACGCCATGATCAATTTGAGGAGTCGAGCCGCTCGATGATCGTGACGTTGGCCTGGCCGCCGCCCTCACACATCGTCTGCAGGCCGTAGCGGCCGCTCGTGCGCTCGAGCTCGTGCAGCAGTGTGGTCATCAGCCGGGCACCGGTCGCGCCGAGCGGGTGGCCGAGGGCGATCGCGCCGCCGTTGACGTTGACCTTCGCCAGGTCTGCGCCGGTCTCGCGTTGCCAGGCGAGGACGACCGGAGCGAACGCCTCGTTGATCTCGACCAGGTCGATGTCATCGAGGCTCAAGCCGGCCTTCTCGAGTGCGTACGCGGTCGCGTTGATCGGCGCGGTCAGCATGTAGATCGGGTCGGCGCCGCGGACCGACAGGTGGTGGATCCGGGCTCGCGGCGTCAGGTTGTGCTGCTTGAGTGCCCGCTCGGAGGCGACCAGGATCGCGGCCGCGCCGTCGGAGATCTGCGAGGACACCGCAGCGGTGATCCGGCCGCCTTCGACGACCGGAGCCAACGACTGCATCTTCGCGAGCGACGTGTCGCGCCGCGGACCTTCGTCGACGGCCACCTCGCCGTAGGGGACGATCTCGCGGGCGAACCGTCCCTCGTCGATCGCCTGGATCGCTCGCCGGTGCGACTCGAGGGCGAAGACCTCCATGTCGTCGCGGCTGATGCTCCACTTGTCGGCGATCAGCTCCGCGCCGTGGAACTGGTTGACCGGCTGGTCGCCGTACCGCTGTCGCCAGCCGGACGACCCGCTGAACGGGTCGGCTTGCTCGATGCCGATCGCCGCAGCGGCTCGGAACGACGATCCGATCGGGATGAGGCTCATGTTCTGTACGCCGCCGGCCACGACGAGATCCTGTGTCCCGCTGAGCACACCCTGTGCCGCGAAGTGCACCGCTTGCTGCGACGAGCCGCACTGGCGGTCGATCGTGGTGCCCGGCACCTCCTCGGGCAGGCCGGCCGCGAGCCACGCGGTACGCGCGATATCGCCTGCCTGCGGCCCGACCGTGTCGACGCAACCGAAGACGACGTCGTCGACCGCGCTCGGGTCGATTCCGGATCGCGCGACCAGCGCGGTGAGCGCGTGCGCACCGAGGTCGGCGGGGTGCACGTTCGCGAGCCCGCCGTTGCGGCGACCTACCGGCGTGCGAACGGCATCAACGATGTAGGCGTCAGGCACGCGACCAAGCCTAACCCGTTCTGACGACCCGTCAGATAAGGTCCGAACCGATGGACCTGACCGAGCCGGCGGAGCTGGCGGAGTTCCGCGCGGAGGTCCGCGACTGGCTGGCCACGAACGCCCCGGCCGAGCCGTTGCCGTCGCTGGACACCCAGGCGGGCTTCGCGGCGCACCGCGACTGGGAACGCCGGATGTGCGACGCGCGGCTGTCGGTCGTCACCTGGCCCGAGCAGTACGGCGGGCGCGGCGCGAGCCTGCTCGAGTGGCTCGCGTTCGAGGAGGAGTATTGGGCGGCCGGCGCGCCGGTGCGGGTGAGCCAGAACGGCATCTTCCTGCTGGCACCGGCCCTGTTCGACGTGGGTACGCCGGACCAGCTCGACCGTTTCATGGGTCCAATGGCGGACGCGACCGAGGTGTGGGCACAGGGCTGGTCGGAGCCCGGCGCAGGCAGCGACCTCGCCGCGCTGAGGTCGAGAGCCGACCGCGTCGACGGCGGCTGGCGGCTTAGCGGCCAGAAGACCTGGTCGACCCGGGCGGCGTTTGCGGACTGGATGTTCGGGCTGTTCCGCTCGGAGCCCGGCTCGTCGCGACATCACGGCCTGACCTACTTCCTGGTGCCGCTGTCCGCCGCGGGTGTGACCGTGCGGCCGGTCCGGCAGCTCGACGGCGAGCCCGGCTTCGCCGAGGTCTTCTTTGACGAGGTGTTCGTGCCTGACGACCAGGTGCTCGGCGCGGTCGGTCAGGGATGGCGGATCGCGATGTCGACGACGACGTCCGAGCGCGGCCTCACCCTGCGTTCGCCCGGACGCTTCTGCGCGACCGCGCAGCGGCTGGTCGAGCTGTATCGCGTGGTCGCCAGTGACCGACCGGCGGCCGCCGCGGCGGCGCGGGACGGCGTCGTCGACGGGTGGATGGGGGCCGAGGCGTACCGGTTGTACGTGCTCGACGCCGCGGTGCGGGCGATGTCGGGCTACCCGGTCGGGGTGGAGTCAAGCGCCAACAAGCTGTTCTGGTCGGCGCTCGACATCGACCTGCATCGGACCGCGCTTGCCTTACTGGGCGAGCGGGCGACTCTCCTTAGCGACGCGGACTCGGCGCGCTGGCTGGACGGCTATCAGTTCGCGCTCGCCGGGCCGATTTACGCCGGAACCAACGAGATCCAGCGCAACCTCGTCGCCGAGCGTGTCCTCGGCCTGCCGAGGAGCTGAGTCGCGGTGGACCTTCGCCCGGACGAGGAGTCGCTCGCGTTCGGCCTGACCGTGCGCACGTTGCTCGGCGAGATCGCAAATACCGAGGCGCTGCGTGCTGCGTGGGACTCCCCGGACGGTCGGGTTCCCGGACTGTGGCATCGGCTGGCAGAGCTCGGCGTTGCCGGCCTGCTGGTGCCGGACGCCGCCGGCGGCCTCGGTCTCGACGCGACGTCGGCTATCGCGGTCTTCGTCGAGTTGGGTCGGGCCGCGATCCCCGAGCCGGTCGCCGAGACGATGGTCGGCGCGTCGCTACTCGCCCGAGCCGGTGGCGAGATCGCGCAGCGTCGATTGCCAGACGTCCTCGCCGGCAAGGCGACGATTGGTATGGGTCTCGGGCCTGGTCGGCTGGTTAGTGGGGCCGAGTGGTCCGACGTGGTCGTGCGGCGCGATGCCGGCGGACTCGTCGCCGTCCAGGCGGCCGATCTCGAGCTCGTACCCCAGCTGTCGATCGACCACGGCGTGCGGCTGGCAACTGTCGCCGGACCTGTCAGAGGCGAGCGGCTCGGCGGTGTCGATCCCGACGCCGCATTCGATCTCATTGCGCTGGCTGCCGCTGCACAGTTGGTCGGGCTGGCCGAGGCAATGCTCGACCGCAGCGTGGGTTACGCACTGCAGCGCGAGCAGTTCGGCGCGGTGATCGGCTCGTTCCAGGCGATCAAGCACCAGCTCGCCGACAGCTGGGTCGCGAACGCTTTCGCCGTACCGGTGGTGCATCGCGCGGCGTGGTCGGTGGCCACTGGAGCCGCCACCCGCGCGCGTGACGTGTCGCACGCGAAGCTTGCAGCGTCCGGTGCCGCGCTCGCCGCCGCCCGCACGGCGCTACAGGTGCACGGCGCGATCGGCTACACCTATGAGCACGACCTGCACATTTGGATGAAGCGCGCCTGGACGCTCGACAGCTTGTGGGGTGACCGCGTCTGGCACCGCGCGCGGGTGGCCGCCGCGGTCCTGCGCGACGATGAGTCCGTGCCGGGCGGGGGTCGATAGCAATGGGTGCGCCGCTGGCCGGACTGCGCGTGGTCGAGTGCTCGATGCTCGGACCGGCGGCGTTGACGACTGCACTGGTCGACCTCGGCGCCGAGGTGATCAAGGTCGAGCCGCCGGGCGGTGACTACATCCGCGGGATGACCTGGCCGATTGTCGAAGGCGTCTCGCTCATGCACCTGCACCTGAACCGCGGCAAGCGAAGCGTGACCCTCGACCTTCGCAGCGAGCCGGGCAAGCGGGTGTTCCGTGATCTCGCCGACTCTGCGGACGTCGTGGTCGAGGCGATGCGACCGGGTGCGCTCGACCGCCTCGGCCTCGGCCCCGCGCAGCTGCGCGCGGAGCATCCGGCGCTGGTGTTCGCGAGCATCTCCGGCTACGGCGCGACCGGGCCCTATCGCGACTATCCGAGTCACGGCATCGCGTACGACACCTGGGCCGGCATCGTCACGCCGGCGATCGACGAGGACGGATTCGCCTATCTCCCCGAGCACGTCAGCATCGGCATCTACGCCGCCCCGCTCTACGGCGCCCTGGCGATTCTCGCGGCGGTGCTGCGGGCGCGAGAGTCGGGCGCCGGTGCCGACCTCGAACTTGCCCAGTCCGACAGCGCGGCCGCCTTCGACTGGTATCGCAGCGAGACCTGGCGGGCCTACGAACGGCCGCAGTCCGAGGTGACCGGCAACGCGGCGGACGACTTCGAGCGGCGCGCGCCGGGCACTGCGGGAATGCGCGAAGGCGTGCGCTACCAGGTCTACGCGACCAGCGACGGCTTCGTGCTCTTCATGGCCAGCGAGCAGGCGTTCTGGAAGAACTTCTGCGACGGGGTCGGGCGGCCGGACCTGTTCGAGCGCTGGCCAGGCGCGACGTACGCCGATCATGCCCGTGGCAATCGTGCGCTGCAGGCTGAGCTGCGCGAGATCTTCGCGACCCGCACCAGCGTCGAGTGGGTGACATTCGGCGGCGAGGTCAACACCCCGATCGCGCCGGTCAACACGCCACGCACCCTGGCCGACGACCCGCAGTTCGTCGCTCGGTTCGACTGGCTGCCGGCGGCGGAGCTCGGGGCCGACCAGCTCGGCTTCCCGGCGAAGTTCGCCGGCGAGGCACTGCCGCAGCCGCACCGCGCTCCCACCCCGGGGCAGCACACCGACGACGTGCTGCGCGAGGTGTGTCACTACGACGACGTGACGATGGACGCGCTTCGCGAGGGTGGCGCATTCGGGTGAGCGCGGCCGACACGATCCCGGGCCTGGTCCGGGCGGCGGCCGAGCGGCACGGCGACGCCGAAGCATTTGCCGACGGCGAGCGCCGGGTTTCGTTCACCGTGCTCGCCGACCTGATGGCGAGCGCCGCCGCCGGTTGCGTACGTCGCGGGGTCGAGCCCGGTGACCGGGTCGCGATCTGGGCGCCGAACTCCATCGACTGGGCGGTCGCCGCGCTCGGTGCGGTCGCTGCCGGCGCGGCGCTGGTGCCGCTCAACACCCGGTACAAGTCGGTCGAGGCCGGGTGGATCCTCGACCGCAGCCGTGCCGTCCTGACCTTCGTCTCGCCGCCGTTCCTCGGCAACGACTACCCGGCGATGCTCGCCGGCCGGGCCGGGGTGGTGACCCTTGATCCGTCCCGGTGGGACGAGCCGGCCGGCCAAGCCGAGCGCGACGAGGTCGAACGACGGATCGCTGCGATCGCGCCGGGCGACACCGGCGACCTGATTTTCACCTCCGGCACCACCGGGCGGCCGAAGGGCGTCGTGACGTCTCACGCGCAGACCCTGCGGGTGTTCGACACCTGGGCCGAGGTGGTCGGCCTTCGCGCCGGCGACCGATACCTCGTGGTCAACCCGTTCTTCCACACCTTCGGCTACAAGGCCGGCATCATCGCCTGTCTGTTGCGTGGCGCGACAATCGTGCCGCTGCCGGTGTTCGACGTACCGGTGGTCCTCGCCCTGATCGAGCGCGAGCGGATCTCCGTACTGGCCGGACCGCCGACGCTGTTCCAGTCGATCCTCGATGCGCCCGATCGTTCCGCGCGCGATCTCGGCTCGTTGCGGCTGGTCGTCACCGGCGCCGCCATCGTTCCGGTCGTGTTGATCGAACGGCTGCGCGACGAGCTGGCGATCGAGACCGTGCTGACCGCCTACGGTCTCACCGAGGCGACCGGCACGGTGACGATGTGCCGGCGCGGCGACGACCCGGTGACCATCGCCACGACGTCGGGCCGGGCAATCCCCGACACCGAGGTTCGCGTGGTCGACGCCGAGCGCCACCCGGTGGCCGCCGGCGAGCCGGGCGAGGTGGTGGTCCGCGGCTACAACGTGATGTCGGGATACTTCGAGGACCCGGCGGCAACCGCCGAGACGATCGATGCCGATGGCTGGCTGCACACCGGCGACGTCGGCGTCCTCGACCGGGACGGCAACCTGCGGATCACGGATCGGCTCAAGGACATGTACGTCGTCGGCGGCTTCAACGCCTATCCCGCGGAGATCGAGCAGCTGCTTGCGACCCACCCCGGGATTGCGGACAGCGCGGTGGTCGGCGTACCCGACGACCGGCTCGGTGAGGTCGGCAAGGCCTTCGTGGTGCCGCGGCCCGACGCCACGCTCGAGCCGGCCGAGATCATCGCCTGGTGCCGGCCGCAGCTGGCCAACTACAAGCTGCCACGTACCGTCGAGATCGTGCCAAGCCTCCCGCGCAACGCCGCAGGCAAGGTGCTGAAGTTCGAGCTCCGCAGCGCGTCGGTGGAGCAGCCGTGAGCGCCGCGATCGACCCGCTGCTGTTCCGGCAGGTGCTCGGCCACTTCCCAACCGGTGTCGCGGTGATCACCGGGATCGACGCCGAGGGCAAGCCGACCGGGGTGGCGATCGGCTCGTTTACCTCGGTGTCGCTGGACCCGCCGCTCGTGGCGTTCATGCCCGACAAGCGTTCGAGCAGCTGGCCGCGGATTCGTCAGTCCGGACACTTTTGCGTCAACATCCTCGGCTCCGACCAGGAGTCGGTCTGCCGGACCTTCGCGGTCAGCGGCGGGGAGAAGTTCGCCGAGCTGTCGTGGCAACCGGCCGGCTCCGGGTCGCCGATCCTCGACGGCGTGCTGGCCTGGATCGACTGCGACATCGACGTGGTGCATGAGGCCGGTGACCACTTCATCGTCATCGGCGCGGTTCGCGAGCTGCAGCTCGGCACTGCCGCGTTGCCGCTGGTGTTCTTCCAAGGCGGATACGGCCGGTTCTCCTCGCTGTCGCTCGCGGCCTGGGAGAGCGACCTGGTGTTGCAGATGCGCTCGGCCGACCTGGCCAGGCCGTACATGGAGGCGCTGGCCGAGGAGCTCGAGGTCGAGTGCGTCGCGAGCGCGGTCGTCGGTGCGGAGATGGTGCTGGTCGCCCGCGCCGGCCGGCTGCAGAGCCAGTCGTTGCCGACCGCGGTCGGTCAGCGGATCCCGTTCGAGCCCCCGATGGGTACGGCGTTCGTCGCGTGGGCCGCGCCGTCGGCGCGCGAAGCCTGGTTCGAGCGGCTCGGGCAAGACGCGCCGGCCGCCGCGCGGGCGGAGCTCGAACGCACCTTGGCGCAGGTCCGATCGGCCGGCTACTCGGTGGCCCGTGGACATCGCTGGCACAGCGAAGCCGCCGAGGTGCTCTCCCGTGACCGCCCTGATGCGCATCGGGACGAGACCGCGCAGGAGATGCACCGGCTGATCCAGACCCTGCCGCCCGACTACGAGTCGCCGGTCGTCGACGCCGACGACGTACGAACCGTCTCCACTCCGGTCTTCGGCCCGAACAGCTCCGTCGTCCTGGTGCTGTCCGTGACCGTTGCCGGGCGGCGGTCGTTCGCGGCCGACCTCGGATGGACCGTCGAACGGCTGCGCAGCGCGGCGGCCGCGGTGACCGAGGAGCTGGAGGGCAGTGTGCCTGAGGGGGAAACCGGATGAACGGGACAGGATTATGACCGGCGTCGACATCGCCTCGCTGTTCCTGCGCGCCGCGCTCGGCATCACGATGGTCGCGCACGGGCGCAACCACGCCTGGGGTGGCGGGAAGCTGCCCGGCACGGCCCGATGGTTCGAGTCGATCGGGATCCGGCCCGGCCGGGTGCACGCCCTGCTCGCGACGGCGACCGAGCTCGGCAGCGGAACTCTGCTGCTGCTCGGCCTGCTCACGCCGCTGGCGGCCGCCGGCGTCGTCGGCACGATGTTCGTCGCGCTGATCGCGAACCACCTGCGCAACGGCTACTTCATCTTCCGGCCCGGCGAGGGCTACGAGTACGTGCTCTTCCTCGTGCTCAGCGGCTTCGCGATGGGTGCCCTTGGCGGCGGCCGGATCTCCCTCGACCATGCCTTCTCGCTGCATCTCGGCGGCTGGCTGTCCGGCGGCAAGGGGCTCGCGGTGACCGCGGTCGGGCTGGTCGGCGCGGTCGTGTTGCTGGCCACCTGCTGGCGCCCGGACCGGACTCCGGCCGCCGATCAGACATAACGTTATGCCATATAATGTAAGTCGGCTCTGCTGACCGACCAGCCGACTGAGACGGAGCGCCTTGATGGAGTTCGGCCTGTTCATCCAGAACTACGTTCCCAACCGCCGGCGCGAGAGCGACCCGCAAGCCGAGCACCACTCGATCTTCGACGACATCGATGCAGTGGTGGCCGCCGACAAGGCCGGCTTCAAGTTCGTCTGGATCACCGAGCACCACTTCCTCGACGAGTACTCGCACCTGTCCGCGAACGACGTCGTGGCCGGCTATCTGGCCGCCAAGACCGAGCGGATCCATATCGGTTCCGGGATCTTCAACCCGCTGCCGCAGGTCAACCACCCGGCCAAGGTCGCCGAGCGGGTCAACTACCTCGACCACCTGACCGAGGGCCGGTTCGAGTTCGGGACCGGCCGCGGCGCGGGCAGCCACGAGATTCTCGGCTTCCTGCATCACGACGGGGTCACCGACACCAACGAGACGAAGGCGATCTGGGACGACGTCATCGGGGAGTTCCCGAAGATGTTCACCCAGGAAACCTACGAGGGCCACGAGGGCAAGTACTGGTCGCTGCCACCGCGCAAGATCCTGCCGCGGCCGTACGGCAAGGGCCATGCTCCGATGTGGTACGCCGCCGGCAACCCGCCGTCGTACGAGATGGCCGGCCGGATGGGTCTCGGCGTCCTTGGCTTCTCCTTGGACCGCTGGGACAAGGTGGAGAAGCTCCGCGCGTCCTACAAGGACGGGATCGCGAACGCCGAGCCGGTCGGCGCGTTCGTCAACGACAACATCATGTCCTGCATCGCCGCCTATGTTGACGAGGACAGCCACAAGGCCAAGCAGTCCTACGTCAACTCGCGGCCGAACTACCTGGTCTCCAATGTCTATCGCTACCACGACACCTTCCCGGCGCCGGACTGGATGCCGAAGTGGCCGGAGACCTTGGCCGAGCCCACGATGGAGAGCGCGGAGCTCGCGTCGCAGTTCGGCGGGATCGTGCTCGGTGACCCGGACGAGGCGCTCGCGCAGTGCAAGCGGTGGGAGGAGAGCGGGATCGATCAGCTCGTCTTCGGGATCGGGCCGGCGCCGATCGAGGACACGATCACGACGATCGAGCTGCTCGGCAAACACGTGATCCCGAAGATCGACACCGATCCGGTGGTGTCGACGACCCGCTACCGCGAGCGCGCGGCCGGCTGAGCTCAGCCCGCCGGGTCCGGGCGGTTGCGCCCGTGCTTCTCGTGGCTCGACACCCAGTCGCCGCGGATCACCGCGCTGCTCAGCGAGGTCTCTCCGGCCAGCACCACGGCTGCGCAGATCTCGGCCAGCTTGCGTGCGTGACCCGGTCCCCAGCAGCCGAGCAGCTCGAGGCACTCGCGCTGGGTGGCCAGCCCGGTCCCGCCGCCGACGGTTGCCACGATCAGTGACGTGAGCGTCATCGACCAGTAGTAGTCGCCGTTGTCGAGCAGCTGGGTGTAGGAGACACCGGCGTGCGACTCGGCGATGTTGGCGACGTCCTGTCCGGTCGCGATGAACATTGCGGTGAGCCCGTTGGCGGCCTGCGCGCCATTGTTGGCCGAGCCGACCAGGAACGAGCCGGCCATCTGGATCTGCCTGGCCCAGAACAATGTCTCGGTGTCGACGCCCATCAGGTCCTTGAGCAGCTCGCGCTTGATGGTGGCTTCGGCGACGACCCGCTTGCCGCGCGTCTCCATCATGTTGATCCGCGAGTGCTTCTTATCGGTGTCGATGTTGCCGGAGAGCAGGTAGCGCACGTCCGCGGGATAGCTGTGCTCGATCCACGTGCAGGCGGCGAGGGTGGCCTTACCGGTCATGTTCTGCCCGGCCGCATCCGCAGTCGTGTAGTTGAACCGCAGGTAGCGCAACGGCCCGATCGAGTACTGCCTGATGTCGCGCAACACGCCGGTCGACGTCGTGCTCTCGGCCACCTTCTTGATGGTCTCGAAGTTGTCCTCGACCCAGTGACCGAATCTGCTCGCCTCGCGCGCGTCGTCGAAGACGAAGGCCGGCGCCCGCTGCATCGCGTCGTCGACGACGGTCGTCTTGACGCCGCCGCATTCGGTGAGCAGCCGCATCCCGCGGTTGTAGCTCGCGACCAGCGTCCCTTCGGTGGTGGCCAGCGGAACGTAGAACTCGCCACGCGCGTGCTCGCCGTCGATCAGTAGTGGGCCGGCGATCCCGATCGGCACCTGAGCGACACCGGCGAAGTTCTCGATGTTGCCGCGGACCTTGCCAGGGTCGAACGAGTAGTGCGCGACGTGGTTCAGCCTCGTGCCCGTGCGGGCGGTGACGAACTCGCGGCGGTCGGCAGCGGACCCAGCGGTGTAGTCGTCATGCGGGTCGCGCGGGACGCGTTGGCGCACGACCGGATCGTCAGGCACGGCGAACGGTAGGTCGCGGGGTCTTCAGCGTCTCCTTGGCGATCTTGCCGGTCGCGTTCTTCGGCAGGCTTGCCCGGAACTCGATCTCGCGCGGGTACTTGTACGCCGCGACCCGTTCCTTGACGAAGTCGATGATCTCCTCGGCGGTCGCGGTCGCGCCCGGCTTGAGCTCGATGAAAGCCTTGATGTCCTCGCCCAACAACTCGTGCGGCACCCCGACGACCGCGGCACCGGCGACCGCCGGATGTGCGTAGAGGACTTCCTCGACCTCGCGGGGATAGACGTTGTAGCCACCGCGGATGATCAGGTCCTTGATCCGGTCGACGATGAAGATGAAGCCGTCCTCGTCTTGATAGCCGAGGTCGCCGGTGTGGAACCATCCACCGGTGTATGCCTCCGCCGTGGCGTCGGGACGGTTGTGGTAGCCGCGTGGGGTGTTGACGCCTCTGATGACGATCTCGCCGACGTTGGTCTCGCCGGTCGGCAGCGGCGTCCCGTCCTCGGTCCACACCTGGACGTCGACGCCCCAGATCGGCTTGCCGACGCTGTAGATCTTGCGCTCTTCGGCGCTGACGTTGAACGTCGCGGTGGCGGCCGTCTCGGTCATGCCGTAGCCCTCGAGGATGACGATCCCGAACTTGCGCTCCACCGCGTCGAGGACCTCGCCCGGGATGGCCGCGCCGCCCGAGATGCCGACCCGGAGGGCGGACAGGTCGTAGTCGTCGAGGGTCGGCTCGTTGAGCAACGCGATGTACATCGTGGGCACGCCCTCGAAGACGGTGACGTGGTCGCGCTGCATCACCTCGAGGACCTTAACCGGCTCGAACCGGGGGATCAGCGACATCGTCGCGCCGAACCGCACGCAGACATTCAGCTGGCTGCACAGCCCGAAGACATGGAACAGCGGCAGCGCGACCAGGACGACGTCGTCGTCCCGCACGCCGAACAACCGGCCCGGAGTTTCGGCGTTCATATAGAGCTGGAAGTGGGTCAGCTCGGCGCCCTTGGGCTGCCCGGTCGTCCCCGAGGTGTAGACCACTGCGGCGACATCGCCGGGCTCGGTCTGATGCAGGATCGGGAGCTCGGGCTGTTCGCCGCCGAGGAGTTCCTCGAACGGCCGCCCGAGATCGTCGGCGGAGATCCCGGGGGTGCCGAGGATGTAGATCCGGTCGAGCCCGGCGTCCGCCGCACCCTTCGCGGCCTCGCCCGCGACTCCGGCCCAGGTGATGAGTGCGCGCGCACCGACGTCGGCGAGCTGATAGGCGACCTCGGGCGCCTTCAGCAGCACGTTGAGCGGTACGACGACCGATCCGGCCTTGAGGATGCCGAAGTAGGTGATGAGGAACTGGGGAATGTTCGGCAGCTGAATCGCCACCGGGTCACCCGGCTCGACGCCGGCCCGTCGAAGCCCGGCGGCGAACCGATCGGAGAGCGTGTCGAGCTCGGCGTAGGTCATCACGCCCTCGTCGAACAATGCGGCCGGCTTGGTCGGGTAGCGGTGTGCGGACTCCCGCAGAATGGTGGCGAGGTTGAATGTCATGGCCATGTCCTCTCAATGACCGGCAGGTTATGACTGGTCACCCGGCGATACCAGAGGCGCAAGTCCTCGTCAGGTCGTGCTTTCCGACCACCGTCCGGAGGACCTACGGCTCTGGCAGCCGTGGCGCCGACCGTCGTACGGTCGCCTCGACTAGGGAGGCGTCCCACGGACCGACTCAATCCGCTCGACGTGCGCTTCATCGACGCGGAAGACCAGGATCGGCACACCTCGATGGCGATCGCGTCGATCGCGGTCTTCGAGGGCCCGCCGCCGACGTACGACGAGTTCCTCACCGCGCTCGAGGGCCGGCTGCCGCGCGTACCCCGCTATCGGCACAAGCTGCGCACGATGCCCTGGCGGATCGGTCCGCCGGTCTGGGTGGAGGACCCGGCGTTCGACCTTCGCTTCCACGTTCGTCGTACCGCGGTACCGGCCCCGGGCGGTGACGCCGAGTTGCGTCAGCTGATGGCCCGGGTGATGGCCCAGCGGCTCGACCGGGACCGGCCGTTGTGGGAGTACTGGTTCGTCGAGGGCCTGTCCGAGGGCCGCTGGGCGCTGATCTCGAAGGTGCACCACTGCATGGTCGACGGCGTGTCCGGGACCGACCTGTACCGGGTGATCTTCGACCTCACCCCCGAGCCTTCCGCACCGATCGCCGACGAGTGGGAGCCGGCCGGCGAGCCATCGTCGGGGCGGCTGTTGGCCGGCGCGGCACTCGACACCGTGCTGATCCCGGTCCGTGAAGCGCGGGCGCTCGGGTCGGCGCTGCGCCACCCCCGGCGGCTGGCCGGACAGACCATCGACACCGCCCGCGGGGTACGTCGGCTCGCGACCGCGCTGCCGCCGGCGAGCCCGTCGTCGTTGAGCGGGCCGGTCGGCCAGCAGCGCCGGTTCACCTGGCTGCGCGCTGATCTCGACGACGTCAAGGCGGTCAAGCGCGAGTTCGGCGGCACTGTGAACGACGTCATCCTCGCGGCGATCACGAGTGGCTTCCGCGCGCTGCTGCTCGCGCGCGGCGAGGTGCCGGATCCGAGCATGGTGCCGTCGCTGGTGCCGGTGTCGGTCCGTGCGCCGGGCGAGGAGGGCATCTACGAGAATCGGGTGTCAGCCTTGATCGCCCACCTCCCGGTCGACGTGGCCGATCCGGTCGAGCGGCTCGCCGCAATCCATCAGCAGCTCGACGAGCTGAAGCAGAGCAACGAAGCCGACGCCGGCGAGACGTTGGTGGCGCTCGCCCGGTTCGTGCCGTACTCGATCTCGTCGTTCGCGACCCGGCTGATGATGCGGCTGCCGCAGCGGGAGATCGTCACGGTCACCACGAATGTGCCGGGCCCGCGCCAGCCGCTCTACGGGTTAGGCCGCCAGCTGATCGCGATGATCCCCTACGTCCCGATCGCCACCACGCTGCGGACCGGGATCGCGATCATCAGCTACTGCCAGGACATCACGATCGGGATCACCGGCGACTACGACACCACAGGTGATCTCGAGGTGCTGGCCCGCGGAATCGAGACCGGTATCGCGGAGCTGGTTGCAGCAGCCGGCCAGGACGCGACGGCTGCAGTCACCGGCTCCCACCGAGCCGGCTAAGGTAGTCGTCGCTGTCCCGCGGCGCGATGAACAAACCCTCGGCCTCGGACAGCAGCACGCCGTCGAGCGTGCAGCTGCCGCGAATCCACCGCTTCCGGCCCTCGACCCGGTCGATCCAGCCGCGGAGGGCGAGCTCCCGGTTGAGCGGTGTCGGTGCGCGGTAGTCGACCTTGAGGTACGCCGTATAGCCCGGCGCGAGCTGCACGAACCCGAGCAGCTCGTCGAAGACCGCCGCGATCCAGCCACCGTGGCAGTGCCCGGGCGGCCCTTCGTACGCCGGCCCGAACGTGATCCTCCCCACAATGTGCTGCTCGCCGTCCGGGCCGGTGACCACCTCCATCGTGAGCGGCGGTGCGATCGGGTTGTTCGGGCCGCTGACCGGGCTGAACCGGACGAAGTCGCGTGGCAGCAGGCCGGCCTCGCTGACCTCCCACGACCGGGCGCGTTCCGGCAGGGCGTCGAGCTGCTCGGCGAAAGCGTTGGCCGCGTCGGCGGCGCGGGCGAGCTGGTCCGCGCGTGGTCGAACCACTGCGAGCCTGGCGATGATCCGGCGCAGCGCCTCCGCCAGCGCTCGCGACGCCTGCCGGGTGTCCTCGTCCACGTGGTGCAGCTCCGTTTCTCCCGCCGGTCGGCGGTCAGTCCTTGAAGTGGTTCAGTCCTTGAAGTCCGGTGCCCGCTTCTCGCGGCGGGCGCTGACCGCTTCCTCGAAGTTCCGGGTGGTCAGCCGGACGTAGAGCTGCGCCAGCCCTTCGTGGTCCATGTGCGCGGTCAGGCTCGACGCGTCGAGGCTCGACGCCAGCATCCGCTTGGTCAATTCGACGCCGGTCCGGCTGAACCCGATGATCCGCTCGGCGATCTCGAAGCACCGCTCGAGCAACGCCTCAGGTGGCACGACCTGCGAGACGAGGCCGATCCGCTCGGCCTCGACCGCGTCGACGTCGCGTCCGGTCAGCATGATCTCGGCCGCCCGGGCCGAGCCGATCGCGCGGGGGAGCAGGTAGCTGATGCCGAGCTCGCTCGCGGTCAGGCCGTTGGTGATGCCGGCCGCGCGAAAGTACGCCGGCTGCGCTGCCACCCGCAGGTCGCACGCCAGGGCCAGGCAGAACCCGCCCCCGATCGCCGGGCCGTTGACCGCGGCGATCACCGGTTGGTGCATGCCGCGCACGGTGGTGACCACCTTCTCCAGCAGCTCCATCGAACGCAGCGCGACGGTGGCCAGGGTGAGCCCGTCGATATCGGGCACCCGGCCCGGGTCCTCGAGGTCCGCCCCCGAGCAGAAGGCCCGGCCGGCTCCGGTCAGGACAACCACGCGGACGTCGTTGTCGCGGCTGACCGACTCGAGTGCCTCGCGCAGCGGGACCATCACGTCGAACGCCATCGAGTTCATCCGGTCGGGCCGGTTGAGGGTCACCGACGCGACCTGCGGTTGCGGCCGTTCGATCTGTACGAACTCGCTCACGGCGCACCGAGGTCGGTGTCGGCGAGGCCGGTGATGGTGTAGCTGCGGATCTGCGTGCGGGCGCTGAACCGCCAGCCGTCGGGTGTTCGCGCGAATTCGTCGTCGTACCAGAGCCCGATCAGCCAGACTGACCTCTGGTTGCCGGGCCTGGTCGACACCATCGGGTTGCTGCAGGAGGTGCGCGCGGTGGCGGTGTCGCCGTGCACCTCGATGTATGGCAGGCCCATCATGTGCTGGCTGTGTGCGAACAACGGCAGCGACGCGGCGAGGAACGCCTTGATCTCCGCGAGACCGCCGACCGGTCCGTTGAACGTGGTGAAGTCGATCCGCGCGTCCGCGGTGAACATCGGGTCGAGCGCATCGAAGTCGCGGTTGTCGATCACGACCGCGTAGCGGGCGATGAGGTCCTGGATCGCGAGCCGGTCCGCGACCTCGGCCGCGCCGTAGCCGGTGGTGCTGGTCATGAGGCCGGGTGATGCGCCTCGGCGGTGGCGCGCGCCCACGCATAGTCGGCCTTGCCCGCCGGGGTGCGTTCGACCGTGTCGACCAGGACGACTTCGCGCGGCAGCTTGTAGCTCGCGAGCGCGGTGGCGCCGTGCGCCCGCAGGGAGTCGAGGTCCGGCTCGGCGCCGGGTGCGGCGGCGACGACGGCGACGATCCGTTGGCCCCAGCGCTCGTCCGGCAGGCCCACGACCACCACGTCGGCAACCTCCGGGCAGGTCATCAGGACCGTCTCGACCTCCTCCGGATAGACCTTCTCGCCGCCGGTGTTGATCGAGGTCGAGCCGCGGCCAAGCAGCACGACCGTTCCGTCGGCGTCGACGGTCGCATGGTCGCCCGGCATCACCCAGCGCTCGCCGTCGACCTCGAGGAAGGTCGCTGCGGTCTTCGACTCGTCGTTGTAGTAGCCGAGCGGCACGTGGCCCTTTCGGGCCAGCCGGCCGACCTCACCAGAACCGGGGGTGACCGGCCGGCCGGCATCGTCCAACACCTGGGTCTGCGCATTTACGGTGAACCGCGGCGCGGTTGATGCGTCACCGGCTGCGTGCAGCTTGCTGCCGAGGATGCCGGTCTCCGATGACCCGAAGCCGTCGACGACCATGACCGACGGCAGTTGCTCGGTGAGCTTTGCCTTTGCGGCACTCGACAGGACCGCGCCGCCCGAGCCGATCACGATCAGCGACGACACGTCGTACGGCGATCCGGCTGCGGCTGCCTGCTCGATCGATTCGGCGAGTGGTACTGCCATCGCGTCGCCGACGATGGTGAGGATGTTGACCCCTTCGGCCGCCACCAGCGACCAGACCGCGTCGGCGTCGAACCGGCCGGGTGGCGGGAAGACGATCCGGCCACCGGCGAACATTGAGTGGAACACGCCCCATTGCGCGCTGACATGCATCAGCGGCGGGGTGGTGAGGATGGTGCCGCCGACCTCGGGCATCCGCTCGAGGAGCTCCTCGGGCGCGGCGATGAAGTTGCCGGACTGGAAGAGATCGCCACCGCCCATGGCGGCGAAGAAGATGTCCTCCTGCCGCCACACGACGCCCTTCGGCATGCCGGTGGTGCCGCCGGTGTAGGCGACGTAGCGGTCATCACCTGATCGGTCGGCACCGTCGGGTCGGGCGGTCGGTGCGCCCGCGAGCGCGGCGTCGTAGTCGATCGAGCCGGCCGGCAGTTCTTCGTCGCTGCCGTCATCGACCGAGATCAGCGTCCGGACCGGGTGGGGGCGGCCACCGCGGCGGCGACCCGCGACCCGAACTGCCGGTGGTGGATGACGACGACTAGGTCGGCGTCGTCGTAGAGGTGGCGCAGCTCGGCCGCGACGTACCGGAAGTTGACGTTGATCGGCACCGCGGAGAGCTTGAACGCGGCCAGCATGCCCTCGAGGTATTCCGACCCGTTGAGCAGCTGCAAGCCGACGTGATCACCGGCGCCGACCCCGCGCTCGGCGAGGACATGGGCCAGCGCGTTGGCCCGGCGATCGAGCTCGGCGTAGCTCAGCCGCCGCTCCGGGGAGACGATGACCTCGCGCTCCGGGGCAGCATCGACGACGCGTTCGAACAGGTCGGCGAGATTGAACCCGGGCAACGCGTCGGGACTCGGACGGGCAGCCGGGACGGGCTTGCCGCCCGCGCCGAGCACGACGAGCTGGCAGAAGGTGATCTTCGAGACCTTCCAGACGCCGCGTCGAGGACCGCGGTGCCGCGGCCTTCGGCAGCAGCTTGGTCTTCCCGCCGAACAGCGTGTAGACCACTGCCGCACTCATCCCGTCGGAGCTGAAGGTGAACTTCCGGACGATGGCCGACTCCGAGGCCTTCTCCTTCTTCGCGATCTTCGCCGCGAAGCTGACCGCCGGGCCGAGGCTCGCGCCGTCCTGCAGCAGGCTGACCGACACGGAATGCGGAGTGCTCGACTTGAAGAAGGTCGCCCAGTTCTTCTTCAGCTGCTTGGTCGCGGCCGCGATGCCGGCGGCGCCGGTAGCGACGGGCCCGCGCGGCGGACGTGGGGGTGCTCGTGGTCGGCTGGTGGTCGGCGCTGCCGCCGCCGCTGCTGCTCGAGCTGCACCCGGCGAGCACGAAGAGCACGGACAGGACGAGCGCAACCGGAAGCTTCCGCATGACCCGACCGTACCGTATCTGACGGGTCGTCACATAATGGTCCGACCGTGGTCACATCACGTCTCGCGGCGTTCGGCGAAGGGATCGCAATGACCGATTTCGAGCAGCTTCTGATCGGTGGTGAGTGGGTTGCGCCCGCCTCGAACAGCCGTTTCGAGGTGCATTCACCAGCGACGCTCGAACTCGTCGGTTCGACCCCGGAGGGAGCCGAGGCCGACATCGACGCGGCGGTCGCGGCGGCGCGACGGGCGTTCGACCATGGCCCGTGGCCGACGACTTCGCCGGTCGACCGGGCCAAGGTGATCGCGCGGTTCGGCGAGCTGCTCGCCGAGCGGCTGCCGGAGTTCAAGACCGTGCTGACCGAGGAGATGGGCGCGCCGGGCGCGACCGTCGAGATGATGATGTACACGCCGGCGTGGGCGGTACTCGGCGTGTACACCGAGCTGGCGACCAGCTTTCCCTGGGAGGAGACCCGCACCGGGTTGTTCGGGCAGAGCGTGGTGCGACGTGAGCCGGTCGGTGTGGTCGCCGCGATCATCCCGTGGAACGTGCCGCTGTTCATCGCGGTCAACAAGCTCGTGCCGGCGCTGCTCGCCGGCTGCACGGTCGTGCTCAAACCCGCGCCCGAGACACCGATCGACGCCTTGATGCTCGGCGCGCTGTTCGTCGAGGCTGGGCTGCCCGAAGGCGTGCTCTCGGTGGTGCCCGCCGACCGCGCGGTGAGCGAGTACCTCGTCACCCACCCCGGCGTCGACAAGGTGTCGTTCACCGGGTCCACGGCGGCCGGGCGCCGAGTCGGATCGCTGGCGACCGAGCGGCTGAAGCGGGTGTCGCTCGAGCTGGGCGGCAAGTCCGCAGCGATCGTGCTCGACGACGTCGACCTGGCTGCGAGCGCGTTCATGATCGCGTACTCCGGGCTGATGAACAGCGGCCAGGCCTGCGTGGCGCAGACCCGCATCCTCGCGCCGCGTTCGCGCTACGACGAGATCACCGAAGCCGTCGTCGAGGCGGCCAAGATGCTGACGGTCGGTGACCCGACCGACCCGATGACGCAGCTCGGGCCGTTGGTGGCCGAGCGCCACGCGACCGGGTCGAGGGCTACATCGAGAAGGGCAAGGCCGAGGGCGCCCGCATGGTGCTCGACGGCACCAGGCCGGCCGGGCTCGACCGCGGCTGGTACGTCGCGCCGACGGTGTTCGCCGACGTCGAACGACATGAGGATCGCACGCGAGGAGATCTTCGGGCCGGTGCTGTCGATGATTCCCTACGACACCGTGGAGGAGGCCATCGCGATCGCGAACGACAGCGAGTACGGGCTCGCCGGCTCCGTGTGGACCGAGGACGTCGACCGCGGAATCGAGATCGCGAGCAAGGTCCGCACCGGGACGTACGCCTTCAACTGGACGCCTCCGACAGGCTCGCCTTCGGCGGGTACAAGGGCTCGGGCATCGGCCGTCAGGACGGGCCGGAGGGACTGGAGGCGTTCTGCGAGCTCAAGTCGATCCTGATGCCGCTCGGCT
>CAVYQE010000010.1:0-225821 GCA_963770565.1 uncultured Actinomycetota bacterium
ATCTGCTGGGGATCGACACCCTGCCGCGAGGCGTGCCGAGCGACCTGCTGGTGGCGCTGGCCTCGCGAGTGGTGCCCGGCGACGCGGTGCAGGACCTGGTCCTGCTGGCGATCATCGCGTTGTCCGGCTGGGGCGCGGCGCGGCTGGCCGCTCGGCTCGCCGCGTCCTCACGTGCCGGGGCGACGGCTGACGCCCGATCGATCGTCGTGATGGCGGTCTCCGCAGCGGCGTTGTACTCGTGGAACCCGTATCTGGCCGAGCGGCTACGCCAGGGCCAGTGGGCGGTGCTGATCGGGTACGCCGCACTGCCCTGGGTCGCGAGCGCCGCGCTCGCGCTGCATGCCGGCGAGGCCCGCGCGGCCCGCCGGCTGTTTCTTGCCCTTGCCTTCGCGGCGGCCGGCGGGGCGTCGGCCGAGCTGCTCGCCGTCGTGGTCGGGTTGCCGATCGCCTGGTGGCCGGGGAGCCGGCTGAGCTGGCGCCGGCGGATCGCTCAGGTCAGCGCCGCAGTGGTCGTCGTATCGCTTCCGTGGGCCGTCCCCGCATTGACCGCGCCGGGCGCCTACCCGGCGGACCGGGTCGGCGTACTGGCGTTTGCGGCCCGGGCGGACACGCCGTTCGGGACGGTGGGGAGTCTGCTGGGCCTCGGCGGGATGTGGAACGCCCAGGTCGCGATGCCGGGTCATGGATCGTTGCTCGTCGCCACGGTCGCGCTCGCACTCAGCGTCGCGGCGTTGTGGGCGCTGGTCGACGCAGGTCCGGTCGGTGCCGCCCGCGGCCTGGCCCTCGCCGGGCTGCTCGGCTTCGCGCTCGCGGTCTGGGCGGCGATTCCGGGCGTCCGCCGGCTTGCGGTGAACGTCGGGTCCTCGAGCGCGGGCGGACTGCTGCGGGACGGCCAACGCTGGCTCGCGCCGTTCGTCCTGCTCGTCGCGATCGGCTTCGGGTGGCTGGTCCGCTGGGCGAGCAGCAGGGTGGCGTTCGCCCCGGTGCTGGCGCTCGCCCCGGTGCTGTTGCTGCCGGCCGCGGCCTGGGGGAGCGACGGGGCGCTGGTCGCGGTGCATTGGCCACAGGCGTGGACGACCGCATCGGCCGCCGCGGAACGGCTGCCGAGCGGCCCGGTACTGGTGCTTCCGTGGGCATCGCAGCGGCAGTTCGGCTGGAACGGCGACCGGGTGCTGGCCGAGCCCGCCGCCGACTGGTTACCTCGGCGAGTGGTGGCGGACGATTCGCTGCGGGTCGGGCCGAGTGCCACCCCGCTCGAGGACCCGCTGGCCCGCCGGATCGCCGCTGCGGTGACCGGCGACGGACCGCTTCCGCCGGTGCTGCGGGCACAGGGGTACGCCGGCGTCCTGGTGGAAGTCGACCAGCCCGACGCGAGCAACGCGATCGCGCGCCTGGCCGGGTTGCGACCGGTCGTGACCGCTCCGACCCTGCGGCTCTATGCGGTCGGCGCGGCCGCGCCGGCCCGCCCTCCAACGGCATCTCGCGACGCTGCCCTCGTGGGTGACCTAATTGCTGTCCTGTTGATCCTCAGTTGTCTCGCAAGTCTTGCCGACATCACGACAACAGGCGGTCGGAACGTGTACCGTTCCTAGAAGGCCGTTCGGGGTTTGCGCGGCAACGACCAGGAGGTGCGCGTGTCAACAGCCGTTGCTGTGATCGTCGGCTTCGTCCTCGCGGCCGCGACGATCGCCGGGGTCGCCAAGTCGGTCACCGACCATGGCCACCACAGCACGGGCAACACGGGCGCCTCCGTCCAGCTATACGGGTCCCGCTAGCCGGGTCCGAAAACAAAGACCGTCCGCATGCTGCGGGCGGTCTTTTGTCGTAATGCGGGCCGGTTTCGGCGGGTAGTCCTTTTGGGCCATGTTGATCCGAAACCGAACCTGGTTCTTGCGTGGCTGACCGGGGTCACCTACGGTCGGCACGTCACCGCCATGTGTCCGTAACCTGACGGTCACCACGAGAGGATCACGATGGCTGCCGCCCACGCATATGCCTCGGACGCACCTGGGATCGTCGGCCGGTTGTGGAACCGTGATCTGCCGTCGTACCCGAAGACCGGCCCGCGCTACTGGTACCTGTCACTTGTGGTCGTGACGACCGTCATTCTTTACTACCAGCTCTACATCGGCGGCGCGGTCGCCACCCAGATCCTGGGCGGCTTCCACATGACCTTCCTGTACTACGTGGGCATCCTGGTGGTCGGCAACGCGATCGGCGCGTTCGCCTCGCTGGCGACCGGCATCTCGGACCGGATCGGCCGGGCCAACCTGGTCGTCTACGGCACGGTCATCACCTCGCTGCTGACCCTGCTCGGCGTCCCGCACATCCACACCAAGCTCGCGTTCGGCGTGATCTATGCCGCCGTGGCGCTGGTCGAGGGGGTCATCCTGGTCGCGAGCCCGGCACTGGTGCGCGACTTCAGCCCCCAGGTCGGCCGGGCCACCGCGATGGGCTTCTGGACCATGGGTCCGGTGCTCGGCAGCCTCGTGGTCAGCGAGGTCTCGAGCCACACACTGAACCACCTCAACGCCTGGCAGGACCAGTACGTCATCGCGGGTGTGGTCGGCCTGGTCGTTGCGATCGTGGGCATCTTCACGTTGCGCGAGCTCAGCGCCGGCATGCGCGACCAGGTGATGATCTCGTTGCAGGAGCAGACCGTGATCGAGCTGCGCGCTCGTGGCCTCGACGTCGATGAAGCCACCAGGCGGCCGTACCAGCAGATGTTCAAGCCGGACATCATGGGGTCGGCCCTCGCGATCAGCGTGTTCCTTCTCACCTACTACACCGCGGTTGCGTTCTTCCCGATCTACTTCCAGACCGTCCTGAACTTCACCCCGAGCCAGTCGAACAGCCTGCTGAACTGGTACTGGTCGTTCAACGCGATCGCGCTTGTGGTGTTCGGCGCGATGTCGGACAGGCTGTCGGTGCGCAAACCCTTCATGCTGATCGGCGCCCTCGGCAGCATCCTGATCAGCATCACCTTCCTGTCCAAGGCCACCCACAACAACCCGACCTTTGGCAGCGTTGCGATCCTGCTGGTCTTCGTCGGCATCTGGGGTGGTGCGGCGTTCGGGCCGTGGATGGCGAGCTTCACCGAGACCGTCGAGGCGCGCAACCCGGCGCTCACCGCCACCGGCCTCGCGGTGTGGGGCTGGATCCTGCGGCTGATCGTGGCGGTCGCGTTCCTCGTTCTCCCGCACGTCATCAACTCCGTGACGCCGCTGGTGAACCAGGGTGCCAAGGTCCAGGCGGTGGATGCCCAGCTCAACGCGAAATACCCGCAGCTCGGAGCTGAGCTCGCGGCCCACCCGGACGTGTTCGCGGGGCTGGCCAAGTACACGAACCCCGCCGACATCCCCGGGCCGGTACTGAGCAAGGCGATCCTCACCGTCGGTACGACCGCGTTGACGCAGGCCTCGTCGCCGGGCGCGAAGCCGCTTCTTGCTTATCTCAGCGTGAACGCGCCGCCGGTCCAGGCTGCGCAGAAGGCGGCGCCGCACCAGTGGCAGCACTGGTTGTGGATCTGCACCGGAGGCCAGATCCTGTTCATCCCGTTCATCTTCGTGATGGCCGGATACTGGCGACCGCGCGAGGCGCAGGAGGATATGCAGCGTCGCGAGAACCTCTCGCTCAGCGGAGCCGGCCCAGTCCCGACCGGCGCGCAGACCGTCTGAAAGGCTCCATGAGCGCCCGACCCACCCGCCGCGTCTCGACGGCTTCCCCGATTGTGACCGGGCAGCTCGACATCGCGGTCTGCAACTGGCGGGACCGGCGCCATCCGGAGGGCGGTGGATCGGAGCTCTATATCGAGTCCATCGCGGCTCGGCTGGCGGCCCGCGGGCATCGGGTCACGATGATGTGCGCGAGCGTCGAGGGCGAGCAGGCGGACGAGGTCCGTGACGGCGTACACATCCGGCGCCGAGGCTCGCACCACACCGTCTATCTGGCCGCCGCCTGGGCGCTGCTGACCCGCCGGGTCCGGCCGGACGTCGTCATCGACGTCCACAACGGGGTGCCGTTCCTGTCGACCGTCGTGACCCGCAAGCCGGTGGTGGCGCTCGTGCATCACGTGCATCGCGAGCAGTGGTCGATCGTGTTCGGCCCGCGCGCGGCGCGGGTCGGCTGGTGGGTCGAGTCGAGGCTCGGGCCGAGGCTGTACCGGCGATCGCGCTACATCGCGGTCAGCGAAGCGACCCGTCGCGACCTGGGCGGGCTCGGCGTGAGCCCGAACCGGATCACCGTCGTGCACAACGGCACGCCCACCTTGCCCGAGCCCCGTCTCGAGCGGTCTCCGACGCCGCGGGTGGTCGTGCTCGGCCGACTGGTCCCGCACAAGCAGGTCGGCGTCGTGCTCGCGGCGGCGGCGGTGCTGCGGCAGCGGCACCCAGACCTGGTCGTCGACGTAGTCGGGCACGGCTATTTCGAGGCCGATCTTCGTGCCCAGGCGGTCGAGCTGGACCTGCACGACGCGGTGGTCTTCCATGGCTGGGTCGACGAGCAGACCAAGTCGGATCTGCTGGCCCGCGCGTGGGTGAACGCCGTACCGAGCGTGAAGGAAGGCTGGGGGCTCGGGGTGGTCGAGGCGGCGACGCTCGGCACTCCGTCGATTGCCTTCGCCGGTGCGGGCGGCTTGGAGGAGTCGATCGTCGCCGGCCAGACCGGTGTGCTCGTCGAGGGTGATGCCGCAGAGTTCGCCCGCGAGCTCGGACTGCTGCTCGACGACACCGAGCGGCGCACCAAACTCGGGTCGGCGGCCCGACGGCGCGCCGCGCTGTTCACCTGGGACGACGCCGCTGCTCAGGTCGCCGCCGTCCTGGATCTGGCGATGGGACGGGTCGCGGTCAGTGCCGACGCGGCCCAACCTGCGGTGTCGCCCGCCGCATAGCGGCCCGCGCCGATGCCCGATCAGCCGTGGCGGGAGAACGTCCGCCGGAGTGTCGCCCTGTTCGCTGCCTTCGTGCACGAGCAGGACGACCCCGATCGCTTCTACTCGCTGCTGTCGGCCGACAGCGTGGCGCAGCTGTCGGCGTACCACGGTGTCTCGGGTGACGTCGTCGTCGATGTCGGCGGCGGGCCGGGATACTTCAGGGATGACTTCACCGCCCGCGGCGCGTCGTCGTACATCGTGGTCGATCCGGACCTCGATGAGCTGTGGATCCGTGGGCGGCCCGGACCGCTCTGTGTGCGCGGCGACGGGATGGTCTTGCCGCTGCGCACCGGGTCGGTCGACGTCTGCTTCTCGAGCAACGCCCTCGAGCACGTGCCCGAGCCCGAACGCTTCGCGGATGAGATGTTGCGGGTGACCCGGCCGGGCGGCCTGGTCTATCTCGCCTACACCAACTGGCTGTCACCGAACGGCGGCCACGAGACCAAGCCCTGGCACCTGCTGATCGGTGGCCGTCGGGCGGCCACCCGCTACGCCCGCCGCAACGGCCGGCGCCCGAAGAACGACTTCGGCCGGACCCTCTATCCGGTGTCGGCTGCCCAGATGCTGCGGTGGGCCGACCGGGCCGTGCGCGACGGCCGGGCCGAGCTGCTCACGCGGCAACCGCGATATCACCCGAGCTGGCTGCACTGGGTCATCGGAGTGCCCGGGCTGCGCGAGCTGGTCAGCTGGAACGTGCTTCTCGTTCTGCGGCGAGCGGCACCGTGACCGCCGCCGCGGTCGAGGCCGGCCGCCGCCGGCAGAACTTCGCCGCGCTGAACGGGGTTCGCGCGATCGCCGCGTACGCCGTCGTCGCGACCCACGCCGGGTTCGAGAGCGGCCGTTCGCTCGACAACGGCCCGTTCGCGCCGCTATTGGCCCGGCTGAACTTCGGCGTCACGCTGTTCTTCCTGTTGTCCGGATTCCTGTTGTCGCGCCAGTTCCTGACCGATACCAGCCGGCTCTCGCCCGGCCGGGTCGCGCACTTCTGGTGGCGCCGCGCACTACGGATCTTCCCGGCGTACTTCCTGGCGATCGCCGGCACCCTCGCGCTCCTGTCGACGCAGCGCTCGACGGTGGGTGACTGGTTCAGCTACCTGTTCCTGGTCCAGACCTACGACCACCACTACACGAACCACTCGCTGTCGCAGAGCTGGACCCTCGTCGTCGAGGTGTCCTTCTACGCCGCATTGCCGCTGCTGATCTGGGCCGCCCGTTTCATCCGCAGACCGCGCCACGAGCAGCTGACCCTGCTCGTGGTCGCGATGTCGGCCGTGGCACTCGGCGCGAACCTGTTCACCCACTTCCGGTACGGCGGGTCGAGCATCGCGCTGCTCTGGCTGCCGGAATACCTGGACTGGTTCGCCCTCGGCATCCTGCTCGCCTCGCTGTCGTTCGAGCCGACCGCGACCCGGTGGCGGCAGACCCTCACTGACTGGGCGAAGTCGCCGGGCACCTGCTGGATCGTCGGGGCGCTGACGTTCTGGTTGTTCACCCTGCCCCTCGCGGGGCCGTACGACGTCACCCCCGGCACGACCTGGGAGTGGACGCTGTATCACCTGCTGGCCGGCGTCTCCGCCTTCTTCTTCCTGTTGCCGCTGACCCAGGGCGGGACCCCGTGGTCCGATCGGCTGCTGGGCAACCGGGTCATGCAGTGGCTCGGCGAGATCTCCTACGGGGTCTACCTCTGGCATCTCGGCCTGCTGCTGGCCATCGCGCGCTGGCTGAACTGGCCGGTGTTCTCCGGCCACTTCTTTGCGCTGTTCGGGATGACCGCGGTCGCTGCCACCGCGGTCGCAGCGGTCAGCTGGCATCTCTTCGAGCGTCCGCTACTGCGTCGGTTCTCCAGCTCCTGGCGGTCGGTCGCGCGGGACAAGGCATCGAACCAGGACGATGCCGATCGCCGCAAGGCAGAGGACCTGCACCCCAGCGCTACCGGCTAGCGGGTGGCGGGCCGCGGCGGTCGCCGCGGTCTCGGCGACGATCGCGGCGCCGACCGTGATCCCCAGCGCCCAGGTCGTGACGCGGTCGCGCAGTACGGACGGCGTCGCAACCTCGACCACGATGAGGATCGCCCCGATCACCAGGCCACTGACCGATCCGAGCAGGGCGAGCGTGCCGAGCACAAGGGCCCAGCGCACCAGCGCGGCGGGTGCGGTCGTGCCCACCGGGCGTCGCCGGCTCCGCCGCTGCCAGCGGCTCGGCAAGGGCAGCGTCAGTCCGAGGAGCAGCACGGCTGCGCCGGCCCCGCCGATCAGGCCGGCCCGGAACGCGGTCTGTGGCGTGAAGCGAAGGTGTACGACGCCGTCGGTACCCGACGGGACCACCCACGCCTGCTGCCACCCGTCGACCGTGACGGGCGACAGTGTCACCCCGTTGAAGGTGGCCTGCCACCCGGCGTTCTCGTTCTCATGGACCACGAGGAGCGCCGCCGCGGTGGTGTGGACCTCGACCGAGCGGGACGACGCGGACCAGGACAGCGTGCGAAGCGGGAGGGCGATCGGAGCCGGCCGGGCCGGTTGCCCGACCTTGGCCAACACCAAGGACTGTGGATCGGTCACATCGGTGGCGTTCAGCGTGATGCGGTGCGGCCCGGCGCCGAGCAGCATCCAGGCCGCTGGAAGGTGCAGCGCCAGGCTGCCGGGAGTGGGGCACGGCCTGGCGGTCAGCGCGGCGCCACCGAGGGCGGTCGCGCTGAGCGCCTTCACGTGGAGCTGCATCGTCGTACCGTCGACCACCATCGAGAGCCCGGCGCCGCAGGACAACGTGATGTCCGACCGGAAGAGCGGAATCGGCTCGTTGCGGCCGAGCAGGTTCACCTCGGCGATGCCGACCGGCAGGAACTCGGACTTCCCGGTGATCGAGCTGGTGGTGATTCGCAGCGATGCCCGGACCACATGGATCGAGACCGTGCGGGTCCGTACCGGGTAGTCGAGGCGGGCGATGCCGCTGGCGGGCAGGACGCGGTCGACCGTCTCACCACCCGCCGTCACCTCGACCTCGACCGGCGCCCGGGCGACACCGGTTGCGAGCGGGGTCAGCTCGACCGCGTTGAGCAGGTGCGGGCGGCGGGTGCTGATCGTGAGCGTCGGCTTCAGGTCGCTCACGGCCGCGGTCCAGCCGGTCGTGAGATCACCGTCGACCGCCGCCCCGGCCCGCTGCCGCGGGTCGTCGGAGTTGACCGACGATGCCAACGCACGCAGCGGCTCGCCCCGGTCGAGCAGCTGGTCGAGGCTCGTGCCGGGGCGGAGCCTCACCGTTGCCTGGGTGTCGTAGGTCGCACTTTTCGACAGCGCAAACGTCCGGGCCAGGCTGTTGTCCTCCTCACCGGCGGTCACCCAGGTCGGGTCACACACCGGCTGGCCGTTCACGGTCAGGCACTCGCCGCGGTAGCCGTCGGCGACGCTGAAGGCGATCAGGCCGGGTCGGCTCGCGCCCGGTACGACGAGGGACCGCGCGGCGAGGACCGACGGCAGCGAAAGCTCTGCGATCCCGGCGGCCGCGCCGTTCCCCCGGCCGGTGGCGCCGAGGAAGGTCAGCCGGACGAATCTGGTCGCCCCCGACGGAATGCGGATCGTCTGCGGCGCGCCATCCGGCGTCACCGCCTCGTCCAGGTGCCCGGTCGAGGTGTCGACCCGGATCAGGTCGGGAAACACCCCGTTCGCCCCGGCGAACGTCACGCTGGCCTGGGTGGTGTTGATCGGTGCGCGCAGGTCCACCTGGAGCCATTGCCCGATGGCACCGTCGATCGAGCCCACCCGCCAGGCGGTCGTGGGATCGCCGTCGAGCGCCGACCACGGGCCGTTGGCCGGGCTGACGTTGACCAGTGCGGTGGCTCCGGCGCCCGACGACGAGGCCTGCACGTCGCTGATTCCGAGGTAGGAGGTGGTCGAAAGCGCGGGCGCGGGGCTCGGCAGGTAGTCGTGAGCCGCGCGTTTGGTCGTGTACGGCTGGGTGGCGGTCATCGTGTCCGAGTAGTGGTCGATGCTCCCGAAGCCGAACTCGCGTCGTCTGACTCCGTCGCTCATCGCGGTCAGCGGCGGCTCCGTTCCTGCCACCATCGGCACGACCGATGGCGCGAAGATGACCGGCTGGTCGGGCGTCACCCCGGCGGCAGTGAGGTCGGTAAGGTTGTCCGCCGAGCCGTTGGCTGCCACCGCCTGCGAGAGGGGGAGCAGCGCGGCCGCGCCACTCCAGCCGACGTTCTCGAAGACGGTGATCGCAGCCTGGCTGGGGACGGTTCCGTCGTCGATCAGCTCGTTCGGGTTGGTGGCCGGAATCACGCCGGGCCCGAAGTTGGCGACCTCGCGAAAGCCGGCCGAGTTCTCCAGGGTCGCGTAGATGTAGCGAAGCGGGGTGGCGTCAGACGCGGAGACGTCGAGATCGTTGCGCACGACGACGTACCGGACCCCTGACCGGGCGAGCACGGGGGAGAGGGTGGGGTCGTCGCGGCCGGCCGCGAGGTCGGAGTCGATCTCGTCGAGCAGACGGATGTAGCCGGCCTGGGCGAGCGGGATCGAGTTGCGTGCCGACCAGGGCGACTTGGCGACCGGCTGCAACGCGTCGTCGCGCGGGCTGCCCCAGATGTAGATCGGCTGCGCCGCACCCGGTACGACAAGGGCGCGCCCGTCGCCCTGGTGGCCGAGCCAGTCCGCCGCCTGGACCCACCAGTTCGGCTCGTTCACGGTGTGGAGCTCGGGGATCAGGGTCCCGGTCACGGCCGGGGCCACGGCGGCGACCGCGATGCACAGGGCCGCAACCGTGAAGGTCGGACGCGGGTCGAAGTCCCAGGTGCGGCGCGGGGTCCCGGCGGCGGCCGCGCTGCGCCGCCGCCAGCGAGCGATCGACATCGCCACGAGCTGGCCGACACCGAGGGCGAGCGGCAGCCGGATGACCGGGTCGAACTTGTGCACGTTGCGAAAGGCGTTCAATCCGCCGTTGAGGGCGTTTCGCTCGGTGAGGGCGAGGACCGGCCCGATGGAGGCGACATGGCCGAACGTGGTCAGCACGAGTCCGGTCGCGAGGCACAGAGCGAGGAAGAGTCGGTGCCGCGAGCCTCGGCGGCTGAGCCCGAAGAGCCCGGCGGCGGCGACCAGCGCGGTGGCGAAGATGACCGAACGCTCCGTCACGAAGATGTAGCCGGCCGGCCAGACCCCCTTCCCGAGGTAGGCCTCCCAGTGCTCCGCGCCGCGCAATGTGGTGGCGAGCGAGGTGGGACCGGTGGTGACCGCCGCCGACTCGATCCAGTTGAGAAACGGCGGGCTGTACTTGCCGAGCACGAGGAGCGGGACCGTCCACCACAGGCAGGCCAGGCCGACCGCCAACGCCCACCAGCGCATCAGGGCGGCGCGGCGCGGGCCCCGCTCCCGGGTGAGCAGCCACAGAATCGGGATCGGCAGGATCGCCAGGGTGGCCGCGGCGTTGGTCCCGCCGGCGAACAGCAAGGCGACACCCGAAAGTGCAGCGGCGCGCCGCGCCGAGCCGCCGTAGGCGCCGGCGCGCGAGCCGCGCACCAGAGGGATCAGCACCCACGGCGCCACAACGACCGGCAGCAGCTCGGAGGAGATGATGCCGATCTCCATCAGCATCCGCGGGGCGAGCGCGTAGACCAGACCGGCCGCGACCCGCGGCCACCAGCCCGCGATCCCGAGCAGGCGCGAGAGCCGGAAGACGCCGAGGAAGGCGACGACCAGGAGCACGGACTCCCAGCTGCGCTGGATCACCCACGGCGTGAGGTGGACCAGATGGCCGAGCGCGAAGAACGGTCCCATCGGGAACAGATATCCGTACGCCTGGTTCTGCAGCGTGCCGGCGTCCGAGGTCGGGTCCCACGCCGACGCCGCGGTGGCCAGGAAGTGCCACGGTGCGACCACCAGGTCGAACTTGGTGTCGGCCGCGATCAGGGCCGAGCTCTGGGTGAAGACCAGGAGCGTGATGATCAGGCAGACCGCGATCAGCCGGAGCCGGTCCCGGGAAACCGCCGGGCTCGGGCTGGTCATCCGTGGCCGCGGATCGTCGAGCCCTGTGCCCGTCGTCCGGGGGTGGTCCGCGGCACTAATACGGCCAGTCGCGCGAGGGGTGGCCGAGCAGCCGGGCCACCGGATAGGCACGCACCGTGAGAGCGCACTTGACCATGATCATCCGGGCGAAATAGCCGAGCTGCCAGAGCTGCCGGGCCGTGTTGCGGGCCCGTTCGACGCCCCGGACGGGTTGGTGGCGATACTCGGCCATCGAGCCGTCCCGGCCGACGTAGGCGAAGCGGCCGCCGAAGACCAGCAGTCGCAGCTGCGCGCCCGTGACGCCAATGGCGTTAAAGGCGTCATGGATGAGCAGCGTCCCTCCGGTGGCGACTCGGTCGCCCCAACGTTCGATGTCGTCCTTGGCGGGTGCGTATCGATGCGCGCCGTCTATGTAGAGGAGATCGATCGGGCCAGCGACGTCGGCGAGCGCCGTACTCGAGGTCTTGCGGATGTGCCCGACCCGGTCGGCGACCCCGGCCGCGGCGAGGTTGGCCATGAACGTGGCGTGGTCCGCCGCACCGCGTCCGGCGTCGGGCGAGATCTCGTTCGGTCCGCGATCACCGCCGCCGTGCGGGTCGATCGCGGTCACCCGCACACTCCTGGTCCGCGCCCTTCGCGAGGACGATCGTCGACCGGCCGTGGAAGGACCCGATCTCGACGATCTGACCGGTCTCGGGCACTGCCCGGGCGGCCTGCCAGAGCCGCGCCGCCTGCGCGTCGGTCATCCAGCCTTCGACGCCCGTGACCGCGGCCAGGGTGCTCGCGAAGGCGTTCGGCCCGAGACGATCAGGCGTGGGGTTCTCAGGCATCGAACGGGACAGTAGTCGACCGCGCTGAAGCCGGCATCGTTCGGCGGTGATCAGGGCCGGTGGGTCTTGAAGATCGCCGTACCGGGGAGGATCGCACCGCGCAGTGGGCTCCACTGCCCCCAGGGCCGGTCGTGACCGGCCGGCCACTCAGGCTCGACGATGTCGTCGATCACCAGGCCCGCCGCCACGACGTCGCGGACCCGGTCTCCGATCGTGCGGTGATGCTCGACGTAGGTCGGGATGCCGCGCTCGTCCTGCTCGACATACGCCCGCCGGTCGAAGTACGACGTCTGGGCCACCAGGCCGCCCACTCCGGGATCATCGGGAAAGCACCACCGGATCGGGTGGGTCACCGAGAACACCCACCGGCCGCCGGGACGCAACACCCGCGCGACCTCACGCATGACGGTGGCCGAGTCGGCCACGAACGGCAGGGCGCCGTACGCCGAGCAGGCCAGGTCGAACGACGCATCAGCGAACGGCAGCTGCTGCGCGTCGGCCTGCACGGCACACACCACGACACCGGTGCGGGCATCGAGGGCGCGCGCGTGAGCCAGCTGGGACGCGGAGAGGTCGACTGCGACCGGCCAGGCCCGCTGCCCGAGGAGCCAGCGGCTGCACTGCGCGGCGCCGGCGCCGACCTCGAGCACCCGCTTGCCGGCCACGTCGCCGAGCAGGTGCGCATCGGCCTCCCGAAGCCGCTCGGGGCACCAGACGAAGTCTGCGTCGCCGAGGAAGTCACCGTGCTCGTCCTGGTAGTCCGACGCACTGCTGTCCCACCAGCTCTGCGAGGCCCGGCGGCTTTCGCTGGCCGCGACGTCACGTCGGACCGGCTTCAGGAAGGTGGCCGCGCCTTCCGCGGGTTCGGCTTCCTGCATGCCACCATTGTGGTGTCTCAGGCGCGCGACCCCACCCGCCGGGCCGCATAGGATTTCGCCGTCGAGCCAGTTCGGCCCTGAGGGCGTAGTTGACCGAGCGTGGACGGAGCCTGCCGGTGACGCAGTCGGATACCGCGGAGTCGGATACCGCGGAGCGTACGACGCAGAGCGCCGCCACGAGCCTGGCAAAGGCACTATCCGGGCTGGGATCGGTCGAGGTCTACACCGTCGGGCTGGTGGTGGTCGCCCTGCTGCAGGCGGTCTGGCTGGCGATCCTGATGCACGCCGGCTGGTACTACCAGGCCGACTTCGACAACCTCGCGGCCGCGACCGGGAGCTCGCTCAGCTGGTCCTACCTGATCGCGTCGCAGGGCGGGCATCTCGACGTCGTCGGCCGGCTCGTGCTGTGGGTGCTCAACCGCACGGTGCCGTTGAACTACGGCGCCACCATCGCACTGCGCGCGGTCGCGTCCGCGGTGGTGACCTACCTGCTCGGGCGGCTGCTCCGGGAGCTGGTCGGACCGCGCCGCGGGCTGCTCGCCCTGGTGGTGCTCTTCGCGCTCAGTCCGCTGCTCGTGCAGAGCACGCTGTGGCTGACCTCGGCGATCAACTTCCTGTTGTCCGAGCTGCTGGTGCTCGCCGCGCTGCGCTCGCATGTTCGTTACGCCGTGACCGGTCGACTGCGCTGGGCGGCGTGCACCGGCGCCGCAATGCTCGCCGCAACGCTCGTCGCCGAGCAGGCCGCGGTCACGGCGCT
Source organism: uncultured Actinomycetota bacterium (assembly GCA_963770565.1). GTDB lineage: Bacteria > Actinomycetota > Actinomycetes > JAFAQI01 > JAFAQI01 > DATAUK01. The sequence continues at coordinate 13,392 of CAVYQE010000010.1, forward strand.
GGCGCTTCCGGTGCTGACCTTCGCGTTCCTGTCGGAAGGCCCGGTGCGGAGCCGGCTACGCGCGGTTCGCCGCAGCTGGCCGGCCTGGCTGATGACCGGCGTGCCGATCCTCGCCTTCGCGGTGTTCTACTTCGCGTCGGGCAAGTACGCGACGAAGACGAGCGGGTTCACCGCCGGCGATGCGGTGGGGCTGGTGCGGGCGTTCTGGTTCGACACCCTGGTACCCGGGCTCTTCGGCGGCCCGCTGGCCTGGAGCACGTTGGGCGGCAACTTCTTCGCCTTCAGCGACCCTCCGATCGCCGAACGCGTGGTCGCCGTCGTACTGCTCGCGCTCGTCATCGCGTGGACGGTCCGGCGTACCTCGCTCTGGGCGTTGTGGGGCTGGGCGATCCCGGCCTTGGTCAGCGGGATCGGCCTGGTCTTCGTCGGGCGCGCCCGGTTCGAGCTCTTCGGCGGCTTCTCGGTCTCCAGGCACTTCGAGTACGCGTCGTACGCGGCGGTCCCCGCCGCCGTCGGTGTCGCGCTGGCGATCTGGCCGGTGTCCCTGGTCGACATCCGAGCGCGGATCGCCGGTGCGAGGATTCCGGTCGACGAGCGACCGAAGCCGTCCCGACATGCCATCCTCCGGCGGTGGCCGGAGCGCGGGGTCGTGGTCGCGATCGCGCTGCTCTCGGCGATCTCGGCCGGTACGTACGCCCAACACTGGTCGCAGTCGCCGGCCAAGGCCTACGTCGCGCGGCTTTCCGCCGGGCTGTCGGAGGAGGGCTCCGACGCCACGGTGTTCGACACCTTCGTGGCGGGCAATGTCATGCCGGCGATCCAGGACCACCGGCACGTGGGCGATTTGCTGGCCCTGATGGGCTCGCACGCCTACCTGAACAACGGGCCGCTCCCGGCCCGCGTCGTCAGCTCGGCCGGAAACCTGGTCCCCGCCGGTTTCCTGACCACCGCCTCGGTGCACATGCCGCACTCGAACCCGTTCTGCAACGACCTGTACGCCGGTCAGACCCCCAAGAGGCAACGGCTCAGCAGCGTTCCGCACCTGAACGAGTGGTTCCTGCGGCTTACCTATTTCGAGCAGCGGCCATCCATCCTCGACGTCCAGGCGGTGACTGCGCAGGGCACCGTCATCACGCCGGTTGGCGGAAGCCAGGTGTTGCTCCAAACGCGGGTAGGCAACGTCTACTTGCTGCTGCCGCAGTCCCAACCGGTCGCGGTACGGATCCAGGGCGCGACGCTGGCCACCAATGTCTGCCTGACCGGTATCTCGGTCGGCTACCCGTTCCCGGCCGGGAAGTAGCGTCCGGCCGGAAGGTAACGCAGTGGGAGTTGTGACCGCGGCCCTCGGGAGCCCGTTCTCGATACCATTTCAACGGTGAAGCTGGTCGTGCAGATCCCGTGCCTCAACGAGGAGCTCACCCTGCCGGCCGTCCTGCAGACGATCCCGCAGTCCATCCCCGGAATCGACGAAATCGTCGTCCTCGTCATCGACGACGGGTCAACGGATGCGACGGTCGAGGTAGCCCGCCACCACGGGGTGACCCAGTTCGTCCGGCACGCCGGCACCCGCGGGCTCGGGCGCTCCTTCCACGACGGCATCGAGCGCGCTCTGGAGCTCGGGGCCGACATCGTCGTGAACACCGACGGCGACAACCAGTACCCGCAGGCGCGGATCCCGGACCTGGTGGCGCCGATCGTCGAGGGCACCGCGGACATCGTGATCGCCGATCGACAGGTCCACCTGGTCGAGCACTTCTCCAGAGCGAAGGTCCTGCTGCAGCGGATCGGTAGTCGCGTCGTCAACCGGGCGGCGGGGACGAGAGTGCCCGATGCGGCCAGCGGCTTCCGGGCCTACTCGCGCGACAGCCTGATGTTGCTCAACACCATCACCCGCTTCAGCTACACGATGGAGACGATCATCCAGGCCGGCAACAAGCGGCTGAAGATCACCAGTGTCCCGGTCGTCACCAATCCCAAGACCCGCGAGTCGAGGCTGTTCCGTTCGCCCGCGCAGCACGTCCGGATGTCGGCCGCGGCGATCCTGCGGGCCTGGATCATGTACCGGCCGATCACGCTCTTCACCATGCTCGCGGTCTGCTCCGGTGTGCTCGGCCTGGTGCCGTTCGTGCGGTGGGCGTACCTACAGGTCACGGACACCGTCCCCGGCGGCCACGTCCAGTCGTTGCTGGCCGGCTCCGTCCTTCTCATCTTCGCGTTCCTGTGCGTCCTCGTGGGGATCATCGCGGACTTGGTGCGGACAAACCGGATCCTGATCGAGGACACCTTGGAACACACCAAGAAGATGCGTTTCGGCCGTGACGCCGCGACGCTGGACCTGCCGACGGCGTTGCTCGAAGGCAGCGCCGTCGTCAGCGCAGCCGGGTCGGTCGAAGAAGCGACGTCTGGTCCGGATACGGCAACGTCGGTGTCAGGCCCCGCAGCCGGGTTTCGGTGACCGGGGCGGCCGCGATCGCCAGCCGGTAGCGCCGCCGGGCGCTGTTGTCGAAGACGACGAGGCCGTCCACCTGTAGGTGTGGCATGGCCCGGGCGAGGCAGGCCTGGCGGGCCCGGCCGTCGATCACGACCAGATCGAACGTGCCGTGCCCGTCGATCGCCGCGACGTAAGCCTCGAAGTCGAGGCCCGCGCAGCCCTCCTTCGCCGACGGCACGACCGGATCCTCGGTCCGTGCGGCGGGCACTACGTCCATCGTGACGTTGCCGGCGGCCGCGAGTCGCTCGCCGACCAGCGAGGCAAAGCCGGGATCGTGCTCGACGGTGCGCACCTCGTCGGCCCGTTGGGCCAGCCAGAGCGTGCTGGCGCCGGACCCGTACTCGAAGACCCGGATCGGCCGGGGCCGGGCGGCCAGCCACGCCTCGACCGCGTCGATCGACCGGTACGTCCACCACGGCACGTCGAGCCCGGCCAGCGCGAGCGAGTCGTGCGCACAGGTCAGGCTGTACATCCAGTGCCGGATCCGGTGCGCCCGGGCGGGCGGCCGGCTCGGCATCAGCCCCAGCCGGTCCAGCCCTCTGCCGGCGCCGCGTGCGGTTGCCGCGTAGCCGGCCTTCGTCCCGTTGATCAGCTCGCTGCGGATCCGTCCATTGGTCATGGCAGCAAGCCAGGAGTCGATCCGGAGGACGGTGCCGCGGCGGGCGCGGGGATCCGGCCGGGCGCGCGGCGTCCGGCGACGACCAGGGCGGTAGCGCCCAGCACCGCGTCCACGAGCAGCAGCGACGACCGCGACAACAGCGCGACGGCTGCGCCGGACGCGGTCGGCAGCCCGCACAGCGCGACGAAGACCAGCTCGCGGACGCCTGCGCCCGCGGGCACCGGAACGGCCAGGAAGCCGACTGTCCACGCCGCCACCGCGGCCAGGATGATCTGCGACGGAGAGGCGTCGAGGCTCAGCAACCTGGTGAGGGACAGCGAGGCCACTCCGAGCAACACCCAGGCGGGCGCGCACCAGCCGACCAGGCTCGCCAGCGTCGACACCGGCGGAGCGGGCGCGTCGAGGCGGCCACCGGTCAGCCGCCGCGCCGCCGCCAGCACAGGGCGGAGCAGGGTCGGATGGACCACGGCCGGGGCAAGGACGAGCAGCGGCGCGAACAGCCAGCCCCACCCCGGTCCGCCGGCGAGCGCCATCGCCGGACCGGCGACGCCACAGACCATCCCGGCGGCGACACACATCGTGCCGTAGGCGAGCAGCGTGGAGGAGTAGCTCGAGGCTCGGGCGATGCCGCCGCGCCGGGCCAGCTCTCCTCGCCCGAGCACGGTCCACACGCTGCCCGGCAGGTACTTGCCGAGCTCGCCGCCGAGGTACCACGCGCTCGCGTCGACCGGATTGGTCCGGATCCCGAACGCGAGGAGCCAGCGCCACCATTGCAGCGCCAGAACGAGCACGAACGCGGTTGCGCAGGCCAGGGCCGGCGCGAGCCAGCCGAGCCGGGCGTGCCTCAGCTCGGTGCGGACCGACGGCCAGGAGTCGGTGAGCTCGCGGACGCAGAATCCGATCGCGGCCAGCGCGACCACCCCGCCGAGGACACGGAGCCAGCGGGCTCGGCGATGCCGGAGCTGTGCGACCGGTGCGCCGTCGCGGGCCGCCTGCTCAGCACCGGCGTCGGCCACCCCTGCACGATACGGGCTGCGACCTGCCCGACTTGGACACATTCACAACCGCGATTAGACTCGCTGGTCGCGCTGCGGAACCCCTCGGCGTACCCCTATTTCTATCCATGTCCGGAGTCCCTACTACATGACCACTGCCGTCGCAGACCCGAACGCCGCCCCGAAGACATACGCCCAGGTCGCCATCAACGACATCGGCAGCCCCGAAGACTTTCTCGCCGCCATCGAAGGCACGATCAAGGAATTCAACGATGGCGACATCGTCGAAGGCGTGATCGTTCGCGTCGACCGCGACGAGGTCCTTCTCGACATCGGTTACAAGACCGAAGGGGTCATCCCCAGCCGCGAGCTGTCGATCAAGCACGACGTCGACCCCAATGAAGTGGTGTCCGTCGGCGACGCGATCGAAGCCCTTGTCCTGCAGAAGGAGGACAAGGAAGGCCGGCTGATCCTGTCCAAGAAGCGGGCGCAGTACGAGCGCGCCTGGGGCACGATCGAGCAGATCAAGGACGAGGACGGCATCGTCACCGGCACGGTCATCGAGGTCGTCAAGGGCGGCCTCATCCTCGACATCGGGTTGCGCGGCTTCCTGCCCGCCTCGCTGGTCGAGATGCGTCGGGTCCGCGACCTCCAGCCCTACGTCGGCAAGGAGCTCGAGGCCAAGATCATCGAGCTGGACAAGAACCGGAACAACGTCGTGTTGTCGCGCCGGGCGTGGCTCGAGCAGACCCAGAGCGAGGTCCGGCAGAACTTCCTGACCCAGCTGCTCAAGGGCCAGGTCCGCAAGGGCGTCGTGTCCTCGATCGTCAACTTCGGCGCCTTCGTCGACCTCGGCGGGGTCGACGGCCTGGTTCACGTCTCCGAGCTGTCCTGGAAGCACATCGACCACCCGAGCGAGGTCGTCGAGGTCGGCCAAGAGGTCACCGTCGAGGTGCTCGACGTCGACATGGACCGCGAGCGGGTTTCGCTGTCGCTCAAGGCGACTCAGGAAGACCCGTGGCAGGCCTTCGCCCGCACTCACACGATCGGGCAGGTCGTGCCCGGCCGGGTCACCAAGCTGGTGCCGTTCGGCTCCTTCGTCCGGGTGGCCGAGGGCATCGAGGGCCTGGTCCATATCTCCGAGCTGGCCGAGCGGCACGTCGAGATCCCGGAGCAGGTCGTCAACGTCGGCGACGAGATCTTCGTCAAGGTCATCGACATCGACCTCGAGCGGCGCCGGATCTCGCTGTCGCTGAAGCAGGCCAACGAGGGCACTGTCGGCGAGGCGGTGGCCGACCACTTCGACCCGACCCAGTACGGCATGCCCGCCCAGTACGACGACGCCGGCAACTACATCTACCCCGAAGGCTTCGACTCCGAGACCAACGAGTGGAAGCCGGGCTACGAGGCGCAGCAGGCCGAGTGGGAGGCGCAGTACGCCAAGGCGCACGAGCGCTGGGAGGCGCACCAGAAGCAGATGACCGCGGCCCAGGCTGCGGACGCCGAGGCGGCCGAGACCACGTCGTACACCTCGGAGCCGGCCGCAGCGACGGAAGGCGCACCGGCCGCGGCCGGCACGCTGGCCAGCGACGAAGCGCTTGCCGAGTTGCGCCGCAAGCTGACCGGCGCCGACGACGAGCCCGAAGCCGAGCCCGAAGCCGCCGCGCCTGAAGCGGCCGCGGCGCCGGAGGCTGCTGCCGACGAGCCCGCAGCGGACGACGCCACGGCCCCGGCGGCGGAGGCTTCGGCCGACGCCGCTCCGGAAGCCGCCGAGTCCGAGGCCACCGAACCTGTGGCCGCCGAGCCTGAGGCCGCCGAGCCTGAGGCCGCCGAACCAGCCGACGAGTAGATCGAGTAGCGCGCGGCGGTCTGACGTGCTCAACGTCGGGTTGACCGGCGGCATCGGTGCCGGCAAGAGCGAGGTCACCCGTCGCCTAGCCGCGCTCGGCGCCGTGGTGATCGATGCGGACGCGATCGCCCGGGAGGTGGTCGAGGTCGGGACACCCGGCCTCGACGCGGTTGTGGCGGAGTTCGGCCGCGAGGTGCTCGCGGCCGACGGCTCGCTCGACCGTGAAGCGGTCGCTTCGCTGGTGTTCGCCGATCCCGATGCGCGTGCCCGGTTGAACGCGATCGTGCATCCGCTGGTCGGGCATAGGGTCGCCGAGCTGATGGCGCAGGTCGCGGCCACTGACCCGGACGCGGTCGTGGTTCACGACGTACCGCTGATCGTCGAGGCCGGGATCCGGGACCGGTACAACGTGGTCGTGGTGGTCGACGCCCCGGTCGAGGTGCAGCTCGACCGGCTGACCGGGCTGCGGGGGATGACCGAGCCCGACGCCCGGGCGCGGATCGCGGCCCAGGCGAGCCGGGAGCAGCGGCTCGAGATCGCCGATCACGTGATCGTCAACGACGGCAACCTCGCCGAGCTCGACGCCCAGGTCGCCGCGCTCTGGCACACGCTGACCACCCCGCAGTGAGCCCCGTTTCAGCACACAGCGCCGGTCCGGCCCGCCCGGTCGACCGGACGTTCGCGGACATCCGTCACACCCGTAACGGGTTGTGTGCTGGAAGGGGACCGGGCCGGAGGGAAGTGTCGGAGTGGCGGCGTACGTTCTGATGCTGTGAGTACTGTGACGTCGATCCGGCCGAGCGAGGCGCCGTTCCGGGTGGAGTCGGACTTCGAGGCCTCCGGCGACCAGCCGGCCGCGATCGAGGAGCTGGCCCGCCGGGTGAGCGCCGGCGAGCGGCACACCGTGCTGCTCGGTGCGACCGGCACGGGCAAGTCGGCGACCACGGCCTGGCTGGTGGAGAAGCTGCAGCGTCCCACCCTGGTGATGGCGCCTAACAAGACCCTCGCGGCGCAGCTCGCGAACGAGTTCCGCGAGCTGCTGCCGCACAACGCGGTCGAATACTTCGTCTCCTACTACGACTACTACCAGCCTGAGGCGTACGTCCCACAGACCGACACCTACATCGAGAAGGACTCCTCGATCAACGAGGAGGTCGAGCGGCTTCGACACTCCGCGACGATGAGCCTGCTGACCAGGCGCGACGTGATCGTGGTGGCGAGCGTGTCGTGCATCTACGGTCTGGGCACCCCGCAGGAGTACGTCGACCGGTGCGTGCAGCTCGACGTCGGGCAGACGATCGAGCGCGACGCGTTGCTGCGGCGGTTCGTCGACATCCAATACAGCCGCAACGACCTGGCCTTCACCCGCGGCACCTTCCGGGTGCGCGGCGACACGGTCGAGGTGTTCCCGGTCTATCAGGAGCTCGCGACCCGGATCGAGATGTTCGGTGACGAGATCGAGCGGATCTCGACGCTGCACCCGCTGACCGGCGAGGTGATCAGCGAGGACACCACCGCGTTGGTGTTCCCGGCGACCCACTACGTTGCCGGTCCGGAGCGGATGGAGCGCGCGATCTCGGGCATCGAGACCGAGCTCGAGGCCCGGCTGGCCGAGCTCGAGACGCACGGGAAGCTGCTCGAGGCGCAGCGGCTGCGGATGCGGACGACGTACGACATCGAGATGATGCGCCAGGTCGGCTTCTGCTCGGGCATCGAGAACTACTCGCGACACATCGACGGCCGCGCCCAAGGGACACCGCCGCACACTCTGCTCGACTACTTCCCGGACGACTTCCTGCTCGTGATCGACGAGTCGCACGTCACCGTCCCGCAGATCGGCGGTATGTACGAAGGCGACATGAGCCGCAAGCGCACCCTGGTCGACCACGGCTTCCGGCTGCCGAGCGCGATGGACAACCGGCCGTTGCGCTGGGAGGAGTTCCTCGAGCGGATCGGGCAGACCGTGTACCTGTCCGCGACCCCAGGGCCGTACGAGATGGGGCAGGTCAAGGGCGACGTGGTGGAGCAGGTGATCCGCCCGACCGGCCTGGTCGACCCGCTGGTCGTCGTCAAGCCGCCCAAGGGCCAGATCGACGACCTGATCCACGAGATCAGGATTCGCGCCGAGCGCAACGAGCGAGTGCTCGTCACCACGCTGACCAAGAAGATGGCCGAGGATCTGACCGACTACCTGCTCGAGAACTCAGTCCGGGTTCGCTACCTGCACAGCGAGGTCGACACACTGCGCCGGGTCGAGCTGCTGCGCGAGCTGCGCAAAGGCGACTACGACGTCCTGGTCGGGATCAACCTGCTCCGCGAAGGCCTCGACCTGCCCGAGGTCTCACTGGTGTCGATTCTCGACGCCGACAAGGAAGGGTTCCTGCGCAGTGGCACCTCGCTGATCCAGACCATCGGCCGGGCCGCCCGGCACGTGTCCGGCGAGGTCCACATGTACGCCGACAGCATCACGCCGTCGATGCAGAAGGCGATCGAGGAGACCAACCGGCGACGGGACAAGCAGATCGCCTACAACGCCGAGCGCGGCGTCGATCCGCAGCCGCTTCGCAAGCGGATCGCCGACATTCTCGACGACATCGTGCGCGGCGAAGAGGGTGAGCTGATCGGGGGCAGCGGCCGGGCGCAGTCTCGCGGCAAGACGCCGGTGCCGGGGATGGCGAGCAAGTCGCCGACCGCCGGCCAGCATGCCGCCGAGCTGGCTGGGATGCCGAAGGCCGAGCTTGCGCTGCTGATTCAACAACTTCAGGACCAGATGCACGACGCCGCCGCCGAGCTGCACTTCGAGCTGGCCGCCCGGCTCCGCGACGAAGTCAACGAGTTGAAGAAGGAGTTCCGCGCAATGTCCGCCGCGGGTCTGCCGGGCTGAGTTGCCGAAGCGGCACCAGCAAGGTCCGCTCCGGGTCTTGGCGGTCCCGACCGAGCGGCCAGGACAGTGCTTGATTCAATGCCACGGAAGCGCGTTCGACATATTCGTTGGCGCCGGATCGCACGGGCAGGTTCGCTACATCCGGACGTCAGAAGGTGGTTCAGATCGGCACCCGCCCTTCGGGTGCCAGGCCGGGCTAGCACAACGGCGCCTCCATACCGTGCTCACGGGAGACGGTGCCGCGGGCTAGGCAGTTCGGTCGCAGTGCCTCGCTACAAGTCGTCAGCATTTGCACACGATCCGCCCCTGCGGAATCGAGTACTCAACGATCCGCCAGTGTCCGTAGGCCAACCTGACGCAGGAGCGCGTCACTCGTTGAAACCGTGGCCGCGTATTCCCAAACGGGAGGCTGGTGAAGCGAAACAGCCCTCTTGCGATCTTGAGGGCGTCGAACTGGCGGCGCTCGTTCGTGACTGGCTTGTCGTCGTGAGAGGTTGGCGGGGTGGAGTTGCCGGGTGGGATCGATCTTTCTGGGCGGGTTGCGGTCGTCACCGGGGCTGGAAGCGCAGAGGGGATCGGGTTCGCCGCCGCTCGCCAGCTCGGCGAGCTCGGGGCTTCGGTGGTACTGGCGGCGACCACGTCCCGGGCCGAAGAGCGGGCGGCGGAGTTGGCGGAGCGGGGGATCCCTTCACTTGGGGTGGTCGGCGACCTGACCATCGAGGGCAGCGCGCAGGTCTTGGTGGATGCGGCGGTCGGCCGGTGGGGCCGCCTCGACATCGTCGTCAACAACGCGGGGATGGTCTCGGTCACCGACCCGCACTTCGAGTCCGGCGCCGTCGACACGATGTCGTACGACACCTGGCGGGCATCGCTCACCCGCAACCTCGATACCGCGTTCCTGGTCAGCTCGGCCGCCTGGCCGGTGATGAAGGAGCAGGGCTGGGGCCGGGTCGTCATGGTGAGCAGCGTGACCGGGCCGGTGATGGCGACCCCCGACGACGTCGGCTACGCCGCGTCGAAGGCCGGGATGCTCGGGCTGTGCCGGGCGATGGCGATGGACGGCGCGCCGCACGGCATCACGGTCAACGCGGTGGCACCGGGCTGGATCGCGACCGCGTCGCAGACCGACAGCGAGCGCCGCGAAGGGGTCGCGACGCCGGTCGGTCGAAGCGGCACGGCCGACGAGGTCGCCGCTGCGATCACATGGCTGTGCACTCCGGGCGCCTCCTACGTCACCGGCCAGAACCTGGTGGTCGACGGTGGCAACAGCGTGTCGGAGGCCCGCGCCTGGCCGAGCGGCGGTGAGGACAGCCATGACCCACAGTGAGTTGCTCGCCTACTGCCTGGCGAAGCCCGGCGCGGTCCAGGACGAGCCGTGGGAAGGCGACGTCGTCGCGAAGGTCGGCGGCAAGATCTTCAGCTTCAACGCCGCGACCGCCCTCGGGGTGAAATGCGGCCGCAACCCTGACGAGGCGGCCGAGCTTCGCACCCGCTACCCGGACGACGTCAAGGCAATGGCATACATCGGCCGGTTCGGGTGGAACACGGTCGCGATCGACGGCGCGGTGCCCGATGACGAGCTGCTCGAGCTCGTCGACGCGTCGTACGACGCAGTGGTCGCGAGCCTGCCGAAGGCCAAGCGGCCGGTCGGCTAGCCGGACCGCCGCACCCGCCCGCCGCGCTTGCCGTGATCGGCGGGCGTCACCACCGCGCCGTGCATGAGCGCGTTGGTGGCCGACTTCGTGGTCGCGGTGTTGCGGCCGCTGCGGGCCGGCACCCGGTCGGTCGTGGTCGGCGCCGCGGGGAACCAGCGGGTGGCCGGGATGGTCTTGCCGTGCTGGGTCGGCATCCGCTGATTCGTCGGGATGGTCGGTGACGCCCCGCCCATCTCGGTGTCCTCGTCGGCGCAGGTACCGGTGCCCACCGGCGAGCCCAGCGGCATCGTGGGCAGCGCCGGCATCGACATGTCGTGCCTGCCGCGGAACAACGCCGAGGTCAGGTCGCCGACCGTCTCCTTCCGCCACTTCGACACGTTCGGCACCTCGATCCCGAACCGCTCGGCGAGCAGCTTCAGCTGGGAGGTGTGGTCGAACACCTCGGCGGCGATGTGGCCGCCACGGCTGAACGGCGAGATCATCAGCGCCGGCACCCGGACGCCCAGCCCGACCGGGCCAGAGATCGCCTGATACTGGCTGTTGCCCCGGTGGTTCGAGGTCAGGAACTCGCCGTGGGTGCCCTTCGGCGGGGTCGGCGGCGCGACATGGTCGAACCAGCCGTCGTTCTCGTCGTACATGACGAACAGCGCGGTCTTGGACCACACCTTCTTATTGGAGGTGAGGGCATCGAGCACGGACTGCGTGAACCACATCCCGCGGTCCGGCGGCGACGACGGGTGCTCGTCGAAGCCGAGCGGCGGAATGATCCAGGACACCGCGGGGAAGTTGCCGGACTTGATGTCGGCGAGGAAGTCGTTCGGGAAGGTCGGGAGGAACGCCCTGCGGTGCAGCTGCGTCTTGGGGTCCTTGTACGCCTTGAAGTACGGCAGCACGTGGTCGGTCAGCAGCAGCACGTAGGGGCTGGTCGCGTCGTAGATCGACGGGTCCCAGGTCGAGAACTTCTTCAGCGGGGCGAACTTGCCGGTCGTGTGCGCGTTGGACGGGTGGTAGACCTTCCAGGGCACGCCCTTGTCCTGTAGGTGTTCCTGGACGGTCTCCCAGCGGCAGGTCCAGAGGAAGTTCGGGATGATGCTCGGGTTGGTCTCGGTGATCGGACCGCCCTTGCCGCCCTCCGGGTCGATCGTGCCGGTGTTGGCCATCAGCCGGTTCGGGTGGGTCGGGCCGAGCACCGACGAGAAGTAGGCGTCGCACAGCGTGAAGTGGTCGGCCAGCGCCCAGTGGAACGGCAGGTCGCGGCGGGTGTAGTAGCCCATCGTCATGGCGCCGTCGGGGTTGCCCTCGTTCGCCTTGGCGGTGTGGACCTTGACGAACCGGTCCATCTTGCCGTGGTTCCAGCACTGGTGCTGCGGGCCCCAGTTGTGGGTGAGGTCGTTGGTGCACTCCTCGCCGATGCTCGGGTCGAGGTGGAACGGCAGCAGTTTCTTGCGCGGCGAGAGCGTGGTCCCGCCCGGGTAGTCCTGGGCAAACGGTCCGAGCGAGTGCTTCGGATGGTCGTCGAAGCCACGGCCGCGCGGGTAGGCGCCGAAGTAGTGGTCGTAGGAGCGGTTCTCCAGCATCAGGAACACGATGTGGTCCACCGCGCCGAGGTCGCCGCCGGCCGGAGCGATCGAGGCGGCGTGCCGGACCGACGCGACCTGCTTGGCCGCGTGTGCGGCCCGTCGGGCCGACCGGACCTCCTCGGGCGGCATCGTCGCCGCGGCCACCCGTTCAGGCACGCCCAGCAGGGCGCCGGCGCCGACCGCCGACAAGGCCGCGATCAGCTCGCGACGCGACATGTTGCCGAGCCGGAGCATGTGCTCGACTCGCTCGGCGGGTGTCTTGTCGTCGTCCATAGGGCTCAACTCCTGCTCCAGTAGGTCGCCATGAGCTCGTGTGACCAGGCGGGTTGGTGGACCTCGCCTCGCGGCAGGAACTCGGTCATGACCGGCTTGAGGTCGAGGACCGGAGTGTTGTCGATCGCGTCGAGGGCCTCGACGGTCAGGGTCAGGTGGTCGATGCCGAGCAGCCGGCAGGCGGTGACGCCGAGCCGGTTCGGCCGCATCTTCGCTCGCTGGGCGAAGATCCCGACGCTCGGCCAGTCCGGGTTGCCGCGCGGGTGGCGGGCCCCGGCCTGCACCTCGTCGTCGGCGACCTGGTCGAACAGATAGACCACCTCGACATGTGAGAAGTCCTCGAGGCCGGCCAGGCTCTCCGGGGTGAACCGCTCCGGGTCGAGGGTGATCGTCGCGCTCACCGACTCCCAGTCGTCGTCGATCGCCTCGTGGCGGGACGAGTGCACCCAGCCGATCGGGTGCATGTCGTACGTCGTCACGCCGCTCACTCTGCCATGCCGGCGGGCCGGGATCCGCCGGTCACCACATGTACGGCGGGGCTACCAGCCCCGTTCACGCCACTCGGCCAGGTTTGGCCGTTCGGCGCCGAGCGTACTGTCGCCGCCGTGGCCCGGGTAGAACCAGGTGTCGTCGGGCAGCCGGCCGAAGATCTTCTCCTCGAGGTCGTCCATCAGGCTCAGGTGGTCCTCCGGCCGGGTGGTCAGCCCGTGCCCGCCGGGGAACAGCGAGTCGCCGGTGAACAGATGTTTGCGGTCCTCGCCCTGATAGAGCAGGGCGATCGAGCCGGGGGTGTGGCCGACCAGGTGGATCACTGACAGCCGGCAGTCGCCGACGACGACTTCGTCGCCCTCGACCAGCGGCTCGAAGGTGGTGATCGGCAGCGGCTCGGCGTCCTCCGGGTGCACCGCGACCGGCGCGCCGGTGGCGGCGATCACCTCGGGCAGCGCCTGCCAGTGGTCGGCGTGCTGATGGGTAGTGACGATCCGCTGGAGCGAATCGCCGTCGAGCACTCCGAGCAGGACGTCCGGCGAGTGCGCGGCGTCGATCAGCAGCACATCGCCGGTGTTCCGGCATCGCAGGAAGTAGGCGTTGTTGTCCATCGGCCCGACCGCGACCTTGGTCAGCGTCAGGTCACCGAGCACCCTGGTCTGGGGTGGGCCACCCACGGTGACATTTCCGTCGTATTCGTCAGTCATGGGCAGGAGCCTAGTGTCGGCCGCCCGGGCGGCGGAGGCCGAGGCGGCAACTCCGGTCCGAAACTGTCGGAGCCGCCACGTAGCATCGGGGAGGCCAAGAACCGGGCGTGATTTCCCGCGCGCGGACCCTGGCGTGAGCGCCGCCCGACCCGACCCGTGACCGCTTCCCCCCGAGCCAGAAAGCACTTGTGGCAGACCGTCTGATCGTCCGTGGAGCGCGCGAGCACAACCTGCGCGATGTGAGCATCGACCTGCCTCGCGACGCGCTGATCGTGTTCACCGGGCTGTCCGGGAGCGGCAAGTCGAGCCTGGCCTTCGACACGATCTTCGCCGAGGGTCAGCGCCGGTACGTCGAGTCCCTCTCGGCCTACGCGCGGCAGTTCCTCGGCCAGATGGACAAGCCCGACGTCGACTTCATCGAGGGGCTCAGCCCGGCGGTCTCGATCGACCAGCGCTCGACCAGCCGCAACCCGCGCTCGACGGTCGGGACGATCACCGAGGTGTGGGACTACCTCCGGCTGCTGTACGCCCGGATCGGCCTCCCGCACTGCCCGGTCTGCGGCGAGCTGATCGCCCGGCAGAGCCCGCAGCAGATCGTCGACCGGGTCCTCGACCTCGACGAGGGCACCCGCTTCCAGGTGCTCGCGCCGGTCGTGCGCGGCCGCAAGGGCGAGTACGCCGAGCTGTTCCGCGAGCTGCAGACCAAGGGGTTCAGCCGCGCCCGGGTCGACGGCGCGGTGATCTCCCTGAGCGACGCCCCGAAGCTGGCCAAGTACGAAAAGCACGACATCGACGTGGTGATCGACCGGCTGTCGGTCAAACGGGATGCCAAGCGCCGGCTGACCGACTCGGTGGAGACCGCGCTGGGCCTGGCCGGCGGCGTGCTGGTGCTCGACTTCGTCGACCTGCCCGAGAACGACCCGCACCGGGAGCGCAAGTACTCCGAGCGGCTGGCCTGCCCCAACGACCATCCGCTGACCATGGAGGACCTCGAGCCGCGGGCCTTCTCGTTCAACTCGCCGTACGGTGCCTGCCCGACCTGTGCCGGTCTCGGCACCCGGCTCGAGGCGGACGAGGAGCTGATCGTCCCGGACCCGACCAAGACCCTTGCCCAGGGTGCGGTCGTGCCGTGGTCGGGGGCGCACGGGCGCGACTACTTCGGCCGGTTGGTCGAGGCGCTGGGCGAGGAGCTCGGCTTCGGCATGGACACCGCCTGGGAGAAGCTGCCGGCCAAGGCCCGCAAGGCGATCCTGACCGGCCATCCGAAGCAGGTGCACGTCCGCTACCGCAACCGCTACGGGCGGGAGCGGTCCTACTGGACCAAGTTCGAGGGCGTGGTCAGCTACGTCGAGCGCCGGCACAGCGAGGCCGAGAGCGACACCAGCCGGGACCGGTTCGAGGGATTCATGCGCGAAGTGCCCTGCCCGTCCTGCGAGGGGGCCCGGCTCAAGCCCGAGTCGCTCGCGGTGACGGTCGGGGGCAAGTCGATCGCCGAGGTGGCCACGCTGCCGATCGGCGAGTGCGCCCGCTGGCTTTCCGGACTGAAACTGACCGCGCGCGAGGAGCAGATCGCGGTCCGGGTGCTGAAGGAGATCAACGAGCGGCTGCGGTTCCTGGTCGATGTCGGGCTGCACTACCTCTCGCTGGATCGGGCCTCCGCCACGCTGGCCGGCGGCGAGGCGCAACGGATCAGGCTCGCCACCCAGATCGGCTCCGGGCTGGTCGGGGTGCTCTATGTGCTCGACGAGCCGTCGATCGGGCTGCATCAGCGCGACAACCGGCGGCTGATCGAGACCCTGGTCCGGCTCCGCAACATGGGCAACACGCTGATCGTGGTCGAGCACGACGAGGAGACCATCCGGACCGCGGATTGGGTCGTCGACATCGGCCCGGGTGCCGGCGAGCACGGCGGCGAGATCGTCCACTCGGGCACCTACAAGGAGCTGCTCGAGGTCGAGCGGTCGATCACCGGCGCCTACCTGTCCGGCCGCCGCGAGATCCCGATCCCGGACATCCGCCGCCAGCCGACGCCGGGCCGGACCCTGACCGTGGTCAACGCCCGGGAGCACAACCTGCGCGAGGTCACCGCGGAGTTCCCGCTCGGCTGCTTCGTGACCGTCACCGGGGTGTCCGGCTCAGGCAAGTCCACCTTGGTCAACGACATCCTGTACGCCGTCCTCGCCCGGGAGCTCAACGGCGCCCGGCTGGTCCCGGGCCGGCACCGGACCGTGACCGGGCTGGAGCACGTGGACAAGGTGGTCGGGGTCGACCAGTCGCCGATCGGCCGCACGCCGCGGTCCAACCCGGCGACCTACACCAAGGTGTTCGACCGGATCCGCAGCCTGTTCGCCGAGACGACTGAGGCGAAGGTCCGGGGCTACCTGCCCGGGCGGTTCTCCTTCAACGTCAAGGGTGGCCGCTGCGAGAACTGCCAGGGCGACGGCACGATCAAGATCGAGATGAACTTCCTCCCGGACGTCTACGTCCCGTGCGAGGTCTGCCACGGCGCCCGCTACAACCGCGAGACCCTCGAGGTGCATTTCAAGGGCAAGACGATTGCCGACGTACTGGACATGTCGATCGAGGAGGGCGCGGAGTTCTTCGAGGCGATCCCGGCGATCTCCCGGCACCTCACGACGCTGGTCGACGTCGGCCTCGGGTACGTCCGGCTCGGGCAGCCGGCCCCGACCCTGTCCGGCGGCGAGGCGCAGCGGGTGAAGCTCGCCTCGGAGCTGCAGAAGCGCTCGACCGGACGGACCGTCTACATCCTCGACGAGCCGACCACCGGCCTGCACTTCGAGGACATCCGCAAGCTGCTCGGTGTGCTGACCCGGCTGGTCGACGCCGGCAACACGGTGATCGTCATCGAGCACAACCTGGACGTGGTCAAGACCGCGGACTGGATTATCGACATGGGGCCGGAGGGCGGTTCGGGCGGTGGCCGGATCATTGCCGAGGGCTCGCCGGAGACGGTCGCGACGATTGCCGAGTCGCACACCGGTGCTTTCCTTCGCGACACCCTCGGTGACCGGGTGCGGCCGGTCCCTGCGCCGAGGAAGGCCCGTAAGCGGGCCTGATCTCCGCACGATCCCGGCTCACGGTGTCCGGACCGCGGACTAGATTTGATCGCGTGGCAGACCCGGCGAGCTATCGACCCGCTCCCGGCTCGATCCCCGACTCGCCGGGTGTCTATCGGTTCCGCGACGAGCACGGCCGGGTTGTGTACGTCGGCAAGGCCAAGAGCCTGCGCAGCCGGTTGTCGTCGTACTTCCAGGACATCGCAAACCTGCACCCAAGGACCCAGCAGATGGTGCTGTCCGCGGCGGCGGTCGACTGGACCGTCGTCTCGACCGAGGTCGAGGCGCTGCAGCTGGAATACAACTGGATCAAGGAGTTCGACCCGCGCTTCAATGTGCGTTACCGCGACGACAAGTCCTATCCCTGGCTCGCGGTCACCCTCGACGAGCCGTACCCCCGCGCGCAAGTGATGCGCGGCGCGAAACGCAAGGGCGTCAAGTACTTCGGGCCCTACGCGCACGCCTGGGCGATCCGCGACACCCTCGACACGTTGCTCCGCGTCTTCCCGATGCGGACCTGTAGCGCCGGGGTGTTCAAGCGGTCAGGTCAGGTCGGCCGGCCGTGCCTGCTCGGCTACATCGGCAAGTGCTCGGCGCCCTGCGTCGGCCGGGTCGACGAGGCCGAGCACCGCGCGATCGTCGACGACTTCGTCGATTTCATGTCCGGGCAGACCCAGAAGTTCATCAAGCGGCTCGAGCGCGAGATGCGGGCTGCATCGAATGACCAGGAGTACGAGCGGGCCGCCCGGTTGCGGGACGACATCGGTGCGTTGACCCGGGCGATGGAGAAGCAGGCGGTCGTGCTCGGTGACGGCACCGACGCCGACGTCGTCGCCTTCGCCCAGGACGAGCTCGAGGCCGCGGTCCAGGTGTTCTACGTGCGCGGTGGGCGGGTGCGTGGGCAGCGCGGCTGGGTGGTCGACAAGGTCGGCGATGTGCGTACCGGTGACCTTGTCGAGCAGTTCCTCACCCAGACCTATCTCGACAGCGCGTCGCTCGACAGCGAGGTGCCACGAGAGGTGCTCGTCCCTGAGCTGCCGGACGACCCGGATGTGGTCACCGAGCTGCTGGAGCTGGTCCGCGGCGCCCGGGTGTCGCTGCGCGTGCCGCAGCGCGGTGACAAGCGCGCCCTGCTGGAGACGGTCGAACGCAATGCGGCCGAGTCGTTTGCGCGGCACAAGCTCAGGCGCTCGTCCGACCTGACTGCACGGTCACTCGCGTTGCAGGAGCTGCAGGTGTCGCTGTCGCTGCCGACCGCGCCGCTGCGGATCGAGTGCTATGACGTCTCAAACCTGCAGGGCACCGAGGTAGTCGCGTCGATGGTGGTCTTCGAGGACGGGCTGCCGCGCAAGAGCGAATACCGGCGGTTCGCGATCAAGTGGGTCGAGGGTCAGGACGACGTCGCCTCGATCCACGAGGTGATCAGCCGGCGGTTTCGGCGCTATCTGGAGGAGCGGAGTGAGACCGGTGAGGCCGGGGTCGACGACAGCGACGAGGACGCCGGACCGTCACCGATCGACCCGGTGACCGGACGGCCGCGAAAGTTCGCCTACCCACCGCAGCTTGTGGTCGTCGACGGCGGCCCGCCGCAGGTCGCGGCGGCCGCTGCCGCGATGCGCGAGCTCGGTGTCGACGACGTCGCGTTGTGCGGTCTGGCGAAACGGCTCGAAGAGGTCTGGCTGCCGGGCGACGCGGACCCGGTGATCCTGCCGCGCACCAGCGAGGCGCTCTATCTGCTGCAGCGGATTCGCGACGAGGCGCATCGATTCGCGATCACCTACCACCGGCAGAAGCGTTCGGTCTCGATGACGCAAAGTCAGCTCGACGGCGTGCCCGGCCTCGGGGAGACCCGACGCAAGGCGTTGTTGCGTCACTTCGGGTCGGTGAAGCGGTTGCGCGCCGCGACGGTCGAGGAGATCGCCGAGGTGCCAGGAGTAGGCCGGCGTACCGCGATCGCCGTGCACGATGCGCTCGCGGCGACGGCCGCGCCGGCGCCCGGCGTCGACCCCACAACGGGGGAGATCGTCGAGCCCCGCGACATCGCAACTGCCGGGGTGGCAGGCTCTGGGGTGAGCCCATGACCACCACCCCGTCGACGCCATCAGCCGCGCCGCTCGAGCTCGCCGTCATCACCGGCCTGTCCGGCGCCGGACGGAGCACCGCGGCGAAGTGCCTCGAGGACCTCGGGTGGTACGTCGTCGACAACCTGCCTCCGGCGCTGATCTCATCGGTTGTCGATCTGGCCGCTCGTTCGCACGGCGAGGTGGACCGGATCGCCGTCGTCGTCGATGTCCGCAGTCGCGCGTTCAGCTCCGATCTTCACGAGGCGCTCGACAGCATGACCCGCACCGGTCATCAGACCAGGGTGCTGTTCCTGGAGGCGCCGGACGAGGTGCTGGTCAGGCGGTTCGACGGCGTACGCCGGCCGCATCCGCTGCAGGCCGACGGTCGATTGGTCGACGGCATCGCGCAAGAACGCGAGCTGCTCCGCGAGCTGCGCAGCGAGGCCGATCTGGTGATCGACACCAGCGAGCTCAACGTCCACGAGCTGCGGGCGAAGATCGCGGCGGCCTTCGAGGAAGAGTCCGCCGACGCGCTGCACCTGACGATGGTGTCCTTCGGTTATAAGTACGGCCTGCCGGTCGACGCCGACGTGGTGATCGACTGCCGACTCCTGCCCAACCCGCACTGGGTGCCGGACCTGCGGCCACTCACCGGCGAGGACCCGGCGGTCCGCGACTATGTCCTGGCGCAACCGGGTGCAGCCGAGTTCATCGACGCTGCGCTCGCGCTGCTACGCAGGTATGAGCAGGGGTACGTCGGCGAAGGAAAGCACTACGCCACAATTGCAGTCGGGTGCACGGGCGGTCGGCACCGTAGCGTGGCCGTCT
This sequence comes from uncultured Actinomycetota bacterium, assembly GCA_963770565.1. GTDB lineage: Bacteria > Actinomycetota > Actinomycetes > JAFAQI01 > JAFAQI01 > DATAUK01. Next base: position 32,902 of record CAVYQE010000010.1, read on the forward strand.
CAGGCGAGCTTGCGCGGCGAATGCGAGAGGACGGCATCGAGATCCAGTTGTCGCATCGAGACATGAACCACGAGTCATGACCCCTGACGGTTGTGCGACCGTTCGCGGCCGGGTCGCGGGAGCGGCGAGGTGAGCGCATCGGGTGGTCCGAAGGTGGTTGCCTTCGGCGGCGGTCACGGTCTGTCGGCTTCGCTCGCCGCGCTGCGCCGGGTCACGTCCAACCTGACTGCCGTCGTCACGGTGGCCGACGACGGTGGCTCGAGCGGCGTGCTTCGAACCGAGCTCGACGCACTTCCGCCGGGTGACCTCCGAATGGCGCTGGCAGCCCTCGCCGGTGACGACGACGGCTCGCAGCTATGGGCCGAGGTCTGCCAGCACCGGTTCGGCGGCGAGGGCACGCTGGCCGGGCATCCGGTCGGCAACCTGCTGCTGACCGGACTCAACTCGGTCACCGGCGATCCGGTCGTGAGCCTGGAGATGGTCGGCAGGTTGCTGGGCGCGGTCGGCAGGGTCCTTCCGTTGTCGGTGCAGCCGATCGACATCGTCGCCGAGGTGATCGGTCTTGATCCGGCCGACCCGGGTGCGCTTCGCGAGGTCCGTGGTCAGGTCGCGGTGGCCACGACGCCGGGGCAGGTGGTGGGCGTTCGGTTGCACCCGGCGTCGGTCGACGCGTGCCCGCAGGCCGTGGACGCGGTTCTCGAGGCGGATTGGGTGGTGTTCGGGCCGGGATCGTGGTTCACCAGCGTGATCCCGCACCTGCTGGTGCCGGACATTGCCAAGGCGCTGGCGATGACGACCGCCCGGCGGATCGTGACCCTGAACATGTCCGCCCAGGACGGCGAGACCGAGGGCTTCTCCCCGGAAACCCACCTCGAGGTGCTCGGCGCGCATGCGCCGGACCTGCACGTCGACATCGTGCTGGCCGCCCGCCGCGCCCTCGACAGCGGGCACGGCTCGCTGCAAACCGCCGCGGAGAGCCTCGGGGCCGAGCTGGTGATCGCACACCTGGGCAACGACCAGTCGATCCCTACCCACGACCCGCAACGGCTGGCCGCGGCGTACGACTCGATCTTCACCAACACCGCAATCAAAGGGGACTCCGCATGGCGATGACGGCAGCGGTCAAGGACGAGCTCGCCAGGGTGGTCGTCACCAAGCCGTGTTGCCGCAAGGCAGAGATCGCCACGATGCTGCGGTTCGCGGGCGGGCTGCACCTGGTCGGCAAGGGCCAGCTGGTGATCGAGGCCGATCTTGACACCGGAGCGACCGCCCGGCGGCTGCGCAAGAATCTGGCCGAGGTTTACGGGCACTCCTCGGAGCTGGCGGTCGTGTCGGCCGGCGGGCTCCGGAAGGGGTCGCGCTACCTGGTCCGGGTGACCAAGGACGGCCATGCGCTGGCCCGGCAGACCGGCTTGGTCGACGGCAACGGCCGGCCGGTCCGCGGGCTGCCGCCGCAGGTCGTGTCGGGTGCGCTCTGCGATGCGGCGGCGGCCTGGCGCGGGGCGTTCCTCGCGCACGGCTCGCTGACCGAACCCGGTCGCTCATCGTCGCTGGAGATCACCTGCCCCGGGCCGGAGTCCGCGCTGGCACTGGTCGGTGCCGCGCGGCGGCTGGGGGTCTCGGCCAAGGCCCGCGAGGTGCGCGGGGTCGATCGGGTGGTCATCCGTGACGGCGATGCGATCAGCGTGATGCTCACCAAGCTCGGGGCGCACGACAGCGTCCTGGCCTGGGAAGAGCGGCGGATGCGCCGTGAGGTGCGCGCGACCGCGAACCGGCTGGCCAACTTCGACGACGCGAACCTTCGTCGCTCGGCCCGGGCCGCCGTCGCGGCCGGCGCGCGGGTGGCGCGGGCGATGGAGATCCTCGGCGACGACGCCCCGGAGCACCTGCTGTCGGCCGGCCGGCTTCGGCTCGACCACGCGAACGCTTCGCTCGAGGAGCTCGGTGCGCTCGCTGACCCGGCGCTGACCAAGGACGCGATCGCCGGCCGGATCCGGCGGCTGCTGGCGATGGCCGACTCGCGCGCCGACGAGCTCGGCGTGCCCAACACCGAGGCGTCCTTGACCCCGGAGATGCTCGCCGACGCCCAGTGACCCCCCGTCACATGGCCGGCATCGATGGGCCATGCGTGGGGCTATAGCCCCACCGATGGGCCATGCGTGTGGTGACGCGGCTTAGCGACTGACCAGGGTCGGTGCGCTGGTGTCGACCGGGAGGGCGAGTCGCTGGACCCTGACCAGGCGCCCGGTCGCGTCGTACGGCCCGAACGTCTCGCCCTGGTAGCTGATCGTGTACGTCGCGCCCCACCGGGTGCGCAGGGTCAGCCGGGCGATGCCGCCGTGTAGGTAGGAGTGCGCCAGGGGAGTGCTGGCGCTCAGCCAACCCGAGGTGGAGCCGTCGCCCCAGTGCCAGTCGGCAACGGTGGCGTCGAGGGTGATCGTCTCGGTGACCTCGCCGCTGCCGAACGGCACCGGGGTCAGCGAACCTGGGACGCTCGCGGTAAAGAAGGTGGCGAGGCCGGCCAGGGTCGCGCCGGACGGGCTGGTCGAGATGTCGAGGTCGGGCGGCGTCACGTCCTTCAGGTAGCGGCGGACGTCTCCGAACGCCTTGGTGCCGACCGGGACCGGTTGTTGGGGACCGCCGAGACAGACCGTGCCGACGACCCGGTCGGCGACCGCGTCCGTGCTGAGGTAGATCTTGTAGAGCAGTTGCCCCTTCCTACAGTTGCCCGTCGTGCTTGCCCCGGTGCACGCGTTGATGCTGGTCGGGTCGCCCGGACTCGCAGAGGCACACGCCAGCATCAGCGTCCACGAGCAGTCGCCGCACGCTTGCTGGGTGCCGGAGCGCGCGGCCAGGTCGAGCACCCACGGAACACCACGGACGGCGAGCAACCCGTGGAACTCGCCGGCGTTCTGGTTCGCGCCGACACCGCACGCGGTGGTGCTGAAGGTGGTGCAGTGACCAGGCGTCGCGGCATGGGCGAAGCCGGGAGCGAGCACGGTCAGCGTGACCGCGAGTGCTGCGAACAACCCGAGCAAGCGCGTCATCAGACGGCCGTGATCCGAGCGATCAGCCACCGACTGCCGCCACGCACAAGTAGGAAGTCACGATGAACTCGCTTGGCCGGAGGTGCATGGCTCAGGGTCTGATTGTTGGGGCCGACCATGCCGCCCTTGGCGGCGTTGAACAGCACCAACACATCCACGACGCCGGGGCCATCCACGCTTGGCGTGTATTTGATGACGTGGACGCGGTCGATGTAGCGCTCGCCGCGACTGCGCGCGTACCTGACCGACTTGGCCTGGATCTGGCAGGGGCACTTGGGCGTGAAGATCGCGCTCCAACCCTCGGCGTTCATGTCGTCGTGCAGGTTGTTGAGGACCGAGTAGTAGCGCTTCACCACACTCGTGGCGGCCGCAAGCTCACCAGCTTGGCCGGCGACCAGGGGAGGAGCCCCGGGACCAGGCGTCGGGACCGCGATCGAAGCGGTGGGCGGCGTATGGTGTGGCGCAAGGCTTTGGGGCCCTGACGCCGCCTCACCCGCGCAGCCGCTGAGCGCAGCGACGAGCACAGCAGCGAGGGCAAAGCCTTTCCCCGATCCGGTCAGCACCGGCACAACGTAACGAGGGCGCGACGATCGCGGCGGACGTTGTCCACAGGCCTCGAAATGCCCCCCGAACGGCGTAACGGGCGGTTGTGCCGGATGAGCGTTCAAGCCTGAGCGGAACGTGGCCGATGTGGAACGTGAGGCCCCCCACCCTTGGGACAGGCCGTGAGACGAGGTGTCCGTGATGTCCGACTCTGCTAACCGCTCCCAGCGGCTGGATCGAGCGATCGCCGACCTGCTGGCGCAGGTGCCTGAGATTGAGGCCGCAGCGGTGGTTTCCTTCGACGGTCTGCCGATGGCGAGTGCGCTTCCGGCGACGATGGATGAGGACCGGGTCGCCGCGATGAGCGCCGCCCTGCTGAGCCTCGGGGAGCGAGCGGCTGAAGGGCTCGGCCGCGGTTCGCTCAACCAGGTCTACATCGAGGGCGACCACGGCACTGTCTTCCTGGTGTCGGCCGAGGACGAGGCCGTGTTGGTCGCGGTCGCGGCCCGCGGCGCCAAGGTCGGCATGATGCTTTACGAGGTACGCCGGTCCGCTCAGACCGTCGCCAATGTGCTGCGCGCCGAGGTCGAGCCGGAGCTGCTGGCCGAGCCGGCTGCCGAGTTGCCCCCGCTGCAAGCCGTCGCCCCGCCGCTGCCCGAGCCGGAGCCCGCGCCCGTTGCGGACGTTGCCCCGGCAATGGACGCCGAGCCGAGCGCACCCTACGCCCCGATGTCCTCGGACCCGGCGTGGGTATCACACCTTCCGAACGGATCTGCGGTCGCCGCCAGCGACCCGCAGCCCTGGTCCTGACCCCCCTAACCACCCGACGCCCACCCGAGGTCTGCCGTGAGACTTGAAGGCTCGCTAGACGCCTTCAGCCTGCCGGATATCTTCTCGCTGCTCAGCATGACGAAGAAGACCGGCGGACTGCATCTTCGCCGTTCCGGCGCGCACGGCGTCGTCTGGCTCGGCGACGGGTTGATCAGTGGCGGCGCCTCGGACCTGTCGAGGCTGGCGTTGGGTCGTCGGCTGGCCGGGTGCGGCCATGTCTCTGACGAACAGCTCCGCGAGGCGGTCGAGCTGGTCGCCGGGTCTACCGACGTCGGCCTTGCCCGCGCGCTTCGCGACGCGAGCGCCATCGATGAGGGCGAGTTGCACACGGTGGTCTGCGAGCACATCGTGGACACCGTCTTCGACCTGATGCGCTGGACCGAGGGCGTCTTCGAGTTCGTCATCGACGAGGCCAACGTCGACGACGTCGGGGTGACCCTCGAGGTCGAGGAGGTCGTGACCGACGCGCGGCACCGGCTGGACACCTGGGCGACGATCGATGAGGGACTCGCCTCGCTGGACACCGTGTTGTCGCTGTCGCTCAACCCGGATCTCGACCCGACCCTGCAGCGCGACGAGTGGGCACTGCTGGCGCTCATCGACGGGCGGCGCACCATCAGCGACGTCGTCAACCTCTGCGGCCGCGGTGAGTACGCCGTCGTCGTGGCGCTCAACGAGCTGGTCACGAAGGGCTTGGTCCACACCGAGGAGTCCGAAGGCGTCGCGGCCCTGCAACAGCGGCAAGATCTGGTCGGTTCACTCGAGACCGAGGTCGCACCGGCAACGTCGATCCTTGCCGACGTCCTCAGCGACAACTCGGCGGTCGGCGAGACCGATGTCGACGCCGAGTCCCTCCTGGTCCCGGCCGAGCCGGAGGTCGCGACTGAGGCCGACGACGACGAGGACAGCGACGACAACGAGCAGGTCGCGGACATCTCCACCCTGCCGCGCGCGACGTCCCACGACGATGCCGACGGCGGCCTTCACTCGCACGACCACCCCGAGCCGCTCGCCGCGGCCGTGTCCGGCGGTGGAATGGTCACCGCCGTACCGTCCGGGGCGATCGAACGCGACCCGAGCGTCAACAAGAGCTTGCTGCTGCGCTTGATCGCCGGCGTGAGAGGGCTGTAGTCATGGCGACCAGGACACGTCGGCGGACCGCAGGCACTGCGGTGAAGATCGTGGTGACCGGCCCGTTCGCGGCCGGCAAGACCACCCTGATCCGCACGATCAGCGAGATCACGGTCCTCTCGACCGAGCGCAGCATCAGCGACGAGACCCGCGCCCGCAAGACCGACACCACGGTCGCGATGGACTTCGGCCGGATCACGATCGACCGAGACCTCGTGCTGTACCTGTTCGGCACCCCGGGGCAGGACCGGTTCGACTTCATGTGGGAGATCCTCGGCGAGGGCATGCTCGGATACGTCCTGCTCGTTGATTCGTCGCGAGCCGACTCGCTCGACGAGGCGGTCAGTATCCGCGAGGCCTTCCGCAAGATGGCGCGGGTTCCGTTCGTAATCGGACTGAACCGGGCCGAGGGCCTCGACGAAGCCGAAGAGGCGACCGTCCGCAGCCGGCTCGACCTCGAGGACGACGTCCCCGTGGTGCCCTGCGACGTCACCGATCGCGAATCGGTGAAGGCGGTGCTGCTCGCCCTGCTGTACGCCGTTGTCGACTCGCTGGACGCCGCTGCCGCCGTGCAGGCCTAGCGCCCGCCGCGGAGGGTGAGCGTGTTCGGCCGGCGCAAGAAGCCCGCCAAGCTCGGCATGCGACGTCGGACGTCGTTCGCCTGGTCCAACGTTGCTTTCCCGCCGCCGGCGCCGGCCGGCCACTCCGTCGAGGCGCCAGCTCCGGACCCGGTCGCTGAGTCGGCACCGGAGCCGATTGCCTCCACACCGCCGCCTGCGCCGGACGCGACAGCCGCGCCGATGCCGCCGCCGGCCGAGCCGGTGGCCCCGAACCCGGCCCCGAGGCCGATGAGGCCAACCGTCGCCGCGGCCGGCCAGAAGCTCGCGTCGGAGCCGGTCGCCGAGGTGCTGCCGCCTGCGCCCGCCGGGTCACGTCCGACTGTGCGGCTCGGCTTCGTCGACGGGACTTCGTACGAACTCGCCGACTCTTCCGGTGAGTCAAAGGCGCTTAGACGAGTTGCCGCCCAGTTGATCGACGGGCCCTCGGCCTGACCGGGTTCTGTCAGGGTCGACGTACCACCCACCGCACATAGTCGTAGTCGTGGTCCGGGCGTATGACCCGCTCGACGACGCGCAGCCCGTGGTTGGCGAACATGATTTCCGCTCGCTTCGCCGGCACCGCGAGCATCGAGATTCCGGACAGTCCGGTCCGATGGAGCCGCTCAGGGCGGACGCCGAGCGATCGAAGCACCCGGTAGAGCTGAAAGCGAGGCTGGAGGCGCGCCCGAAGCTGGTGGGCTGACTCCGGCAGCTCGATGACGGCCGGGGCGCCTGCTGCAAGTGAACTCGCGATGATGCCGATCGCGTTGTCGATCGCGGTTAGGGTCGGAAGATGCTGCAGCACCAGTAGCGACATCGCGAAGTCGTGCTCGCCCGCCTCGGCGAGCTCGGACGGAGCCGCTGTAGTGATGTTGGAGATCCTGGCCGTCGCGGCACGTGCCTGCAGCGTCGCCAGCATCCCGGGGGAGATGTCGACCGACGTCACGTGCTCGAAACGGGCGGCGAGCGCGAATGACAGCCGACCGGTGCCGGCGCCGTAGTCGACCGCACGCCCGTAGTTCACTGGCGGCCCGGCGGCAAGGCACTCATCGACCGCTTGGACGCCGCTGGCGTAGAAGTCCGTGAGGTCGGTATCCCAGCCGCCATGGCGGCGGGACCTCTCGGTGAGCACAGCCCAGTCGGGGTCCTCGGCACCGAGCGACCTCCACACCTCTTGCTGTCGACCCTGCCGGTCGAGGTGTGAGCCTGGGTCTTCACCGGCGTTCGCCGTCACGATTTGCTCCTCATGTGACCCGCCTGCCGATCAGTCGACGAGCGGCCAGACCGGTGCGGACGGCAGCCACCGCAAGAGGACCGCGCACCGGACCGAGCCGACGCCGGCAGAGTCGCTCGAACGCACCTATCCACCGCGCACCGCCTCCGGAAGCCCCTTGATCATGCCTGACGACGATCGACGAGACGAGCCGAAAGCGAGCCCCCTGGGCGGAGGCGGCGGTGCCCCACGCGACGTCCTCGGCGTAGATGAGCTCGTCTTCCGGGATCGGACCGAAGCGCTCGAAGACATCGGCCGCGAGCACGGGGCATGCCATGCACAGCCACTGCACGCCGCCGGCGCGGCGGGCCTGGGCGCGGGTCAGGAACACTCCTCGAAGCCCCGGCAACAGATGGCTCAGGAACAGGAAGTAGCCGGCCACTGACCGCAAGGTGAGTGGACCACCGCCCGGACCGATCTGGAGGCGCCCTTCGGAGCCCGCCAGGAGCGGTGCGATTCCGTCAAGATCTGAGATCAGCGCTTCGGTCAGCCGAGTCAGCTGGCTCACGTCGAGGTGTACGTCGGGGTTTAAAAGGAGCCATGGCCGGCGCGGTGAGTCGACCGTTGCGACAGCACGGTTGACGGCAGCTGCGAATCCGACGTTGCGATCGATCAACAATGCCTCTGCACGATGAGATGCGCATACCAGCGACACACCGGCGGGGTCGTCACCGTTGTCGACGACGATTACATGATGACCGGCCAGCAGCCCGCTGTCGAGCTGGCGTTCGATGTTGGGCAGGCTGTGGTAGTTCACGAGCACGACGGTGAGACCACCGTGCGAATCGGTGGTCATAGTTGCGTCCGGTTCGCACACTGCTAGGCGATCCGTTTGCGCGTCGTAGCGGCCCGGGGTTGCGCAGCTACCTGTCTCAAAGCCTTGAGGACGGTCGATGCGCTCGCGGTCCAACTCAACGCACGCGAGCGTTGCCGGCCACGGGAGCTGAGGTCCATGCGCGCGTTGGTGTTGGTCAGCAGCTCGGTGAGCGCGGCCGACCAGGAACCGACGTCGAGTGGTGCGAGGATCACTCCCGCGTCGCCGACGACCTCGGGCAGACTGCCGGTGTTGCTTGCCACAACCGGGACGCCGGCGTACATCGCCTCGATCGCCGGGATGCCGAAACCTTCGAACAATGATGGAAAGGCGAGGACATCAGCGTTGACGTACTCGTCGGCGAGTTGCACCTCGGAGACGTAGCCGGTGAAGGTGACCGCGTCTCCGAGCATGACGCGTAGTTCGTGCTCGATCGTTTGCCCAGGCGGCGGGACGTTGCCGACGACCCGAAGCTCGACCGAAACGCCGCTCGCCCGCATCCGCGCTACCGCGGCGCCAACCGTGACGAGGTTCTTGCGCGGCAAGACGTTGCCGACCGCGACGACGCGACGTTCGTGGTCCGGTCGTTGGCGACGGGTCGCGGCATCGACGAACGAGCCGAGGGTTGGGTCGATTGCGTTTGGAGCAACGAGTACCTGCTCGGCTGTGAGCTCGTAGCGATCAACCAACCCGCGGCGGGTGAACTCGGATGGCACAAGCAACAAAGCTGCGTGCCGAACGCTGTGATCGATCGAGGCGCGCACTCTGATGCGAAAGCGTCGAGACAGCCAGGCGTGGCTCTGTGGGTCGAAGGGGGACAGGTCGTGGATCATGACGACACAAGGTCGTCGCGTGAGTGGCTTGGTGTACTGCACGAGCAACGCATCGGCCTTCACCTGGCGCGCTAGTCTTGGCAGATCGACCGCGAGCCGGCGTACGGCCGAGCCCGACAGCGCCAACGGAGCTCTTCCGGTTAACTCGGCGACCTCGGACCGCCCGCTCTCGCCGGTGCCAAAGAAGACGTCATCCGAGCCGGTAAGGAGGGCGAGCTCGCGGCTGATGTTGCGCGCCCAGGTTTCGTTCCCGGTCTGATGAACGCCGATGTGATGGACATCGATGAGAAACCTCACCGGCTACATCCGGTCCCACCTGTGGTCACCCCGAAACCATAACGTCCGCCACGTCGTTATCAGAGTTGTTGCGTAGGCGTGGGCGAATCCAATCCGGGTCAGAGGTCTGGACCACGCAACGCTTCCCGGATACACGGTCCCGACGAGGTCCGACAGTAGGTTTCAGGCGTGCACACGTTCGCGGTTCTCAGTGGTCACCACCGGAGGTGACTGGCTTGCGAGTGCTGGTCTTCGCGCCGTGGGTGCCGCACCCGGACATCGGCCATGCGGGCGGGCTGCTTGTGCTCGGGCACACTCGCGAGCTTGCGGCTCTCTGTGACGTGTCGCTAGTGGCGCCGACCCACGAGGGTGTGACCACCATCGAGGGCATCGACCTGGTGCCGATCGCCATCAACGTGCCGGGGCGAGGGTTGAGGCGGCGGTTGCGCTACCTGCGCTGGCTCGCGCGAGGCCTCGGCCCAGGACCGCAGGAGTTGGATGGGCTTCGACGGTTCCTGCGATCTCCGCATGGCCGGCGACTCACCGCAGCGGCCGACGTCGTGGAAGTTCACTTCGAGGACATGTTGCCGATCCTCGACGATCTTGACCGCCGATCCCGAGTCGTCCTGTGGGCACATGACGTGGTGTCGGAGGACCTGATCGTGGCGCAGGTGAATCTGCGTTCGAGGCGGCGCCGAGTTGAGTCCCGAGTCCGGCTCGTGGGTACTCTACGAGCGGAGCGCCGACTTCTTCCTCAATGCGACGCTGCCGTCGTCTTCAAAGCTGCGGATCAAGACTCGTTGCGTTCCTTGGGGTTCACGGGTCCACTGCGCGTGGCCAGCCCGCGAATCTTCCCATCGACACCAGATGTTGAAACCCGTCCGCTGTCTGCAGAGCCGATCGTGGTGATCGTGGCGGCCTTCGACCGCGCGGTGAACCGCGAGGGCTTGATGTGGTTCGTGAGTCGAGTTTGGCCAGGGGTACGAGACCGGGTGCCAACGGCGCGGCTCGTTGTCGTTGGAGCGCACGCACCGAGCGTGACCGTTGAAGGGGTCAAGGTCGTCGGCTTCGTGCCCGATCTGTCGTCGGTGTACGCCGAAGCCGATGTGGCCGTCGTTCCGGCACGCGGCGGCGCCGGGCTGAAATTCACGGTCGCGCAGGCGCTGACAAATGGCGTACCTGTGGTGAGCACGACCAGTGGCGCGCGCGGCTATCCGAGTCCCGACGACGCTGTCTTTCTGGTCCGCCGTGACGACCCTGATGGTTTCGCCGCGGCCGTCGTCGAGATCTTGAACGCCCCGGATCGAGGGCGCGCCGCAGGTGCGGCCGGCCGCGCATGGTGGCGGGCTGAGGACGCGTCTCGGGCCGGCGCCGGCGCCCTTGTCGAGTGGTACTCCGATCTGGCACGGAACGGCGGCGCCGATGGATAGCCTGGCCGCCACGTGGGGCCGAGTGCGCAACTCCGGGCCGCTAGTCGTACTGCGGCTGTTGGCCCTCGGGCTCACGCTGGGTCTGTCCGTCGCGCTCGCGCGTCGTGTCGGTGCGGGGCCGTACGGCTCATACGCGGCCGGCGCAGCGCTGACTGCGGTGGTTTTCGCGCCCGGCCCATTCGGCGCCGACCAGATGTACCTCACCGGCATGCTCAGCTTCCGCCGGGCGCTTCGCCGCGCATTGGCGGCAGGCCTCGTGTTGGCCGTGCTGACCTGCGGTGTTGCCTTGGCTTGGCCTTCGCTACCCCGAACCGCCCGGGTGTGCGCCGTCCTGTTGGCCGTTGCCGCTGCCGCTCAGACCATCTTGGCGATCTGGTTTACCGAGCCGGTTCGGCGCTTGGACTTCGCTCGCCGGGCCAGGCGGGAGCTTGCCCTCCTGATTGCCACCGTCATCGCCGGAATCGCGGCTCTGCTCGTGAGCCGGTCGGCTGAGTTGTTCGCGACAAGCGCGGTGGTGGCCAGCGTCTGCCTGTTGACGTTCGCCTTGGCCCGGCACGGGCGAGACCATCGCAGTGGCGCCCACCAGGATGAGCCTCTCCTCCGAAGCGAGTCTCGAAGCTCCTCGATCCGACATGGGTTGGCCTACTCCGCATCGAGTGTGTTCTACACGGCGTATTTCCAAGTGGACGTGGTGATCCTCGCGGCGCTGCGCGGATCGGAGGCCGCCGGACAGTATCGGGTCGCGGTGAATGCCCTGTCCGCCTTCGTTGTCATCGCGGTGGTGATGAACAACGACATCCTGCGCCCCATCCTGATCCGACGATCGGGAGCAGAATTCGACCGAGCGTCTCGTCGTGGCCTACGGGTAGCCCTCCTCGTCGGGCTGGCTTCCGCGCTCGTTCTCGCCGTTGCCGGGCGTTGGCTCATCCCAGTGGTCTACGGCAGCGCCTATCAATCCGCAGTCCCTCTCGTCACGATTCTCGCCGCCGGGCTGCTTGCTCACTTCTACAACAGCTGGGCGGGAAACGCGTTGATTGCCGCAGGCGCGATCTCGCGCGTGGTGGCCATCCAGACCGCGATGCTGGCGGTCAACCTGGTCGCCAACCTGGTCGCGTTGCGCAGTCACGGTGCGACCGCGTGCGCCGTCATCACCGTCGTCACCGAGGTGGTGGGAGCGGTGGGCTATCTCACCGCGGCCCGATTCGGTGCCCTCTCGCGCCTAGTCGGGCGTCGCGACGACCTGAAGGCGTTTGCCCGCCTTGGCGATGGAGGCGAGGTAGTCAGCGGTGCGAGCGCCGACAGTGGTGAGGGCCCCGGGCCGATAGTTGTCGAAACCGACGTCATCACGCCCGGCTTCGGTGAGATCGGGCCCTGACCGACCCGGCGTGCGCATGCCGAGCGACTGTACGACGCTGCGGCGAGTGGGCACCGGCTCGCCAAAGGTCCGGACCCGCGTGACCTGGAAACCGGCTACCTCGAGCAAGCGGTTGAGGGTGGACGGGGTGAACTGCCAGAGATGCTGGCTTGGCCGCAGATCTACCCAACCTGATCCGGCGGCCCGACGGTCCCAGGACCCGAAGTTCGGCACCTCGATCACCAGCCGGCCGTCAGAGGGGAGCAGGCCTCGTAAAACGTGCAGAAAACCGATCGGATCCTCGAGGTGCTCGACAACGTGGTGGAGCGTGACGACTGCGAACGGTGCAAGTCGACTGGCTTCGTCCAGGCTGGAAACCGACGAGATCGACTTGCCGGCCGCGATCTCGCGCGCAGCATCCGAGATCTCAACGCCAAGGACGTTCCATCCTCGGCCTCGCGCGCGGGCCAGGAATGCGCCGGTCGCCGACCCGACGTCAAGCAGGCGATCGCCGGGGGTAGGGACGCCGAGCATCCGGAGCTCCGGCTCGAAGCGGGCGTCGTCATAACGTGCGGCCAGTCCCGAGTCGAAGTCGCGGTGCTGCGGGTCGCCGTCCGACCCGGTGAAGTAGTCCAGGTCGTATGTCTCGGACGGGTCTCCACAGTTGATGACAAGCCCACATGTGCAACGGCGGAATGTCGATACCAGAGGCTTCCAGCTGCCACTCACGGCCTCGCCGCATACTGGGCACCGAAGAACGCGGGTTGTCACCCGTTCGGCGTCGGCACGGCTCACCCGTTCACTTTAGAGGCTCGCTAATCCCGCATTATGGAACGGCGCGACAGTACGTTTTATACGTGCGTGCGATCTTTGCCTTCCGTCGGCGCACCGACTTCTTCCTCGCCGTCATCGACATCGGGCTGGGTCTCCTCGCCGGGCTGGTCGCCTACTCGCTTCGCTTCGGCGGGACCACGGTGCCCGGTTTCTACGTCGTCCGCTACCAGGCGATGACGGTCGGCCTCGCAGTCGGTTCGGTGCTCGCCGGCCGCGCGGCCGGTCTCTACCGGCGAGGGGTGCTGCGGGCGGGGGAGTCGAACGTCGAGCCGGCGGTGGAGTCGGCCCTGGCCGTCGGCCTCGCGGTGTTCCTGGTCAACCAGTTCAACTTCCACGGCGCCCTCTCGCGGTCGTGGATCGGCCTGGTCACCCTCGCCCTCCTGCTGTTCGGAATCGGATCGCGCGCGCTGATCCGCTCCGGGCGCCGGCTGCTGGTCCCGTTCGGGATCGCCCTCGAGCGTTACGCCGTGGTCGGTGACGACCGCGCGGGTCGTCGTCTGTACGACGACCTCACCCGGGCCGCCGGCACTCCGTTCAGAGTGGTGACGCTGCTGCCGCGGGAGCTGTCACCGGCGGAGCTGTCGGCCCGCGCCAGCGAGCTCCGGCTCGAAGGGCTGATCCTGACCGCCGACACGGACCCGGTCGTGGCCGGCAAGCTGGCGGGCGCGCTGTCCGGAGCGGGCATCGACGTCTTGCTGGCACCCGGCCTGTCCGGACTGGAGCTGCGGGTGGCGAGCGTCGCGATGTTGCACGGTGTCCCGCTGCTGCGCGCGTCCGGACTCGCGCCCCGGTATCGCGCGATCCGCACCCGGACCCGCGGCCGCGGCCACGGCGTGGCGATCCTCGGCACCCGCGGAATCCCGGCGAACTATGGCGGCTTCGAGACCTTCGCCGAGCGACTGTCGCTCTACCTGGTCGCGGCCGGGATCCCGGTTACGGTCTACTGCCGCAAGCATCACGCCACGGCCGGTACCGAGTGGCATGGCGTGCGCCTGGTCACGTTGCCGACCATCCGGTCGAAGTATCTCGACACGGTCGTGCACACCTTTCTCTCCACCGTGCACCTGGTGACCCGCACCCGAATCCGCAACGTGATGTTGTGCAACGCGGCCAACGCGCCGGCCCTGCCGATCCTTCGGCTCACCGGGCGGCGGGTGGTGCTGAACGTCGACGGGCTCGAATGGCGCCGCGGCAAGTGGGGCATCGCGGGCCGGGCGTGGTACCGGCTCGGGGAGTGGCTGTCGGTGCGACTGGCCAGCGTGCTCGTGACGGACGCCGAGGAGGTCCGGACCTACTACCACGTGCGCCATGACACGGATTCGGTGATGGTTCCGTACGGCGCCGATCCAGTGCCCAGGGGACTGCTGCTGCCGCCCGACGTGGGTGTACAGCCGGACGGCTACGCCCTCTACGTCGCCCGGTGGGAGCGGGAGAACAATCCCGACCTGGTCGCTCGGGCGCACGCCGGCTCACACAGCACCCGCCAGCTGGTGATGCTCGGCCACGCGGCGTACGACGCCGAGCTCGAGCGCGAGGTCCGGGCCGCGGCGGCCCCGACCGCGGTGCTGCCGGGCTCGGTGTACGGCGAGACCTACACCGCGCTGCAGAGCAACGCCCGCTGCTACATCCATGCGACCGAGGTCGGCGGGACCCACCCCGCCCTGATCGAGGCGATGGGCGCTCAGAACCTCTGCCTGGTCCTCGACACCCCCGAAAACCGCGAGGTGGCCGGACCGGACGCGTGGTACTTCGCCGACGAGGCCGAGTTGCGCGACCTGCTCGACGAGGTCGACCGGCTCGACCAGGCCCAGCTTGCCGAGTTGCGGGAGGCGTCCGGGCAGCGGGCGGCCGAGCGCTTCTCCTGGACCCAGGTGGGCAGCACCTATCTCGCGCTGCTGACCGGGGAGGGTTCGACGACCGGCTGAGGGTCAAGCATCGCTGCGATCGCGCCGATGCCACAGCGTGACCCAAGCCGCGGTCACGGCGTCGCCCACGACCGCTGTGACCCCTTCCGCGCGCGCGCCCGAGCCGCCGTCGAGCCCGCCTGCCCGGCTGCGTGGGATCACCCTGCTTCAAGCCAACGCTGAGACCGCTGCAGTGCTCGCCGTCTGCGCCTGGTGGCTGTTGCTCGCACCCCGGCTCGAAGGCGGCCGCGGAGCGGGCGCGGTGACCGGGGGAGCGATCGTCACCGGCCTGGCCACGCTCGTCATCCGGCCGCACCGGTTCGCTCCGCGCGGCGCGATCTGGCTGGCGCTCGCGGTCAGCGCCGCTGCGCTCGGCGTCGCGGTGCTGGCCCCCACCGGATGGGCCGGTGCACCTGCCGCGGCCAGCTACGTCTGCGTGAGCTGGACCGTGATCGTCGTCGCGGCGGCCGCGAGGTCCAACCCCAAGCTCGCGAACCTGATCGTGCTCATGGTCGTCGCCGGCGTCCTGGTCGAGGTCGCCGAGTCGTGGCTGGCCTGGTGGGGCGGCTCCGATGCCAGCGTGCCGATCTCCGGCACCTTCTACTGGTACGACCCGTTCGCCGCCTTCATGCTTGCCGGCACGGTCATCGGGTTCTCCCTGTGGCTGTGGCGCTCGGGGCCGGTCGCGGCGTTCGGCCTGCTCGGCGCGGCGCTGGGCACCATCGGCCTGGTCTACTCGACCAGCCGCGCTGCCGGAGCTTGCTTCGGGATCGCCCTCCTGGCCGTCGGCGTCGTCCACCTGGCCACCCGCGGCGTCGCCGGGGTGAGACGCCTGGTCGTCGCCCTCGCGGCGGTCGGTCTCGCGGTCTGGGGCATCGCCGGGCCGCCGTTCTTTGCGCATCGGTCGCTGCCGTTCGCGGGCACGAGCGGACGAGCCAGCGGCCAGTCGCTGAGCCAGAACGGCGGTTATCGGCTCGACTTCTGGCACGAGGCGATCGGGGTCTTCCACCGACACCCGTTGGTCGGGGGCGGGTTCCACTCGCTCGCGTCGGCGGCGCAGGGTCACGTGCCGCCGGGCTGGCCACTCTCGCCGCTGGCCCACAACGGATATCTGCAGGCGCTGTCCGACGGCGGCCTGCTTCTCGGCGTCCCGTTCCTGCTCGCGGTCGCCATCCTCGGCTGGTACGTCGTACGAGGCTTGGTCACCGCAGTTCGCCGGCGCGAGCTCACCTCCGCCGGGTTCGTCGTCCTGTTGTGCCTTGGTGCCCTCCTGGTGCACTCGGCGGTCGACTTCGACTGGTCGTACGCGGCCGACTTCGAGGTCGTGGCCGTCCTGGCCGGCTTGGTCGCGGCGATGCACTGGTCGCGGGACGAGCCTCAGACGCGGCCCGCGCCATCCCGGCTGGTCGCGGGCGCGGTGCTCGTCGGCGTCGTCCTCACCGGGGTGGCGGCGGTCGCCGCCTGGCCCGGAGACTTCAAGCAGTCGTTGCCCCTTGGGCACTCAGCAGTGCGGTCCCTTTGGCACTCCGCAGCGCAGGCGCCTGCGCACCCCACGAGTAGCGGGAGTTCACAGTGAAGCAACTCGGCGACATCCTGCTCGACGACGGCCTCGTCACCCAGGAGCAGCTGCACTGCTGCTTACGACGAGCAGCAGCGGGTAGGCCGCAGCCTCGGCCGGGTGCTGGTCGACCGTGGCGTGCTCACCGAGAGCCAGCTCGTCGCCGCGCTCGCCCAGCAGATCGGCCTGCGGTTCGTCGACCTGTCCGACTTCCCGGTCGACGGCTCAGCGCTGTCGACCGTGCCGCCGATCGTGTGCCGTCGCTACGTCGCCCTTCCGATCGGCTTCGAGGACGGCCGGCTGCTGGTCGCGATGGCGGACCCGGCGAACGTCTTCGCCCTCGACGACATCCGCTCGCATCACCGGCATCGAGGTCAAGCCGGTCGTCGCGACCAAGGCCGATGTCAGCGCGGCGATCGACCGCTACCACCGCGCCGACTCCGACCTCGACGACCTCACGATGGCGCTCGACGACGAGGAAGACCCGGCGCTCGACAACGTCAAGGAGGTCGTCGAGGACGCGCCGATCGTCAAGTTCGTCAACCTGCTGATCACCCAGGCGATCCAGGACCGGGCCTCCGACATCCACATCGAGCCGACCGAGCGCGACCTGCGGGTCCGGTTCCGCATCGACGGCGTGCTGCACGAGATCATGCGCTCGCCGCGCAACGATCCAGTCCGGCGTCATCCAGCCGGCTGAAGATCATGGCCGACATCAACATCGCCGAGCGCCGGATCCCGCAGGACGGCCGGCTGTCGGTGACCGCCAGCGGGAAGAAGATCGACCTGCGGGTGGCGACCCTGCCGACCGTGTGGGGCGAGAAGGTCGTCATGCGAATCCTGGACAACTCGACCGCGATGCTGAACCTCTCCGACCTGGGCTTCAGCGAGGGCAACTTCGAGCGTTACTCGGTGAGCTTCATCGAAGCCGTACGGGATGATCCTGGTGACCGGCCCGACCGGTTCGGGAAAGTCGACCACGCTGTACGCGACGCTGAACATCGTCAGCCGGCCCGAGATCAACGTCATCACGGTCGAGGACCCGGTCGAGTACCGGCATGCCGGGCATCAACCAGGTGCAGGCGAACCCCAAGGCCGGCCTGACCTTCGCCACCGCGCTGCGCTCGATCCTGCGGTCCGACCCCGACGTCGTCCTGATCGGTGAGATCCGCGACCACGAGACCGCGCAGATCGCGATCGAAGCGGCTCTCACCGGTCACCTCGTGCTGTCCACGCTTGCACACCAACGACGCGCCGGCGGCGATCACCCGGCTGATCGAGATGGGCATCGAGCCCTTCCTGGTCGGGTCCGCGCTCGACTGCGTGCTGGCCCAGCGGCTCGCCCGCCGGCTGTGCGACAAGTGCAAGGAGGCCTACACGGCCGAGCCGTCGAGTGCTGCGCTCGGCCGCATTCCCGTGGGAGGACGGCGAACCGCTGCCGACGCTGTACCGCGCGGTCGGCTGCTCGGCCTGCTCCAAGACCGGCTACCGCGGCCGGCTCGCCCTGCACGAGGTCATGGCGGTCGTCCGAGGAGATCGAGCGGCTGGCGGTCGACGCGCGCGTCGGCGTTCGAGATCGGCCGGGTCGCCAGTCGAGCAGGGCATGCTCACGCTTCGGCTCGACGGCATGGACAAGGTTCGGGCCGGGGTGACCTCAATCGAGGAGATCTTGCGCGTCGTGGTGTGACGGCGACCCGCCATTCGGGTGGGCCGAGGTTGCTCAAGACGGGGCGAATGCTGGCCGATGCAGACGTGTGGCGGGACAGGTCTCGCTGCTCGCGGACGACCGCAGATGAGGGGACACGCACGTGGAGACACAGGGCAACGAAGGCTCGTCCTTTCCGCCGGTTGTCACGTCGGAGTCAACGGCTTCGGTCGGCCTGACCCCGCTGGACCCGGGCTGGACCCCTGACGGCGGAATGGTGACCTCGCCGTCCGCACCGCCGGCCACCTTGGCCCCGCCGGCTCCGACGGTTGCGCCACCTGCACCCGCGCCGGTCCCGGCACCGACTGTGGCACCGGTCGCTCCGGTGGCCGCGCCCGCGCCGACCCCGGCTCCGGCATACGCCCCGCCGCTGCCGACGGTCTCCCCGAACCTGCCCCCGATGGCACCGCCCACACCGGACGCCGACGCGTTGACCAACGTGAACTCCCAGGTCGAGCTCGACACCAGCTACGCCCGCGCCGCGCTCGAAGAGGACAGCGGGATCGAGGCCGCGTTGCTGTCCGAGCTGCTCGTCGAGTGCCAGGACGGCGGCGCCTCCGACCTTCACCTGACCGCAGGTGCTCGCCCGACGCTGCGGATCAACGGCACCCTGGTGCCGATGGAGGATCGCGCGATCCTCACCCCGCCGGTCATCCAGCGGATGCTGTACGCGATCCTCACCCAGAAGCAGCGCGAGCGGTTCGAGGAAGAGCTCGAGCTCGACTTCGCCTACTCGGTGCCCGGCCGGGCCCGCTTCCGGGTCAACCTCTACCGGCAGCGCGACGCGCTCGGCGCCGCCTTCCGGCTCATCCCGTACGAGATCAAGAAGCTCGAAGAGCTCGGCGTCCCGCCGAGCGTCGCCAACTTCGCCATGCTGCCGCGTGGCTTCGTCCTCGTCACCGGCCCGACCGGCTCGGGTAAGTCGACGACGCTCGCAGCGCTGGTCGACCTGGCCAACCGCCAGCGGCGCGACCACATCATGACCGTCGAGGACCCGATCGAGTTCCTGCACACGCACCAGGCCTGCCTGGTCAACCAGCGCGAGGTCGGCGAGGACACCCACTCGTTCCAGAACGCGCTCAAGCACGTGCTGCGCCAGGACCCCGACATCATCCTGGTCGGCGAAATGCGTGACCTGGAGACGATCTCGGTCGCGCTGACCGCGGCCGAGACCGGCCACCTCGTCTTCGCCACCCTGCACACCCAGGACGCGGCGCAGACCATCGACCGCATCATCGACGTCTTCCCGCCGCACCAGCAGCAGCAGGTCCGGGTGCAGCTCGCCGGCGCCCTTCAGGGCGTCGTCTGCCAGACGCTGTGCAAGACCTACGACGGCAAGGGCCGCGTGGTTGCGACCGAGGTGCTGGTCGCGACTCCCGCGATCCGCAACCTCATCCGCGAGGGCAAGACCCACCAGATCTACTCCGCGCTGCAGGCCGGCGCCAAGCACGGCATGCACACCATGGACCAGCACCTGGCCGAGCTGGTCAAGTCGGGCCGGATCACCTACGAGACCGGCGCTCGAGAAGTGCCACCACGTCGAGGACTTCAACCGGCTCACCGGCCGGGCCTGAAAGGAAGCACGATGGCAACCGTCACGACGTACGAGTACTCGGTCCGCGACCGGGCGGGCAAGATGGTCAACGGTGAGCTCGAGGCCGAGACGCCGAGTCAGCGGTCGTCCAGCGGCTGAAGGCGATGGGCTATGCCCCCGTGTCGATCTCCGAGGCCAACACCGGCCTGAACAAGGAGCTGAAGATCCCGGGCTTCGGCAACAAGGTGAAGCTCAAGGACCTGGCGATCTTCTCGCGCCAGTTCGCGACGATGATCAACTCCGGCCTGTCGCTGCTGCGCGCGCTGAGCATCCTCGCCGAGCAGACGGAGAACAAGGAGCTCGCGCGGGTCCTCGCGCGAGGTCCGCAACGACGTCGAGGCCGGCGCCGCGCTGTCGCTGGCCATGGGCAAGCACTCCCGAAGGTCTTCCCGCCGCTGATGGTCAACATGATGCAAGGCCGGCGAGGTCGGCGGTTTCCTCGACGCGGTGCTGCTGCAGATCGCGGAGAACTACGAGTCCGAGGTCAAGCTGCGCGGCAAGATCAAGTCCGCGATGACCTACCCGGTCGTGGTCGTTCATGCATCGCGATCATCGCGCTGATCGGCATGCTGCTCTTCATCGTGCCGTCGTTCGCGAAGATGTTCGGCTCGCTCGGCGGCAAGCTGCCGGCGCCGACGCAGATCCTCGTCGACCTGTCGCACGTCGATGAAGTTCATCCTGCCGTCATGATCGTCGGTGCTGGTCGTCGGCAGTCATCGGTCTGGAACAAGGTCAAGCACCAGCGAGCGGGTCCGCAAGGTCGTCGACCCGTTGAAGCTGAAGTGCCGGTCTTCGGCATGCTTGTTCCAGAAGATCGCGCTCAGCCGCTTCGCCCGCAACCTGGGCACCATGATGTCGTTCCGGCGTGCCGATCCTGCAGAGCCTCGACATCGTCGCCGACACGACCGGCAACGTGGTACTATCACCGCGGCGGTCCGCGACGTGCAGGACAGCGTCCGCAACGGCGAGTCGCTCACCGCAGCCGCTGAGCACGCACGACGTGTTCCCACCGATGGTCGTGCAGATGATGGCGGTCGGCGAGGACGACCGGTGCGCTCGACACGATGCTGGCCAAGATCAGCGAGTTCTACGACCAGGAGGTCGAAGCGACGACCGAGGCGCTCACCGCGCTGATCGAGCCCCTGATGATCGCCTTCCTCGGCGGCATCGTCGGATCGATGATCGTCGCGCTGTACATGCCGATCTTCGAGGTCTACAACCACGTCGGAAGCTGATCAAGCGGCCGAATGGCCTAATCAAATTCCACCAAACATGTGGCCTACGGCCCTTCAAGTCTGGACCTGGAAAGCCGATCTATCCCATGTCATCGAGCCGTAAGGCCAGGCAAGGGCACACCCGTCGTGAGGCGGGGTCGCAAAGCTACGGGACTCAAGGCCCACCGCGAGTCAGCCGAGCTGCCTCGGCCGGCGCCTCTTAACGGAGGAGCCGCGCAGAGGGGGAGCGCTCACCAGCGCGGCTCACCGAAAGTACTACGGAAGGATCCGCAATGCTTGCTCGACTCCGCAAGATGCAGGAGGAGAACGAGGGCGGCTTCACGCTCATCGAGCTCCTGGTCGTGATCATCATTATCGGCATC
This sequence comes from uncultured Actinomycetota bacterium, assembly GCA_963770565.1. GTDB lineage: Bacteria > Actinomycetota > Actinomycetes > JAFAQI01 > JAFAQI01 > DATAUK01. The sequence goes on from CAVYQE010000010.1 coordinate 54,225, forward strand.
CTTGCCGCGATCGCGATCCCGGTCTTCCTCCAGCAGCGCAAGAAGGGCTACGACGCGGCGATCAAGTCCGACCTCGTCGCTGCCGCGACTGCTGAAGAGACCTACCTGACCGACTTCAACACCTACACCGACAGCACGGCGAACCTGTCCACCTCTGAGACCTTCAAGTTCTCGGCGGCCGGCGACTACACCAACAACACCCAGGCGCTGACCATCGTGTCCGCCACGAACCAGGGTTACTGCATCACCGGTGTCGCTGCCTCGGGCAACAAGTGGTTCTACGACAGTGGCAACGGTGGCGTTCAGCCGCTGGCGACCACGTACACCTGCTCTGTCTCAGGCGCAGCCTGATCCAGCGCTACGTCGGAGGCCCGCGGCGCCTGCTGCGGGCCTCCGACGCTTGTAAGCGGTTTCCGAACGTCACTTGATCGATCCGACCCGTCACAGGAGGCGACGAACATGCACGGTCTGATGGCCCGGCGCTCGTCCGCCGACGCCGACACCGGGTTCAGCATGATCGAGCTTCTCGTCGTGATCATCATCATCGGCATCCTGGCCGCGGTCGCGATCCCAGTCTTCCTCCAGCAGCGCAAGAAGGGCTACGACGCGGCGATCAAGTCCGACCTCGTCGCCGCCGCCAGCGCCGAGGAGGCATACATCACTGAGCAGAACGTCTACACCGACAGCGTCAACACGCTGAAGAGCGCAGAGGGCTTCAAGTTCTCCCAGGCCGGCTCGTACAGCGGCGGGACGGCAACGATCACCGTCGTGTCGAACTCGAACATGGGCTACTGCATCACGGCGACCGCGGCGTCGGGCAACACCTGGTTCTACGACAGCGGCAACGGGGGCCTGCAGCCGTTGAACACCAGCGGGACATACACCTGCTCGGTCTCCGGAGCTTCATAGCCGGGGCACGAGCCCACATAGCCGAGGTAAGTCGAGGGGAGGGCCTCAGATGACGATCTTGAGCGCTCGACGGCTGGCAGACGACACCGAGCGCGGATTCACGCTCATCGAGCTTCTCGTCGTCATCATCATCATCGGAATCCTCGCGGCGATCGCGATCCCGGTCTTCCTCAACCAGCGGCTGAAGGCGTACGACACGGCGTCGAAGAACGATCTTCGTAATCTGGCCAACTTCGAAGAGATCTACCTCGACGACTTCTCGTCCTACGGCACGATCGCCAGCGTCCAGGCCAACGAGCCGACCGTGAAGGCCAGCGGCGGAGTGACGCTCTCGGTCGTCGACTACATCGGCAACGCCGGCTACTGCCTGTCGGCGTCACACGTGGGCGACCCCAAGGTCTGGTACTACGACAGCCAGGGCGGCGGCCTGCAGCCGAACGGCGCGTCCGGGTGCCCCGTCACCACGGGTGGCACGCCCGGCGACAGCATCACCGGCTGATCGGACGATCCACCCAGATGGCTATCAATCAGCGGCACGCTCGTGCCGATAGTGCGACGGTGACCCGCTTCTTGACGCGCGCCCTCGCACCCCGTCGCGGCTCCGACGAGGGCTTCTCCATGGTCGAGATGATGGTCGCGTTGCTCATCATCGCGATCGTCTCCGCCGCCAGCGTCGCGTTCTTCGTCGACAACATCCGCGGGGTCAACGATCAGCGCCAGCACCAAGAGGCGGTCTATCTGGCCGACCAGCAGATGGAGACGGTCGAGTCGTTGCCGGTCGCGAAGCTGGTCGCCGGCCGTACCCAGACAGAGGTCAACGCCCTCTACACCACGGCAGCCGCGACCAAGCTCAACATCACCGGCCAGGACGACACCTCCAACGCCGGCAACTACGACTCGACCGCGAGCTCGACCGGTAGCGAGACGGTGCCGCTGACTGTCACTCAGACGGTCAACAAGGTTCCGTACGCGCTGACCACGTTCATCGACGTGTGCTGGTACAGCAATGTGACCGGCTTCTGCACGCCGACGTCGGGCGCGACGACCACCCAGGAATACCGCGTGTCCGTCTACGTCACCTGGAAGTCTCCCGGTGCGTGCGCGAGCGGCTGCAACTACTCGACCAGCACCCTGATCGACCCGAGCGCCGACCCGTTGTTCAACACGAACATCAGTTCGCCGACCGGGACCCTGACGACCCCCGCGTCCGGGACGGTCGACAACGACAACGACGCCAGCAGCTGCACGACCAACGGCAACACGTTCGCCGGCACGCTCTTTAAGATCACCGGCGGCGCAAATCTCAAGTCGAATATCAGAGTTCTGATCTCGGCCGGCGGTGGCGCGATCCCGCCCGCGAGCATCTACCAGCCGGTCGCGGCCGAGGTCGACTTCTGCCTGCAGACCTATGACGTGCCGGGTCCTTACACGCTCTCGATCATCAACACCGATGGCGGGCACTTCCAGACCTCGATCACCGAGACGGCGAACATCACCGGCGCCGGCGGCTGGACGCCGACGGTGCGGAACCTGACCCTGACCGGTGGCGGCTTCGAGTCCGGCGCCACCTTCACCGCGACCGGAGCGAGCTGGTCGGCGGCCAACCCGCTGGTGAGCGGCAAGAGCATCAACAAAGGCGACAGCACCGACGACTCGGTGGTGCTGACCAACTTCGTCGGTCCGACCAACGGCGGCACCGCCGTCATCACGATGACGAACCCGGACCTGACGTCCGACACGTGGACGATCACCGCTCCCAAGGTGACCGCGCTGAGCCGGACGGTGATCGTGGCCGGCCAGAACATGGCCGTGTCGGTGACCGGCACCGGCTTCCAGAACGGGCTCACTCCGGTCGTCACCAACGCCACCCTGTCCGCAACGGTGGTCTCGTCGAGCTCGGTCAGCATGGTGATGACCGGCATGGTGGCCGGCACCAATGCGACCGTGATCCTCGAGAACCCCGACGGCGGCACCACCGCGACGATGTCGTTCCCGGTCGATCCGCCCCCGGTTGTGCTCAGCGCGACCCCGAACAAGATCGTGGCCGGCCAGGCGATGAACGTCACCGTCACCGGTACCGGCTTCGTCTCGGGCATGACGCTGTCGCAGACCAACGGAACCGCGCTGACCGTGATCTCGCTGAACTCGACCACGTTGGTGCTGTCGATCACGGCCGCCACCGCGGGGTCCGACGCGATCACGATGACGAACCCGGACGGTGGTACGACGAGCTTCTCGCTCACCGTCGACCCGCCGCCGGTGATCGCCTCCTCATCGCCGAGCCCGCTGCTCGTGAGCGTTGCGCACACGGTGACCTTGACCGGTACCGGCTTCGTCAGCGGACTGACCGTGGCCGCGGCCAACGGCAGCTTCACACTCGGAACGGTCACCCCGACGTCGATCACCCTGACCAACTTCCTCTCGAGCACCGTCGGGTCGGACGTGGTCACGGTCACCAACCCCGACGGCGGCATCGGCGTCTACACGCTGACCATCTCGCCCCCGCCGACCCTGACCTCGATCACCGGCGCCCCCGTGGTGAAGAGCCAGGCGAAGACGATCACGCTGGTCGGCACCGGCTTCCAGGCCGGCCTGAGCGTTACGGCGAGCAACGGCACCTGGACGGTCGGGACGATCACGGCGACCTCGATCGTGCTGAACAACTTCACCGCGACCGCTACGGGCACGGACACGATCAACGTGACCAACCCCGACGGTGGCACTGCTTCCATCGGCCTTACGGTTGACGCTGCGCCCACGATCACTGCGGTGACGCCGGCGACAGTGAAGCACAACACGGCGAAGACGTACACGCTGACGGGTACCGGCTTCGTGACCGGCGCGACGATCACGATCACCGAGAACGGTACGTCGATGACGGGCATCTCGGCGACGACGGTGTTGAGCTCGACCTCGCTCACATTCAGCGCCACGGCGCGCGCGACGCCGACCTCCGGGAATGCAACCGTGGTGATCACCGTCACCAACCCGGACGGCGGAGTCAGTAACGCGTTCTCCAAGACCATGACGGCGAGCTGACCATGCGAGCGAACCTGCGGCGCCGGCTGCGCAAGTCGGACGAGGGAACCAGCCTCATCGAGCTGCTGGTCGTAATGATCATCTTCACGATGATCATGGCGATCATCACCACCGCAATCGTGAACATGGTGCACGAGGGCCAGCGGCAGTCCGGGCAGAGCAACGACATGAGCGCCGCGCGCAAGGTGATCACGATCCTCGATCACTCGGCGCGCTACGCCAATGCGATCACGGCCCCGGGCACCGGCACCGACGGCAACTTCTACGTCGAGTTCCAGACGGGGAACAACGGCCAGCAGCAGACCTGCACGCAGTGGCGCTGGGTGCAGACCGGCGGCAAGCTGCAGTGGCGGACCTGGCAGCCGCCGTTGAGCGGCATCGGCTCGGTCACGGCCACCAACTGGTCCACAGCCGCGATCGGCATCAGCAAGATCGGGTCGACGCCGGTGTTCTCGATCGCGGTCGCCTCGTCGGCCGACGCCAAGGAGCAGCTCACCGTGGCGTTCACCGCGACCAGCGGCGCGCCGTCGACGAGCTCCTCGAGCCAGGTGACCTTGACCGCGATCAACTCCGCCTCAAACAGTGCACCTCTCGCCGCAACATGCACCCAGGTTGGTCGTCCATGAACCGATTGATCCGCATCGTGCGCAGCCGCCAGAACAACGACGGCGGCTTCGCCATGATCTTCACGCTCTTCCTGATCCTGATCATTGCGGTGGTGAGCGTCACGGTCGCCGACATCATGATCAACCAGGTCGGCCCGACCACGCTCGCGCAGAAGCAGGTGCGGACAGTCGATGCAGCGTCCGCGGGCATGCAGGCCGCGCTCGGCCAGCTGCGCAACACCTCGACGAACGGCGGCGGTGACCTCACCAAGCTGCCGTGCTCGGACACCACCGACTCGGGCGGCGTGACGCTGACCGTCGGTACCCCCAAGCAGACCGTCTCGGTCGCCGGTGACCAGATCAACGGGACGGTCGAGCAGGTCACGCCGGCCAACACGGTCGCGACCTACCGCACCGTGATCGCCTACTTCCAGACCGACCCGACCTCGCACGAGGCCGACTCCTCGACGACCTGGTGGGCCAACAACGCGATCCCGTGCAAGGCCGGCATCGTGAAGTACGTCCCGACGTACGCGTTCATCCAGTCGTACGGACTAGGCCAGACGCTCCCGAACCAGGCCGCGACCGAGGGCAACCGCACCCTGCATGCGGTCTACCAGTTCAACGCGACCAACACCAACACGGTCGGCGGCCGGATGGCCGAGTTCAACAGCAGCGCTCAGGACACGATGTGCCTCGACACTGGCCGCGCCGAGCCGACCGCCGGCACTGTGGCGACGATGCAGCCCTGCCTGGCCCTCGGCACGCCACAGCAGACTTGGCAGTACCGCGCCGACCTCACCCTGTTCTACGGCGGCGACACGACGCTGAACCTGTGCATTCAGAACGTGACCGCGACCTATGGGCATGCCGGTACGCCGAAGCTCGAGCCGTGCGCGACGATCGGGTCCGGCACGACCTACCCGTACGCGAACCAGACGCAGCAGGAGCAGGAGTGGGCCTACAACGACAACGGCCAGCTCGAAGCGCCTGACATCAACAACGGAAGCGTCGGCGGCGGCACTGCGCCGGACCCGGGTGGCTGCCTCGAGGGCGCCGGTGTCACCACCTCCGCAGCGGCGGTGGCCGGCGCGGCCCTCAGCGTCGTCACCTGCAGCGGCTCGTCTGGCGACCTCACCGCGTGGAACCCCGACCCGCAGGTCGGCGCCGGCAAGTCCGGTGGCAACGTGACCGGTATCCCCGGTGCGCCGACCCAGCAGTACGTCAACTACGCGATGTTTGGGAACTGCCTCGACGTCAACGGCCAGCAGTTCGGCAACAAGCTGATCGCCTACCCGTGCAAGCAGGCGCCGGACTCGACGACCCTGACCTGGAACCAGCTGTGGCATTTCCAGACCGTGTCGGGCTCGTACGGCATCTTCTACACGAACTGCTCGGCCGGGGCGAGCGGTTGCATCCCGTCGAGCCCGGCCTCATCGGTGAAGGACTGCCTGGTCTCACCGGGCACCCTCAACGGCCTGGTGTACGGCGTGCAGTGCCCGACCGGCACGCCGCCGGACAACGAGCTGTGGGACCCGACCGGCGTCGTCTCCGGCAACTACCCGAGCTCTTACCTGCTTATCAACAAGGCGGACGGCTACTGCATGGCGCCGGATCCGACCCAGCGGTCGAACGGCTGGGCGCAGATTGCCGTTACAACCTGCGACGGCACCAACATTCCGTCCGGCGCGGGCGCGAAGAACTCGTTGCTGCTGAAGTGGAACGCGCCGGCGACGAACCCCAACGCCGGGTTGAGCAGCATCCAGGAAGACTCCAACTAGCGCTGGTGATCGGCGGCTCGCGGATCGAGCCGCCCGGCACCGTCGCGCCGAACCGGTAGCCTCCTCGCGTGGCCGGCCTGCTCGCCCTGATCGGGCTTTTCGGTCTCGCCATCGGCTCGTTCCTCAACGTTGTCATCTGGCGGGTGCCGCGCGGCGAGTCGGTTGCCCGCCCGCCGTCGCACTGCCCGTCCTGCGACGTGTTGATCAGCCACCGCGACAACGTGCCGGTGCTGTCGTGGCTGTTCCTTCGGGGCCGATGCCGCAACTGCAACGCCAGGATCTCGATCCGCTATCCGCTGGTGGAACTTGCGACCTGCGCCCTGTTTGTTGCGTTCGGGATTCGGTTCGGGATCCACGCGGATCTGTTTGCGTACCTGTACCTGGCCGCGGTCGGCATTGCGCTGGCAATGATCGACATCGATCTGCTGCGCCTTCCGGATGCGCTCACCCTCCCGTCGTACCCGGTTGGCCTAGCGCTGCTCGGGATCGCCGCATGGGTCGACAACGCCCCTCACGCCTTCGTACGGGCCCTGCTGGGGATGGCTGCCCTAGCAGCCTTCTACGCCCTTGTATGGCTGATCTACCCGGCCGGAATGGGCTTCGGAGACGTGAAGCTGGCCGGCCTGGTGGGCCTCTATCTCGCCTGGCTCGGCTGGGACCAGCTCGTCGTAGGGGCATTTGCCGCGTTTGTCGTCGGTGCGGTCGCGAGCGTCGGCATCGTGGCGGTCAAGGGCGGCAACCGCAAGACCCGGGTGCCATTCGGTCCGTTCATGTTGATCGGGCTCCTGATCGGGATTTATGCGGGTCACCCGATTGCCCACGCATACACCCATTTCACTTCTGGATCTTGAACGGGCCCTAGCCCGACCGGACCAATTTCCGGCCTCCGTCTGCTCAAGAAGCGCCGTGTCCTTACCGATCTGGTCCTTTGACAGACAACCAGACCGCGTAAGCGCTCGGGTGTTGCTCGCGTACGGGAGGACGAACCAGTGGCAGGACGAACTGCGGTTGGTCTCGACATCGGGACCTCCGGTGTCCGCGCAGCCGAACTCGCGTTCGGCAAGGGACCGGCGACGCTTATGCGATTCGGCCAGGTGGCGCTCCCGCAAGGAGCGGTACGCGATGGCGAGGTGGTCGACCCACAGCTGGTCGCCGATGCGATCAAGCACCTGTGGTCGACGGCGAAGTTCTCGTCGAAGAACGTAGTGCTCGGCGTCGCCAACCAGAAGGTGATCGTCCGTCAGGTCGATCTGCCCTGGATGCCCGCGGACGAGCTGCGCAAGTCACTGCCCCTGCAGGTGCAGGACTTCCTGCCGATCCCGATCGAGCAGGCGATCCTCGACTTCCACCCGATCTCCGAGGTGACCGGCGAGGGTGGCAACCGGATGCTGCGGGTGCTCGTCGTCGCCGCGGCTCGTGACATGATCCTCACCGCCCTCGAGTCCGTGAAGCGAGCCGGACTGCGGGCCACCCAGGTCGACCTCACCCCGTTCGCCGTGCTTCGCGCGCTCGGCCGGGTCGACGAGGTCGGCGGTGCGCCGGGATCGCAGAGCGGGACCGAAGCGCTTATCGACGTCGGGGCGAAGGTCACCAACATCGTCATCCACCAGAACGGCAACCCGCGCTTCGTCCGCATCCTGCTGATGGGCGGCGACAACATCACCGACGCCGTCAGCGAGCGGCTCGGTGTCCCGTTCGACCAGGCAATCGCGGTCAAGCAGCAGGTCGGGATGTCTCCGGTTCGCGGCGACGCGATGAGCGACCACCCGGCGGCTCGAGTGATCGAGGCCTCGGCCGGCTCGTTCGTCGAAGAGGTCCGCGGTTCGCTTGACTACTACCTCGCGCAGCCGTCGTCCGTTCCGCTGACGCGCATCGTTCTTTCCGGTGGCGGCGCCCGCCTCACCGGTCTTGGCCAGCGGCTCGCCGCTGCCACTCGTCTCCCGGTTGAGCCAGGTGTCGCTACCGCGGCACTGAAGATCGGCAAGACCGGACTCACCGAAGAGCAACTGAGCTACGTCGAGCCGCAGATCGCAGTGCCGGTCGGACTCGCACTGGGGGTGGCGTCGTGACCACGCAGACCGAGCTGACGGCGGGCGTTGCGGCGATGCCGCGCGTCAACCTCATGCCGCCGGAGATCGCGGAGGCCGAGCGCTTCCGCCGGCTTCAGCTGGCGATGGGTGCCGCAGTCGTTGCCTCCGTCGTCGTCGTGGGCGGACTCTACGTCCACGCCAAGAGCGGAATCTCCTCGGCTCGCGCCCAGGTGACCCAGGCGCAGGCCGACCAGACGTCGCTGCAGACGAAGCTGGACGGCCTGGCCAGCGTCCGGCAGACCTTTGCCGAGGTGCTGGGCAAGCAGCAGTTGCTGCAGGCCGCCATGGGTCAGGAGATCCGTTGGTCCTACGTGCTCAACGACCTGTCGTTGCGGGTGCCGAGCAACGTCTGGCTGACCGGTGTTTCGGCGAGCGAGATCACGACCGGGGTCGGCGCACCTGGCTCGAGCACGGCCACTGTGCTGCCCGGGGCTCCGCTCGACGACATCGGAACAGTGTCGTTCGCGGGCGTGGGCTTCAAGCACGACGACGTCGCGGCCTGGCTCAACTCCATCGCCAAGGAGCGGGGCTTCAGTGACCCGACCTTCAGTGCTTCGACCGAGAATGCGATCGGCTCACGCCCGGTCGTCACCTTCGGCAGCACGGCGGTCTTGACCTCCAAGGCATTGTCCAACCGATTCGTCCAGAAGGCGGGCAGCTGACATGACCAAGACACGCCAATGGTCGGTGTTCACGGCGATTGCCGTGCTTGCCGTCCTCGCGGTCGGCTGGTTCCTGCTGGTCAAGCCGCAGAACTCCAAGGTCACCAGCCTGAAGTCTCAGGCTGCGAGCCAGCAGGCGAGCAACCAGCTCCTTGTGTCGCAAATCGCAACGCTGCAGTCCGAGGAGAAGCAGCTTCCGCAGCAGCAGCAGGCTCTGCAGAAGTTCGCCACGCAGGTGCCGACCGACGCCTCCGAGCCGATGATCATCCGGCAGCTCTCTGCGGCCGCGGCGGGCTCAGGGGTCGACCTCGTGTCGATCACCCCTGGTGCGCCGACGGCGGTGGCGGCCACTGCGACCGCAGTGGGCGGCAGCGCGCTGACCCCGGCGGCGAGCACTGGCTCCACGCTCGTGCAGCTGCCGATCTCGCTCGGCATCACCGGCACCTTCCCGAACGTGGAGTCGTTCTTCCAGTCGCTGGAGAAGCTGCCGCGAGCCCTGCTGGTCACCGGCTGGTCGCTCTGCCCCGACCCGGACACCAGTGCGGGGTCAGGCGGATCGGTGAGTTGCGCTCTCCCGGCGACCCCGACTGGCGACACCCTGCCGACTAACGCACTGGGCGGTGTTCTCACGGCCTACGTGTTCTATGCGCCCCCGGCCAGTGCAACCACGACGGTTGCGCCGGGCGTCACCGGTACGACGCCGACTCCGGCCGGCACGCCGACCACGGCCGGGACACCGACCCCGGGGACGTCAACCGCAGCCACGCCATCGACCGATGGGGCCTCCTCGGCCCCGGCGAGCTAGGAGCAGTCCGCAATGACTGAGACATCGTTGATTCCCGATGGCGCGACTGCGACCGACGACGGTGTCGGCGGCATGCTGCCGGCCCAGCACGACCCGGACAGTGGCGAGGGCGGCAACCGCCGCCGCCTGCTGATCCTCGGCGCGGTAGCCGGCGTCATCGTCCTCGCCGCGGCGGCCTATTTGCTGCTACACAAGGGCTCGTCGAGCGCCCCGTCGGCCGTTGTGCCGCACGGTGTCGTCTCCTCGGCGCCGGCCAACCATCCGTCGCCGGCCAAGACCACCAAGAAGCACGGTGGCACGAAGACCCTTCCGAAGGCGAACAAGCACCAGCTCGCTCGTGACCCGTTCATCCCGCTGATCGTGGCTCCGGCTGAGACCAACGGATCGTCGTCGACCGGCACCGGCACGGGCACCACGCCGACCACCTCGCCGTCCACCGGTGCGACCCCGACCCCGACGCCGACCCCGACGAACTCCGGCGGCACCGGCTCATCGGCTGGGCCGCACTGGATCCAGCTCCTGAGCGCCAATGGCCAGACCGCCGTGTTCAAGGTCGGTTACGGGAACCACAAGTTCCGCAAGTACACGGTGGTGGCGCCGAAGGCGAGCAGCCACCAGGGCACCATCTTCGCGAAGGTGTTCGCGCTGATCTCGGTGCAGAAGAACGAGGCAACGGTGCAGTTCGGCGACGACGCACCGTTCATCCTGACAAAGGGTCAGATCCAGGCACCTTGACCCGCTGGCTCCGACCCCGCCACGGTGACCCCGTGGTGGGGTCGTTGCATGTCGCGGCAGGTCCTGCGGGCGCTCGGACCGGCAGAATGGACCGGTGCTGCGTTGGCTGACCGCCGGTGAGTCCCATGGTCCCGCTCTTGTCGCGGTCCTCGAGGGCTTGCCCGCGGGCACCCGGATCACGACGGCGGAGCTCCGTGCGGAGCTCACCCGACGGCGGGCCGGTTACGGGCGCGGTGCGCGGATGTCGTTCGAGGAAGACGCGGTCGAGGTGCTCGGCGGAGTGCGCCACGGGGTCACGCTCGGCTCGCCGATCGCCGTACTGATCCACAACTCTGAGTGGCCCAAGTGGCAAACCGTCATGTCTGCCGACCCGGTGGACCCGGCCGAGCTCGAGGGTCTGGCCCGGGCCGCACCGCTGACCCGGCCCCGGCCGGGCCACGCGGACCTGGTCGGCATGCAGAAGTACGGCTTCGACGATGCCCGTCCGGTGCTCGAGCGCGCGAGTGCGCGCGAGACGGCGGCCCGGGTCGCCCTCGGCTCGGTGGCGCGGGCGTTCCTGGCCCAGGCGCTCGACGTCGATCTGCTGAGCCACGTCGTGGCGATCGGGTCGGTGTCGGCCGCAGGTGAGGTGCCGGGCCGTGGGGACCGCGAGCGGATCGACGCCGACCCGGTCCGGTGCTTCGACCCGTCCACCAGCGCGGCGATGGTGGCCGAGATCGATGCGGCCAGAACGGACGGCGACACCCTCGGCGGCGTGGTCGAGGTAGTGGTTCACGGTCTGCCGCCCGGCCTCGGCAGCCACACCCATTGGGATCGGCGGCTCGACTCCCGGCTCGCCGGCGCGCTGATGGGGATCCAGGCGATCAAGGCGGTCGAGGTCGGTGACGGCTTCACGACCGCAGGGCGGCGGGGTAGTGAGGCGCACGACGAGATCGAAGCGGGCGCCGACGGGGTCCAGCGCCGGACCGGACGAGCCGGGGGAACCGAGGGTGGGATGAGTACGGGCGCGGTGCTGCGGGTGCGTGCGGCAATGAAGCCGATCTCGACGGTTCCCCGTGCGCTCGACACGGTCGATGTGCGCACCGGCGAGGCGGCGAAGGCGATCAACCAGCGCTCCGACGTGTGCGCCGTGCCGGCGGCCGGTGTCGTGGCCGAAGCCATGGTTGCCTTGGTGCTGGCCGATGCGGCGCTGGAGAAGTTCGGCGGTGACTCGGTCGCGGAGACCAGGCGCAACCACGACCTATACCGTGCCGCCCTGGTCGTTCGGTGACCCCTCTGGTTGTCCTGGTCGGCCCACCCGGTGCCGGCAAGACCACGGTCGGCCGGCTGCTGGCCGAACGCCGGCAGGTCGGCTTTCGCGACACCGACGCTGATGTCGAGGCGGCGGCAGGGACCGCGATCGCCGAGATCTTCGTCGACCGCGGTGAAGCGGTGTTCCGCGAGCTCGAACGCGAAGCGGTCCAGCGCGCGCTGACCGAGCATGACGGCGTACTCGCGATCGGGGGCGGGGCGGTGACCGACGCGGGCACCCGCTCCGCGCTCACCGCGCAACGGGTCGTCTTCCTCGACGTGGGGCTGAGCGACGCGGTCGGGCGGGTCGGACTGAACCGCGATCGGCCCCTGTTGCTCGGCAACCCACGGGCCCAGCTCAGGGTGATGCTCGAACAGCGCCGCGCGTTGTACCAGCAGGTCGCTTCTGTCACGGTGTCGACCGACGGTCTCACCCCGGATCAGGTCGTCCTCGCGGTCGAGGCGGAGCTGTGAGCACCGTGGTCGCCATCGGCGGTCCCGCGCCGTACGACGTCGTCATCGGCCACGGGCTGGCCGAGCAGCTCCCGGCCTTGGTGGCCGGGGCCGCCACGGTTGTGACAGTGGCCGATACCAAGGTCGAGGACCGCCTCCCGGCACTGCACGAGGCGCTGCGGGCCGCCGGTCACGAAGTGTCCGGGCTCACCGTCACCGAGGGCGAGGCGGCCAAGTCGCTCGAGACGGTGGCCGGCCTGTGGGAACGGCTCGGCGAGCTGCGGATCACCCGATCGGACGCGATCGTCGCGATCGGCGGCGGCGCGACGACCGACTCAGTCGGCTTCGTCGCCGCGACCTGGCTTCGGGGCATTCGCGTGGTTCATCTGCCGACGACGCTGCTCGGCATGGTGGACGCGTCGATCGGCGGGAAGACCGGGATCAACACCGCGGCCGGCAAGAACCTGGTCGGTGCGTTTCACCAGCCGGCCGGTGTGCTGGTCGACCTCGACGTGCTGTCGACCCTGCCCGACCAGCAATGGGTCGACGGGATGGCCGAGGTCGTCAAGGCCGGGTTCATCGCCGACCCGACGATCCTCGACCTGGTCGAGCTCGATGTCGTGGCCGCCGCGACGCCGCGCGGGGCCCACACCCGTGAGCTGATCGAGCGATCGGTCGCAGTCAAAGCCGAGGTCGTGTCGCGCGATCCGCGCGAGTCCGGACCGCGCGAGTTCCTGAACTACGGCCACACCCTCGCCCATGCGATCGAGCAGGTCGAGCACTACCGGATGCCGCACGGCCACGCGGTCTCGATCGGGCTGGTGTTCGCGGCCGCACTGGGCCGGCGCTCGGGTCGGCTCGACCCGGCGATCGCCGACCGGCACGGCGACCTCCTGAGCCGGCTCGGGTTACCGACCACTTATCGCCGAGACGCCTTTTCGGCCCTGTCGGACGTGATGCGCATCGACAAGAAGGCGCGCGGCGCGGTGCAACGCTTCGTGATCCTCGACGGGCTCGGAAAGCCTGCAATCCTTGAAGATCCGGACCCCTCATTACTCGAGGCGGCCTACTCGGAGGTGGCGGCATGAGCTCGCGCGTCCTGATCCTGAACGGACCCAACATCGGCCGGCTCGGGCTCCGCGAGCCGGCGATCTACGGCACCGCGTCGTACGCCGATCTGGTCGCCGCCTGCGTCGAGGAGGGTGCCGTGCTCGGGCTGGAGGTGGAGGTGCGGCAGACCGACGACGAGGCCACGTTCCTTGGGTGGTTGCACGACGCCGATGCAGCCGGCCTGATCCTCAACCCGGGCGCGTGGACGCACACCAGCATTGCGGTCAGGGACGCCGCGTCGCAGTTGGCGGCGCCGTTCGTCGAGGTCCACCTGTCGAACCCACTGGCCCGGGAAGACTTCCGGCACACCTCATATACCGCCGGTCTGGCGGCCGGCATGATTGCCGGGTTCGGCGTGGACTCCTACCGGCTCGCGTTGCGCGCGCTGGCCACGAGAATCTGACATGACCGCGCATGCACCGCGCCGGGCTGCGGTGGTGGGCGCTCTGCCGGACGGCATCGATGCGTTCCTGGTGAGCCGGGTGGTCAACGTTCACTACCTCACCGGATTCACCGGGTCGAACGCCGCGCTGTTGTTGGGCCGGGACGGCTCCGCGGTCTTCGCCACCGACGGGCGGTATCTCACGCAAGCGGCCGCGGAGGTGCCCGATCTCGAGTGCGTCGACGCCAGGGCAAGTGCGAACACGCTGGTGACCCGGGCGGTCGCGGTCGGGGTCGGCCGGCTCGGGATCGAGGCATCCGAAGTGACCGTGAGCCAGTTGGAGGCCTTGCGAGCAGCCGCGGAGGACAAGGTCGAGCTCGTCGCAGTGGGGGAGATCGTCGAGTTGCTCCGCGCGGTGAAGGACGGCGGCGAGCTCGAGCGCCTCGGCCGGGCGTGCGCCATCACCGATGCCGCGTTTGCCGACGTGCTCCCCGAGTTGCGGCCCGGGGTGACCGAACGCGAGGTCGCCTGGTGGTTGCACACCTCGATGCGCGACCACGGTGCCGACGGGCTGGCGTTCGACTCGATCGTCGCGTTCGGCCCGCACAGCGCGATCCCGCATCACCAACCGACCGAGCGGGTGCTCGAGCCCGGCGACCTCGTGAAGATGGACTTCGGCGCGAGGTACGACGGCTACCACGCCGACATGACCCGCACCGTGGTCATGTCGCCGGCGGCGCAGTGGCAGCGCGACCTGCACACCCTTGTGTTCGAGATTCAGCAACGATGCGCCGGGGCCGCCGTGGTCGGAGCGCTTCCCCGTGATCTCGATGCCGCCGCTCGAGCCGCCATCGAGTCGAGCGGGTACCAGCCCTCGCACGGCCTCGGTCACGGCGTCGGTCTCGAAGTCCACGAGCGCCCGTTCTTGTCGGTGACGTCCTCCGATCCGGCCCTGGTCGAGAACGCGGCGGTCACGATCGAACCCGGGATCTACCTGCCGGAGCGGGGCGGGGTCCGGATCGAGGACTCGGTGGTCGTCTCATCGGGTGGCTCGAGATCCCTCACGAACTCGGAGCGTGCGCTCATCGAGTGCTGAGCGGCACCGGATCGGCTCAAGCGAAGCCGGGTTTCGTTCGACATCATTCAGATGGACGCGATCCGCCGCCTTGGGCACCTCGGGCTCCGGGTCCGTTACCTGGTGCTCCTGGCGTGGGCGTACGCCTGGTTTGCGATCGCGTACGAGACCCGGCCTAAGGGCGTCCTGACCGACTGGCTGTGGTTCGAGTTCGGGGCACGGACCTTGATCCATCTCAACTCGCACTACGCGACTGGAGCCCTGGGCCTTTACGCGCACTCCCCGGAGATCCAGATCGGGCCGCCGCCGCTCGCGATCGTCGCCTGCTTCCAGTGGCTGTCACCCCTGACGGTCCGACTCCTGATGACCATCCTCATGGTGGCTGCGGGCGTCTGGTGCGTCCGGTGCGTCGAGCTCACTGCCATCCGTCGCAAGACTCTGGCGCGGGGCCGGTCCCTGCAGACCGTGATCCTGCTCGCGGGACTCGTCATCGTACCGATCTGGGCCTGGGAGTCCGCGCGTTGGGCGCATCTCGACGACGTGATGGCGATCACCGGCGCGATGACCGCGATGGCCATCATCGCCAGCGGGAAGCGCTGGTGGCTGGTCGCCCTCATCCTGGGTATCGCGATCGCGTCCAAGCCGTGGGCGCTGATCATCACGCCCTGCCTGCTCGGCCTGCCGCGCGAGGAACGGGCCAAGGCAACCCTGCTGACGATCCTCACAGCCGGCGCCTGCTGGGGTCCGTTCATCGTGGGTGATCCGCAGACGATTCACGCGCTCGGCAGCTTCCAGTTCCCGGTGGATGCCGGCTCGACGATGCATTTCCTCGGCATGCCGATCGGCAACGCGCCGAACTGGGTCCGGCCGGTGCAGTTCCTCGGCGGCCTGCTGGTGTCGATCCTGGCGGCCCGGCGGGGCCGCTGGATGGCTGTTCCGCTGATCGGCTTCGGCTTCCGGGTCTTCATGGACCCGCAGATGTGGCTCTACTACGGGCTCGGTCCGATCGTCGGCGCCGCCCTGTGGGACTGCTCCTCGCGCCGAAAGCTGCCGGTGTGGACCGCGGTCACCGCCATCGTGGAGTACGCGGTGCCGACGATCTCACCGCCGTGGTCGGGACCGGTGCGGCTGGTCTGGTTCGCCGTCCTTGCGGTCGTGATCCTGCGACCCAACCGCGACGTCGTCGCGGCCACCTCGGATCCAACGAGTACGCCGACGGCCACCACGCCGGCATTGACGGTGGCGACCTCTTCAAGCGTCTGAGCAATCGGTCCCACGCCACCGCCCGCATAAGATGGAAGACCATCTGATCCAGGGAGCTCTTCCGCTGTGGCTACGACCAACGACCTGAAGAACGGCATGACGCTTGACCTCGACGGCGTGCTCTGGAACGTCGTCGACTTCCAGCATGTCAAGCCGGGCAAGGGCGGCGCGTTCGTGCGCAGCAAGCTCAAGAACGTCATGACCGGACAGGTGGTCGACCGGACCTTCAACGCCGGGGTCAAGGTCGAGGTCGCAAACGTGGACAAGCGCGAAATGACCTACCTCTACCAGGACGGCGCCGACTACGTCTTCATGGACGTCGACAGCTACGAGCAGGTGCACGTGCCGCCGGCTGCGGTCGGCGATGCGAAGGACTACCTCCTCGAGAACACCAACGCGACGGTCGCGATGCACGACGGCGTGGTTCTCTACATCGAGCTTCCGGCGTCGGTGGAGCTGCTGATCACCTACACCGAGCCCGGGATGCAAGGCGACCGTTCAACCGGCGGGACCAAGCCGGCCACCCTGGAGACCGGCGTCACCGTGCAGGTACCGCTGTTCGTCGTCCAGGGCGAAAAGGTCAAGGTCGACACCCGGGACGGCCGTTACATCAGCCGCGTCAGCAGCTAGCCACCGTGGCCGCACGGAGCAAAGCCCGCAAGCGAGCGATCGACGTCCTGTTCGAGGCCGATGTCCGCGAGGTCGACCCGCGCGACACCCTGTCGGCCTGGATCGAGCGCTCCGATCCGCCGGTGCCCGAGTACTCCCGCGAGCTCGTGGACGGTGTCGTCGCGCACCGGGCCAGGATCGACGAGGTTCTGGCCGCGTACGCCGAGGACTGGACCCTGGAGCGGATGCCGCCGGTGGATCGCGCCGTGTTGCGGCTGGCGTTGTTCGAGCTGTTGTGGTGCGACTCGGTTCCGGATGCGGTGGTCATCGACGAGGCGGTCGAGCTGGCCAAGTCGCTGTCCACCGAGGCCTCGCCCGGCTTCGTGAACGGACTGCTCTCGCGGGTCCTGCGTGATGGCGTGCCGGTGTGACCGATCGCGGCTGATACTGTGCCGTCAGCAACTTGCCGTCCTTTAACCCCGTCCTGTGAGGCGGAGAAGGAGGTGCCGCGATGGCGGCTGCCCCGCGCCACGTCGCCAGTGCCACTGCCGGACTCCCGGCGGACCCCCCGGACCAGTTGACGAGCGATTCTCCGATCGCTCGTTCGGTCCTCGACGCCACCGATCTCAACCGCGCGCTCACCCGGATCTCGCACGAGATCGTCGAGCGCAACCACGGGGCCGGCGACCTCGTGGTGCTCGGCATCCCGACCAGAGGCGTCCCGCTGGCCCGGCGGATCGCCGCCCAGATCGCCTTGATCGAGTCCGGCCCGGTCCCGGTCGGTGCGCTCGACACGACGATGTACCGCGATGACCTTCGGCTGCGGGGCGTGCGGGCCCTCGAGCTCACCGAGATCCCGGTCGAGGGCGTCGACGGCCGGACGGTGGTGCTGGTCGACGACGTGCTGTTCTCGGGCCGGACGATCCGAGCGGCGCTCGACGCGCTGTCCGACCTCGGCCGGCCGCGCGCCGTACAGCTGGCGGTGCTCATCGACAGAGGCCACCGAGAGCTGCCGATCCGCGCCGACTATGTCGGCAAGAACCTGCCCACCGCGCTGACCGAGACGGTCCATGTGCAACTGGTCGAGCACGACGACCGGGATGCGGTCCTGCTCAGACCGACGGACGAGCCGCGCGCCGCGGGATCACCAGCCGTCGAGGAGGCCGGACGATGAACCGCCACCTGCTCTCGGCCGGCGACCTCTCCCGCGAGGACGCACTGCTGGTGCTCGACACCGCGGCCGAGATGGACGCCGCCCTTGCCGGCCGCAGCATCAAGAAGCTGCCCACCCTGCGCGGCCGCACCGTGGTCAACCTGTTCTTCGAGGACTCCACCCGGACCCGCACGTCGTTCGAGGTCGCCGCGAAGCGGCTGTCGGCGGATGTCATCAACTTCGCGGCGAAGGGCTCGAGTGTCAGCAAGGGGGAGTCGCTGAAGGACACCGCGCTGACCCTCGAGGCAATGGGTTCGGACGCGGTGGTGGTCCGCCACGGCGCGAGCGGCGCACCCCACCGGCTCGCCCATTGGATCCGGGGCAGCGTGGTCAATGCCGGCGACGGCACGCACGAGCATCCGACCCAGGCGCTGCTCGACGCGTACACGATGCGACGCCGCACCGGTCGGCTGGAGGGGCTCAATGTCGCCATCGTCGGCGACGTCCTGCACTCACGAGTCGCGCGGAGCAACGTCCTGTTGCTCTCGACGCTCGGCGCCGACGTCACCGTGATCGCGCCGCCCACGTTGTTGCCGGTCGGTGTGCCGGTCTGGCCCTGCGCGGTCTCCTACGACCTCGACGCGGTGCTGCCCAAGGCCGATGTCGTGATGATGCTTCGGGTCCAGCACGAGCGGATGCACGGCGGGTTCTTCCCGACCACTCGTGAATACTCGCGCCGCTACGGACTCGACGCGCAGCGGATGGCGTTGCTGCCGGACGACGCGATCGTGATGCATCCGGGCCCGATGAACCGCGGTGTGGAGATCGCCGCAGAGGTCGCCGACAGCGTCCGCTCGACCATCGTTGAGCAGGTGGCCAACGGAGTGTCGGTCCGGATGGCGGTGCTCTATCTCCTGCTAGGCGGGCAGACCGGCATCGATCCGGGCGCCGGCGACGGGGGTGCGGCATGAGCGACGTCGGGGCGTGGGTGATCGAGGGTGTCCGCCCACTCGGTGGCGACCCGGTCTCGCTGTACGTCGAAAGCGGGCACCTGGTCGACGAGCGACCCGTCGGGGCGCAGGTCGTCGATGCCGACGGGCTGATCGCACTGCCCGGCTTGGTGGACCTGCACACGCACTTGCGCGAACCGGGCCGTGAGGATGCCGAGACGATCGAGACCGGCACGATGGCGGCCGCACTCGGTGGGTTCACCGCAGTGCATGCGATGGCGAACACCGATCCGGTCGCGGATGTCGCCGGTGTGGTCGAGCAGGTGTGGCGCCTCGGAGAGACGGCCGGTCACTGCGACGTCCGCCCGGTCGGCGCGGTCACTCTCGGCCTGGCCGGCCAGCGGCTCGCCGAGCTCGGCGCAATGGCGGACTCGGCGGCGCAGGTCCGGGTCTTTTCCGACGACGGCAACTGTGTGCACGACCCGTTGCTGATGCGGCGGGCGCTTGAGTACGTGAAGGCATTCGACGGCGTGATCGCCCAACATGCCCAGGAGCCGCGGCTCACCGAGGCGGCCCAGATGAACGAGGGCGACCAATCCGGCGTACTCGGGTTGGCCGGCTGGCCCGCGGTCGCCGAGGAGGCGATCATCGCGCGGGACTGCCTGCTCGCGGCGCACGTCGGCTCGCGGGTGCACTTCTGTCATGTGTCGACTGCCGGCTCGGTGGAGCTGGTCCGCTGGGCCAAGGGCAAGGGCTGGGACGTCACGGCCGAGGTCACGCCGCACCACTTGCTGCTCACCGACGACCTGGTCAGCTCCTACGACCCGGTCTTCAAGGTCAATCCGCCGCTACGGACCGAGGCCGACGTGATGGCATTGCGCGCCGCCCTGGCCGACGGCACGATCGATGCGGTCGCGACCGACCACGCGCCACATGCGCTGGAGGACAAGGAAACCGAGTGGGCCGCGGCTGCCTTCGGTATGACCGGCCTGGAGACTGCGCTCTCGGTCGTTGCCGCCTCGATGGTCGAAACCGGGCTGCTCGACTGGGCTGGGGTGGCCGACCGGATGAGCACCCGGCCGGCCCGGATCGGGCGGCTGTCGCGGCACGGCCAGCCGCTGGTGGCCGGCTCAGCGGCCAACCTCTTGCTCATCGATCCCGCCGCCCGCTGGACGGTCGACCCGAGCCTGTCCGTGAGTCGCAGCCGCAACACCCCGTTCGCCGGCCGCGAGCTCCCGGTCCGGGTGGTCGCGACCTTCCTGCGTGGCCGGCCCACCGTGTTCGATGGAAAGCCGGCATGACCACACCTGCGGGCTGCCCGTGACCCTCGCGACCAAGACCGTCCTCGTCGACCCGCACCCGTTCTGGGGCGGGTGGGTGGTCGGGCTGATCGCCGCCCTGCTGTTCCTCGGCTTCGCCGCCTGGATCGTCTTCCAGCGGGTGCGCCACGGTCGAGGCGGTGACGATGACTGAGCCCGCGATCCTCGTGCTCGAGGACGGCCGGACCTTCCGGGGCGCGGCGTACGGCGCCCGCGGTGAGACCTTCGGTGAGGCGGTGTTCACCACCGCCATGACCGGCTACCAGGAGACCCTCACCGATCCGTCGTTCCACCGGCAGGTCGTGATCCAGACCGCACCCCAGATCGGCAACACCGGCGTCAACGACGACGACCCCGAGTCCGACCGGATCTGGGTCTCGGGGTACGTCGTCCGCAACCCGGCTCGGATCCCGAGCAACTGGCGCTCCGTGCGCAGCCTCGAGGTCGAGCTGCAGACCCAAGGCGTGGTCGGGATCAGTAGCGTCGACACCCGGGCACTGACCCGGCATCTGCGTGAGCTCGGGGCGATGCGGGTCGGGGTGAGCAGCGTCGAGACCGACCCGGCCGCGTTGCGCCAGCGGGTGCTGGCCAGCCCCGGAATGGCCGGTGCGGACCTCGCCGGTGAGGTCACCACCGCCGAGCCCTACGTGGTCAAGGCGGTGGGCGAGCGCCGCTTCACCGTGGCCGCGATGGACCTCGGGATCAAGGCGTCGACGCCGCGCTCGCTGGCCGAGCGCGGGTGCGAGGTACACGTCCTCCCGTGCACGTCAACGGCGGCCGACCTGCTCGCGGTCGAGCCGGACGGGGTGTTCTTCTCCAACGGGCCGGGCGACCCGGCGACCGCTGACGGCCCGGTCGCGGCGATGCGGGGCGTGCTCGGCGTCAAGCCGGTGTTCGGGATCTGCTTCGGCAACCAGGTGCTCGGCCGCGCGCTCGGTTTCGGCACCTACAAGCTTCCGTTCGGGCATCGGGGGGTCAACCAGCCGGTGCAGGACCGGAGCACTGGACGGATCTCGATCACCAGCCACAACCATGGCTTTGCCGTCGATGCGCCGATCGAGGGGCCGACCGCGACCGACTTCGGCCGGGTCGAGGTCAGCCACGTCGACCTCAATGACGGTGTCGTCGAGGGCCTGCGCTGTCTCGACGTACCGGCCTTCTCGGTGCAGTACCACCCGGAGGCCGCACCCGGCCCGCATGACGCGGTCGACCTGTTCGACGCGTTCGTCGCACTGATGGCGGCGACCTGATGCCGCGTCGCACCGACATCAAGAGCGTCCTGGTCATCGGGTCCGGGCCGATCGTGATCGGCCAGGCCTGTGAGTTCGACTACTCCGGCACCCAGGCCTGCCGGGTGCTGCGCGAGGAGGGCCTGCGGGTCAGCCTGATCAACTCGAATCCGGCGACGATCATGACCGACCCGGAGTTCGCCGACGCCACCTACATCGAGCCGATCACTCCGGAGTACGTCGAAAAGGTCATCGCGCAGGAACGCCCCGACGGCCTGCTGGCGACGCTGGGTGGGCAGACCGCACTCAACGTGACGGTCGCGCTGCACCAGCGAGGCGTCCTGCAGCGCTACGGCGTGGAGCTGCTCGGCGCGTCGATCGACGCGATTCACGCCGGGGAGGACCGGCAGCGGTTCAAGGCGGTGTGCGACGCGATCGGTGCCGACTACCCGCACAGCCGGATCGTGCGGACCCTCGCCGAGGCACTCGAGGTCGCGGCCGAGCTGGAGTATCCGCTCGTGCTCCGGCCGTCTTTCACCCTCGGCGGCTCCGGTTCGGGCTTCGCCTCGGACGAAGCCGAGCTGAGGGCGATGATCGCGGCCGGGCTCGACGCCAGCCCGGTGCACGAGGTTCTGGTCGAGCAGAGCGTGCTCGGTTGGAAGGAGTTCGAGCTCGAGGTCATGCGCGACCGCAAGGACAACTGCGTCGTGGTCTGCTCGATCGAGAACCTGGACCCGATGGGCGTGCACACCGGCGACAGCATCACCGTCGCTCCGGCGATGACCCTCACCGACCGCGAATACCAGCAGATGCGTGACATGGCGTTCGCGGTCATCCGTGAGGTCGGGGTGGAGACCGGCGGCTCGAACATCCAGTTCGCGGTCGACCCGTCGTCGGGCCGGCAGGTCGTGATCGAGATGAACCCGCGGGTGTCACGATCGAGCGCGCTCGCGAGCAAGGCGACGGGTTTCCCGATCGCGAAGATCGCGGCCAAGCTGGCACTGGGCTACACCCTGGACGAGATCCCGAACGACATCACGGAGAAGACCCCGGCCAGCTTCGAGCCGAGCCTCGACTACGTCGTGGTCAAGATTCCCCGGTTCGCCTTCGAGAAGTTCCCGGGTGCGGACACGACCCTGACCACGCACATGAAGAGCGTCGGCGAGGTCATGGCGCTGGGACGGAGCTTTCCCGAGGCCTTGCAGAAGGCGGCCCGGTCGCTCGAGGCCAAGGGCGCCGAGCTCGACTTCGCCGCACCGGCGGGGGACCGGGCCGAATGGATCGGTCGGGCTGCGCGACCGCACGATCGCCGCTTGCAAGCGGTCGTGCAGGCGATCCGGGCCGGCGCCACCGTCGACGAGCTGGCGGCCGCGACCGGGATCGACCCCTGGTTCCTCGACCAGCTCGGGTTGCTCGACGAGGTCGCCGGCGATCTGCGCGCTGCGCCGCAGCTCGACGAAGCGACCCTTCGGTCGGCGAAGCAGCACGGATTCTCCGACGTACAGATCGCCGCGATCCGTGGCGGGATCAGTGAGGACGACGTCCGCCGGCTCCGCCACGCGCTCGGGGTGCGGCCGGTGTTCAAGACCGTCGACACCTGCGCGGCCGAGTTCGCCGCCCGCACTCCGTACCACTACTCGTCGTACGACGAGGAGGACGAGGTCGAGCCGAGCACCCGCCCGAAGGTCCTGATCCTGGGCAGCGGGCCGAACCGGATCGGGCAGGGGGTGGAGTTCGACTACTCCTGTGTGCATGCCTGCTACGCCCTGCACGACGCCGGCTTCGACACGGTGATGGTCAACTGCAACCCCGAGACCGTCTCGACCGACTACGACACCTCCGACCGGCTGTATTTCGAGCCGTTGACGTTGGAGGACGTGCTCGAGGTCGTCGCCGCTGAGCAGCGGACCGGCGAGGTGGTCGGCGTCGTGGTCCAGCTCGGCGGCCAGACGCCGCTCGGGCTGGCCCAGCCGCTCAAGGACGCCGGCGTCCCGATCGTCGGGACCTCGCCCGAGGCGATCCACCTCGCCGAGGAGCGCGGCGCGTTCGGCCGGGTGCTGGCCGCGGCCGGCCTGACCGCACCCAAGCACGGGACCGCGCGCTCCTTCGCCGAGGCGGTCGCGATCGTCCACGGGATCGGCTACCCGGTCCTGGTCCGGCCGTCGTACGTCCTTGGTGGCCGCGGGATGGAGATCGTGTACGACGACGACACGTTGCGCGACTACATCGACCGCGCGACCGAGGTCAGCCCCGAGCATCCGGTGCTGGTCGACCGGTTCCTCGACGACGCGATCGAGGTCGACGTCGACGCGATCTATGACGGAGTCGAGCTGTTCCTCGGCGGGGTGATGGAGCACATCGAGGAAGCCGGCATCCACTCCGGCGACTCCGCCTGCGCACTGCCGCCGATCACCCTTGGCCGAGCCGACGTCGCCCGGATCCGCACGGCCACCGAGGCGATCGCGATCGGCGTCGGCGTACACGGGCTGCTCAACGTGCAGTTCGCGCTGGCCGGCGACGTCCTCTACGTCCTCGAGGCCAACCCGCGGGCCAGCCGCACGGTGCCGTTCGTCGCGAAGGCGACCGCGGTCCCGCTCGCCAAGGCAGCCGCCCGGGTGATGCTGGGCGCGACGATCGCCGAGCTGCGGGTCGAGGGCATGCTGCCCGACGGCGACGGCGCCGACCTCCCGCTCGACGCGCCGATCTGCGTGAAGGAAGCGGTCCTGCCGTGGAACCGCTTCAGCGGGGTCGACACGGTGCTCGGCCCGGAGATGAAGTCGACCGGCGAGGTCATGGGCATCGACGCGGGTTTCGGCACCGCGTTCGCCAAGTCCCAGGAAGCGGCGTACGGCGGACTGCCGACCAAGGGGCGGATCTTCGTCTCGGTGGCCGACCGTGACAAGCGCCACCTGATCTTCCCGGCGAAGCGGCTGGCCGACCTCGGGTTCGAGGTGCTCGCGACCGGCGGGACCGCCGAGGTGCTGCGCCGCAACGGGGTGCCGTCGACCGTGGTCCGCAAGATCTCCGATGGCCCCGGCCCGGACGGCGAGCCGACGATCGTCGACCGGATCCTCGCCGGCGAGGTGGACCTGATCGTCAACACGCCGTTCGGCAACTCCGGCCCGCGCCTGGACGGGTATGAGATCCGGACCGCCGCCGTGGTGAGGGGAATACCGTGTTTGACCACGGTGCAAGCGCTCGGTGCCGCAGTGCAGGGCATCGAGGCGCTGCGCGGTGGTGAGGTTGGCGTGGCACCGCTGCAGCGGCATCATGCGGTGATCAACGCCGACCGGGCCAGCCGGGCCACGAAGCGAGACACGCAGAACCCGAGGAGTGAAGCCTGATGCCGGTGCAGGTCAAGGGCGAGGTGCTGAGCGTCAAGCCGATCGGCGACTACTACTCGATGACGATCGTCGCGTCCGGCATCGCGGAGAACGCGCGGCCAGGCCAGTTCGTTGCGGTGTCGGTCGGCGGACCGGAAGGCAGCACGCTGCTGCGCCGGGCGTTCTCGATCTACCAGGTCCGCGAGACCGGGGTCTACGGCGGCACGGTGGAGTTCATCTTCTCGGTCACCGGCAAGGGCACCGCCTGGTTGTCGCGCCAGCGGTCGTACGACCCGATCGACGTCGTCGGTCCGCTCGGCCGGCCCTTCGCGCTGCCGCGAGAGCCGGCGAACTGCGTCCTGGTCGGCGGTGGATACGGGTCTGCGCCGCTGTTCATGCTGGCCGACGCGCTGCGAACCCGCGGCTGCCGGATCGACGCGGTGCTGGGTGCCTCGACCGGCGACCGGATGTTCGGCGCGCTGGACGCCAAACGGATGGCGGCCAGCGTCGCCTTCACTACCGACGATGGCTCGTACGGCGAAAAGGGAAAGGTGTCGGACGTGTTACCCGACGTCATCGACCGCGTGCACGCTGATGTGGTCTATGCGTGCGGGCCGATGCCGATGCTCGAGGCGGTGCAGCGCATCGCCGGTGCCGCTTATGGCGGCGCCGGGATCCCCACCCAGCTCTCAGTCGAGGAGTCGATGGCCTGCGGGATCGGGGTGTGCATGACCTGCGTCCTGCCGGTCATCGGCAGCGACGACAACACCCGGATGATGCGGACCTGCGTCGACGGGCCGGTCTTCGCCGGTGATCGGATTCGCTGGGATGCGCTCGGGACCGTGCCCGAGGATGCGGTCGGAGCCGGGCGGTGACCGAGATGCCGCAGACGCCTGAGGGCCGCAAGATGAGCATCACCTTGCGCCGCGGTGGCGAGGCGCCCCGCCACTCGGCCGTCGACATGACCACGACACTCGGCTCGCTGACCGTTCCCGACCCGGTCTTCACCGCCTCGGGCTGCGCGGCCTCCGGCCAGGAGCTCGCCCCCTTCAACGACCTGACCGCGCTCGGCGGCGTCGTCACCAAGTCGATCCAGCTCACCGCCCGGGCGGGCCGGGCCACGCCGCGGATGGCGGAGACGCCGAGCGGGATGCTCAACTCGATCGGCCTGCAGGGTCCGGGGGTCGACGTGTTCATCAAGCGCGACCTGACCTGGCTCGAGGAGCGCGGGGTCCGAGCGGTGGTCTCGATCGCCGGATCGACGATCGACGACTACGGCAAGCTGGCCGGCAAGCTGCGCGGCAAGCCGCTGGCGATGGTGGAGGTGAACATCTCCTGCCCGAACGTCGAAGACCGCGGAGAGGTCTTCGCGTGTGATCCGAGTGCGGCCGCCGCGGTCGTGGCGGCGGTCCGACGTGGCACGGCATCCGGGGTGCCGGTGTTCGCGAAGCTCTCGCCCGACGTGACCGACCTCGTGTCGATCGCGAAAGCCTGCGTTGACGCCGGCGCATCCGGATTGACCCTGATCAACACCACGCTCGGCATGGTGATCGACACCAAGACGATGCGACCGGTCCTCGCCGGAGTCACCGGCGGCCTGTCCGGGCCGGCGATCCGGCCGCTGGCATTGCGCTGTGTCTGGCAGGTGCACGAGGCGCTGCCCGACGTCCCGATCATGGGGGTCGGCGGGATTCGTACCGGCCTGGACGCGCTGCAGTTCATCCTGGCCGGCGCGAGTGCGGTCCAGGTCGGCACCGTGATCTTCCACGACCCTGGGGCGCCGGGGCGGGTGTCCCGCGAGCTGCGGGAAGCCCTCGCCGCCCGCGGGATGGATCGGCTCGAGCAGGCGATCGGGCTCGGCCACCGTCCGCCCGACATGATGATTCCCGAGGCGCCGGAGCCCCTCGGCGCCGAGCTTGCCCCGGCCGAGCCCTACGACCCCGGATATGAGCCCGGGTACGAGTCGAGCTACGACACCAACTACGAGGACGAGGCCATGCGGCTGACCGAGGACGCCTAGTGCCGGCCGGCAGTGATGGCCACGCTCCGATCGCGGTCGCGCTCGACACCGCTGACCTCGACACCGCGCTGGCCTGGGCGGGCGCGGTTGCTCCCCATGTCTCGTGCCTGAAGGTCGGCCTCGAGCTGTTCTGCGCACACGGGCTGGCCGCAGTCCAGCAGGTCCGCGACTGCTCCGGGCTGGACCTGTTCCTCGACCTCAAGCTCCACGACATCCCGGCCACAGTCGCCGGTGCCGCCCAAGCGCTGGCCGGGCTGGCGCCGACGTACCTCACCGTTCACGCCGCCGGCGGCCCAGTGATGATCGCCGCTGCAGCGGACGCCGTGCCGCAGACCCGGATCGCCGGAGTCACCGTGCTGACCTCGCTCTCGGCGAGCCAGCTCGACCGGATCGGGCTGTCCGGCCCGCCGTCCGACGCGGTCGCCCGGCTGGCCCTCCTTGCGGTCGAGGCCGGGGCCAGGGCGCTGGTGTGCTCGCCGCAGGAAGTCGCCCAGGTCCGAGCGGCCGTCGGCGCCGGGATCACGCTGATCACCCCGGGTGTCCGTCCCGCCGGAACGGACGACGGCGACCAGGCGCGCACTGCCACCCCTCATCGCGCCCGTGCCGCCGGCGCCGATCTGCTGGTCATCGGACGGCCGATCACCGGGGCTGCTGATCCTGGTGAGGCGGCTGCGGCGATTGCTGCCTCGCTCGACTCGCCAATCGGTGCGGATCAGTTGCCTAACGCGCGGTCGGCTCGCTAGGTTCGCCGCCACTGCGGCAATGAACCTGAGACCACGTCAGGCCGATCCTGGACCAGAGGTGAACGCATCGTGC
The DNA here is from genome assembly GCA_963770565.1 of uncultured Actinomycetota bacterium. Taxonomy (GTDB): domain Bacteria; phylum Actinomycetota; class Actinomycetes; order JAFAQI01; family JAFAQI01; genus DATAUK01. Next base: position 81,843 of record CAVYQE010000010.1, read on the forward strand.
CGCTCCCGCCGTTGACCCGCGAGCAACGCAGTGCAGCACTGGCAAAGGCGACCGCGGCCCGCAAGGTCCGCGCCGCGCTGAGGGAGCGCCTCAAGCACTCGGGCGCAACCTTGAGCGAGGTCTTCGACGCCGGCGAGACCGACGAGGCGGTCGGCAAGATGCGGGTGAGTGCCGTGCTCGAGTCGATGCCCGGCGTCGGAAAGGTTCGCGCCCAGCGAATCATGGAGAAGATCGGGATCTCCGCTACTCGACGGGTCCGAGGCCTCGGCGCCCATCAGCGCGCCGCACTGCAGCGCGAATTCGCCGCGGGTCCGACTGCGCCGCATGCCGGGGGTTAGCCCGCGCCCCAATCGGCTCGCCGTACTCTCCGGGCCCGCCGGGGTCGGCAAGAGCACAGTGGTCGACCATCTGCGGCACAGCGAGCCCCGGATCTGGCACTCGGTCAGCGTGACCACCCGGCCGATGCGACCCGCAGAGGTCGACGGGGCGAGCTACTGGTTCGTCGACTCGGCCGAGTTCGCGGGCATGGTCGAGCGCGGTGAGCTGCTCGAGCACGCGGTGTACGCCGGCAACCTCTACGGCACGCCAAGGGCGGCCGTAGCTGAGCACCTCGCCGCAGGCGACCTGGTCCTGCTGGAGATCGAGATCCAGGGCGCCCGGCAGATCCGCGCGCTCGTGCCGGATGCGCTGCTGTTGTTCCTCAAGCCGCCGTCCTGGGATGAGCTCGAGCGTCGGCTGCGCGGTCGCGGGACCGAGGACCCCGAGATCATCGAGCGCCGGCTGGCGCAGGCCAGGGTGGAGCTGGCGGCCGAGGACGAGTTCGACGCGGTGATCGAGGCCGGCTCGGTCGAGGCCGCCGCGGCCGAGATCGTGGCCCTCATGACCGGCTCGTGAGCCGGGCTCCGAGGCGGCGCGACTGGTAGCCTGGAGGCTCATCCGAAACAGCCCCGACGATGTGAGGCACGACGTGTCCGGCACTGCCGCGCGACCTGAAGGCATCACCAACCCGCCGATCGACGAGTTGCTCGACAAGGTCGAGAGCAAGTACGCCCTGGTGATCTACTCCGCCAAGCGGGCCCGCCAGATCAACGCCTACTACTCGCAGCTCGGCGAAGGGCTGCTCGAGTACGTCGGACCGCTCGTTCCCGCCCACGTGCAGGAGAAGCCCCTGTCGGTGGCGTTGCGCGAAGCGAACCAGGACCTGTTGACCTTCGAGCAGGTCGAGGTCTAACCGCCTCCAGCCAGAGCAGGGCGCTGATGACACCAGAGCAAGGCGTTCGGCCCCGGGTCGTTCTCGGTGTGTGCGGCGGCATCGCGGCGTACAAGGCGTGCGAACTGCTACGCCAGTTCACCGAGTCCGGGCACGACGTCCGGGTGATCCCCACCGAGTCGGCCACCAGGTTCGTCGGCGAGGCGACGTGGGCCGCGCTGTCCGGCAACCCGGTGACGACCGACGTCTGGACCGACGCGCACGAGGTGCCGCACGTGACGATCGGCCGCCAGGCCGACCTGGTGGTCGTGGCGCCGGCCACCGCCGACCTGCTCGCGCGGATGGCGATCGGGCGCGCCGACGACCTGCTGACCGCCACCCTGCTCACCGCCACCTGTCCGGTCGTGGTCGCGCCCGCTATGCACACCGAGATGTGGGAGCACGCCGCGACCCGCGCCAATGTCGCGACGCTGCGCGAGCGCGGGATCGTCGTGCTCGATCCGGCCGTGGGGCGGCTGACCGGCGCGGACAGCGGCATCGGCCGGCTGCCCGAACCGGCCGAGATCTTCGCGGTCGCGCGGTTGGTGCTCGCCCGGGGCAATGTGCCACTGGATCTCGCCGGGCGGCACGTGGTGATCTCGGCCGGTGGCACCCGGGAGCCGATCGACCCGGTGCGCTTCCTCGGCAACCGGTCGAGCGGGCGACAGGGTTACGCGCTGGCCCGCGCTGCGTTGGCTCGTGGCGCGGAGGTCACCGTCGTCGCCGCTAATACGGCGCTGCCGGACCCGGCGGGGGCCAAGCTGGTGCGGGTCCGTACGGCCGAAGAGCTTCGGCATGCCGTCCTCGAGGCCGCGGCCAGTGCGGACGCGGTCGTGATGGCGGCCGCCGTCGCCGACTTCCGGCCGGTCACCAAGGCGGCCTCGAAGCTGAAGAAGACCACGTCCGACCCCGAGCCGTTGGCGCTGACCCGCAACCCCGACATCCTCGCCGAGCTGTCGGCGGATCGCCGCCGTGCGGGCCAGGTCGTCGTCGGCTTCGCCGCCGAGACCGACGATGTGCTCGCCAACGGCGCGCTCAAGCTGGCCGCCAAGGGATGCGACCTGATGGTGGTCAACGAGGTGGGCGAGCACCGCACATTCGACGCCGAGGAGAACTCTGCGGTCATCCTGGCCGCGGACGGCAGTTCGACCGTCGTACCGGTCGGGAGCAAAGAGGCGCTTGGACACGCCGTGTGGGACCTGGTCGTTGCCCGGCTTCCCCAGTAGGTCGAATCCGGTCGACGTGCCGACCGTGTTCCCGCTCGATCTCGGCGATGGCGTGCAGTTGTCGGCCACGACCGCGGCGGACGCGAGCGAGGCCTTCGCGGTCGTCGACGCCGAGCGGCACCGCCTGCGGGAGTGGCTGCCCTGGGTCGACGACACCGTGGACGTCGAGACCGAACGCTCCTTCCTGACCTCGATCGAGCAGGTCAATGCGACCGGCACCGGCGTGCACGCGACGATTCGGTGCGACGGCGAGCTGGCCGGCTTGGTCGGGCTTCGGCTCGACGGGCTCCATGCGTGCGCCGAGGTCGGGTACTGGCTCGGCGAGCGTTGGGTCGGACGGGGGGTCATGACCCGCGCGGTCGCCGCGATGATCGACCTGGCCTTCCGCGACCTGGGAATCCACCGGGTCGAGCTGCTCGCGGCCACCGAGAACGTCCGCAGCCGGGCGATCGCGGAGCGGCTGGGAATGACCCTCGAAGGGGTCCGACGCGAGGCCGAGGAGCTCCCGCACGGGTTCGTCGACCTTGCGATGTATTCGATCCTGGCCCAGGACTGGCCAGACCGAGGCGCGCCAACCATCTAGACTTTCCGCCAGGCCAGCCGGCGTGATGAGACCGGTTGCATTCATGAGGAGTTGTGCGTGTCGCATCGTCTTTTCACCTCGGAGTCGGTCACCGAGGGTCATCCGGACAAGATCGCTGACCAGATCAGCGACACGATCCTCGACGCGATGATCAAGGACGACCCCTCCAGCCGGGTGGCGGTCGAGACCTTGATCACGACCGGCCAGGTCCACATTGCCGGCGAGGTGAAGACCGACACCTATGTCGACATCCCGATGCTGGTGCGCGAGACCATCCTCGGCATCGGCTACGACTCCTCCCGCAAGGGTTTCGACGGCGAGTCGTGCGGCGTGAGCGTGTCGATCGGTAGCCAGTCCAAGGACATCGCGCAAGGCGTCGACGACGCCTACGAGCACCGGGTCGGCAAGGACACCCCTGACCCGCTCGACCGCCAGGGCGCCGGCGACCAGGGCTTGATGTTCGGCTACGCCTGTGACGACACCCCGGAGCTGATGCCGCTGCCGATCGCCCTGGCGCACCGGCTGGCCCGGCGGCTCTCCGCCGTACGCAAGAGCGGCCTGGTGCCCTACCTGCGCCCGGACGGCAAGACCCAGGTGACGATCGAGTACGCCGAGAACAAGCCGGTCCGGCTCGACACCGTGGTCGTGTCCAGCCAGCACGCCGCCGACATCGACATCGACACACTGCTCGCTCCCGACATCCAGGAGCACGTCGTCACCCCCGAGCTCGCCGACCTCGGCATCGACGTCTCGGCGTACCGCCTGCTCGTCAACCCGACCGGCCGGTTCGAGATCGGCGGCCCGATGGGTGACGCCGGGCTCACCGGGCGCAAGATCATCGTCGACAGCTACGGCGGCATGGCCCGCCATGGCGGCGGCGCGTTCAGCGGCAAGGACCCGTCGAAGGTCGACCGCTCGGGTGCATACGCGATGCGCTGGGTGGCGAAGAACGTCGTCGCCGCCGGGCTGGCGTCGCGCTGCGAGGTGCAGGTCGCGTACGCGATCGGCAAGGCCCGGCCGGTCGGAACCTTCGTCGACACGTTCGGGACCGGGGTCGTGTCGGACGAGAAGATCCAGGACGCGATCCATGCGGTGTTCGACCTGCGGCCGGCCGCGATCATTCGCGACCTCGACCTGCTGCGGCCGATCTACACCCAGACCGCGGCGTACGGGCACTTCGGTCGGCCCGAGCTGGACTTCACCTGGGAGTCGACTGCGCGCGTCGATTCTCTTCGGGCCGCTGCGTTGGGCTGAGCCCACCGCTGCGCAAACACGGCTCGACGGGCTCGCCTAGGTTTGCTCCGCGGCGAGCCCAGCCCGCCTGTGCTCGCCCAAACGTGAATCTCTTGCGCTTGTCGACTGACATTGCGGTGGTGCATGTGGTCTCGTGCGCTGGGCGGGGTCGGTGCTACCGGCTCACCTCGGGTTGCTCCGCGACGGGCGCAGCCCGGCTGCACTGGCCTAAGCGAACCGCTCCACAAACACGGCTCGACCGGCTCGCCTAGGTTTGTTCCGCGGCCCGCTCAGGCCAGTACGGTGCGCTCCAACGGCCGTCTCTTGCGCTTGTCGACGGGCATCGCTGGTAGACCGGTGGCGTGAGTGCGGGCGGGGCGGGACCGCGGGGCAAACGACCGCGCAAGGTTGCGGCGCCTCGGGTGCCTGCGGACGAGCGGCCGATCGCCCGGCTGGCAGTGGATGTGTCGCTTTCACATCTGGACCGCCCGTTCGACTATCTAGTCACCGAGCCGCAGTCGGCGGCCGCCCAACCTGGGGTGCGGGTGCGGGTGCGGTTCGCCGGCCAGCTGGTCGACGGGATCGTGCTCGAGCGCCTCGCCGAGACCGAGCACGGCGGGCGGCTGTCGTACGTCGAGCGGGTACTCGGCGAAGAGCCGGTGTTGTCGGGCGAGATCGCGGCGCTCGGCCGCGAGGTGGCCGATCGATGGGCCGGCACCTTTGCCGACGTCGTCCGGCTGGCCGTGCCGCCGCGCAACGCCGGCGCCGAACGCGGAACGAGACAGCCGCTGTTGCCGGCCCCGCCACCTCCGTCGTCGGAGGCCCTCGATCGGTACGTCGGCGGCGCCGACCTGCTGGCCGAGCTGGCAGCCGGCCGGCCGCGGCGGGTGTGGGCGGTCCTGCCCGGCGACTGGCCCGGCGAGGTTGCGGCAGCGGTAGCGGCCACCGCCGCGGCGGGGCGCGGGGTCGTCGTGGTGGTGCCGGACGTTCGCGACGTCGCGCGGGTCGACGCCGCCCTGGTGGCGGCGATCGGGAAGGGTCACCACCTGGCCCTGACCGCCGACCTCGGTCCGGCCGAGCGCTACCGGCGGTTCCTGGCGATCAGCCGCGGCGATGTCCGGGTTGTGGTCGGAACCCGGGCCGCAGTGTGGGCGCCGGTGCACGAGCTCGGCTTGGTCGTCGTCTGGGACGACGGCGACGATCTTCATGCCGAGCCGAGGGCGCCGTACTGCCATGCCCGCGAGGTCGGGGTGCTGCGCGCGCACCGAGCCGAGGCCGGGCTGCTGCTCGCCGGGCACGCGGTCACGGCCGAAGGAGCGCTGCTGGTCGAGTCCGGCTGGGCCGGCGGGCTCGACCCGACCGAGCCGGCTCGGCGCCGGGACCTGCCGGTGGTCCGCGCGGCCGGCGGCGACGAGGAGCTGGCGGATGACCCGGCGGCGCGGGCGGCGCGGCTCCCGACCTTGGCCTGGCGGACCGCGCACAGCGGTCTCGCGGCCGGGCCGGTGCTCGTACAGGTGCCACGGCGCGGTTATCAGCCGGGCTTGGCCTGTGCGGCCTGCCGCACACCGGCCCGATGCACCAACTGCGCCGGACCGCTGGCGAGACCGGGCCCCGACCGCGCCCCGGTATGTCGCTGGTGCGGGGTGGCCGCGACCGCGTGGCGGTGCGGGGTGTGCGGCAAGGGAGAGCTAAGGGCGGTGGTGGTCGGCGTACGACGGACCGCCGAGGAGCTCGGCCGGGCCTTTCCCGGTGTCCCGGTCAAGACCTCGGGCGGTGGCACCGTGCTCGACCGGGTCGACGCCCGGCCGGCGTTGGTGATCGCGACGCCGGGGGCGGAGCCGATCGCGACCGGCGGGTACGCCGCCGCCGTGCTGCTCGACGGCTGGATGCTGCTGTCGCGACCCGACCTGCGCGCGGGCGAGGAGGCGCTGCGCCGCTGGCTGGTGGCTGCCGCCCTCGTCCGCGGCGGCGACGGACGGGTCGTCGTGGTCGCGCCGGGGGAGCTGCGGCCGGTACAGGCGCTGGTGCGGTGGCAGCCGCGCTGGCATGCCGAGCGCGAGCTCGACGATCGCCGTGCGCTGCACCTGCCCCCGGCCGGCCGGATGGCCGCACTCACCGGGTCGCCGAGCGCCGTGGCGGACTTCCTGGCCGGGCTCGAGCTGCCGCCGGCCGCCGAGGTCCTCGGGCCGGTCCCAGTCGTCAGCCGGTCGCCCCGGGCCGACGATGGGCTCGAGGAGCGAATGCTGGTGCGGGTGCCGCGACCCCAAGGGGCGGCACTCGCGGCCGCACTGAAGGCGACCCAGGCCGGACGCAGCGCGCGCAAGGCCGATGGCGTGGTGCGGGTCGAGGTCGATCCGGTCGTGCTCGGCTGAGGCCCTCGCGACCGGTGCGGCTCAGTCCGCGGCGAGGATCCGCAACCGCTTCGGGTCGTAGAGCGGCGGGATCTGCAGCCGGGCCGGGACCAGGCCACCAGGAGTGTGCAGCGCGAACCCGCCGTCGGCGAGCCAGTCACCGGTGACGCCGTCTTCATGGTGGACCTGGACCAGGCCGACCGGGCCGCCGAGGGTGTGCCCGAACGCCGCCGCTCGGACGTAGCCGACCCAGTCGCCGTGGTGCAGCAGCGGCTCGTTGCCGAACAGGTCCACGTCCGGGTCGTCGACGATCAGACTCACCACCCGGTCGCTGGGCGGTCCTTGTTCCTTGGCGGCGAGCAGCGCCTCGCGGCCGACGAAGCCGTCCGGCTTGTCCCACGAGATGGTGAAGCCGAGGCCGGCCCCGAGCGGGGTGTCGGTGTTGTCGATGTCGACACCCATGTCGCGATAGCCCTTCTCCAGTCGCAGGCTGTTCATCGCGGCCAGGCCGACCGGGCGGAATCCGAGGTCGACACCCATCGAGCACAGATCGTCGTACACCCCGGTGGCGTACTCGGTCGGGACGTGCAACTCCCAGCCGAGCTCACCGACGTAGGTGACCCGGGCCGCGAGCGCCGGGGCGTAGCCGACGTGAATCTGCCGCACGGTGAGGTACGGGAAGGCGTCGTTCGACAGGTCGGCGTCGGAGAGCCGGCCGATCAGCTCGCGCGAGAGCGGGCCCTGGACCGACAGCAACGTCACCGCGGAGGTGATGTCGGTCACCACGACGACCTCGTCCGGGCGGGTCTGCCGCCGGATCAGCGGCTCGACCCGGCGGTGGATGACGTCGCTCGCCACCACCAGGAACCGGTCCTCGCCGAGCCGGGTAACCGTGAGGTCGGCCATGATCCCACCGTGCGGGTCGAGCCATTGGGTATAGACCAGCCGCCCGATCTCGCGGTCGATGTCACTTGTGCTGAGCCGGTTGAGCACCGCCAGCGCGCCGGGACCCTGGACCATGAGCTTCGCCATCAGGCTCATGTCGAGCATGCCGACCGCCTCGCGAACGGTTCGGTGCTCCTCGGCGACAATGCCGAACGAGTCCTGCCGGGTGAAGGTCAGCCGCGACTCGGGGTGCTCGGCATCGACGTCGTACCACTCGGCGAACTCCCAGCCCATCGAGACGTTGAAGTGCCCGCCCTGCGCGACCAGCCGGTCGTGCAGTACCGAGCGGCGCACGTCGCGGGCAGTGGCCGGCTTCCAGTTGGGCCACACCGCGTCGCCGAACAGCACGCCGAGTTGCTCGACCGTCCGCTCCGCGCGGAACCGGCGTGAGGTCTCGTGCAACGCGGCGCGATCCACGGCATAGCCGGTGATGTCGACCGGGGGTACGCCGTCGACGATCCACTGGGCCATCACGTTGCCGACCCCACCGCCGAGCAGGATGCCGAGCGAGTTGAGGCCCGCGGCGACGAAGTAGCCGTCGAGCTCCGGAGCCGGCCCGAGCATCGGATGCACGTCGGGAGTGAACGACTCCGGCCCGCAGAAGAAGGTCCGCACCCCGATATCGGCCAGCGACGGGATCCGGTCGAGGGCCGGGCCGAGGAACTGGCTCATCCGGTCCCAGTCGGGCGGGAGGGTGGTGAACGATGCGTCGCCGGGGACGCCGTCGAGCGACCACGGTGCGGCGATCGGCTCGAACAGCCCGACCAGCATGCCGTCGCCCTCGGGCCGGTAGTAGCCGTAGCGATCGGGGTCCTCGATCACCGCGAGGTCGCGGTCCATGCCGGGGACGGCGTCGGTGAGCAGGTAATAGTGCTCGGCGGCCTGAAGCGGGATCGTGACGCCGTTGCGGGCGCCGAGCTGGCGCGCCCACATCCCGGCCGCGTTCACGACGATCTCGGTCTCGATCCGGCCATGGTCGGTGCGGACGCCGGTCACCCGGGTGCCGTGGGTTTCCACCCGCTCGACGCTGACTCCCTGGACGATCTTCACGCCCAGCGCCGACGCGCCCTTCGACAGCGAGGTCGCGACGCCGACCGGGTCGGCCCGGCCTTCGTCGGCCACCAGGAAGCCGGCCAGCACGTCGGAGACATCGAGCAATGGCCACATCGCGGCCAGCTCGGCGGCCGAGATCTCCTCGTCCGGCACCCCGAACCCGCGGACGAACTCCGACTCCCGTCGCAGCGCGTCGAGGCGCTGCGGGTTGGTGGCGATGCTGACGTGCCCGACCGGCCGGAAGCCGGTCGAGTGACCAGTCTCCGCCTCGAGTCGCGAATACAGATCCCGCGAGTAGCGGCTCATGAACAGCGCGGTCTCGTCGGTCATGCCGGCGCAGGTGATCAGTCCCGCGGCGTGCCAGGTGGTGCCTGCGGTGAGGGCATCGCGCTCGACCAGGACGACGTCCCGCCAGCCCAGGTGGGCGAGGTGGTAGGCGATGCTGCAGCCGATCACGCCGCCGCCGATGATCACGACTCGGGCGCGGTCCGGCAGCGCGGTCGTGCGGGGCGCGGGGTTCGTCTCACCGCTGCTGTCGGTCACAGATCCTCGCAATCGCGTCCCGTGCCGACTCCGCTGTCGACGCTCGGCGATAGGAGTCTCACTGCTGCGCAGCGTGCTTGTCGAGGCGGCCCCCACGATCCCGGCTTGATCCCGGCCCCGGCCGGCACCGATGCTGTGCAGGTGCGACCCACTCTGTACGAGTACGCCGGGGGTGACTCGGCATTCCTCAGGTTGGCCGCGGCGCACCACGCGCGTTGTCTCGCCGATCCGGAGCTCAATCACCCGTTCTCCCATCCCGGTCAGAACCCGCAGCACGTCGAGCGGCTGGCGGCGTACTGGGCCGAGGTGCTCGGCGGTCCCGCGACCTATTCGGCGGAGTGCGGCAACCAGACCGACCTGCTTGTCATGCACTGTGGCAACGGCGACATGAGCGACCTCGCCCGCCGGTTCGTCGACTGTTTCGTCGGGTCGGCCGACGATGCCGGGCTGCCGGATGACCCCGAGTTCCGGGCCGCCCTGCGCGCCTACATGGAGTGGGCGGTCGGCGAGTTCACCAGCCACCCGGACGGCTCGGGCGACGTACCGAGCGGAGCCCCGATCCCGCACTGGGGCTGGGACGGTCGGCAGGACCACTGACTGTCACGGACGCTCGGGTCCGGTCCAGCTCGACTTACGATGGCGGGTCGGCCGGAGTCCTTGAGGAGCAGTGAAGTGACCGTTCAACCGATCCGCCTGTTCGGCGATCCGGTGCTCACCACCCCGGCCGAGCCGGTCACCACCTTCGACAAGGAGCTCCGGGTCCTGGTCAAGGACCTGACCGAGACGATGATCGACGCGCCGGGGCTCGGGCTCGCCGCGCCGCAGATCGGCGTCGGCCTGCGAGTGTTCACCTTCGATGTGGAGGACGTGGTCGGTCACCTGGTCAACCCGGTCCTGCGGATGATCGGCGACGAGGACCAGGAGGGCGACGAGGGCTGCCTGTCGTTCCCGGGCCTGTCCTTCCCGTGTATCCGGCGGCAGCACGTGGTCGCGACCGGGCACAACATGTACGGCGACCCGGTGACGATCGACGGCAGCGATCTGCTCGCCCGGTGCATCCAGCACGAGGTCGACCACCTGGACGGCATCTTGTTCATCGACCGGCTCGACCCGGAGCAGCGCAAGGCGGCGATGCGCGCGATCCGCGAGGCGGAGTGGTCGGGGCTGGCCGGCCCCACGGTGAAGACGTCGCCGCACGCCACGAGCGGGCTCGCGTTCTAATGACTGCCCGCTGACCGTCGTGACCGCAGGCCCGCGATCTCGATGAGGCTCGTCTTCGCGGGCACCCCGCGGGTGGCGCTCCCAGCCCTCGACGCGTTGATCACCGGCGATCGGCACACGGTCGAGGCGGTCATCACTCGGCCCGATGCCAGGTCGGGGCGGGGCCACACACTCACCCCGAGCCCGGTCAAGGAACGCGCGGTCGATGCCGGGATCGAGGTGCTCACCCCGGACCGGCCCTCCGATCCGGCCTTTCTCGACCGGCTTCGTGAGATCAATCCGGACTGCTGCCCGGTGGTCGCGTACGGCGCGCTGGTCCCGCCGGCCGCGATCGAGATCCCGCCGGCCGGCTGGGTGAACCTGCACTTCTCGATCCTTCCGGCCTGGCGCGGCGCCGCGCCGGTCCAGCGGGCTTTGATGGCCGGTGACGACATTGCCGGTGCCTCGACGTTTCAGTTGGAGGCCGGCCTCGACACCGGCCCTGTCTTCGGGGTGATGACCACCGAGATCGGCCCCCGAGAGACCGCGGGGGAGCTGCTCGAGCGACTGTCGGTCGACGGCGCCCACCTGCTGAGCACGACCCTGGACGGGATCGAGGACGGCACCGTCGTACCGGTCCCGCAGCCGACCGAGGGCATCACGCTCGCGCCGCGGCTGACCACCGAAGACGCCCGGATCGACTGGGGCAAGGCGGCAATCGTCGTCGACCGCCAGGTGCGGGCCTGCACACCCGCGCCCGGTGCATGGAGCACGCTTCGCGGCAAACGGGTCAGGATCGGGCCGCTCACTCCACTCGAGCAGGACGGCGGGTTGGCCCCGGGAGAGGTCTCGGCCGGTCGTGCCTCGGTGCTGGTCGGCACGATGACCGGGCCGGTACAACTGACCGAGGTTCGACCCGACGGGCGGGCGCCGATGCAGGCGGCCGACTGGGTTCGTGGCCTGCGGCTCGACGCCGGCGAGCGATTCGAGTGATGCCAGTACCGGGTCGATGACGAAGGATCCCGCCCGCCGCGCGGCGGTCGACGTGGTCCTTGCCGTCGACCGCGACGACGCCTACGCCAACCTGCTGCTGCCCCGCCTGCTGCGCGAGCGGGCCATCACCGGCACCGACGCGGCATTCGCCACCGAACTGGCTTACGGCACGCTGCGCCGATCCGGGGTCCTCGACCCGGTTATCGGCGCCGGTGCTCGCCGGGACCCGGCCGGCCTCGATCCCGAGGTCCGGTCGGTGCTGCGGTTGGGTGCCTACCAGTTGCTGCACACCAGGGTTCCGCCGCACGCGGCGGTCTCGACCTCGGTCGACCTGGCCCGAGAGCTTGGCGGCCCGAAGATCACCGGGCTGGTCAACGCCGTGCTCCGGCGGGTCGCGCAGCGGGACTGGCCGCACTGGGTCGACGAGCTCGCACCGGCCGGCGACCCGGTCGGCCGGCTCGCCCTCGACCGGGGCTACCCGCGCTGGATCGCGGCAGCCTGGCTCGACGCGCTCGGGGACGACTTTGCCGAGCTCGACCGGGCGCTGACCGATGACCGGCCCTCGACCCACCTGGTCGCCCGCCCGAAGCGGATTAGCCGAGCCGAGCTCTTGGCCGCTGCCGGCCCGACCGCATCGCCCGGCCCGTGGTCGCCGTACGCGGTTCACCTGGCCGGTGGCGATCCCGGCGCGCTCGCCGCCGTGCGCGACGGCCGGGCCGGCGTCCAGGACGAGGGCTCGCAGCTGGTCGCGCTGGCCGCTGCGGGGATCGCCCGCGAGGGGCCCGACCTCCGATGGTTGGACGCCTGTGCCGGTCCGGGCGGCAAGGCCGCCCTTCTCGCCGGGTTGCTGCCGGCCGGCGGCCGACTGCTCGCCGCCGACCGTGCACCGCACCGTGCCGCGCTCGTGACCCAGGCGCTCGGCGGCGACGAGCAGGCGGTTGTGGTGGTTGCCGACTCGACCCGTCCGGCCTGGGCCGACCGGTCCTTCGACCGGGTTCTGGCCGATGTGCCGTGCAGTGGTCTCGGCGCCTTGCGGCGGCGGCCGGAGCTGCGCTGGCGGCGGCAGCCTGAAGATGTCGAGCGGCTCGGGATCCTGCAGGCGGAGCTGCTGACCGCTGCGATCGACGCGGTTCGTCCGGGCGGCGTCGCGACATATGCGACCTGCTCGCCGCACCTCGCCGAAACGATCGGGGTGATCGACTCCGTTCTCGCGCAACGACTCGATGCCGAGCTGGTTGACGCCCGACCGGCCCTGCCCGGCGTACCCGACCTCGGCCCGGGTCCAACGGTTCAGCTCTGGCCTCATCGGCATCGGACGGATGCCATGTTTGTCGCGATGGTCCGGCGTAAACTCAATTGATCCGGCAGTGATCACGGTGCTGGCGCGGCGATGAGGACGGGGTGTCGATGCAGATCGCACCGAGCATCCTGTCGGCTGACTTCGCTCGCCTCGCCGACGAGATCGCCGCGGTGAGCGACGACGCCGACTGGATCCACGTCGACGTCATGGACAACCACTTCGTGCCCAACCTCACCCTCGGGCTGCCCGTCGTCGAGTCGCTGCTCAAGCACACCGCGGTCCCGCTCGACTGCCATCTGATGATCGACGACCCCGACCGTTGGGCACCCGGGTACGCCGAGGCCGGGGCACGCAGTGTGACGTTCCATGCCGAGGCCGCGCACGCGCCGGTCCGGCTGGCCCGAGCACTTCGGGCCGCGGGCGCGCGGGCCGGTCTGGCGCTCAAGCCGGCCACATCGATCGAGGCCTACGCCGACCTGCTGCCCGAGATCGACACCGTGCTGATCATGTCGGTGGAGCCGGGCTTCGGCGGGCAGTCGTTCCTCGACGTCGTGCTGCCGAAGATCAGGCGCGCCCGCGAGCTCGTGCGCGACGGCGCGCACGCGGTCTGGATCCAGATGGACGGCGGCATCGACGAGGAGACCATCGAGCGCTGTGCCGACGCCGGCGCCGACGTCTTCGTCGCCGGCTCGTCGGTCTACGGCAGCGACGATCCGGCCGACGCGGTCCGCCGGCTGCGGGCCCAGGCCGAGCGGGCCGGTCGCACCTCCTGGTGGTGCCCCTCGTGAGCACGGTCCTGGTCGTTGACGACGACGCCGAGGTCGCGGAGTTCATCGAGAGCAATCTGCGCACCGAGGGCTTCGACGTACTGGTCGCGCGGGACGGGCTCGAGGCGCTGCGGATCATCAACTCCTCGTTGCCCGACCTGGCTCTGGTTGATGTGCTGATGCCCAACGTCGGGGGGATCGAGGTGGTTCGCCAGCTCCGGTCGGCGACGGCCACGGCCAGCCTTCCGGTCATCATGCTGACCGGCACGAGCGTGTCCGCGGACCGGGTGGTCGGTCTCAGCGCGGGTGCGGACGACTACCTGGTCAAGCCCTTCGACACCCTTGAACTGATCGCGCGGGTGCGCTCGACGCTGCGGCGCAACGCCGACATGCGGGCGGTGTCGCCGCTCACCGGCCTGCCCGGCAATCACCGGATCAACGAGGAGATCGAGCGGCGCACCGCCAGCGGCGAGGGCTTTGCGGTCTGTCACGTCGACCTCGACAACTTCAAGGCGTTCAACGACCGTTACGGCTGGATGCGCGGCGACGATGTCATCGAGTTGCTGTCGACGACCCTCAAGCAAGCCGCCGCCGCAGCCGGGCCGCCGCCGGCCTTCATCGGTCATGTCGGCGGTGACGACTTCGTCGTCGTCTGCACGCCCGAGCAGGTCGAGCCGCTCTGCCTCGACGCGCTCGACCGCTTCGACAGCGGAGTGCTCGCCCTGCACGAGGCCGACGACGTCGAGCGGGGCTACCTCGCGGTCGTCGACCGGCAAGGTCACGAGCGGCACTTCCCACTCACCTCGGTGTCGATCGGGGTGGCCACGACCGAGCGTCGGCACTACCGCGACCATCGAGATGTCGTCGCGGTGGCCAACGAGATGAAGGCAGTGGCGAAGGCGCGGGCCGGATCGATCGTCGCGATCGACCGCCGGTCCAACGGCGAGGACGAGCTGCAGCCGACCTAGGGCGCCGCGGATCGCCTCGTGGTGCACAATGGAAGCGAACGCCCCGCGCGCTCCGGGATCGGTGAAAACCCGAACCGGCGGTGAACGACCAGCCCGGCAACGAGCTGATCCGAAGTCCGCGACCCGGCCGACGCCATCGGCCGGTGGACCTGGTGAGACTCCAGGACCGACGGTGACAGTCCGGATGAGAGGAAGCGCGCGAGCGGTGGTCGTGCGACGCGGTTGGTTTACGCGGTGCGCGAGCCCGGCCGGTCCGGACCGCGTGCGGCTGATCCCGCTGAGCACTCGGCGCACCGGTCGAGTGCCCGCACGCTGACCCCCGTTCGCGAGTCCTCGTCTCCCGCAGTTCGCACCACCGGCGTTCGCCGAGCGGGTCGGAGGACGAGATGGCGGTGGCAGCCGAGCAAGCCGCGATGCGGCGCGCTCTCGCCCTTGCCGAATCCGTCCTCGGTACGACGAACCCCAACCCCGCGGTCGGTGCCGTTGTCCTCGACGAGCTCGGCCAGCCGGTCGGCGAGGGTGCGACCGCACCGGCCGGCGGCGACCACGCCGAGATCGTCGCGCTTGCGGCCGCCGGTGACAGGGCCCGCGGCGGCACTCTTGTCGTGACCCTCGAGCCCTGCCGGCACACCGGCCGGACCGGTCCGTGCACAACCGTGATCCTGGCCGCCGGGGTGGCTCGCGTCGTCTACGCCGTCACCGATCCCAACGAGCGCGCGCAAGGCGGTGCGGACGAGCTCCGCCGCGGTGGGGTCGAAGTCGAGGCCGGCTTGCTCGCACCCGACGTGGGGCGGCTGCTCGAACCGTGGCTTGCCAGCGTGGCGCGGCACCGCCCGTACGTCACGTGGAAGTACGCCGCCAGCCTCGACGGCCGCACCGCCGCGGCGGACGGGACCAGTCGCTGGATCACCGGGCCGGTCGCTCGTGCCGACGTCCACCGGGAGCGGGCCCTTGCAGACACGGTGATGGTCGGGATCGGCACCGTGCTCGCCGACGATCCGGAACTGACCGTCCGCGACTGGCCGACGCCGCGCCAACCGATCCGGGTGGTGGTCGATTCCGCGGCCCGGACCCCACTATCCGCTCAGGTGCTCAGTCCAGCTGCGTTAACGATCATCGCGGTCGCGACCGACGCAGACCCGGGACGGGTCGAGGCACTCCGATCGGCCGGCGCCGACGTCTTCGTCCTGCGCGGCGACCGCAACGGGGTCGACCTCGGGGAACTGCTCGCGGCGTTGTTCGACCGCGAGGTCCACAACGTCTGGCTGGAGGGCGGCGCCACCCTTGCCGGCTCCTTTGTCACAGCGGGCCTGGTCGACCGGGTGGTCGGCTATCACGCCCCGCTGTTGCTCGGCGCGGGCACGCCGCTGGTCGGTGACCTCGGATCCGCGACCCTCGCAACGGCGCAACGCCTTGCCCTCGACGACGTCGTACGGGTCGGCGAGGACGTGAAGCTGGTGGCGCGGATGAGTCACCGTGATGCAGAAGGGCGACCAGACTGATGTTCACCGGCATCGTCGAAACGCTCGGCACCGTGATCGCGGTCGACGAGCTGGCCGAGGCTGCCCGGCTGACGATCGACAGCACCGGCTTCGACGACGTCCGCGCCGGCGACTCGGTGGCGGTCAACGGGGTGTGTCTCACCGCCGTGACGAACGACCCGGCACGCTTCACCGCGGACGTGATGAACGAAACCCTCACCCGGTCCACTCTTGGCAGCCTTCGTCCCGGCGAGCCGGTGAACCTCGAACGCGCGGTGACACCCAGCAGCCGACTGGGCGGACACATCGTGCAAGGGCACGTCGACGGAGTCGGCATCGTGCGCGCCCGCCGGTCGAGTGAACGGTGGGACGTGGTCGACGTCGAACTGCCCCCCGAGCTGGCGAAGTACGTCGTGGAGAAGGGCTCGATCGCCCTCGACGGGGTCAGCCTCACGGTCGCGGCAGTGGAGGGCGCAACGATCCGGGTGAGTCTGATCCCCGAGACGCTGACCCGGACGACCCTCGGCACCCGTGCGGTCGGCGACGGCGTGAACCTCGAAGTCGACGTGCTGGCGAAGTACGTCGAGCGGTTGCTCGCCGACGGGGCCGCGGATCGGGGGCAGGGATGAGCGACTTCACCGAGATCGAGCGCGCCATCGCCGATATCGCGGCCGGCAAGCCGGTCATCGTCGTCGACGACGCCGACCGGGAGAACGAAGGCGACCTGATCTTTGCCGCCGAGATGGCGACACCGGAGCTGGTCGCGTTCATGGTGCGCTACACCTCGGGCTACATCTGCGTGCCATTGACCGAGTCCGACTGCGACCGGCTCGAGCTCCCGCCGATGTACCACACCAACCAGGACCGGCGCGGTACGGCGTACACGGTGTCCGTCGATGCCCGCGACGGCACGTCGACCGGCATCTCGGCGCACGACCGTTCACTGACGATGCGGATGCTGGCCGATCCGGCGTCGAGTGCCGCCGACTTCACCCGACCTGGTCATGTCGTGCCGCTACGGGCGAAGGACGGCGGCGTCCTGCGCCGGCCCGGGCACACCGAGGCCGCGGTCGACCTGTGTCTACTCGCGGGCCTCCGGCCGGCCGGTGTGCTGTGCGAGATCGTCAGCGAGAAGGACGTCGAGGACATGGCTCGCCTCGACGAGCTCGAGCTGTTCGCCGCGGTGCACGAGCTTGCGCTGATCTCGATTGCGGACCTGATCGCCTACCGCCGGCGCACCGAGCGCCAGGTGCAGAGGGTCGCCGAGGCGCGGATCCCCACGGCGCACGGCGAGTTCCGCGCGGTCGGCTATCGAAGCCTGGTCGACGGGATCGAACACATTGCGCTGGTGCGTGGTGACATCGGCGCCGGCGACGACGTACTGGTCCGGGTCCACTCCGAGTGCCTGACCGGCGACGTCTTCGGCAGCCGGCGCTGCGACTGCGGCCCACAACTCGATGCGGCGATCGCCGCGGTTGCCGCCGAAGGCCGGGGAGTGGTCCTCTATGTGCGCGGGCACGAAGGCCGGGGGATCGGCCTGATGCACAAGTTGCAGGCCTATCAACTGCAGGACGAGGGTCAGGACACCATCGATGCCAACACCTCGCTCGGGCTGCCGGCCGATGCGCGCGACTACGGCACCGGCGCGCAGATCCTCTCTGATCTCGGGGTCCGTTCGATGCGGCTGCTGACCAACAACCCGTCGAAGCGGGCCGGGCTCGAGGGTTACGACCTGTCGATCGTCGGCCGGGTGCCGCTGCCGGTGCGGGTCACCGCCGACAACCTGCGCTACCTCACGACGAAGCGGGACCGGATGGGGCACGACCTCCCCGATCTCCCGGCCAGCGTCGACGACGAGGCGACCGAGGCAACCGCCGACGCGTTGCCGGCAGCAGTCAGCGAGCGGGCCGCGCGACTCGAGC
The DNA here is from genome assembly GCA_963770565.1 of uncultured Actinomycetota bacterium. Lineage (GTDB taxonomy): Bacteria > Actinomycetota > Actinomycetes > JAFAQI01 > JAFAQI01 > DATAUK01. The sequence continues at coordinate 99,657 of CAVYQE010000010.1, forward strand.
CGGCCGCGGTCCGCAGCGCCCTTCGGCTGGCCCACGCGCATGCACTGTCGCCCTTCGCACTCCCGGTCGTCGAGCCGGGGTCGGACGATGACGAAGCCACGACCGGGGTGGATCAATGAGCGGCAGCGGTGCACCCGAGGACCAGGAGGTTGACGGCCGCGGCCTGCGGGTCGCGATCGTGGCGGCCCGCTGGCACCACGAGGTCACCGACGCGCTGCTCGCGGGTGCGCAGCACGCGCTGGCCGACTGCGGGGTCGGCGACGTCACAGTTGTCCGGGTGCCGGGCGCCTTCGAGCTAGCGGTCATGGCGAATGAGCTGGCGAAACAAGGCCACGACGCAGTGGTTGCGCTCGGAGTCGTGATCCGCGGCGGGACGCCGCACTTCGAGTTCGTCTGCCGTGCGGCCACCGACGGTCTCGGCCGGGTCGCCCTCGACACCGGCGTGCCGGTAGGGTTCGGGCTGCTGACCTGCGAGACCTCCGAACAGGCGTTGGATCGATGTGGTCTGCCCGGGTCGAGCGAGGACAAGGGACGGGAGGCCGCGATGGCGGCGGTCGAAACCGCCCTGCTGCTGTGCACCGTGCGCGGCGGCGAGGCGCATGGAAAGGCGGACGGGCACTGAGCCCGTTCGCCGCAAACGCCACCCGCCCTCGCCGTACAGGAAGGTCTCGCCGTGCTCTCGCTCGTCTTGCCCAAGGGCTCACTGGAGAAGCAGGTTCTCGAGCTGTTCGATGCAGCTGACCTGACCGTCATCCGCGGCAGCGACCGCGACTATCACGCCCGGATCGACGACCCGCGGATCGACCGGGTCCGATTCCTGCGACCGCAGGAGATCCCGACGTACGTCGAGCAGGGCATCTTCGACCTCGGGATCTCGGGTGGCGACTGGGTGGCCGAGACCGGCGCCGACGTCGTCAGCCTCGGCGAGGTCGGCGGCGGGCGGGCCGGCGAAGCCGCCGTGAAGGTTGTCCTCGCGGTTCCCCGGGAGTCGCCCTGGCAGTCGGTCGGCGACCTGCCCGACGGGGTACGGATCTCGACCGAGCTGCCCGAGACCACCCGCCGGTACTGCGCCGAGCACGGCGTGAACGCGCGGGTCTTCACCTCGCACGGCGCAACCGAGGCCAAGATCCCGGACATTGTCGATGCGATCGTCGACGTCACCGAGACCGGGTCGTCGCTGCGCAGTGCCGGCCTGAAGGTGATTGAGACACTGCTGAGCAGCAAGACCCAGTTGCTTGCGAACCGGGCGTCGTACGACGATCCCGACAAGCGCGCCGCGATGGAAGACATCCTGCTGCTGGTGCGCGGCGCCCTGGTCGCCCGCGGCCGGGTGCTGCTGAAGCTCAACGTGGCCGCCGCCGACCTCGCCGCTGTCATCGACGTCCTGCCCTCGATGGCGTCTCCGACGATCATGCCGCTGGCGGCCGGTGAGCTGCGGGCGGTGGAGGCGGTCGTGGCCAAGCTTGGTGTCAACACATTGATCCCGGCGCTGAAGGCGGCCGGCGCCCGCGACATCCTCGAGCTGCCGATTGCCAAGATCGTCGAATAGCCGGGGTGCACCACGTGAACGTCCGCTGATGCCCGCGCCGAAGACCGCACTCGCCCTGGCCGCTGCGGCCGGAGCGGGCGTGACCGCGGGCTTCCAGGTCCGGATCAACGGCGACCTCGCCACCCGGACCCACTCCGCCCTCGAAGCGGCGGCTGCTGCGTTCGTGGTCAGCCTCGTACTCGTCGGCGCGATGCTGCCGTTCCATCGGGCCGGTTGGGCTCGGCTGCGCCGAGCCAAGGTCGCGCCCTGGTGGTGGATCGGCGGACTCGGCGGCGCCCTGGTGGTGGCCGCAAGTGCACACGGTGCGCCCGAGATCGGCGTGGCGCTCGTCACGGTATGCGTCGTGGCCGGTAACTCCGTCGGCGCAGCGCTCAGCGATCATCTCGGGCTCGGCCCAAGTGGCCGGTACCCGGTGTCGCGATGGCGAGTCGTGGGGATCGCGGTTGTCATCGCCGCCGTCGCGATCGGTGCGGTCGGCGATCGCGGTGCGCAACTGCGTCCGTTGCTTTTCGTGGTGATCTTTCTCGGTGGGGCCGGCTCGGCCATCCAGCAAGCCGCGAACGGCCAGCTGCGTGGTGCCGCGGGCGATGTCGTGGTCGCGTCGTTCATCTCCGTGGCCGCCGGCGCGGTCGCAATGATCATCGTGGTCTTCGCGGCGGGGGAGTTCTCCCTGCACTCGCTGCCGACCGCGCCGTGGTTGTACCTCGGCGGCCCGCTCGGTGCGTACTACGTCTTCGCCGGGGCAAGCACGGTCCGGGTGCTAGGAGTTCTCCGGTTCGTGCTGGCTGCGCTGGCCGGCCAGCTGGTGTGTGCCGTCGTCCTCGACGCGGCCTGGCCGGCACCGGGCACCACGCTGCGCGCAACGACCGTCATCGGTGCCGTCATCACCGTCGCCGGAGTCTGGTTGAGCGGGCGGGACGCACCCCGTGACCTGAGCCCGGTGGCGCACCGATGAGCGAGCCCGACCCTGGCGAGGACCACGGCGCGCCCGACGTCGAGCTGGCGGCTGCGCTGGCCGGCGGCGACCAGACGGTGATCCGGCTCGCCCTGCTCGACGCCCGGGTGCTCGTGCCGATCGTGGCGCACGGCGAGGAGTCGGCCGCGGTCGAAATGGCCATCCCCACCCTGGTCGGGCTCGACGGCCGCCGGGCCCTGCCGGTGTTCTCCAGCTATGCGTCGTTGCGCGCCTGGCAGGCTGACGCACGGCCGGTCCCGATGCCCGGGCGCCAGGCCGTGGCGGCCGCCGCCGCCGAAGGATGCGCGGCGATCGTGGTCGACGTCGCCGGGCCGATCACCCATATCGTCGAAATCCGCCCAACTCCGCCCTGATCGCCGCAAGCGCCGGGCCGCGGTTCGCTGCTACCCTGTGCTCGCGACCGATGGGCGTGCCACCCGCGCCCGTCGAGCAAGCGGAGCCCGACTCCCACCCGCACGAGCACCACCGATGATCAACATCGGCAGCACTCGACGGGTCTTCGATCGCCTCGCAGGTCGTCGACAGACGGCCGTGAGCGTGGTCGTCGTCGTCGAGGCCTCGCATGCGCGTCGTGCGGGGCCTTTTGAGTGCGTGATCGTTGCGTCGACGAAGGATCGCAAGCGTTCGGGTGGCGCACAACGACGACGAGACAGTGGAGGTCCCATCAGCGTCGAACCCCGTATCAACGACCGGATCCGCGTCCCAGAAGTGCGGCTGGTCGGCCCGAACGGAGAGCAGGTCGGAATCGTCGCCATCGGCGACGCGCTCCGACTGGCACAGGAAGCAGATCTCGACCTGGTCGAGGTAGCCGCCGAAGCCCGCCCGCCGGTCTGCAAGCTCATGGATTACGGCAAGTGGAAGTACGAGAACGCCCAGAAGGCGCGCGAAGCGCGACGAAACCAGTCGCACACGGTCATCAAGGAGATGAAGCTTCGGCCGAAGATCGACCCGCACGACTACGAGACCAAGAAGGGTCACGTCGTTCGGTTCCTCAAGGCCGGTGACAAAGTCAAGATCACGATCATGTTCCGTGGTCGCGAGCAGTCCAGACCCGAGCTCGGGTTCAGGTTGCTGCAGCGGCTGGCCGCAGATGTGGAGGAGTTGGGCTATGTCGAGTCCGCGCCGAAGCAGGACGGCCGGAACATGATCATGGTGATGGCACCGCACCGCGGCCAGCAGCCTCAACCGGCGCGAGCCAGGCGACTGGCCCAGGCCGAGCCATCGACCGAACCGTCGGCCGAGCCGCCGGCCCAGGCCACCGCCTAGCGACCTTGCCAGCGCCACCAGCGACGTCAGAAGCAAACGACCCACCCGAGGAGACGAGGCAGCGATGCCGAAGATGAAGACCCACAGCGGCGCGAAGAAGCGCTTCCGCGTGACCGGCAGCGGCAAGCTCATGCACCGTCGGGCCGGCCGCAACCACTACCTGGAGCACAAGGAGTCGACCCTCACCCGCCGGCTGGCCAACGAGGGAGTCATGGCGCCCGCTGACGTGAAGAAGGCCAACCGACTGCTCGGGCGCTAGCCCGCACTGCACCGTACTCGTCACCTTTCCGGGCCTGGCCCGGGATCAAAGAGCAAAAGGAGAACCTTCCGTGGCACGCGTGAAGCGGGCGGTCAACGCCCACAAGAAGCGCCGCGTCATCCTCGAACGGGCCAGCGGCTACCGCGGCCAGCGCTCGCGGCTCTACCGCAAGGCCAAGGAGCAGATGCTCCACTCGATGAACTACTCCTACCGCGACCGGCGGGCCCGCAAGGGTGACTTTCGGTCGTTGTGGATCCAGCGGATCAACGCTGCGGCGCGCGCCAACGGCATGACCTACAACCGCTTCATCCAGGGCATGAAGGCCGCGAACATCGAGGTCGATCGCAAGCACCTCGCGGAGCTCGCGGTCTCGGACGAGGCGGCCTTTGCCGCTCTGGTCGAGCTCGCCCGGGCTGCCCTGCCGGTGTCCGGATCCGAAGCCGAGTCGGCCGCCTGAGCCGGACTGACCCGACGATCGGATCGGTCGCATCCGAGCCGATCGAGTCGCTGACGAACGCGAAGGTCGTCTCCGCGCGGGCCCTGCTCACCGCGAAGGGCCGATCGGCGGCTGGTGCCTTTCTCGTCGAGGGCCCGCACGCGGTCGGGGCCGCGCTGGCTGCGCCCGGCCGGCAGGTCCGCGAGCTGTTCGTTACGACCGATGCGGTTACGCGTGAATCGGCACTGGTCGACTCAGCGGCGCGCGCCGGCGTCGCGATCCGGCTGGTGAGCGAGCGGGTGCTGGGCGCGCTGCGCGACACGGTGACGCCGCAAGGCCTCGTCGCTGTCGTCGCGACACCGGTCGTTGATCTGGTCGATGCGTGTGCGGCTGCACCGCAGCTGATTGCCGTCCTCGACCAGGTCTCGGATCCCGGCAACGCCGGCACGGTGATCCGCACCGCGGACGCGGCCGGGGCGAGCGCGGTCGTGGTGTCGCGCGGTTCGGTCGACGTCTGGTCGGGCAAGTGTGTGCGGTCGAGCGCCGGCGGAGTGTTCCACCTTCCGGTCGTCACTGGCGTACCGACCGAAGCGGCCCTCACGCAGGCCAAGACGGCAGGCTGCACGGTGCTCGCCACCGCGGCCGACGGGACCACCGACCTGGACGACCTGATCGACTCCGGCCGGCTGGCCGGCCCGACCGCGTGGGTGTTCGGCAACGAGGCCCATGGCCTGCCGTCGGCGGTCCGAGACCTGGCCGACCACGTGGTCCGGTTGCCGATCTACGGGCGGGCCGAGAGCCTCAACCTGGCGGCGACCGCGGCGATCTGTCTCTACGCGTCGGCGCGAGCAAGCCGCCGCGGTCTCCCGTAGGCTTCGTCCGCGAGGCGAGGAGGGATCGTGCCGGATCGGCTCGAGGGCGGATCGCGGTACGACGACCTGCCGGATGCCGTCATCGTGGCCGACTCCACCGGCGTCGTCGTCGAGGTCAACTCCGCGGCCGTTCGCATCCTGGGCGCGCCTCGGGCCGACCTGCTCGGCCGGCCGCTCGCGGCCGCCGTACCGCTGGTCGACCAGCAGGGTCGCGACTGGTGGACCTGTACGCGACCGTTCGACGGGCTGGCCACCCGGGTCCGCCAGCCCGAGCGGCTGCTGGCGCTGACCCGGCCGGGCGCGCCCGACCTCGATGTGCTGGTGACCGCGTCGTTCGTCCGCGACGGCAACCGGCGGGTGAGCCGGCTCGTCGTGTGCTTGCGCGACACCGCGGCGCGCAGCCGCCGTGAGCGCAGCAGCAGCGAGCTCGTCACGGTCGTTGCCCACGAGCTCCGCTCGCCACTGACGAGCGTGAAGGGTTTCGCCGCGACCCTCCTGTCGAAGTGGGAGCGCTTCACCGAAGAGCAGCGGCTGCACATGCTTGAGACCATCAACCAGGACGCCGATCGGCTGAGCCGGCTGATCAGCGAGCTGCTGGACGTGTCGCGGATCGAGACCGGATACCTCGAGCTCCACAAGCAGGTCATCGACCTGCCGGAGATCGTGCGACACGACGTCGCCGGGCGGGTCGCAGCCGGTGAGCCGGATGACCGCTTCGTCGTCGTGGCCCACGACGAGCTGCACGAGCTGTGGGCCGATCCGGACAAGGCCGCGCAGGTGGTCGGCAACATCGTCGAGAATGCACTGCGACACGGCAGTGGCACGGTCACGATCACCATCGGTCCGGTGCCCGACGGCGTGACGGTCGAGGTGGTTGATGAGGGCGAGGGCATCGCGATCGAGGCGCTGCCAAGGATCTTCACCAAGTTCTGGCACGACGCCCGCCGCGGCGGGACCGGACTGGGTCTGTACATCGCGAAGGGGATCGTGGAGGCGCACGGCGGGACGATCTCGGCCGGGCGGGCCGAGACCGGTGGCGCGGCAGTGCGATTTACGCTGCCGCTGGGCACACCGGACTTCGCGGTCTGAACTGCTCGGCGGCGCACAGCCTGCCCCGGTGTCGACGACCGGCACCCTTAGACTTCGCGATCGAGGAAACCATGGCTGGGCCCAGCGATTCATACGATCCCAAGGAAGTGGCTGCGCTGTCCGACGACGAGCTGACCGCCACTGTGGCGTCCGGCCGGGACGCGTTCGCCCAGGCCGCCGACCTTGCTGCCCTGACCGTGGCGCATACCGGCCACCTCGGTGCCCGCTCACCGATCGCGCTCGCCCGCCGAGAGCTCGGAGCGCTGCCACCGCAGGCGCGGGCCGACGCCGGCCGCCGGGTCAACGAAGCACTCGCGGCACTGACCGCGGCGTACGACGAACGGCGGGCGGCGCTCGAACGGGCCCGCGACGAACGGGTCCTCGTCGAGGAAGCCGTCGACGTCACGCTGCCCTGGGATCCGACCCCGCCGGGCGGCCGGCACCCACTGACCCTCGTGCAAGAGCGGGTCGCAGACATCTTCGTCGGCATGGGATGGGAGGTGGCGGAGGGCCCGGAGGTCGAGGCCGAGTGGCTGAACTTCGACGCGCTCAACATCCCGCCGGCCCATCCCGCCCGCGAGACCCAGGACACGCTCTGGCTCGAGCCGCGCTCGAGTGGGGTGCTGCTGCGCACCCACACCTCTCCGGTCCAGATCCGTGCCCTGCTCGATCGCGGTGCGCCCTGTTATGTCGTCGTACCGGGCCGGGTCTACCGGCAGGAGGCGCTCGACGCGACGCACAGCCCGGTCTTCCATCAGGTCGAAGGGCTCGCGGTCGACGTAGGCCTCACGATGGCGCACCTGCGGGGCACCCTTGATCTGTTCGCCGAGTCGATGTTCGGGACCGGTGTGCGCACCCGGATCAGGCCGGACCACTACCCGTTCACCGAGCCGTCGGCCGATGTTGACCTGTTGTGCTGGGTCTGTCACGGCAGCTCGACCGAGCTCGGCGCCGAGCCGTGTCGCACCTGCCGGTCCGAGGGCTGGATCGAATGGGGCGGCAGCGGCATGGTCCACCCGGTCGTGCTGGCATCGGCCGGCATCGACCCGGAGCACTACAGCGGGTTCGCGTTCGGCATCGGGCTCGAACGCACCTTGATGTCCCGCCACGACCTCGGCGACATCCGCGACCTGGTCGAGGGCGATGTGCGGGTCACCACCGCGCTGGGCCTGGAGGCATAGTGCGGGTCCCGATCTCATGGTTGCGCGACCATGTCGACCTTCCGGACGTCGCCGCTCGCGACGTTGCCGACCGGCTTACTGCGGCCGGCCTGCAGGTCGAGCGGGTCGAGACGTTCGGTGCCGACATCAAGGGTGTCGTGGTCGCTCGGGTGCTGGAGTTCGAGGAGGTCACGGATGCGAGGAAGCCGATTCGTTGGGTCGGCCTGAACGACGGCACCAGCGATCGGCACGTGATCTGTGGTGCGACCAACTTCGCGGTGGGTGACCTGGTCGCCTATGCGCGCCCGCCGGCCACCCTCCCGGGCGGCTTCGAGATCAGCGCCCGCGAGGCCTATGACCACCTGTCCGACGGCATGATCTGCTCCGGCCGGGAGCTCGGCATCTCGGACGACCATGACGGCATCCTCGTGCTGGATCCGGACCTGCCGCTCGGCAGCGACGTCGTCGAGGCGCTCGGCCTGCGCGACGACGTCCTCGACATCGCGATCAACCCGGACCGCGGATACGCCCTGTCGGTTCGGGGCGTGGCCCGTGAGGTCGCCACGTCCTACGGCGTGCCGCTGCGCGACCCGGCCGCGGTCGAGGTGCCGGCCGCGGACGGTGCGGCCTACCCGGTCGTGATCGAGGCGCCGGAGGGCTGCCGGCGGTACGTCGCTAGGACGCTGACCGGGCTACAGGCCGACGCGAGCAGCCCGGCCTGGCTGGCGCGACGGCTGGTGCTCGCCGGGATGCGACCGATCTCACTGATGGTCGACATCACCAACTACGTGATGCTCGACCTCGGCCAGCCGTTGCACGCCTTCGACCGGAACCGGCTGTCCGGACCGATCGTCGTTCGTTGGGCTGCGGCGGGCGAAACGCTCCGCACGCTTGACGACGTCGAGCGCACCTTGGACCCGCGCGATCTGGTGATCACCGACGACAGCGGCCCGATCGCGCTCGCCGGAGTCATGGGCGGGGCAGCGACGGAGATCCGGGCCGACACGACGGACGTCGTGCTCGAGGCGGCCAGCTTCGACCCGGTCACCGTCGCCTACACCGCGCGCCGGCAGCGACTCGGATCCGAGGCTTCGCGTCGGTTCGAGCGCGGAGTCGACGACGACCTGGCCCCGTCGGCCGCGCAGGTGGCGCTGACCATGATGGCGGACCTCGGCGCGGCCACGCCGTCTGGCTCGGTCACCGACGTCGACCAGCGGCTGCCCCAGGCCTCGATCGAGATCGAGGTCAACCTCCCTGGCCGGGTGGCCGGTATCAGCTACTCCGAGGACACCGTGGCGCGACGGTTGCGCGACGTGGGGTGCACCGTGACCGCGACCGAAGGGCGGCTCGACGTGATCCCGCCGTCGTGGCGGCCGGACCTGCGGATCCCGGCCGACCTGGTCGAGGAGGTGGTGCGCCTCGAGGGGTACGACGCGCTGCCGTCGATCGTTCCGACGCCGCCAGCGGGACACGGGCTGACCCGGCCGCAGCGCCTGCGCCGTCACATCGGCCGGGCGCTCGCGGATGCGGGCTATGTCGAGGTGCTGAGCCCACCGTTCGTCGATCAGGGTGTGGGTGATCGGTTGCAGCTCGAGCCCGGCGACCCGCGCTGGCCGTCCGTGCGGGTGGCGAACCCGGTGTCGGACGAGGAGCCGTTCCTGCGGACCACGTTGCTGCCCGGGCTGTTCGCGGCCGCCGCGCGCAACGTCGGGCGCGGCCTGACCGACATCGCGTTGTTCGAGGCCGGCCCGGTGTTCCGGCGCCGGCCCGACGGCGAGCGGCTCGGCCCGGCGCTTCCGTCGCTTCCGGTCGGCGCCCGGCCAAGTGCGGACGAGCTCGCAGCGCTCGACGCCGCCCTGCCCGATCAGCCGAACCGGGTCGCGGCCGTGCTGACCGGGGAGCGCGAGCGGGCCGGATGGTGGGGGCCGGGGCGCGCCGCGAGCTGGCCCGATGCGATCGCGGCTGCTGTCTCACTGGCCGCCTCGATCGGGATCGAGGTCGAGGTCAGTGCCGACCGGCACGCGCCGTTCCATCCGGGCCGGTGCGCGGTGCTGCGGGTCGGCGAGACCCTGCTCGGTCATGCCGGCGAGCTGCATCCGCGGGTGGTCGAGGCGTGCGAGCTGCCGCCACGGACCTGCGCGATGGAGATCTCCCTCGACGTACTGATCGAGAGCGCGCCGGGGGTCCCCGCGGCGCCGATCGTCTCGGCGTACCCGCCGGCGACCCTCGACGTCGCGGTCGTCGTCGCGGCCGATCTGCCGAGCGCAGAGGTCGCCGCCGCCCTTCGCGCCGGCGCGGGGGAGCTGCTGGAGTCGATCCGGCTCTTCGACGTCTACACCGGCGACCAGGTCGGTGTCGGGCGCAAGTCGCTCGCCTTCACGCTCCGGCTGCGAGCTGCGGATCGGACCCTCACCGCCGCGGAGGCCGCCAGGGTGCGCGATGCCGCAGTTGCTGAGGCGGCCCGCCGGCACGGTGCGGTCCTGCGGTAGCCCATTTCCCCGGCGCCGCGACATAACTACTCGTACGACCGCATGATCATGCAGTATTATTCGATGCATGGGGATCCGGGCCGCGGTCGTCGGCGCGAGCGGCTATGCCGGCGGCGAGCTGCTGCGCCTGCTTGACGCGCACCCGACCCTCGAGCTCGGCGCCCTGGTGGCTGCGACGAACGCGGGCAAGCGCCTCGGCGACGTCCATCCGCAGTTGGTCTCGATGGCCGACTTGCCGCTGCTCGACCTCGACGCTGCCGATCTGGATGCGGCCGACGTCGTGTTTCTGGCGATGCCGCACGGCGCCTCGGCGCAGATCGCCTCCGCGTTGGGTGCGGACTCGATCGTGGTGGACCTCGGCGCCGACTTCCGGCTCGCCGACCCGGCCGCCTGGCAGCGGTGGTATCCCGGTGAGCACGCGGGGACCTGGCCGTACGGCCTGCCCGAGCTGCCCGGCGCCCGCGAGCGTTTGGCCGGCGCGACCCGGGTGGCCAATCCCGGCTGTTACGCCACCGCGGTCGCGCTCGGGCTGGCGCCGTTGCTCGCGGCTGATCTGGTCGAAGCCGACGACCTCGTCGTGGTGGCGGCGAGCGGCACGACCGGCGCCGGCCGGGTGCCTGCGGTCAACTTGCTAGCGAGCGAGGTGATGGCCGACGTCACGCCGTACAGGGTGGCCGGCAGCCATCAGCACCTGGGCGAGATGCGGCAGGCCCTGAGCGCGGTGGCCGGCGCCGAGGTCTCGATGTCGTTCACCCCGTTGCTGGTGCCGATGTCGCGCGGCATCCTGGCCACCTGCACGGCGACAGTGCGTGCCGGAGTCGATGCCGGTCAGCTTCGCGAGGCGTACGCGGCGTACGACGACGAGCGGTTCGTGACCCTGCTGCCACCGGATCGCTGGCCGCGGACCGCCGCGGCAACCGGATCCAACAGCGCGCATCTGCAGGTGGCGCTCGATGCCGATGCCGGCCGCGCCGTCGTTGCCGTTGCGATCGACAACCTCGGCAAGGGAGCAGCCGGTCAGGCCGTGCAGAACGCGAACCTGCTGCTCGGGCTTGATGAGACTGCCGGGTTGAGCAGCAACGGGGTAGGGCAGTGAGCATCACCGCACCGGGTGGCTTCCGCGCTGCCGGTGTCGCGGCCGGCCTGAAGGACGGGGAGCTCGACCTCGCGCTCGTGGTCAACGACGGGCCGCTCGACGCAGCGGCGGGCGTGTTCACGGCGAACCGGGTCAAGGCCGCGCCGGTGCTCTGGTCCGAGCAGGTCCTGCAGGGCGGGCGGGTGCGCGCGGTCGTGCTGAACGCCAAATATGCCAATGCCTGCACCGGACCGGTCGGCTTTGCGGTCACCCATTCCACTGCCGAGGCGGTCGGCGCGGCACTTGGAGTCGGCGCCGGCGAGGTCGCGGTCTGCTCCACCGGCAAGATCGGTGAGCCGCCACCTCTCGCCGCGCTGACCAAGGGGGTGGTCGAGGCGGCGGCACAGCTTTCCGCTGACGGCGGTGCCGACGCGGCTGCGGCGATCCTGACCACCGATACAGTCACCAAGCAGGTCCTCATCAGCAGCGACGGCTGGAGTGTCGGCGGCATGGCGAAGGGCGCCGCGATGCTCGCGCCAGCTCTCGCCACCATGCTGTGCGTCCTCACGACGGACGCCGTCGTCGACTCCGCCGGACTCGACCGAGCATTGCGCGAGGCGACCCGTGTGACCTTCGACCGGATCGACTCAGACGGCTGCATGTCGACCAACGACACCGTCCTGTTGCTCGCGAGCGGTGCCTCGGGCCTGACTCCGAACCCGGATGTCTTCGCCTCGGCGGTGGAGGCCGCGTGTGCAGGCCTGGCTCGCCAGCTGCTCGCCGATGCGGAGGGCGCCAGCAAGGACGTCGCGATCGAGGTGATCGGTGCCTCCTCCGAGACCGACGCGCTCGAGGTCGCCCGCGCGGTGTCGCGCAGCAACCTGCTCAAGTGCGCCCTGCACGGCGAGGACCCCAACTGGGGCCGGATCCTCGCCGCGGTCGGCACGACCACAGCCGCCTTCGACCCGTTGGCGCTCGACGCCGCGATCAATGGAGTGTGGGTGTGTCGTGACAGCGCACCGGGCGAGGACGTCAGCACCGTCGACCTCTCCGGTCGCGAGGTCCGGCTCACCGTCGATCTGCGGGTCGGCTCGGCCTCGGCGACGGTGTGGAGCAACGACCTGACCGCGGCGTACGTCCACGAGAACTCGGCGTACTCCACATGACCCGGCTGACCGAGCGCCAGGCAACGGCGACCGCCCTAGTCGAGGCCCTGCCGTGGCTCGAGCGCTTCCACGGCCGGACGATCGTGGTGAAGTACGGCGGCAACGCGATGACCGACGACGCGCTCCGCGAGTCGTTTGCCGAGGACGTGGTCTTCCTTCGTTACGCCGGCATCCGGGTGGTCGTGGTCCACGGCGGCGGACCGCAGATCGACGCGCACCTCGACCGGCTCGGAATTGAGACGACCTTCGCCGGCGGCTTGCGCGTGACGACGCCGGAAACCATGACGGTGGTCCGGATGGTTCTGGTCGGACAGGTGCAACGCGAGATCGTCGGCTTGCTCAACGCGCACGGGCCGTTCGCGGTCGGCCTGTCCGGCGAGGACGGCAGGCTGATGACCGCGACCCGGCGGCCGGGCGTCGTGGACGGTGAGGAGATCGACATCGGCCTGGTCGGCGACGTCGTACACGTCGATGCCGGGGTCATCAACGGCCTGCTTGCCGATGGAAGAATCCCCGTTGTTGCCAGTGTCTGTCGCGGTGCAGACGGCGAGGTCTACAACGTCAACGCCGATACCGCAGCCGCTGCGATTGCGGTCGCGGTCAGCGCCGAGAAGCTGGTCGTCCTCACCGACGTCGAGGGCTTGTACGTCGACTGGCCGGCCAGCAACGAGGTGATCAGCCGGCTCACCGCCGCCGAGCTCGAGGCGAAGCTGCCGACGCTGTCCGACGGCATGGTCCCGAAGATGGAGGCCTGCCTGCGCGCGGTGCACGGCGGCGTTCCGGACGCCCATGTCGTCGACGGCCGGGTCCCGCACGCATTGCTCCTGGAGATCCTGACCGACTCGGGGGTCGGAACGATGGTGAGTGCCGGATGAGCGCGACGTCGGAGCTTCAGGCGCGGTGGGACGCGGTGATGATGGCCAACTACGGCACCCCGCCGGTCGCGATCGCGCATGGTCATGGCTGTCGGGTGACCGACGTCGACGGCCGCGACTACCTCGATCTGATCGCCGGGATCGCGGTGTCATCGCTCGGTCACGCGCACCCTGCCGTCGTGGCGGCCGTGACCGACCAGGTTGCGACCCTCGCGCACAGCTCGAACCTGTTCATCAACACCCCCGCGGTCCGCCTCGCCGAGCGGCTGGTCGACCTGCTCGGCGTGACCGGCAACGCGAAGGTGTTCCTCTGCAACGACGGCGCGACCGCGAACGAGGCGGCGCTCAAGACCGTGCTTCGCGCGCGACCGGGACGTCGCAGGTTCGTCGCGACCGAAGGCTGCTTCCACGGCCGGACGCTCGGGATCCTCGCGCTGACCAGCAAGGCGTCGTACCGTGAGCCGTTCGAGCCGTTCGGCCTCGACTCGGCGTTCGTCCCATACGGCGACCTCGACGCACTCGCCCGTGCCGTCGACGACAGCACGGCGGCAGTCTTCCTCGAGCCGATCCTCGGTGAGGCAGGGGTGATCCCGCCGCCGGCCGGCTATCTCGAAGCGGCCCGCGCGATCTGCGACTCGGCGGACGCGCTGCTGGTTGTCGACGAGGTGCAAAGCGGGATCGGCCGGACCGGTCGCTGGTTCGCGCACCAGGACGAGGCGGTGACCCCCGATCTTGTGACGGTTGCGAAAGGTCTCGGCGGAGGCCTGCCGATCGGTGCTTGTGTCGCGATCGGCGAGGTGGCCGGCGCGCTCCGCAAGGGCGATCACGGCTCGACGTTCGGTGGCAACCCGGTGTCGTGCGCGGCAGCACTTGCGGTCATCGAGACGATCTCCTCCGACGGTCTGCTCGACCACGTCAGGACGCTCGGCGCGCAGTGGCAGGCCGAGCTTGCCGCCGTACCATCGCCGCTGTTCACCGGGGTCCGCGGCCGGGGTCTATGGCTCGGCTTGGCGGTCGCGGCCGGATCGGCGCCCGCAATCGAGGCAACCGCTCGGGAGCACGGCTTCCTGGTCAATGCGACCGGTCCCGACGCGATCCGGCTCGCCCCACCGCTCGTGCTCACTCGAGCGGAGGCACGGTCGTTCACCGAGGCGCTGCCGGCGATCCTCGAGGCGGCCGCGGACGCGGCTAGGTTGAGCGCGTGATGAGCACCGATCACGGCAGCCCGGTCGCGCCCAAGCGCACGTCGCCGACCGCGCCGCACAGTAAGGCCGCCCGCCAGGCGCGGATCGCCGCCCTCATCGCCGCGCACGATGTGCACTCCCAGACCCAGCTGGTCGAGTTGCTCGCGGCGGACCGGGTCGACGTCACCCAGGCCACGCTGTCCCGCGACCTAGAAGAGATGGGAGCAGTGAAGGTGCGCCGAACCGGCGTTGGCACCGTCTATGCGGTCAGCGAGGAGGCGCCCGGGCCGTCGTTGCGAGCGCTCGCTGACGTGACCGAGGGCCGGGTCTCGCGGCTCGCGGCCGAGCTGGTCATCTCGGTCGACGCCAGCGCCAACCTGGTCGTGGTCCGCACGCCGCCCGGCGGCGCGCACCTGCTCGCATCCGCCATCGACCGGAGCGCATTGGTCGACGTCATCGGCACGATCGCGGGCGACGACACAGTGCTGCTCGTGACCCGAGATCCGAAGGGCGGCCGGCGAGTCGCCGACCGGCTGGTCGACATGGCCGGTAGCTGAACCACCTACAACCTCTGACAGGAGCATCACCCCGATGACCGAACGCGTAGTCCTTGCCTACTCCGGTGGGCTCGATACCTCGGTGGCGATCGGCTGGATCGCCGCCGAGACGGGCGCCGAGGTCGTCGCCGTGGCCGCCGACGTCGGGCAGGGCGGTGAAGACCTCGAGGTGATCCGGGAGCGCGCGCTCGCCTGCGGTGCCGTCGAGGCGGTCGTGGTGGACGCGAGGTCGGAGTTCGCCGACGACTTTTGCCTGCCCGCACTTCGTGCGAACGCGCTGTACATGAACCGCTACCCGCTGGTGTCTGCATTGTCGCGGCCGGTCATCGTCAAGCACCTGGTCGCCGCGGCCCGGCGGTACGGCGCATCCGTCGTCGCCCACGGCTGCACCGGCAAGGGCAACGACCAGGTGCGGTTCGAGGTCGGCGTCGGCGCGCTCGCTCCGGAACTCTCGGTCATCGCGCCGGTTCGCGACTCGGGCATGACCCGCGACAAGGCGATCGCCTTCGCCGAGGAGCGCGGTCTCCCGATCGACGTCACGAAGAAGTCGCCGTACTCGATCGACCAGAACGTGTGGGGCCGTGCGGTCGAGACCGGCTTCCTGGAAGACGTGTGGAACGCACCGATCGAGGACGTCTACTCCTACACCGAGGATCCGGCCGTCGGGCGGGCGCCCGACGAAGTGCTGGTGACCTTCACCGACGGCGCACCGACCGCGCTCGACGGCCGGCCGGTGACCATGCTCGAGGCGATCCAGGAGATGAACCGCCGGGCCGGCGCGCACGGCATCGGCCGGCTCGACATGGTCGAGGACCGCCTGGTCGGCATCAAGAGTCGCGAGGTCTACGAAGCGCCTGGGGCGATCGCGCTGATCGAGGCGCACCGCCACCTCGAGGACCTGACTCTGGAGAAGGACGCCGCCCGGTTCAAGCGGCCAATCGAGCAGCGCTGGGCAGAGCTGGCGTACGACGGCTTGTGGTTCTCACCGCTCAAGCGGGCGCTGGATGCCTTCATCGACGAGACGTCGCGCAACGTCTCGGGCGACATCCGGATGACCCTGCAGGGCGGCCGCGCGGTCGTGACCGGCCGGCGCAGCGAGGCATCGCTCTACGACTACAACCTGGCGACGTATGACGCCGAGGACACCTTCGACCAGCGGCTGGCCAAAGGTTTCGTCGAGCTGTGGGGGATGCCGAGCCGGATCGCCGCGCAGCGAGACTCGCGAATGGGGAGCTGATGCCCGACCCGACACCGCCGACCCGGCTGTGGGGCGGGCGGTTCTCCGGCGGTCCGGCCGAGGCGGTCGCGCGACTGTCGATGAGCGTCCAGTTCGACTGGCGGCTCGCCCCGTACGACCTGCTCGCCTCGCGGGCGCACGCCCGGGTGTTGCACGCGGCAGGCCTGCTCGACGACGCGGAGCTGAGCCGGTTGCTGGCCGCGCTCGACGACCTGGACGCGGATGCCCGAGCCGGCCGGTTCCGGCCGGATGCCGACGACGAGGACGTCCACACCGCATTGGAGCGCGGCTTACTGGAGCGGGTGGGCGCGCTCGGCGGCAAGCTTCGCGCCGGCCGCAGCCGCAACGACCAAGTCGCCACCGACCTCCGGCTGTACCTGCGCGATCACGTGCGCCAGATCGTGGCCCGGCTGGCCGAGCTCGAGGTCGCACTGGTGGAGCAGGCCGAGCGAATCATCGACGTACCGTCGCCCGGTCTCACGCATATGCAGCACGCTCAGCCGGTGCTGTTCGCGCACCAGTTGCTCGCGCATGTGCATCCGCTGACCCGCGACGTCTCCCGGCTGGTCGACTGGGACCACCGCGCCGCGGTCAGCCCGCTCGGTGCCGGCGCGCTCGCGGGGTCGTCGCTTCCGCTCGACCCGGCCGCGGTCGCTGCGGAGCTCGGCTTCGACGCCGCGTTCGCCAACTCGATCGACGCGGTCAGCGATCGCGACTTCGCTGCGGAGTTTCTGTTCTGCGCGGCGCTGATCGGCGTGCATCTGTCCCGCCTCGGCGAGGAGGTGGTGCTCTGGGCGACGACCGAGTTCCACTGGGTCGAGCTGGACGATGCGTTCAGCACCGGCTCGTCGATCATGCCGCAGAAGAAGAACCCCGACGTCGCCGAGCTCGCCCGTGGCAAGGCGGGTCGGCTGATCGGCGACCTGACCGCGTTGCTGGTCGTGCTGAAGGGGCTGCCACTCGCCTACGACCGCGACCTGCAGGAGGACAAGGAGCCGGTCTTCGACGCGGTCGACAGCCTGCTGCTGGTGCTGCCTGCAGTCACCGGGATGATCGCCACCATGGCGATCGACACCGAGCGGCTCGCCTCGACCGCGGCCGGCGGGTTCGCCCTGGCTACCGACCTGGCCGAGCAGTTGGTCCGCCGCGGCGTTCCATTCCGGGAGGCGCACGAGGCGGTGGGTGCGCTCGTCGCGTGGTGCGTGGAGCAGGGCTGCGACTTCAACGACGTCTCCGACTCGGACCTGGCCACGATCAGCCCACACCTGACCCCGGACCTGCGCGAGGTGCTGTCGGTATCCGGTGCGCTGGCGGCTCGGTCCGCACCGGGCGGCACGGCCCCCGAGCGGGTCCGGGAGCAGCTCGACCAGCTCGCCGACGTCCTCACGGCGCACCACAGCTGGGCCAGCCACGGTTGAGCCGCAGGTGACCCGCGGACCGACCGGTGCGAAGCCCGGTGTCCCGCTACCGGCCGGCTTTTACGACCGCCCGGTGCTTGACGTCGCTCGTGACCTGCTCGGCACCGTCATCGACCATGACGGAGTGCAGGTGCGGCTTACCGAAGTCGAGGCCTACGACGGCGCGAACGACCCGGCTTCGCACGCCTACCGCGGCGAGACCCCGCGCAACGCGGTGATGTTCGGCCCACCTGGCCACGCGTACGTCTACTTCACCTACGGCATGCACTTCTGCGTCAACCTGGTATGCGGCCCGCCCGGGATCGCGGCGGCGGTCCTGCTCCGGGCCGGCGAGGTGGTTGCCGGCGCCGATCGGGCCGCGTCGCGGCGCGGGGGCTCCACCGCGCGTGACCTGGCGCGGGGTCCGGCCCGGCTCTGCCAGGCGCTCGAGGTCGACCGTGGGCTCGATGGCGCGGACGTCACCGACCCGGAGTCGCCGTTGCGGCTCCTGGCCGGCTCGCCCGCGCGTGAGGCACTCGTCCGCCGGGGCCCGCGGGTCGGGATCTCGAAGGCGGCGGAATGGCCGTGGCGGCTCTGGATCGACGGCGAGCCGACTGTTTCGGCGTACCGGCCATATGTTGCGCGCCGCAGAAATCAGCCGGGTGCCCGGGTCGGGGTAGGGGAGGATGCCTGAGTGACCGCCGACATCATCGACGAGCTCGAATGGCGCGGCCTGCTGGCTCAGACGACCGACCTCGACGCCCTGCGCAAGGATCTTGATGCCGGACCGGTCACCCTGTACGCCGGCTTCGACCCGACCGGAGACAGCCTGCACGCCGGCAATCTGATGCCGATGTTGACCCTGCGTCGGTTTCAGCTCTTCGGCCACCGGCCGATCGTGCTGGCCGGCGGCGCGACCGGGTTGATCGGCGACCCGTCCGGGCGGGAGTCGGAGCGCGCGCTCGCGGACCGCGACGAGATCGCGGCCAGAGTCGAGCGACTCCGCCCCCAGCTGGAGCGGTTCGTCGACCTCTCGGCCGGTTTGCTGGTCAACAACCTCGACTGGACCGCGTCGCTGTCCGCGATCGACTTCCTGCGCGAGGTCGGCAAGCACTTCTCGGTGAACGTGATGCTCGGCAAGGAGTCGATCGCGGCCCGGCTCGGCGGCGAGGGCCTGTCTTACACCGAGTTCAGCTACGCGTTGCTGCAGTCCTATGACTACCTCCGGCTCTATCGCGACCATGGCTGCCGGCTCCAGATCGGGGCGACCGACCAGTGGGGCAACATCACCGCCGGTCTCGACTTCATCCGCCGCAGTGGTGAGCGCGAGCCGGCGCACGCGCTGACGGTGCCGCTGGTCACCGACTCCTCGGGGCGCAAGTTCGGCAAGTCCACCGGGGGCGGCAGCCTCTGGCTCGACCCGGCGATGACCTCGCCGTACTCGTTCTTCCAGTACTGGATCAATGTCGAGGATGCGGACGTCGGCCGCTACCTGCGGTTCTTCACGTTTCTCGGCCGCGAGGAGATCGAGGCGCTCGAGCGCGAGACCGTGGAGCGGCCGGCGGCCAGATCGGCCGCGCGGCGGCTCGCGGCCGAGCTCACCACGCTGGTGCATGGCGCGAAGGAGACCGAGGCCGTCATCGTGGCGAGCGCGGCGCTGTTTGGACGCGGCGAGCTGCACGACCTCGAGCCGGCCACGCTGCGCAGCGCGCTCGAAGAGGCCGGCCTGCACCCGGTCGACGCGCTGACAGCGACCATCGTCGACCTTCTCGAGGCCAGTGGCCTGTGCGCGAGTAGGTCCGAAGCGCGCCGAACCGTCAGCGAGGGTGGCGCATACCTGAACAATGAGCGCGTCACCGACGCCGAGTTCGTGCCGGGAGAGTCAGACCTGCTGCCCGGTGGTCTGATGGTGCTCCGCCGCGGCAGGCGACAGCTCGTCGGGATCGAGCTCGGCGCCAGGCAGGCCTAGCCGATAGCATTGCGGCAGGCGGGCGGATCGTGCGGAAACCGTGCGGCCGCCACGCTCGATCCCCGCTCGGTGGTCTTTGACACCGGGTGGTGCCTGACATAGCGTGGCTCGGTTGCCCCGAGACGGGTCGAGAGACCCTGGCCGGTGCGCATCCGTCCCTTGAGAACTCAACAGCGTGCCAAAAGTCAGTGCCAAACGTCCGGTTTGGGCCGCTTCGGCGACCCCAAAACGGGCAAAAATTGGCGATGACAGACGAACAGCTAGTTTGTAAGTCTGAGCAACGTCAGGTGAATACGGTTCACCAGAACCGTACTTTTCAATGTGTCGATGAACCGACGCCGTCCTCTTCGGAGCCGGCGACGGATTATCTGTAGACATCAATGGAGAGTTTGATCCTGGCTCAGGACGAACGCTGGCGGCGTGCTTAACACATGCAAGTCGAGCGAAGCCCATCCTTCGGGGTGGTGACTGAGCGGCGAACGGGTGAGTAACACGTGGGCAACCTACCCTCAGCTCTGGGATAACCCCGGGAAACCGGAGCTAATACCGGATACGACCTGGAACGACATCGTTCTTGGTGGAAAGTTTTTCGGCTGAGGATGGGCCCGCGGCCTATCAGCTTGTTGGTGGGGTAATGGCCCACCAAGGCGACGACGGGTAGCCGGCCTGAGAGGGCGATCGGCCACACTGGGACTGAGACACGGCCCAGACTCCTACGGGAGGCAGCAGTGGGGAATATTGCGCAATGGGCGAAAGCCTGACGCAGCGACGCCGCGTGAGGGACGAAGGCCTTCGGGTTGTAAACCTCTTTCAGCAGGGACGAAGCGAAAGTGACGGTACCTGCAGAAGAAGCACCGGCCAACTACGTGCCAGCAGCCGCGGTAATACGTAGGGTGCAAGCGTTGTCCGGAATTATTGGGCGTAAAGAGCTCGTAGGCGGTTTGTCACGTCGGCTGTGAAAACTCGGGGCTCAACCCCGAGCCTGCAGTCGATACGGGCAAACTAGAGTGTGGTAGGGGAGACTGGAATTCCTGGTGTAGCGGTGAAATGCGCAGATATCAGGAGGAACACCGGCGGCGAAGGCGGGTCTCTGGGCCATAACTGACGCTGAGGAGCGAAAGCGTGGGGAGCGAACAGGATTAGATACCCTGGTAGTCCACGCCGTAAACGTTGGGCGCTAGGTGTCGGAGACCTTCCACGTCTTCGGTGCCGCAGCTAACGCATTAAGCGCCCCGCCTGGGGAGTACGGCCGCAAGGCTAAAACTCAAAGGAATTGACGGGGGCCCGCACAAGCGGCGGAGCATGTGGCTTAATTCGACGCAACGCGAAGAACCTTACCTGGGTTTGACATGCAGGGAAATCTCATAGAGATATGAGGTCCGCAAGGGTCCTGCACAGGTGGTGCATGGCTGTCGTCAGCTCGTGTCGTGAGATGTTGGGTTAAGTCCCGCAACGAGCGCAACCCTCGTTCTATGTTGCCAGCGGATAATGCCGGGGACTCATAGGAGACTGCCGGGGTCAACTCGGAGGAAGGTGGGGACGACGTCAAGTCATCATGCCCCTTATGTCCAGGGCTGCACACATGCTACAATGGCCGGTACAAAGGGCAGCTAAACCGCAAGGTGGAGCGAATCCCAAAAAGCCGGTCTCAGTTCGGATTGGGGTCTGCAACTCGACCCCATGAAGTCGGAGTCGCTAGTAATCGCAGATCAGCAACGCTGCGGTGAATACGTTCCCGGGCCTTGTACACACCGCCCGTCACGTCACGAAAGTCGGTAACACCCGAAGCCAGTGGCCCAACCCTTTGGGAGGGAGCTGTCGAAGGTGGGATCGGCGATTGGGACGAAGTCGTAACAAGGTAGCCGTACCGGAAGGTGCGGCTGGATCACCTCCTTTCTAAGGAGCTCTTGGCGTAGGCGATCACAGTCGGCCACTCGGCCGGCTCGACCTGCGTCCAGCTCACGGGTGGAACACTGACTATTCGATCGTCGCGTCGCGACGTCCCTAGTACTGCCTGCTTGCAGGTAAGGGACGGGTCGTCAAGCGCGGAAATCGGGCACGCTGTTGGGTCCTGAGGGGACGGACCTGCGGATCTCGCAGGATCGCCCGCTCAGCCCGCAGGCAAACGCCGGCCGGCGCTGACCGGACGGCGTTTCCGCACGGGAGGACCGATCACACGTCGTACTACCCCGCACCGGGCAACCGGGACGGCGGCCGGCGACGAGTTCGTGACCGGGACCGCCCGCACCTTGAGAACTGCACAGTGGACGCGAGCATCTTTTTTGTTTTGTAGTCAAGCTAATAAGGGCGCACGGTGGATGCCTTGGCACCAGGAGCCGAAGAAGGACGTAGGAGGCTGCGATAAGCCTCGGGGAGCTGCCAACCGAGCTGTGATCCGAGGATTTCCGAATGGGGAAACCCGGCAGGAGTCATGTCCTGTCACCCTTGCCTGAACACATAGGGCAAGCGGAGGGAACGTGGGGAAGTGAAACATCTCATTACCCACTGGAAGAGAAAGCAACCGCGATTCCGAAAGTAGTGGCGAGCGAAATCGGAAGAGGCCAAACCAGTCACGTGTGATAGCCGGCAGGCGTTGCGTGGTTGGGGTAGTGGGACCACTTGGCCAGTTCTGCCGAACTGGCAAGGAGTGAGAAAGTGCGGCGTTAGCCGAAGACCGTGGGAAAGGTCGCCACAGCGGGTAAGAGCCCCGTAGGCGAAAACGACCGCACCTCCTTAGTGGGATCCCAAGTAGCACGGAGCCCGTGAAATTCCGTGTGAATCTGCGGGGACCACCCCGTAAGCCTAAATACTCCCTGGTGACCGATAGCGGACAAGTACCGTGAGGGAAAGGTGAAAAGTACCCCGGGAGGGGAGTGAAATAGTACCTGAAACCGTGTGCCTACAAGCCGTGGGAGCTCAGTCGCACCTCGTGTGCGGCCGTGACCGCGTGCCTTTTGAAGAATGAGCCTGCGAGTTAGTGGTGTGTGGCGAGGTTAACCCGTGAGGGGCAGCCGTAGCGAAAGCGAGTCCGAATAGGGCGATTCAGTCGCATGCTCTAGACCCGAAGCTGAGTGATCTACCCATGGGCAGGTTGAAGCGCGGGTAAGACCGCGTGGAGGACCGAACCCACCAGGGTTGAAAACCTGGGGGATGACCTGTGGGTAGGGGTGAAAGGCCAATCAAACTCAGTGATAGCTGGTTCTCCCCGAAATGCATTTAGGTGCAGCGTCGCGTGTTTCTTGCCGGAGGTAGAGCACTGGATGGTCTAGGGGGCCTAAAAGCTTACCGAAATCAGCCAAACTCCGAATGCCGGTAAGTGAGAGCGCGGCAGTGAGACTGCGGGGGATAAGCTCCGTAGTCGAGAGGGAAACAGCCCAGAACACCGGCTAAGGCCCCAAAGCGTGTGCTAAGTGGGAAAGGATGTGGAGTCGCACAGACAACCAGGAGGTTGGCTTAGAAGCAGCCACCCTTGAAAGAGTGCGTAATAGCTCACTGGTCAAGTGATTCCGCGCCGACAATGTAGCGGGGCTCAAGCACACCGCCGAAGCCGTGTCATTCACGTACATGCTCGGCGCTGCCTTCGGGCGGCGTCCAGGCACGTGGATGGGTAGGGGAGCGTCGTGTGGCGCGTGAAGCAGCGGAGTGATCCAGCTGTGGACGCCACGCGAGTGAGAATGCAGGCATGAGTAGCGAAAGAAGGGTGAGAAACCCTTCCGCCGAATGACCAAGGGTTCCTGGGCCAGGCTAATCCGCCCAGGGTAAGTCGGGACCTAAGGCGAGGCCGACAGGCGTAGTCGATGGACAACGGGTTGATATTCCCGTACCCGTGATAACACGCCCATGCCGAATCCGGTGATGCTAAGCGCATGAAGCCGGCGAGTCCTTCGGGACGAGCTGGTGGACCGCGCGAACCGAACCGGTAGTAGGCAAGCAAAGGGGTGACGCAGGAGGGCAGCTCAGCCCGGGCGTTGGTTGACCCGGGGTAAGGGTGTAGGGCGAACCGTAGGCAAATCCGCGGTTCACATGCCTGAGACCTGACGCCGAGCCGTTCAGGCGAAGTGAGTGATCCCATACTGCCGAGAAAAGCCTCTAGCGAGTGTTATTGCGGCCCGTACCCCAAACCGACTCAGGTGGTCAGGTAGAGAATACCAAGGCGATCGGGAGAACTGTGGTTAAGGAACTCGGCAAAATGCCCCCGTAACTTCGGGAGAAGGGGGGCCGCCTGGCGTGTAGGAGCTTGCCTCCGAAGCGCTGGTCGGCCGCAGAGACCAGGCTGAAGCGACTGTTTACTAAAAACACAGGTCCGTGCGAAGTCGCAAGACGATGTATACGGACTGACGCCTGCCCGGTGCTGGAACGTTAAGGGGACGGGTTAGTCCTTCGGGGCGAAGCTCAGAACTTAAGCGCCAGTAAACGGCGGTGGTAACTATAACCATCCTAAGGTAGCGAAATTCCTTGTCGGGTAAGTTCCGACCTGCACGAATGGCGTAACGACTTCAGCGCTGTCTCAACCACAGGCCCGGCGAAATTGCAGTACGAGTAAAGATGCTCGTTACGCGCGGCAGGACGGAAAGACCCCGGGACCTTCACTACAGCTTGATATTGGTGGTCGGTTCGAATTGTGTAGGATAGGTGGGAGACTATGAAGCGGGCACGCCAGTGTCTGTGGAGTCAACGTTGAAATACCACTCTGTTCGTACTGGCTGTCTAACCTCGGTCCGTAATCCGGATCAGGGACAGTGTCTGGTGGGTAGTTTAACTGGGGCGGTTGCCTCCCAAAAGGTAACGGAGGCGCCCAAAGGTTCCCTCAGCCCGGTTGGCAATCGGGTGTCGAGTGCAAGTGCACAAGGGAGCTTGACTGTGAGACAGACATGTCGAGCAGGGACGAAAGTCGGGACTAGTGATCCGGCGGTGGCTTGTGGAAGCGCCGTCGCTCAACGGATAAAAGGTACCCCGGGGATAACAGGCTGATCTTGCCCAAGAGTCCATATCGACGGCAAGGTTTGGCACCTCGATGTCGGCTCGTCGCATCCTGGGGCTGGAGTAGGTCCCAAGGGTTGGGCTGTTCGCCCATTAAAGCGGTACGCGAGCTGGGTTTAGAACGTCGCGAGACAGTGGACATAACGCGCTGTCTATAAATTCGGCTAAATGCTGGAAACACCGAGTATCTCGGACTACTCGTTCTTGTCGGAGCCCCTGTCTAGGGTTCCGCTATGAGCAGTGACAATGTCTCGAGTGCGGTCAATCAGCAGGAAAGGCTGGATCCGTACATCGCAGGGTTCGTTGATGGAGAAGGTTCGTTTCACGTTGCTGTCCAACGACATCCGACTACTCGGTTGGGTTGGCAGCTCGTGCCGGAGTTTCACGTCAGTCAGGACGTGTCACGGGCTGAGGTCCTGTACCTCATCCGGGATCGTCTCGGCTGCGGACGGATCCGGGAGAACCATCGCGGTACACGGGACACCACACTGGTGTACGTCGTGCGCCGGCGGCATGACCTGGTGACTCGGGTCATCCCGTTCTTCGAAACGGAGCCATTGATCAGCGGTAAGCAGCAGGAGTTTGTCACCTTCGCACGCATCGTTCGCGCGATGCAGGCGGGGGAGCATCTCGACGCTGCTGGGTTCGCTCGACTTCGGGCATCGGCGCTCGCCATGAATGGCGGGGGGCGATACCGACGAGTGCACCGTCCAGAATCCTCAGAGACTCCACGCCGAACACCGATTGCAGCTCTGATCGGTGAAGATATAGTCCGACCTGCATGGCGACATGCAGAGCCAGGCAGAAATGACCTGGCCCCAACGCTGAGCAATGATGATTTGGCGTTGTGGTAACACATGTGTCGGTCCCTATCCGCCGCGCGCGCAGGAAACTTGAGAAGGGCTGTCCCTAGTACGAGAGGACCGGGACGGACGAACCTCTGGTGTGCCAGTTGTTCTGCCAAGAGCACTGCTGGTTGGCTACGTTCGGAAGTGATAACCGCTGAAAGCATCTAAGCGGGAAGCACGCTTCAAGATGAGGTTTCCCACAGGGTTAACCTGGTAAGGCCCCCGCCAGACCAGCGGGTTGATAGGCCGGAAGTGGAAGTGCGGCAACGCATGCAGCTGACCGGTACTAATAGGCCGAGGGCTTGACTCACAACAATCTTTGCTTCGCGTCCACTGTGCGGTTCCCGAGATGCGGTCGGCTCCTCGTTTGCGGGAGCAGGACCCACATCTCCATAGAGTTTCGGCGGCACAATGGCGAAGGGGAAACGCCCGGTCCCATTCCGAACCCGGAAGCTAAGCCCTTCAGCGCCGATGGTACTGCCCTGGTGACGGGGTGGGAGAGTAGGACGCCGCCGGACATCTTTCACGAAAGGCCACCCAGCAATGGGTGGCCTTTCGTCGTTGGAGACCATGTGACCCGACCCCGCCTGGTGACTGAGCGTCACCGGGCCGCGAAGACGAGGACGTGCCGTGCCTGAGCCGCGTGAACGCCGCTCCGACGACCCGCGTCCTGCCGTACGTCGGTCCGGGCCGCCACCGCGCTCGGGCCGTCCCGGCCGCACCGGCGGTAACGGCCAGCCTCAGGGGGTGTCACCGCGACCACGCGCCGCCGGGTCCGGAGCGTCGCCAGATCGGCCACGCCGGGTCCGTCCCGAGGAGCCACCGCTGCCGGCCGGGATCGACCCGCGCGAGCTCGACCGTGACGCGCGTGCCGGCCTGCGAAGCCTCCCGAAGGACCTCGCTGAGCGGATCGCGTTGCACCTGGTCGCCGCCGGCCATGTCATCGACGACGACCCGGCTACGGCGACGGCCCACACCAGGTACGCCCGCGGCCTGGCCCCTCGGCTCGCGGTCGTGCGGGAGGCGGCCGGGGTCGCGGCGTACCGCAACGGCGAGTTCGCCGAGGCGCTCGCGGAGCTTCGAGCCGTACGCCGGATGACCGGTGACCCCACCTACCTGCCGATCATGGCTGACTGCGAGCGAGGGCTCGGGCGTCCGGATCGCGCCCTTGCGCTCGCCGCCGACCCCGACGTCGAGCGGCTGGCGCCGGCTGAGCGGGTCGAAATGGCCATCGTCGCGTCCGGGGCGCGCCGCGACCGCGGTGAAGCGAAGGCCGCGGTGGTGGCCCTGCAGGGCCCGGAGCTCGAGCGCGGTGATGTGGCGCCCTGGACGGCCCGGCTCTGGTACGCCTACGCGGTCGCCCTACTGGACGCCGGACGCACGGCCGAGGCCGCGCAGTGGTTTGCCTCGGTCATGGCGATCGACGAGCACGACGAGACCGACGCCGAAGAGCGGCTCGCCGCGCTGGAGTAGTCCCGGGTCGCGCTCAGATCGATGGACCGGCAGCCGGTGGATCGCCTTCAGCCTGTTGGGCCTCGAGCTGGTCCAACCATCGGTTGATCCCGTTGATGTTCGCCGCGGTCGAGCTGAGGAACTCGAACTTCTCGTCGAGCTCAGGGGCGCGCTCCAGCCCCCAGTAACGCTGGGCGGTCCGCTCCCGCAGCATGGTCACCGCGTGATCAAGATCGAGCGCGTCCACCCGGGTTTCGCGCACCATGTCGACCCAGCTGCGCAGTTCCTCGGCCGCCTCCTCGAGCGCGGACCCGACCTGGTTCACCGGCCCGAAGTGGCTGAACAACAGCCGCTGCGGCGCAATGTCGGCGAAGTGCCGGAGCGAGTGCAGGGCAAGATCGAGGTCGAAGTCCGGTGGCGGCGTGGAGGGCCGGATCGCGCCGGTCTCGGGGATGAAGATCCCGGCGGCGTCTCCGACGTACAGGTCCCCGCTGACCGAGTCGAGCAGTCCGACGTGATGCTGGGCGTGACCCGGCGAGTAGTACGTTGTCAGCTTTCGCCCGCCGCCGAGGTCGATCTCCCCGACCTCGTCCACCGCCCGGATCCGGTCCGCTTCGGTCGCGGTCAGTGCCCCGAACACGGTGTCCATCAGGTCGCCGAAGACCCGCCTCGCGCTGGCCATCAACTTGCTGGGGTCAGCCAGGTGTCTGGCGCCGCGCTGATGAACGACGATCTGGGCCGACGGGTACGCCGCGGCGAGGTCGCCGACCCCGCCGGCGTGGTCGAGGTGGATGTGGGTCACCGCGATCGTCGCAAGATCGTTCGCACCGATCCCGAGTGAGTCCAGCGCGCGTTGCACCTGCGGTGCCGACCGGGCCGTACCGGTCTCGACCAGGCACGGGCGCTCGCCGGCGATGAGATAACCCGCGGTGATGCCCTGGTAGCCCGACATCAGCGTGTCGATGGCATGTACGTCGTGGCCGAGCTCGGTGGTGACGACCTCGCTGTCCACAGCCGCTCCCTCCGCCCGCTCCGTCCACAACCTCGCGCGCTCGCGCCTGCGTGGCGCGTCAATCGCCGATCCTAGGCAGGCGCCACAACGACGCACGGCGGAGACGGGGGAGGTGGGATGCATGGCGGCACGAACCGGTCAGCGACCGAAGCTGGCGACCCCAACGGCGGAGACGCCGCGATCGGTGAGCGTGGCCGAGGGGCATCGCAACGAAGTGACGGTGTGCGGTCGGCTCGCGGCCGCAGCGTTGCCGAAGGTGCTGCCGAGCGGCGACGAGATCGTGATCTGGCGGCTGGTGGTCGATCGCGCGGATCAGGCCGGTGCGCGCCGGGTGGATCTGGTCGACTGCACCACGTTCGGCGCCCGGGTGCGGCGGCAGGCGCTCGGCTGGCAGGAGGGTGACCTGATCGAAGTGTCGGGCGCGCTACGCCGCCGCTTCTGGCGGGGCGCCGGCGGCCTGCAGAGCCGATGCGAGGTCGAGGTTGCCACCGCGAGCAAGCGCGCCGCTCCGCGACCGGGCCGGGCGCGCGAGCCGGCCAGGATCAGCCGTCGGCGAAAGCCCGAATGAGCAGCCCGGTGGCCGGCTTCGGGACGAACAGGGTGGACTTGCGCGGCATCCGCTCACCGGACGCCGCCACCGCAGCGACGTCCGAGACCGGTGTGGGGTTGAGCAAGAGGGCGATGCCGCCACCAGCCTCGGCAGCCGCGGTCGCGGACGCCACATCGTGGTGGAACTCCACGATGTCCTCGCGATCGTCGAGTCCCCACAGTGTCCCGATCAGGAAACCGTGGGCGATCGCGACATCGAGCGCACGCCAGGCGGCCGAACGCTCCGACGGCAGTGCCGCGGCCAGTTGGGCCGGATCGGGTTTGGTGAGCAACCACGCCCGGGTGCCGTCGGTGACGACGAAGGCGGCACCGTCCAGCCCGGCCTTCGCGAGCGCGTCCTCGCTCGCCCGCAGCCCGCCGGTGAGCTCGGCCACTTCGAAGCCGGTCGAGGCGAGCTCGATCGCGCGGTCCGGCGCCAGCCCTGGTACGGCGCGATGGATCGCGTGCACCTGCGGGCCGAACGCCGACCCGTCGACGAGGAAGGCCAAGCCGAAGTCCCACGGGCCGGCGCCCGAGCCGTCGGCGTGCCGGACCGCCTGATACTGCAGGTAGGTCGCGTAGCGATGGTGCCCGTCAGCGATGACGGCTCGACGGTCGTGGAGGTCGTCGGCGATCCCGGCCAGCAGCTCGGGGTCGGTAATCGCCCACAGCCGGTGCCGAACCCCGTCAGCGGTCGTGACGTCCACGAGCGGTTCGTCACGATCGACCTCGGCGACCGCGCGCCCGGTCGCACCGCCGCCGTCGTAGACCAGGAAGATCATTTCCAGGTCGGCTTCCGTCGACACCATGAGGGCCAGCCGGTCGGCGACCGGTCCGGCCATCGTGTTCTCGTGCGGCAGCACGATCGCGTCCTCGGCCGGGGTCAGCGCCACGCCGCCGACCACGCCGCGCTGCGTGTGGCCGTTGTCGCACTGCTCGTACACGTAGAGGGCGGTCCGCTCGTCCGCCCGCAGCACTCCGGCCGCGCGCCACTGCGCCATCAACGCGCTCGCGACGGCGTACCGGCTGCCACTGTCCGGCGCGCGGCCCGGCTCGTCCCGCGGAAGCGTCAGCCGCACCACGTTGTGCGGGTCCCGGGCCTCAAGCGCGCTGCGCTGGGCGTCGTCGATGACGTCGTAGGGCGGCGCGAG
This sequence comes from uncultured Actinomycetota bacterium, assembly GCA_963770565.1. Lineage (GTDB taxonomy): Bacteria > Actinomycetota > Actinomycetes > JAFAQI01 > JAFAQI01 > DATAUK01. The sequence continues at coordinate 129,244 of CAVYQE010000010.1, forward strand.
CACGTTGGCCAGCGCGACCCGCGTCGGGTCATAGCGGAGCCCGCGAAACGGCGCGAGGATCAACCCGTCGGGACGGGGCAGCGGGTCGCCCGCATGGCTCGTGTCCATATCGGCGATGCTACGGCGAGGCTCGTGGTCCAGCGCCGGCCCGATCGGTCGGCCGTGGTCCCCGCCCGCGTGGCGAGCAGAGACGCCTCTGCGGAAGGCGGAAGAAGGTGTGGTGACGGTGGCCGACCCGGTCGTTCCGCCCGGCCTGGTCGCCAGCGGCGGTCGCCTCGACAGCCGGCACGACCTCCTGCTGGTCGACCTCGACGGCGTCATCTACCTCGGCGAGGACCCGATTCCGGGCGCCGCCGAGGCACTCGGCGAGGCACGCCGAGCCGGCCTTCGAGTGATCTTCGTGACCAACAACGCCTCACGGCCGCCCGAAGCGGTGGCCGAAAAGCTGACCGGACTTGGGGTGTCCGCACAACCCGGCGAGGTCATGACATCGGCCGTCGCAGCAGCCGAAGTCCTCGCTGGCGACCTCGCGCCCGGTGCCGCCGTCCTCGCGGTCGGCGGGCCTGGGGTCGCCGACGCGCTCAGTGCCGCCGGTCTGCGAGCGGTGAGCAGCGCCGAGGACCGTCCGGCGGCGGTGCTGCAAGGGTTCGGCGCCGACGTGGGCTGGCGGGTGCTCGCCGAGGCGAGCATCGCGCTTCGCGCCGGCGCGCGCTGGGTGGCCACCAACGACGACAAGACGCTGCCCTCGCCACGGGGTCCGCTGCCCGGCAACGGTTCGCTGGTCGCCGCACTGCAGACTGCCACCGGGCTTCGCCCGCAGGTGATCGGGAAGCCCGCACCAGCGCTGTTCGGTGCGGCCCTGCGGGCCGGCGGCGGCAAACGTCCATTGGTGATCGGCGACCGGCTCGACACCGACATCGCCGGGGCCCGCGTGGCCGGACTGCCCTCGCTGCTCGTCCTGAGCGGGGTCGCGACCCCGAAGGACCTGCTCGGCGCCGATCCGGCATCGCGACCGAACTACCTCGGGCGCGACCTGCGCGCACTGGGCCTCGGCCATCCCGGCGTACGAGTCGAAGGCGGCGTCGCGTTCTGCGGCCGGGCTCGCGCGCACGGCAGCGCCGGCCAGCCGGCCATCGACAATGCAGCGGACTCGGCCGCCGCGACCTCACCGGACGGGCTCGACGGCCTGCGCGCGCTGTGCGCGCTCGCCTGGTCAGAGGCCGGCGATGACCGCCTGCCGGACGATCGGATCAGCAAGTACGACGAAGCCCTCCACGGGCTCGGCCTGGACTGACCTCGGCGATCGGGCCGCTCAGATCAGGCCGAGGAAGGACCGCAGTCGGAGCATGTCCCGCATCGGCGCAGAAACCTGGACCCGCCCTCGCAGCCACGCGGTGAGGAAGTCCTGGCGACCGTCGGCGAGGTCGACGAGATCGTCGCTGTGCACCACGATCCGTACGTCGGCCGATCCCTGGGCCGGGTCGGCACTGTCGTGCTGCGTGATGTCATGAACCCCGGTCTCGTCCACCAACGCGCTGAAAGAGACGTGAAGGTCAGGCACGGTGCACGACACCGACCGGCGCGGCAGGTGCCGGGACCGGCTTTCGGCATCCAGACCGTCCAGCGAGGCGGCGAGACCGTTAAGGGCGGCCCGGCACTGCTTAACCGTCGCCATCTCAGGTGCCGACCGTTGGGCTCGGCATTGGCCACACGGCACGCGACGTTAGCGCACGAGCGCCCGGAGGTCGGATAGCGTCGCGGCGATGGAGGATCAGGTGGGCATGCCAGAGCAGACCGAGTCGACCGGTGTGACGGCCGCGGACTCCGCGCTCGCACGGCTGCAGGACGTCGAGACGGCGCCGTTGGAGGAGCACGTCGAGATCTTCGACGATGTCCAGCGGCGGCTGCACGAGGGACTGGCCGAACTCGACGACGAGCAGTGACATGGCCAGGAAGGCGCGGCTGGACGCCGAGCTGGTCCGTCGTGGACTGGCCCGCTCGCGCGAGCACGCGGTCGAGCTGGTCGACGCCGGCCGGGTCCGGATCGCCGGCATGCCCGCGCTCAAGCCGTCGACCGGCGTCGATCCGGCCACCTCGTTGCGGGTCACCGGGTCGCACGACGAGCAGGTCGTCTCGCGCGGCGCGCACAAGCTCGCCGGGGCGCTCGACCGGTGGCCCGAGCTACTGGTCGAGGGCCGGCGCTGCCTCGACGCAGGCGCGTCGACCGGCGGGTTCACCCAGGTCCTGCTCAGCCGCGGCGCGGCGCGGGTCGTCGCGGTGGATGTCGGCTACGGGCAGCTCGCCTGGTCGCTGCGGGTCGACGAGCGGGTCCAGGTGCACGACCGCACCAACGTGCGCGACCTCACGCCGGCCGACATCGGCGGTCAGGTCGAGCTCATCGTCGCCGATCTGTCCTTCATCTCCCTCACGCTCGTGCTTCCGGCCCTGGCCGGCTGCCTCGCGCCCGGCGGCGACTGCCTGGTGATGGTCAAGCCGCAGTTCGAAGCCGGCCGAGCCGCGGTCGGCCCCGGGGGCGTAGTCCGCGACCCAGCCACGCGCGTCGCCGCGGTGCACCAGGTGGCACTCGCCGCCCATACCCTGGGCCTCGGCGCCGCCGGGGTGACCGCGAGTCCACTACCCGGTCCGGCCGGCAACGTGGAGTACTTCCTCTGGCTCCGCGCCGACGCCGGCGAGATCGACGCCGGCGAGATCGAGGCCGCGGTGAAGGCCGGCCCGCAGTGAGCCCCACAACGAGCGAGGAGTCGCGGGCGGTCCTCCTCGTCGCACATGCCCGGCGCCAGTCGGCGATCGACGTCGCCCGCGACCTGTCCCGTCAGCTGTGTGCGGCCGGTGTTTCGGTCCGGGTGCTGGAGGACGAGGCCGCGATCCTCGACTGCGCGGGCACCTTCACGGTGCCCAGCGGGCCGCAGGCCGCCGAGGGAGCCGAGCTGGTGGTGGCGCTCGGTGGCGACGGGACGATCCTTCGCGCCGCCGAGCTGGCGCGCTCGAGCGGCACACCGCTGCTCGGGGTGAACCTCGGCCACGTCGGCTTCCTGGCCGAGGCCGACCCGCTCGCCATCGACGTGACCGCGCAACTGATCCTCTCCCGCGACTACGACGTCGAGGAGCGGCTGGCCCTCGACGTCGCGGTGCGGCGGGCCGGCGAGATCGTGATCAGCGACTGGGCGCTCAACGACGTCTCGGTGGAGAAAGCCGCTCGCGAGCACGTCATCACGATTGTTCTCGAGATCGATGGCCGGCCGCTGTCGCGCTGGTCCTGCGACGGGATTGTGTGCGCAACGCCGACCGGGTCGACGGCGTACGCGTTCTCGGCCGGCGGGCCGGTCGTTTGGCCGTCGGTGCAAGCCTTGCTCGTCGTACCGCTGAGTGCCCACGCCCTGTTCTCCCGCCCGCTGGTCGTGTCGCCGGCGTCCACCGTGGCGATCGAGATGACCGACGGTGGCGGGCGTGGCGTGATGTTCTGCGATGGCCGGCGGACGCACGAGGTGCAGACCGGGGACCGGCTCGAGATCGTCCGCAGCGGTACGCCGGTCCGGCTGGTGCGACTGCGGACGGCACCGTTCACCGACCGCCTGGTGGACCGCTTCCAGCTCCCCGTGCAGGGCTGGAGCGGGCGCTGAGCCCGGCGGCGATCGCCGCCTTCCACAGCCGGCGGCGTGCCTAGCCACCGCTGTCGCTGGGCCACCGTAGGCTCGGCATCGTGCTCGTTGAGCTGCGGTTGCGCGGGCTCGGCGCGATCGACGACGCCACGCTCGAGCTGGGGCCCGGATTCACCGCGGTGACCGGCGAGACCGGCGCGGGCAAGACGATGCTGCTCACCGGGCTGGCGCTGCTGCTCGGCGGACGAGCCGACCCCGCCTTAGTGCGGGCCGGTCATCCCCGCGCCGAGATCGAGGGCCGGTTCCGGATCGACCCGGCCGGCCCGGTCGCGGAGGTGGTGGAGGCCGCCGGGGGCGATCTCGACGGCGACGAGCTGCTGATCGCCCGCACAGTCGCAGCCGACGGCCGGTCCCGAGCCTTCCTCGGTGGCCGCGCCGTCCCGGCGGCGACGCTCGCTGGGCTCGCCGACGACCTGGTGACCGTGCACGGCCAGGCGGATCAGCGTGGCCTGCTGCGGCCCGGCGTCCAGCGCAGCGTGCTCGACGCGTACGCCGGCCAGGCCGCGGCCGAGCCGCTCGCGACCTACCGCGCGGCGTTTGCCGAGCTGGCCGCGGTCCGCGCGGAGCTCGACGAGGTGACCACCCATCGTCGCGAGCGCACGCTCGAGGCTGAGGGGTTGCGTCAGGGGCTGGCCGAGGTCGACGAGGTCGCGCCCGAGCTCGGCGAGGACGACGCGCTGCGCACCGAGGCGGCCCGGCTCTCGCACGGCGAGGCGCTGCGCACCGCGGCGGGCAGCGCGCACGACGCGCTGACCGGCAACTCGGAGGGCCCGGACGAACGGGTCGTCCTCGGCCTGCTCGGCTCGGCCCGCCACGATCTTGACGAAGTACGCGGGCACGATCCGGAGCTCGACGCGCTGGCCGGGCGGATCGCGGAGTCGTCGTACGCGCTGGCCGACGTAGCTGCGGACCTGGCGGCGTACGTCGACCGGCTCGAGACCGATCCGGCCCGGCTGGCAGCGGTCCAGGAACGGCTCAGCCGCCTGACCGCGTTGACCCGGCGCTATGCCGCCGACATCGGGGGAGTGCAGGCGTGGGCCGCGCAGGCTCGTGAGCGGCTGGCGATGCTCGACGACGACGACACCCGGGTCCAGGAGCTGACCGCGCAGCGCGACCAGGTGCTCTCGACCCTCACCGCCGCTGCCTCGGCGGTATCCGACGCCCGGACCGCCGCGGCCCGCCGGCTCGAGACCGAGGTCTGCGGCGAGCTGGCCGGCCTGGCGATGGCCGATGCCTCCCTGCCGGTGCTGGTCAGCCAGCGCGACGACCCGCACGGCTTGGCCATTGCCGATCGGCGGGTGGCGTTCGGTCCCTGGGGCGTGGACGAGGTCGAGCTCCAACTGGTCGCGCACGCCGGTGCACCGGTCCGCCCACTGCACCGGGGTGCCTCGGGCGGCGAGCTCTCGCGAGTGATGCTCGCGGTCGAGATCGTGCTGGCCGGCGTCGACGGCGTCCCGGCGTTCATCTTCGACGAGGTCGACGCGGGCGTTGGCGGGCGGGCCGCGATCGAGGTGGGCAAGCGGCTGGCGAGCCTGGCCAGAGGCGCGCAGGTGATCGTGGTGACCCACCTGCCGCAGGTGGCCGCCTTCGCCGACCGGCACGTGGTCGTGGCGAAGACCGACGCCGGCCTGGTGACATCGACCGCGGTCGACCTCGTCGACGGGCAGGCCCGGCTGCGCGAGCTGTCCCGCATGCTCGGCGGGCTCGAGGACTCGGCGCTCGCCCACGACCACGCCGAGGAGCTGCTGGCGACTGCCGCCGCGGCGAAATCCAGCCGGTCATGACGGCGCAGCGACGATGCCAGGCGCCATGACGACCGCGCTCTGGCAGACTTCGAAGCGATGAGGCTTGCCACCCTGAGGCGGACCCGCGCCGGCGACGATCCGCCGGGCGTGGTCGGGCCCGTGCGCCTCGACCGCCGGACCAAGACTCTGACCCGCCGGCTGCGCCCCGGCGACGTCGCGGTCATCGACCATGTCGACCTCGACCGGCTGGCCGCGGAAGCCCTGCTGGCCTGCCAGGTCGCGGCCGTCGTCAACGTCGCTCCCAGCGTCTCGGGCCGCTATCCCAACCTCGGCCCGAGCATCCTCGTCGCCGCCGGCGTACCGCTGATCGACGACGTCGGGCCCGAGGCATTCGGCCAGCTGCGCGAGGGCGACCAGGTGCGGTTGTTCCAGGACACCGTCTTCGCCCTGGACGGGCGGGTGCTTGCGAAGGGCGCCGAGCAGAGCGTCGAGAGCGTGGCGCTCGCGATGGCCGACGCGCGAGAGGGCCTGTCCACCCAGCTCGAGGCGTTCGCGTCGAACACGATGGAATACCTCCGGCGCGAACGCGACCTGCTGCTCGACGGCGTCGGTGTGCCCGACATCAAGACCAACCTCGAGGGCCGCCACGTCCTGGTCGTGGTCCGCGGCTACACCTACCGCGAGGATCTGGTCGCGCTCCGGCACTACGTCCGCGAATACAAGCCGATGCTGATCGGTGTCGACGGCGGCGCGGACGCGCTGCTCGAGCGCGGCCTCAAACCGCACCTGATCGTCGGCGACATGGACTCCGTCAGTGACAGCGCGCTGCGCTGTGGTGCGGAGGTGGTCGTCCACGCCTACCGCGATGGCACCGCACCGGGCCTGGAGCGGGTGCAGGAGCTCGGGATCACACCGGTCGTGTTCCCGGCGGCCGGCACGAGCGAGGACGTCGCGCTCCTGTTGGCCGACGACAAGGGTGCCGCGCTGATTGTCGCGGTCGGCACGCACGCGACCCTCGTGGAGTTCCTCGACAAGGGCCGGGCCGGGATGGCGAGCACCTTCCTCACCCGGCTGCGGGTCGGCGGCAAGCTGGTCGACGCCAAAGGCGTGAGCCGGCTGTATCGCAGCCGGATTCCGGTGACGACCCTGATCCTGCTGGTGCTCGCGACCGCGATCGCGTTCGCGGTCGCGCTGTACGTCACGCCCGGCGGCGCGCTCTACCGGGAATACTTCGCCACCGACTGGGACCACTTCACCCGTTGGATCCACGGGCTGCTGTGACCGGCTCGGGGGGACGCGCCGCACGTCGGCGCCTGGTGGTGATGCTGTCCGCGATCGCCGCCGTGACCTGCGCCGTCATCGCTCCTGCGGCCGCGGCGACCCAGACGCCGCCGCACTCGCTGACGCTGACCGGCGGCAAGAGCCCGTTCTACGACCTCGACCTGCCGATCGTCGGCGGGGCGCACTACCTCGTGTTCAGCGACCAGCCCTACCCCTACGCGACCCAGACGCTGCGCTTGCGCACCAGCACCGGTACGACGTCGACCCTCGCCTTCGACCCCTCATCCGAGGAGGAGCCGACCTCTCTCGCAGGGTCCTCGCTGACCGGCGCGGACGACTTCGAGAGCACGCCGGGGGTCGTACAGAACAACGTCGAGTGGTGGAACCTCGCGAACGGCACCAGCGGCATCCTCGACCTGCCGCGGCCCGACGCCTACCTCGGATCGGCACCGGACGGGATCCTCGCGATCGGGCCGAGCGGGGTGCTGCAGGACCATCCCGCCACTGGTCAGGCGGCGACCAAGCTGGGCACGCCGTTCCCGAGCGCCCCGACCGGCGCCGTGCCGGTCGCCCTCGCTGCCGACGGCGGAGTCGTCCTGTCCGAGTCGGGCGCGTTCGTCTACATGTCGTGGAAGCACCCGGGCACCTTCACCGGGCTCGACGTCAAGTCAGCCGGTGACACTGACGCCTTCTGCTCGTCACTCGCGGCCGGCAACGCCGGCTGCGGGGCGACCGACTCGACCGGGCATCCGCTCATCATTCGCGCGCCGGTCAGCGGCGGCGCGCCGGTCGTCACCCGGCTGGCAAAGTCGGCCTGTCCCGACGAGGTGATCGCCACCGCGTCGGTCACCGCGTGGGGCGACGGCTGCCTCGGCACGATCGACAGCGTTCCGGGCACCACCGGGTCACCCGTCTCCAGCAGCAAAGCGTTCATCGAGGAAGGCGCGGGTCTTGCCGGCGCCTACGGCCAACTGATCGCGGCTGTCTCGCCTGGAGGGCGGTTCGCCCTCGACCAGGTCGCGAGCGCGACCGCGACCCGGCATCGAATCGTCACGCCATGGCGGAGCGCGGTCGTTGCCGCAAACATCGCGCTGTCGCCCGGCCGGATCGCCTACGACGACGACCAGTCTGCTGCCGTGACAACCTGGACGCGCGTGCTCGGCGGAACGTCAGCCACCGTCACGGCCGGCTCCGCGACCTCCCTCGGACACCCGGGTGCGGGCACCGACATCGATGTCGGCGGCGGTGCTCACCTGTCGATCTCGGGTGCCAACACCGCATCCGCCGGCCTGTCGCATTCGCTGAGCATCCGCTCGCCGATCCGCACCACGACCCTGGCCACCAAGTCGGTGGCCGAGGACGTCGAGATGTCCGGCAACCGGGTCGTGTTCGACACCGGTGCCGGACCGAAGTCGATGCTCTATGACCTGCGTACCGGCGCTCTGACCACGATCAGCGGTGCGGTCAGCGCCAGCGTGTGGGGCAACTACCTCGCCATCGCAAAGGCTGACGGTTCGGTCTGGCGTCAGCAACTCGGCGGCCACCATGCGCCAGTTGAGCTGCGTGCACCGCTGCCGGCCAAGCAGCGGGTGTCATTCTTCGTGCAGGTCTACAGCTTCGGCGACTTCGTTGCCTGGCAGCTCGAGGCCGCGATCGCCACGCCGCCGTTCCAGGTCTCGCACGACGGCTATCGCAACGCCCGCACGATGGCAGCCGCGCAGTCGATCCCCGACACCTACTTCCCGCGGGCTGCCACGTCGGACGGCCTGCTCGAACAGCACTACGCGGGCGACCAGGTGACGTACTACCTGCAGCGCTACGGCTCGACGAAGCGGGTCCAGGTGCTGTCGACTCCGCAGACCGGCTTGCTGGCCGGCAACCCGAACCAGGTCGCGGTCGACGGCGACCGGATCGCCTGGGTCGACGGCACGAATCACGCCCGGGTCGCCCCGCTGCCGATCGCGACGAGTCCGGACCCGCCGCGCTTTCTCGGCGATGCACAGGCGCCCAGGACCGCCAAGGCATCGGGCTTGGCCAAGACGCCGTGGCAGGCGTTCATCCCGCTGTCCGCGGCCCTGACCACCTGCACGGTGACGATCTATGCCGGCTCGACTGCCGTGCGAACGCTGACCTGCGCCAAGTCGGACGCCCTGCTCGGCGATGCAGCGGTCCGCTGGGACGGCAAGGACTCGGGCGGCCACGCGCTCGGCGCCGGCAGCTACCGATGGCAGTTGAGTGCGGCCAACAGCGACGGCACCGCGCTAGCCGCCGATGGCAGTGCCGCGGCGATCCGAGGCCGGATCGTGCTGCACTGAGCGCTGGTTTCGCTCCGACCCGCAACCGGCCCGCAGATAGGATCCTCGGCGTGGCTGACGGTGAAGAGATCGACGCCGACCGCATCGGTTCATCCGCGTCATCTCCTCCCTGGACAGGACCTGCTCGTTGATCGACTTCCGCTACCACATCGTCTCGATCGTCGCGGTGTTCCTCGCCCTCGCGCTCGGGTTGTTCCTCGGTAGCACGACGCTGCAGGGCACCGTCACCCGCAACCTCGACCGCCAGGCAAACCGGGTCACGGGCGAATACAACGGCGAGGTGGCGATCAACGGCCAGCTGACCAAGCAGCTCAAGGCCGAGCAGTCGCTCACCAACGACGTCGAACCGTACGCCGTCGCCGATCGGCTCACCGGCGAGGCGGTCGCGGTGGTCAGCGCCCCAGGGGTCGACGGCAACCTGCAGAAGTCGGTAGTCAACACCCTGCAGCTCGCTGGCGCGACCGTGAGCGCCGACATCTTGCTACAACCGTCGTACATCGACCCGACGCAGGACGCCGAGCTGGGCCAGCTCGCGACCGAGCTCGTGCTGCCGAACCACGCGCTGCCGAGCGGCAACGGTGCCACCGAGATGTCGTCGATCCTGGCCAACGTGTTGGCGACCCGTACCGGTCGACACTCGGCCGGCCGGACCAAGGTCGACGCCGCGCTGAACGCGCTGTCGGTCGGGAAGTTCATCAGCGTCATCGGCGATCTGCCGACCCGACCGGCCGACATGGTGGTGCTGCTCCTCGCCGACCCGACGTCGACGTCGTCGGCCACCCTGGTGCAGGCCCAGAACACCGAGCTCATGACCCTCGCCAAAGACTTGCGGGGCGCATCCAACGCGGCCGTGGTCGCCGGCCCGGACCCGGCCAAGGGCGAGAGCGGCAGTGCGTTGGCCGCCGCGCGCGCCGACCCGGCGCTGACGAAGAACACCTCCACTGTCGACTTCGATGTGGTCAAGCCGACCGACCCAGCGGCCGGCCGGATCGCCATCGTCCTGGCACTGTCCAACGCGGAGTCGGGCACGGTCGGGAACTACGGCCTGGGCGAGTCGAGCCAGGTGTTGCCCACCGCGTCCGCCTCGCCGTGAGGCGTCGTCGCGGCACGGCGCGCGCAGTCGTGGCCGGAGCCCTGACGGCGGCTACGGTCCACGTCGCCTGGGCGGAACTGCAGCGACGAGCCGACGACGAGTCGTCGGCCAGCGATCGATGGATCCGCACCAACTACCGGGACCGCCGGGTGAGCATGTTGCTGGGCCCGGCGGTCGGCGTCGGGGCCCTCGCCGGGCTGGCCGCCGCGGTGCCGTCCACCCGCCGGGCGGCGCTGCTGGCGGTGGCGGGCGCCGCGGTCATCGGCGGATACGACGACCTGTACGGCGACCGGCACGCGCGGGGACTCGGCGGGCACGCCCGGGCCCTGCAACACGGCGAGATCACCACCGGCATGGTCAAGTTGGTGACCCTGACCGGCACCGCCGCTATCGCGGCCAAGGTCCGCTACCGAAACCCGGTCGACATCGCGATCGGGACGGCCCTGGTCGCGGGCGGAGCCAACCTGGTCAACCTGTTCGACCTGCGACCTGGGCGGGCGGTCAAGGTCACCGCCGCGGCCGCCGCGTTGTTGAGCCGGGCCGGTAGCCGCGAGACCCGAGCGGTCGCCGCGGTCGCGGCCGGTGCCGCGCTGGCGGCCCTGCCGGACGACCTCGGCGAGCGAGCGATGCTGGGGGACTGCGGCGCCGGGACCCTCGGCGCACTGCTCGGGTGGGCGGCGGGGATGTCCGGCCCGCGCGCCCGGCGGGCGGCGCTGGCGGCCGGCGTCGTCGCACTAACGGTCGCGAGCGAGCGGGTCAGCTTCACCGACGTCATCGAGCGGCATCGCACGCTCCGCACCCTTGACCTGGTCGGCCGGCAGCGGCCATGAGCACGCCGCCAGCCGCGGCTCGCCCGGCGCCGGCGCCGGACATCGCCCGGGCGGCCGTGATGATCGCGTGCGTCACGATCGGCGCCCGGCTGGCCGGCTTCGCCCGGGTGATCGTCTTCGCCCGGATCGTCGGACCGAGCTGTCTCGGCGACACGTACTTCACCGCCAACACGGTGCCCAACATCATCTTCGATATCGTCGCCGGCGGCGCGCTGTCGAGCCTCGTCGTACCGGTCCTCGCCGGGCCGGCCGCGGCGGGCGAGCGAAGCGTCGTTGATCGGACCACCTCGGCGCTGCTGACCTGGGCGGCCACGATCCTGGTGCCGATCATGGTGCTCGGCATCCTGATCACCCGCCCGCTGATCCGGGTTCTCGTCGGCAGCGGTCATCCGGGCTGCTCGGCCGCCGCCGAGGTGGCGGTGGGAGCTCGGATGCTCGAGGTCTTCATGCCGCAGGTCGTGTTGTACGGCGTCGCGGTCGTGCTGATCGGCGTCCTGCAGGCACACCGGCGCTTCGCCGGCCCGGCCCTCGGGCCACTCATCTCCAGCCTGGTCGTGATCGCGGCGTATGCGGGGTTCGGCATCGTGGCCGCGCACGAGGAGACCCGCTTGGTGACCCTGACCCACGGTCACGAGCTGATCCTGTCGGTCGGCACGACGCTGGGCGTCGTCGCGCTGGTCCTGACCCTGCTGATCCCGGCCTGGCGAACCGGACTGCGGTTGCACCCGACATATCGATTCCCGCCCGGCGTGGCCGGCACGATCCGGGCGATGGCGATCTCAGGCGCGGTCGTGGTGGGGAGCTCCGACCTCGCAACCGCGGTCGTCCTGCGCCTGACCAACTCCCGTGGCACCGACGGCAGCGTCGTGCTCTACAACCTGGCGTGGACCGTGTTCACCGTGCCCTGGGCGGTCGCGGCGGTGCCGCTCGCAACGAGCGCGTTCCCGGGGCTTACGGCCAACTGGCAGCGCGGCGACCGGGAGGCGTACTCGACGACGACGGCACGCGCCGCGCGGGCCATCCTGGTCGTCGTGGCGGCAACTGCGGCGGTGATGGCGGCCGCCGCCGGGCCGGTCGCTCGTGTGGTCGTGCTCGACGCGCCCGGCCACGTCGCGCCCACGGTGCTCGCCCGCGGTCTCGCCACCCTCGCGCCCGGGTTGCTCGGCTACGCGTTGGTGGCGCTGCTCTCCCGCGCGCTCTACGCCCAGGGCAACGCGCGCACCCCGGCGCTCGCCGTACTGGTCGGTTGGATCGTCGCGATCGCCTTCGACATCGTGCTCGCCGTGACCATGCCGGCGAGCTGGACCGTTGCGGCGGTCGGGATCGGCACCTCGATCGGAGTCACGGTCAGCGGGGTCTGGCTGTTGGTCGCGCTCGAGCGGTCGGCCGGCGCCGCCGCATTGAGCGGGCTGGCCAGGGCCGGTACGGCGGCGATCACCGGCGGCCTGCTCGGTGCGGGCGGCGGGCTCCTGCTGGCCCGTTCCTTTCCGGCGAAGGGGGTGGCGGCCGACCTGGCTGTCATCGTCGGCGTCGCCGCCGTCGCCCTCGTCGTACACACCATCGTGGTTGCGACGATCGATCGTCGTACCGTTCGGATGATCGTCGACCGGGGGCTGCGCCGTGCCTGACGAACCGGGCGAGCCCACCGTCGAGGTCGGCAACCTCCTGCTGGTGCTGGCTCAAAGCGACGGCGGGATCGGCCGCCACGTCCGCGCGCTCGCCAGTGGGCTTCCGGCCCGCGGGGTCCGGGTGACCGTCTGCGCCCCGCCCGCGACGATTGCCACGCTTGCTCTCGACCAGCTCGACGTGCCGGTCGTCGCAGCTCCGATCGGTCATCCAGGCCCGGTCGCCCTCCGGGCGGCCCGCCGGGTGCTACGGCGTCTCGCCGAGGACACCGACATCGTCCACGCGCACGGGTTGCGCGCCGGTGCGGCCTGCGTCGCCTTCACCCGGAACACGCCACTGGTCGTGACGTGGCACAACGCACCGCTCGGTGGCCGGCCCTGGCGGGCCGCTCACTCGGGACTCGCCCGCTACGTGGCCGGCTCGACCGACCTCACCCTGGCCGCCTCCGACGATCTCGCCGACGCCGCTCGTGCGGCCGGGGCCTTGCAGGTCCGATCCGCGTTTGTCGCCGCCCCGCTGCTGCCCGCCCCGCGCCGTGGGCGGATCGAGCTCCGGGCTGAGCTCGGCCTGGCCGACCGGCCGATCGTCGTCGGCATCGGACGGCTGCACCGGCAGAAGCGCTGGGACGTCCTCGTCGACGCCGCAGCCGGATGGAGCGGCGCGGACTGGGTCGGTTCGGGTCATCCGCCGTACGTCGTCATCGCCGGCGAGGGCCCGGAGCGGGGCGCGTTGAGCGCGCAGATCGCCACCCGGCAGGCACCAGTGCGCCTGCTCGGCTATCGCAGCGATGTGTCCGAGCTGCTCGCCGCGGCCGACGTGGCCGCGCTGCCCAGCGAATGGGAGGCGCGCGCACTGGTCGCCCAGGAAGCCCTCCGGGCCGGCGTACCGCTGGTGACCACCCGGGCCGGCGGGCTGGCGACATTAGTCAAGGGCGCTGCCGTGATCGTGCCGGTCGGCGACGCCGAAGCGCTCCGGGAGGCGATCGAGACGGTGTTGACCGATGACCAGCGCCGCAACGCACTTGTCGCGGCGGGGCTGGCGCGGTCCCGGGGCTGGCCGGACGAGGACGCGGCCCTCGACGAGCTGGTGGGCAACTACCGCGACCTGCTACGGCGGATCAGCCTCCAATGACCGGCGATCGGAGGATCGCACCGGTGTGGCGGACCCGCCGACCGGCCAGCGGTGTTACCGTGGACTCCCGTGGGTTGCCGCGACGATGAAACACCAACCATCCGTCATGACCGGTCGATGTCGGCCGTCGATTTCATGACGCCGCGCGGCGCTTGAGACCACGGGAGGGTATGTGGCTCGCTCGGCCAGTGTGTCGAACGTCGCCGTACGACATGTCTTCGTGACCGGGGGCGTCGCCTCAAGCCTCGGCAAGGGACTGACCGCATCAAGCCTCGGCCGGCTGCTCAAGTCGCGCGGGCTCAACGTGACGATGCAGAAGCTCGACCCGTATCTCAACGTCGACCCGGGCACCATGAACCCGTTCCAGCACGGTGAGGTCTTCGTCACCGAGGACGGTGCGGAGACCGACCTCGACATCGGTCACTACGAGCGCTTCCTCGACGAGGAGCTCTACGGGACGGCCAACGTGACCACTGGCAAGGTCTACTCGGAAGTCATCGCCAAGGAACGCCGCGGCGAATACCTTGGCGACACCGTGCAGGTGATCCCGCACATCACCAACGAGATCAAGGACCGGATCCGCGCGATGGCGGTGCCGCCGCCCGGCGGCGACCCGATCGACGTGGTCATCACCGAGATCGGCGGCACGGTCGGCGACATCGAGTCGCTGCCGTTCCTCGAGGCCGCGCGCCAGGTGCGCCAGGATGTCGGCCGCGACAACGTGTTCTTCCTGCACGTCTCGCTGGTGCCTTACCTCGCGCCGTCCGGCGAGCAGAAGAGCAAGCCGACTCAGCACTCGGTGCAGTCGTTGCGCTCGATCGGTATCACGCCGGACGCGATCGTGTGCCGGTCCGACCGGCCGATCCCGGCCAGCCTCAAGCGAAAGATCGCTCAGACCTGTGACGTCGATGAGGAAGCGGTCGTCTCGGCGCCCGACGCGGCGTCGATCTACGACATCCCGAAGGTGCTGCACGCCGAAGGCCTCGATGCGTACGTCGTCCGCAGGTTGAGCCTGCCGTTCCGCGACGTCGACTGGACCGAGTGGGACGAGCTGCTGAGGCGGGTGCACCGCCCGAGCCAACGCGCCACGATCGCGCTCGTCGGCAAGTACGTCGACCTGCCCGACGCCTACCTCTCGGTGACCGAAGCGCTGCGCGCGGCGGGTGCGGCGAACGACGCCCGGCTCGACATCCGCTGGGTCACCTCCGACGACTGCCAGGACCCTGAGGGCGCGGCCCGCACGCTCGACGGGGTCGACGGCGTGCTCGTGCCGGGCGGCTTCGGGGTGCGCGGCATCGAAGGCAAGCTCGGCGCAGTCCGCCACGCCCGCGAGCACCGGATCCCCACCCTCGGGCTCTGCCTCGGGCTGCAGTGCATGGTCATCGACGTGGCGCGACACAAGGCCGGCCTGGCCGCCGCCAACTCGGCCGAGTTCGACCCGGACACCGAGGACGCGGTGATCTCGACGATGGCCGACCAGGTCGACGTCGTGGCCGGCGAGCGCGACATGGGCGGCACCATGCGACTGGGCTCCTACCCGGCGATCCTCGCCGAGGGATCGCTGACGGCAGCGGCGTACGGAACCACGCGGGTGGCCGAGCGGCACCGGCACCGGTACGAAGTGGCCAACGCCTACCGGACGGTGCTCGAGGATGCCGGGCTGGTCATCTCCGGGACCTCTCCCGACGGCCGGCTGGTCGAGTACGTCGAGCTGAGCCCCGAAGAGCATCCGTTCTTCGTCGGAACGCAGGCGCACCCCGAGTTCAAGTCGCGACCCACCCGCGCGCACCCGCTGTTCACCGCCTTCGTCGCAGCCGCGTTGAAGCGGGCCACGGACGCCAAGGCGGAGCTGGGCGCGATCACCCTGCCCGGAGACGGGCTGTCGGTGGGATCCTGAGCGCCGTCACGTCCATGACATCGGCTGGGTAGCGATATGAGCAGAATCCGTGACGAAGCCTCCTCGGCGTACCCGGTCCGCCACTCGAGCGTCGAGTTCCGGTCCGGGCGGGTGATCGACGTCCGCACTGACGAGGTCGCGATGCCCGGCGGCACCACCGCGCTTCGCGACGTGGTCGTCCACCCCGGGGCGGTCGGGGTGATCGCCCTCGACGACGCGGGCCGGGTATTGCTGCTCCAGCAGTATCGGCATCCGGTCCGGCAGCTGCTCTGGGAGCCGCCGGCCGGGCTGCTGGACGAGCCGGGGGAGGACCCGCTGGCCGCAGCCAAGCGCGAGCTATACGAAGAGGCGCACCTCGAGGCCGATCGATGGGAAGTCCTGATCGACGCATTCACCTCGCCGGGGATCTCGGACGAGGCGGTCCGGATCTACCTCGCCCGCGACGTCCGGCCGGCGAGCGGCCCGCGATTCGTCGGCCGGCACGAAGAGGCCGACATGCCGGTTGAGTGGGTTCCGCTGGACGCCGCGGTGCAGGCCGCCCAGAGCGGCCGGCTGCACAACCCGCTCGCGGTGATGGGGATCCTGGCCGCCTCGCTGGCGGCGCGTGAGGCATTTGCGGACCTTCGCCCCGCCGATTCCGATTGGCCCGAGGCCTCGACCTTCACGGGTTCGGCCGGTCAGCCACCGGCCCCGCACTAAGATTCCCGACCGGAACGAGTTTCCGCCGGCAACGACGCCGGCGGTCATCGAAAGGTGCAGGCCGTGTTGGTGGGGATTCCCAGTGAGGTCAAGGACAACGAGTTTCGGGTGGCCATCACGCCGTCCGGCGTACACGAGCTCGTGACGCACGGTCATGACGTCGTCATCGAACGCGGGGCCGGGGTCGGGTCGTCCATCCCGGACGACGACTTCGTTGCGGCCGGCGCAAAGATGCTGCCCACGGCCGACGACGTCTGGGGCGAAGCGGACCTGATCTGCAAGGTGAAGGAGCCGGTCGGCGAGGAGTACAACCGGATGCGGGCCGACCAGGTGCTGTTCACCTACCTTCATCTCGCCGCCAGTGAGCCCTGCACGACCGCACTGATCAAGTCGGGCACGACCGCGATCGCCTACGAGACCGTCCAGCTGGCCGACGGATCACTGCCGTTGCTAGCGCCGATGAGCGAAGTGGCCGGCCGGATGGCGCCGCAGGTCGGTGCGCACCACCTCCAGCGCGACGGGGGCGGTCGGGGCGTCCTGATGGGGGGAGTGTCCGGCACGTACGCCGCCAAGGTCGTCGTCCTCGGCGCCGGAGTGTCCGGTATGAACGCCGCGGCGATCGCCCTCGGCATGCAAGCCGAGGTCCTCGTGCTCGATCGCAACATCGAGAAGCTCCGGCAGGCCGACCGGATCTATCAAGGCCACCTGCAGACCGTTGCGTCCAACGCCTACGAGGTCGAGCGGGCCTGCATCGACGCCGACCTGGTGATCGGCGCCGTACTGGTCGCCGGCGCCAAGGCCCCGACCCTGGTCAGCGACGAGCTCGTGGCGCGGATGAAGCCGGGCGCGGTGCTCGTCGACATCGCCGTCGACCAGGGTGGTTGCTTCGAGTCGACCCGGCCGACGACCCACTCGAACCCGACCTTCAAGGTCCACGACGCGGTCTTCTACTGCGTGGCGAACATGCCCGGTGCGGTGCCGCACACCTCGACCTACGCCTTGACGAACGTGACCTTGCCCTACGTCGAGCGGATCGCCGGGCTGGGCTGGCAGGAGGCGGTCCGGCGCGACCCGGCGCTGGCGGCCGGGGTCAACGTGGTCAACGGCGACGTGGTCTGCGAGCCGGTGGCCGAGGCGCATGGCCTGGTCTATCGGCCGCTGGCCGAGGTGCTCGCCTGACCAGCGCTCGGGACGCCGCCGCGGTCGATCGGGTGATCCGTGGCTACCTGGACCATCTCGCGGTCGAGCGGGGGTTGAGTCAAAACACACTGAATTCGTATCGTCGCGATCTTCGGAGGTATACCGACTACCTCGCATCGAGCGGGGTCGAGCGGATCGACGAGGTGTCCGAGTCGGAGGTGAACGGCTTTGTCGCCTCGCTCCGGAGCGGGTCTCCCGATCACCCGCCGCTACGGGCCTCCTCGGCCGCCCGAGCGGTCGTTGCGGTTCGCGGTCTGCATCGGTTCGCCTTGCGCGAGGGGCTGTGCCCGACCGACCCGGCGGCGGCGGTGCGGCCGCCGACCCCGCCCCGCCGGCTGCCGCGGGCCCTTCCGCTCGACGACGTGCTGGCCATGATCGAGGCAGCGGGCTTCGACGGAACCCCGAAGGCGCTGCGGGACCAGGCGCTGCTCGAGTTCCTGTACGGCACCGGCGCGCGGGTCGGCGAGGCGGTCGCGCTCGACGTCGACGATCTCGACCTCGATCGGGGGACGGTTCTGCTGCACGGAAAGGGCGGCAAGGACCGGGTCGTGCCGGTCGGTGGCTTTGCCCGCACGGCGGTCTCGGCCTACCTGGTCCGCGGCCGCCCCGCGTTCGCGACCGCAGGCCCGGCCGGGCGTGGAGCGAGTCCCGGGTTGTTCCTCAATTCCCGCGGCGGCCGGCTCTCGCGGCAGAGCGCCTGGACGATCCTGCGCACGAGCGCCGAGCGGGCGGGCCTGCGGGTGCAGGTCGGGCCGCACACCCTGCGGCACTCCTTCGCGACCCATCTGCTCGACGGCGGAGCCGACGTACGGGTCGTTCAGGAGCTGCTCGGGCACGCGTCGGTGACCACTACGCAGGTCTACACGCTGGTCACGGTCGACCGGTTGCGCGAGGTCTACACGACCTCGCATCCGCGGGCGCGATCGAGCTGATTCACGCTCGATTTCCCGCTGCCGGTTGCCAAACCGGGCCGGTCGGCACTACGTTTCCGACTCGCCGCAACAACTAGCTTCAGCGAGAAGTCGCGGAATCATTGTGGCGCTTTCTCGAGAGGACGATATGTCGACAACTGCCGAGCGGACCCGGGCGCCGCGCGAGATCGGTCCGACCGGGCGGCCGCGTCCCCGACTGCGCGATCCCAAGCCGCTGCACGAGCACGGCCCGGCAAAGATCATCGCGCTGTGCAACCAGAAGGGCGGGGTCGGCAAGACGACGACCGCGATCAACCTCGGCGCGGCCCTCACCGAGTTCGGCCGCCGGGTGTTGCTGGTCGACTTCGACCCGCAGGGCGCCCTGTCCGTCGGACTCGGGGTCAATCCGCACGAGCTTGACCTGACGATCTACAACGCGCTGATGGAACGCAACGTCAGCGCCGACGACATCCTGATCAAGACCAACAGCGGGATGGATCTGCTGCCCAGCAACATCGACCTGTCTGCCGCCGAGGTCCAGCTGGTCGGGGAGGTCGCTCGCGAGCAGTCGCTGAAGCGGGTGCTCGCGCCGATGGTCGAGGACTACGACGTCATGCTGATCGACTGCCAGCCGTCACTGGGGTTGCTGACGATCAACGCCCTGACCGCGGCGGACGGCGTAATCATCCCGTTGGAGTGTGAATACTTTTCGCTCCGGGGCGTCGCACTGTTAATCCAAACTATAGAGAAGGTCAGCGAGCGGCTTAACCCTCAACTTCAACTTGAGGGGATTCTGGCCACCATGTACGACGCGCGCACCCTGCATGGCCGCGAGGTGCTCAGCCGGGTCGTCCAGGCGTTCGGTCCCAAGGTCTTCCACACTGTGGTCAATCGAACCGTCCGCTTCCCCGAGACGACTGTCGCGGGGGAGCCGATCACCACGTTCGCCTCGTCCTCACCGGGCGCGGCCGCCTACCGCGACCTGGCCCGAGAGGTGGTGGCGCGATGCCTCGCCGGGTGATCCTTCCGGGCGCCGACGAGCTGTTCCGCTCGACCGGCTCGGTGCAGCGCGCGCACGAGACCGATGGGCCGGAGCCGGCATCGGCGGGCGCAGGCGCGGTGTCCACCGAGGCACCGGCCCGCACGACCAGGCCGTCCGGGCCGCGCCATCCGAGCGGGCGGCAGCGCCACGAGGAGAAGATCACGGTCTACGTCTCGCCGAGCGAGCTGGTCGACCTCGAGCACGCCCGCCTGGTGCTTCGGGCCGACCATTCGCTGGCGGTCGACCGGGGCCGGATCGTGCGCGAGGCCCTCGCCGTCGTCCTGGCCGATCTCGAGTCGAAGGGCGAACAAAGCATCTTGGTCCGCCGGCTCCGGGCCCGCTGACGTCCCGGGCAACGGGACGCGCTCGCCATGCTCTTTGCGTTACGTCAACCTGCGACCCTGCTCGGCCTTGTCCTGGGCTTCGGGATCGGCAGTTTCCTGCGGGTGGGGGCGCAGCAGCTCTATCTCGGCGGGCGCCGGGCGGCCCGGTCGGTCCGGTCCAGCCGGATCTGGCTCGACCCCTTCGGTCTGGTCGCCGCCCTGTTGGCGGGCCCCGGTTGGTCGACCCGACCGACCTTGCGGCACGGCAAGTCCGGCCAGGTCTGGACGGTAGTGGTGATCGCGGTCGCGGTACACGCCGTACTGGCTGCGATCGGTCTGGCGGGATACCTCGCGGCCGGCGGCGTACGGCTGGCCTTTCCGTTCATCTCGACCATCAGCGTGCTGCACGGCACCCAGGGCATCGCGTCGAGCTTCGGCCAGCGGGTCGCCCTCGGGTTCGGCGTGGAGAACCTGGCCTGCGGGCTGCTCGCCCTGGTGCCCATCCCGCCGCTTGAGCTCGGCGTCGCGCTGTGGTCGACGCTTCCGCGCAGCCCGGGCTCGCGTCGGCTGGCCTACCGGGTGCTCGAGGAGCAGTGGGGGATCGTCGTGTTGCTGGTGTTGCTCGTGATACCGCTGGCCGGGGAGTCGCCGGCCCTCCTGCAACTGGTGGGCGGAGTCGGCGACCGGATACTGCACGCGCTCTGAACCGGGCTGAGCCGGCCGGGAGTGCGGCGAGCCGACCCGGCCAGGCAGCGGGCCTGGGCTACCGTCGAGCGGTGCTCCTCACTGACGATCCGGCCACGCCCGGCGGCCCCGTACCGGCGGATGACGAGTCGACGTCGCGCGCAGCGTTCCACGTCCATCTGGACGTGTTCGACGGGCCGTTCGACCTGCTGCTGAGCCTGATCGCCAAGCGACGGCTGGACGTCACGCTGGTCGCGATTGCACAGGTCACCGACGACTTCCTGGCTCACCTCCGGCTTCGACCCGATGACTGGGATCTCGACCAGGCGAGTGAGTTCCTGGTCGTGGCCGCCACCCTGCTTGATCTGAAGGTAGCCCGGTTGCTGCCCTCGGCCGAGGTCGACGAGGAGGACCTCGCGCTGCTGGAGGCACGGGATCTCCTGTTCGCCCGCCTGCTGCAGTACCGCGCCTACAAGCAGGTCGCCGGGTGGTTCGTCGAGATGCTGGAGTCGGCCGGTCGCCGCTACCCCCGGACCGCCGGACTGGAAGCCGCCTTCCTGGCGCTGCTGCCCGATGTCGAGCTCGGGGTCGACGCCGAAGAATTCGCCTCCCTCGCGGCTCGCGCATCGGCGCCCCGGCCGCTGCCGGTCGTCGATGTCGCGCACATCCACGCTCCGGTGGTCAGCGTGCAGGAGCAGGCCGCGATCATGGCGACCCGGCTTCGACAGATCGGCGCCGGGACGTTCCGGTCCCTGACATCGGACTGCGTCGACACGATGGTTGTGGTGGTTCGCTTTCTGGCCCTCCTCGAGCTCTATCGCGAGGGCGCAGTCGCGTTCGATCAACTCGTGCCCTTCGGTGAGCTGCATGTTCGCTGGGTCGCCGGCGACGACGTCACCTCGCTCGTCACCTCGGACGTCGACGAGTCCTACGACACGGTGGCGACCGATGACTGACGACCTGATCGTGGTGCCTGACGACAACGAACCGGTGATCCTGCCCGATCTCCGGGCCGGCCTGGAAGCGGTGCTGCTCGTCATCGAGGAACCGGTCGACGAAGTGACCCTCGCCCAAGTGGTCGAACGGCCGCGCGAGGAGGTCCGCGCGATGCTCCAGGAGCTTGCCGCCGACTACGACGCGACCGGGCGAGGCTTCGAACTACGCGAGGTAGCGGGCGGCTGGCGGCTCTATACCCGCGCCTCGTGCGCGCCGTACGTCGAACGGTTCGTCCGCGAAGGACACAACGCCCGGATCAGCCAGGCAGCGCTCGAGACCCTCGCGGTCGTGGCCTACCGACAGCCGACGACCCGCTCGCGGATCGCCGCGGTCCGCGGGGTCAACGTCGATGCGGTCATGCGCACGTTGGTTACCCGCGGCCTCATCGCCGAGGTCGGCATCGAACGCGAGTCCGGTGCGATCCTGTACGCCACTACCGATCACTTCCTCGATCGGCTCGGCCTGGCCTCGCTCGAGGACCTGCCCGAGATCGCCCTCTACCTGCCGGATCACTCCGCACTTGACGACGATGCCGCCACTGGCTGAGCACGAAACCGAGACCGCGGCGCAGGGGACCCGGCTGCAGAAGGTGCTGGCGGCGGCTGGCTTCGGCAGCAGGCGGGCCTGCGAGGCGCTGATCTCGGCCGGCCGGGTGCAGGTCAACGGGCAGACCGCTCGGCTCGGCGCCAGGGTCGACCCCCAGCACGACCTGATCGCCCTCGACGGCGCTCAGGTTCCCACCCGCGAGGGCCTGGTCTATCTCGCGACGAACAAGCCTCGCGGCATGCTCTCGACGATGTCCGACGAGCGCGGCCGGCCGTGCATTGGCGACCTGGTGGGCGACATGTCGACCCGGCTGCACCATGTGGGACGTCTCGACGCCGACAGCGAAGGGCTGCTCCTGGTCACGAACGACGGGGCGCTGTCGCATCGGCTGATGCACCCGTCGTTCGAGGTCACCAAGACCTACCTGGTCGAGGTCGAAGGGGTGGTGCCCCGGTCGGTCACCCGGCAGCTTCGAGCCGGTGTCGAGCTCGAGGACGGCCCGGTCGCGGTGACCGACGTCGACGTCATCGATGCCACGCCGAACCGCAGTGTGCTCGAGGTGAGCCTGCATGAGGGGCGTAAGCACGTCGTGCGGCGGCTGTTCGAGGAGGTCGGCTATCCGGTGTCCCGCCTGGTGCGGGTGTCGGTGGGCCCGATCCGGCTGGGCGCACTGAAACCCGGTGGTCGGCGGCACCTGCAACCGGGCGAGGTCCAGGCGCTGTATCGCGCAGTCGGTTTATAGACTTATTTCCGAGTAGATAAAGGGGAGGTGCGGGCATGGCGGTTCGCGCGCTGCGTGGCGCCACCCAGGTCGAGGCCGACGAGCGGGGCGCCGTCATCGCCGCGACCGCGGAGCTGGTCGAGGCGGTTCTCGCCCGCAATGGGCTCACGCATGACGCGCTGATCAGCATCATCTTCACGACCACGCCCGATCTGGTTTCGGAGTTCCCGGCGTACGCCGCCCGCACCATCGGCATCACCGACGTGCCGTTTCTGTGTGCCTCGGAGATCGGAGTTCCCGGCGCGATGGAGCGAGTGATCAGGCTGCTCGCCCTGGTCGAGGCCGACTTCGGCCGGGCCGACGCCCGGCACGTCTACTTGCACGGGGCGGCCGCGCTTCGCACCGACCTGCCGCGCGACTGAGGTGGCCGGGATGGGGGAGCCGGGGCGGCTGTTGGTGGTCGGATCGGGCCTGATCGGTACGTCGATCGCGCTGGCCGCCCAATCCGCGGGCTACCAAGTCTGGCTGGATGACTCCGACCCCGACCGGTTGTCGATGGCGGTGTCGATCGGCGCGGGGACCCGGGTGACTCCGGATGCCGGCCGGTTCGACCTTGCGGTGGTCGCGGTGCCGCCTGCATCGGTGGCCGCGGTCGTCGAGAAGCTGATCGTCTCTGACCTGGCTGCGAGTGTCACCCATGTTGCAAGCTCCCAGCTTCAGCCTCAAGTGGAGGTCGAGAGAGTGCTGCCGCAGTGCGCTCAGTTCGTCGGGAGCCATCCCGTTGCCGGTCGGGAGCGGAGCGGACCGCACCACGCCACCCCGGATCTCTTCGCTCAGCGGCCCTGGATCGTGTGCCCGACCGCGCACTCCAGCCACGCGGCAACCACTGCGGTCATCGAGCTGGCGACCAGGTGCGGGGCGGTCGTGACGGTCATGCCGGCGGCTGCGCACGACGCACTGATCGCCCAGCTGTCTCATGCGCCGCAGCTGGTCGCCTCGGCACTTGCGGGATCGCTACTCGGGCTCGAGCGAGGTGAGGCGGCACTTGCGGGCAACGGCCTTCGGGACACCTCGCGGCTGGCCGACAGCGACGCCGGCCTCTGGGCCGAGATCATCTCGGCCAACTCCGCGCCGGTCGCCGCAGCCCTGCACGCGGTGGTCGAGCCGCTCAACGACCTGATCGCGGTCCTCGAGAAAGGCTCGCCGGACGCGACCGCTAGCGCGGTCCACACACTGATCACGCGTGGTCGCCACGGACGTGACCTGCTCGCCGGCAAGCACGGGCAGGCGGCTGTGCGCTGGGCCACCGTCGCCGTCGTCGTACCGGACGAGCCGGGCGCGCTGGCCCGTCTGCTGGTGGACGCCGCCGACGCCGCGGTCAACGTCGAGGACATCCGGGTGGACCATTCACCGGGGCAGCCACTCGGAATCGTCGAGCTCGACGTAGCACCGGATCGCCATGACTCGCTCGCCGAAGCCCTGGTTCGGCGCGGCTGGGCCGCCACCGCCAGCCCGCCCGCGGCCGACTGACGCTCCCGCGGTCGTGGCACCCACGCCCAGGCACGCCCGACCCGGCTAGGCTCGGCGCGTGCCCGCGGCAAGCAAGGTGTGCGCCAAGCAGGGGTGAGGTCGAGGAGGATCGGTGCAGCGGCGAGATCTGGTCGTTGCGATCGACGGACCTTCCGGGTCGGGCAAGTCCACGGTCGCGCGTGAGGTCGCCAGCGCCCTGCACCTGCGCTATCTCGACACCGGCGCGATGTATCGCGCCGTGACCTGGCTGGCGCTGCAGCGAGGAGTCGCCCTTAGTGCCGCCGACCAGCTCGCTGAGCTGGCCGGCACCGCCACGCTGACGGTGACGACGGACCCCGCGACACCTGCCATCGTCGCGAACGGCACCGACGTGACTGTAGAGGTCCGGAGCCCAGCAGTGACTGCCGCGGTCAGTGCCGTCAGCGCCGTACCAGGGGTTCGGGCCGCGATGGTGTCCCGGCAGCGGGAGATCATCGGCGCCGGCGGGATCGTGGTCGAAGGGCGGGACATCGGCTCCACCGTGGCGCCCGATGCCGACGTGAAGGTCTTCCTGACCGCGGATCAGGCCACCCGGGCGCTGCGTCGGGCCCGCCAGGACGGGATCGCCGAGGTGCCGATTGCGCTCGAGTCCACCGAGGCCGACCTTCGGCGGCGGGACGCCGCCGACAGCACTCGGGTCGCATCGCCGCTCAAGCAGGCGCCGGACGCACTCGTCCTCGACTCCTCGGGGCTCGACATCGACCGGGTGGTGGCGATCATCGTCGAGCGGGCGCAGGCAACGGCGGTGCCGCGATGACGAACCTGCTGGCCCCGGCCAGCAGGCAGCGCAGACGCGACGACCCCACCCGGGAGTCGATCCCGTTGACGACAGCTCGACGCGTGGCGAGGATTCTCCTCAAGCTCATCTTTAGGTTGAGGATTAGAGGCACTCAAAACCTGCCGTCGAGCGGGCCCGTCCTGCTGGCCGGCAACCACTCCGGCTTCCTGGACGGGCCGATCGTGATGATCATGCTGCCCAGGCCCTCGGCGTTCCTGGTGAAGAGCGAGATCTTCAAGGGCCCAC
Source organism: uncultured Actinomycetota bacterium (assembly GCA_963770565.1). Classification (GTDB taxonomy): domain Bacteria; phylum Actinomycetota; class Actinomycetes; order JAFAQI01; family JAFAQI01; genus DATAUK01. The sequence continues at coordinate 154,557 of CAVYQE010000010.1, forward strand.
TGCGTTTTGTGCTGACATTCGCCCGGCAGATCCCGATCCACCGGGGCACCCCGGACCGGACCGCGCTGCGCCGCGGGCTCGCCGTGCTGGCCGGCGGTGGTGTGCTCGGGGTGTTCCCGGAAGGGACTCGTGGAAGCGGTGATCTGGCCACGATCCAGCACGGAATCGGCTATCTCGCCCTCAACGCCCAGTGTCCAGTGGTACCGGTGTTGTGCAAGGGAACTCATGAGGCGTTGCCGAAGGGCAAGGTGATACCGCGCTGGCGGGCACCGATCGAGGTGGTCTTCGGCCCGGCCTTCATGCTGGACATCCCAGGCGACGTGCGCACCCGCGCGACGATCGCGGCGGCGGCCGAGCAGGTGCGGGCACACCTGCTCGAGCTCCTCGAGGCCGAGCGGCGCTCGCCATGACCGGCGGTGCGGCCGCGCTGCCGGTGGTGGCCGTCATCGGGCGCCCCAACGTCGGCAAGTCGACGCTGGTGAACCGCGTTCTCGGGCGGCGTGAGGCCGTCGTCGAGGACGTTCCGGGCGTGACCCGGGATCGGGTGGCGTACGAAACCGAGTGGGCCGGGCGGGCCTTCACGGTGCTAGACACCGGGGGATGGCAGCCGGATGCGCGCGGGCTGGCTGCGCGGGTGGCGGCCGCCGCCGAGCTCGCGGTCGAGGCCGCTGACGTCGTGGTGCTGGTCGTCGACGCAACGGTTGGGATCACTGAGGTCGACGCGGCCGTGAGCCGGGTGCTGCAGCGCTCCGGGCGGCCGATCCTCCTCGCCGCCAACAAAGTCGACTCGGCGAAGGCCGAGCCGGAGATCGCCGCGTTGTGGAGACTCGGCGTAGGCCCCCCGCTTCCGGTCAGTGCTCTGCACGGCCGGGGGAGCGGGGACCTGCTCGACGCCATCGTCGCCGTACTACCCGACGTCGCAGCACCGCTTCCCGACCAGGACGGCCCGCGCCGAGTCGCCCTGATCGGGCGCCCGAACGTCGGCAAGTCCAGCCTGCTCAACCAGCTGGTCGGCTCGGACCGTGCGCTGGTCGACGCGGAAGCAGGCACCACCCGCGACCCGGTCGACGCGGTGGTCGATATCGATGGAACGATATGGCGCTTTGTCGACACTGCAGGCCTCCGCAAGCGGGTGCACGAAGCGACCGGTGCCGAGTACTACTCGAGCCTGCGGACTTCAGCGGCGATCGACGCGGCCGAGGTCGTGCTGCTTCTGCTCGATGCGTCGGAGTCGATCAGCGACCAGGACCTGCGGGTCGCCGACAAGGTCGTCGAGGCCGGTCGGGCGCTCGTCGTCGCCATGAACAAGTGGGACCTGGTCGACGATGACCGCCGTGAGCAGCTCGACCGTGAGCTCGACCGCGACTTCGGCCGGTTCAGCTGGGCGACCCGGCTGAACATCTCCGCCCGGACCGCGCGAGGGGTCAAGCGGATCGCCCCGGCCCTGGAGGCGGCGTTGGACTCCTGGCAGACCCGGGTGCCGACGGGGGAGTTGAACGCGTACCTCGCGAGCGTCGTCGGCGCTACGCCACCGCCGGTGCGCGGTGGGAAGCAGCCCAAGATCATGTTCGCGACCCAGCCCGGAGTCGAGCCCCCGAGGTTCGTGCTGTTCACGTCGGGCCCGCTCGAGGCGTCGTACCGACGGTTCCTCGAGCGCCGCCTGCGCGAGCGCTACGGCTTCGCGGGCTCGCCCATCGATCTGGCCGTCAAAGCCCGCGAGAAGACGAAGCGAACCGCCCGCAGTCGGTGAACCGCGCGCCTCGTCGCTGCGTGCTCCGTATCGGCGGCGCAGCCGCGCCCTTGACCCACCGATGAACGGGGCAGCTCGTGAGAAACCGCAGCACGCTCGGAGCGTCATTTCTGCTCAGCGCCGCCCTGGTGGCGGCCGCCGGCTCGTTGCCCGCGCAGGCCAGCGCGCACTCGAGGGTCCATCACAAGGGGATCGAGATCTCGACGGTCAAGACCTCGAAGTTCGGCCGGGTCGTATCGAACCAGAAGGGCCGGGTGATGTACCTCTACAGCAAGGACGGCCACAAGGTCTCGCACTGCAACGGCGCCTGCGCCGGCGCCTGGCCAAAGGTCACCAGCAGGTTCAAGCCGCGGGCCGAGAACGGCATCAGTGCGAAACATCTGGCCCGGACGAAGAAGGGTCAGGTCACCTACTACGGCCACCCGCTGTACTACTTCGCCACCGGCACCAAGCCCGGCAACACCAGCGGCGAGAACGTGGCCGGGTTTTTCGTGGTCTCGCCCCACGGCACGGCGGTCAAGCCAAAGACCAAGAAGCCGACTGGCCCGACCGGCCCGGCCGAGGTCACCACGGGCACCATCTCCACCAACACCGTTCTGACCACCAGCAAGGGCTTCACCCTTTATGCGTTGACGAACCCCAACGAGAAGACGTCGTACTACTGCACCGCGTCCTGCCTTGGGGTCTGGAAGCCGTTGCTCACCAAGGGTGCACCGACCGCAGCGGGCAGCGCGATGGGGTCATTGCTGAGCTCGGTCAACCGGTCCGGCGTCGGTGACCAGGTCACCTACAACGGCTATCCGCTCTACACCTACACCGGCGATACGGCGGCCGGGCAGGACGACGGAGAAGCGCTCTTCGGGCCCTACTACCCTTATTCCACGCAGTACTGGTACGACCTCAAGCCGGACGGTACCTTCATCCTCTAAGGCCGGCCGATGACCTTGACGGAGAGGGCGTTCGGAACCCCCTCCTCAGCGCCCTCTCCGTCAAGCTTCCGGCCGGTCGAACTCCTCACTCGATCGACTCAACGGGCCCTTGCCGAGAACTTGATCCGCCATCCGGGTGAATCTCCGCACGACGCTCCGATCGGCGGCCCGCCGTCCCTACGATCGAACGCATGCTGCCGAGCCCACGGCGCAGTGTGCTGGTTGGTCACGCGGTCCGGTTCTGCTGGCAGTTCGTGGCCAACTCAGCGCTGCTGATCGCCTTCCACCAGTTCATCCTGACCAGCCCGCACTAGCCACGCATTCGCCCGTCAGGCTCGCTGGCAGTACACGTTCGCGTGGGTCGTGCGGCCGTGCCGAACGGTGACCTTGTGCAGCGCGTTGCACGTTCCCTCGCGGCCGTCGATGACGAACTGCGGAGTATGCCCCGCGAACCGGTAGGTGCCGGCCGGCGCGACGATGCTGAACCTTCCGTTCGGCCCGACCGCGACGATGGAAACCCGTCCGTGCAGGCCGGTCAGAGAGACCACGCCGCGCTGGGTCGCCACCGGCGCTCCCGACGGACCGCCGACCGCGAGGAAGCGCCCGACCACCCGCCCGTCACCGCGCGGCACGTCGCGAATGAGCCGCGGGCACTGCGGGGGCAGATTGTCCCAGGTCGCCTGAGAGCCGGTCGCGCCGTCGACGATGACTGCGATCCGGAAGTAGGCAACGTGCTGCGGTTGCACAACGTGATAGCCGGCCGGCGGCGATGGCAACGGCACACACGGTGGCACCGGGATCTGTGCCGTGGACGACCGGTAGATCGCGACCCACGCCAGCCGCCATTCCCGGAAGACCGTGTCCGCGCTACCCGCGGCCGACCGGGCGAACGGCGCGCGGACCCGGCCGTAGCCGAACGTGATGAGGTCGTTCAGCTGGGCGCCGGTGGGCCAGTTCGCTGGGTGCTGCACATCGTGGCGGGCCGTGGTCGCGGACACGGTCGGGTGCTGACCCGGAGTCGGCGGGACCGCGAGGAACGGGTTGCTCGCCGACCCGTAGAAGTAGCCGCTGGTCAGCGGACCGGCGACCGGCGTACCGCCGCCGGATGGGCCGGTCGTCGACCCCGTCACGGCGTGCTGCGTCGTACAGCCGGCAAGCGCCGCGAGGGCAAGCAGACCAAGCCCGAGGCTGCGCCGACGAGTGGTCATCACACCTGTTCGACGCGGCTCGAATGTCAACGGTTTCAGGCCAAATGAATCAACAATCGCGTCGGTCGGGCTGACAGGATTTGAACCTGCGACCCCTTGACCCCCAGTCAAGTGCGCTACCAAACTGCGCTACAGCCCGCTGCCGGCGCAGTCTAGTGCCCGGGCGCTCGCCGGCCGCTGCCTAGACTCCGCCCCAATGACGGAGTCGGAGTCGTCAATCAGCGATCGGGTGTGGACCGTCCCGAACGCACTGTCGGCGTTGCGCTTGTTCGGCGTACCGCTGTTCCTATGGCTCGCCCTCGGACCCAAGGCAGACGGCTGGGCGGTGATCGTCCTGATGGTGGGCGGGTTCACCGACTACCTCGACGGCAAGATCGCCCGCCGGTTCAACCTGACGTCGCGACTCGGCGCGATGTTGGACCCGGCGGCCGACCGGCTCTACATCCTCGCGACGCTGGTCGCGCTGACTGTGCGGGGGATCGTCCCGATCTGGCTGTCGGCAGGCATCGTCGGGCGCGACCTGGTGCTGGCCGGCGGACTCCTGGTGCTGCGGCGGCACGGGCATCCGCCACCGGAGGTCACCTGGCTCGGCAAGGCGGCAACTCTCAACCTGCTGTACGCGTTCCCGCTCCTGTTGCTGTCGGTCGGGCCGGACACGTTCGACCACATCGTCCGGCCGCTGGCCTGGACCTTCACCGTGTGGGGGACCTGGCTGTATGTCTGGTCGGGCTGGCAGTACCTCGTGGACGAGCGTCGCCTGATCGCGGGTCCGCCGGCTCGCTAGCCGCACCGATCTCCGTTTCAGCACACAACGCTCGTCGTGGCGAGGGTGATGTGTGGCTGGGCGTCCGATTTGGCGTGGGTTAGGGCCGGCGTGTGTGCTGAAGCGGGCGGGGCAGGGCGCCTTGCGGTCGGCTTCGGCGGCTCGTTACGCTCGCCCGACCGCACCCGCGAGCACCGAGCGCCATGCCGACACCAGGAGTGACCACGTGGTTCCGCAGGATCTCAGCTACACCGCCGAGCACGAGTGGGCCCGCGACCAGGGTGACGGCACTATCCAAGTCGGGATCACCGACTTCGCCCAGGACGCGCTGGGCGACGTGGTGTTCGTGTCGCTGCCCGCGCTCGGCACCCAGGTCACCGCGGGCCAGGTGCTCGGCGAGGTCGAGTCGACCAAGAGCGTGTCCGAGATCTACGCGCCCTTCGATGGCGAGGTGGTGGCGCGCAACGACGAGCTCGAGGCCCGGCCCGAGCTGCTCAACTCCGATGCGTACGGCGAGGGCTGGATCGTCGCGATCCGCCCGCCTGCGGACCGCGGGTTCCCCGAGCTGCTCGACGCGGCCGCCTACGAAGCGCTGATCGCCACCGACTCCTGAGATCGGGCCCGGTTGACCTGCGTTGCACCCGACGTCTAGCGTGCGGTTCTACCTACACCTGTGGTTGAGGCTTTCGGGTCCCTGACCGCATCCATAACGTCAGGATCAGGACAATCGAGCTCATGGCCAGCGTGTTTTGCGAGAACTGCGGTCACCAGAACCCGGCCGACAGCCACTTCTGTGCCCGGTGTGGCGCCGCGCTGAGCCAGCCGGCCGAGGAGCCGACCAGCAGCGACCAGACCTCCACGATCTCCCTCGCCGGGCTGGACGTCGACGACCACGACGACCTTGCCGAAGACCTGCTCGGGGAGAGCCTGCCGGCCGGTTTCGCGCTGCTCGTCGTTCAGCGCGGCCCGAACGCCGGCAGCCGATTCCTGCTCGACAAGGAGCTCACGACCGCGGGGCGCCACCCGGACAGCGACATCTTCCTCGACGACGTGACGGTCTCCCGGAGGCACGCGGAGTTCACCCGGACCGAGGACGGCTTCGTGGTCTCCGATGTCGGCAGCCTCAACGGCACCTATCTCAACCGTGAGCGGATCGAGCGCGCCCTGGTCCGCAACGGCGACGAGGTCCAGGTCGGCAAATTCCGTCTGCTGTTCTTCACCAGCCTCCCCGGGGCCACGTCATGAACGTGCTGTTCGCCTGCCGGGGCCATCGATGAGCGCCGCGAGCAACGCCTCTCACGCGTTCATGAGCATCGGGGAGGTCCTCGGCCAGCTGCGGGCCGAGTTCCCCGACGTCACGATCTCCAAGATCCGCTTCCTCGAGTCCGAGGGTCTGGTCGAGCCGGCCCGCACCTCCTCGGGCTATCGCAAGTTCTCCCGGGACGACGTCGGCCGGCTGCGCTACGTCCTTGCTGCGCAGCGCGACAACTACCTGCCGTTGCGAGTCATCAAAGGGCACCTCGAGGCGATCGACCGCGGCCTGCAACCCGCGGCCAACAGTCAGCTCACCCCGCAGGTGCCGCGGGCCCGGGCCGAGAGTGACGGGCTGCCCGACGCGGACGACTTCATGCCGGAGGCATCTGAGCTAAGACTGTCGCGCCAGGAGCTCCTCGATGCCGCCGACATCGACGGCGAGCTGCTGAGCCAGATCGAGGGTTTCGGCCTCGTCACGCCCGGCCCGAGCGGCCACTACGACGGAGACGCGCTGGTGATCGTCAAGACGGTCGCGGAGATGAGCCGGTTCGGGTTGGAACCTCGCCATCTCCGGTCGTTCCGCACGACTGCCGAGCGCGAAATCGGCCTGGTCGAGCAGGTGGTGTCGCCCCTCGTCCGGCAGCGAAACCCCGAGGCACGGGGCCGTGCGGACGAAGTCGCACGCGAGTTGGCCAGCCTGTCGGTGCGGCTGCACACGACCCTGGTCCGCTCCGGCCTGCGCCCGCAACTGCGGGGATAGCCGGGCGGGCCCCGATTCGGCCCATACCGACCACCCGCGGCCCGGTGTAGTTTCTGAAGGAGGAGTCGGAGCGCGGAGCGGAGTCAGTGGTGAACGAGCTCACGGTGGTCGGGGTCCGGGTCGAGCTCCCGTCGAATCAACCCATCGTCCTGCTCAAAGAGGCCGCGGGGGACCGTTACTTACCGATCTGGATCGGGGCGGTCGAAGCCACCGCCATCGCCTTCGCCCAACAGGGCATCGTCCCGGCCCGTCCGCTCACCCATGACCTGCTCAAGGACATCCTGCAGGCGGTCGGCGCCAGTCTTGACGCCGTGATGATCACTGAGCTTCGGGACGGCGTGTACTACGCGGACCTGCGCTTCGGCGACGGGACCTCGGTCTCGGCCCGCCCCTCGGATGCGATCGCGCTGGCGATCCGCGCCGGCACGGTCATCTACGCCGAAGAAGCGGTGCTCGACGCCGCCGGGATCACCATCCCGGACGAGCAAGAGTCCGAGGTCGAGCGCTTCCGGGAGTTCCTGGACCAGATATCTCCCGAGGATTTTGAGACGGACGCCCCATAGGTAGTCTCAACTATGGGTTGAGAATAAGGACGCGCCGACCGAAGGATTGACGGAGACACTCGGCGTGCCTAGCGTCTCCCCGGTAATTCCAACCGTGGTGTTTGCGGCTGGCATGAGCAGTTCTCGGGCTTGGTCGGAGGCATGAGTGGCGAACGACGGCACACGAGGCACGCAGGGAGCATTGTTCGGCCGCGAGCAGGTCGGGGGCGACCCGATCGGATATCGCGGCCCTACGGCGTGCTCAGCCGCCGGGATCAGCTACCGCCAGCTCGACTACTGGGCCCGCACCGCGCTGGTCGAGCCGTCCGTCCGTCCCGCGAGCGGGTCCGGGAGCCAGCGGTTGTATTCCTTCCGCGACATCCTGACCCTCAAGGTTGTCAAGCGCCTGCTCGACACCGGCGTCTCGCTACCGAACATCCGCCTCGCGGTCGCCCACCTGCGCGAGCGCGGAGACGAGGATCTCACCGGGATCACGCTGATGAGCGACGGAACGACGGTCTACGCCTGTACGTCGCCGGATGAGGTCATCGACCTGGTGCAGGGCGGCCAGGGCGTGTTCGGGATCGCCGTCGGCCGGGTCGTGACTGAAGTCGAGGGCCGGCTCGCCGAGCTGCCCTCCGAGCGGGCCGAGCCCGACCCGAACGCGACCACGAGCGACGAGCTTGCGGCGCGCCGCAAGCGCCGCAGCACCGCGTAGTCGCAGACTTCGCTGCTAGCGTCGGGGTGTCTGATCACCCCGCACGGGAGAGACCTCGGCACGCCAGTCCGAGGCGCCGAAGGAGCAACCTCCCCGGAACCTCTCAGGCAGACGGACCGCGCGGGCAGGGCACTCTGGAGAGCAGGCGCACCATGCGCCTCACCGACGGGGCAAGCCCGTGACTTGGCGTTGTCAGAGCGCCGGTTCGGGTGACACTCTCAGGTTCCGGTGACAGAGGGGGAGCCAGCGCCACGCCGCCCGGCGTGCGGCCCCGGAGGCTCTCATGACCCCCGACTCGACGGCTCGTTTCGCCGATCGTCACATCGGCCCGTCACCCGACGAGCAGGCCAAGATGCTCGCCGTCGTCGGGCATGGATCGCTGCACGACCTGGCCGCCGCCGCCCTTCCGGAATCGATCCTCAGCACCCAGGCGCTCGCGGTCCCGCCGGCCGGCTCCGAGGCGGAGATCCTCGCCGAGCTCCGGGACCGGGCCGCCCAGAACCGCCTCGTCACGTCGATGATCGGGCTCGGCTGGCACGACACGATCACCCCGCCCGTCCTGCTTCGCGGCATCCTCGAGGACCCGGGTTGGTACACCGCCTACACGCCCTACCAACCCGAGATCTCCCAGGGCCGGCTCGAGGCATTGCTCAACTTCCAGACCCTGGTTTCGGACCTGACCGGGCTGCCGGTGGCGGGGGCCTCGTTGCTCGATGAGTCGACAGCAGCAGCTGAGGCTATGTCGTTGTGCCGACGTAGCTCTAAGTCGACAAGTAACCGCTTCATTGTCGACTCGGGTTGTCATCCGCACACGCTCGGCGTGCTCCACACCCGCGCTCAGCCGATCGGGCTCGAGCTGGTCGTCGCGGACCTCAGTGACGAGGTTCCGGACGGCGATTTCTTCGGCATTCTGGTCGCATATCCGGGCTCGACCGGGGCGGTCTTCGGACTGGACCCCGTGGTCACCGCGGCCCACGAGCATGGCGCCTTGGTCGCGGTCACGACCGACCTGCTGGCCCTGACCCTGCTCCGGTCACCAGGGGAGTGGGGAGCCGACATCGCGGTCGGCTCGGCCCAGCGGCTCGGCGTCCCGCTCGGGTTCGGCGGTCCGCACGCCGGCTTCATGGCGGTGCGCGCCGGTCTCGAGCGCGGCCTGCCCGGCCGGCTGGTCGGGGTCAGCGTCGACGCCGACGGCGCACCCGCCTACCGCCTCGCCCTGCAGACCCGCGAGCAGCACATCCGCCGGGAAAAGGCCACCAGCAACATCTGCACCGCCCAGGTCCTACTCGCCGTCGTCGCCGCCTGCTACGCCGCCTACCACGGCCCCGCTGGCCTGACCGCGATCGCGACCCGGATCCACGGCCACGCGGCCCGGCTTGCTGCCGCGCTTCGCGCCGGGGGCATCGAGGTGCCGGCCGACGTGGTGTTCGACACGGTCGCCGTCGCCGTCCCGGGTCGCGCGGACGAGGTCGTGGCAGCCGCGCTGACCGGCGGGATCAACCTGCGGAGGATCGACGCCGACAGGGTCGGGGTCAGCTGCGACGAGTGCACGACGACCGACCACGTCACGGCGGTCCTCGCCGCGTTCGGCGTACCGGAGGTGCCGTCGGGGGACGCCGGCTCGATCCCGGCTGAGCTGCGCCGGACGACGCCGTTCCTGACCCACCCGGTCTTCTCGGCGCACCACTCCGAGACCGAGATGATGCGCTACCTGCGCCGGCTCTCCGACCGCGACCTGGCGCTCGACCGGTCGATGATCCCGCTCGGCTCGTGCACGATGAAGCTCAACGCCGCGGCCGAGATGGAGCCGATCACCTGGCCTGAGTTCGCCGGGATCCATCCGTTCGCACCGCTCGACCAGGCCGCCGGGCACCTCGCGATCATCCACGACCTCGAGCAGTGGTTGGCCACGATCACCGGGTACGACGCGGTGTCGCTGCAGCCCAACGCCGGGTCACAAGGCGAGTTCGCCGGCTTGCTGGCAATCCGGGCCTACCACCGCGATCGGGGCGCTACCGAGCGCGACGTCTGCCTGATCCCGTCCTCGGCGCACGGCACCAACGCGGCCAGCGCGGCGATGGCGGGGATGCGGGTCGTGGTGGTCGAGTGCGACGACGCCGGCAACGTCAGCCTCGACGACCTTCGCACGAAGATCGCCACTCACCACGACCGGCTCGCGGCCATCATGGTCACCTACCCGTCCACCCACGGCGTCTTCGAGTCGGGCATCACCGAGCTGTGCGGGCTGGTTCACGACGCGGGCGGCCAGGTATACGTCGACGGCGCCAACCTCAACGCGCTGGTCGGCCTCTCGAAGCCCGGCCAGTTCGGCGCCGACGTGTCGCATCTGAACCTGCACAAGACGTTCTGCATCCCGCACGGCGGTGGCGGTCCCGGCGTCGGCCCAGTGGCCGTCCGGGACCACCTCGCGCCGTACCTGCCCAACCACCCGCTCGTGCCGTCCGCCGGCCCGGCGACCGGCATCGGCCCGGTCTCGGGTGCGCCGTGGGGCTCGGCCGGCATCCTGCCGATTCCGTGGGCCTACATCCGGCTGATGGGCCCGGACGGACTCACCGAGGCCACCGAGGTCGCCCTGCTCTCGGCCAACTACATCGCCCGGCGGCTATCCGCGCACTACCCGGTTCTCTACACCGGCCGCGGCGGACTGGTCGCGCATGAGTGCATCGTCGACGTCCGCCCGATCACCAAGGCGACCGGTGTCACCGTCGAGGACATCGCGAAGCGGCTGATCGACTACGGCTTCCACGCGCCGACCATGTCGTTCCCGGTGGCCGGCACGCTCATGATCGAGCCGACCGAGTCGGAGGGCCTCGCCGAGCTCGACCGGTTCTGCGACGCGATGATCGACATCCGCGCGGAGATCGAGCGGGTCGGGTCAGGGGAGTGGCCCGCCGACGACAACCCGCTGCACAACGCGCCGCACACCGCGGCCTTCCTACTCCGCGAGTGGACCTCGCCGTATGGCCGGGAGCTGGCGGCGTACCCGCAGCGACGGCTGCGCCAGGACAAGTACTGGCCACCGGTACGACGGATCGATCAGGGTTACGGCGACCGCCACCTCACCTGCAGCTGCCCGCCGATCGAGGCCTACGCCGAGTAGGGAGTGCGGCCCTCAGGCGGCGGAGACGCTGGCGAGGAACTGGGCCCGGCGCTGCGGCTCGATCACGCGGCCGTCGGGAAGCAGGTCACCCTCGTCGTCGAAGGTCACGACGCCGTTGCACAGCAGGCTCCAGCCCTGCTCCGGGTGGCTCGAGATCACCCGGGCTGCGTCGCGATCGACGGCATCCGAGGATGGGCAAGCCGGCCGGTGTCGGCACATCGGGTGCCTCCGCTTCGAGTCGTATGCCGGCAACGGGCGATGCCGACACTTCAATCTTCGGCGGAACACCCGGGTGTCCCGATAGGGAGTGTTGACCAAATGTGGATGGCTAGTTGGGGGCGAAAGGCTGTGCGGGATGGACCAAAGGTCGCTACTCCGTTTGCGACAATGCCGCACGTGGACACGCTGAGAACGCCCGACGAACGATTCGCCGCCACCGATGCCTTCCCGTACGAGCCGGACTACGTCGAGGTCAGCGACGGCGACGGTGGCCGGCTGCGGATGGCGACGTACTCGGCCGGGCCGGCCGACGGGGAAGTGGTCCTGCTGCTGCACGGCGAACCGAGCTGGTCCTACCTCTACCGGCATGTCATGGCCAGGCTCGCCGAAAGGGGGATCCGGAGCGTCGCGCTCGACCTGGTCGGGTTCGGCCGCTCCGACAAGCCGGTGGACGTCGCCGACCACAGCTACGCCCGGCACGTCGAGTGGACCCGGGCCGCGGTCGTCGACCAGCTCGGCCTGTCCGGCGTCACAGTGGTCGGCCAGGACTGGGGTGGTCTGATCGGGCTGCGGATAGCCACCGAGAATCCGGCGCTCGCGGCGCGGATCGTCGCCGCCAACACTGGCCTGCCCACGGGTGACCAGGCGATGCCGGACGTCTGGCTGATGTTCCGCCAGGCGGTCGAGACGGCCGAAGTGCTCGACATCGGGAGGTTCGTCGCCTCCGGCTGCCGGAAGGGCCTCAACGACCACGACCGGGCCGCCTACGACGCTCCCTTCGCCGAGGAGGCCGCAAAGGCCGGGCCGCGCGCCATGCCGGGCCTGGTGCCGACCGGTCCGGACGATCCGGCGTCCGCAGCGAACCGTACGGCGTGGCAGCGGCTGACCGAGTGGGATCGGCCGTTCCTGGTGGCCTTCAGCGACGGTGACCCGATCACCGGCGGGATGGCCGGGATCTTCCGGTCGGTGGTGCCGACCGCTGCAGACGAGCCCGAGGTGGTGCTGGCCGGCGGCGGACACTTCCTCCAGGAGGACTGCGGAGCGGAGTTAGCCGACGCGATCGCCGACTTCATCGAACGGCACCCCGTCTAGCTCCGCTCTGGTTGATGCTCGGGGCGTCGATCACTCGCGACCTAGCGGGCCGGTAGGTGCCCGGAGACGATCGTTAGGAGCGTCGCGTGCACCTCGTGGTCGGAGGCCACGATGGCGCCGGCGCCGGTGTGAAGCGGTTGGCCCCGAAGATCCGTGATCACACAGCCCGCGGCACGGGTGAGCGCGAGACCGGCCGTGAAGTGAACACTGCCGCGGAGATCGCCGTCTGTGACGTAGGCAGCGCGTCGGCCCACCGCGACCCAGGCAACAGGCAGCGTCGTCGACGAGACCCTCAGACCGAACGCTGCGCGCAGTGCGTGGTCGGCCAGGAGCTGGGGACCGAGAAACCCCCCATCCGCGGGCCCGTCGATGTTGATGTCGACCAACCTCGAGTCACTCGAGGGCACGGCCGGCGAGTCCATGCCGGCTCGACGCACCCAGGCCGACACTCCGTCCGTCCAGAAGGTCTCCCGGGACAGCGGTTGCACAACGGCCGCCGCAACCGTCTCATCGTGGTCCACCAGCGCGACGTTGACCGAGAAGAGCGGCGTCTGTGCCGCAAAGTTCACCGTGCCGCAGAGCGGGTCCACCAACCATCGTCGAGCCGCAGGGGAGTCGCCGGTCGAGCCGTACTCCTCGCCCTCAACCGCGTCGGCCGGCCGGGCCGCTCGGATCGTCTCGACAATCTGCCGCTCGGCTTCCAGGTCGGCATCGGTCGCGAAATCCGTTGGCGACTTGTCGTGTCGCACCAGGATGCCGCCGTACTTCGCCAGGACGACGGACGCGCCCGCCTCGGCGGCGCTGATCGCAATCTCCGGGTCCGATGCCTCGGCAACACTGGGATGATCCACCTGTCCATCCAACCGTTGCCGGTCGATTAGGCGGTTCGGGGGGCCGTGGTCGGGGGATCCGATCACCCCAGGGTCAATCTGGACTACTTGACATAATGTCCATTATCGGCGATCTAGTAATCTGGGCCTGCGCGGACGAACCGCACTTCTGACCGAACCGGCGGGTCACGTCGCGCGTCTTATCTATTGACGGGCGGACCCAACCGCTTCGTGGGAATCCACGAACCACCTAGTGGCGTTGCACTGCGTAGACGCCGACAACGCCAGGAGGCGACATGGCTGATCGAGTTCTGCGCGGCAGCCGGCTCGGCACGACGAGTTACGAGACGGACCGCAATACGGACCTTGCGCCGCGGCGCGAGGTCGTCTACGACTGCCTGAACGGGCACGAGACTCGGATGCCGATGGCGGTGGACGCCGAGCTTCCGGCTACCTGGGAGTGCCGCACCTGCGGTGCGACCGCTCAGCTTCGCGACGGCGAGGTGCCGGCGCAGCGAGCCGGCAAGCCGGTCCGCACCCACTGGGACATGCTGCTCGAGCGGCGCTCGCTCGACGACCTGGAAGACGTGCTCAACGAGCGGCTGGCCGAGCTCCGGCCGCGGCCGCGCAAGTCCGCCTGACCCACCGACCCCCGGATTGAGCGGTGGTGGCCCTACTGGGTCGCCACCGCTCGATTCGTCTCAGGGGTCGAGTAGAGGTCGAGACCTGGTTTCGCTTGTCCGGCATGACGTCGTACCAAGCCGAGGACAACGGCAAGCAGGCCCAGTGCGCTGAGGATCCACTCCGGCCAGGGGCCGACCCGGTCCGCGATCGTCAGCGGGTCGCGCAGCGGCAGCCGCCGATCGAGATACGCCGGGGCAAACACCGGCGTTCTGGCCAGGACCTTGCCGTTCGGCGCGATCATCGCGCTCACCCCACTGGTCGCCGCCACGACCACCGCGCGGCCGTGCTCGACCGCGCGAAGCCGGGAGATCGCCAGCTGCTGTGCCGTCTCCCCGCCGTTGCCGCTGTCGCCGACGTGCTCGTACGAGGCGTTGTTGGTCTGCACCACCAGCAGCCGGCCACCGCCGGTGATCGACTGGCGGACCACCGCGTCGTCGGCGATCTCGAAGCAGATCGTGTCACCGATCGAGGTGCCGTCGATCGCGAGCACGCCCGGCCGATGGCCGGGCACGAAATCCTTCGCGATCAGCTTGAACTTCGGGAACAACCGGGTCAGCACGCCGCGAAACGGCAGGTACTCCCCGAACGGCACGAGGTGGCGCTTGATGTAGATCTGGCCCGGCCCGGTCGTCGGTGACCACACGAAGCCGGCGTTCTGGACATGGGTCGGGCCGGGTCCGTCGAGGACGGCGCCCACCAGGATCGGGACGCCGACCGCGGCGGCCGCAGTGTCGATCTCCGAGCGCGACTCGGCGTCCACCCTGGGGTCGAGGTCATCGGAGTTCTCCGGCCAGATCACGAAGTCCGGCCGCGGCGCCGCGCCGGCCGCGATCTGCCCGGCCAGCACCTCGGTCTCGGCCAGGTGGTTGGCCGTGACCGCGTGCCGCTGGGCGAAGGCGTCGAGCCCGAGCCGCGGCACATTTCCCTGCACGGCCGCCACCACCACTGACGACGGTGCTCCCCCGCGCGACGTGCCGCCGGTCGGCAGCTGGATCGCCAGCGGCGCAAGGACCACGACGGCGATCCCGGCCACCGCGGCCACGCTGCGGATCGACAGCCGGACGTTCACCGCCAGGTAGGCCAGCGCTCCCCCGCCGAGCGCCACCGCGAAGGTCACCAGCGGCGCTCCGCCCAGGGCCGCGAGCCGGACCAGCGGGCCGCCGGCCTGACCGAACGCCAGCCGGCCCCAGGGGAAGCCGTCGAAGGGCACCCGGTCCCGCAGGAACTCCTGGCCGACCCAGACCAGCGCGCTCGTCAGCGGCCACCACCGGCCCCGGAGCACGGCCCGAAGTGCGGGGGCCAGCCCGAGGAACCACAGCGACTCGATCACCGCCAAGCCGAACCAGGCATCCAGGCCATAACCGCGCAGGAAGCTCAACAGGGGCACCCACAGGCCCAGCCCGAACAGGTAGCCGTACATCGCGGTCGAGCGCCAGCTCGGCGCCCCCCGGAGCGTGAGTGCGAGCCCGGCAACCCCGACGATCCCCGCCGGCCACCAGCCGAGCGGAGGGAACGAGGTCCAGACGGCGAGGCCCGAGAGCAGGGCGGCGCCACACCGGGGAATGTGTCGGATCACTACCGATCGGACGGTATCAATCGGGCCGCCCGGAACGGGTCACAACCGGATCACGTCGCCGTCACGCCAGGCGCGAGAAAGGCCCGGGTGCCCTTCGGACCGCCGCGATGGCGACCGGCCGTCGCCGTGGCGGCGTTGTCTACTGGGCACCCGGGCCACTCCCGAGTAGCCGCACCACGCCCGGGGTGCCTCAGCGCCGACGGGCCGTCGACCAACTGGACCTGGCACCTGCTCGGCGCCGCGGGTGCACGCGGACTGCCGACCGGCCAGCTGGGTTCTCCGGTGTCGGACCGAGGACGCTCGGGCGTCCCTGTGGTGGACGCCAGGCAAACTAGCGGTATCCCCCGGGAGGCTGTCAACCGCCCTCTGACCTGCGGAAACGCACGAAGCCGCAGGTCAACGCCATGATCGATGATCATCAAAACCTTGGGCCCAACCTGATCGGAGCAACGCCGGCACCCGCCCGGGTCGGAGGCCGGCCGCTGCACCCGCGACCGGTCGCTCCGCGGCCGACTCGACCGTACGACGAGCCGAGGCCCAGTCAGTCCGCTTGTATGCTCCTTGATCTCAACCTAAGGTCGAGAGTGTTAAAGCGCGAGCGGCCGATCTTCGTAAGGCGTGGAAAGCACCACTGTGGTCCGGGTGGACACGTTGGCGGCCGCGCGGATCTCCTGCAGGAGCAGCTCGAGGTCGGCCGGTGAGCCGGTCCGCACCTTCAGGATGTAGCTCTCCTCCCCCGCAACGCTGTAGCAAGCCTCGATCGCACCGAGATGGGAGAGCCGGTCGGGAGCGTCGTCAGGCGCGCTGGGGTCGATCGGCTTGATCGAGACGAAGGCGGTCAGCGCCAGGCCGAGTGCGACCGGGTCGGCGATCGTGCGATAGCCGCGCAGCACCCCACGCTGCTCGAGCCGGCGTACCCGTTGGTGCACAGCGGAGACCGAAAGCCCGGTTTCCCGGGACAAATCGGTAAAACTTCGGCGGCCGTCCTGGCTCAACAGCCGGACAATTGCGCGGTCGACGTCCTCCACGAACGCAAACCTTAGGGCATCAACGCGCGAAGCTTGCGAAATTTACGTTGACGGGTACGGCGGGGACGCCACGCTGCCCACCATCCTCGAATGAACGAGGATGAACGAGGCGTGCCCCGCCGACCTGTCCAGGACCGTGCGCATTGAGTGCTCCCGCCCACAGGGCTGTTACGCCCACCGGCCGGGTCGGTCTCGCCACTCACTCCCCGAGCAACCTAGGCGACCGTTTGTCTCCGTGCCCCCGGCGCGCGTAAACGCGCCAAGCGCCGGTGAGGGCCGCTCGGATCACCGTGTCCCGTATGTCCCCAGCGGTTGCTGGTGACAACTACCGATTCGACCGCTCCGTCCGACGGCTTGAGTCGGCGTGCGGGTGAGCGCGAATCGGCTAGTGATGGGGACCTAGCTGCGGCCCGGTGGCCCGGGAGCGATCTCGCCACGGCCGGCCTGCTGGATGTCGGCCGGCAGGGTCACCCCGCTTCGGGCCGCGATCGCCTCCAGCTTGGTCCGCCAGATGACGATCGCCAGCCGCTGGGCGTCCTGGGTGTTCGGGAGGTTGTCGAAGTCGCCCTCGGTCAGGTCCGACGCGAGCGTGGCAAGGTAGCTGTCCTCGTAGAAGTAGGTCTGGGCGTACGGGGCGTTGATCGTCTTCAGCTGGCGGTTCGAGGGCTCGATCTCCTGCATCTGCAGCGAGTAGCCGGCAAAGGTCTGCTCGAGCGCTCCCATCCGGGCCGAGGCCTGCGCCGGGGTGATCCGGTTGTCGTGATAGGCGTCAAGGATCGGGTCCGCACCGTTCAGCAGGGTGTTGACCGGCAACCGCACCTTCTCGACCGCGGCGAGATAGCTGTGGACATCGGCCGCCGGCACTTTGTGGTTGCCGCCACCGCAGCCCGCAGCGGCGAGCATGCTCAGGCCGGCCCCGCCGCGGCACCGACGGCCCGCAGGCCCCGCTTCACCTGGTCAGCCGGTCCGGGATCTCCTGATCACCCACGCGGTGATCAGGAGCAGGACCGTCGCGGCGATCTCGACAGTCAATGCCCAGTTCGAGTCGCTGGTGGTGTACGGGTCGTGCCAGCCGAACAGTCCGGCCGAGCGGTAGTGCGAGATCAGGAAGCCGATGAAGGTGCCCGCCATCAGCGCTGCTCCGCCGAGCACGGTCAGGATGTGACGGGTCGCGAGGATCGCGATCGCGACCACCAGGCAGCCGATGACCTGCAAGAGGAACAGGTCGTTGATGTGCCCGACCGTGAGGTGGCGATACGGACCGCGCCACAGGTGGAAATGGATTTCGCCGGAGATCAAGATGAGTGCGGCGTCGACGATGCACAGCGCCCAGATCACCAGGCTGCTTGTAGCGCTGGCCTGACGCCGGCTGGTCAGCTCGGGTGAGGTGGTCATGACTGAACTCCCTGCTCGGTAGTAAACGGTTGGATTAGTTGACGGATAAAGGTGCGCGAGAGCTGTGGACGATCGGCGGCCTGCTCGACCGGGATCGGCCGACCGGCCAGTCCGGTCGGAGCGACCTGGGTGCCGGGCAACGGGTCGATCGCGCGCCCGGTCATGCGGTCCCAGACCGCGAACACGGTGCCCATGTTGAGGTCGAGCCGACCGGTCGGCGCATGGTGCAGCCGGTGGTACGCCGGGCTTACGAAGACCTTCCCGAGGCGCCCGTAGCTCCAAGGGACGTTGGCGTGCGGCAAAGCGCCGAAACATGCGTAGGCAGTGAGCACTGCAGCCGGCGTCGCTGCGTTGGACGCCAGCGCGAGCACCGGGATCGCCGAGATCACGAAGCTCACGTGCACCAACGGATGAGTGCGGAAAGTGCTGAGAATGCTCAGTTCTTCCTGCGGGTGATGCACCGCGTGCAGTCGCCACAACGAGCCGACCTTGTGGTTGGCCAGATGCGCAAGCCAGTCGACCGCATCGATGGCGATAACCGCAATCGCGATGTAGCACCAGTGCGGCACCGACGAGAACCGAGGCAGGACGAGCCACGGTGCGCTCCGCACCAACACCGAGGAGAGGCCGGTGCCGATCAAGATGATCAGCCGTACGACGAGCAACGCGTGGGCCAGCATGTAGCCGACGTCGAGCAGGTGTCCACGGGCCAGCAGGTGATGCCGTTCGGCGGGAACAACCTGTTCGATCAGGAAGACCACCAGGACGAAGCCGAGAACGACCGGACCGGCGAGCTCGACCTGGCCGGAATGGATCGAGCGCAGCGGGCCATAACCCTGCAACGCCGACCAGCCGCGCCAGGCCAGCACGGCCGTCACGGCGGAGATCGCCAGCGTGGGAAGGGCGATCTGGCGCTCAACTTCACGGCGCGACAGGACTGCGGTAATCGTCATCGCAATCCCTCCGGCGCCTGTTGATGGCCGGCTCGCTTCGGCGAGCCACGCCCAATGACACGGACCGATGGTGTGTGCTGGTTCAGTGACCAACGGCACGACCGCACCGGCATCGCAGCCGTCCAGTTCCTCCGGCGGGAGCTACGGCTACTAGGCCGCCCCTCGCCCCGACTCGCTGACTAGCGTCGCGATCCTTGACCGCTCCGCGCGGTCAGATGGCGGCTGATCACGAGGCGCTGGATCTGGTTGGTGCCCTCGAAGATCTGCATGACCTTCGCCTCGCGCAGGTAGCGCTCCACCGGGTATTCGGTGGTGTATCCGTAGCCGCCGAACAGCTGCACCGCATCGATCGTGGTCTTCATCGCGGCATCCGTGGCGAACAGTTTGGCCATTGCGGCTTGAGCGCCGAAGCTCTGACCGAGGTCGCGGCGACGAGCTGCGGCGAGATACATCGAACGGGCGGCTTCGATCCCGGTCGCCATGTCGGCCAGCATGAAGCTGACGCCCTGGAACTCGACCACCGGCTTGCCGAACTGCTCGCGCTCGGTGACCCAGGCAACCGCCGCGTCAAGCGCCGCTTGCGCCAGCCCGGTCGCGATCGCCGCGATACCGAGCCGGCCGTTGTCGAGTGCGGTCAGCGCGATTCGCATCCCCGCGCCTTCGTCGCCGATCAACCGGTCGGCTTCGACATGTACGCCGTCGAGTGCGATCGATGCGGTCGGCGATGACCACAGGCCCATTTTCCGTTCGGGCTGTTGGGGATTCAGCCCCTCCGTCGCCGCGTCGACGAGGAACGCCGAGACCCCCTTTGAGCCGTCGTCAGACGTCCGGCAGAACGTCACGTAGTAGTCGGCAACCCCACCGTGGGTCACCCAGGCCTTGGTGCCGTCGAGGAGGTAGCCATCATCGACCCGGGTCGCTCTGGTGCGAAGCGACGCCGCATCGGACCCGGACTGCGCCTCACTCAGGCAGTAGGCGCCGAGCAACTCGCCGCCGACGAGGTCCGGCAGCCAGCACTCGCGCTGCGCGTCGGTGCCGAACGCGACCAACGGGAAGCAGGACATCGTGTGCACACTGACCGCAAGGGCAACTGCAGCCCAGGTCGCCGCGAGCTCCTCCAGCACCTGCAGATAGACCTCGTACGGCTGCGCACCGCCCCCGAACTCCTCGGCATAGGGCAGGCCCAGCAGGCCGGCCCGGCCCAGCATCCGCACCAGCTCGCGGGGAAACTCCTTGCGGGACTCGAAATCCGCGATCTGGGGCGCAAGCTCGGTCCTGGCCAGGTCGCCGACCAGGTCGAGGAGGTCACGGGCCTCCTCGGACGGCAGGACTCGGTCGACCACCATGGCGCGACGCCTCAGCCGTCGAGCATGACGAGGTCGCGGTCGATCGTGTCGAGCCGCTCGACGCCGTCCTCGGTCACCACGACGATGTCCTCGATCCGAGCGCCGTGCCGGCCCGACGCGTAGATGCCCGGCTCGATCGAGAAGCACATGCCCGGCACCAGCGCCGTGTCGTTTCCGGCCACGATGTAGGGATCCTCGTGCTCCTCGAGCCCGATTCCGTGCCCGGTGCGGTGGATGAACCACTCGCCGAAACCGGCGCCGGCAATCACGTCCCGAGCCGCCGCGTCGACCTCCTGCGCGGTCACGCCGGGACGCACGCTCGCACACGACGCCTGCTGAGCCTCGAGCAGTACGGCGTAGTAGTCGGCGTACTCGGCTGGCGGGCGGCCGCCGGCGACGTAGTTCCTCGTGCAGTCCGAGCAGTAGCCGTCCGGGAGCGCGCCGCCGATGTCGACCACCACGGGGTCGCCGGCCTCGATCACGCGGTCGGAAAGCTGGTGGTGAGGGCTCGCACCGTTCGGGCCGGAGCCGACGATCACGAAGTTCACCGCCGTGTGCCCTTCGGCGATGATCGCGTCCGCAATGTCACGGCCGACCTCTGCTTCGGTGCGCCCGGGGCGCAGCCACTCCGCCATCCGCCGGTGAACCCGGTCGATGGCCTGACCGGCTCGGCGCAGCGAGTCGACCTCGTCCGGCTGCTTGCGCAGTCGCAGCGGCCGCAGCACCGCACCGGCCGCCACCTGGTCCGCTTGCGGCATCACGTCGCGGAACCGCAGCACCTGCTCGGCCCACATCCGGTCGGCCAGCCCGACCGTCCGGGCCGGGCGCCCGAGCGCGTCGGCGATCACCCGGGCCGCAATCGCAAAGGCGTCATCGGTCTCTTCGTGACTGAGGATCCGGACGCTCTCACCCGCCCCGCTGGCGATCGCCGCGGGCTGCTCGAGGCGTGGGACCAGCAAGGTCGGCTCGCCACCGGCGGGCACGATCAGGCAGGTCAGCCGCTCGAGCGGGAGCGCGGCGTACCCGACCAGATAGCGCAAGTCCGCGCTCGGGGTAACGATGAGCGCGTCGATCCCGGCCTCGCTAGTCGCTGAGGCCACGGCCGACAGTCGAGTGGCGTGAGTGGTGGTCGTAGCGGTCACGAGGTCAGGCTATCGAGGCGAGCGGTACGCCGGAGCGCGGGCGCGATCAGCCGGCCGACCGAGATCCGATGATCTGGCGCTTGGCCCGCCAGGACATGATCGCCAGCAGGGACAGACCCGACATCACCGAACCGACCGAGCAGAACGACCCTACGGACAGCACCGACCCGAACGACCCGATCGAGCCGATCGACAGCGCCGACCCCACCGACCCGATCGACAGCACCGATCCGCGCGAACCGATCGAAAGGTATGAGCCCTCCGAGCGGATCGACCATCGCGACGTCGCGAGCTCGTCACTCACCAGGCCGACAATGACGTGCGCGGGTCACGGACGCAACACCTCGCGGCGACACGAGCCGCGCAGCCGTCCCTGCGGGGTGGCAAGGTAGGAATCATGCTGCTGCTGCTCGACACCGCTTCGCTGTACTTCCGCGCCTTCTACGGCGTACCGGACTCGATGACCGCGCCGGACGGTACGCCGGTCAACGCCGTCCGCGGCCTGCTCGACTACATCGCGCGGCTGGTCGACGACCGCAAGCCGACCCGGCTCGTGGCCGCGATGGACGAGAACTGGCGGCCGGAATGGCGAGTCGCGGCGATTTCGACGTACAAGTCGCATCGAGTGGCCACCGAGGGAGCGCCCGGCGAGGAGGAGGTGCCGGACACCCTGACCCCGCAGGTGCCGATCATCTGGGCGGTCCTGGACGCGATCGGGATTGCCCGGCTCGGGTGGCCGGACCACGAGGCGGACGACGTCATCGGCACGCTCGCCACCCGCGCCGAGGGTCCGGTCGAGATCGTCACCGGTGACCGCGACCTGTTCCAGCTCGTCGATGACAGCGCCCCGGTCCGGATCGTGTACGTCGTCAAGGGGGTCGGCAACCGGGAGATCATCGACGAGTCCGAGGTGGCTCGGCGCTACGGCATCCCGGGTCGCGCGTATGCGGACTTCGCGACCCTGCGCGGCGACCCCTCCGACGGGCTGCCCGGGGTGCCGGGGGTCGGCGACAAGACCGCGGCCGCGCTGATCAGCCAGTTCGGCTCGGTCGCCGGCGTGGTCAGCGCTGCCCAAGGATCGGCCGAAGGGTTCCCGAAGGGCGCCCAGGCCAAGGTGCTCTCAGCGCTGGACTACCTGAGCCGGGCCCTCGACGTGGTCCGCGTGGCTCGCGACCTCCCGCTGCCCGAGATCGACGACCGACTGCCGGCCGGCCCGCGTGATCCGGACGCGCTGGAGGACCTGGTCGAGCGCTGGGGGCTCGGCAGCTCGGTCAAGCGAGTGCTGACCTCGCTGGCTCAGGTCAGGCCTGAGTAGGCCACCACGCCACGTCGCAGGGCGGCGACCGCATGCCGTGCGGTCGAGCGCACTGGCGAGTCCTCAGGCGCAGCCACCCCGATCTGGTCGAGCAGGTCGATCAGCTGCTTCACACAGCGGACGAAGTCGCCGGGCGCCATCGCGGTGTCGAGC
This sequence comes from uncultured Actinomycetota bacterium, assembly GCA_963770565.1. Taxonomy (GTDB): domain Bacteria; phylum Actinomycetota; class Actinomycetes; order JAFAQI01; family JAFAQI01; genus DATAUK01. The sequence continues at coordinate 177,335 of CAVYQE010000010.1, forward strand.
AACACGGCGTCGAGCGGGTGGCCCTTGGCCCACCGCCAGGCCAGCCAGGCGAAGCCCGGATCCGGCTCACGGAGGAACTCGAGGCCGACGTCGCCCTCGACCTGGTGCAGGCGCTCCCAGCACACCGCCAACGCCCTCAGTGCCTCACGGCAGGCTCCCGGCGGCAACTTGGGGGTGGGGTCGTCGTCGCGCCGGGCCTCATAGACCAGCGACGACACCACCGCGGCAAGCTCGGCCGGCTCCAGTTGGTCCCACGCCCCGGTGCGCAAGGACTCGGCCACGACCAGGTCAGACTCGGAGTACAGCCGGGCCAGCGACTGCCCGGCGGGCGTGATCGCGTCGCCGTCGAGGTAACGCAACCGCTCGAGCACGTCACAGACCTTGTCGAAGGTCCGGCCGAGGGTGCCCGTACGGCTATGCACGCGCCGCTCGAGTGCATCGGTGTCGCGCCGCAGCCGGTCGTACCGCTCGGCCCAACGGGCGTGGCTCTCGCGGTCGGAGCAGCCGTGGCAGGGATGCTGGCGGATCGCGGCCCGGAGCCGGGCGATCTCGAGGTCGTCCGCTGCGGCCGCACGCTGCTTCGCCTGCTCACCGGTTCGCGGATCGAGGTCGAGGTTACGCAGGCTCGACACCAGGTCACGCCGTGCCTGCGGTGAGCGCGCATTGAAGTTACGCGGCACCTTGACCCGGCCGAGCGGGGTGACCGGTGAGGTGAAATCGGAGGCAGCAAGCCGCTTGAGCTGCCGGTCCATCGTCACGACCACCGGGCGCGGCGCGCCGGCGTCCGAGCCGGCGTCCGGGTCGATGACGATCGCCATCCCGGTCCGGCGCCCACCCGGGAGGTTGATCACGTCGCCGATCGCCAGGGCTTCCAACGACTCCGCGGTCGCGAGCCGGCGCTGGCCGGACCGCTCGCGGGCCAGCTCGGCCTCCCGATCCGAGAGCGACCGGCGCAGGGCGGCGTACTCGGTGAAGTCGCCGAGGTGGCAGGACATCGCCTCGGTGTAGCCCTCGAGCGCCTCCAGGTTGCGCCGGACCTGCCGGCCGAGACCCACCACCGCGCGGTCGGCCTGGAACTGCGCGAACGACGACTCGAGGAGAGCCCGCGACGCGGCCCGGCCGATGTCGCCGACCAGGTTGACCGCCATGTTGTACGACGGGCGAAAGCTCGACCGCAACGGATAGGTACGAGTCGAGGCAAGGCTGGCGACGTGTCGAGGGTCCAGGCCGGCAGTCCACAGCACGACGCCGTGGCCCTCGACGTCGATGCCGCGCCGACCGGCCCGGCCGGTGAGCTGGGTGTACTCCCCCGGGGTCAGGTCGACGTGCGCCTCGCCGTTCCACTTGACCAGGGACTCGAGCATCACGCTTCGAGCCGGCATATTGATCCCGAGGGCGAGGGTCTCGGTCGCGAACACGACCTGCACAAGTCCCTCGACGAACAACTCCTCGACGATCTCCTTGAAGACGGGCAGCATGCCGGCGTGGTGTGCCGCGACCCCGCGCTCGAGCCCGTCGAGGAACTCTTCGTATCCCAGGACCGCGAGATCCTCGTCCGGGATCAACGCAGATCGTTGCTCGACCACGGTGCGGATTCGTTGCCGTTCCTCGGGTTCGGTCAACCACAGCCCGGCGTGCAAGCACTGGCGCACGGCGGCGTCGCATCCGGCCCGGCTGAAGATGAAGACGATCACCGGCAGCAGACCCGCGTGGTCGAGGATCGACACCACGTCCGCGCGCCGAGGCACGTCGATCCGGCTCCGGGGCCGACGGCCACCGCGCTGCGGGCGCCGGTCGCCGTGGATTCGCGCGAACCTGGCCTCTTCCGCGGCCAGCCGGGTCAGCTGTGGGTTGACCACCGGTTGGTCTCCCGGTGCCACCCGCTCAGGCGGAGCGACGAACAGGTCGTGCAGCTGGCTCCCGACCAGCACCGACTGCCACAACGGAACCGGCCGGTGCTCTTCGACGATCACCGTCGTGTCGCCGCGCACTTCCTGGAGCCACTCGCCGAACTCCTCGGCGTTGCTGACCGTCGCCGACAGCGAGACCAGCTTGACGTTCTCGGGAAGGTGGATGATCACCTCCTCCCAGACCGCGCCGCGGAACCGGTCGGCCAGGTAGTGGACCTCGTCCATCACGACGGTCGAGAGCCCGACCAGCGCGGGTGAGCCGGCGTACAGCATGTTGCGGAGCACCTCGGTGGTCATCACGACCACGTCGGCATCACCGTTGATCGAGTTGTCACCGGTCAGCAGCCCGACCCGGTCCGCACCGTAGCGATCGGTGAGGTCGTGGAACTTCTGGTTGGACAGCGCCTTGATCGGCGTGGTGTAAAAGCACTTGCCGCCCGCCCGCAACGCCAGATGCACCGCGAACTCGCCGACCACGGTCTTGCCGGCACCGGTGGGTGCCGCGACCAATACGCCGTGCCCGCCCTCGAGCGCCTCGCACGCGGTTCGCTGGAAGTCGTCGAGCTCGAAGTCGTAGCCCGAAGCGAAGTCGGTCAGAGCCGGGTAGTCGTTGCGGCGGCGTGCCGCGGCGTACCGCTCCGCGGGACTTGCCATGAGTCCAGACTAGGTGGGGCCACCTCGGCCGCCCACTAGGCGAGGATCCGCACTGCTCCTGGGACGCACTCGCAGGTCACCGGCAGGTTGGCGAGGAACTCCCCATCCGCGTACGCCGTGACCCCCTCACCCTCGACCGTCACGACCTTGGCCCGCAGCGTCGTCACTGCCGGGTGGGTGACGTGGGTGCCCTTGAAGACCTTCGGGAAGGTCTTCAAGAACTCCGGCTTGCTCACCGGACCGAGCACGGTGATGTCGAGCAGGCCGTCGGCGACGTCGGCGTCGGGGCAGACCAGCATGCCGGCGCCGTAGGACTTGGCGTTGCCGACCGCGACCAGCATCGCTTCGGTCTCCCACGGCTCGCCGCCGTCGATGGTCAGCCGGAACGGCAAGGGCTTGAAGACCCGGAGCTCGGCCAGGATCGCCAGGTTGTAGCGCATCCGGCCGCGCGGCCATGACAGCCGGTTGGCGCGGTCGTTGACCCGGGAGTCGAACCCGGCGCCGAGCACGCAGCCGAACCACTTGTCGCCGACCCGGACCGCGTCCATCGGCCAGGCGCCGTGGTTCATCAGGCGGTCGGCAATGATGGCGGTCGCAGCAACCGGGTCCTTCACCGGCAGCTTCAGCGTTGCGGCCAGGTCGTTGCCGGTGCCGGCCGGCACGATGCCGAGCGGTGTGTCGGTGCCGGCGACGGCGTTGAGCGCCAGGTGCGCCATCCCGTCGCCCCCGAGCGCGACGACCGCGTCGACCCCGTCCGCCACCGCCCGCCGGGCCAGTGCGACCGCGTCCGCGGCGTCGTGACCGATCAGGATGCTGACGTTCGCGCCCGCCTCGGTCAGCCGGCTGGCCACGCTCGCGACCACCCTGGTGGCGCGGCCCTTGCCCGCGGTCGGGTTGACCAGCAGCGCGACATCAGCGCTCGCCCCGTTGCTCACCGCCGAGCACCGGTCACGGAATGGCCGGTTCGTCGTCGATCGGGGCGAGCTCGTCGTCGGAGAGGTCCGGGTAGATCGTCGACGGGCGGCGCGCCACCCGCCGGTCATGCAGGGTCGCGATCCCGACCGCGACCCCGTAGAGAAGGCACATCGGGACCGCCAGTGCCATCATCGTGAACGGGTCCTGGCTGGGCGTCGCGACCGCGGCAAAGACGAAGATCAACATGATCGCGCCGCGGGTCCACCGCCGCAGCCGGGCCGCGGACACCACGCCAACCAGGTTGAGCATCACGACGACGAGCGGCATCTCGAAGGAGACCGAGAAGATCAGCACCATGGCAACGACGAAGGCGAGATAGCTGTCGAAGGTCAACAGCGACGTCAGCCCGCCGGTGGCATAACCGAGCAAGAAGTGCAGACCCTTCTCAAGGGTTAGATAGGCGAACGCCGAGCCCATCGCGAACAGCAGCACGGATGCAGAGACGAACGAGGTGGCCCAACGCTTCTCGTGGTTGTAGAGGCCGGGGGTGATGAACTTCCACAGTTGATACAGCCAGATCGGCGACGCGGCCAGGACTCCGGCGTACAGCGAGACTTTCAGTGTGATCCGGAACGGGTCGAGGACACCGCTCGCGTACAGCGTGCACTTGTCGGGGTTCAGGCGGTAGCTGACCGGCAGCCGGCAGTACGGGTGGGTGAGCAAGTGCATGAGGCGCGCGTGGAACAGATAGGCCACGATCGTCGTGACGATGATCGCGAGGATTGAGATGATGACCCGCCGGCGCAGTTCGTACAGATGCTCGGCCAAAGACATCCGGCCGTCGGGCGACCGATCAGGGTGCGCCCGCGCGGGGCGCGGCATCTTCACCGGCGTGACCTGCGGGCCGCGCGACGTCGGCCGCGACTATGGCGCAGGCGTCTGGTCGCCTGAGGCGACCGGCTGCGGCGGAGCCTCGGCGACAACGGGCGCAGCCGGAGGGGCAACCGGCGCCACCGGGGCCACTGGCAAGGCCGCCTGCTGGACGGCCTGGGTGTTGGCGGTGCCGTCGTCGTCGTGCAGGTCCTTCAGCTCGGTCTTGAGGATTCGTGCGGAGCGACCAAGCGAACGCGCGGCGTCAGGGAGCTTCTTCGCCCCGAACAGCAGCACGAACACAGCGGCCACGATCAGCAAGTGCCACGGCCCGAACTCGCCCATGAGAGTTCCTCTCGCTCGACGTTCCAAGTCTACTTCGTGCGGGGGCTCTCAGCGGTTCGGAGGAGTGATCCTCGACAACTCGTCCGTTACCGCCGCAATCTTCGCCCCCGCCGCGCTCACCTCGCGGCCGAACTGCCGGACCTGGCGCCATAGCCGGAGCGCACACCCGGCGAGCACGGCCAGCCCGGCGACGCCGATGACGACGTAGAAGGCGATCCAGGCGGCCACGCGGGCAGTCTAGGGGCCCGGCAGAGGGGGTGTGGCGCCGCTCAGCGGTGCGCGGGCATGGTGGCGCGGGCGGCGAGCATGTCGTCCCGGCCGAGCTGGAGCACGAAGTCCAGCAGGTCGTCGTAGGTCAGGTCCGGGCCCGGCTTGGGCTCGAGCGCCTCGGCGGGCACCTCCCACACCTCCGCGCGGACTCCGCCCGACATCAGCAACGACACGATGTGGTCGTCAGCCGGCTTGCGGATGGACTCTTCGCACTCGGGGCAGGTGAAGGAGTAGTACGACAGCGGACCGTGACTGCACACCCGCAGCGCGATGTCGCCGCTGGTGAGTTCCACCTCACCGCAGCTGGGGCAAGAAGCCTTGATGGTGGTCACGGCTACCGTCCCTCCGGGTCCGCGTCACGCAGGGCTCGTGACGTAGGACTTCCTTCGGCATGTGACCGGCTTGGCTTGAAGGCCGTTTGCTACACCTGTTGCTCCACCTGATAGCCCGAAAGTGTCGTAATTGCGACATCGTGGACGTCCTGTGCGAGGTCGGCAGGTTCGGTAATCCGTCCCCGGCCGGCCAGGCCGAGCGCCAGCCGCCGCAGCCAGGCCTCGTCCCGCACCCGGAGCCGGACGATCAAGCCGCCGTCGCCGCGCTCGGCGACCTCCTCGCACGGGTAGTAGTCGGCGAACCAGCGCACCGGCGGGTCCAGCGAGAAGGTCACCAGCCGGTCGTCGAGAGGCCGGCGTGAACAGCCCCGCGTCGAGCGCGCGTTTGCGGGTCTCGTCGGGGACGTCGACTCCGACGTCGAGCACGGCGATCTCCAGCACCCGGTCGAGCCGGAAGGTGCGCAGGTCGTCGACGAGGTAGCACCAGCCGGCCAAGTAGGCCCGCCCGTCGGTCGTGAACAGCCGGAGCGGGTCCACGTCCCGTTCGGTGGCCTCGTCGCGGGCCGGCACCCAGTAGCGCAACCGCAGCCGCCGAGCGCGCGCCAGCGCGTCGGCGGCGGTCGCTACCACCTGGGCGTCACTGTCGCTCGACGGCGCCGCTACCACCCGATCGGTCGCCGCAGTGCCGCCGGCCGCGCTCTCGAGCTTGGCCAGGGCGCGGTCGATCGCGGTCCGCTCGACGATCCCCGGCTCCTCGGACAGCACCCGCAGGGCGGTCACGAGCGCGAGCGCCTCCTCCGAGGTCAGGCGCAGCGGGCGAGCGATCTCGTCGGCGTTGCTGAGCGTCACCCGGTCGCCCTGCCAGGTGACGTCGATCAGGTCCCCCGGCCCGTAGCCGGGCAGGCCGCACATCCAGAGCAGGTTCAGGTCGGCCCGTAGTTGCTGCTCGGTGACGTCGAACTCCCGCGCCACCTCGGCCACCGGAGTCCCCGGGTGGGCGAGCAGCCAGGGCACCACCGCGAGCAGGCGGGGCAGGTGGTCAGTCGCGCCGCTCATGCCGGCTCCGCGATCAGGGCCTGCAACCGGCGTACGACGGCCTCCCGCGCCTCGGCCGGCGACAAGACGATCGCGTCCGCGCCGTACCCGAGGACCTGGTCGGCGAGCCGCTGCGCGTCCGGGTAGGGCACCGAGAGGATGTCCCAGCCGTCGCCGCCGTCGACCTCCTCGACCGCCTGGCGGCGCAGGCCGATCGCCCGGTCATGTCGGACCTTGACCCGGGCCAGCACGGTCGGGGCCGCGGTGTCACTCTCCGACACGAGCGCGGTCAGGTCGATGCCCTCCGGCACCGTGACCACACCGGCCGGGCCCTCTGCATGCGGCTCGGTGGTCATCCGCGAGAGCCGGAAGACCCGCGGCGCCGCCCGGTCGACGTCGTGACCGACGAGGTACCACCGGCCGTGCCACCACACCACGCCCCAGGGCTCGACCTGGCGGGTCTGGGCCTCGGTGTCAGAGGCGCCGCGATACTCGAAGTGCACCCGGCGACCGGTCCGCATCGCTTCGTCGACCGCCGGCAGCCCGCTGCTGACCGCGCCCACCCCGGGCTGCAGACCTTCCGGCAGCGGGGTGATCTCGACCCCGGCCGCCTCGAGCTTGCGCAGTGCGCGGGTGACCGGGCCGCCGAGCGCCGCCGACGACCAGACCCGGGCAGCCAGCCCGACCGCGGCCGCCTCGTCGGGCTCGAGCGTCACATCGGGCAGGGCGTAGTCGTTGCGGGCGATCCGGTAGCCGACCTCGTCCTCCCACCCGTGGAGTGACCCGGTCTCGAGCGGGATGCCGAGGTCGCGCAGGTCTTCCTTGTCGCGCTCGAACATCCGCTTGAAGGCCTCGTCGGAGGCGGCGTCGCCGTACCCGGGGATGGTCTCCCGGAGCCGCTCCGCGCTGATGAACGAGCGCGTGTGGAGCAGGCAGATCACCAGATTGATCAGCCGCTCGGTCCGCTCTGCCGCCATGGCCGACGACGCTACCCCGCGCGCGTGGCCGCCCGGCGTGACCACCGCCGAGTGTCGGCAGCGTAGGGTCGCGATCCGTGATCCGGTGGCGGGACGGTCGGGTGGTCGAGGTGACCGCGCGGCGGACCGGCGCGGTCGAGTTGCGGGTGTCGACCGCCGAGGGCGAGCTGGCCGCGCTCGCCTACCCGGAGCTGGTTGGCGACCCGGCGCCCGGCGACCGAGTGCTGCTCAACACCACCGCGGTGTCACTGGATCTCGGCACCGGCGGGTTCGCGCTGGTGGTCGCGATCCCCGATCGGCTACCGACCGACCGCGACGAGCCGGGTCACATCGTCAAGGCCCGCTACACCCCGCTCCAGGCCACCGTCCTGGCCGTCGACGAGCAGGACTCCCCCCATCACGAGATCCTGCGCGACGCCGACGACCTCGCCGGGCTGCCGGTGGTCGTCGCGGACCTGCACTCCGCACTGCCGGCGATCATCGCCGGGCTGCGGATGGACGGCCGGTCGCCGCGCGTCGTCTACGTGATGACCGACGGCGGCGCGCTGCCGCTCGGGCTGTCCCGGTCGGTCGACGGGCTGCGCAGCGCGGGCTGGCTGGATGCGTGCGTGACGGTCGGCCAGGCGTACGGCGGCGACGTCGAGGCGGTCACGCCGCACACCGGGCTGTTGGCCGCTCGACTCGTGCTGGGCGCGGACGTCGCGATCGTGACGCAGGGGCCTGGCAATCTCGGGACCGGCACCCGATGGGGCTTCAGCGGAGTGGCGAGCGGCGAGGCGATCAACGCGGTCGCCGCCTTGGGTGGGCGCCCGGTCGCCGCACTGCGGCTCAGCGAGGTCGACCCTCGAGAGCGTCATCGCGGCGTGTCCCATCACTCGCTGACGTCACTCGGGCGGGTCGCGCTCGCGCCGGCCGAGATCGCGGTGCCGCATCTCGGCTCGGACTTCGGGGCCCAGGTGCGCGGGGACGCCGCGGCGCTGTCTCCCCCGCATCGGCTGGTCGACGTCGATGTCGACGGCGTGCTCGGGGCGCTCGAAGGGTCACCGGTGCCGCTGTCGAGCATGGGTCGAACGCTCAGCGACGATCCGTCGTACTTCGTCGGTTGTGCGGTCGCCGGCCGGCACGCCGCAACGCTCCTGCCATAGCCCCACCAATGGGCCATCCGTATGTCGCGGGCTACATGCTCGCGATCAGCTTTTCGACCCGGTCGTCGACGGAGCGGAATGGGTCCTTGCACAGAACGGTGCGCTGCGCCTGGTCGTTGAGCTTGAGGTGCACCCAGTCGACGGTGAAGTCGCGGCGCTTCTCCTGCGCCCGACCGATGAAGTCGCCGCGCAGCCGGGCCCTCGTGGTCTGCGGCGGCACCGACTTGGCCTCGAAGATCTTCAGGTCGGTGGTGACCCGCTCGACCGCGTTGCGGCGCTCGAGCAGGTAGTACAGGCCCCGTCGGCGGCTCACGTCGTGGTAGGCGAGGTCGAGCTGCGCGACCCGGGGCGAGGAGAGCTGGAGGTTGTGCTTCTCGCGATACCGCTCGATCAGCTGGTACTTCATCACCCAGTCGATCTCGCGCTCGACCAGGCTCAGGTCACCCGTGTCGACCGCCTTCAAGGTGCGTTCCCACAGCTCGAGCACCCGGTTGGTCGTGGCGTCGCCACCGCGGCGTTGCACGAAGTCGCGGGCCTTGACGAAGTACTCCTGCTGGATGTCGAGGGCGCTTGCTTCACGGCTGTTGGCGAGCTTGACGGTCCGCCGACCGGTCACGTCGTGGCTGACCTCGCGGATCGCGCGGATCGCGTTCTCGAGAGTCAGGTCGCGCATCACGACGCCGGCTTCAATCATCCGTAGGACCAGATCGGTCGTCCCGACCTTGAGCAAGGTCGTTGCCTCGGACATGTTGCTGTCGCCGACGATGACGTGGAGGCGGCGGAACCGCTCGGCGTCGGCGTGCGGCTCGTCTCGGGTGTTGATGATCGGCCGGCTGCGCGTGGTCGCCGAGGAGACGCCCTCCCAGATGTGCTCGGCCCGCTGGCTGACGCAGTAGACCGCACCGCGCGGGGTCAGCAGCACCTTGCCGGCGCCGCAGATGATCTGACGGGTCACCAGGAACGGGATCAGTACGTCGGCCAGCCGGCTGAACTCGCCGTGCCGGCCGACCAGGTAGTTCTCGTGACAGCCATAGGAGTTGCCGGCCGAGTCGGTGTTGTTTTTGAACAGGTAGATGTCGCCGGCGATGCCTTCCTCGCGCAGCCGCCGCTCGGCGTCCATCAGCAGGCCTTCGAGGGTCCGCTCCCCCGCCTTGTCGTGCGTGACGAGCTCGACGATGTCGTCGCACTCGGGCGTCGCGTACTCCGGGTGGGAGCCGACGTCGAGATAGAGCCGGGCGCCGTTCTTCAGGAAGACGTTGCTGCTGCGTCCCCACGAGACGACCCGGCGGAACAGGTAGCGGGCGACCTCGTCCGGCGAGAGCCGGCGCTGGCCACGGAAGGTGCACGTGACGCCGTACTCGTTCTCCAGGCCGAAGATCCGCCGGTCCACCAGGTCAGACTATGGTCCGCGCGGCCAACTGCCCCGCATCTGCGCACAACGGACCCGTCACTGCGCCGTCAGCAGTGGCTCCACCTGCGCGTCGGTGAGCCGGCGGAAGGTACGCCGCGGCCGGTTGCGCTCCAGCACCGCCACCTCGAGTTGGGTGGCCGGAATCGTGCGCGCGGCCTCGCCCTCCGCGTCAGCGGCCACGATCGAGGTCACCGCGAGCCGAAGGCCTTCGCCGAGCGGGATGTCGTCCCGATGCCCCTCGCGCATGGCGGTGCCGATCGCCTCGGCCGAGCCACCCATCACGACGAGCCCGTGCTCGTCGGCGACGCTGCCGTCGTAGGTCAGCCGGTAGAGCTGGTCCTCGGCGACCGTCTCACCGACCTCGGCGACGGTGATCTCGACCTCGAACGGCTTCTCGCCGGCGCTGGAGAAGATCGTCCCGAGGATCTGCGCGTAGGTGTTGGCGAGTGCCCGGCCGGTGACATCGCGCCGGTCGTAGGAGTAGCCCCGCAGGTCGGCCATCCGGACGCCGGCCACCCGCAGATTCTCGAACTCGTTGTATTTGCCGACCGCGGCGAACGCGATCCGGTCGTAGATCTCGGAGATCTTGTGCAGCGCGCTCGACGGGTTCTCGGCCACGAACAGGATGCCGTCCGCGTAGGTCATGACCAGCACGGCCCGACCCCGAGCAGTGCCTTTTCGGGCGTAGTCCGCCCGGTCCTTCATGATCTGCTCGGGCGAGACATAGCCGAAGGGCATCGTCACGTGCTCAGACTGCCTTTCTCGTCGTGAGGGCTCGGGTCCGGTCGGTCACCCTTGTCACCGCATCGGGGCTTGCGGGCCGCCGGGGCTGGTCATCCGTTCGGCGACCACCTGCTCGGTTGTCGCAGCCACCTCGTCCTCGGACAGCTTGCGGAAGCCGTCTGCAGTGACGGAGGTGATCACCGGGTAGATCCGCCGGGTGAGGTCCGGCCCGCCGGTGGCGCTGTCGTCGTCGGCCGCGTCGTAGAGGGCATGCACACAGGCGAGTACGGCGTCGGCCTCGCCGAAGTCGTCGCGGAACAGCTTCTTCAGCGAGCCGCGGGCAAAAACACTGCCGGAGCCGACCGAGTAGAAACTGTGTTCCTCGTAGCGCCCACCGGTGACGTCGTAGGAGAAGATCCGGCCGGCCTCCGCCGGGCTCTCGGCCTCCAGGTCGTAACCCGCGAACAGCGGGACGACCGCGAGTCCCTGCATCGCCATCGGCAGGTTGTTGCGGATCAACAGCGAGAGCCGGTTCGCCTTGCCTTCCAGGCTGAGCGTGACGCCCTCGATCTTCTCGTAGTGCTCGAGCTCCACCTGGAACAACCGGACCAGCTCGACGGCCACTCCGGCGGTGCCGGCGATGCCGACCGCAGAGAACTCGTCGGCCTGGAAGACCTTCTCGATGTCGCGCTGGGCAATCAGGTTTCCCATCGTGGCCCGCCGGTCGCCGGCCAGGATCACCCCGGAGGTGTGGGTGATCCCCACGATGGTCGTGCCGTGCGGCGCGTCGACCATGACCGGGCCCGGGTTGGCCTGCGCCCGCTTGCCGGGCAATAGGTCGGGGGCATGGTCGGCCAGGAAGTCGCTGAACGAGCTGTTGCCCGCGGCGAAGAACGCCGCCGGCAGCGCCGCATTGTTGGAGATGTCCACGCCGTCAGCCTGTCACGACCGGGACCGGATTGCGCGTAGGGGTTCGCTGAAGGGCGAACGAGTCAAGCCGCGTGCGCCGAGCCGAAGCAGACCTCGATTACCACGCCGGGCGGCACCCGATACTCCTCGACGACGAACGGCGGCTCACTCTGGCGCCAGCGGATCAGGTAGTCGCCCAGGTTTCGGAGCACCTCGACGTCGTCCCGGACGTTGCCAAGCGCCTGATTGCAGTTGAAGCAGAGCATGCCGCGTACCGCTCCGCTCGCGTGGTCGTGATCGACGTGCTCCGGGTCCGGCCTCCTGCAGCCGGCACACCGTCCGCCCTGCTCCGCCAACATCCGATCCACATCAACCAGCCCGATCCCATACCTCCGCCGAAGGTGACGCTCGCGGGTGCTCCCGTGGTTCTTGATGACATTCTTTCGGCAGCGGATGTTGTGGCAGGGCAGGCAATAGCGCCCGTAACCCCCTCGGCCGCTTCGATTGTGCGGGAAGTCAGCGAACGGCTTGATGGTCTCGCAGTCAGGGCACCATCGATGGCCCGGCGGAATCACCCGACGAGGTTTCACGGGTCGACCCTGCGCCTCTCGCGACTTGTGACGAGATCGCATCGACCGCACGTTCATGCAGTCGCGGCAATAACTGGACCGGCCGTCTCGGCGATCCTTGGCCGGTGGAAAGTCTCCGAGCGGCTTCAACGCCTTGCAATCCCTGCACAGCTTCATGGTCCCCCGTGTGGTCGAAAACCTAAACAGACATTAGAGGCTATTCCCCTCCTTTCTGGACGTAGCCCCTAACGAACTCTTCTGCGTTTGCTTCTAGGACATTGTCGATTTCGTCCAGGATGTCGTCGACGTCGTCGGTCAGTGCCTCGTGTCGTTCCTGCAGGTCAGAGGTGGACGCGTCCTCGACCTCTTCCGCCTCGCTCGTGCGCTTGGTCGCACGCTGCTGGCCGCCGTCATCACGGGTCGCCATGGAGCACCTCCGGTTGCGTCTTGATGCCCTGACGGTACCCGCCCGATCCCACGATTTGCCTGCTTTGCGCACGACGGCGCGAGGGAGCTACCGGGCGTTGGTGATCTCGTCGACGAGCGCGGCTGCGGTGTCGCAGCGTTCGAGCAACTCGTCGACATGCGCCTTCGTGCCCCGCAGCGGCTCGAGCATCGGCACCCGCTGCAGCGACTCGCGGCCGACATCGAAGATGACCGAGTCCCACGACGCAGCGGCCACGTCGGCGGCGAACTTCGACAGGCAGCGACCGCGGAAGTAGGCCCGGGTGTCCTCGGGCGGCTCAGTCACCGCGCGGACGATCTCGGCGTCGGTCAGCAGCCGCTGCATGGATCCGCGGGCGACCAGCCGGTTGTAGAGGCCCTTGTCCGGGCGGACGTCGCTGTACTGCAGGTCGACCAGGTGCAACTTCGGGGCGCTCCAGTCGAGGCCTTCGCGGTCTCGGTATCCCTGCAGGAGCGAGAGCTTCGCGACCCAGTCCAGCTCGTTGGCGAGCAGCATCGGATCGTCGGCCAGCCTGACCAGCACGTGCTCCCATCGCGACAGAACGTCGAGGGTCTGGTCGTCGGCGTCCGCGCCGTACCGGTCCTCGACGAACTTACGGGCCTGCTCGAGGAACTCCGCCTGCACCTGCAAGCCGGTCAACGTGCGGCCGTCGCGCATCGACACGGTGTGTCGGAGGGTCGGATCGTGGGAGATTCCCCGAAGCGCGGTGACTGGCGCGTCGATGCCCAGGTCGACGTCGTTGTCGGCGAACCAGCGGTCCTCGATCATCGACAGGATCAGCGAGGTCGTGCCGAGCTTGAGGTACGTCGAGATCTCGCTCATGTTCGCGTCGCCGATGATCACGTGCAGCCGGCGATAGCGCTCGGGATCGGCGTGCGGCTCGTCGCGGGTGTTGATGATCGGCCGCTTCAGGGTCGTCTCGAGACCGACCTCGACCTCGAAGAAGTCGGCCCGCTGCGAGATCTGAAACCCGTGCTGATGGCCGTCCTGGCCGATTCCGACCCGGCCGGCGCCACACACGATCTGCCGGGTGACGAAGAACGGGGTGAGGTAGCGGACGATGTCGCCAAAGGGCGTCTGGCGGCGCATCAGGTAGTTCTCGTGCGACCCGTACGACGCGCCCTTGTTGTCGGTGTTGTTCTTGTAGAGCTGGATCCGGCCGGCGCCGGGAATCTGCGCGGCGTACTCCGACGCCGTCACCATCACCAGCTCCCCCGCCTTGTCCCACGCCACGCCGTCGCGGGGGTTAGTGACCTCGGGGCTGGAGTACTCCGGATGTGCGTGGTCGACGTACAGGCGAGCGCCGTTGGTCAGGATGACGTTGGCCAGCCCGACCTCGTCGTCGGGCAACACGTCCGCGGCTTCGTTCGCCACGGTCGGGCCGACGTCGAAGCCGCGCGCGTCGCGCAGCGGTGACTCCTCCTCGAAGTCCCAGCGCGGGCTACGGTCGCGCGACGACCCGGTTGTCGCGTTCAGGTAGCCGTTGACGATCTGGCTCGACGCGAGCATGTGGTTGGCCGCCGACTGCCCGGGCACCGAGATGCCGTACTCGGTCTCCGTACCCATGACGCGGCGAACGGTCATGACACCAGCCTAGGCGTCCTTACCGGCAAGGCCGGACAGGCTGACGACGGAATCGGGCGTGGTCGTGCCGATGGCAAGGCCGCAGGGAGCGCCGCGTGCTGAAGCACGCAAGCGACCGAGAACGCCGCCAACGGTGCGACCGCGCCCGTGAACGGTGTCAGGTTGTGTGGCTGGCAAGGCCGCAGGGAGCGCCGCGTGCTGAAGCACGCAAGCGAGCGAGAACGCCGCCAGGCGCGCAACCTGGCGCCGTTACAGGTATTGGCCGGTGTTGGCGACCGTATCGATCGACCGGCCGGACTCGTCGCCCTGCTTGCCGGTGATGAGCGTACGGATGTAGACGATCCGCTCGCCCTTCTTTCCGGAGATCCGCGCCCAGTCGTCGGGGTTGGTCGTGTTGGGCAGGTCCTCGTTCTCCTTGAACTCATCGACACATGCGGTGAGCAGATGGCTGACCCGCAGGCCCTTCTGGCCTGACGACAGGAAGTCCTTGATCGCCATCTTCTTCGCGCGCGCGACGATGTTCTCGATCATGGCGCCGGAGTTGAAGTCCTTGAAGTACAGGACCTCTTTGTCGCCGTTGGCGTAGGTGACCTCGAGGAAGCGGTTCTCGTCGCTCTCGGTGTACATCCGCTCGACCACGCGCTGCACCATGGCGCCGATCGTGGCCTCCGGCGACCCGCCGTGCTCGGCGAGGTCCTCGGCGTGCAGCGGCAGCTCCGCGACGACGTACTTCGTGAAGATGTCGCGCGCGGCCTCGGCGTCCGGTCGCTCGATCTTGATCTTTACGTCGAGCCGGCCCGGGCGCAGGATCGCGGGGTCGATCATGTCCTCGCGGTTGGATGCGCCGATCACGATGACGTTCTCGAGCCCTTCGACGCCGTCGATCTCCGACAGCAGCTGCGGGACGATCGTGTTCTCGACGTCCGAGGAGACGCCCGAACCCCGGGTCCGGAAGATCGAGTCCATCTCGTCGAAGAAGACAATGACCGGCGTGCCCTCGCTGGCCTTCTCGCGGGCTCGCTGGAACACCAGCCGGATGTGCCGCTCGGTCTCGCCGACGTACTTGTTGAGCAGCTCGGGGCCCTTGATGTTGAGGAAGTACGACCGACCCTCGCCCTTGCCGGCTTCGGCGACCTTCTTGGCGAGCGAGTTGGCGACCGCCTTCGCGATCAGGGTCTTGCCGCACCCAGGAGGCCCGTAGAGCAGGATCCCCTTCGGCGGCCGGAGCTGGTGCTCGATGAACAGGTCCTTGTGCAGGAACGGCAGCTCGACGGCGTCGCGGATCTGCTCGATCTGCTCGCTGAGGCCGCCGATGTCGTTGTAGTCGATGTCCGGGACCTCTTCGAGGACCAGCTCCTCGACCTCGGACTTCGGGATTCGTTCGTAGGCATAGCCGGAGCGGGACTCCAGCAGCAGTGAGTCGCCGGCGCGAAGCGGCGAATCGAGCAGCGAGTCGGCGAGCATGACGACCCGCTCCTCGTCGGTGTGCCCGAGAACGAGCGCACGATCGCCGCCTTCGAGCACCTCCTTGAGCATCACGACGTCGCCGAGTCGCTCGAAGCTCAATGCCTCGACCACGTTGAGCGCCTCGTTGAGCATTACCTCCTGGCCGCGTCGCAGGTCATCGACCTCGATCGACGGCGAGACCGACACCCGCAGCTTGCGGCCACCGGTGAAGATGTCGACGGTGCCGTCCTCGTGGGTGCCGATGTAGTAGCCGTAGCCCGATGGCGGCTGCGCCAGCCGGTCGACCTCTTCCTTCAGCGCCACGATCTGCTCGCGGGCTTCCTTCAGAGTCGACACCAGGCGCTCGTTCTGGCTGCTGACTCCCGACAGCGAAGCCTGCGCCTCAGCCAGCCGCTCTTCGAGGCCGCGCACCTGCCGCGGCGAGTCCGCGAGCCGGCGGCGCAGCGAACCCACTTCCTCCTCGAGGAAGGTCAGTTGGTTGCTGAGGTCCTGCGCCTCCCGCTCAAGTCGAGCGGCGCGTACCTCTGCATCCTCATGTGCGGGCACATACACCTCCTCGGCTCATCGGCGTCAGATATTGAATGAGCCTATAGCGGGCCGGACCCGTCAGACAGGACATTGTGCGCTCAGCCGTCATCGGGATGTGCCCCCTTCGCCGGACGGCGCCTCCGGCGTGGCGCGACGACCCCCGGCGCCAGCCGCCGCGCAGTGACCAGGAAGCCCGTGTGCCCGATCATCCGGTGCTCGGGCCGTACGGCGAGCCCGTCGACGTGCCAACCCCGCACCAACGACTCCCACGACTGGGGTTCGGCGAAGCCGCCGTGGCTCCGCAGCCCTTCGACGATTCGCGACAACTGAGTGGTCGTTGCGACGTACGCGCACAACACACCACCCGGGATCAGCGCGCCAGCGGCAACCTCCAGCACCTCCCACGGCGCGAGCATGTCGAGCACGATCCGATCGACGTCGGAGTCGGTGCACGACTCGACAAAGTCGCCGACCGTGAGCCGCCAATTCGCTTGTGGCGAGCCAAAGAACCGCTCCACGTTGGCCCGGGCCACTTCGGCGAAGTCGGCCCGCCGCTCATAGGACGCGACCGACCCGTGCTCGCCGACCGCGCGCAGCAGGCTGCAGGTCAACGCGCCCGAGCCGGCGCCGGCCTCGAGGACCGACGCGCCGGGGAAGATGTCGGCCAGCCCGACGATCTGCGCGGCGTCCTTCGGATAGACCACCGCGGCGCCACGTGGCATCGACAGCACGTAGTCCGCGAGCAACGGCCGCAGTGCCAGATACGCCGTGCCACCGACCGAGGTCACCACGACTCCCTCGGGTTGGCCGATCAGGGCATCGTGCGGGATCAACCCCCGGTGGGTATGGAACTCCTTCCCGGCGGTCAGCTCGATGGTGTGCATCCGGCCCTTGGGGTCGGTGAGCTGCACCAGGTCGCCGACCACGAACCGGCCCCGGCCGCGCGCCGCCTTGCGGGGAGTCACGCGTCGTGTCTAGCGCAGGCGGGTCGGAACGGCGTACGGCGGGTCAGCGAACGCCGGCCGCCCGAAGCGCGGCCACCAGGTCGGCGCGAGCCAGCACGCCGCTCAGCCGGCCGTTCGAGTCGGCGACAAGATATTCACTTGCCGGCGTCTTCTGGATCGCCGTCATCAGGTCCTCGCCGGTGAGTGTCGACGACAGCACCAGTCCGGCCTCGACCGGGCGAGCCAGGTCGCTCACCGACATCCACGGCTGGCGCTCGACCGGGGTGGCCTGGACCGCCGCCTCGGACACGATGCCGGCCCAGCGATCGCGCCCGTCGACGACCACCAGGGCGCGCGCACCGATGGCCCGGGCCCGACGGACCGCCTCCGCCAGCGGCAACTGCGCCTCGACCGTCAACGCCGGTCGCACAAAGGTGGCCAGGTTGAGGCTCGGGACGGCGACGCCGACCCGCGCCTGCGCGATCGAGATCGAGGCGTTCGACCAGATGAAGAACGCAATGAAGATCAGGTAGAACACGCCGAAGGCGGAGTCCGACGAGGCAACGTTGGGGGCGATGAATGCAGTCAGTGCGACCGCGACCGCAACCCCGCGACCCACCCAGCCCGCGATCAACAACGCGCGGAGCTTGTCCTTGGTGAAGTACCAGATCGCGGACCGCAACATCTGGCCGCCGTCGAGCGGCAGGCCGGGCAGCAGGTTGAACGCACCGACCAGGCCGTTGATCCAGGCGAACGACCAGGCGAGCACCCAGCCGATCGAGTTCGTCGTGAACTGCGCCGCGACCAGTGCTCCGATCGCGGCCAACGTGATCGAGGTCAGCGGCCCGACCGCGGCGACCAGGTAGGCGCGACCCGGTGTCTCGGGATGATCGAGCACCTCCGACTGCGCGCCGAGCAACTGCAGCACGACCCGGCCGACCCGCAGCTTGAACGCCTTCGCCACCAAGACGTGACTCGCCTCGTGGGCAAGGACCGCGGCGTAGATGAGGGCGATCAGAGCGACCGCGGTGATCACGCTTGCCGTGTTGCTGAGCCCTGGGATGTGCTGGCGCAAGCTGGTCGGTACGACGATCACCGCGAACACGACGATCAACAGCCAGGCGGGCGAGACCACGAGCGGCACGCCGAAGATCCGGCCGGCCGGGATCCCGGTGACCCAGACCGACGACTTCGCCGGCGGGGTGGGCGCACCCTGATCGGGCTCGGACCGACGGTCGGGTGACTCGTCGCTCACGGATTCATGGTAGGCGCGTCGGCTGACAGTGACGGTCTCCGTCGTACCCGTGTTCTACTTTCAGCACATGTCGACGGTTGACCTCGCAGCTCCAGAGCCGAGCGTCCCCGAGTGGTCGCTGTCGCCCTCCCGCGCGCTGGACTTCAAGAACTGCGCCTTGCTCTATCGCTTCCGGGTGATCGACAAGCTGCCCGAGCCGCCCAGCATCGACGCCGCCCGGGGCACGGTCATCCACGGGATCCTGGAGAAACTGTTCGACCTCGACGCCGGGCAACGCACGATCGCGGCGGCAATCGACCTGGCCGAGCCGCAGTGGCAGGAGCTGCTCGCCGACAACACCGAGCTGGCCGAGCTGGTGGCCACCGTTCCGGGTGGGCTGCCGGCCCTCCTGGAGTCCACCGGCGAGCTGCTCGACAGCTATTTCGCGCTCGAGGACCCCAGGCGGCTCGAGCCAGCCGAGCGCGAGGTGCTGGTCGAGACCACGCTGCCCTCGGGCGTGCACCTCAAGGGTTTCGTCGACCGCCTCGACCGGTCCCCGGCCGGCGACCTGCGGATCGTCGACTACAAGAGCGGCAAGTCACCGCACGAGGCCTACGAAGGCAAGGCGCTGTTCCAGCTGCGGTTCTACGCGCTGGTCGTCTGGCGATCGACCGGCGTGTTGCCGCGGTTGCTTCGGCTCTACTACCTGAGAGACCGCGAGATCCTCGACTA
This sequence comes from uncultured Actinomycetota bacterium, assembly GCA_963770565.1. GTDB lineage: Bacteria > Actinomycetota > Actinomycetes > JAFAQI01 > JAFAQI01 > DATAUK01. The sequence goes on from CAVYQE010000010.1 coordinate 196,355, forward strand.
CTCCCCCGACGCCGCCGACCTCGAGTCGCTCGAGCGCCAGGTCGACGCGATCGCGACAGCGATCATCAAGGCGCGTGAGACCGGTGACTGGCGGCAGAAGCCCAGCAAGCTGTGCGACTGGTGTGCGCATCAGGCGATCTGCCCGGCCTTCGGCGGCACCCCGCCACCCCTGCCGGAGGTGGTCCTGAGCGCGGAGATCGAGCCGGCCGAGCTAGTGGCCGAGGCCAATCGCTGACTCGCAGAAGGCCAGCATGTCGGCGCGGGCTTCGACCTGCTTGCTGACCGGCGTGCCCATCCCGTGACCGGCTGAGGTCTCGATCCGGATCAGCGCCGGTGCGTCGCCGGCCTGCGCGGCCTGCAGGGCAGCCGCGAACTTGAACGAGTGCCCGGGCACCACCCGGTCGTCGTGATCACCGGTCATGACCAACGTGGGCGGGTACGCCGTACCCGGTCGGATCGCGTGCAGCGGGGAGTAGGCGCGGACCCAGCGGTACTCCTCGGGATCGGCCGGGTCGCCGAAGTCCCCCGTCCAGGCCCAGCCGATCGTGAACTTGGCGAACCGCAGCATGTCCATGACCCCGACCTCGGGAACGGCGACACCAATCAGCTCGGGATGCTGGGTGAGCACCGCCCCGACCAGCAGGCCGCCGTTGGATCCGCCGTTGATCACGATCTGCCCCGGGGTCGTCCATCCGGAGTCGACCAGCCAGCGGGCGCAGCCGGCAAAGTCGTCGAAGACGTTCTGCTTGTTGGCCCGTCGGCCGGCGTCATGCCAGGCCTTGCCGTACTCGCCGCCGCCGCGAAGATTCGCCACGGCGAGCAGGCCACCCCGCTCGACCCACACGAGCCAGCCCGGGCTGAAGGTCGGCGTGATCGGGATGTCGAAGCCGCCGTACCCGTAGAGCAAGGCCGGCACCGCGCCGGTCGGCTCGACGTCGCTGCGGTGGACCAGGAACAGCGGCACCAGCGTGCCGTCGGCGGAGGGGGCACTCGCTCGGGTCACCACGATCGACGAGGTGTCGATCGGCAGATCACTGTCGTGGACCCGCCGGGTCGCTCCGGTGGTCACGTCGCACGCCCACACCGATGCCGGATCGGTGAAGGACGTCGCACCCACATGCACGGTGGTCGACTCGTCGGAGCCGGACAGCTCCGTAATGCTGAGATACGCCGGCAGATCCGCCTCGGCGAGGCGCTCACCGGCTCTGGACCAGATCTGCAGCGCTGAGCTGGCGTCGCGCAGCAGGTGGGCGACGAGGTTACCGCCGGCCTGGACGACATCTTGGATCGAGTCGGGTCCCTCCGGGATGACCTCGCGCCAGTGATCCGGTTCCGGGTGGTCGAGGTCGACGGCCACCACTCGGCGGCGCGGCGCCCCGGCGTCGGTGAGGACGAAGAAGGTCGATCCGTCGTTGCCGATCACCCGCGAGTTGGCGTCCGGGGTAGGGAGCAGGGGGCGGATCCCGGCGGCCCGGTCGTGCAGGTCCATGACCCGCGTGATCGTTTCCGGGTCGGTGCCGCGATGCATCCAGATGATCAGCCACCGACCGTGGTCGAGAGTCCACGTGTCGGGCTCCCACTGCGGGTCCGGGTCGGCGTAGATCAGCTCGTCCTCGGATTGAGCCGTGCCGAGCAGATGCAGCTGCAGCCGCAGGCCGTCGGTCGAGTCGAGGTACTCCTTCCCGGCGACCGGCGGGTCGAACGCGCCGTAGAAGAAGCCCGAGGCGTCGGGCAGCCACGACGCCATCGAGAACTTCGACCACTCGACCAGGTCGTCGAGATCCTTGCCGGAGGAGACGTCGCGCACCCGCCAGACCATCCAGTCCGAGCCGGCGCTGCTGGTGGCATATGCGACCCGGGTGCCGTCGTCGCTGACATTCCACGCCGTCAGTGAGACCGTGCCGTCCTCGGAGAGCGGGTTGAGGTCGAGCAGGACCTGACCCTCGTCGTCGGCGGAGTCGGCCACCCGCAAGACCGGCTGGTTGGCGCCGCCGTCGTGCCGGGTGAAGAACCACCGCCCACCGTGCTCGTACGGCGTACCCCATCTGGTGACGTCCCAGACCTCCGACAGCCGCTGCCGGATCGCCTCCCGCTCAGGCAGCGAGTCGAGGTACGCCGACGTCACCGCGTTCTCCGCCGCGATCCAAGCTCGGGTCTCAGCCGACTCGGTGTCCTCGAGCCATCGGTAGGGATCGGCGATCGACTCGCCATGCCAGTCGTCGACGATGTCGTCGTCGCGCCGGGTCACTGGCAGGTCAGGCATCGCGGGCTCCGTTCAAGGTCGGGACGTGCTCAACCAACCAGACCGGATCGATGTCCTCCAGCGATTTCACCACCGGCCGATTCGGGGTCGCGACGATCGGTGCCGCCACCCACGGGACCGCAACCACGGTCGCGCCGGCCGCCTCGCCCGCCTCGACTCCGCTGATGGCGTCCTCGACGACGACCGTGTGCCGCGGCTCGACCCTGAGGTGCGCGCAAGCGACGAGATAGGGGTCGGGCGCCGGCTTGCTGCGTTCGACCTCGTCACCCGCAATCGTGACCCTGAACCGCTCGGCGCCGATCGAGGCGAGCGCGGCGTCGACGAGCACCCGGTACGACGAGGAGACCAGGGCGGTCGGCACGCCCAGCTCACGCACTCCGTCGACCAGCTCGAGCGCGCCTGGCATCAGGGGCAGCTCGATCCGGAAGAGCTCGATCATCCGTTCCGCCAAGAACCGCGTCGCGTCGGCGACGTCGGCCGGGCCGGCGGCGGCGCCGAACCAGCGCAGGATGACCGGCACCGCGACGTCCAGCCGGGTCCCGAGCACCGCGGCCTTCAGGTTCGGGCTCCAGGTGCCGCCGAGTCGCAGTGCCAGTTCCTTCTCGGCAATCGTCCAGAGCGGCTCGGAGTCGACCAGGAGCCCGTCCATGTCGAACAACACCGCGGCCGCGCGCGCCCTCGTCATCGGTTGACCCGGTCGAATCCGCCCGCCGTCATGGCGGTCACCGGGCGTTGAAGTACTTCGCCTCGGGGTGGTGCACGACGATCGCGTCGGTCGCCTGCTCGGGAACGAGCTGGAAGCCTTCGGAGAGACTCACGCCGATCCGAGCCGGGTCGAGGAGCTCGACGATCTTCTCGCGATCCTCGAGATCGGGGCAGGCCGGATAACCGAAGGAGTAGCGCGACCCGCGATAGGCCTGATGGGACAGCACCTCCGAGACTTCGCTCGAGGTCTCGGCCGCAAAGCCGAGCTCTTCGCGGATCCGCGAGTGCCAGAGCTCGGCCAGCGCTTCGGTGAGCTGCACCGACAGGCCGTGCAACTCGAGGTAGTCCCGATAGGCGTCCGCCTCGAACAACTCGGCGGTCACCTCACTGATCCGCGCACCGACCGTGACCAGCTGGAACGCCACGACGTCGATCTCGCCGGACTCCTCCGGCCGGAAGAAGTCGGACAGGCACAAGAAGCGGTCCCGCCGCTGCCGGGGGAAGCTGAACCGGGTGCGTTCCGAGCCGTCATCGCGCAGGACGATGAGGTCATCTCCCTTGGAAACACAGGGAAAGTAGCCGTAGACGACGCCGGCTTCGAGCCAGTGCTCGGCCTGCATCCGTTCGAGCCACATCCGCAGCCGCGGGCGACCCTCGGTCTCGACCAGCTCGTCGTACGACGGACCGTCGCCGCGCGAGGGCTTCAGGCCCCATTGGCCCAGGAAGGTGGCCCGCTCGTCGAGCAACGCGGCGTACTCGGCCAGCGCGATGCCCTTGCTCACCCGGTTGCCCCAGAACGGCGGGGTCGGGATCGGGTTGTCGATGGCGACGTCGGACCGGGCCGGCAGGTCTTCCGGCGCCACCTCCTTGAGGCTGCTGACCCGCGCGGCGACCCGGCGGGCGCGCGGCTCGGGCAGGGTCGCGCCCGGCTCGCCGCGCTTGACCGCCATCACCGCGTCCATCAGACGAAGCCCTTCGAACGCGTCGCGGGCGTAGCGCACCTCGCCGACGTACATCTGGGCCAGGTCGACCTCGACGTAGGCGCGGGTCAGCGCGGCGCCGCCGAGCAGGACCGGCCAGCGCGCGCCGAGCCCTCGGGAGTTCATCTCCTCGAGGTTCTCCTTCATGATCACCGTGCTCTTGACCAGCAGGCCGCTCATCCCGATCGCGTCGGCGCGATGCTCGTGGGCGGCGTCGAGGATCGCCGAGATCGGCTGCTTGATGCCGAGGTTGACCACGTTGTAGCCGTTGTTGCTCAAGATGATGTCGACGAGGTTCTTGCCGATGTCGTGGACGTCGCCGCGCACGGTCGCCAGCACGATCGTGCCCTTGCCGGCCTCGTCGGTCTTCTCCATATATGGCTCGAGATAGCCCACCGCGGCCTTCATCACTTCAGCCGACTGCAGGACGAACGGCAGCTGCATCTGCCCAGAACCGAACAGCTCACCGACCACCCTCATGCCCTCGAGCAGGTAGTCGTTGATGATGTCGAGCGGCGCCTTGCCGGAGTCCATCGCCGCCGCGAGGTCGGGCTCGAGCCCGTTGCGCTCGCCGTCGATCACCCGTCGCGCCAGCCGCTCGCTCAGCGGCAGCGCGGCCAGCTCCTGCGCCCGCGATTGCCGGGCCGCGGCCGGGTCGACACCCTCGAAAAGGTCGAGGAACCGGGTCAGCGGGTCGTACCCGGGTTGGTCGTCGGTCGCGGCGCGGCGCCGGTCGTAGACCAGGTCGAGTGCGACCTCGCGCTGCTCGTCGGGGATTCGCGCGACCGGGAGGATCTTCGAGGCGTGCACGATCGCGGAGTCGAGACCCGCCTTGGTGCACTCGTGCAGGAACACCGAGTTGAGCACCTGCCGAGCCGCCGGGTTGAGGCCGAACGAGACGTTGGACAGACCGAGCGTGGTCTGCACGTCGGGATACAGCCGCTTCAGCTCACGGATCGCGTTGATCGTCTCGATCCCGTCGCGGCGGGTCTCCTCCTGGCCAGTGGCGATCGGGAAGGTCAGGCAGTCGACCAGGATGTCGCCGACGTCGAGGCCCCAGTTGTTCGTGAGGTCCTCGATCAGCCGGGTCGCGACCCGGACCTTCCACTCCGCGGTCCGGGCCTGACCCTCCTCGTCGATGGTGAGCGCAACCACCGCCGCGCCGTGTTCGCGCACCAACGGCATCACCCGCGCGATCCGCGAGCCCGGGCCGTCGCCGTCCTCGTAGTTGACCGAGTTGACCACGCTGCGCCCACCGAGGCACTCGAGCCCGGCTTCGATAACTGCGGGCTCGGTGGAGTCGAGCATCAGCGGCAACGTGGAAGCGGTCGCGAACCGGAAGGCCACCTCGTGCATGTCCTCGGCACCATCGCGGCCGACGTAGTCGACGCAGACGTCCAGCAGGTGCGCGCCGTCGCGGGTCTGCTCCCGCGCGATCTCGACGCAGGACTCCCACTCGCCCGACAGCATCGCATCGCGGAACGCCTTGGAACCGTTGGTGTTGGTTCGCTCGCCGATCGTGAGGTACGTCGTGTCCTGGCGGAACGGCACGGTCTGATACAGACTCGCCGCACCCCGCTCGGGTCGGGGCCGGCGCCCGGTGACCTCGCGGCCGCCGACCCGCTCGACCACCTGGCGGATGTGCTCGGGAGTCGTGCCGCAGCAGCCGCCGACGAGCGAGAGCCCGAAGTCGCGGGTGAATGAGTCGTGCGCATCCGCGAGCTGCGACGGAGTGAGCGGGTAGCGAGCCCCGGACGCGGTCAGCTCGGGCAGGCCCGCGTTCGGCATGCAGGACAGGCCCACCGTGGCGTGCCTCGAGAGGTAGCGCAGATGCTCGCTCATCTCGTTCGGGCCGGTCGCGCAGTTGAGCCCGATCAGGTCGATGCCGAGCGGCTCGAGCGCGGTCAGCGCGGCGCCGATCTCGCTGCCGAGCAGCATCGTGCCGGTCGTCTCGACAGTGACCTGGACGAACAGCGGCAGCTTGGTCCCGGCGGCGGTGAACGCCCGCCGCGCGCCGTTGATCGCGGCCTTCGTCTGCAGCAGATCCTGGCTGGTCTCGACGAGTACGGCGTCGACGCCGCCGGTCATCATGCCGTCGACCTGGGCCTGGTAGGCGTCGCGGAGCGCGGCGTACCGGACGTGGCCGAGGGTCGGCAGCTTCGTGCCGGGGCCGACCGAGCCGATCACCCACCGCGGGTGGTCCGCGGTCGACCAGCCGTCAGCCACCTCGCGCGCCAGCCGGGCACCGGCTTCAGCGAGCGGGTGGATCCGCTCGGCGATGTCGTACTCCCCCAGGTTGGCCAGGTTGGCCCCGAAGGTGTTGGTCTCGACCAGGTCGCAGCCGACCGAGAAGTAGGCGTCGTGGATGCTGCGGACGACGTCGGGCCGGGTGTCGTTGAGGACCTCGTTGCAGCCCTCGTGGCCCTCGAAGTCATCGAGGGTGAGGTCGAAGCCCTGGAGCATCGTGCCCATGGCCCCGTCAGCGACGAGGACCCGCTCCTGCAGTGCCTGAAGCAATGCGGCGGGTGAGAGGCGCTGCGAGGGACTTGACATCTCGCTCGAGTCTAACGGCGGTGGCCAGGCACGGCGCGCTGATTTCGGCTCGCCCGAGCGGCCGACGGGAGCCGGTCGGGACCCGGCATACGCTGGCAACGTGGCGGACGGTCTCGGCGCGAGCAACGGGCGCCGAATGATGATCGCGGCGTTCGAGGGCTGGAACGACGCCGCCGACGCCGCGACCAACGCGATCGAGCACCTCGAGCGGGAGTGGAACGTCACGCCGTTCGCGGCGATCGACCCCGAGCCGTACTACGACTACCAAGTGAACCGCCCGACGGTCCGGCTGGTCGACGGCGTCTCGCGCCGGATCGACTGGCCGACGACCCGGCTCGGTCTCGCCCAGGCCGGCGACACCGAGGTGGTGCTGATCCGCGGGCTCGAGCCGAACATGCGGTGGCGGGCGTTCTGCGAGGAGCTCACCGACTTCGCGAATGAGCTCGACGTCGACCGGATCGTGTGCCTCGCCGCGTTGCTGGCTGATGTGCCGCACACCCGCCCGATCGACATCAACGGCTCGGCATCGGACGAGTCGACCGCGGCGGCGCTCGGGCTCAGTCGGTCCCGCTACGAGGGCCCGACCGGCGTGGTCAGCGTCTTCCACCAGGCGCTTGCCGAGACCGGGCGCAGGGTCGTCACCTATTGGGCGAGCGTGCCGCACTACGTCGCGCAGCCGCCGTGCCCGAAGGCCACCTTGACACTGCTGCACCGGGTCGAGGACGCACTCGACATCGCCGTACCCCTCGGTGACCTGCCGGAGCAGGCGCTCGCCTGGGAGAACGGCGTCGACGAGCTGGCCCGCGAGGACGGCGAGATCGCCGACTACATCGCCTCACTCGAGCGGCGTGAGGACGCGACCGCGCTGCCGGAGGCGAGCGGCGAGGCGATCGCTAAGGCGTTCGAGCGCTACCTCCGCCGCCGCGACGACACCGACTAACCCCACCCCGAGCAATGTCACATTGCCTGTGCTTTTCCGGGGGCAGTGTGACATTGCCCCCGGAAAGCGCTGGGCAATGTGACATTGCTTGGGAGCTAGCGGATGCCGAGTAGGGCGTCCACGGCGATCGCGGCGGCGGCCGGCGCGGCTGGGTCGGTTCCTTCCGTCGCGGCCCAGCGGTCGACCGCGTCCAGCGCGGTCACGGTGTCCAGCCCTTCGCGCAACGCGTGCCTTAGCCCGGCAACAAGGGTCTCGACCGGTGCGGCAGCAGCACGCGCAGTCGTCGCGCGCCACCGACCGAGACGATCCGACGCGGCCTCGATCTCCTCGTCATGCCACTCCCAGGCGGCCTCGTGCGAGTGCCCGAGCAAGGCCAACCGGATCGCCATCGGGTCGACCCCGGAGGTGCGCAGCTTCGACACCAGGACCAGGTTGCCGCGCGACTTCGACATCTTCTCGCCGTCGTACCCAACCATCGCCTGATGCAGGTACACCCGCGCGAACGGATGCTGGCCGGTGACCGTCTCGGCATGAGCTGCGCTCATCTCGTGGTGCGGAAAGACCAGGTCGTCCCCGCCACCTTGTACGTCGATCGTCGCACCGAGCTGCTTCATCGCGATCGCTGAGCACTCGATGTGCCAACCGGGACGCCCGTGCCCGAGCGACGAGTCCCAGGCCGGCTCGCCTTCGCGCTTCGAACGCCAGAGCAAAGGGTCGAGCGGGTCCTTCTTGCCCGGGCGATCCGGGTCGCCGCCGCGCTCGGCCGAGAGCCGCACCATCTCCGCGACCGGCAACCGGCTCACCGCACCGAAGTCGGCATCAGCGGCCACCGAGAAGTAGATGTCACCGTCGAGGTCGTAGGCGGCGCCCCGCTCCCGAAGCGCCTCGATCGCCTGCACGATGTCCGGGATCGCTTCCACCGCACCGATGTAGGCAGCCGGGGCGATCACCCGGAGCGCCGCCATGTCCTCGCGAAACAGCTGGGTCTCGCGCTCGGCGATCTCGGTCCAGTCCTGACCGGTCTGCACCGCGCGCTCCAGCAGCGGGTCGTCGACGTCGGTGACGTTCTGCACGTAGTGCACGGTCTTGCCGGAGTCGATACAGACCCGTTGAAGCTCGTCGAACAGCAGGTACGTCGCCGCATGCCCGAGATGGGTGGCGTCGTACGGCGTGATACCGCAGACGTACATCGAGATCTCGTCCCGGCCCGCACCGAGGTCGACCAGCTCACCGGTCGAGGAATCGCGCACCCGGACCGGCTGCTCCGACGCAGCCCCCTCGATCCGCGGAACGAGAGGCGAGGTCCAGGAGCGCACGCGCAGAGCCTATTCGGGCGCCCCCACTTCTCATGTTGATCATGGCGAAGCGAGTAATTTTCGCGCCGATTTTCGCGCTCTTCGCCATGGTCAACTCGCGGGGTGGACGGCGCGCTCGGGCAGCTAGAAGGGCGGCCACGGCACCGGCGGCCAGTCGCCGTGCGGAACCGGGTGGCGTCCGGTCGAGAGCAGCCGGTCGATCCGGCGCTTGGTCGCCCAGACCTCGTCCTTGCTGAGCAACTCGCCGACCGTGCGCCCGAGCGCACCGGACAAGTCGGCCTTCAGCGCGTGCAGTACGCCGACCGCTTCCTCGGTGAGCCGCTTGCCCTGCCAGCCCCAGAGCAGGGTGCGCAGCTTGTCCTCGACCGAGAAGCAGACGCCGTGGTCAACGCCGTACACATGCCCGTCCGGGAGCGGCAAGAGGTGGCCGCCCTTGCGGTCGGCATTGTTGACGACCGCGTCGAACACCGCCATCCGCCGTAGCGGCTCGACCCCACTGCGGGCGAGCGCTGACAGGTCAGTCTCCGGGTCGACGTCGATCCAGAGCTGGCACATGCCGATGCCGTAGGGGCCGTCGCGCATGACGGTCGGCGGCACGACGTCCCAGCCGGTCGCGACCGACACCTCGAACGCAGCGACTTCGCGGGCGGCCAGGGTGCCGTCCGGGAAGTCCCAGAGCGGGCGCTCCCCCGCTATCGGCTTGTAGACGCAGGCGGCCGTGATGCCGTCACAGGTGACCGTGCAGTACAGCGTCGCGTTCGACGCGTCGACGAGCCGACCTTCGATCTCGAGGTCGCCGTCACGCAACAACTGCAGCGCGTCGTCGAGGTCGAGGACGCGGACCGGCTCGCTCATCTCTCCAGTGTCACCCAGCGTGCATGTGCCCGTTCTGGCGCGGGCAGATGTGACCCTCGGCGTCGAGCGGGTTGCCGCACAGCGGGCACGGCGGCCGGCCGGCTGCGACCACCCGCAGCGCGCGCTTCGCGAACGCGCGCGCCACGGCCGGCGACAACCGGACCCGCAGCATGTCGGCGTCGGTCTCGATGTCGGAGGGCGCGGCCTCGGCGGTCTCGGCGTCCTCACCAGGGTCGGACTGCGCCTCGATGATCACCTGCGAGTCGTCGTCGTCCCAGGCCAGGGCAAGCGTGCCGACCCGGAACTCCTCTTCGACCGGTACGTCGAGTGGCGCGACATCCTCGAGCTGCGGCGGCGAGACCGCGGGTACGGCGGAGTCGGCGCCCTGCCGGCGGCGTACCTCGTCCAGCAGCTCGTCGAGGCGCTCGGCGAGCGCCGACACCTGAAGTTTTTCGAGCGCGACCGAGACTGTGCGCCCCGCGCCGGTGGCCTGCAGGTAGAAGGTGCGGTCGCCGGGCTGTCCCACCGTGCCGGCAACGAAGCGGTCCGGCGGGTCGAAGGCGAACTCCCGGCCAGCCATGGGCTCAGCCTATGTCGCTGCGCTGGGTGCGGGCGTTACGCGTCAGCGCCGGCTCCGCCGCCGACCGCCGCGTCAGAGCTCGCTTTGCGCCGGCGGCTGCGCTTCTTGGGCGGCAACAGGTCAGCGACCGCGCCACCGCGGTCGTTCATCCGCACGACAAAGGGCCGGAGCGGCGTGTAGCGAACCACCGAGACCGACGCCGGGTCGACCTGGATCCGCTGGAAGGCATCGAGGTGCATGCCGAGCGCGTCCGCCAGGATCGCCTTGATCACATCGCCGTGGCTCACCGCGATCCAGGTGGCCTCGTCGCCGAGTTCGGCGTTGTGGAACCGGACCGCCTCGACCGCCCGCGCCTGGGTCTCCCGCAGCGCCTCGCCGCCGGGGAACCGGGCCGCGCTCGGGTGCGACTGCACGACCTTCCACAGCGGGTCCTTGGCGAGGGTCTTGAGCGGCTGGCCCTCCCAGTCGCCGTACCGGCACTCCCCCAGCCGGTCGTCGGTCTGCACAGTAACGCCGTCACGACTGGCCGCCAGCGCGGACGCGGTCTCCTGGCACCGCTCCAGCGGGCTCGACACGATCGCGGCGACCGGGACCGTGGCCAGCCGCTCGGCCAGGGCGGTCACCTGCTCGACGCCCTTCTCAGCCAGGTGGATGCCCGGCGTCCAGCCGGCCAACACGCCGCTGCTATTGGCGTCGGTGAGGCCATGACGCACGAACACGACGGTCGTCACGGCTTCATCCTGCCTGGCGCTACTCGCCGGTGCCGGACTTGTCGAGCGCCTCGGCGGCCGCGCGCAGGCCGGCGATCCGCTCGTCCTGGGTCGCGCCGTAGCAGCTGATGTTCAGCATGGTCACGCCCGAGCTCGCGAAGGCCTGCATCCGCTCGGCGATCCGGTCCACCGGGCCGAGCAGCGAGGTGCGGTCGATGAAGTCCAGCGGTACGGCGGCGCCGGCCTCGTCGTACTTGCGGTCGAGGTAGAGGTCCTGGATCTGCGCTGCTTCGGCCTCGAAGCCCATCCGGCACGCCAGTCGGTTGTAGAAGTTCTGCTCCCGGGACCCCATCCCGCCGATGTAGAGCGCGGCGTAGCCCCTCGCCGGTGCCGCCGCCGCCTCGATGTCGTCGCCGAGCAATACGGGCGCGGTCGGGACGATGTCGAAGGGCGCGTCAGAGCGGCCCGCCTTGGCCTTGCCCGCGTCGACCGACGCGATCAGCTCGCCGGCGAACTCGGGGTCGTAGAAGATCGCCAGCCAGCCGTCGCACTTCTCGCCGGCCAGCTCGAGGTTCTTCGGCCCGATCGCGGCCAGATAGATCGGCATGTATTCGCGGATCGGATGGATGATCATCTTCAGCGCCTTGCCGGGGCCGTCGGGCAGCGGCAGCGTGAAGTGCTCACCCTGGTAGGCCACCCGCTCGCGCGAGAGCGCGAGCCGGACGATGTCGATGTATTCGCGGGTCCGGCCGAGCGGCTTGTCGAACCGGACGCCGTGCCAACCCTCTGACACCTGCGGCCCGGAAACACCGAGACCGAGCCGGAACCGGCCACCCGACAGCGTGTCGATCGTCGCGGCCGTCATGGCGGTCATGGCCGGTGTTCGACCGGGGATCTGGAAGATCGCGCTGCCGACGTCGATCGTGGTCGTGTGCGCGGCGATCCAGGTCAGGACCGTCGCCGCATCACTGCCGTACGCCTCGGCGGTCCACACGCAGGTGTAGCCGAGTCGCTCGGCCTCCTGGACGAGACGGATGTTGTCGGCGTCGCTGGCAAGGCCCCAGTAGCCGAGATTCAGTCCGAGCCGCACCCCGCGGAGCCTACCGGCGCCACCCGCCATGGCTCATCGGTGTGCCCCTGACCACACGAGACGCTTCAGCGGACATAGGCCGCAAGCACGTGGATGGTCGGGGCGCGCTGCAGGCAGCCCGGCACGAAGTTGTAGTCCGGCGGCCCGTCGAACGGCCCGTCGATCGGCTGCCTCGCGTGCTGCAACGTTATCGAGATGCGAAGCGGACCCGGCCTCGGTCCGCACCAGCTCAGCCAAGTAAGCATGAGGTCGGCTCGTTGTTGCGGCTCGATCCGAATGCTGCGATGCACGGCCTTGGGATTGGCAACGAAGCGGATCCCGACGACGTGGCCGGCTCGCGTTGTGACACTGACCGAGCTCGGCATCCCCCTGAGTCGACAGGCACGCGCGGACACGTTGGTGAGAAACACGTCGACGTGGGCGGACCCGAATCCACCCCCCTGGCGCCCCCCTTGTAGGCGCAGCATGCCTGGCGTGCACGGCCTGACGGCTTCCGGCTTCGCCGAGCTCGGCGTGCTTGGCGTGATCGACCCCGCCGGTTGGCTAGGGCTGAGCGCCGGTCGCGTTACCTCGGGCGCCGAGTGCTGACCCTTCGCCGTACATCCGCTGTTCAGCATGGCGGCCACGAGCGCAACCGTCGCGAACGAACCGGCTCGCACCTTGCTCACTATCGCTAGACGCCGACCTGATCAGCGCGGTTGGTCGACGCCGGACCCACCCGCATGGCCCATCGGTGTGCCCCTGGCCGTGCGCCGGGCAAGATAGCCACATGGAACGTGTGCTTGGCGTTGGCGGGTACTTCATCCGGGCAGCCGACCCGGCGGCCCTTGGCGCGTGGTATCGCGATTGCCTCGGCCTGGATGCTGACGAGAACGGCTTATGGCGTCAGGAAGCCGGGGCGACCGTGTTCGCGACTTTCGAGTCCGAGACCGACTACTTCGGCTCCCGCGCCCAGCAGACGATGCTCAACTTCCGGGTCCGCGACCTGGAGGCGATGCTCGCGCAACTGCGGGCCAAGGGAGCGGAGGTGGTTCAGGAGACTCAGGAGATGGAGGGCGTCGGCCGCTTCGGCTGGGTCACCGATCCCGAGGGCAATCGAATCGAGCTGTGGCAGCCCAGCTGACACACCAGGCCCGCACGCCCTAACCCCACGCATGGCCCATCAGTGGCGCTATAGCCCCACGCATGGGCCATCGGTGGGGCCCGAGCCCCACGCATGGGCCATTGGTGGGGCCCGAGCCCCACGCGTGGGCCATAGGTGGCGCTATAGCCCCACGCATGGGCCATGCGTGTGGGGGGCGCTCCGCCGTGTCGGCCTGCCGGTGCGCGGTGCGCGCCGATAACCTCCCGGCATGAAGCAGCGGCGCCTCGGCACGACCGGTCTCTACGTCTCCCATCTCGCACTGGGGACGATGAGCTGGGGCCACGACACCGACGAGGACGACGCGTCCAACCAGCTGACCGCGTTCGTCGAGGCCGGCGGAAATCTGATCGACACCGCAGACGTCTACATCAACGGCGAGAGCGAGCGGGTGCTCGGCCACCTGCTCGCCGGCGTGGTGAAGCGCGACGACGTGATCATCGCGACCAAGGCGGCCAGCGTCCGCGGCGGCGATCGCGACCGGGACGCCTCGCGCCACCACATCCTGGCCGCCCTCGACGCCTCCCTGCAGCGACTCGGCACCGACCACATCGATCTGTGGCAGATGCACGCCTGGGATCCCCGCACCCCGCTCGAGGAGACGCTCGCCGCGCTCGACGTCGCGGTGAGCTCGGGCCGGACCCGCTACGTCGGGATCAGCAACTACACCGGCTGGCAGACCGCGAAGGCGGCCGCCTGGCAGCGCGCCTGGCCCGGGCGCGCGCCGATCGTCGCCACCCAGGTCGAGTACTCGCTGCTCCAGCGCGGCATCGAGCGCGAGGTCGTGCCGGCCGCGCTCAACCTCGGGATCGGGATCCTGCCGTGGTCGCCGCTCGGCCGCGGCGTCCTGACCGGCAAGTACCAGACCGGTACGCCGGCCGACTCGCGTGGCGCGAACGCCGACTACAGCAGGTTCATCTCGGCGTACCTCGACGAGCGGGCGTCCCGGATCGTCGGGGCGGTCATGACGGCGGCGGACGGCCTCGGCGTGTCGCCGCTCGCCGTATCCCTCGCTTGGGTCCGCGACCGGCCGGGCGTCGTCGCGCCGATCGTGGGCGCGCGCACCGCGGGTCAGTTGAAGGGTTCGCTCGAGGCCGACACGACCGTCTTGCCGGACGAGATCCGCCGCGCGCTCGACGACGTGTCGACGCCCGACATGGGTTATCCCGAGGCCCCGCCGCTGCTCGGTTCTTGATCGTCGGCAGGCCCTACTCTCGCGCAGGTGGATACGGCGTTCGAGGCGTTCTGCGAGGCCGGGCTCTGGCCCGGGCTCGGGCGGCCGACCGCGTCGCGGCTGGCAGCGGCGCACATCAACGGTCCAGACGACATCGACGCCGATGCGCTCTCCTCGATCGAGGGGGTGTCCGCGACGAAGGCCAAGCAGCTGGTCAAGTCCTTCGAGGACGCGCGACCGCGACTCGCGGTTGCCGAACTGCTCTTCGCGGCCAGCCTGCCGGTGCGCGCGGCGTTCGGGGCGGTCGACCTGCTCGGCCGTGATGCCGCGTCGCTGCTGACCACCGACCCCTGGCGGTTGCTCGCCGTACCAGGGGTCGAGGTGCGCGAAGCCGACCGCTTCGCCCTCGCCATTCTCGAGGAGCGACCGGGCAAGGACGACCCGCGCCGGGGCCGCGCCTTGACCACCTGGGCGCTCACCCGGGCCGCCCGCGACGGCCACACGGTGATGCCGGTCGCCACCCTGGTCGCGGCGCTGGCCGGCGTCGACGCCCCTGATCCGCTCCAGGCGATCGCGGCCGCGGTGGACGACGGCGAAGTGGTCGAGTTCGAGCCGGCGGACACCGACGGCGACGGCGAGTACGACGGCAAAGAGGTCGGCCTGCTCCGCTACGCGGTGGCCGAGGAAGCCGTGGCCGAGGGCATCATGCGGCTGACCGCGACCGCCACGGCGCTCGCGTCCGAAGCGGACGCGACCGGCGTCATCGACGAGCTCGACCCGGCCCAGCGCGCGGCGGTCGAAGCGGTCGCCGAGCACGGCGTGACGGTCCTGCACGGCGGGCCCGGCACCGGCAAGAGCCGCACGGTTGCGGCGGTCGTCGAGCTGGCCCGGAAGCGCGGCAAGCGGATCGCGCTCGCCGCTCCGACCGGTCGAGCCGCGAAGCGGCTCGAAGAGCTGACCGGCGAGCCGGCATCGACGCTGCACCGGCTGCTCGGCGCGCAGGGCCGGACCGGCGAGTTCCTGCGCGGCGAGACCTGGCCGCTCGACGCGGACGTCGTTGTGGTCGACGAGGCGTCGATGCTCGACATCGAGCTGGCGGCGGCCTTGCTCGGCGCCTGCCCCGATGCGACCCACCTGCTGCTTGTCGGCGACCCGGCGCAGCTGCCCTCGATCGGTGCCGGCCGGGTGCTCGGTGACGTCCTCGACTCAGGTGCCGTACCGGCCACCGAGCTGACGATCCTGCACCGCCAGGCCGAGGGTGGGTCGATCGCGCGGCTCGCCTCGGCGGTCCGCCAGGGCGAGCTTCCGGCCGTCAACGACCCGGCTCACGAGGTTGTCGTCGTACCGGCGGACGGCAGCGGTGATGCCGCCCGCCGAGTCGTTCAGCTGGTCACCGACTCGATCCCGCGGGCACTCGAGATCTCGCCCGACGACGTCCAGGTCGTGACCCCGGTGCATCGGGGCGCGGCCGGCACGATCGCACTGAACGCAGCCCTGAAGGAGAAGCTCAATCCCGGCCGTGGCGCGGTCGGCGGTTTCGACGTGGGCGACCGGGTGGTCGCCACCGCGAACCACGTCGACGAGGGATTCGCCAACGGCGAGATCGGGCTGGTCATCGGGGCCGATGACGGGATCCTGCAGATCGACTTCGGCGCCGGTCCGGTGCCGGTCACCGCAAAGCTGCGGATCGACATCGTGCACGGCTGGGCGCTCACCGTGCACCGGGCGCAGGGTTCGGAGTGGCCGGCGATCGTCGTCGCGCTGCCACCGGAGGCGAGCGGCATGCTCTCGCGACCGCTGGTCTACACCGCGCTCACCCGCGCGCAGCGGCACCTCTCGATCGTGCACGCCTGCGGCAGCGCACTCGCCCGCGGCGTCCGGGAGGTCGGTGCGCGCCCCCGTCGTACCCGGTTGGGCACGCTGCTCCGCGACGGCTGACCGGGGCGCATATCGGTGCCGACACGAGGCCCCGGGCGATAACGTGACCGCGATGGTCGACTACGAGTACCAGCGGATGGAGCTGCCGCGACACGTGTCGCGCAACGTCGCACTGCGGCTGCTCACCGACGCCGCCGAGTACGGCCGATGGGAGCTCGACCGGCTCCGGCTCTACCCCGACGGCCGTCGCCGGGTCGTCCTGCGGCGCCCGATCCTGCGGGTCCGCTCGACCCTGCAGCGAAGCTCCGGGCCCGGGTCGGCTAGCAGGTCGAGAGGAACCGGCTAAGCGCCCGTACGCCGAAATGCAGTCCGTCGATCGGCACCCGCTCGTCGATGCCGTGGAACAACCCCATGAAGTCGAGGTCCGCCGGCAGCTGCAACGGCGAGAAGCCGAAGCCGCGAATCCCCAGCTCCGAGAACGCCTTCGCGTCGGTGCCGCCCGACATGCAGTACGGCACGACCCGGCCGTCGGGGTCCTCGGCGAGAATCGCCGCAGTCATCGCCGCGACCAGGTCGCCGTCGAATCCGGTCTCGAGCGCGATCTGCCGTTGCACGATCTCGATCGCGACCTCGGGGCCGACCAGCCGAGCGATCTCGGCCATGAACGCGTCCTCGCCACCCGGCAGGAACCGGCCGTCGAGGTAGGCGTGCGCCTCACCCGGAATGACGTTCTGTTTGTAGCCGGCGTCGAGCATCGTCGGGTTCACCGTGTGCCGGACGGTCGCGCCGATCATCTTCGCCAGCGGCCCGAGCTTGTCGAGCACGCTCTCGATATCGTCCTCGGCGAACGGGATGTCCAGCGCGTCGCAGATCTCACGAAGGAACTGCTTGACCGTGTCCGACAGCTCGATCGGGAAGCTGTGCCGGCCGACCCGCGCGACCGCTTCCGCGAGCGTTGTCACGGCGTTGTCGTCGTTGAGCATCGACCCGTGTCCTGCCCGCCCCTTGGCGACGAGACGCAGCCAGGCGATGCCCTTCTCCGCGGTCTGGATCGCATACAGCCGCTGGCCGCCGATCGTCATCGAGTAGCCGCCGACCTCGCTGACTGCCTCGGTGCACCCCTCGAAGAGTTCCCGGTGGCGGTCGACCAGGAAGTGCGCGCCGTACAAGCCGCCGGCCTCCTCGTCGGCGACGAAGGCGAGCACGATGTCGCGCGGCGGGCGCTTGCCTTGACGCACCCAGTCGCGCAGGACGGCGAGCACCATCGCGTCCATGTCCTTCATGTCGACGGCGCCGCGGCCCCAGATGCAGCCGTCGCGGACCTCGGCCGCGAACGGGTCGACCTGCCAGTCGTCGGCATTCGCCGGTACGACGTCGAGGTGGCCGTGGATCAGCAGCGGGTCGCGCTTCGGGTCGGTGCCCGACCACCGCGCGATGACACTGGCGCGTCCAGGTGACGACTCGAAGATCTCGGGCTGCAGGCCCGCGTCGGACAGCTGGAGTCCGACCCACTCTGCAGCCTTGCGCTCGTTGCTGGTCGGGTTGGACGAGTCGATCTGGATCAGTGACCGGCACAGCTGGACGACGTCGTCGTTCGCCCGGTCGGTCAGGCCGGCGTCGCTCATGAGGTGCCCGCCGATCGCGAGTCGGCGGTGGCGGAGCGATGCATCAGGCACCCCTTTCGACCGGTTGTTGTCGCGTGCACCGTACCCGGCCCGCGGTGACGCCGAACTCAGCTGCTGGCCGACCCGCGGGTGCTCAATGCGAGCTCATGCCGCCGAAGCCACCTATGCCACTTGTTCCACCCTGGACGCCACCCGTGCCGCCGAGTCCACCTATCCCGCTGAGTCCACCAATCCCGCCGAGCCCGCCGAGCAGGCCACCCAGGGCGCCGGGACCGTGACCGTGACCGCCGAGCAGGCTGGCCAAGCTGAGCAGGCCGAACGCGTCGACCGCGACCGCGCCGGACGGCGCCGCAATCGCCACGCCGGACCTGGAGATGAGCAGTTCGAGCGGGAGGTCGATGTTCTTGCGCGGGGCGTACTGACCGAGGTTGAGGCTCAGCTCGGACAGGGCCCCCTGCACGACATCGGCGGACAACGTGACCGTCCGCGGCACTGCCCGGGAAGGCATCTGGCGGGGCGCCTCACCGACATTCACCCGAGCCCGCCGCGGCAGGACGAGGCCACGGGCCGCGCGGAAGCGGCCGATCAACCCGGAAGCAATGCCTTGCGGGCTCGCGGTGAGTGCCAACCGGTCGACCCGTCCGGCGCTCAGCCGGGTCACCTTCACGTCGTGGGTCAGCAGGCTCTGCAGCTCCCCGAGGATCTTCGCCGGCGAGGTGGACGGACTCACTGAGGGGCTGGGAGCCGGTGAGGCACCGAGGCCCCCGCTGCCCAGCGAACGAAGCAGGCTGAGAGTCGCGTCCGGCAGCGAGACCCACTTGCCGTCCAGATACGCCTGGACGAACGACGGCAGGCTGGACGCCTTCGCCTCCAGCGCCGCGTATCGACTGCTTTGCCCGACCGCGGCCAGCAGGTCCTTCACGTCGGCCTGGGCGTACAGGGTCTGGTCGACGTGCCGGATCGCGAAGTACGTCGTGGCACCGGAGCTGACCGTGAGGTTGAACGATGCCGCGTCCGCGGTCGAACCGAGGTCGCCGATCGTCTTCCCGTGCGGTGCGACCGCTTCAAGCGTCACCTGGAGGCCGGCGAGGTCAGCGACCTGCGCGGGTGTGAGGGTGGCGCCGAGCGATTGCAGGATCGGGCCGAGCAGCGCGTCCGTCGTACCGAGCTTCAGCGTGGTCGTGAGCGCCCGGCCCTTGCCGAGGGCCGCAACGGCGGAGGTCAGCTCGGCGGAGGGTGACAGCGCGGAGTTGTTCACGCCACCCGGGCTGGCGATGACCGAGGCGGTGTCCGTCGCGTCGGCGCAACCGGCGATCAGCGCGGCGCTGCAGGCGAGCGCGAGCACCGGCGCCGCGAGCCTGCGTCGACCTGCCATCCGCGACCTTTCTCGTTCCAGCCCCGTCTTCGACGGTACTCGCCCGTTCACTACAGATCAGGGTCCGTTCGGCCGAATTTGACCTGGTGAGACCCTTCACGCCGGTTCGACGTGCGCTCGTCGCGACGACGGCCGCGCTCGCTGCCGGCCTGATCGGCGCGGGCCCGCTGATGCTGACGGCCGCTCAGGCGGACACCTCCAGCCAGCTCAGCGCGCAGGTGCAGGCGCTGCTGACCAAGGTCCACAAGCTGCAGGCCGAAGCAACGGTCGCCGAGCGGCGCTATGCGATGGCGTTCAACGCGGTCGAGAACAGCGTCAACGCCTCGATCACCGCCGACCAGACCAGCTCGCAGCTGGCCGGTGCCGCCGACACGGCACGGGCCTCGCTGGTCACCCGGATCCGGGCGTTGTATGAGTCCGGTGGGCAAGCCGCCGCCGACGCCACGCTCCTTACCTCCGGCGACATCACCGACCTGTATGACCGCAACGAGCTCGTCTCGCGCGTCATCAACGCCCAGGTCTCGAGCGTGCACACCGCGGTCGCGCTGGCCCAGCAGGCGATGGTGACCGCCCGCGCAGATGCCAAGCGCGAGCACTTGAAGATCGGCACCGAACGGACCGTCGCGGCGGCCGCCGGTCAGGTCCAGTCGCTGCTCAACCAGGAGACCGCACTCCTGCGGCACGCCAACAACAAGCTCGCTGCAGTGCGCAAGGCCGAAGCTGCGCTGGCCGCCGAGAGCTCGGCGTTCGGCTCGATCACCGCGCGCAGCATCGCCGGGTTGCACATCCTGCCGCCCTCGGCGGAGTACCTCTCGCTCTACCGCGGTGCCGCCACCACCTGCACCGGGCTGCCGTGGACAGTCCTCGCCGCGATCGGCCAGGTTGAGAGCGGCCACGGCCGCAACGACTCGACCTCGTCGGCCGGAGCGATGGGCCCGATGCAGTTCATGCCGGCCACCTTCGCGGCGTACGCGGTCGACGGCGACCACGACGGCATCAAGTCGATCATGGACCCGGCGGACGCGATCTACACCGCCGCCCACTACCTGTGCGCAAACGGTGCCGGGCGCAGCCCGTCGGCTCTCAGCGGCGCGATCCTGCACTACAACCACGCAGAGTGGTACGTCGAGATGGTGCTGAAGCTCGCGACCATGTACGCGTCGACGTACTCCTGAGCCATCCCTGCTCTTGTAGACTCGCCGGGCCGATCGCCGGATGAACCCAGCCGGTCGGCCACGTCGGAGTGGCGGAATGGCAGACGCGCTAGCTTGAGGTGCTAGTGCCCTCTTATGGGCGTGGGGGTTCAAGTCCCCCCTCCGACACGCTCGAGTTCCACGGGGCTCAGTGTGGAGCTGAGTTTCAGGTGCTCCGAGGCACGGGCTCGCCGGTAGGTGATGGTTAGGCCTAACGCCTGGTAGAGCGCGGCCCGCTCGGCTTGTTCAATGCTGTCAAGCATTTTGGGTACTTCGGCGAGCGTGGAGAGCGTCTCGATGACCTCGTCGAGGGTGAGCGGTGTGAGTGGTGGTGGCGCGCTCGCAAGTATCGCTTCCGCCAGAGCCTTCTCGCGTTGAGCGGCGGCGATTCGGGTCGCGATGACCTCTACCGCGATACCGGCTTCCAGTCCGTCGAGGTACTTCGCGAGCCTACGGTTACATTCCACGACAGTGGCCCGGGCGTGGGCGATCGCGGGGTCTTTTCGCTTGTCCTGCTCGTCGGCTCGGACGATCTCTCTCGCAGTGGCCTCGATCCGGTCGAGAGCGAACACTTGCGACAGCCAGCTATCGACGTGCGGCAGGAGGCGGTCCTCGCGTACGCACAGGCTGCGCGGGTGGTTGTTTGCGGGTAATGGGTAATCGCCGCTGAGGAGGCAGCGGTAGAAGGCGTGACCGCGTGCCGTGTTGCCCTGGAGCTTTCGACGGCAGGAGTCGCAGATCACGAGGCCGGTGAGGGGGTAGCGGGACAGGTCGGCACGCCGTCCGCTCGAGCGTGGCGACCTCGACGTGCCGGTGTTATGACGTGTGTTTGCGGCGATGAGCTCCTGCACTCGATTCCACGTCGTATCGTCCACGATCGCCTCGTGGGACTGTGTGGCGGCGGTGACCCACTCGGCGCGGTTTTGCCACTTCTGGCGGGTGACATGGCCAAGCGCCGGAATGTCCGGGTTAAGCAGGACGTCAGTTTTCTTGGTACGGCCCGAGACGTGGTAGCCGCGGTAGCGCGGGTTCGAGAGAATGGTCCGAACGACGGACATCGCCCAGGCGTGGCCAGGGCGATGGGAGTTCCTGGCCCGATCGTGTGCGGATGGGCACGGGATGCCCTCGGTCGTTAACGTCGCGGCGATCTGCTTGTAGCCCGCCCCAGCAAGGTACAGCTGGTAAATGCGCTGCACGACCGGCGCCGTCTCAGGATCCACCTCCAGTTGGTGTAATCGTGCGCCGGACGCCGCCTTCGATGCGACCGGATGTGGACCGATATCGCCGATCCGGTAGCCGTAGGGCGGCCGGCCGCCTAGCCAACGACCGGCCTGCGCGTGCGCCCGCACGGCATTGGCTACCCGTAACCGGGTGCGATTGCGCTCCGCCCGGCTCATCGTGCCGTAGTTCGCCAGACACATGTAGTGGCCGTCGTTGTTGATGTCCACCGGCCCACCTAGCTCAGGAACCCACAGTGCTACGCCGTAGTGGGCGAACTGAAACAAGATGCCTTCGAACTGCGTGCCGGAAAATGCGCGCTGCGGCTCTGCAATGACCAGGGCGTCCCATCCCCGGTCGGGATTCTTCAAGTCACGCAGGATTCGTGACGCCTCGGGCCGTCGGTCCCACGGCAGGCTCCGGCTCTTGTCAATGTCGTGGTAGGTGGCGACGATCTCCCCGTAACACGCGATCAGGCGGCTGGCCGTGTCAGATTGCCATCGCAGGCTGTCGGCAGGGTCCTGTAGGTCATCGGTCGAGGTGCGGGCGCTGAGGGCAAATCGAATCATGATGCCTCACGGCTCTGGGTTGCTCGCAAAGCCCGAACAATGCGGGCGAGCGCGGCAGCCACGGTTGGAGTCACCACAGGTATCGCGTCCGTCTCGAAACGAAGCGGTCTGCGGTGGTCCGCGATCGACGCGTTCCGATTTAGTACCGTATCGCGGCGATCTCCGTTAGCGGTGGCATCCCGCGCAGCGGTCTTCATCGGTCACGTTCCATCGACCGGTCGGCGGATCGTTCGTGGTACCGGATGGCTTCGACGGCGAGTCGGTCGTTGTCGCGGTCACGCCGCCGGGTGCCGGGGGGTGGGGTGATTGTTTGGGGCCAGTCTTGGGCGAGCCGGTAGAGCAGGGCTCGGGCTGGGTGCTGGTCGGGTAGTGGCTGGTTGTCGTTGATGAGTGCGGGGAGGCGGGCTGGGGTGTTGTAGCCGGTGTGGGCGGCTCGGGTGAGGGCGCGGATGAGCCAGGGGCAGCTGGGGTCGGTGGTGATCCGCGGGTCGAGCTCGCGCAGCAGTTTGGTCCAGTCGTGTGGCTGGTAGGCGATGGTGGCGACGGCTTGGACTCGCTGGTGGAGGTGTTCGCGGTAGCCGGGTGCGGTGCTCTGGTCGGGCCCGGTGGGGTCGGGGTGGTCGGGGTCGCAGCCGGTCGCGGCGCGCCAGATCGCGAGCTCGCGGGCGAGGGTCCGGTCGTTGAGCCGGAGGTGGTCGGCCCAGTCTTCGTCGGGCAGGGTGCTGGGGTGGATGCGGGCGGCGGCGGTGGTGACGAGCTGGTGGCGCTGCTGCAGGTAGCGGGCCCATTCATCGCCGGTGGTGTCGGGCAGGGCGGGCAGCCATGGCAGGGGTCGCGGTTCTCCTCCGGGCTCGCCACCGGCCATCGCGACGGCTTCGAGGTAGCGGTCGACCGCGCGGCGCAGCACGGTGGCGGGGTCGATGTCGGCCTGGTGCTGGCTGGTGGCGGAGGCCCGGTCGGGGTCACGGGCCAGGATCCGTTCAAGGACGTCGATGCTGGTCGGTGGCACGAGGGCGTCGGGGGTGGTGGGGTCCAGCGGTGCGGTGATGTCGAGGTAGAGGTGGTTCGCGTCCCGGCCGCGGGTCATCGCGACGTAGAGGTCGCGGTGGTTCTCCCGCCCGGTGAGCACGGTGTGGGCGGTGTCAGCGGTGCGGCCTTGCGCGAGGTGGATGGTGGTGGCGTACCCGAGCTGCACGTGGTCGCAGACGTAGCCGGCGGGCAGGGTGATGGTGCGCCGCGTGACGAGGTGCCGGACCTGCAGCGAGCCGTCAGATGTGACAGTGTGGATCTGCCAGCGGTCCCCGTTCTTCACCCAATCGGTCGAGCTGAGGGCCAGTTGCCGGTTATTGCGGCGGGTCACGATCAGATCCCCGGCACTGGCCCGGGTGCCGTCGTGCAGCACGACTTCCGGGCCGGTGGGCTGCCCGTCGACGCGATGACCGCGGGCGCGGACGTTCAGCTCGCGGACGGTGGTGTTGGTGGCTGCAAGCAGGACCACCTCCCGGCCCGCAGCACGGTCCGCGGCCCACGCGGTGAAGGCCTGGGCGAGGGTGGTGGTGCGGTCGGCGGCGTGGATCCGGTCATGGTCGAGGTAGTAGCCGAACGCGATCGGGTCCCCGACCCGCAACGCGAGCGACGCGTACCCTTCGACCGGATCAGCGAACCGGACCGGCGCGTCCAGGGTCGCGACCGGATAGGTCCGGGCGATGTCGCGGAGGACACCGCCGCTGGCGATCGCGGCGAGCTGGCGGGTGTCCCCGACCAGCCGCACGCTACCGCCATGGTCGAGGACGTGGCCGACGACGCGGTCCAGGTCGAACGTGCCCGCCATCCCGGCCTCGTCGATCACCACCAGCGTGCCCTCGTCGATCCCGGCCAGGGCCGGGGCCGGGGTGTTGGTGTCGAGGCCGTGGAGCAGCTTCGCGATCGTGTCCACCTCCCCGCCGAGGGCGGCGCGCAGCTCCGCGGCGGCGACCGCGGACGGCGCCAACCCGATCACCGTGCCGCCACTGTCACGCCATGCGCCGGCGAGCGCGCCGAGCGCCGTGGTCTTCCCGGTCCCCGCAGGGGCGAGCGCGAGCTGGACCCGTCGCCCGGAGCTGGCGAGGTCGCGGACGAGCTGCTCTTGCGCCGGGTTCAACCCCCGACCGCTGACCCGGGCTTCGAGCAGCGACAGCTCGACCAGCCCGGCCGGCACCGTCACCCCGTCGGTGAGGTCGGCGGCGGCGAGCAGCCGGGACTCGGCCGCGAGGACAGCGGGGGTGGTGTAGAGCTGGGAACCGGCGACACTGAACACACTCGCCCCGTCCAGGCGCCGCAACCCGGCCGGCTCGGCGATCCCGTCATGCTGGCTGCCGAGCGGGATCGACACCGCCGGCGACGACGCCTCATCCACAGCCCGTTGCACGGCGAGGTCGAGCTCGGCGAGCGGGATCCGGTCGGTGCGGGCGAGCCGTTCGACCTCGGCGCGCACGTGATGGATCTGCCAGGTCGCCCGTGACGACGACACCGTCGCGACCGCCTCGCGTGCCGCACGCTCGGGCCAGTCCCGGTCCATCGCCCGGGTCGGGGTGGCGCGCCCGGTCACCGAGGCGAGCATCACCTCGAGGCGCTGCTCATCACCGAGGATCGCGACGGCCTGGGCCCGCCACGCGGTGCGTTGCTCGGCGAGGGACCGCGGCCCGGGTTTCGCCGGGCGGGTCATCAGGTTGGCCTGGTCGAACAGGTCATGGGTTTCCCCGGCGTCCGGCGCCCGACCGTGGGTCCGGGTGAACTGCGCGGCCAGCTCGCCGTGGCGGTCGAGGATCGCGCGGCGGCGCGCCGAGAACACCTCGAGCAGGTCCGGGTCGATCCCGGTGATCTCCCGCACCGCACGCTTCCCCCGGCCGGTCGTCCGGTCGGTGAAGGTGACCCCGAGCCGGTCAACGAGCTGCGCTTCAAGGCGGGTGTTGTACCGCTCGGACGCAGCGACCGCCGCCTTGTGCAAAACCCGGCCGTCCAACGCCCGCCACCGACCATCAGGCGTTTGGACTTTGTTGGAGATCGCGACATGGGTGTGCAGGTCCGGATCCCCAGTCCGGGAATCCCGGTGGGTGAACGCGACCGCCACCAGTCCGGTCACGTCGACCTGACGGATCCCGTTACGACCGAGCCGGGTGAACACCGCGGTGTCCTCCAACCAGCCGAGCACATCGCGGACCGCAGCGTCATGCGCCGCCTGCACCTGAGCTGCCACGACCGGGTCGGCCAGCGCCCAGAGCGCCGACACACTCTTCACCGGAGAGAACGTCAAGTCATAGCCCGCGATCGACGACCCCCCGCGGCGGGGGCCCACCGTGGCCAGGAAATCGGTCAGCTCGCGGGTGTCCGGGACCCGGCCGTGCGCCTCGATGAACCACTCAGCACCCAGCTCACTGCGCAACCGGGCCCGGGTTCCGGCATCGACCGGCGCCGCCGGTGGCAGCCCCACACTCGTGTTGTGCGCGGCGACCCGCTCGGTGAACTCGCGGGCGAACCGTGTGCCGGCCGGCCGGACCGTGAACGGCGCGCCCAGCGGGATGTCCTTGTGGTTGGGGTGCTGGCCATGACCGAACAGCGCCACCATCTGCCCCTCACCGACCACCTCCCCCGCCAACGGACCACCGGCAAGACCAGCCAGGCCACGGCCCAGCCACACCCCGGGCGCCTCACCGCGCTCGGTGTAATAGGCGGCCAGGCTCGCCGATCGCGTCGCGCCATTGCCGGGTTCGGCGACCAGGTCATGGCGGGCCACGTGCCGGGTCAGGTAGGTGTAGCCGCTGCCCGCCGAGAGCTTGTGCAACGTCATCACCACCGACCATCCGCCCCCGCC
Organism: uncultured Actinomycetota bacterium; assembly: GCA_963770565.1. Classification (GTDB taxonomy): domain Bacteria; phylum Actinomycetota; class Actinomycetes; order JAFAQI01; family JAFAQI01; genus DATAUK01. The sequence continues at coordinate 222,370 of CAVYQE010000010.1, forward strand.
GCGAGGGTCTCCTCGGGGCCGATTCGGGGCAGCCGGCAACCTCGCGCGACCCCTCGCAAGGGCCGCGCGCAACACCTGGTCGCACGGGTCGTCGTCATGACCGAGACCTTGGCGGGCGGGCGCACCAAAACCGTCACCACGACCACACCGGCGCGCAACCATCCAGCCGCGGTGCGCACCACAAACGTCACCGAAAACGTCACCACGCGCGGCAGTCGGCATCGAGGCTCAGCGGCCGGCAGCCACCGGCGGCAGGTCAGCACGAGTGGGGCCGACGCACGGTCGAGCGGGGTCATGCGCCGCAGGATCCAGCGGCGTACCCCGAAACGTACCGGTCGGCGTACCGGTGAACGTACCCCAGCAGGAAAGCTCGGCGGGGGGCGCCGCGAGATGACTTCATGCCGCCACGGTGCGCGGCAGGTGTCCCCCCGAACGTCCCCACCCGTCAGACCTGACAAGTCATGAGCGTGAGAACGAGTCCGGCCGGCAGCGCGCTGACACCGTCCGGCTGTTCGGTCTCGGCGTCCCCACACTCGTCACTGACAAGTGTGGGGACGCACCACTTCCGTCTTAACCCGGTCCTACGCTAGGAAAATGAGCGCCACTCGGACCCGCCGCTGCGCCCACTGCGGGCGTGAGTTCACCTCCGCGCGCAAGCCAGGACCCGCACCGAAATACTGCAGCCACGCCCACCGCCAACAGGCCTACCAGCTCCGCCGCGGCACCAGCGGCCGCAGCCAAAGCGACGACCTGACCGCCGAAGTACAACGACTGCGCGCCCGGATCCGCCGGCTCGAGTACGACAACACCCGCCTCCGCGCGGAGCTCACCGAAACCAGCCGCGAGATGGGCCGGCTCTACCGCGAGCTACACCCCACCCCGCCCGCGCTCGCGGCCCTCACCGGCCAACCCGAACCGAGCCACCCGCCAGCGCAAACTCTCACCCGTAAACGCCGCTGGGGCCGCGGCACCGACACCTGACCCGCACCGCGGCCAGGCAGCTATCCACAACCTGAGCCCGAGCATTCGCGACCGCTCCGAGCGGGTGGATCGTGACCGAGTGGACAACGACGCCACCCGCGACTACCCGTGGCTCGCCGAACGCGACGACCGGTTCACCCTCGCGCTCGTCCTCGATGTCTGTGAGGTCCTGACTCGTCACGGCTACCCGGCACCGACCGGACGCACCCTGGTCGACCTGGCAGCCGGCATGCACCACGCATTGCACGCGTACCGGCCGCCATCCCTCTACTGACGACCGACCACCGACGACCGACCACCGACGACCGACCACAACACCCAAATCCCGGCACACCTCTTGCATCGGCAGAGTTTGGGCCTCCATCGGCCGTCACGGGCGACGGATCGGGTAGCCCGCTGGCGACAGTGCCAGCCTCGGGCGGCAGGTTGGCTTAGCTTCACCTCGCGTTCACCAGTGCTGGATTCAATGAGTGGGCCGTGGAGGTCGATGACCCTGGGGTGCGCACTGTAAACATGATCTCTAACGGTCATCTGTCGACCGGGCGGGAGCGCTACCGCCGCGGTTGCGCCACGCCGAAGAACGACTAACCAAGATGGACTATCCGAACGCCCTACCGCCAATTGATCCGGTCGATCTCGACCCGCCGCGCGATGCCGGCCCGAGTCGACGTACCTACACACGTACGAAGGCCACCTCGGTGAGTTTCTCCTGGTGGATCAAACTTGCGTGGTCGGCACCACCGATCCTGTTCGTCGTCTGGCTAGCAAGAGGCGGGCTGAGCAGCCTGTTCAGTCCGCTCGCCTGGTTTCTCGGCGTCCTCACCATCCCCTACGTGATCTGGTGGCTGAGGCAAGTTTGGATTCGTACGCCAGTAGTAGTTGCGGCGGTTGACTCGCGAGCTGAGCGCTCGCACCCTCTCGCGGCATCCACGCCGCCTCGTTTGACCGGACCCCCCGACGACCTCGTAGTTGATCCTGTAAGCACCAGCGCGGATCGTCGAGCGCAGATCGAGTACTTCTGAGCGCAGGCGTCCTTGCCTAATCGGTGAGGTGCTCGAACGCGCAACGAGCTGTGAAGGGAGCGACGCCACAAGCCCAAGCAAAACTTCAGCGGTGGGTTGTACCGGTCGATGGAGGGCTGTGTCCAAGGTCGGCGCCAATGGTGATGATTCAGCCGTCGACTGCCGTGGCGAACTGTCACAGGAGGATCTGGCTGAAGCATTCGATACCTTTGGTCCCCCCATTTTGAGATACCTCAATCGTCGCGCTGGAAGCGGCGGTTCGTCAGAGGACCTGCTCTCGGTCGTATTTCTCGAGGCCTGGCGCACCCGTGCAGGAGCCTTTCGTGTCGACTCGTCTCTAGCCCCGTGGCTGTACGGAATCGCACGCAACGTGCTCCGTGGTCAACGGCGAGCGACCTGGCGACATCGGGCCGCGCTCGAGCGGTACTCGGCCATGTATGGATCTGGCGAAACTAACGTCGGAGAATTGGATGAGTTGATAAACCGCGTGGACGCGGCGTCCGCTTCCGCCGCCGTCGCTGACGCTTTGGCATGCTTGAGCGCGAAGGACAGGGACGTTGCGGAGATCTGTCTCGTCGAGGGTCTCAGCGTGCGACAAGCAGCCGCGACTCTGGGCATCCCGCAGGGCACAGTTCAATCCCGACTGGCCCACGCCCGAGCATCGCTGCGGGCGATACTCCAGTCGGGTGATTCCGAGATCTTCGCCGACCAAAGGCGTCGCGGCGGCCATGAGGTAATTGGAAGCGCTTCGCGCTCTGAGAGAAAGTTGACGATATGAGTTTCGACTCGCGCGCCGGCTCACCTCTCGCAGATCCACTTGCTTCACGGCGGGAGCACCTCATGACCGAGATTCGCGCGACGACCGCAACGCCAGCAAAAACTAGGCGCGGCAGGATATCCAGCAGGACAGCGGTGTTGGTGGCCAGCATCGTCATTGTGAGTACAGCGGGTGCAGGTGCCGTTTACGCCCACTCGCAATCAAGCGCGGCGCCTAAGATCATCTACTTCAACCGCCTGCAGACATCCTGCGACGCCAACTGGACCTGCCTGGGCAAGGCTGCCAAAACTGTGCGCCACCCTGTTCTCGGTCCGGATGCCGGCGAGGCAGCTGGCCCGCTCACGGCTGACGGAAGTCCGCTAACCGACGAAAGCATCTTGAGCTATGCGTTCACACCGATAGGCCAGAGCGCGACCGTCCTTCTTTACGCTCGCGCCGGTCACGACAGCGCCATGAGAGATGTGCTTCCCCCGGCGGACGCCGTCACTAATGGCGAGCAGGTCACCGTAGCGGGCCAGCAGGGCTACATCGCTACCCTCGCTGGTCAGTCGAACCTTTGGGTGACGCTGGACGGGATGCATTACCGATTCACGTCGGCTGACCCGGACGATGCGATTATGCAGGCAGTCGCATCAAATCTCGTCGCTGTTGATCGTTGACCACGGGTTATG
>CAVYQE010000011.1:0-1031370 GCA_963770565.1 uncultured Actinomycetota bacterium
GAGCAACGCGATGTACATCGTGGGCACGCCCTCGAAGACGGTGACGTGGTCGCGCTGCATCACCTCGAGGACCTTAACCGGCTCGAACCGGGGGTCAGCGACATCGTCGCGCCGAACCGCACGCAGACATTCAGCTGGCTGCACAGCCCGAAGACATGGAACAGCGGCAGCGCGACCAGGACGACGTCGTCGTCCCGCACGCCGAACAACCGGCCCGGAGTTTCGGCGTTCATATAGAGCTGGAAGTGGGTCAGCTCGGCGCCCTTGGGCTGCCCGGTCGTCCCCGAGGTGTAGACCACTGCGGCGACATCGCCGGGCTCGGTCTGATGCAGGATCGGGAGCTCGGGCTGTTCGCCGCCGAGGAGTTCCTCGAACGCCGCCGAGATCGTCGGCGGAGATCCCGGGGGTGCCGAGGATGTAGATCCGGTCGAGCCCGGCGTCCGCCGCACCCTTCGCGGCCTCGCCCGCGACTCCGGCCCAGGTGATGAGTGCGCGCGCACCGACGTCGGCGAGCTGATAGGCGACCTCGGGCGCCTTCAGCAGCACGTTGAGCGGTACGACGACCGATCCGGCCTTGAGGATGCCGAAGTAGGTGATGAGGAGCTGGGGAATGTTCGGCAGCTGAATCGCCACCGGGTCACCCGGCTCGACGCCGACCATCGAAGCCCGGCGGCGAACCGATCGGAGAGCGTGTCGAGCTCGGCGTAGGTCATCACGCCCTCGTCGAACAATGCGGCCGGCTTGGTCGGGTAGCGGTGTGCGGACTCCCGCAGAATGGTGGCGAGGTTGAATGTCATGGCCATGTCCTCTCAATGACCGGCAGGTTATAACTGGTCACCCGGCGATACCAGAGGCGCAAGTCCGTCAGGTCGTGCTTTCCGACCACCGTCCGGAGGACCTACGGCTCTGGCAGCCGTGGCGCCGACCGTCGTACGGTCGCCTCGACTAGGGAGGCGTCCCACGGACCGACTCAATCCGCTCGACGTGCGCTTCATCGACGCGGAAGACCAGGATCGGCACACCTCGATGGCGATCGCGTCGATCGCGGTCTTCGAGGGCCCGCCGCCGACGTACGACGAGTTCCTCACCGCGCTCGAGGGCCGGCTGCCGCGCGTACCCCGCTATCGGCACAAGCTGCGCACGATGCCCTGGCGGATCGGTCCGCCGGTCTGGGTGGAGGACCCGGCGTTCGACCTTCGCTTCCACGTTCGTCGTACCGCGGTACCGGCCCCGGGCGGTGACGCCGAGTTGCGTCAGCTGATGGCCCGGGTGATGGCCCAGCGGCTCGACCGGGACCGGCCGTTGTGGGAGTACTGGTTCGTCGAGGGCCTGTCCGAGGGCCGCTGGGCGCTGATCTCGAAGGTGCACCACTGCATGGTCGACGGCGTGTCCGGGACCGACCTGTACCGGGTGATCTTCGACCTCACCCCCGAGCCTTCCGCACCGATCGCCGACGAGTGGGAGCCGGCCGGCGAGCCATCGTCGGGGCGGCTGTTGGCCGGCGCGGCACTCGACACCGTGCTGATCCCGGTCCGTGAAGCGCGGGCGCTCGGGTCGGCGCTGCGCCACCCCCGGCGGCTGGCCGGACAGACCATCGACACCGCCCGCGGGGTACGTCGGCTCGCGACCGCGCTGCCGCCGGCGAGCCCGTCGTCGTTGAGCGGGCCGGTCGGCCAGCAGCGCCGGTTCACCTGGCTGCGCGCTGATCTCGACGACGTCAAGGCGGTCAAGCGCGAGTTCGGCGGCACTGTGAACGACGTCATCCTCGCGGCGATCACGAGTGGCTTCCGCGCGCTGCTGCTCGCGCGCGGCGAGGTGCCGGATCCGAGCATGGTGCCGTCGCTGGTGCCGGTGTCGGTCCGTGCGCCGGGCGAGGAGGGCATCTACGAGAATCGGGTGTCAGCCTTGATCGCCCACCTCCCAGTCGACGTGGCCGATCCGGTCGAGCGGCTCGCCGCAATCCATCAGCAGCTCGACGAGCTGAAGCAGAGCAACGAAGCCGACGCCGGCGAGACGTTGGTGGCGCTCGCCCGGTTCGTGCCGTACTCGATCTCGTCGTTCGCGACCCGGCTGATGATGCGGCTGCCGCAGCGGGAGATCGTCACGGTCACCACGAATGTGCCGGGCCCGCGCCAGCCGCTCTACGGGTTAGGCCGCCAGCTGATCGCGATGATCCCCTACGTCCCGATCGCCACCACGCTGCGGACCGGGATCGCGATCATCAGCTACTGCCAGGACATCACGATCGGGATCACCGGCGACTACGACACCACAGGTGATCTCGAGGTGCTGGCCCGCGGAATCGAGACCGGTATCGCGGAGCTGGTTGCAGCAGCCGGCCAGGACGCGACGGCTGCAGTCACCGGCTCCCACCGAGCCGGCTAAGGTAGTCGTCGCTGTCCCGCGGCGCGATGAACAAACCCTCGGCCTCGGACAGCAGCACGCCGTCGAGCGTGCAGCTGCCGCGAATCCACCGCTTCCGGCCCTCGACCCGGTCGATCCAGCCGCGGAGGGCGAGCTCCCGGTTGAGCGGTGTCGGTGCGCGGTAGTCGACCTTGAGGTACGCCGTATAGCCCGGCGCGAGCTGCACGAACCCGAGCAGCTCGTCGAAGACCGCCGCGATCCAGCCACCGTGGCAGTGCCCGGGCGGCCCTTCGTACGCCGGCCCGAACGTGATCCTCCCCACAATGTGCTGCTCGCCGTCCGGGCCGGTGACCACCTCCATCGTGAGCGGCGGTGCGATCGGGTTGTTCGGGCCGCTGACCGGGCTGAACCGGACGAAGTCGCGTGGCAGCAGGCCGGCCTCGCTGACCTCCCACGACCGGGCGCGTTCCGGCAGGGCGTCGAGCTGCTCGGCGAAAGCGTTGGCCGCGTCGGCGGCGCGGGCGAGCTGGTCCGCGCGTGGTCGAACCACTGCGAGCCTGGCGATGATCCGGCGCAGCGCCTCCGCCAGCGCTCGCGACGCCTGCCGGGTGTCCTCGTCCACGTGGTGCAGCTCCGTTTCTCCCGCCGGTCGGCGGTCAGTCCTTGAAGTGGTTCAGTCCTTGAAGTCCGGTGCCCGCTTCTCGCGGCGGGCGCTGACCGCTTCCTCGAAGTTCCGGGTGGTCAGCCGGACGTAGAGCTGCGCCAGCCCTTCGTGGTCCATGTGCGCGGTCAGGCTCGACGCGTCGAGGCTCGACGCCAGCATCCGCTTGGTCAATTCGACGCCGGTCCGGCTGAACCCGATGATCCGCTCGGCGATCTCGAAGCACCGCTCGAGCAACGCCTCAGGTGGCACGACCTGCGAGACGAGGCCGATCCGCTCGGCCTCGACCGCGTCGACGTCGCGTCCGGTCAGCATGATCTCGGCCGCCCGGGCCGAGCCGATCGCGCGGGGGAGCAGGTAGCTGATGCCGAGCTCGCTCGCGGTCAGGCCGTTGGTGATGCCGGCCGCGCGAAAGTACGCCGGCTGCGCTGCCACCCGCAGGTCGCACGCCAGGGCCAGGCAGAACCCGCCCCCGATCGCCGGGCCGTTGACCGCGGCGATCACCGGTTGGTGCATGCCGCGCACGGTGGTGACCACCTTCTCCAGCAGCTCCATCGAACGCAGCGCGACGGTGGCCAGGGTGAGCCCGTCGATATCGGGCACCCGGCCCGGGTCCTCGAGGTCCGCCCCCGAGCAGAAGGCCCGGCCGGCTCCGGTCAGGACAACCACGCGGACGTCGTTGTCGCGGCTGACCGACTCGAGTGCCTCGCGCAGCGGGACCATCACGTCGAACGCCATCGAGTTCATCCGGTCGGGCCGGTTGAGGGTCACCGACGCGACCTGCGGTTGCGGCCGTTCGATCTGTACGAACTCGCTCACGGCGCACCGAGGTCGGTGTCGGCGAGGCCGGTGATGGTGTAGCTGCGGATCTGCGTGCGGGCGCTGAACCGCCAGCCGTCGGGTGTTCGCGCGAATTCGTCGTCGTACCAGAGCCCGATCAGCCAGACTGACCTCTGGTTGCCGGGCCTGGTCGACACCATCGGGTTGCTGCAGGAGGTGCGCGCGGTGGCGGTGTCGCCGTGCACCTCGATGTATGGCAGGCCCATCATGTGCTGGCTGTGTGCGAACAACGGCAGCGACGCGGCGAGGAACGCCTTGATCTCCGCGAGACCGCCGACCGGTCCGTTGAACGTGGTGAAGTCGATCCGCGCGTCCGCGGTGAACATCGGGTCGAGCGCATCGAAGTCGCGGTTGTCGATCACGACCGCGTAGCGGGCGATGAGGTCCTGGATCGCGAGCCGGTCCGCGACCTCGGCCGCGCCGTAGCCGGTGGTGCTGGTCATGAGGCCGGGTGATGCGCCTCGGCGGTGGCGCGCGCCCACGCATAGTCGGCCTTGCCCGCCGGGGTGCGTTCGACCGTGTCGACCAGGACGACTTCGCGCGGCAGCTTGTAGCTCGCGAGCGCGGTGGCGCCGTGCGCCCGCAGGGAGTCGAGGTCCGGCTCGGCGCCGGGTGCGGCGGCGACGACGGCGACGATCCGTTGGCCCCAGCGCTCGTCCGGCAGGCCCACGACCACCACGTCGGCAACCTCCGGGCAGGTCATCAGGACCGTCTCGACCTCCTCCGGATAGACCTTCTCGCCGCCGGTGTTGATCGAGGTCGAGCCGCGGCCAAGCAGCACGACCGTTCCGTCGGCGTCGACGGTCGCATGGTCGCCCGGCATCACCCAGCGCTCGCCGTCGACCTCGAGGAAGGTCGCTGCGGTCTTCGACTCGTCGTTGTAGTAGCCGAGCGGCACGTGGCCCTTTCGGGCCAGCCGGCCGACCTCACCAGAACCGGGGGTGACCGGCCGGCCGGCATCGTCCAACACCTGGGTCTGCGCATTTACGGTGAACCGCGGCGCGGTTGATGCGTCACCGGCTGCGTGCAGCTTGCTGCCGAGGATGCCGGTCTCCGATGACCCGAAGCCGTCGACCACCATGACCGACGGCAGTTGCTCGGTGAGCTTTGCCTTTGCGGCACTCGACAGGACCGCGCCGCCCGAGCCGATCACGATCAGCGACGACACGTCGTACGGCGATCCGGCTGCGGCTGCCTGCTCGATCGATTCGGCGAGTGGTACTGCCATCGCGTCGCCGACGATGGTGAGGATGTTGACCCCTTCGGCCGCCACCAGCGACCAGACCGCGTCGGCGTCGAACCGGCCGGGTGGCGGGAAGACGATCCGGCCACCGGCGAACATTGAGTGGAACACGCCCCATTGGGCGCTCACATGCATCAGCGGCGGGGTGGTGAGGATGGTGCCGCCCACCTCGGGCATCCGCTCGAGGAGCTCCTCGGGCGCGGCGATGAAGTTGCCGGACTGGAAGAGATCGCCACCGCCCATGGCGGCGAAGAAGATGTCCTCCTGCCGCCAGACGACGCCCTTCGGCATGCCGGTGGTGCCGCCGGTGTAGGCGACGTAGCGGTCATCACCTGATCGGTCGGCACCGTCGGGTCGAGCGGTCGGTGCGCCCGCGAGCGCGGCGTCGTAGTCGATCGCGCCGGCCGGCAGTTCTTCGTCGCTGCCGTCATCGACCGAGATCAGCGTCCGGACCGTGGTGGGGGCGGCCACCGCGGCGGCGACCCGCGACCCGAACTGCCGGTGGTGGATGACGACGACTAGGTCGGCGTCGTCGTAGAGGTGGCGCAGCTCGGCCGCGACGTACCGGAAGTTGATGTTGATCGGCACCGCGGAGAGCTTGAACGCGGCCAGCATGCCCTCGAGGTATTCCGACCCGTTGAGCAGCTGCAAGCCGACGTGATCACCGGCGCCGACCCCGCGCTCGGCGAGGACGTGGGCCAGCGCGTTGGCCCGGCGATCGAGCTCGGCGTAGCTCAGCCGCCGGGCCGGGGAGACGATGACCTCGCGCTCCGGCGCAGCATCGACGACGCGTTCGAACAGGTCGGCGAGATTGAACCCGGGCAACGCGTCGGGACTAGGACGGGCAGCCGGGGACGGGCTTGCCGCCCGCGCCGAGCACGACGAGCTGGCAGAAGGTGACCTTCGAGACCTTCCAGACGCCGCCGTCGAGGACCGCGGTGCCGTCGGCCTTCGGCAGCAGCTTGGTCTTCCCGCCGAACAGCGTGTAGACCACTGCCGCACTCATCCCGTCGGAGCTGAAGGTGATCTTCCGGACGATCGCCGACTCCGAGACCTTCTCCTTCTTCGCGATCTTTGCCGCGAAGCTGACCGCCGGGCCGAGGCTCGCGCCGTCCTGCAGCAGGCTGACCGACACGGAATGCGGAGTGCTCGACTTGAAGAAGGTCGCCCAGTTCTTCTTCAGCTGCTTGGTCGCGGCCGCGATGCCGGCGGCGCCGGTAGCGACCGGGCCCGGCGCGGCGGACGTGGGGGGAGTGCTCGTGGTCGGGCTGGTGGTCGGCCCGCCGCCGCCGCTGCTGCTCGAGCTGCACCCGGCGAGCACGAAGAGCACGGACAGAACGAGCGCAACCGGAAGCTTCCGCATGACCCGACCGTACCGTATCTGACGGGTCGTCACATAATGGTCCGACCGTGGTCAGACCGCGTCTCGCGGCGTTCGGCGAAGGGATCGCAGTGACCGATTTCGAGCAGCTTCTGATCGGTGGTGAGTGGGTTGCACCCGCCTCGAACAGCCGTTTCGAGGTGCATTCACCAGCGACGCTCGAACTCGTCGGTTCGACCCCGGAGGGAGCCGAGGCCGACATCGACGCGGCGGTCGCGGCGGCGCGACGGGCGTTCGACCATGGCCCGTGGCCGACCACTTCGCCGGTCGACCGGGCCAAGGTGATCGCGCGGTTCGGCGAGCTGCTCGCCGAGCGGCTGCCGGAGTTCAAGACTGTGCTGACCGAGGAGATGGGCGCGCCCGGCGCGACCGTCGAGATGATGATGTACACGCCGGCGAGCGCCGTACTCGGCGTGTTCAACGAGCTGGCGACCAGCTTTCCCTGGGAAGAGACCCGCACCGGGTTGTTCGGGCAGAGCGTGGTGCGGCGTGAGCCGGTCGGAGTGGTGGCCGCGATCATTCCGTGGAACGTGCCGCTGTTCATCGCCATCAACAAGCTCGTGCCGGCGCTGCTCGCCGGGTGCACGGTGATCCTCAAGCCGGCGCCCGAGACCCCGATCGACGCGTTGATGCTCGGCGCGCTGTTCGTCGAAGCTGGTCTGCCGGAGGGCGTGTTGTCGGTGGTGCCGGCGGACCGCACCGTGAGTGAGTACCTGGTCACCCACCCCGGGGTCGACAAGGTGTCGTTCACCGGGTCGACCGCGGCCGGTCGTCGAGTCGGATCGCTGGCGACCGAGCGGCTGAAGCGGGTGTCGCTCGAGCTGGGAGGGAAGTCCGCCGCGATCGTGTTGGACGACGTCGACCTGGCCTCGAGCGCGTTCATGATCGCGTTCTCCGGGTTGATGAACAGCGGCCAGGCATGTGTCGCGCAGACCCGAATCCTCGCGCCCCGCTCGCGTTACGACGAGATCACCGAGGCGATCGTGGCGTCGGCCGCGATGATGAGCGTCGGTGACCCGAGCGACCCGGCCACCCAGCTCGGCCCCTTGGTCGCCGAGCGGCAGCGCGACCGGGTCGAGGGCTACATCGAGGCGGGCAAGTCCGAGGGGGCTCGGCTCGTGCTCGACGGCACCCGTCCGGCCGGGCTCGACCGGGGCTGGTACGTCGGCCCGACCGTGTTCGCCGACGTCGACAACGCGATGACGATCGCACGGGAGGAGATCTTCGGCCCGGTGCTGTCGCTGATTCCCTACGAGACTGAGGCCGAGGCGCTGGCGATCGCGAACGACAGCGACTATGGGCTGGCCGGCTCGGTGTGGACCGCCGATATCGACCACGGCTTCGAGATCGCGACCAAGGTCCGCACCGGTACCTACGGCATCAACTGGTACGCCTTCGACATGGGTTCGCCGTTCGGCGGCTACAAGTGTTCAGGCATCGGGCGCGAGGACGGGCCGGAAGGGCTGGCCGCGTTCTGCGAGCTCAAGTCGATCCTGATGCCGCTCGGCTACACTGGCTGAGCGCGGCTGAGTGGCCCGCCCTCGGCGAGGTCCAGACCGAGGACGGAGGTGCCACGGTGCCAAGGACTCGGCGGCTACTGCTCCGCCGATCCCGCTCACGGCACCTGTCATGAGGGCCCGCCGGTCCAGCCGGACGGCCGCTCACCTGTGTACGGTACCCAATCTCGGGCGGTTCATCCATCCCAATCGTGGAATCGGTTGCTAAGGGCTTGATCCGGAGTCCGCTGGCGTCGGAAGGGCTGCGGACCGGCCGGACGCAGGTTGATTGGAAAGGATTTCACGGAACCGGGTTCGGAAATCATTGTGCTGAATTCGATGGATGAGTCATGACGGATACGACGCGTCACCTAGCGCACAATGTGTGCCTCATCGATCAGTCAATCCGCTCGCTTTCAGCGGCGGCCGGGTGCGGATCTGACTAGTCAAAGTGGGCCGGAACAGATTGCAGGCGGCGTCGTACCTGGCTGCTATTGTCCGAACCGATACCGCCTGCAAGTGGCGGTCCGGGGACGAAGGCATCCAGTCATGCAGGCACCGATCCCTCAGGTTCGCCGGGCGTCCCGCCCGTGACGCGGGCCACGGAATGAGCACTCGGGACACCCGCCGGGTCGGCATGAGGGATGTCGCCGAGCGGGCCGGAGTGGCGATCTCCTCGGTCTCGAGGGTCCTGTCGGGCAATCCCGATGTGTCCACCGTCATGCGCAACCGGGTCGAGGACGCGGTCGCAGCGCTGGGCTACGAGCGAGATCTCATCGCGCAGAGCATGCGCAGCGGTCGGACGATGTCGATCGGGTTCGTCGCGATCGACGTTGCCAACCCGGTGATCGCCGCGAACTCGGCCGGTGCGGTCAGCGAGCTGCGCAAGTCCGGCTACAGCCTGTTGATGAGCAACTCGCGCGGTGACCCTGCGCTCGACGCCGAGCACATTCGGCACTTCGAGCTGCGCCGGGTCGACGGCCTGCTGCTCTCGTTGGCCGATGAGCGCGATTCGCGCACCCTCGACGCGCTACGCCGGTTCGACGGGCCGATCGTCTTGATCGACCGGACCGTTGCGCCGGACATCCCGGCCGGCGCCATTGTCCACGACTACGTCGAGGGCATGGTCCCGGCCGCCGAGCACCTGCTGTCGCTCGGGCACCGCCGGCTGGCCATGATCAACGGCGCGCCGAACGTCCGACCGTCCCGCGAACGGGCCAACGCGGTGCGGCGCGCGATCAAGGGCTGGCCCGGCGCGACCCTGGTCGCGCGGGCCGGCTCATATTCGGCCGAGCATGGCTACGACGCGACGATCGCGATCTTCCGGGAGACCCCGACCCCCACCGCGGTGATCGTCGGGGGCAACCAGATCCTGCAGGGTGTGATGCGCGCGCTGCGGCACCTGCACCTGCGCATCCCCGACGACGTCAGCCTGGTCAGCTTCGACAGCGTCCCGCTCGCGGAGTTCCTCGAGCCGCCGCTGGCGCATGTCACCCGCGATCCAATCGAGGTCGGCCGGCAGGCCGCGGCCCAGCTGCTCGAGCAGATCCGTGGGGCCGCGCCGCGGACGGTGACCCTGCCCACCGAGTACGTGCCGGCCGGAAGCTGTGGCCCACCGCGACCGGACCGCCGTTCTTGACCGCTCGAACGCGCCTTCCATTCCCTGGTGCACAATCCATCCGGTGACCGACGCCGAAGAGCCGGCCCGGAACGTCCGCCGACTCACCGCCCTGGTCTGCGTGTTGGTCCTGGTCGACACGATCTTCTATACGGCGCTCACCCCACTCGTGCCGCACTACTCCCACACCGCCGGGCTCGGCAAGGGTGGCGTCGGCGTACTGGTTGCGGGCTATCCGGCCGGCACCCTCATCGCGTCGATTCCCGCGGGAGTGCTGTACGACCGGTTCGGCGCGCGCAGGTTGCTGCTGCTCGCGATGGCGCTGATGAGTGTCTCGACGCTCACCTTCGGTTGGTCGCACACCGCGGTGGTGTTGGTCCTCGCCAGGTTCGTCCAGGGCATCGGCGGCGCCTGTGCGTGGACGGTCGGACCGGCGACGCTGGCTGCGGTGGTGCCGGCCGGCCGACGAGGGAGATACCTCGGCATCGCGTTCTCGGCCGCAGTTGTCGGTGCGATGGTCGGACCGGCCTTCGGCGCTCTCGCCGCCCATCTCGGCACCGGCCGGGTCTTTTCGGCCGCTGCTGTGCTGGCCGTCGTGATCACCGGGTTCCAGCGGCTGTTGCCGCCCGCGGGGGTGCCACAGGCGCCGAGCCTGCGGGCGTTCGCGGAGCTGGCCCGACATGCCGACATCGCCCGGGGGATGTGGCTGACCTTGCTGGCCGGCGTCGGGCTCGGGATGCTCAGCGTGCTCGGACCACTGCGGTTGGACCACCTCGGGGCGTCGGCCGGCTTGATCGCGGCCGCCTTCATCGTCAGTGGCCTGCTCGAAGCGGCCCTCTCGCCATTGATCGGCCGGCTCAGCGATCACCACGGCTCCAGCTACACCGTCACCCAGTCATTGGTCCTGTGCATCCTGACCTTCGCGCTGCTTCCGCTGGTATCAGCGCGCGGTGCGGCGTTGGTCCTGGTGGCGCTCGGCTCGCTGGCGTTCGGCACGTTGTTCATCCCGGCGGCGGCGCTGATCAGCGACGAAAGCACCGAGCGCGGCCTGCAGCTCGGTCTGGTCTTCGGGCTGACCAACCTGCTGTGGGCGACCGGGCAGGGCCTGGCCGCCGCCGTCAGTGGCTACGTCGCGAACGCAACCAGTGACAGCGTCCCGTTCTTCGTCGCTGTTGCGCTGTGCGTCGTCAGTTTGGTCTCGACCCGCCGAGAGGCCCGCCGAGACGCCCGCCGAGCTCTGACCTGACCCGCCAGGTGAAAAGCAATGTCACATTGCCCCGCACTTCGTGGGGGCAATGTGACCTCACCCCCCAGAATGCCCAGGCAATGTGACATTGCTTGGTCAGGGCGGGATCACGACGGCGCGGCCGTTGAGGGTGCCGGCCCGAAGCCGCTCGTACGCCTGCGGGGTCTGCGCGAAGTCGAAGACCTCGGTCTCGATCGTCAGGTCGCCGGACTGCGCGAGCTCGATGACCGCGGTGAGCTCGGCAACCGTTGCTCCCTGCGGGATGAAGACGTCGCAGTCGTGCGCAAGCTGACCGAAGCGAATCTGCGCCGTACCGAAGCCTTGCCCGACGATCGCGACCGACCCGAGCGTGGCCGCGTTCCGGATCGCCGCGTTCATCGTCTGGTCGGTCCCGACGAAGTCGAGGATCGCCTCGGCGCCATCGGGCCCGACTGCTTCACGAAGCCGCCGCGACAGCCCGTCTCCGCCGAGCAGGGTGTCGTGCGCACCCAACCCGGTCGCCGCGGTCAGCCGCTCGGCCCGCGCGTCGATCGCGACGATCCGGGCCGGCGAGAGTAGTCGCAGCCACTGAAGCGCATAGCTGCCGAGACCACCGACGCCGATCACCACGGCGCTGGAGCCCGGGCCGAGTTTCGGCAGCACGCGCTGAACCGCGTGGTAGCTCGTTGCGCCGGCATCGGTGAGCGGCGCGGCCTGAGCGGGTGACAGCGCGCCGATCGGCACGATGTCGCGGCGGCGTACGACGAGGTGTGAGGCGAGCCCGCCGTCGAGACCGAACCCGCGACCGCGCCACGAGTTGACGCAGTAGTTGTCAGCGCCGCGCCGGCACCAGCGGCACTCGCCGCAGGTCGACATGCAGGTGATCGCGACCGAAGTGTCGATCTCGACGTCGTCGACCCCGGCGCCGACCGCGTCCACCCAGCCGGCGATCTCGTGCCCCAACGTGAACGGGACGGCGTAAGGCAGGATGCCGGCCGGCGCGTCGAGGAACAACACGTCCGAGTGGCAAAGGCCGACCCCACCGACTCGGACCAAGATCTCGTCGGGCTGGGGAACCGGGACCACGACCTCGGCGAAGCCGGGCTGTTGCCAGTCGAGCAGCCTGTACGCGCGCATCGTGGTCGGGCGGCTAGCTGTTCGCGGCGAGGTACGCCGACGTGAACGACAGCAGGACGGGCGAGTGGGCGGGACCGAAGATCTCGATCAGCCGGCCGCCGCGCTGGTAGGCGATCGCCATGGACAGCGGCGACTTGGTCAGCGTCCGCACCTTCGTGCCCGACAGCACGTAGTCAGCGATCTTCGCGTCCGACCCGACGAAGGCTTCGGCGCCTCTGGCCGCGTTGCCGAGGACCTGGCCGACCGGGGTCTTGTCCAATGTCCCGCCGATCGTCGGCGTGTATTGCAGGATCACGATGGCGAGGTCCACCTGGTTGCTGCCGGCTCGCTCGACGCCACGGCCGACCACGGCCGAGGTGAGCCCGGTCGCCTTGATCTCGGACACGATCGGCGCGACGTTTGCCGGCAACGCGGTGTAGGAGTAGCCCGGCACCGGGACGACGTTGATCGAGGCCGGCGCCGGGGAGGCGCTGTGGCCGATCGATGCGCTCGGCACGGACGTGGCGGAGCCGCCGGATGACGACGAGCCGTTCCTGACCGCGGCCACGATGCCGACCGCGATCCCGCCGACCGCCACCACGAGGGCCACGGCCAGCACGACCGTGAGCAGCGCGTGCCGCGCCGCCCAGCCCTTGACCTCCGGGTAGAAGATCCAGCCGTCAGGCGGCGGACCCCACGAGGGGTCGGGTTGCCATCCCGGTGGCGGCGCCCACCCGGGGTTCGGGGGCGGCGGCCAGTTCGGCGGGGGAGTCCACTGCGTCGGCATCAGGTGTTCGCCTCTGGATCGTCAAACCGTCACGACAGGCTCGCATATCCGCGCGGCCGGTCGACCGCCCCGGAGTTTCTGACGCCCTTTCAGATATGGTCGGTACCCGATCAAATGTGGAGGACCTGTCCATGTCGTCGGCGCTCGATCCACCGTCCGATCTGCACACCGCCGCGTTCATGCCCGACCTGCTGGTTGCGGCGCTGACCCGCCACGCGGACCGACCCGCGGTCTATCTCGGCGACGAAGTCCTGACCGCAGCGCAGGTCGCGGCCGAGATCAGCCGGTACGTCCAGGCCTACCGCAGTCTCGGCATCGGAGTGCAGCATCCGATTGCGATGCTGTCGAAGAACCGGCCGGAAGTGCTGTTCACGATGGGCGCCAACATGCTCTCGGCCTGCCGGAGTACGTCGCTGCACCCGATGGGCTCGGTCGACGACCAGGCCTACGTACTGGACGATGCCGGCGTCGAGACGCTGGTGTTCGACCCGTCGGCGTTCGACGAGCGGGCGGCAGAGCTGCGCGAGCGGGTCCCCGGCCTCAAGACCTTGCTGTCCTTCGGGCCGTCCGAGTCCGGCGTCGACCTGATGGCGCTCGCCGCGACCTTCGAGCCGCAGCCGCTGGTCGCACCGGTCGTCGACCCCGAGCAGGTCACCGGGCTCACCTACACCGGCGGCACCACCGGGCAGTCGAAGGGCGTGATGCAGACCTATCGCAGCGGCGCCGCACTCACCCAGATCCAGCTCGCGGAGTGGGAGTGGCCGGCCGACACCCGGTTCCTGATCGCTACCCCGCTGTCGCATGCCGGTGCGGCCTTCTTCGTGCCCACGTTGCTTCGCGGCGGCTGCATCGTCGTACTGCCCGGCTTCGACCCGACCGCGGTGCTCGAGGCGATCCAGAACTACCGGATCACCGCGACGATGCTTGTGCCGACCATGCTCTACATCCTGATGGACCACCCGAAGATCGACGAGTACGACCTGTCGAGTCTGGAGACCGTGTACTACGGTGCGGCCGCGATCTCGCCGACCCGGCTCAAGGAGGCGATTGAGCGGTTCGGACCGATCTTCTTCCAGTTCTTCGGGCAGTCCGAGTGCGGGATGACGATCGCCGTCCTGAAGAAGGAGGAGCACGACACCGGCGACCTTGCCCGGCTCGCCTCCTGCGGCCGGCCGGTGCCATGGTTGAAGGTGGCATTGCTCGACGACGCGATGAACGACGTGCCCGATGGCGAGCCCGGCGAGATCTGCGTGCGCGGCCCGTTGGTGATGAAGGGCTACTGGAACAAGCCCGAGCAGACCGCGGAAGCGTTGCAGGGTGGCTGGCTGCACACCGGTGACATCGCCAGGCGCGACACAGGCGGCTTCCTGACGATCGTCGATCGCAAGAAGGACATGATCGTCTCCGGCGGCTTCAACGTCTTCCCGCGCGAGGTCGAGGACGTCATCGGCACGCATCCTTCGGTCGCGCAGGTCGCGGTTATCGGCGTGCCGGACGAGAAGTGGGGTGAGGCGGTCAAGGCGGTCGTGGTGCTGCGGCCCGAGCAGGTGGTCTCGGCCGACGAGCTTGCCGACCTGGTGCGGGAGCACAAAGGGGCGATCCACGCGCCGAAGTCGGTCGACTTCGTCGACGCGATTCCGTTGTCAGCATTGGGAAAGCCCGACAAGAAGGCGCTTCGCGCGCAGTACTGGCAGGGCGCGGACCGGATGGTCAACTAGTGAGCTATCCGCGCGAGAACTACCCGCTCGAGCCCGGCGGGGTCGACGACTACCCCGTCAAGGTCGGCTCGATGTTGCTCACCCTCGTCGACCCGCACAAGGGCTACGAGGTGGCCTACAACCGGTGGTACGAGCGCGACCACTACAACGCCGGTTGTCTCATCGGCCCGTGGAACTTCGCCGGCTCGCGATGGGTGGCGACCCGCGAGCTGAAGGATCTGCGCTGGGGTACGACGGCGGTCGCCGATCCGCTCGACGCCGGCTCCTACGTCGCGATCTATTGGGTCGAGGCCGGTCACCACACCGACTGGGACGAATGGGCACTGCCGCAGGTGCAGTCGTTGTACGGGAGCGGCCGTGGGTTCATCGAGCGCTCGCACGTGCACACCGCGACCTTCGACCATGTCGGCGCGGCCTACCGCGACCCCGACCCGGTGCCGGTGGAGTTGGCGCTCGACCACCACTACGACGGCATCGTCGGCGTATGGCTGGACGGCCGCGGCGGCCTCGACGCGGCCGCCCTGCATGAGCTGTTGGTCAGCGGCGGCGCCGTAGCCGATCTCACTGCGGGTTCGTCGATCGAAATCGTGTCCTCGTGGACGCCACGGTCGGAGTTCCGGAACTCCCGCGACAGCGCACCGATGGCGCTCGGCTCGCCGGGCGGCCAGGAGAACCGGCTGTGCCAGGTCTGTTTCGTCGGCGGGGACGTCCGTGCCAGCCTCGACCGGTTCCGCGTTTACACCGCTCGGCTGGCGGCCGACGGGATCGCCGACACCGCCCTGGTGGCGCCGTTCCTGCGCACGGTCGTCGGCACCGACACCTACGTCGACGAGATCTGGTGAGCCTCAGATGGTGTGGATCTTGTCCGTGCGGGTGTTCCACACCACCGAGTTGAACTTGCCGAGCTGGCCGCTGGCCGCGTCGATCGGCGCGTAGGAGTACGTGATCGTCTCGTAGGACAGGGTGAAGTGGTCGCTCGACGGCCCGTCCCCACTCGACGTAAAGCTGTACGAGCTGATGATCACGTTGGCGAGATCGATCTTGACGAACTTCGCGCTCGTCTGGACGTCCTGGAGCGTGATCTCGACCGTCTTGAACACCCTGCCCTCGGCCATGTCCAGGAAGTACGTCGGTGACTTGGGCGTTGACGGTGCGGTGAACTCGAGGTTGGACGGCCCGGGCTCGCGACTGCTCCTGCGGCCATGGACTGCGGGTTCACCGGCGCCGAAGCTCACGCTTGTGACCTGGACCGGGGCCGCCGAGTTGAACTGGACGAAGTATTCGACCGCGCCAGCGCGACCCACGAGGTTCGGGTTCTTTGCCGCGGCGCGGGCGGCAGCCGGCAAGCCAGCCGCGCCCAGCAGTGCCCCGGCGCCGATCGCACTTCCCTTGAGAATCGTCCGGCGGCTCGTATCGTGCTTCTCGCTGTCCATGGACCGGCCTCCCCTGCTGACCCGACTTCGTGGATCGCGCGTGGCTTGACCGTACGCTGACCCACACGCAGCGGCAAGGAGCAGCGGGGTGAACACTCGAGTACGGCCGGTGAGCGACTTGTGACACCTCACCTCGCCGCAGGGCCACAGGTCGTGCCCGGGCTGCGCACGGTGTCCGAGGCCTTCGCCGCCGCCGGCTACCGGCCCGACGGGATCGCGATGCTGCTCGGGGTCGAGCGCGACATCCCCACCACTCCGGCCGACCTGAGTCTCCACCGGCGACGGCTGGCTGGAGCGCCGGGTCCGCTCGCCGACCTCGTCACGCTGTTTGCGTTCGGCTGGCCGGTGGCGCTGGACCGAGCGGTCGCCGCAGTCGGCTCGGTCGGGGTCGACGCACTGGTGGCGAGTGGCGCCCTGGTCGAGCGCGACGGCTCGGTGTCGCCGATGGTGCGGATCGCGCCCCACGACGACGTCTGGATCGCGTCGGACCGTCCGGTGGAGGACGAGTCCGACGCAGATCCGCAGCACGTGCCCGGGATCAACCCGCCGGCCACTTTGCTCGCTGCGCTCACCGTTCGCCACCAGGTCGGTTCGGCCCTCGATCTCGGCACCGGCAACGGGATCCAGGCGTTGTTGCTCGCCCGGCACTGCGACCGGGTTGTCGCTACCGACGCCAACCCGCGTGCACTGGCGTTCGCAGCCTTCAATGCCGCGCTCAACGATGTCGCGGCGATCGAGCTGCGTGCGGGGAGTTGGTTCGAGCCGGTTGCGGGAGAGCGCTTCGACCTGATTGTGAGCAACCCGCCGTACGTCATCTCTCCGGAGCACGAGTACATGTACCGCGACAGCGGACAGGAGCCCGGCGCGGTCTGCGCGACCGTCATCGGTGGACTGCCGGCGCACCTCACGGACGGTGGCTACGCCTCGGTGCTGGCAAGCTGGCCGGTCTACGGCGATCGGCACTGGTCCGAGCAACCACGCCAGTGGTTGACGTCCGGCGGTCGGGCCTGGCTGTTGCAGTTCAGCCTGGACGACCCGCTGTCGCATGCAGCCCGATGGAACCAGCCGCTCGCCTCGGTCGGGCAGCTCGATGCGTTCGAGGAGTCGGTGGGGCGATGGGTGCGATACACCGGCGAACGGGGGATCGAAGCGATCGGGTACGGCGCGGTGATCGTGCAGCAACACGACGGGGCGCCAATCGTGGTGCGCGCCGACCATGTGCGGACCGGACACGGCGATATCACCACGCAGGTCGAACGAGTCTTTGCGGCGCACGAGCTCCTCGCCGGGCTGGACGACGATGCGGTGGCCGGGCTGGCTTGGCAGCCGGCACCGGAGCTGCGGGTACGACGGGGCTTGCGCCACATCTCGGGCGATTGGCAGCCGGGAGAGACGGTCGTGACCCTGGCCGACGGCGCGCTGGTCGAGGCGACGCTCGACCCGATGATGGGCGAGATCCTGCTTCGGTCGACCAGCGGCCAGTCGGTACGGGCGGCCGCAGAGCAGGTCGCCTCGCTTGCCGAGCTCGGGCCCGACCAGGTGCCTGAGCTGCTCGGCGCAGCGGTCGCGATGGTTCGCGAGTTGGTGACGCTGGGAGCGCTGGTCGCGGCCGGGTAGTCGCGCGAGGAAAACCGTCAGCGCCAGGCGAACACGGGTTGTTCGAGCTCGTCGACTCTCGTGGTCCGGCCGTGGAGCGCGAGCTCGCGGAACTGGTAGATCACCGCCGCGGTCGGCGCGTGGATCAAGGTGCGGAACATCAGCAGCTGGATCACCGGCGCTGGTGACTGGCGGATCCGCTTGAATCTCGGCTCGACGCTGAGCTCGGGCTCGTAGGCGATGTGGACCCGGGCGACCTCGCTCGGGTTCGGCGCGATCCGGTCAACGACCGGCCCGGCCCACACGACCACCGGGGTAAGCCGGTAGCCCGACCTGGTCGAGTAGTCGTCGAGGCGGCCCAGGATGGTGTCGGGGGACAGGGCGAGACCGATCTCTTCGTCGAGCTCGCGCAGCGCGGCCTGCTCCGGGCTTTCGCCCGGATCGATCCGGCCGCCGGGCAGCGCCCACTGCCCCGGGTGCGCGCGCATCGTGTCCGGCCGTTTGGTAACGATGATGCCCGGCCCGTTGGCGTCGACGACGACGGCCAGGACGACCGCTGCGGCCTTGCGCTCGCCCAGGTCCTGCGGTCGTCGCTCGAAGTCCGCGACCCGCGTCGACAGGGTCTCGCGATCGAATCCGGTCATGCCGAGAGCAACGGACCGACGTGCTCGCCGAACGCGCTGACCTGGTCGACCAGCTCGCCGGCCGATCGACTGGCGAAGCGCACCTGCAAGTGGTTGACGCCGGTGTCGGTCCACGCCCGCAACGCGGCGGCGATCTGCTCGGGCGTGCCGGTCGTGGCCGGCCGGCCAAGATCCCAGGTGGGCGAACCGACGTACAGCCATTCGGTGATCGCCCCGATGTCGCCGGTGTCGTCGCCGCGTTCGCGCCGGTAGAGCTCGATCAGCGGGGGCAGGTCGGCGAGCGGGGTTCCCTGCGGCAACCACCCGTCCGCCAGCCGGGCGGCCCGCCGCACCGCAGGCGCCGCCGAGCCGCCGACCCACAGCGGGGGCCGTGGTTGTTGCACTGCGCGGGGCTCGATGTCCATGCCGTCGATGCTGCCCTCGCGCAGCGCCGCATCGAGCACCTGCAGGGCTTCGTCGCTCACCCGACCGCGGTTGGCGTAGTCGGCGCCGAGGGCGGCGAACTCCTTCTCGACGTGCCCGACCCCGACGCCGATGATCGCCCGCCCGGCCGAGAGCAGATCGAGAGTGGCAAAGGCCTTCGCGGTGACGAGCGGATGGCGGTAGGTGAGGTTGTAGACCGTGGACAGCAGCCGGGTCGTCGTCGTCTGGGCCGCCACCCAGGCCAGCGTCGCAATCGTGTCGTACCAGATCGCGCCCATCCGCGGGGAGAGCTCCGCGGGAATCGCCACGTGGTCGCAGACGCCGACATAGAAGAAGCCGCCTCGGTCGGCGGCGCGCGCGACGTCGGCGATCTCGGCCGGGCCGGCGGCGCGCTCCCAAGGCTCTACGAAGTAGGTGCTCTGCGCCTGGACCGGCAACTGCAGGCCGTAGACAACGGTGCCGGGCGGCACGATCGGCGCCATGGCCGGAGTGTAATCTGACGGGGTGTCAGATCGGCGCGTGCCGGCGATCGAAGGCTGGTTCACGATCGACGCCGAGCCGGCTCTCCTGGGGAATCGGTGCACGAGCTGTTCGACCGTGTTCTTCCCGAAGGCGACGTTCTCCTGCCGAAATCCGGACTGCGAGGGCGCGGAGTTCGAGCCCGCCACGCTGTCGCGGCAGGGCCGGATCTGGTCGTTCACCGATGCGCAGTACCAACCGCCGCCGCCGTTTATCGCTCCGCCCGGTGACTTCCGGCCGTTTGCATTGGCCGCGGTGGAGCTCGAAGCCGAGCGGATCGTGGTGCTCGGTCAAGTGGCGACCGGATACGGCGTGGACGATCTCAGCGTCGGTCAACCGGTGGAGTTGGTCGTCGAGGACCTGTACTCCGACGACGATCACGACTACGTCGTCTACAAGTGGCGCCCGATCGGTGCGTCCGCATGAGCGACGTGGTCGTTGCGGGTGTCGGGATGCACCCGTGGGGCAAGTGGGGCCGCAACTTCGTTGAGTACGGCGTGGTCGCGATTCGCGCGGCGCTGGCCGATGCCGGGGTGTCGTGGCGAGACGTTCAGTTCGTGTCCGGCGCCGACACCGTGCGCAACGGCTACCCGGGCTACGTCAGCGGCGCGACCTTCGCCCAGGCAATGGGGTGGACCGGCGCGCGAGTGGCCTCGTCGTACGCCGCCTGCGCCTCGGGCGCCACCGCCCTCGAGGTGGCCCGCGCGGAGATCCTTGCCGGTCATTGCGACGTCGCGATTGCGGTCGGCGCCGACACCACCGCGAAGGGCTTCCTCGCCCCCAATGCCGGCGAGCGGCCGGACGACCCGGACTGGCTGCGGTTCCGGTTGCTCGGCGCGACCAATCCGACCTACTTCGCGCTCTACGCCAGGCGCCGGATGGCGTTGTACGGCGCGACCGAGCACGACTTCGCGGCGGTGCGCGCCAAGAACGCCCGGCACGGGCTCGACAACCCGAACGCTAGGTATCGCAAGGACTTCAGCATCGAGGACGTCCTCGCCTCGGCCATGGTGGCCGACCCATTGCGCTTGCTCGAGATCTGCGCGACGAGCGACGGCGCCGCCGCGGTCATCGTCACGTCGGCGGACTGGGCCGAGCGCCACGGCATCGATCACGCGGTGTCGATCCGCGCGATCTCGACCGTCACTCCGACGTTCCCGCAGACGGTGATCGAGATGCCGAACTTCTCGACCGACTCTGCGGTGGCGGCAAGCGCTCCCGCCACGCCGTTCAAGGCCTCGATCGCGGCCGCTGCCTATGCGGAGTCCGGCCTCGGGCCCGACGAGCTGTCCCTCGCGGAGGTCTACGACCTGTCGAGTGCGCTCGAGCTCGACTGGTACGAGGACATCGGGCTGTGCAAGGCCGGGGAGGCGGAGCGCCTGCTGCACGACGGCGACACGACCATCGGCGGCCGGATCCCGGTGAACCCCTCCGGCGGGCTGGCCTGCTTCGGCGAGGCGGTGCCGGCGCAGGCGCTCGCGCAGGTGTGTGAGGTCACCTGGCAGCTTCGCGGCCAGGCGGGTAGTCGTCAGGTCGAGGGTGCGCGGGTCGGGATCACCGCCAACCAGGGCCTGTTCGGCCACGGCTCGGCGGTGCTGCTGTCGGCCTGAGCGGCTACTTGATCGCAACCGGTGCAACCGGCGCGCCGGCCGCATGCACCACCGGCTCGGGCGTGGCGCTCAGCAGGAAGCTGTAGCGGCCGTCGTCCGCACAGTCGCCGGCCAGCACCTCGAGGTCGAAGTTCTGCCCCTGCACGAGCCCCATCTCGACGATGTGCAGCATGTGCACCGGCAGCAAGAGGTCGGCGCGCTCACCCGGGAAGACCTCGAAGGACAGGTTGTCCGTCGCGACCGCCGCGACGTCGCGGTCCCGGAACCAGCGGACCGTCTGCATCGACGGACCCGCCGTACTGATGCTGTAGGCGAGCCTGTCGCCGGCCAGCAGGTGCTGGATCTGGCCGGTCCGCAGCAGCACGATGTCGCCGCTGCCGACCCGCACCCCGGCGAGCTCCTCGGCCCGGTCGAGATCGGCCGCGGTCAGCGGGTAACCGCCCTCGAGTCGATCGACCCCGGCTGAGCGGGCCAGGTCGAGCAGCACGCCGCGGGACACGATCGCGCCGAGCTTCTCGGCGCCGAGCCGGGTCGCGCCGGTGTCGTCGACGATCGACGGCGGATAGCCGTTGTACAGCCGGCCGTCGTAGCTGACGTGCGCCAACGCATCCCAGTGCGTCGCGGCCTGCACGCCCATCGACAGCGCGTCGTCGTTGAACCGCACGCCGTGCTCGTCGTCGCCCAGCAACTCGTGCCGGGCGATCGTCGTACGGATCGGGTTGGTGCGGCCTTTGACGAACCCGAGCTGCGGCCCGGCTTCCGACATCGGCAGGGCCAGGCTGATGCGCTTGCCGTCCCGGACCAGCTCGACGGCTGCGCGGACGGTGTCAGCGGTGATGAGGTTGAGCGTGCCGCGCTCGTCGTCGCTTCCCCAGCGGCCCCAGTTGTTGACCTCGGCCGCGAGCTCCGCGAACTCGGCGATGTCCGGGCCGCTCACGCCGCGGTCACGCCCGGTCGGGCGGGGTGCAGATCCGGCACGCATTGAGCGTCGTGAGGGTGAGCTCGACCTCGCTGAGATCGTCCCGCCCGGCCACCACGGTGCAGTCGAGCCGGTGATAGATCGTGCCGTCCGCGGTAGCGACGTAGCGTTCTTCGACCGCCTCGATGCCGGTGATCTCGCCGGCGGCGCCGGCCGCCAGCAGCGCTTCGATCCGCCCGATCGCGCGGGCCAGGCTGACCGCTTGTGACCGGGCCTCGCGGATCCGCACGGTTTGCCAGTACGCGAAGTACGCGAAGCCACCGGCCACGACCACCGCGAGCCCGAGGATGCCGCCCGAGATGATGTAGTCGTCCTGCTCGTAGACCAGCGTGGTGTGCGCCGCGTTCGCCCAGCCGAGCACGATCAGGACGATGCCGAGCGGGATGAGCACTGCACCCGCCACCAGCAGCCAGCGGTCGAGGCTTCCGGCCGATGCCCGCCGGCGCAGCCGGCCGATCCGGTCGGACAGCCCGTTGATCCGGTCGTCGGCGGACTCGGTCGAGGTCGTCATCGTTCCCCTTCGAGGTGGCAGTCGTCGCCCTTGCTCAGCAACACCTGGTCCGCGAGTCGTATCAATCCGGATCCGACCACGATCGCCGCGATCACCGCGACCACGTCCCAACCGGCGGACAACGTCATGCCGCACCGCCCAGGTAGGCCGCCGACACCTGGTCGGCGATGTCCTGCGGCTCACCCACGGCGACGATCCGGCCCTGGGAAAGTACGGCGGCGAAGTCGGCGACCTGCAGCGCGGTCGTGACGAACTGCTCGACGAGCAGGATCGTGATCCCTTCGGCCGCGAGCTGGCGGATGAGTTCGTAGAGCTCGGCCACGACCAGCGGCGCCAACCCGATCGAGATCTCGTCCAGCAACAGCACGGCCGGGTTGGCGACGAGCGCGCGCGACATCGCGAGCATCTGCTGCTCGCCGCCGCTCAGCGTGCCGGCCCGCTGGTCGCGGCGCTCGGCCAGCCGCGGGAACCGGCCGAACGCGGTCTCGCGCACCGCCGCGACGGATTGGCCGGCGGCGAAGGTCCACACCCGCAGATTGTCCTCGACGGTGAGGTTCGGGAACACTCCCCGGCCCTCGGGGATCCGGCTGACCCCAGCCCTGGCCAGCGCGTCCGGCGCCACCCCGTTCACGTGGGTACCGGCGATGTGCACGCAGCCCGAACTGGGCCGGATCGCGCCCGAGATGACCTGCAGGGTGGTCGACTTGCCGCCGCCGTTGGGGCCGAGCAGGGCATAGACCGTGCCGGTCGGCACGGCCAGGTCGAGCCCATGCAGGATCTCGATCCGCCCGTAGCCGGCCCGGACCTCGATGAGCTCGATCGCGTGGGTCATGGCGCCGGCTCCTCGACCCCGAGGTACGCCGCCTGCACCACCGGGTCGGTGCGGATCGCGCCCGGAGGCCCTTCGGCGATGACCCGGCCGAAGTCCAGCACGTAGATCTGGCTGCAGACTCGCATGACGAGTTCCATGTGGTGCTCCACCAGCAGGATCGCCATCCCGCTCGCCGCGAGGTCGAGCATGAGGTCGCCGAGGGCCTCGGTCTCGGTATGGCTGAGGCCTGACCCGGCCTCGTCGAGCA
Source organism: uncultured Actinomycetota bacterium (assembly GCA_963770565.1). Taxonomy (GTDB): domain Bacteria; phylum Actinomycetota; class Actinomycetes; order JAFAQI01; family JAFAQI01; genus DATAUK01. The sequence continues at coordinate 23,244 of CAVYQE010000011.1, forward strand.
GCAACAGGCGGGGCCTGGTGGCGAGCGCGCGACCAAGCTCCACCAGCCGGGCCAGGCCGGTCGGCAGCGAGTCGACCCGCGCATCGACCACGCTCCCCAGGCCCACCTGCGCGATGATCTCGGCGGCAATCTCCCGCGGGGACCGGCGCTCGCTCGACCACGACCGGTGGAACTCGGCGGCCGCCAGGATGTTCTCGTACGCCGTCAACGAGCCGAAGACCTCGAGGCGTTGGAAGGTCCGTGCCACGCCGAGCCGGGCCCGCTTGTGCGGGGGGAGCCGGCTGACGTCGTGGCTGTCGATCACGACCCGCCCCTTGGTCGGTCGCTGCAGGCCGGTGATCACGTTGAAGGTGGTGGTCTTGCCGGCGCCGTTCGGCCCGATCATTCCGGTGACGTGACCGGCAAGCGCGGCGAAGGAGACGTCGGATACCGCGTCGATGCCCCCGAACCGGACCGACACGCCATTCACCTCGAGCACGGGCGTCGCGCCGGGCGGCGTCGAGGCGGGCGCTGGCTCAGTGAGCTGGGCTGGCAAGCCGATCACCCTCCTCCGCGATGAAGGCGGCGGCCGGTGTGCCGGCCAGGTAGCTGCCTGGCCCGCGCCGCGGGCCGGCGGCCCGGAACAGCTCGATCACGTTGGCGATCCGCCCGCTGATGCCGTTGGGGTCGCGCCCGACGCTGATCGCGGCCAGGCCGGTCAGCAGGTATTGCAGCTCGCCGAGCCGTGGAAAGTGCGGCGCGGCGACGTTGAACGCGGTCAGCGTGGCCGCACCCAGGAGTGCGCCGGTCGCGGTGTTGATCCCGCCGACCCGGGCCAGCAGCAGGACGGTCAGGCTGACCAGCGAGGCGAAGTCGGCGGAGCTGACCGCGCCCGGGCTGCCGCCGTACAGCACTCCAGCGAGCCCGGCCATCCCGGCCGAGATCGTGAAGGCGATCAGCTTGGTGCTGTTGATGTTGACCCCGAGCGTCGCGCAGGCGGCGGGGGAGTCGTTGGCCGCGACCAACCGGCGGCCGAACGGGCCGCGACGCAACGCGAGGACGCCGATCGCGCAGGCCACGAACACCACGCAGGTCAGCACGAAGAAGGACTGGTCCGACTGGGTCGGGATGCCTGGGATCCGCACCCGCCGGATGAACAGGCTCCCGCCGGTTCCGAGTGACTCGTTGAAGAAGGCGGAGTCCATGATCGCGGCGAACGCGAAGGTCGCCAGCGCGAGATAAAGCCCGCGCAGCCTCAAGGTGGGCATCGCGACGAGTGCGCCGACCGCCGCCGACAGCCCGATCGCGGCGAGCACCCCGAGCCACGAACCGCCGTGTGCCACGTGTCCCATCGCGTAGGCGCCGAGACCGACGAAGGTCATCTGGCACAGCGACGCCATCCCGCCGTACCCGGTCAGCAGGACGAGCGAAAGCAGGACGAGGGCGAGCGCGAAGCCCTGCGCGCCGATCCGCAGGTTGTTGCCGGACAGACCGGTCGAGACCACGGCCGCGGCAGCGATCAGCGCGGCGCCTACCGCAAGCGAGCCGCGCAGGCTGGCGACCCGTGGCGGTACGACGCCGGTGAAGGACGCGGTCCGCAGCCGGCTCTGCGGGAGCAGGATCAGGACCATGAAGAGGACGACGATCGGGATGATGTTCTGGATCCGGTCGGTCCACCCGGTCTGCGGCAGGTAACCGAACAACACGCTCTGGCCGACCGCGATCCCGATCGCGCCGGCAATCGCCATCGGCACGCTCCGCAGCCGACCGATGATCGCGGCGGCATACCCGTCGACGACCAGCAGGGTCAGGTCCAGGACGCTGAGCTCGTTGATCGCCGCGAGCAGTATGCCGGCCAGCGCGGCGAGCGAGCACGACAGCGCCCACGACATCTGCTTGACCCGGATCGGCCGGCCACCGGCCATCGCGAGCAGGTCGGCGTTGTCGACCACGGCTCGCATCGCGATGCCGGCGCGAGCCCTGGTGAGCAGCAGGCGGAGCCCCACGGCGACGACGACCAGCGACACCGCGGCCACCACCTGCTCGTAGCTGATCAGCAGTCCGGTCACTTCGAATCCGTTGCCGTGGAAGAACTCCGGCAGCGAGCGGCCGACCTGCTGGTTCCAGACCAGGTTGCTCAGGCCGACGAGGAACAGCAGGAGCCCGAGGGTGACCACGAGGGTGAGGTCCACCGGTGCGCCTTCGAGCGGCCGCATCAGGATCCGTTCGACGATCAGGCCGAACAGTGGTGCGAGCACGACCAGCACGAGCGCCACCGCCAGCACGACGTTGAGGTGCCAGCCCTGCCACAGCTGCCAGAACGTGTATGCCGCGATCATCGCGATCGCGCCGTGGGCGAAGTTGAAGATACCGGTCGTGGTGTAGGTGACCACCAGACCGGTGGAGATCAACGCGTAGACGCAGCCGGTCACCAGCCCGAGGACGACGTAGCTGAGGAAGAGCGTCACGGTGGTGAGTGTCCTACGGCGTGTACGGCAGGAAGCTGCCGTCGCACCGATAACCCACCTTTGGATCGCTCATTCGCTGGAACTGGCCGTTCTGCAGCTGCCACAGGATGTAGCAGTGGTTGCCGGTGGTCTTCGAGCTCGGGTCGGTGGGTGCGATCAGGCCTTGGTCGCTGAAGTTCCTGATCTTCGCCAGCGCCGCAAGCACTGATTGGCGGTTCGCGGTCGGGCCGGCGTTCTCGAACGCCTGTTGCAGCATTCGGCCGTCCGCCCACGCGAACATCGCATACAGGTTGAGCGGCGCCTTGCCGTTCGTGTTCTTGAACCAGGTCTGCAACAGCTTTACCTCGGGGATGTTCGTTGCCTCCGAAGAGTTGAAGAACAGCGAATACTCGCTCCATCCCTCGATTCCGTTGAGCGCGGAGACCTTGCCCTGGAAATCCGGGATGAACGCCGAGTCGTAGGCGATCGGGATGATGTTGATCACCCCTTTGCAGGCCGCGATCGAGTGCTCGTTCTGGATCATGGTCGCCGCGTTCTGCGCGTTCTCCGCCGAGGTGTAGAAGACCTGGATGTGGTCCTTGCCGCAGGCGGTCTGGAAATTGCTGGTGAAGTTGCTGTCAGTAGCCGCCGCGGTGTTCTGGTAGGTGAACTTCCAGCCCTGGCTCTCGGCCGCGTGCACCATCGCGGCCTGCTTGGCAAGTGCCGACGGTACGTCGGGGGCGATCGTGCCGACGTGTTGGACCTTCGAGCCGTACTTCTGCGCGAAGTACTTGAACATGCCGGTCGCGTAGCCGGCCGACCCCGGTTCGAGGTCGAAGTGGTTGCTCAGCGGCTCGGCGGTCGGATCGAGGGCGACGTGGATGTCCGGCACGGTCGGGTGGGCTTGCAACACCGTCGCACCGCATCCGTTGCCGTCGTACAGCGAGAACGAACCGACGAACGCGAAGACCTTGTCGATCAGGCTGGTGGTGTCGTTCTGGTTCATCGTGCAACTCGTGCCCGAGTCGAGGAAGTCGATGACGACCTTGTGGCCGCACAGCCCGCCGGTCGAGTTGATGTAGTTGGCGAAGGCGTTCGCGCCCTGCTGCGCCCCGGCGAACAGACCGCTGACCGGGCCGGTGCGATCCGCGACGGTGCCGAGCGTGATCGTCGAACTGGTCAGGCCCACGTCGGTCCCGCTCGTGGGGCACTTCGGGTTGAGCGCCACGCCCGAGGTGCTCGGGCTCGGTGCGCCGATCGCCGGCGGGGTGCTCTGGGAACTGCTCGCAGAGGTCTGTGGCGACGGTGAGACCCGCGCGCCGCAGGCCGCTGCGCCGAGCGCGGCCACCAGAAGGAGGGCGGCAAGAGCACGAGACCTACGCATCCGAGTCCCTTCGGTCGGCTGGCTCCGTTGTCATCTGGCTCGGCGCCCGGTTACCGACATGGTCGAGCCGGCCGGTGCGCCGGTCGGAGGCATCCCCAGCTTCCGGTGGTCCCACGATCGCACCCTGCTCGCTTTGACCCGGATCGCCACCCGCTTGTTGAGCATTGCCTCGACGATCGGCTTGAGGTCGTCGGTGTAGGGGCCGTAGTAGCGCTCGAAGATGTTGACGCCGATCGCCCACAGCAGGTCGGCGTCATCGCTGACCTCGGCGACGCCCTCGATCTCGACCCCGCGCAGGTCTTCGTAGACGATGCCGTCCTCGACCAGGCAGCTGACCCGCGGGTCGCGGCGCAGGTTGATCGCCTTCTGGGACTTGGTCTTGGTCTCGAAGCAGATGTCGCCGTCGAGCACCGCGAACCACATCGCGACCAGGTGCGGCTGCCCGTCCGCTCCGAGGCTGGCCAGCGTCATCGACCTGGTGCCGTCGAGCAGCTCCTTGATCTCGGTCTCGGACAGCACGATCTCGGCCCGCCGGTTGACGCCCACGTCGCTCAGCTCGCGGCGGACTGCGCGAGCAGCTCCGCCATCCGTTCGGTCGTGGCGATCCATTCCTCGACCAGCTCGAACATCACTTCCTGAGTCGGCCGCACCCGGTTCATCCGGCCCACGATCTGTCCGACCGGGAAGCCGGCGAGCTCGCGGTTGTGCGCCCGGCTCACCCGTCTCGCCATCTCGCCGAACAGGATGCCCTGCAGTGGCATCGGCAATGTCTTCGGCGCGTCCTCGCGCTCCCACGCCTCGGTCCAGGCGGTGCGCAGCTGGCGGGCCGGCTTGCCGGTCATCGCGCGCGACCGGACGGTGCTCCGCGAGTCGGCGGCGAGGATGTTGTCCAGCGCCTCGGGCGGGGTGTTGGCCTCGGTCACCGACAGCCAGATGGATCCGGTCCACGCGCCCTGCGCCCCGAGCGCCAGGCTCGCGGCGATCTGCCGCCCGGTGCCGATGCCGCCGGCGGCAAGGACGGGTACGTCGGGACCGACCACGTCGACCACCTCGGGGACCAGCACCATGGTCGAGATGTCACCGGTGTGCCCGCCCGCCTCGGTGCCCTGGGCGACGATGACGTCGACGCCCTGCTCGACCTGCTTCTCGGCGTGCCGCTTGCTGCCGACGAGCGCGGCGACCAGCACGCCATGGTCGTGCGCAGTGTCGACGACCTCCTTGGGTGGCGGTCCGAGCGCGTTGACGAGCAGCTTGGTGGGGTGCGCGAGGGCCACCTCGACCGCCCGGGTGGCCTGGTCGTCGACGCCGAGGCCGGCCGCGCGGGCCCGCTCGTTGTAGTCGGCCGGCAGCTGGGGGATGTCGTACTCGGCCAGGATCGCGTCGACGTAGTCCCAATACTGCTGGGGGATCATCGCGCGGAGCTCGTGCTCGTCGGGTTGCTTCCCGCCTTTGCCGACGTAGTTGGCTGGCATCACGAGGTCGACGCCGTACGGCAGGCCGTCGACGTGGTCGTCGATCCAGGCCAGCTCGACCTCGAGCTCTTCGGGGGTGAAGGCCAGTGCGCCGAGGACGCCGAAGCCGCCGGCGCGGCTGACCGCGGCGACGACATCGCGGCAGTGCGAGAAGGCGAAGATAGGGAACTCGATCCCGAACTTGTCACAGACCGCGGTGCGCACGTGTCCTCCGAAACCGAATCTGACGCCTCGTCAGGTTGCAGAGTACGGTGCTTCGGGTGACCTCACAACGATCCTCGGAATTCGCTACACCGAGTCGTGACGACATCGTTGCGATCAGCAAGAAGCACGTGTCGAAGATGGAGTCCTCCGACGCCGACGAGGTCTGGATCTGGGTCGGGATGCACCATCTGCTGTTGCGCACGATCGGGCGGCGTACCGGCAAGGAGCACAAGGTGGCGCTGCCGTTCTGGCGCGATCCGGACGGGCACCGGATCGTGGTCGCGTCGTTCGCCGGCGCCGCGGCCGATCCGGCGTGGTACCTCAACCTGGCCGATCGGGAGGTGAACCCGACCGTCAGAGTTGCCGTGCAGGGCGGTTCCTTCTGGTCGGAACCCGAACTGCTCGACGATGATGAGCGCCGGCGGATCTGGGACCTGCTCGTCGTCGATCGCCCGCACTACACGGAGTACCAGCGCACCATTGAGCGCACGATCCCCCTCGTCCGTCTTCGCGAACCTGCGGGCTGATTGCGGTTCCTGACGGGTCGTCAGGTTTGGGTTAGGGTTGGCGCGTGGCCGAGTTCCCGAAGATCGTCTCGGTCGACGATCACGTCGTCGAACCGCCGAATCTCTGGCAGGACCGGCTGCCCGCCGCGATGAAGGACATCGGCCCGAAAGTCGTCTTTGCGCCCAAGGGCGATGTCGAGTTTCGTCGGCGGCAAGCTGACCGTGTCGATGGGCGAGCCGGGCAGCGGACCGGACGTCGCGTGGTGGATATATGAGGACCTGAAGCGCCCGCTGATGCGGCTCGACGCGTCCGTCGGCTTCGATCGCGACGAGGTCGACCTCCGGCTCGTCAGCTACGACGACATGCGGCCGGGTGCCTACACGGTCGTCGATCGGCTCGCCGACATGGACATCAACTGGACCGACTCGCAGATGTGCTTCCCCACCTTCCCGCGGTTCTGCGGCCAGACCTTCCTGGAGGCAAAGGACAAGGCGGTCGCGCTCGAGTGCGTAAAGGCCTACAACGACTTCCAGGTCGAGGAGTGGGCCGGGCCGGCCGGCGGCCGGTTGATCCCATTGATCATCGTGCCCTTGTGGGACGCCGGGCTCGCCGCCGCCGAGGTACGCCGAAATGCCGCCAGGGGAGTGCGCGCGACCTGTTTCAGCGAGATCCCGCCGTTCCTCAACTTGCCGAGCCTGCACGACAAGGACCGCTACTGGGACCCGTTCTTCGCGGCCTGCGAGGAGACCGGCACGGTCATCAACATGCACATCGGCTCGTCATCGAAGATGCCCTCGACGTCGAAGGACGCGCCGGCCGCGGTGGGTTCGACCCTGACCTTCGCCAACTCCTGCTACTCGCTCGTGGACTGGCTGATGAGCGGGACGTTCGTCCGCTTCCCGAAGCTTCAGGTCGCGTTCTCCGAAGGGTCGATCGGCTGGATCCCCTACGTCCTGCACCGCGCCGACGTGGTCTGGGAGGAGAACCGCGGCTGGGGCGGCGTCGCCGACACGGTGACCCAGCCGCCGAGTGAGCTGTATTTCCAGCACGTCCTCGGCTGCTTCTTCGACGACCCGCACGGACTGCTCAACCTCGAGCACATCGGCGTGGACAACGTCGCGTACGAGAGCGACTACCCGCACTCGGACTCCACCTGGCCGAACACCCGCGCGGTCGCCGAGCAGCAGATGAAGCATCTCGAGGCCGACGTGGTCGAGAAGATCGTCCGCGGCAACGCGATCCGGATCTACGACCTGACCCCCGAAGGCCGCTGGAAGGGCTAGCGCAACCGATGCTCGACTACCTCGTCAAGGGCGGCACGATCGTTGACGGCAGCGGTTCTCCGTCGTACGTCGGTGACATCGGTGTGCGGGACGGGCGGATCGTTGCGCTCGGCATGGTCGACGAGGAGGCCGCGGAGACCGTCGACGCGACCGGCCTCGTCGTGACGCCTGGCTTCATCGACAACCACACCCACTACGACGCGCAGTTGTTCTGGGACCCGTGGGTCACGCCGTCGAACGAACACGGGGTCACGACCGTTCTCGGTGGCAACTGCGGGTTCACCCTTGCGCCTCTGCGGCCGGAGGACGCCGACTACACCCGCCGGATGATGCAGAAGGTCGAAGGCATGCCGCTCGAGGCGCTGGAGACCGGCGTGCGCTGGGGGTGGGAGACCTTCGCGGACTACCTCGCCGCCGTCGAAGAGGCCGAGCTCGCAGTCAACGCCGGCTTCCTGGTCGGCCACTGTGCGATCCGTCGCTACGTCATGGGCGCCGAGGCCACCGATCGCGAGGCGACCGAGGCGGAGATCGCGCAGATCGTGGCGCTGCTGCACGAGTCGATCGCCGCCGGGGGCCTGGGGCTCTCGACCACGCTGTCGAACACCCACTCCGACGGCGACGGCAAGCCGGTGGCCTCGCGCAAGGCCGGCAAGGACGAGCTGATCGCGCTGTGTACGGCGGTCGGCGAGCACGAGGGCACCTTCATCGAGGGCATCGTGCCTGGCTGCCTCGACAAGTTCACCGACGACGAGATCGAACTGCTCGCGCAGATGACCGCTGCCGCGAAGCGATCCATCAACTGGAACCTGCTGACGATCGACTCCCGCGAACCGGACCGGATCCCTCGCCAGCTGGAGGCATCGGCCCGCGCACGCGAGCTGGGCGGGCGGATCATTGCGCTGACCATGCCGGTCCTGGTGCCCATGAACATGAGCCTGCTCAACTTCTGCGGCCTGTGGCTGATCCCCGGCTGGAACGCCGTACTCAACTGCCCGGTGCCGGAACGGATCGAGAAGCTGCGCGACCCCGAGGTGCGGGCGCACATGATCGAGCGGGTCAACAGCAAGGAGGCCGGGGTGTTCCGCCGGCTCGGCAGCTTCGGCCGCTACGTCATCGGCGACACCTACAGCGCGGCCAACGAAGGGTTGAAGGGCCGGGTGGTCCGCGACATCGCCACCGAGCGCGGTCAGGCCGACTTCGACACGCTGATCGAGATCTGCATCAACGACGACCTCCGGACCATCCTGTGGCCGATGCCGAACGACAACGACCCGGACACCTGGGCGTTGCGCCGGCAGGCCTGGGCCGAGGAGGACATCATGCTCGGCGGGTCGGATGCCGGCGCGCACCTTGACCGGATGGCGGGCGCACCGTTCCCGACCCGGTTCCTCGGCGACATGATCCGCGGCCGGCAGCTCGTGCCGCTCGAACGCGCGGTGCAGATGATCACCGGGGCGCAGGCTGACGTCTTCGGGATCATCGACCGTGGCTATCTCCGCGAGGGTCATCACGCCGACGTCGTCGTGTTCGATCCGGTCGAGATCGCCTCGGAGGACGCCTCGCTGCACTTCGACCTGCCCGGCAACGCGCCCCGGCTGACCGCGGGCGCGATCGGGATCAAGCGGGTCCTGGTCAACGGCGTCGAGACGATCCGCGACGGTCAGGTCACCGGCGCGCGGCCGGGCAAGTTGCTGCGATCCGGCCGCGACACCGTGACGGTCGCGACCAGCTGAAGACCCCGGTTCGCCGTAAGTGTTGATCATGGCGAAGCGAGCGAAAAATCGACACGAAAATGACGCCTTTCGTCATGATCAACAGTGGCGGCCGCTGAGTCCGGGTCAGCGGGTCAGGAAGTCGAGCAGGCCCTGCATGTAGGTCGCCTGGTCGTCGATCTGGGCGAGGTGGCTGCCGTTCGGGCAGTGCCAGTAGGAGCCGTTCGGCATCTGCTCGGCCATCCAGCGCAGGTACGCCGGATCCATCGTGTCGTGCTCGGCACCGATGACCAGCGTGGGTGTCTCGATCCGATGCAGGTCGGCGCTGCGGTCCCACACGGCCAGCTTCCCCGAGGCCCCGAGCTCGCTCGGGCCCTGCATCGAGACGTAGACCTCCTCGTTCATGTGTTTGAACGTTCGGTGGACCGGATCCGGCCAGTCGGCGGACGGCATCCGCAGGACGTGGTGCACGTAGTGCTGCTCGATGAGTAGCTGCATGTACGCCGGATCGGAGGTCTCGCCGGCCGCCTCCAGCCGCTTGATCTCGGCCAGCGCGACCGGGTCCATCTGCGGCATCAGGACCTCCTCGGCGTACCGGTTGTACGCCGGGATGCTCGACATCATGTTGGAGATGACGAGGCCCTTCAGCGCATCCCGGTGCGCGAGGGCGTACTCGATCGCGAGGATCCCGCCCCACGACTGGCCCAGCAGGTAGAAGTTCGACGCGTCGAGACCGAGGGCCAGCCGCACCTGCTCGACCTCATCGACGAATCGCGGGAGCTCCCACAGGTCCGGCTCGTCCGGTTGGTCGCTGTAGGCCGACCCGAGCTGGTCGTAGTAGTAGTACTCGACGCCGGCGCCCGGCAGGAAGCAGTCGAACTGCTCGAACTGCTCGTGCGTGCACCCCGGACCGCCGTGCAGCAACAGCAACTTGATCGTTGGGTTGTTGCCGACCCGCTTCGTCCAGACCCGGAACTCGCCCTTGGCGGTCTGGATCGGAATCATTCGTACGCCGCCCGAGTGCAGGTCGTCGCGCCCGGTGTTGTCGAAGTAGCTCGCGTCCGCCATAACCGGGAGTCCTATCATCCGCGCACGGACTGGGACAGTGGTCGAAGGAGCTTCGATGGCAACGCCATGGACCATCACGTTCGATTGCACGGAGCCGGCCCGGATGGCCGAGTTCTGGGGCATCGCGCTCGGCTACGTCGAGGAACCGCCCCCCACCGGGTTCGCGAGCTGGGACCAGTGGCTCGCCGACATGGGGGTGCCGCCCGAGGAGTGGGAGGACGGCGCGTCGGTGTGCGACCCGGATGGGGTCGGCCCGAGGATGTCGTTTCTCAAGGTGCCGGAACCCAAACAGGCGAAGAACCGCATGCACATCGACATCCAGGCCGGCGGTGGCCGCGCGACGCCGTTGGAGGTGCGCTGGCCGCGAGTGACCGCCGCGGTCGAGCGGCTGGTCACGGTCGGCGCGGTGGTGATCGCGCAGTCCGACCTGGACGGCCATCCCGACCACATGGTCATGGCCGATCCGGAGGGCAACGAGTTCTGCGTGGTCTAGACGGTCGCGCCACAGTACGTGCATCGACATAGTGTCGGCGGGTGGCTCCCGCGGTTGCGTTGCGTCGGAATCGCGACTTCGTACTCCTCCAGCTCGGCCAGTTGCTGTCCGACGCCGGCGGCGGGTCGACCACGATTGCTTATCCGCTGCTCGTGCTCGCGCTGACACACTCGCCGGCCAAGGCCGGTGTGGTGACGTTTGCCCGCATGCTGCCGCTCGCCCTGCTCGCTTTGCCGGCCGGTTTGCTGGCCGATCGCTGGAACCGCAAGTGGCTGATGATCGGCGCAGACAGCGCTCGGGCGATCGGCGTCGGAGTGCTGGCCGTGCTGATCGTGACCGGCCACCTTGATTACTGGGTGTTACCGGTGGTCGCGGTGGTCGAGGGCAGCGGCACCGCACTGTTCAACGCCGCGCAGGCGGGTGCTCTGCGCAACGTCGTACCGCTCGAGCAGCTGCCCGCCGCGGTCGGCGTCCAGAGCGGACGTACCGCTGTGGTGGAGCTCGCCGGCTCGCCACTCGGGGGCGTGTTGTTCGCGGTTGCGCGCGCCGTTCCGTTCGTCGTCGACGCGGCGTCGTACGTGTTCTCCACCGGGTCGTTGCTGGCGATGCGCACACCGTTTCAGCAGGCCCGCGAGCCGGATCGCTCGTCGGTGCGGCAACGGCTGGCCGAAGGCCTGCGCTACCTCTGGGGGGAACCCTTCCTGCGGACCTGCGCGCTGCTGTTCGGCGTGGCCAACTTCATCATCCCAGGCCTGCTGCTCGCGCTCGTCGTGCTTGCTGACCGCCGCGGTCTGTCCGGCGGCGAGGTCGGGTTGCTCGTCGCGGTCTTCGGCGCGTCCCTGCTGGTCGGCTCGTTCCTCTCGTCACTGGTCCGCCGGAAGTTCGGCGCCCGGCAGGTGATGCTGCTCGAGCTATGGACCTACCTCGGTTGTGTGGTCTTCCTCGCGTGGCCGAACGTCTTCGTCCTCGCCGCCTGCCTGGTGCCGACCGGCTTGGCGATCGCCCCGAACGACTCGGTGGTCCACGGATACCGGCTCGCGATGACCCCGGACCGGTTGATCGGCAGGGCCGAGTCGGTGCGCAGCATGATCTCGTTGGTGCTGGCTCCGCTCGGGCCGCTGGTGGCCGGGGTGCTGCTCAGCGTCAGCTCTCCGCGGGTCACGATCGGCGTGTTCTTCGGGATCGGTGTCGTGCTCGCGGCGTGGGGAACGCTCAGCCCGTCGATCCGAGCGGCACCGAGCCTCGACGAGATCGTCGCGGCCGCTACCCGGTCGGCCGCGGTCGCGACAGCAGATCCTCCACCGGCAGGGTGTTGATCACCCGGCTCGGGTCGAGGTCGCATTCCTCCGCGCGCACACAGCCGTTCACCTGCCACTCGAGCTGGCCCGGCGCATGCGCATCGGTGTCGATCGAGAACACGCAACCGGTGTCGATCGCCTGTCGCAGGAGCCGACGGGGTGGGTCGAGTCGCTCCGGCCGCGAGTTGATCTCGACCGCGACGCCGAACTGGCGGCAGGCCTCGAACACGATCGCGGCGTCGAACTCGGACTCCGCCCGGCCACGGCCGGACAGCAGGCGGCCGGTGCAGTGGCCGAGGATGTCGGTGTGCGGGTTGGCGATCGCCAGGACCATCCGGCGGGTCATCGCGGCAGCATCCATCCGCAGCTTCGAGTGCACCGAGGCGACCACGATGTCGAGCTCCGCGAGCAGTTCCTCCGCCTGGTCCAGCCCGCCGTCGTCGAGGATGTCGACCTCGATCCCGGTCAGGATCCGGAACGGCGCCATCTCCTCGTTCAGTCGCCGCACGATCGCCAGCTGCTCGCGCAACCGGTCAGGTGAGAGGCCGCGCGCGACGGTGAGGCGCGGCGAGTGGTCGGTGAGGGCGACGTACTCGTGTCCGAGGTCGCGGGCCGCCCGGACCATCTCCTCGATCGGCGAGCCGCCGTCGCTCCAGTCGCTGTGGGTGTGCAGGTCGCCCCGCAAGGCCCGGCGCATCGGGCCGGGTGGGCCGGCGGCCGGCAGGTCGGCCTCGACCTTGGCGAAGTACGCCGGACGCCGCCCGGCCAGGGAGTCGGTGATCACCGCCGCGGTCGAGTCGCCGATCCCGGGCAGCTTGGTCAAAGTGCGATTGGCGATCCGGGCGTTCATCTCCTTGACCCCGATCGACTCGGCCAGCGCCGCGGCGGTGCGGAACGCCTTCACGCGCGGGGTGGCGGCGTTGGATTGCTCGAGCAGGTAGGCGATCTCGCGAAGGTCGGCGACCGGATCGCGCGGCGGCGAGGCGTCACTCACCCCCGCAGTCTCGCAAGTCGGCTGACGGTCGGCGGTCCGGCCCACTTGTCGGCCGAAAAGGGAACGTGTTCTACTTTTGCGGTGAGCGATGCGGAGATCGTGGTCGACTGGGACGAGTGCGAGGCCAACGCGGTATGCGAGAGCATCCTGCCCCAGGTCTTCCAGGTCGATGAGAACGACATGTTGAACGTCCTGATCGAGCATCCGCCGGCCGAGCTGCTCGACCAGGTCCAGCAGGCGGTCGACATGTGCCCGAAACGCGCGCTGTCGCTGAAGCGGAGTTCCACGTGAGGGCAGCGGTCCTCCACGAGGTCGGCAACGAGGCGCTCGACGTCCGCGACGACATCGAGTCGACGCCGGTCACCGACGGTAAGGTCCGGATCAAGATCAAGGCCACCGGCGTCTGCCACTCCGACCTATCGGCGATGAACGGCACCATCCCGTGCGCGGTGCCCGCTGTACTCGGACACGAGGGCGCCGGGGAGATCGTCGAGGTCGGCGCCGGGGTCGAGGGCTTGCAGGTCGGCGACCACGCCGTCATCTGCTGGTCGCCGCAATGCGGCCGTTGCACGGACTGCGTCAACGGCAAGCCGCACCTGTGCATGACGTACATGCTCGACGCCTTCATGGACGCGCACTTCACGATGGGCGGTACCCCGATCTACGGGATGGCCGGCGCCGGCACCTTCGCCGAGGAGCTGATCGTCCCGGCCGCCGGCGCGATCAAGATCGACACCGACGTTCCGTACGACATCGCCTCCCTGGTCGGGTGCGGTGTCATGACCGGCGTCGGAGCGGTCGTCAACGCCGCCGAGGTCAAGCCCGGCTCGTCGGTGCTGATCATCGGCTGTGGTGGCGTCGGGATCAGCGCGATCCAGGGCGCGCGGCTGTCTGGGGCGGCGACGATCGTCGCCGTCGACATGGTCGAGCACAAGCTGGAGTGGGCGAAGCAGTTCGGTGCGACCCACGCGGTCACGCCGGCCGATCTTCCGGCCGCGCTGCTCGAGCTGACCGCAGGCGCCGGGTTCGACTATGCCTTCGAGGTGGTCGGGCGGGGAGACACGATCCGCACCGCGTACGACTCGACCCGCCGAGGCGGGATGACGACCGTGGTCGGCGTCGGGCGGGCCGAGGACATGGTCACGTTCAGCGCCTTCGAGCTGTTCTACAACGAGAAGAACCTGCGCGGGACCTACTACGGCAGCGCCAACATCCGGCGCGACTTCCCGCGGTTGCTTAACCTGTGGCGGGCCGGCCGGATCGACCTCGAGGGCATGATCACCAAACGGCTGACGATCGACGACATCAACGACGCGTTCGGCGCGATGCAGGCCGGCGAGGTCATCCGCCAGGTCATCACCTTCGACTGACCCTTCGCCACCAACCCGGGGAGTCCTTGATGCAGGTCGGGCTCGCGCTGTTTTCCACCGACCGGACCACCGACATCCGCGATGTCGCGCGCGCCGCAGAGGACGCCGGGTTCGAGAGCCTGTTCGTCGCCGAGCACACCCACATCCCGGTCTCGCGTGACTCGGCGTACCCACTCGGCGACGAGCTGCCCGAGGAGTACTCGCACACCCTTGATCCATTCGTTGCGCTGTCGGCCGCTGCCGCGGTGACCGAGCGGATCAGGCTGGGCACCGGGATCTGCCTGGTCAACCAGCGCGACCCAGTCGTCCTGGCCAAGGAGGTGTCCTCGCTCGACCTGCTCTCCGGCGGCCGGGTGCTGTTCGGCGTCGGCGCGGGATGGAACGCCGAGGAAATGGCTACCCACGGCATTGCCTTCGACCAGCGGTGGGACGTGCTGCGCGATCGGGTGAAGCTGATGCAGGCGCTGTGGGCGTCGGAGGTTGCGTCGTACGACGGGGAGTTCGTGCGGGTTGCGCCGTCATGGCAATGGCCGAAGCCGGTCCAGAATCCGGTGCCCGTGCTGGTCGGTGGAGGCGGCGCCAGGCCGATGCGACACGCGGTGGAGTACGGGACCGGCTGGATGCCGATGCCGTCGCGCCAGAAGTTCGGTGAGCGACTGGCGAGGCTGGCCGAGATCGCCGCCGAGGCGGGTCGGCCGGTGCCCTCGGTGACGTTGCATGCCGCACGGCCGGATGCCGCGGTGCTCGGCCACTACGCAGCGATGGGGATCGAGCGGGCCGTACTGATCCTTCCGCCGATGGCCGACGCGCTCCCGGTCGTCCGCGAGTGGTCGGCCCTGACCGACGTCGCTCGTGGCTGACCTGCGGATCGGCATCCTCGGCGCGGCGCGAATCGCGCCGTCCGCGCTGATCAAACCGGCCGGGGCCGTGCCCGGTGTCGAGGTCGCGGCGATCGCCGCCCGCGATCCGGCCCGAGCCGCGGCCTTCGCTCGCAAGCACGGGGTCGCCACCGTGCATCAGTCCTACGGCGACCTGATCGCCGATCCGGCCATCGATGCGGTCTACAACCCGCTGCCCAACGCGCTTCATGCCGAATGGACCCTGAAGGCGCTGGCCGCCGGCAAGCACGTCCTGTGCGAGAAGCCCTTCACTTCCAACGAGGCCGAGGCGCGAGAGGTGGCCGAAGCGGCCGAGCGATCCGGCTTGGTCGTGATGGAGGCCTATCACTACCGCTACCACCTGATGGCGTCGATGATCGACACGATCGCGCATGACGGCCGGCTGGGTGAGACCGAGTCGGTCCGGACCTGGATGTGTTTCCCGCTGCCGAAGTTCTCCGACATCCGGTATTCGTATCCACTCGGTGGCGGGACCACGATGGACTGCTGCTATGCGGTGCACGCGTTGCGGCTGGCCGGACCCGGCGAACCGACCGTCGTGTCGGCGCGGCCGACGCTGCATACGCCGGACATCGACCGGGCGATGCAGGTGTCGTACGCATTCCCCAATGGTGCGGTCGGCCGATCGGTGGCTTCGATGTGGTCGCACCGACTGCTCCGCTTCTCGCTCCGGGTGACCGGGTCGAAGGGCGAGCTGCGAGTTACGAACTTCATCGCCCCGCAGTTCTGGAACCGGCTCTCCTTGACCATCGATGGCCGGAGACGACACGAGCGGGTCCGCGGTGAACCGACGTACGACGCTCAGCTGCGGGCGTTTGTCGCGGCGATCCGCGATGGCGGGCCGGTGCTCACCACTCCGCAGGATGCGATCGTCACGATGCGGTTGATCGACGACATCTACCGTGCGGCCGGGATGCGCTTGCGGGGTCACTGACCGGCGATGTGGCGGTGATTCGCCGCCCGCAGCGGTAGCTGCTTCACCTCAACGCAGGCAGCACCCGTTCGACGTACAGGTTGACCGTGTCCCAGGCCCGATCGACCGGGATCCCGCCGCAGAGCGGGTGAAGCACCATTGTCGCGAAGTCGCCCTGCTCGCGGCATCGGCTGATCGCCTGGTCGGGGCTGAGGATCTCGTAGATGCCTTCGGCACGGAGCTCCTCGACCGTGGTTGCGGTCGACGCCACCGCGGAGTGGACGTCAGGCGTCTGCCAGCTCTGATAACGCTGCGCTTCGTGAAGCAGGTGGTGGCCGAGGTCGGCCCACGCCGCGTCGGGGTCCTTGGCGAGCAGGGTGAGCGAGGTGCGCTTGGGCGGCAGGATCACGAAGCCGTTCGTGCCGTGCTCGGCGCACTGGGCCAGGTAGTACGCCTCGAGCTCGGGTAGGTGGGCGGCCGGCAGGAGCGGGAGGCCAAGCCGGGCCGCCCGGCGGGCGGCCGGACGGCCGCTGCCGCCGACGAACAGGATCGCGTTGGCCGGGCTCTTCGGCGACGGCGTGATCCGTAGGGTGCGGCCGCGATAGGTGACCTCCTCGCCTCGCCAGGCGGCGAGGATCGCGTCAAGCGACTCGTCCATCGTTGCGCCGCGGGTCGCCCAGTCGACGCCCGCGTCGGCGTACTCCTCGGGTCGGTATCCGAGCCCGGCCACCACATTGAGGCGACCGCCGCTGGCCAGGTCGAGGACCGCGACCGCCTCGGCTACCCGCAGCGGATCGTTGAGCGGGAGGAGCAGAGCCTGCACCATCACCCGCAGCTTCGTGGTGCGCCCAAGAATCAGCGCAGCGGTGGTGAGCGGTGCAGGGCTCCACCCGTCGTCGACCCCGTGATGCTCCTCAACGGTGACGGCCAGGAAGCCGTTCCGGTCCGCGACTTCAGCCATCTCGAGGCCGGCCTGGTACATCGACGCCAGCGTCGCCGGGTCGGCGCCCGGCAGGACGAAGTTGAATCGGAGGAGCGACAACGGCATGGCGCGAAGCGTGCCACAACCCCTCAGCGGTCGACGATGTCGATACCTGCCTCGCGGGCCAGCGACACCGCTAGCGATGGCAGGTCGCTGGCGTCGAGCTGGGCGCCCTTGAGGCTGAGCGCACCGGTGACCCCGCTCAGGTCACAGTCCGTAATCGTGAGACACCCGACCGTCGCGCCGTCGAAGTTCGCCCGCCGCAAGTCGCAGTGGTCGATCGTGACGTGATCGAAGCCGGACCGGTAGAAGTCAATGCCGGACAGGTCGCAGTTCCGGAAGACCACTCGGCGCAGCCGGCTGAACCGCAGCGACAGCTCGCTGGTGGTGCAGTCCTCGAACCGCCCGTCGTCGTACTGGCCGTTGGCGAACGTCACGCCGCGCAGCCGGGTGTTGCGCAGCTCGACCCGGCGGGCGATGAAGTCTCTTGCCAGGACTCCGGAGACATCGCAGTCCTCGAGGCGTACGTCGACCAGCTCCGGCCGGTCGAGGTCGAGCTCGAGGACTCGCGCACTTTGCAGCCACAGGTCGCCGACATCGGACTCGCAGTCGCTCGCCAGCAACGTGGCCGGTGCTCCGTGGCTGATCTGGGCCGGTGCGGGCTCGTGGGACTTGCCACACCCGGTCTCCGCCACCGCCCGAGTATTACAGGGCTTTGGAGCATGGACACCGCCATGAGTGATGTCCGATAGTCCGGAAACAGCAACGATCGGGACGCGCGGTACGCGCCGGCCATACCTCACGAGAGGTGTTGGTCGCCACTGAGGAAGGACTCGCCCGCCATGGCAGAAAGCGATCTGTTCGAGAGGGGTCTCCAGGAGCGTCGAGATGTGCTGGGTGCCGAGTACGTCGACGCGAACCTGGCTGACACCGACGAGTTCATGATGGCATTTCAGCGCGTCGTGACCGAGTGGGCGTGGGGATACGCCTGGAGCAGGCCAGGTCTGGATCGCAGGACCCGCAGCATGCTGAATCTTGCGATCCTGACGGCGCTAGGTCGGCCTGACGAGCTGGCGATCTATGTGAAGGGCGCGCTTGCTACCGGTGTATCGGTCGACGAGATCAAGGAGGTGCTGATTCACGCCACCGTGTACTGCGGCACGCCGGCCGGGCGTCAGGCGTTCCGGGCCGCGCATGAGGCTCTCCTGGCAGAGGGCGCGTTGCCTCGTTCCGGCTGAGTGGGCTCAGCCTCACGGCCACTCAGTCGAGGCAGAACTCGTTGCCCTCGATGTCCTGCATCACGATGCACGACTCGTTGACGTCATCGGCAGGCAGTAGCCGCTCGCGTACCGCGCCTAGCGCGACCAGTCGTGTGCATTCAGCCTCAAGGACGGCCAGGCGTTCTGCACCAACGAGCCCGCTGCCGACCCGCACGTCGAGATGCAGCCGGTTCTTGACGACCTTGCCCTCGGGAACCCGCTGGAAGAACAGTCGCGGGCCCACGCCCGAGGGATCAACGCATGCGAACGCTGAACCCTGATCCTCGGCCGGCAGCTCGCGATCGAAATCGTCCCAAGTCGCGAAGCCTTCCGGCGGCGGCGGTACGACGTACCCCAACACGTCGCACCAGAATCGAGCGACGCGCTCAGGTTCTGCGCAGTCGAAGGTGACTTGGACCTGCCTGACCAACGCCATTGGTTCACGATAGTGGCGCGCAGAAAGCGTTGGCCTTGGTTAGCCGTTAGTGCAACAGTTCAGTCGTGCCGACGGATCACTTTGGACCGGAGGTCGCAGCGCGCTACGACGAGGACGAGGCTGCGATGTTCGGGGCGGCGGCGCTCCAGCCCGCGGTCGAGTTCCTCGTGGCGATGGCCGGCGACCAACCGGTGCTCGAGCTCGGCATCGGGACCGGGCGGGTTGCCTTGCCGCTGCACGACCGCGGAGTCGTCGTACACGGCATCGACCTGTCGGTGGCTATGGTCGAGCGGTTGCGCGCCAAGCCCGGTGGGGCGGACATCCCGGTCGTGATCGGCGACTTCGCCACCGCCACCGCGGACGGCGCTTTCGGCCTTGCCTATCTGGTGTTCAACACGATCGGCAACCTCACCACTCAGGCGGAGCAAGTTGCCTGCTTCCGCAATGTCGCTCGCCACCTCGTGTCGGGCGGTCACTTCGTGATCGAGGTTGGCGTGCCGGGTGTGCTCGGTCTTTCGGCCGGCGAGACAGTCCGGCCGTTCGAAGTGACCGAGGACCACGTCGGGTTCGACGAGTACGACGTCGTCACCCAGTCGCTGGTCTCGCACCACTTGTATCGCGACGGTGACGACTGGCGTCGAGGCTTCACGCCGTTGCGTTATGTCTGGCCGGCTGAGTTGGACCTGATGGCGCAACTCGCCGGCTTGACCCTCGTCGAGCGTTGGGGTGACTGGGATCGATCGGCGTACGACCAGGCGAGCACGAAGCACGTCTCCGTGTGGCGGAAGACGTAGTCGCATCAACAGGCTGTGGACGAAGTGGTTGTGCACAACCGTTGGTAGGTAAGAGAAACTGTCGTAGCCAATTCGTAGGTTGGCGGACATGGGCAACCTGGCATCTGCGATCGACGAGCTGTTCGCCGTCGATGCTCGTGCGTTGCCTGATGCGGCGCTCGTCGACGAGGTGGTCGAGATCGATCGAGCGATCAACCGGCTCAAGGCGGCCTTTCTGGCCCGGGTTGAGGTGCTTGACCGTCGCGGTGCGTTGTCGGCCGAGCACGGCTCGACGGCGGCGTGGCTGCGCGGCGAGCTGCGGTTCTCGCCGAGTGCGGCGAGCCGCCACGTGCACCTGGCGCGCGATCTCGCCGATGTGCTGCCGAGCGTTGCGGCGGCGATGGCCGACGGCGCGCTCAGCGTCGAGCACGCCCAGCAGTTGGCCGGATTGCGCAAGGACTTGTCGGACGAGGCGGTCCGGTCCGCGGATCCGCACCTTGCGGACGGCGCCCGGGTTCGCAACCCGCTCGAGCTTCGGCAGTTCGTCACCGCGGTGCGGCACTCGTACGCGCCGGCACGGGTCGTTCGCGCTGAGCAAGAGGCGTTCCAGGAGCGCGCGCTGCATGCGTCGTCCACGATCTTCGGCACCGGAGTCGGCAACTGGATCTGCGATCCGGTCAGTCACGAGACGATCATGACCGCGATCCATGCCGCGTCCGGGCCTGAGGCGTGGGACCTGCGTACACCGGCCCAGCGCCGCTTCGACGCATTGGTCACCGTCTGTGAGATTGCGATGCGGTCCGGCGAGCTGCCCGAGACCGGCGGGGTCAAGCCGCACGTCACGGTCGTGGTCGATCTCGACACGTTGCTCGGGTTGCCGGGTGCGGCTGCGGCCCGGCTCGGCTTCGGTACGGCGATCAGCGGTGAAGCTGCCCGCCAGATCGCCTGCGATGCCGAGATCTCCCGGGTCATCACCGGTCCTCGAGGAGAGGTGCTCGACTCGGGCCGGTCGTCCCGGACCTTCACGGCCGCGCAACGCCGGGCGATCGTCGCCCGCGACAAACACTGCCGCTGGGACGGCTGCGATCGGCCGGCGTCGTGGTGCGACGCTCACCACCGGGTGGACTGGATCTTTGGCGGGCCGACCTCGGTCGACAGCGGGGTGCTGCTCTGCGGCCGACATCACACCCGGGTACATCGCGACGACCTCGCCGTGCTGATCGAGCCAGATGGCACTCGTACGGTTTCCAGAATTCTTGGCAGCGGCCGCAGGCAGCGGAACGCGGCACAGCGGGCCGGGCCATGACAGCGCCGGACGGGCCGTGGGGGCGTTGTTGGGCGTCGATGGCGGCGAAATACGGTGGATCCCGTGGCAACTCGGGCTGAGCGGGCGCTGTCGTTCGGGTCGGTCGCCCCGGACTATGACCGGCTGCGACCGCCGCCGGTGGCCGAGGCGGTGGACTGGTTGGTGCCGGACGGCTGCGAGGTCGCCGTCGACGTGGCCGCGGGAACGGGGCTGTTCACCCGGCCGCTCGCCGAGCGGGTGGCCCGGGTGGTGGCGGTCGAGCCGGATCCGAAGATGCGCAACGTGCTCGCCGATCGCTCGCCCGGGGTCGAGGTGCTCGAGGGAACGGGGGAGTCGATCCCGATGCCCGACGCAAGCGCCGATGCCGTCTTCGTGTCGTCGGCCTGGCACTGGCTGGATCCAGCTCGTGCGCTCACCGAGATGGCCAGGGTGCTTCGTGACGGTGGCCGGCTCGGAGTGCTGTGGACCAGCCGCGACCGCGACATCGAGTGGGTGCGTGATCTCGATCGGCTGCCGGGCGAGCCGCCGTGGGACGGCGAGTCCGAGGGCCGGCACCGGCGCAATCGGGACGTCGACCTCGCGGTGGTCGACGGCCAGTTCTTCGGGCAGGTCGAGCGGATGTCGTTCGCGACCACGCGGCCGATGCGGATCGATGAGATCGTCGAGCTGGCTGGCACCTACAGCGCGGTCATCACGGCCGAGCCCGACGTTCGGGCGGTTGTGCTCGACAACGCGCAGGCGACATTGCACCAGCGATTTCCCGGGACGGACGTCGTCGACTTCCCGATCAGGTCGTGGTGCTGGCGGGCCGACCGGCTCGCTCGCAACTGACCAGCGCGGGCAACGCGTTACTTCTTGTTGAATCCGAAGTTGAGCGAGCAGCTTCCGCCGAGGCTCTTCGGGCCGCGATAGGTGATGGTCCCGATCGACGGCCTCTTCTTGGTGCCGCCCCGCGGGCCGGCGAAGTTCATCTCGAGGCCGCCCTTGAAGGTCTTGCCGGCTCGCCGCAGGTTCACCTTGTCCGTCGTGAACGGGGGATCTCCGCCCACGACGGATCTTCCGACGATCCACTCCTTGAAGGTGGTGCCGGAGACGGTCTCACCCTTGAGCAGGTGGATCGCGTGTTTGCCGAGGACCCGCACCGTGCCGGTCCCGCACGCGGTCTCGGCGTCAGGTCCGATGATCACGGTCAGACCGCTGACGTCGCGGTGCCCCTTGGTCACGGTGAACGAGCCGCCCGAGTTCTCCATGATTCCCGGCTCGTCCTCGTTGTTGTTCAGCACCCAATGGCCGCTCTCGGGCGGCCGGGGACCCTTCGAGTGACCGGCCCCCGCTGACGCCGCCGGGCCGACCAGGACGAGCGTCAGCGGCAACGGAAGGAGGGCAGCAAGCAGGAGGCGTCTCATCGGGACAGCATGGCCCTTGGTCCAGCGGCAGGCAGCGGAACCCCGAACTCGGGCCGGCCCGGTGATCAGGCCAGGCCGGTCACCGAGTCGGCGTTGAGCACGCAGAACTCGTTGCCTTCGGGGTCGAGCATGACCGCCAACGTGTCAGGGTTCGCGTACGCGGGCGGATCCACCCGCATCTCAACGAGGGTTCCGCCGGCGCCGACCAGTCTCGCCACCTCGTCCTCGATCGGCCCGTTCCTTCGCGCCATTGGGCCCTCCCCGACCAATCGGCTTCTCGAGCTATCGACCCTCGTAGCGTGGCGGGCGCTTCTCCTTGAACGCGAGCGTGCCTTCCCGCGCATCCGCCGTACCGAAGATCGGTAGGCCGATCTCGAGCTCGATCTTCAGCGCCTCGGCCTCGGGCAAGCCCTCGGTCTCCTGGACCGAGCGCTTGATCGCTTGTACGGCGAGCGGGCCGTTCGCCGCAATGCGTTCGGCGATCTGCATCGCGGTCGGCAGCGCCTCGCCGTCGGCGACGACTCGGCCGATGAGACCGATCCGCTCGGCCTCCTCGGCCGAGATCGTGTCGCCGGTGAGCAGGAGCTCCATCGCCTTCGTGTAGCCGATCTGGCGGCGCAGCCGGACGGTCGAGCCGCCGACCGGGAAAAGCGCCCGGGTGACCTCGACCACGCCGAACTTCGCGCTGGCGCCCGCGACCCGGATGTCGGTGGCCTGCAGGATCTCGGTGCCGCCGGCCACCGCGTACCCCTCGACCGCTGCGATCAACGGCTTGGTCAGCCGGTGGTTGCGCAGCAGCGCCTTCCACGCGATCCCGGTGTCGGATCGCAGCCGCTGCGCGGCGTCGGAGGTGTTCTGGGCGTCGTTCATCGCTTTGAGATCGGCGCCCGCGCAGAAGACCCCGTCGGTGCCGGTGAGGATCGCGACCCGGATCTCCTCGTCGCTGTCGACCCGGTCCCAGGCATCGGCGAGACCGACGATCATCTCGGGGGACAGCGCGTTCTTCGCCTCGGGGCGGTTCATGGTGAGGACGAGGACGTGCCCGCGCTGCTCGGTCTCGAGGTGCGCCATCGCGGCCCTCAGACCCGCTCGATGATGGTGGCGGTGGCGAGCGCGCCGCCGGCGCACATCGAGATCAGCGCAGTGGTGCCGCCGGTGCGTTCCAACTCGTGGAGCGCGGTCGTGATCAGCCGGCTGCCGGTCGAGCCGACCGGGTGGCCGAGCGCGATCGCGCCGCCGTTGACATTGACCTTGTCGACGTCGACGGAATGCTGACGACTCCAGTTGACGACCACCGACGCGAACGCCTCGTTGACCTCGAACAGGTCGATGTCGTCGACGGTCATACCGGCCCGGTTCAGTACCCGGGCGGTAGCGGCGACCGGGCCGTTGAGGTGGTAGTACGGATCGTCGCCGATCAAGGCCTGCGCGCGGATCCGGGCCCGCGGCTTCAGGCCCAGCTCGGCCGCCTTGCGCATCGAGGTCAGCATGATCGCCGCTGCGCCGTCGGAGATCTGCGACGACGTACCTGCGGTGTGCAGACCGCCTTCGACCACCGGGGCGAGCGCGGCCAGCTTGTCCAGTGACGTCTCACGCAGGCCCTGATCCCGGTCCACCAGCCGGGTCTCGCCGGTCGGGGTGCCGTCCTCGTCGACCACCGGCGCGTCGATCGGCGCGATCTGTGACTTGAACCGCTCCTCGGCCCAGGCTCGCGCAGCGTTCTGCTGCGAGCGCAGACCCCAAGCGTCGAGGTCGGCGCGCGAGATGTCGAAGTCGCGAGCGATCCGGTCGGCCCCGGTGAACTGGTCCGGCAGGTCGATGTCCCAGCCCGGCGGGCGCGGGACGCCCGGTCCGCCGTAGACCGCCGCGCCGAGACCGACCCGGCTCATCATCTCGACCCCGCAGGCGATGCCGACGTCGATCGCGTCCGCGGCGATCAGCCCGGCGATGAAGTGGTTGGCCTGCTGCGCCGACCCGCACTGGCAGTCGACCGTGGTGACCCCTGCGGTCGGTGGCAGTCCGGCGGCGAGCCAGGCGTACCGGGTGATGTTGCTCGCCTGCTCACCGCCCTGGGTGACGCAGCCGCCGACGACCTGTTCGACCTCGGCTGGGTCGATGCCGGTGCGGGCCACGACCTCGCGCTGGACGTGCCCCAGTGCGAGCGCCGGATGCACCCCGGCCAGCCAGCCGCCCCGCTTGCCGATCGGTGTCCGAACCGCCTCGACGATGACCGCATCCGCCATGAATGGGACCTCCGCCAAAAGTAAAACACGTTCTAGTTTCTTCGGCTAGGAGTGTTGACGCCCCCTGGAATTGCGGGAAGATTAGAACACGTTCTCGTCTTGGTGATCCGGTGCCGCGGACCGGCTATGAGAGGTGGCTGTGGCTGAATCCCTCGCGGACACCGAGCTGGGCGACATCGACGTCTACGAGATCGACCAGTACGTCGAGGCGGTGCCGCACGAGAAGTTCCGGCGGCTGCGAGCCGAGGCACCGGTCTTCCGGCATCGCGATCCCGAGTCCGGCGGCGGCTACTGGGCCCTGACCCGGCACGCGGATGTCGTGTTCGTCTCGCGCAACCCCGAGATGTTCTCGTCGTACGAGAAGACCGCGATGATCAACGAGTACGCCCAGGAGCAGATCGACCAGCAGCGGCTGTTCATGCTCAACCAGGACCCGCCGAGCCACACCCACACCCGCAGCCTGGTCAACCGCGGCTTCACGCCGCGGATGATCGCGCGGCTCGAGGAGCGGATCCAGGCGACCTGCGACGACATCGTCGGGACCGCGATCGCCAAGGGCGAGGGCGACTTCGTGACGCTGTGCGCGGCCGAGCTGCCGCTGATCGTGATCGCCGAGCTGATGGGCGTCCCACTCGAGGACCGGCACAAGGTCTTCGACTGGTCGAACCGGATGATCGGCGGCGACGACCCGGAGTACGGCGTGACCGAGGAGCAGCGGTTCGAGGCCGCGACCGAGATGTGGGCGTACGCCAGCGCGCTGGCGGAGGTGAAGCGCGGTCAGCTGCAGGACGACATCGTCAGCAAGCTGATCAGCCCGGATGAAGCCGGAAACGTGCTGAGTGAGCTCGAGTTCGACCTGTTCTTCATGCTGCTCGCCGTCGCCGGCAACGAGACCACCCGCAACGCCATCTCGGGCGGGATGTTCGCGCTCATCCAGCACCCCGAACAGTGGGAGAAGCTGCGCGCGGATCCGAGCCTGATCCCGGCCGCGGCCGATGAGATCGTGCGCTGGGTCACCCCGGTGAACATGTTCCGGCGGACCGCGACCACCGACGTCGAGATCGGCGGGGTGCCGATCAAGGCCGGCGAGAAGGTGGTCATCTACTACACCTCGGCCAACCGCGACGAGTCGGTGTTCACCGATCCGGATGTCTTCGACATCGCTCGCGAGCCCAACCCGCACGTCGGTTTCGGCGGCGGCGGCCCGCACTTCTGCCTCGGCCGCCACCTGGCCAAGCTCGAGCTCGAGTGCCTGTTCCGCTCGTTGATCACTCAGCTCGACCATGTCGAGCTGGTGATGGGGCCGCGGCGGCTGCGGTCGAACTTCATCAACGGAATCAAGGAAATGACCGTCCAATTCATCCCCGCCGCATGACCGAGGCCCTGAGCGCACCGCACGCGATCGACTACACCTACACCCGATCGACCGGACCGATCATCGGCGCGTTCCTCACCGGGTTACGCGATCGGCGGATCCTCGGGGTACGCGGCTCCGATGGCCGGGTGATCGTGCCCGCGATCGACTACGACCCGGTCACCAGTGACGATCTTGAGGAGCTCGTGGTCGTCGCCGACACCGGCGTCGTGACGACCTGGTCATGGAACTCCCAGCCGCTGCCCGGGCAGCCTCTGGATCATCCGTTCGCCTGGGCGCTGGTCAAGCTCGACGGCGCCGACACCGCGATGCTCGCAGCGGTCGACGCCGGCGATCCGGGCGCGATCGAGACCGGGGTGCGGGTGGGCGCACGCTGGGCCGAGCATCGGGTCGGCTCGATCCGCGACCTGGTCTGCTTCGAGTTGCTGCCATGACCGAGCCGGTCACGATGGTCGAGACGCCGATTCACCTCGACTACAGCTACACGCCGGGCGTTGCGGCGTCGCGCTTCCTGCGCTCGCTCGAGCGCGGCGAGATCGTCGGTCAGCGCTGCCCGACCTGTGGCAAGGTCTACGTGCCGCCCCGCGGCGCATGCTCGATGTGTGGGGTCGCGACCGATGAGGAGCTGGTCCTCACCGGCAAGGGCACGATTACGACGTTCTGCGTGACCAGTGTGCCGAGCCCCGGCCTCGAGCCGCCGTACGTCACTGCCTGGATCCGGCTCGACGGCGCGGACATCACCTCGATGTTCCTCGTGCAGGAGTGCGACCCGGCCGAGGTGCGACTCGGCATGCGGGTCGAGCCGGTGTGGGTGGCGGCCGACGCGCGCGAGGCGAACCTCGGCAACATCCGCTACTTCCGGCCGAGCGGTGAGCCGGACGCCGAGTACGAGACGTACAAGGAGTACGTGTGACCACCGGGATGCGGCCCGTGGCGATCGTCGCCTCGGCGTCGTTCGAGACCCCGTCGGAGCCGGCCCGCAACGAGGTCGAGATGCTGCTGCCGGTCATTCACGACGCGCTCGGATCGGTCGGTCTGACCCAGCGCGACATCGGTTTCACCGTCTCCGGGTCGAGCGACTACCTGCAGGGATTCCCGTTCGCGTTCGTGGGTGCGCTCGACGCGGTCGGCGCCTGGCCGCCGATCCGGGAGTCGCACGTGGAGATGGACGGCGCGTTCGCGCTCGCCGAGGCGGTGGCGGTGTTGCAGCACGACACCGCGATCGGGCCGGCCTGCGATACGGCGCTGGTCTACGCCTTTGCCCGCCCGTCGCGCGGCCACCTCGACCGCACGTTGGCGCTCCAGCTCGATCCCTACACGGTCGCCCCGCTTTGGCCGGACGCCCGCAGCCTGGCCGGACTGCAGGCCCGGGCGATGCGCGACTGCGGCCGGTTCGCCGACGTACCCGACGTCACGCCGACCGTGGTCGCGGATGGCGCGACCGCTGTCGTCCTCGCGGTCGGCGATCGCGCCCGCGAGCTCACCGAGCATCCGGTCTGGATCCGCGGCATCGACCACCGGATCGAGGCGCCGGCGCTCGGTGCCCGCGACCTGACCGTGTCGGCGTCGACCCGGCTCGCTGCCGAGCACGCCGGTGCGACCGACATCGATGCCGCCTGGCTGCACGTGCTCTACCCGCACCAGCGGCTGTTGCTTGCCGACGCGCTCGGCCTGGCCGAGCAGCCGGTCGACGCGGCGGCCGGCCCGATGATGGTGGGCGGCCTGCAGCGGCTCGCCGCTGCGGCCGCGGGAGTCGCGGCCGGCCGGGCGAGGCGGGCGGTCGCGCACGCCACCAGCGGGCCGTGCCTGCAGCAGAACCTGGTCGCCGTCCTCGAGCGGGATGCCGCATGAGCGAGTACCGCGTAGCAGTCGTGGGGGTCGGCCAGACCAAGTACGCCTCGAAGCGCCAGGACGTCTCGATCGCGGGCCTGGTCCGCGAGGCGGCGAAGCGCGCGCTCGACGACGCGGGGATGGGCTGGTCGGACATCGACGCGGTCGTGATCGGCAAGGCGCCCGACATGTTCGAGGGCGTGATGATGCCTGAGCTCTACCTTGCCGATGCGCTCGGCGCGGTCGGCAAGCCGATGCTGCGGGTGCACACCGCGGGCAGCGTTGGCGGCTCGACCGGCGTGATGGCGACTCACCTGGTGTCGAGCGGGACCCACCGACGGGTGCTGGTGGTGTGCTTCGAGAAGCAGAGCGAGTCGAACGCGACCTGGGCGCTGTCGATCCGGCTGCCGTTCACCGGCGGCATCGTGACCGGCGCCGGTGGCTACTTCGCGCCGGTCATCCGGGCCTACATCCGGCGCGCGAACGCACCCGACCACATCGGGATCAAGGTCGCGGTCAAGGACCGGCAGAACGCGTTGAAGAACCCGTACGCGCACCTGCAGATCCCCGACATCAGCGAGGAAATGGTGCGCGAGTCGCCGATGCTGTGGGACCCGATCCGCTATCTCGAGACCTGCCCGTCCTCCGACGGTGCGTGCGCGGTCGTGCTGGCCGACGCGGACACCGCCCTGGGCACCCCGAACCCGCCGGCCTGGATTCACGGCACCGCCGTACGCAGCGAGCCGACGATGGGCGCCGGGCGCGACGTCGTCAACCCGCACGCCGGTCGTGACTGTGCCGCCGATGTCTACGCGCAGGCCGGGATCACCGACCCGCGGCGCGAGATCGACTGCGCGGAGATCTACGTGCCGTTCTCCTGGTACGAGCCGATGTGGATGGAGAACCTCGGCTTCGCCGATGTCGGTGCCGGCTGGAAGATGGTGGACGACGACAGCACGTCGCTGACCGGCGATCTGCCGGTCAACCCCTCCGGCGGGGTGCTGTCGTCCAACCCGATCGGCGCCTCAGGGATGTGCCGGTTCGCCGAGGCAGCGTTGCAGGTGCGCGGGATGGCCGGCGCACATCAGGTTGACGGCGCGCGCCGCGCACTGGGGCACGCCTACGGTGGCGGGGCCCAGTTCTTCGCCATGTGGATCGTCGGAAGTGAGAGGCCAGCATGACCACGCTCGACGGCAAGGTTGCCCTGGTCACTGGCGGTGCCCGCGGGATGGGTGCGGCGCATGTCCGCCGGCTGCACGACGCCGGCGCGACCGTGGTCGCGGCCGACCTCCTCGACGACGAGGGCAAGGCCCTGGTCGACTCCCTCGGCACCAACTCGGCCGGCGCGCAGGCCAGGTACGCCCACCTCGACGTCACCTCCGAGGACGGCTGGCGGACGGTGGTCGAGGGGATCGAGCGCGGGTTCGGTCACCTCGACGTCTTGGTCAACAACGCGGGCATCCTGACCTTCAACGCGATCGCCGACATCCCGCTCGAGGAGTTCCGGCGGGTGATCGACGTCAATCTGGTCGGCACGTTCCTCGGGATGAAGACGGTGATCCCGGCGATGAAGCGGGCCGGTGGCGGGTCGATTGTCAACATCTCCTCGACCGAAGGCCTGGGTGGCACGGTCTTCTGCGGCGCCTACACGGCGAGCAAGTTCGGTGTGCGCGGCATCACCAAGGTCGCGGCGATCGAGTACGGCGCCGACAAGATCCGGGTCAACTCGGTGCATCCGGGCGGGATCGACACCCCGATGACCCGTGCGGTGATGGACGATGCCGCCCGCGCCTGGGTCGGCAAGAAGGTGTCCGGTCTCAAGCGGATGGGTGAGGCGGACGAGGTGGCCGGCGTGGTGCTGTTCCTCGCCGGCGACGACTCGTCGTACTGCACCGGTGCGGAGTTCGTGGTCGACGGCGGGGTCACCGCTTCGGCCGGCTTCTAGGCAACGGCTTCTAGGCAACGGCGAGGGAGGGCCAGTCATGCGGATCGCGTACACCGACGAGCAGATCTTGCTGCGCGACGAGCTGCGGGCGTACTTCAAGGACATCGTCACGCCCGAGGTAGCGGAGGAGATGGCCCAGGGCGAGATGGGCGGCACGCGCTGCCTCGAAGCGGTCGCCCGGATGGGAGCGGACGGCTGGCTCGGGGTCGGCTGGCCGGTCGACCTCGGCGGCCGAGGCTTCGGGCCGATGGAGCAGTTCATCTTCTACGACGAGGCCCAGCGGGCCGGCGCACCGGTCCCGTTCCTGTCGATCAACACGGTCGGCCCCGCGTTGATGCAGTTCGGGTCGGAGGAGCTCAAGCGCGACATCCTGCCGCGGATCCTGACCGGCCGGTGCTTCGTGTCGATCGGCTACTCCGAGCCTGGCGCGGGCACCGATCTCGCCTCCCTGACGACCCGCGCGGTCCGCGACGGCGACGAGTGGGTGATCAACGGCCAGAAGATCTACACCAGCCTGACCGACCACGCCGACTACATCTGGCTGGCCTGTCGGACCGATCCCGATGCCGCCAAGCACAAGGGAATCAGCATCGTCATGGTGCCGACCACCTCACCGGGCTTCTCGTTCACGCCGATCCACACCATCGGCGACGCGACGACGTACGCGACGTACTACCAAGACGTCCGGGTGCCGGTCGCCAACACGGTCGGCGAGATCAACGGCGGCTGGACCGTCATCACGACGCAGCTGAACTACGAGCGGATCTCGCTCGCGGTGCCGGCGCACCTCGAGCGCAACTACCTCGAGACCCGGCGGTGGGCTCAGCAGACCAAACTGCCCGACGGCCGCCGGGTGATCGACCAGGAGTGGGTGCAGACGCACCTGGCGACCGTGCATGCCCGGCTGGAAGCGTTGCGGCTGCTCAACTGGAAGAACATCTGGCAGGACAGTGTCGGCAAGGTCAGCATCGCCGACTCCTCGGCGGTGAAGGTCTACGGCACCACCACCTACTGCGAGTGCTACGGCATGTTGCTCGAGGTGCTCGGCGCGGCCGGAGTGCTGAAGCGGAGCTCGCCCGGTGCCGTGCTGGCCGGCCGGCTCGAGCGCTCCTATCGCGGCACCTTGATCCTGACCTTCGGTGGAGGCACCAACGAGATCCAGCGAGATCTCATCGCCATCTTCGGCCTCGGCATGCCGAGATCGTTGCGGTAGGGGGACCCGATGGACTTCGCACTCACCGACGACCAGCTGGCCTTGCAGCAGCTGGCCCGGGAGATCCTGACCGAACAGGTCACCAATGCCCACCTGCAGGCCCTGGAGGCGGCGAGTACAGAGTCGGTCTTCGACCGGGCGTTGTGGAAGCAGCTTGCCGCGGCCGGGCTCACGGGCATCGCGGTGCCCGAGCAGTACGGCGGCGCCGGCCTCGGCTTCCTCGAGCTCGCGATCGTCTTCGAAGCGGTCGGCCGCTCGGTCGCCCCGGTGCCGGCGGTTGCGACCCTTGCGACCGCTTACGTCCTGCATCGCGATGCTGCTGACTCGCTTGCCGAGGCGCTCGCGGGGGTGCTGCCGGGGGTGGCGGCCGGCGACGTCGTCCTCACGACCGCATTCGGCGATCCCGGCGACACGGTCGCCAAGCGCGACGGGGACGGGTGGATTTTGAGCGGCACCAAGGGGTTCGTGCCGTACGGCGCTGAGGCCGACGTCATCGTCGTACCGGCGCACAGCGATGACGGGGTGGTCGTCGCGTTGGTCGGCAAGGGCGCCGCGGGGCTGACCGTCACCGAGCTGCACACGACGAACCGTGAGCCGCAGGCGATGCTTGAGCTCACTGACATCCGGGTCGATCCGGCCGATGCTGTGCGTGACGCGGGCGACCTCGTCGCCGATCTCGTCCGCCACCACACCTCTGCACTGGCGATGGTCGTCGCCGGGGTCTGCGAGGCCGCGCTGGCGATGACCGCGAAGCACACCTCGACGCGCGAGCAGTTCGGCAAACCGATCGCGTCGTTCCAAGCTGTCGGCCAGCGCGCCGCCGACGCCTACATCGACACCGAGCTGATCCGGCTCACCGCGCTGCAAGCGGCCTGGCGGCTCTCGGCGGGGTGGGACGCCGACGAGGAGATCGCGGTCGCGAAGTTCTGGGCCGGCGACGGCGGGATGCGCGCGATGCATGCCTGCCTGCACTTGCACGGCGGGCTCGGTGTCGACGTCGAGTATCCGTTGCATCGCTATTTCTTGTGGTGCAAGCAGATCGAGCACGAGCTCGGCACGCCGACCAGGCAGCTGATCGAGCTCGGCGCGCACCTCGCTGCGACGCCGGTGTAACGGGGCCGACGTGGACTACAACCTCGCGGACATCTTCGAGTCGCTCGTCGACGTGGTCGGCGATCGAGAGGCGTTGGTGTGCGGCGATCGCCGGCTGACCTACGCCGAGCTCGACGCCCGGGCCAATCGGCTCGCCCACTACCTGCTGAGCATCGGGATCGTGCCGGGCGACCACGTCGGCGTCCAGCTCTACAACTGCACGGAGTACGTCGAGACGATGATCGCCTGCTTCAAGGTGCGGGCGGTGCCGGTCAACGTCAACTACCGGTACGTCGAGGACGAGCTGCTCTATCTCTACAACGACGCCGACCTGGTCGCGCTCGTGCACGACACCGAGTTCACGCCCCGGGTTGCCGCGGTTCGTGCGCAGGCGCCGACGCTCCGGGCGCTGATCGCGGTCGGCGACGGCGAGGTGCCCGACGGCGCGGTCCGCTTCGACGACGCGGTGTTCGGTCAGCCGGGCACTCGCGGCTTCGGCCCGCGTTCGGCGGACGACCTCTACATCATCTACACCGGCGGCACCACCGGCATGCCGAAGGGCGTGATGTGGCGGCAGGAGGACCTGTTCTTTGCCGGGATGGGTGGTGCGGACCCGGTCGGCACCCCGGTGACCTATCCCGAGGAGGTGGCCGAGCGGGCGGTCAACCGTGGCGAGCTCACGATGTTCCCGGTCGCGCCGCTGATGCACGGGGCGGCCCAGCTCGGGACCTGGATCGGATTCCTCCAGGCCGCCCGGGTGGTGCTGGTCCGCAAGTTCGACCCGGTCGACGTCCTCGAGACCGCGTCGCGCGAGCGGGCAAACTCGCTGTCGATCGTCGGCGACGCGATGGCCCGGCCGATCGCCGAGACGTTGGCCGGTCCGTTACAGGGCCTCGACTTGTCGTCGGTGTTCGCGATCAGCTCGGCCGGCGCGATCCTGTCCAAGAGCGTCCGCGACACCCTCCAGGGGCTGCTGCCCAACGTGATGCTGCTCGACAACTACGGGGCGTCCGAGACCGGGTTCCAGGGCACCGGAACGGCCGGCTCGAGTCCCGATGCCGGGCTGAAGTTCACCGTCAATGCCCGGTCGAGCGTGCTCGGCGACGACCTCCGGCCGATCAAGCCGGGTTCCGGAGCGATCGGCCGGGTCGCGCAGCGCGGGCACGTGCCGCTCGGCTACTACAAGGACGAGGTCAAGACCAAACAGAGCTTCGTGACGATCGACGGCGAGCGCTGGGTCCTGCTCGGTGACGCGGCGACGATCGAGGCCGACGGCACGATCGCGGTGCTGGGCCGGCACTCGGTCTGCATCAACACCGGCGGCGAGAAGGTCTATCCGGAGGAGGTCGAGGCCGCGCTCAAGGCGCACCCCGCGGTGTACGACGCGATCGTGACCGGGGTGCCGGACGACCGCTACGGGCAGCGGGTGGCCGCGCTCGTCCAGGTGCGGCCGGGCATGGCCGTGCCAAGCAAGGACGAGCTCGCGGAGCACTGCCGGACCCGAGTGGCCGGATACAAGGTGCCGCGGGTGCTCGTCGTCGTACCGGAGATCCGGCGCTCGCCGAGCGGTAAGGCGGACTATCCGTGGGCCGCCGCGGTCGCGAGCGAGTCGACCACGTTGGGGATCGCATGACCGTCACCTCGGACCCGACCAGCCAGCGGCTTCCCCCCGCGTCACAGCGGGCTCGCCGCGAACGCATCCTCGACGCCGCGGTGGAGCTGGCGACCGAAGGCGGGTACGACGCGGTGCAGATGCGCGAGGTGGCCGAGCGCGCTGATGTGGCGCTTGGCACGCTCTACCGCTACTTCCCGTCAAAGGTGCACCTGCTGGTCTCGGCGATGGGCCGGACCTTCCAAGCGCTGCAGGACAGCGTTGCGGTCAGCGACGATGCCGGCAGTACGCCGGAGGAGCGGGTGTATCGGGTGGTTGCGGTCGTCACCCGCTACCTCGCCCGGCACCGACGGTTGTCGGGCGCGATGATCCGGGCGTTGATGATCGCCGACGCCGATGCGGGCCGCGAGGTCGATGCCGTGAGCGACCTGATGGTCGGGTTCATCACCTCGGCCAGCCATGACCCGGGCTCGACCCCGACCGATCGCGACGCGCTGATCGCGCACATCATCGGCAAGGTCTGGCTCACCGACGTGCTGACGCTGCTCTCCCGCCGGATGACGGTGTCGGCGGTGCTCGACGACCTCGAGGCCACCATCGCGCTCGTGATGTCGCGCGCGGCGGAGTAGTTCAGTCGGTCCGCGGTCCGGGGATCCCGCGGAAGCGGAACACTTCGCCCGGCCGGCCCGGCTGGATGTACCAGCACTCGCCGGACCGCCCGCTGGTCGCGGCGGAGATGACCGCGTCGACGACCATCTCGACCGGGATCAGCGGGATCCCGCTCTCGGTCAGGATCTCGCGCAGCGGGTCGACGATCGCGGTGTTGGAGAAGCCGGGACAGATCGCGTTGACCCGGATGCCGAACTGCGGCCACTCGTCGCCGATCGCCCGGACCAGCCCGACCACGCCGTGCTTGTTGGCGCCGTAGATCGGGTCGAAGCCGGTGCCGGTCAGCCCGGCGAGGCTCGCGGTGGCCACGATGTCGCCGCCGCCCGCGGCCTTCATCGCCCCGAAGACCGAGTGCGCCCCGAAGACGACACCGTCGAGGTTCACGCCCATCGCCCGGCGGTAGACCGCGAGGTCGAAGTCATCGCCGACCCCGCAGCCGGTCGCGATGCCGGCGTTGAGGAAGGCGATGTCGACCCGGCCGAAGTGCTCGAGCACGGTCGCGACCGCGGCCTGGCACTGCTCGAGGCTCGAGACGTCGCAGGGCGCGGCGAGGCCGCCGATCTCTTCCGCGACCGACGCGGCCGACTCGCGGTTGATGTCGGACACGACGACCGTGGCACCGAGCGAGGCGAACCGCCGCGCCGCACCGGCGCCGAAGCCCTGCCCGCCGCCTGTCACCCAGGCAACCTTGCCGGTGAGGTCCGGGGACATCATGCCGGGGCGCCGAAGAGTGAGCCGCTGATCGCTCTCGACCACGGCCGGGCCAGCTCGCGCAGCCGCTCGGTGCGATCGGCACCGAGATGCAGGTACGGCCGGGCGTCGGCCGCGTCGGTCCGGGCTTCGACCGTGGCGCGTAGCGCGATGCATTCGTCAGTTGGCGCACCGGCGGCGTCGAGCAGTCCGCGGTCGCGTAGCCGGTCGGCGGCCTGGGTCCACGCCTCGTCCGGCCACCCCCGGGTCGCGCGCAGCATCGCCTCGAACCCGTTCTGCCCGAGCGGGTCGTAGCTGACCATCGCCTCGACCGCGTCGAGGCCGGCGACGACGAGTGCGGCGATGTGGCTGTCCCCGCGGTGCTCGCGGAGCAGCGTCTGCGCGTGGAACAGCTGCAGGTGGGCCGGCTCCGGCCAGTCGAGAGCGGCATGTGCGGCGTACAGCGGGCGGCCTTCGGTGGCCAGCACGGTGGTTGCCTCCCGGGCCAACGCGGCCGCCTCGGCCATCTCGTCGGAGGCCAGCACCTGCTCGCCCAGCACTCGGCGGTAGGCCTGGTCGGTGCCGGCGTACCGGGCCGCGATCACCGCCTCCGGCGTCGTCACCTCCCAGACCGACGGGATCGCCTTGCGGATCGAAGTCGGCGCGAAGTTGTAGAAGGTCGCGATCACGACTTCCGCGGGCACCCGGCCGAGCGGTGCGCTCCGGGAGGCGAAGTAGCCCCTCATCCCGCCCTTGATGCCGAGGTCGACGTAGTGCTGCGCGGGCTCGGCGGCGAAGTAGCACAGGATGTGCAGCGGCTCGAGGGTCCGGTGCGCCTTGTGCGCCAGGGCGGAGCCGTCCACAAGGACCTCGTCGGGGCCGGGTGCAGTCATGGCCGAACCTTATTCGGTGGCCGACGTGAGGCGCCGTTGCGGGTCTCGGGAGCCGCTCGGATCGGGTCGGGCGACGGCAATTTCTGAAATCTGACGCCGCATCAGAAACAGTTGTCACACCCGTAACAGGTTTTCCGCAAACGATTGCAGGGACCCCTGGTCAAGATCCACTTCGGGCGCTAATGTGCGCCGCAGGCCGCCATTTCGGGCGGCTCAGCAGCGTGGACGCCAAATCCCGCCACCACGGTGCCTGGACTGACCGAACGTGGGCGGGA
Source organism: uncultured Actinomycetota bacterium (assembly GCA_963770565.1). GTDB lineage: Bacteria > Actinomycetota > Actinomycetes > JAFAQI01 > JAFAQI01 > DATAUK01. Next base: position 59,266 of record CAVYQE010000011.1, read on the forward strand.
GCGGAGGACCCACCGTCCTCGGGCATCAGATCCCCCTGATGCCCTTGGGGTGAAGCCGCGCAAGCGGCCGGGCGATTCTCGCGTCCGAACCCGACAGCTAACTTCGCCGGCGTCCGAGGAAGAACACCCGGTGCGGTTGTGCAGTCCCCGGCTAGGCGGCGCTGTCGTTGCGCTTGGCCTGTTCGTGTCGGCGGTCGCGACCGCGGCCCCGGTCGGCGCGTCCGAGCCGCTCAAGGTCGAGCTCCACAAGCTGCGGATCTGCGAGTCCGGCGACAACTACCGGGCCGACACCGGGAACGGTTACTACGGCGCGTACCAATTCGCGCTGGCCACCTGGCACGGCCTCGGCATGCACGGTCGCCCCGATCACGCCCGGCCGATCGTCCAGAACCGCGCGGCCCGGATGTTGCACGCGCGCGACGGTTGGAAGGCCTGGCCGGGCTGCGCCCGGACCGAACACCTTCGCTAGCAGCTCACTGCAGGACTCAGCTCACTGCACGTCGCGGTGCCGCAGGAGGTACCAGCCGGTTCCGATCGCCACCGCCACCCAGATCGCGAACACCCCGAGCCCGGTCCACGGACCGAGGGAGTTCGTCGGGTCGCGGACGACGCTCGTGATCGCGCCGCCCGCGTTCGCGGGAAAGTAGCGGGCCAGGTCGTGCTGCCAGTTCTTCGGCAGCGCGTTGCTCACCGCGGGCAGGATGAATACCAGCCCGACCAGCGTCGTGATCGCACCGGCGGTGTGCCGGATGATGATCGCCAGGCCCATCGCGAACAACATCAGCCCGGCCATGTAGAGCCCGACCCCGATCACGGCCCGCAGCACACCCGGATCGCTCAGCGTCACGTTGAGGTGCCGGCCGCTGAAGATGGCCTGGCCGATGAAGAACGCCCCGAACCCGGTGGCCAACGCGACCACCATCCCGGTCAGCCCGACGATCACCGACTTGGCAGCCAGGACGTATCCGCGCTGCGGCACCGCGCACAACGTCGTACGGATCGTGCCGGAGCTGTACTCCGAGCTGATCGCCATGATCGCCAGCACGCCGAGTGCGAGCTGCGAGAAGAACAGCCCGGCCGTACTCAGCGAGGTCGGATCGAAGGTCAGCCGGTCCTGTGCCGAGAACTTGGGATAGGCGTGCTCGTTGGCGGCCGCGATCGCCGCGCTGAGCCCGATCCCGAGCACGACGGCGATCAGGATCGACCAGTACGTCGAGCGCACTGTTCGCAGTTTGGTCCACTCCGAGGTGAGGACGTCGCGGAAGAGTCCGAGATCGATCATGCCGGCATCCCTTCGGTGGTGGCCGCGGGTTGGCCGGGTGCGCGGAAGTCGGCGGAGTCCTCGGTGAGCTCGATGAAGGCCTCTTCGAGCGACGCCTGCGCGAGCACCAGCTCGTGCAGCGTGATCCCGTTGGCCGCGGCCAGGTCACCGATCGCTTCCTGCGTCATGCCCGTGATCGCGAGGGTCGAGTCACCGCCCGGTTCGACCTGGCCGCCGCCGGCCTTGACCAGCTCCGCGAGCGCGGTCGCCTGCGGCGAGCGCACCCGGACGTGCGCGGCCGAGCTCATCCGGATGACCTCTTCGGTCGACGCATCGGCGATCAGCTTGCCCCGGCCGATGACGAGGAGGTGATCGGCAGTGAGCGACATCTCGGTCATCAGATGGCTTGAGACGAACACCGTCTTGCCCTGGCTGGCGACGTGCTTGAGCAGGTTGCGGACCCACAGGATGCCCTCGGGGTCGAGGCCGTTGACCGGCTCGTCGAGGATCAGGATCGACGGGTCGCCGAGCAACGCGGTCGCGATCCCGAGCCGCTGGCCCATGCCGAGCGAGAAGCCGCCGGCCCGCTTGTGGGCCACCGTGTCGAGGCCGACCAGCGCAAGGACTTCGTCGATCCGCTTGCGGGGGATGTGGTTGGTCTGGGCGATCGCGAGCAGGTGGTTGTAGGCGGTCCGCCCGTTGTGGATCGCCTTCGCCTCGAGCAGCGCACCCACCTCGAAGAGCGGCCGGCGGTGGCCGGCGTACGGAGACCCGTTGACCGTGACCGAGCCCTTGCTCGCCCGGTCGAGGCCGAGGATGAGCCGCATCGTCGTCGACTTCCCGGCCCCGTTGGGCCCGAGGAACCCGGTCACCAGGCCGGGCTGGATGGTGAAGCTGAGGTCGTCGACGGCGAGGGTGTCGCCGTAGCGCTTGCTGAGCCCTTTGGCTTCGATCATGAGCTGGCCAGAACCTCCAGACGGTGATGCGGACAATCTGCACGTTACCGGCATCGTCCGGCCCGACGTCGAATGGTTTGGCGTGAACCGCCGCGGCGCGTCGCTCGTACAACCGGCTAGAACCAGCCGCGGGTGCGCTCGCCCCGCGCTGAGATGACGCTCTAGGAGATGACGTGGCTGCTCGAACTCGGATCGCACTCGTGACGTCGGTGGGGGCCCTGCTGGTCAGCGGGTTCGGCCTGGCCGGGGTCAGCTCTGGTGCGGCCGCGCCGGCGGCCAAGCCGGTCGGTTCGACGATCTCGCTGCGGCACACCAAGGACGGCAAGGTCCTGGTCGGGGCCAACGGGCACTCGCTCTACACGTTCAGCTCGGACACCAAGAACCACTCCAACTGCGGCCCGGCCTGCCGCAAGCAGTGGCCGCCGGTGACCGCCACCGGCAAGCCGCACGCCGGCGCCGGGGTGAGCGCCAAGCACCTGGCCGTGATCAAGGGCCACCAGGTCACCTACTACGGCCACCCGCTCTACACCTATTACAAGGACACCAAGGCCGGTCAGGTGAAGGGCGAAGGGCTGTTCAAGTTCGAGGGCTACTGGTACCTCACCAGCGCCAAAGGCGGCCTGCTCTAGCTCTGCCCGTTCTCGCCGTGGCCGAGCTCGGCCGGCGCGAGGCAGCGGTTGCGGGCCTCGACCTGGAACCGCGGCTCGCCGAGGCTCCAACGCAGCGTGCCGAGCAGAACCCGCGCGGACTGTTGCGTCAACGTGCGCTCGAGCAGATGTGGCACGGTCCCGGCCAGGCGGGGGCGGCTGCCGTAGAGCCGGCGGGCCCAGCCGGGCATGGTGTCGAACGCGGCGCGGGTGATCACCAGGCTGGCCGCCTTCGACACCGGGTCCGGGCCGAACGGCCGGCGGAAGAAGTCCGCGAGATCGGCGGTCTCCTCGGCGAAGGTCAGCAGTGGCCGCATCCCGGTGAAGTAGTCCTCGACCTCGGCCCTGCTGCTCGGTACCTCGCCGGTCGCCCCCAACTCGGTCGCGAACCTGGAGTACTGCGCGTAGTACTCGTCGATCCGCGTCCCTGACACCGGTCGCGGGTGGTAGCGCAGGTGGGCGCTCATCACGCAATGCGCCTGGGTCATCGCGGTCCAGATCAGCTGGTCGGAGTCGTCGGCGGCGTACGGGCGGCCGTCCGGCATCGTGCCGCGCACCTGCCGGTGCAGCTTGCGGACCAGATCGCAGGTGCGCTCGACGACTGGGGTCGATCCCCAGGTCATCGCGTTGACGAACGACGCGGTGCGGCCGAGCCGGGCGAGCGGGTCATCGCTGTACGACGAGTGCTGGTTGGTGCCGTACATGGTCGGCTGGTGCAACGCGCCGAGGAGCAGGCCGGATAGGCCGCCGACCAGTCCGGCGACATCGGCATGGACGTACCAGATCGCGCTGTCCGGCCCGAACAGCCCGGGGTCGCCGGCCGGCTCGCTGAACTGCACGCCGGGCAGTCCGTCGGCGCCGACGGTGCGGAACCAGCCATGCCGGATGACCGACTTCGGGGCGCCGACCAGGGTGGCCAGGTCCATCACATGACAGTACGGTGTGGACAACCGAGCGCGATCGTCGAGCGTCTACTGGACGACCACGCATCGAGACGGTTAGGCGGCCGGGTGAGCATCGGGGCAGCGTCCGGCTCGCGTTGGCGCGGCCTCGACGGGCTCCGCGCTCTCGCGGTCATCGCCGTTGTCATCTATCACTTCTCGCCGCTGACGCTGCCGGGCGGCTTTCTCGGGGTCGACGTCTTCTTCGGGATCAGCGGTTATCTGATCACCCGGTTGCTCACCGAGGAGTTCCTTCGCAGGGGCCGGATCGACGTCCCGCAGTTCTACCGGCGGCGGGCGCGCCGGCTGCTTCCGGCGCTCGCCGTGGTGCTCGCGGCGGTCAGCGTCGCCGCGCTGGTGTGGCGCGACCAGCTGGCCACGGTCCGCGGCGGAGTGCTGGCGGCGGGGGCGTTCGTCGCGAACTGGTGGCTGGCGTTCGATCATCAGCCCTACTTCGTCTCCACCGGGCGCCCGAGCATGCTCCAGCATCTGTGGTCACTCGGCGTCGAGGAGCAGTTCTACTTGCTATGGCCGCTGCTTACCGCGGCGATGCTCGCCGCCGGCCGCCGCCGTGCCGCCCTGCGAGGCGGATCCCGGCGCCGGGTGGTGCTGCGGCTGTGCGGGCTCGCCGTGCTGGCCGCGTTCGCCTCGACCGCGTTGACCTGGTGGCTCGCCGACCTGCACAACGTGCCGTACGGCGACGATGGATCGTTGCTTTACTACGGCACCGACACGCACTGCATGGGCCTACTGCTCGGCGCCGCGCTCGGCGCGTGGGCAGCGGCCGGCGGGATCGCCTCGGCGCACCGGCTCGCCTGGCAGCGGCGTACCGAGCAGGCTGCGGGCTGGCTCGCCCTCGCCGGCCTCGCAGTCTTGATGTGGCGGCTGGCGGACTACTCCCACTCGCTGTATCGCGGCGACTTCCTGCTGGTGGCGGCACTCGTCGTCGTGGTGATCGCGGTCGCGACCCGGCCGGGCAGCACTTTCGGCACCGCACTCGACTGGCAGCCACTGCGCTGGATCGGCGTGCGGTCCTACAGCATCTATCTCTGGCACTGGCCGATCGCCGTGGTCACCCGGCCGGGCCTGGACACGACGATGCCGCTCTGGCTCGACCAGCTGCTCCGGATCGCGTTGACGGTCGGGTTGTCCGACGCGACGTACCGGTGGGTCGAGACTCCGGTCCGCCGGCTCGGCATCCGTACCGCGCTGGAGAACGCAGCGACCTCGATCCGCACCCAGTGGCGGCGGATCCCACCGCGGCCTACGGTCGCGGGTCCGATCGTGACGGCTGCGCTGCTCGTCGTCGGCATCCTGGTCATCGTCGTCGGTCCGGCTGCACCGCAACCGACCGCGGCATCCGGAGCGAGCCATGGCGGCCGCCATCTCTCGCTGTCCGGCGGGCACCAACCTGTCGGCCCGGCCGGCAACGGTCACCCGCCCGCAACCGGCAGGTCGCACCCCGGCACGTCGCACCCCGGCTCGTCCAACCCGGGCGCGACGCACCAGATCCCGTTGCCCAAGCTCAGCGGGTTCGGCGACTCGGTGCTACTGGGCGCGCGCCACGCATTGTCGAAGGTGTTCCCGGGCGGGAGCATCGACGCGGTCGTCGCCAGACAGCCGGGCCCGATCCTGGCGGACGTTCGCGCCGATGCCCGGGCCGGCCGGCTCGAGCCGTTCGTGGTCCTGCACCTCGGCAACAACGGCCTGATCCAGCCGTCCGACCTGCAGCGGACCTTGCACCTGCTCTCGGCCGCCAAGCTGGTCCTCGTACTGAACGACCACCTCGATCCCTACGACCACAACTGGCAGAAGCCCAACAACGCCACGATCAACAAGGTCGTGCCGGCGTTCGCCAATGCCCGGATCCTGGACTGGAACTCGATCGCCGGTGCGCACCACAACTGGCTGTATCCCGACGACCTTCACCTCACTCTGAGCGGCGCGGTCGCTTATGCCAAACTCCTGGCGGCGACATATCGAGCCGACGTACCGCGCGGCTGAGATTTCGGGTCGCCGCAAGGGGGACGAAATGCTGCCGGGTGAAGGCGCGCGCGTGTGCGGGCCGAGCGACGTCGACACGGTGGTCGAAATCCTCGTCGACTCCTTCTACGACGACACGACGTGGAGTTGGGTGTTCCCCGACCCCGACCGCCGGCGCGACCAGCAGCGAGTGCTCTGGCAGGCGCTCGTCTCCGGAGCGATCCGCTACCCGACCGTCTGGCTGTCGGCCGGCGACACCTCGGCCGCGGTGTGGATCCCGCCGGAGGGGACCGAGCTGAGCGAGGACCAGCAATCCGCGCTGGTCGAGTCGATGACCGAACTGCTCGGTGACGAGGCGCCGCGGGTGTTTCGTGTGTTCGAGGCGTTCGAGAAGGCACACCCCACCGACGAGCCGCACTACCTGCTGTCGTTGCTCGGAACAGCGGTTGCCCACCAGGGTCACGGTTACGGCCTCGGCCTGCTGGCCGAGACGTTGACAGTCGTTGATGACGCGGACATGCCGGCGTACCTCGAGGCGAGCAATCCGGCGAACGTCGCGCTCTACCAGCGGTACGGCTTCGAGTTGTGCGGGTCGTTCGCGTTGCCCGACGGCGGCGACGACGTGCCGACCATGTGGCGCCACCGAAAGAGCGAACGAAACCAGCGGTCGCGACCCAGCTGATCGCAGGAACGGTCATACCCTGACCGAACCAGCGGCTGCCGACAGTTCCGGTTGGTTATCAACAAGCCCATAGGTAGTAGACCACCGCGCGGATCGGCGCCGCGAGTTCGGGCTGGCCGATCGACGCGTTTGAGCCGCTCCCGGTCCGAGGACGTTTCCGCGGAAACGTCTTGGGTTCCTTGTGGTGCCAAGCGGCGCCCTATCCTCGCGGGGTGAGCGACGATTACCTCAGCGACACCTCGACGACGGCGGGCGAGCGCGAGCAGATCGAGTCGTTCGTGCATGACTCCCGGATGGAGGTCGTCGGGCTGCTCGACGGCGTCACCGATGAGCAGGCCCGGCGTCGGCTGGTGCCGTCGCGGACAACGCTGCTTGGCCTGGTGAAGCATGCGACGTTTGTCGAACGGGTGTGGTTCGAGGTCGCGATCGCAGGACGGACCCGCGCCGAGCTCGGCCTGCCTGAGAACTCTGAAGAGAGCTTCGAGCTGACCGCTGAGGACACCATCAAGTCGGTACGGGCGGACTACCGGCGGGCGTGGCGGAGTGCGGAGGAGATCGCGGCCGAGCACAACCTGGACGACCTGGCGCTGCACAACCGGATGAGTCCGATGTCCCTGCGGTGGATCCTGCTCCACATCATCGAGGAGCTCGCGCGGCATGCCGGGCACGGCGACATCCTGAAGGAGCAGATCCTCGCGTCGGACGGCACCGACTAGCGGTCCAACCTATGGAGCGCGCATCGACACCTTGAGGACACGCCCGCCGAGCTGGCCGGTCAAGGTGGCGCGAGCATTCTTCTGGCGGGTGTTCCAGCTCGCGGTCACCGTGCCGTTCGCAAGCGATCCCGACACGGTCCGGCCGGCACGGTTGACGCGACCGACGGTCAGCTGACAGGTCAACGTGTGCAGGTACGGCTTCCAGATCATCGTGCCGCTGACCGCCAGGTCGCGGTCGAGGCGGTAGCGATGGATGTGGAACCGAACCGTGTGCAACCCACCGGTGTAGGTGTACCGCCCGCCGTACAAGCCGATGCCGTGACCGGAGTAGTTGTTGTACCAGCGGTCGATCAGGTCAGCCATCGTCTCCGCGGCCGCGGCGGCGGCGCGACGGCCGAGCACGCCGACTGCGTTGCCCAAGTCTGCAGTGGCCGGCGCCTGCTTGGTGAACGACGGGTAGTAACGGCCGAGCGCGCGCACCGGCGGCACCTGTTTCGCGCACCGCAGGTCGGACCCGCTCAGATGCTTCGGATGCGCGACGAACGCGCGCACGATCGAGCTGCCGCACCCGTCGGTGTCGTCCTCAGCCGTCACGTGGAAGCTGTTGGCGACGATGACGTGCCGGGCGTCCGGGAACTCCGCCTTGACCAGATCGCCCTCGGCCGGCGTCGTGATCGAGTCGAGCGAGCCGGTCAGGATCAGCGTCGGCACTGACGGGTAGTGGCCGGACGGCGGTGCCGGCGGGCCGGCCTTGTGCGCGGCCGACGGCGACGGCCACTTCAGGCACCAGTTCGCCTCTGCCCAGTCCGAGTGCAGGTATTCCTCGATCGTGAACGGCGCGTAGACCTTGGGATCGGTCTTCTGCTCCTGCTTCACCGCGGCCTTGTATTGGGTGAGCCGCTCGGCCGGCGAGTCGGCCATGTCGTAGAGCTGCGGATAGTCCTCGCACGACACGGCCGCATCGTCACCCTCGCTGTACGCCGACGCCGCTCCGTCGTAGGAGGACGAGTCGACGTTCTCCGCGACCAGGCGCAACAGCGGCGCGCGATCGCCGTGCAGCGCCGAGCGCAGCGCGGCAGTGAACTCGCGGTAGTACTCCGGGCCGTAGGTCGCGCCGAACGCGACCGCGACCAGCGCAGCTCCGGTGACCACGGCGTGGTGCCTTACGCCGTCTGCGTCGTACGCGATCCCGCGGTACGGCTGCTTGCGCACCTGGTCGAGCACCTTGGTCAGCAACCCGATCGGCGTGCCTCCCGCGGACTTGCAGGTGGGGGAGCGGCGGCACGCGGTGGTCATCGAGTACTGCATCGCGTGGGTCTGGGTCGGATACCACTGGGTCTCGCCGGTCGGCGGGTAGGCGCTGTCGAGGACGATGCTGCGGATCTGGTTCGGGTGCCGGCCCGCGAAGACCTGGGTGAAGAACGTGCCGTAGGAGTCGCCGTACACGTCGACCTTGCCGAGCTTGAGCGCCCGGATCACGGCCGACTGGTCGTCCGCGGCGAGCTTGCTGCCGTAGAGGTCGGCGTGGTCGCCGAGCTGCTTCGCGCACTTCGCCGCGGCGGTGTCGTAGGCGCCGTGCAGGTTCTGCAGGCCGGGGCAGTCGATCGGTGCGCTCAGGCCGGTGCCGCGCTGGTCGATCAGCAGAAGGTTGCGCCGACGCAATAGCGCGCCGTACATCCCCGCGTAGTCGACGCCGCTTCCGGTCGTGCTGTAGCCGGGCCCGCCCTCGTGCGGTACGACGGTGCCGAGCACCGGGTCCTTCTGGTCACTCGCCGGCACGAAGGCGAAGCCGATCGACACGTCGCCCTTGACCTCGCCGCTGGGATCCCACGGCCGCTTCAGCCGACCGCAGTAGGCGTGCGGCACGACCTTGCAACGGCTGAGCACGAGCGTCCCGACCCGCAGCTGCGCGACCCCCGGCCGCGGAGCCGGCGCCGATCGAGCGGCCTGCGCCGCGACCGGCGCCGAGACGGAAACCGCCGCAACCAATGCGGCGCTGAGGACGAGGGCGCGCGTTGCGCGGGTTCCCAGCACGGGCTGACCTTAGCCACCGGGCCGGTGTGGTGTCCGCCGAAGTTCTTCCGGGGAACTATTCACTCAGAGTATACGTCGGGTGTATGGTGCCCGCATGAGCGTTCCCCTGACCCTGCTGGGCCTGCTCGAGCGCGAGCCGAGCCACGGGTATGACCTCAAGCGTGACTACGACGCCTACTTCGGGCGCGGGAAGCCGTTGCCGTTCGGTCAGGTGTACGCAACCCTTGCCCGGCTGGCCCGTGACGGGCTGGTCCTCGCGGCCGAGAGCGAGCCGGGCGCAGGTCCCGATCGCAAGCGGTACGTGATCACCGACCAGGGCGCCACCGAGCTCGACCGCTGGCTGACCGAGCCGGCCAAGCCCGAGCCGCACCTGCAGTCGATCTTGTTCGTCAAGGTGGTGCTCGCGCTCATGCTGGGCCGGCCGGCCGAGGAGTATCTCGACCTCCAGCGCGCGGCCCACCTTCAGCGGATGCGTGAGTTGACGGAGACCCGTCGCAGCGGCGGTCTGGTCGATGCCTTGCTCGCCGACTACGGCTTGTTCCACCTCGAAGCCGACCTGCGCTGGATCGATCTCACCGCTGCCCGGCTCGAGTCCCTAGCGAAAGAAGTGACGTCATGACCGCAACCGTCGAGGCCCGTGACGCGAGGCTCTCGTTCGGCGAGACGCCTGCACTGCAAGGGGCCAGCATCTATGTCGAGGCCGGCGAGATCCTCGCGGTCATGGGCCCCAGCGGCTCCGGCAAGTCGACCCTCCTGCACTGCCTGGCCGGCATCCTGGTGCCGTCCTCGGGAGAGATCTACTACGGCGGCAAGCGGATCGACACCCTCGGCGAGAACGCGCGCAGCGCGCTCCGCCGCGACCGGTTCGGCTTCGTGTTCCAGTTCGGCCAGCTCGTGCCAGAGCTCAGCGCCGAAGAGAACATCGCCCTGCCGCTACTGCTCGGCGGGGTGGAACGCGATGAAGCGATCGGCCGGGCCCGCGGCTGGTTCGACCGGCTCGACCTCGACGGGACGCAGGGGCGCCGGTCCGGGGAGCTCTCCGGCGGCCAGGCCCAGCGGGTCGCGTTGGCGCGCGGCCTGGTCGCGCAGCCCGAGGTGCTCTTCGCCGACGAACCGACCGGATCGCTCGACTCGCTCACCGGCGAGCACGTCATGGAGCTGCTGGTCGGTGCGGCCCGCGACCTCGGGACGACGGTGGTCCTGGTGACCCACGAACCCAGGGTGGCGGCGTACGCCGACCGGGAGGTCATCGTGCGCGACGGCAAGGTCAACCAGCTTGCGCCGAGCGCCGCGCCGTCATGATCCGCCTCGGGCTGCGGCTCACGCTCAACGGCGGTCGCGAGACTCTCCTTCGCGTCCTGGTCACCGCCGCAGCCGTGGCGCTGGGTGTCGGCATGCTGCTCATCACGGTTGCCGGCCTCAACGCGGTCAACGCGCAGAACGCGCGATACGGCTGGCTCGAGACCGGCGCCGAGCCCCCCGCGCCGGCGGCCCAGCAGACCAACGGCCCTGATCCGTTGTGGTGGCTGCTGACCGCTGACGTGTTCGACGGTCATCAGATCGGCCGGGTGGACATCGCGGCCACCGGCCCGACTTCGACAGTGCCGCCGGGGATGTCGCGGATCCCCGCTGCCGGCCAGTACTACGCCTCGCCGGCACTCGCCGCGCTGCTCAAGACGACGCCGGCGGCGGAGCTGGCCGCCCGTTATCCAGGCCACGAGGTCGGCCTGATCGGCTCCTCCGCGCTGCCCTCGCCGGACTCGCTGCTGATCGTGATCGGGCACAGCACCGCGCAGATGAGACATCTGCCCGGTGCGCAGGAGGTCGCATCGATCGCGACGAATCCGCCGAACGAATGCAACGGACCGTGCGCCAACTTGGGGATCGACAACAGCGGACTCGATCTGGTCTTCTCGATCGCCGCAGCGGCGCTGCTGTTCCCGATCCTGATCTTCATCGGTACGGCGTCGCGGTTGTCGAGCGCGCAACGCGATCGCCGGTTCGCCGCGATGCGCCTCGTTGGTGCCACCCCCGTGCAGATCTCGGTGATCTGTGCGGTCGAGTCGACGATCGCCGCCGTCGCCGGAGTCATCTTCGGTTTCGGGCTGTTCTTTGCGATTCGCCCGGCCATTGCGACCGTCCCGTTTACCGGCACCCGGTTCTTCCCCGGTGACCTGTCGCTCAGCCTCGTCGACATCGCCGTGGTCGCGATCGGAGTGCCGATTGCCGCGACCGTTGCGGCCCGGATCGCGATTCGCCGCGTGCAGACCTCACCGCTCGGCGTCAACCGGCACGTGACCCCGCCGAGCCCCAGGGCCTGGCGGTTGATCCCGGTCCTCGCCGGGCTGGGCGAGCTCGGCTACTTCGTGTACGCCGGCCAACCCGGCTCGACGTCAGGCCAGGTTGCGGCGTATCTGCCTGGCTTGCTCGTGACGATGGCCGGGCTGGTGATCGCCGGTCCCTGGCTGACGATGACCGGCGCGCGGCTGTTGACCCGTCGGGCGCGACGCCCAGCCGCGTTGATCGCCGGCCGGCGCCTGTCCGACCAGCCACAGGCATCGTTCCGGGCGATCAGCGGCCTGATGCTCGCGCTGTTCGTTACGACCGTGGCGATCGCGATCATCACCTCGGTCAGCGCATACAACGACGGCCCGGCGTTGCCCTCCGCTGCCAAGGCCACCGTGGTCGACCAGCTGACCAGCTTCATCCCCCCGGACCATCTGGCGACCTCGGTTCCGTCACTGCCGGCTGGATTGCTGACGCAGTTGCACTCGCAGCCCGGCGTCACCGGGGTGTCGATCGTGCACGCCCTGTCCAAGCCGCGGACCGACCGCTCCGGTCTCGTCCCTTACCAGCCCCGCGGTCTCGTCGCGTGCGACGAGCTCGCCCGAACCCCCTCGATCGGCCGGTGCCTGGCCGGCGCGACCGCGGTCGTCGTGCAAGCCCAGGCGCAGGGCACCGACAGCCTCGGCGCATCGTCGCGGACCTGGCCGACGAGCACGATCTCGCCGGCCCGACTGGCCGCGTTGCCGGTGCAGTACGTCGTCGTCGCGACCAACGGCTCGACCCAGGCGATCGAGCAGGCGCGCACCACGCTCGAGCGTGCCTACCCGGTCCTGTACTCACCCGAAACGATTGCCGAGGGCCAGTCCCTCAGCTTCACGGCCCAGCGCACCGCCGAGTTTCGTCAGCTCGCCGATGTCGTGATCCTCGCCAGCCTGCCGATCGCCGGTTGCAGCCTCGCGGTGTCGGTCATCGCGGGTATCGGCGACCGTAAGCGGCCGTTCAGCCTGCTGCGGTTGACCGGTGCTCCGTTGTCGTTGTTGCGTCGAGTGATTGCGATCGAAAGCGCGTTGCCGCTGCTCGCGACCGCGGTCATCGCCATCGCCACCGGCTTCCTGGCCGCGGGTCTGTTCCTCAACTCGCAGCTGAGCGAGAGCCTGCGGGCCCCGGGGACGGGCTACTACCTGACCGTTGCCGCCGGCCTCGCGGCGTCGCTCGGGATCATCGGCACCACGTTGCCGTTGCTGGCACGGATGACCGGACCGGAGACCGCGCGCAACGAGTGAGGCGCGAGCGCGATCATTGAGCCATGATCACCGCGACCCACGCCATCATCTACGCCGAGGACGCCGAGGCGACGCGGGCCTTCTTCCGCGACGTACTGGCCCTGCCGAACGTCGACGCGCACGACGGCTGGCTGATCTTCCAGCTCCCGCCCGCGGAGCTCGGCATCCATCCGTCGGGCCATCCGGGTGACCTGCGCAACAGCGCGCCGAGCGGCCACCACGAGCTCTACTTCATGTGCGACGACATTGAGGCGACCGTCGCGGAGCTGACCGCGAAAGGCGTGGAGTTCACCGGGCCGGTCGAATCGGCCGGCTTCGGCCTGCTGACGAGGTTCCGGGTGCCGGGGGCGGGGGAGATGGGCATCTACCAGCCTCGGCACGCGACCGCGTACGACCTCGGGACCGGCTAGCGACGGGTCGAGACCAGCATTCCGATCGCCTTCGCGACCTCGGCCGGTTCGAGCTGGAGGGTCGCGTCGCCGACCGACAGCTCGACCCGCTGCACGGCCGGCTCCGGGGTGGTCATGGTTCGGTGAAAGGCCCACAGCGACTCGTCGGTGGCGAGTGCCCGGATCCCGGCATCGAGGCCTTCCGGGGCGGCGGTGAGCAGCAAGTGCAGCATCGAGGTCTGCGGCGGGTCCGGGATCACGACGACGCCTTCGATGCCACGAACCGCATCCGCGATCGCCCGCGCGTGCGCGAGGTAGGCGGGCATCTTCGGCAGTCGTGCGCGCAACAGAGTGAGCGCCGATGCCGCGTTCGGCCACAGCCCGAACTGGGTGCCGCCCATCCGCTGGCGCCACTCCCGAAGCTCCGCCGCGAACGACGTCTCGCCGACCACACAGCAACCGGGGAGCGCGCCGATTGCCTTGTAGAACGACACGTACGCCGTGTCGAACCCGGCCGCCACTTCCGCGAGTGGCCGGCCGTACCCGGCGGCCGACTCCCAGAGCCGGGCGCCGTCGAGGTGCACGGCCGCCCCGCGCTCGCGGGCCCAGCCGATCTGGGCCTTCAGGTCGTCCCAGCCCGGTTGGACCCCGCCGAGATCGCGCTGCGGCAGCTCGATCAGCAGGACGGCGGGCGCCTCGGCGACCTCGCCGAGCGCATCGAGGTCCAGCAGCCGGTTGGCGTCCCCGACCGGGCGGCCGACCAGGCCCTGCAACCGCTCCAACGCCCGACCTTCGTGCTGCTCCAGGTGGCACATCGGGTGATAGACGACGGTCCGACGCCCGCGGTGTTCGGCGTGCAGGCGGAGCACCAGTTGCTGCGCCATCGTGCCCGTCGGTAGGAAGACCGCGGCCGGTTTGCCGAGCAGGCCGGCGACCTCGGCTTCGAGCTCGGCGACCACTCCGTCCGCGCCGTAGCGGTCCGTGACCGTGTCGGGCGGGATCGTCGCGAGCGTCGCTGCGACGTCGACCGGGCCGTGGCCACCGAGGAATCGGGTGCAGCGCTGCTGGAGGTCGCGGGCCTCGTCGTCGGACAGCATGGCAGCCGGTCTGCTCAGGGGTTCCGGACGTTACGGTGCTGAGCGACCACGATGGCAATCGGTGCGAACTCATTCGTCGTCACGACCAGGCCAGTATCTACCGAGCTCCGCTCAGGGTTGGAAGCGGTAGCCCATCCCGGGCTCGGTCAGCAGGTGGCGTGGCCGGGCCGGATCGGTCTCCAGCTTTCGGCGCAGCTGGGCCATGAACTGCCGCAGATAGTGCGCGGCATCCTCGTACTTCGGCCCGCGGATCGCGCGGATCAGCTCGCGTTGGGACACCAGCCGGCCGGGGTTGCGGACCAGGATCTCGAGCAGCTGCCATTCGGTCGGCGTCAGCCGCACGTCGGTCTTGTCGTTGCCGTCGGTGTTGGTCACCCGATGCGTCTCGAGGTCGATGAAGCGGGTGCCGATCGTCGCTGACGGTGCCTCGTCGCCGACCGCCGAGCGGCGCGACACTGCGCGCACCCTCGCCAGCAGCTCATCGACGTTGAACGGCTTCGTCACGAAGTCGTCGGCGCCGGCATCCAGCGCTTGCACCTTTGCGACGCTCTGGCTGCGGCCCGACAGGATGATGATCGGTACGGTGCTCCATCCGCGCAGCCCGCGAACCACCTCGACGCCGTCCATGTCGGGCAGGCCGAGGTCGAGCACGACGAGGTCCGGATGGTGATGGGCCGCCGCGTCCAATGCCTGCCGGCCGTTGCTTGCCGTGACCACGTCATAGGACCGGGCGGCCAGATTGACGCGCAACGCCCGCAGGATCTGGGGTTCGTCATCGACGACGAGCACCATCGTCATGTCATCGCCGCCCGGGACACGTTAGGGGCCGGCTGCGCGGGGTGCGCGGCGCGAAGCTGGACGATCATGGTCAGGCCGCCGCCCGGTGTCTCCTCCGGAATCAGCTCCCCGCCCATGGCCTCGGTGAGACCACGGGAGAGCGCAAGTCCGAGGCCGGTTCCGGTCGTGTTGTCCGTGTCGCCGAGACGCTGGAATGGCGTGAACATCCGCTCGCGGTCCTCGGCATCGATACCGGGACCGCGGTCGACGATCCGGAGCTGGACCCAGCCCGAGTGGGCGCTGGCCGCGAGTAGCGGCGGAGCGTCCGCGGGCGAGAAGCGCACCGCGTTCGCCGTCACGTTCGCGATCACTCGCTCGAGGAGGGCGGGATCGGCCAGCACCTCGGGCAGTGTCTCAGGGATGTCGACGACGACCCGGGCCCCATCGTGACCGAGCGCGTCGAGGGCGAGCGGGATCACCTCGTCGAGCCGGGTCGGCGCATTCAGCACGCTCAGTGCCCCGGCCTGGAGCCGGCTCATGTCGAGCAGGTTCTCGACCAGGCGGCTCAACCGCTCCAGCGACTCGCGCGCGGTCGCGAGCAGCTCGTCGCGCTCCTCCTCGCCCCAGTCGATGTCGGTGTTGCTCAGGCTGTCGACCGCGGCGGTCGCCGAAGCGAGCGGCGAGCGCAGGTCGTGACTGACTGCCGCGAGAAGCGCCGTCCGCAACCGGTCGGCCTCGGCGAGCGGCTTCGCGGCGGCGGCTGCCTCGGCCAGCTCCCGCTGCGCCAGCACGGTACCGGCCTGGATCCCGAAGACGGCGATCAGCCGCTGGTCGGCCGCCTGCATCGAGGGGCCGCGGACGACGAGGACGTGCTCGTCGCCGGCCGGCACCTGCGTGTCACCTTCGGACGGGTGGTCGCAGATCGGCGCTCCAACCGAGTCCACGACCGTCCAGCGGTCACCGCCGTCCTCGGAGTGCGCGAACAGGGTCACCGACGACAATGAAAGCGCCTCCTGGAGGCGTTCGAGCAGCGCGTGCAAGGCGTTCTCGCCGCGCAGCACGCTTCCGGCGACCGTCGCGAGGACCCGCGACTCGGCCTGCGCGCGGGCGGCCTGCCGGGTCCGGCGAGCCGCGAGGTCCACGATGCTGCTCACCGCGGCGGCCACGACGACGAATGCGACGAGCGCGATCACGTTGTCGTGTGTGGCCACGGTGAAGCGGTGGATCGGTGGGGTGAAGTAGAAGTTGAGCAACAGGCTCGCCGCGATGGCGGCCACGAGGCCCGGATAGGCGCCGCCGACCACGGAGACGCCGACCACGATCAGCAGGTATCCCAGCAGGTCGGTGGTCAGGTTGAAGTCGGGGCGCACGTTGCAGAGCACCAGGGTGAGCAACGGCAGGGTGATCGCCGCGATCACGCCGCCGAGGATGCGCCGGCGCAGGGTCAGGCCGCCGGTCATCGCCGGCAACGCGCGACCGCGGCCCATCTCCTCGTGGGTGATGATGTGTACGTCGATGTCGCCGGAGAGCCGAATGGTGCCGACTCCGATGCCGGCGCCGGTCAGCATCCGCGACAGGCCTGAGCGCCGCGACGCGCCGAGGACCAGTTGCGTCGCGTTCTGGCCACGGGCGAACTCGATCAGCGATGCGGAGATGTCGTCGCCGACGACCTCGTGATACGTCCCTCCGAGGGACTCGACCAGCTCCCGCTGGCGGCCGAGCGCGGCGGGGTTCGCGCCGCTCAGCCCGTCCACCTTGCTCACGTGGACGGCGAGCAGAGCAGCACCGCCGCGCGCCGCGATCCGGCCGGCCCGCCGGATCAGCGTGTCGCCCTCAGGCCCGCCGGTCAGCGCGACGACGACGCGCTCGCGGGTCTCCCAGGTGTCGTCGATGTCGTGCTCGCGGCGGTACTGCGTGAGAGCGTCGTCGACCTTGTCGGCCAGCCAGAGCAGGGCGAGCTCGCGGAGCGCGGTCAGGTTGCCGACCCGGAAGTAGTTGCCGAGGGCGGCATCGACCTTGTCAGGGGCGTAGATGTTGCCGTGCGCCATCCGCCGGCGAAGTGCCTCCGGGGTGATGTCGACCAGCTCGACCTGCTCAGCCGCGCGCACCACGGAGTCCGGTACCGTCTCCTGCTGGCGGATCCCGGTGATCTTCTCGACGACATCGTTCACCGACTCGAGATGCTGGATGTTGACCGTGGACAACACCGTGATGCCGGCGTCGAGCAGCTCGTTGATGTCCTGCCAGCGCTTCTCGTTGCGCGAGCCCGGGATGTTTGTGTGCGCGAGCTCGTCGACACACACGACCTCAGGCTCGCGCGCCAGCACGGCGTCGAGGTCCATCTCCTCGAACTCGCTGCCGCGATAGGTGATCCGCCGGCGGGGGATGACCGGCAGATCACCTATCTTGGCGAGCGTCTTCAGCCGGCCATGGGTCTCGACCAGGCCGACCACGACATCGGTGCCGCGGTCCTTGCGCCGGTGCGCCTCGTCGAGCATGGCGAAGGTCTTGCCGACGCCCGGCGCGGCGCCGAGATAGATCCGCAGCGTCCCTCGTGCCATGTCGCCCCTGGTCTACGTCGTCTACTGGCCGCTCAGCCGGTCGAGGGCCAGGTTGAGCTGGAGCACGTTGACCGCCGGATCGCCGATGAATCCCAGTGTCCGGTCAGAAGTGTATTTCTTGACCAGGCTCGTCACCTGCGACAGCGGCAGGTTGCGCACCTTCGCCACTCGTGGTGCCTGCAGGTCGGCGTAAGCGACGGAGATGTCCGGGTCGAGACCCGAACCGCTCGCCGTGACCGCGTCCGGCGGCACCGGGTTGTTCGGCCAGGCCTTGCCGGGCCCGTGGATCGGGACGATCTTCCCGACCGCAATGTCCTCGCCGTAGGTGGCGCAGGTCACGGCCACGCCGTCGTAGGTGGAGATGAACGGCTTTGCCGGGCAGGCCTGGTTGACGCTGACGACCTTGACCACCTTGCCGGTCACGCCGTGGCTGCGGATGACCGACAGTACGGCGCCCACGCCACCGGTCGTGCAGTAGGGCCGCAGGCCGTTGACCCCGTTGAACTGACCTACCTCCAGGCTGCGGGTGCAGACCTGGGTCAGCAGGCTCTGCTTGCCGGTGTCGCCCTTCACCGCCGGGTTCGGCAGCGTGTCGATGATGTTCTCGGGCCCCAGGTTGGAGGCGGAGGTCGCGGTCGGGTCGTAGCCGTCGCCCGCGTCGGACGGCCGGCTCTGGAAGTACTTCGCGATCGGGTTGCCCTTGGCGTCGGTGAAGGCCTGGCCGATGACCGCGGAGCCGACGACCTTGCCGTCGAGGTGGATCAGCGATCCGTCCGCGCGGTGCTGGAGACCGGGGATCTGCGCCACCAGCGTGACGACCAGCGGGTAGCCGATGCCGAGCACGACGGTGAACACGACCAGCAGCCGTAGCGCCGCCAAGTGCTGACGGACCCAGCCGGGAAGACGCGACATCACACTCACCTGATTCCGGGGATGAACTGGACCACGAGGTCGATCAGCTTGATGCCGAGGAACGGCACGATCAGGCCGCCGACGCCGTAGATGTAGAGGTTGCGGCGCAGCATCTGCGACGCACTGCTCGGGCGGTAGCGCACGCCGCGCAGCGCCAACGGGATCAGCGCGACGATGACGAGTGCGTTGAAGATGACGGCGGACAGAATCGCCGACTCCGGCGAGTGCAGCGCCATGATGTTGAGCTTGTGCAGGCCGGGGTAGACCGCGGCGAACATCGCCGGGATGATCGCGAAGAACTTCGCGACGTCGTTGGCGATCGAGAACGTCGTGAGCGCACCCCGGGTGATCAGCAACTGCTTGCCGATCTCCACGATCTCGATGAGCTTCGTCGGGTTCGAGTCGAGGTCGACCATGTTGCCGGCCTCTTTGGCCGCCGACGTCCCGGTGTTCATCGCGACGCCGACGTCGGCCTGAGCGAGCGCGGGCGCGTCGTTCGTGCCGTCACCCGTCATCGCGACCAGCTTGCCGCCGGTCTGCTCGCTGCGGATCAGGGCCATCTTGTCCTCGGGCGTGGCCTCGGCGAGGAAGTCGTCCACGCCGGCCTCGTCCGCGATCGCCCGTGCGGTCAGCGGGTTGTCGCCGGTGATCATGACAGTGCGAATGCCCATCGCACGCAGCTCGTCGAAGCGCTCGCGCATTCCCTGCTTGACGATGTCCTTGAGGTGGATCACGCCCAGCGCCCGCGCGCCGGACGGGCCGCTCTCGGCCACCACCAGCGGTGTGCCACCGGCGCTCGAGATGCCGTCGACGACCTCGCCCAGCTCGGCCGGAACGGAGCCGCCGTGCTCGCGCACCCAGTCCTGGACCGAGGCGGAGGCACCCTTGCGGATCTCGCGGGTGCCGCCGGATTCGGCGAGGTCGACGCCGCTCATCCGGGTCTGCGCGGTGAAGCCGACGAACGTCGCGTGGGTGAGCTCGCCCTGCTGGCGTTCCCGCAGCCCGTACTGCGTCTTGGCAAGGACGACGACCGAGCGGCCCTCGGGGGTTTCGTCGGAGAGGCTGGACAGCTGCGCGGCGTCGGCCAGGGCTTGCTCGGTGACACCGCCGACCGGGATCAGCTCCGCGGCTTCGCGGTTGCCGATCGTGATCGTGCCGGTCTTGTCGAGCAGCAGCGTGTTGACGTCGCCGGCCGCCTCGACCGCACGTCCCGACATCGCCAGTACGTTGCGCTGGACGAGTCGATCCATGCCGGCGATGCCGATCGCCGAGAGCAGGGCGCCGATCGTGGTCGGGATCAGGCAGACCAGGAGGGAAACCAAGACGATGCCGGTGACGCCATGCCCGTTCAGCGCGAGGGAGTTCGCGACGCCCGGCTGCTGGGCCTTGGCGAAGATCGCGAACGGCTGCAGGGTGGCGACCGCGAGCAGGAAGATGATGGTCAGCGACGCGAGCAGGATGTTCAGCGCGATCTCGTTCGGCGTCTTCTGCCGTGACGCGCCTTCGACCAGCGCGATCATCCGGTCGATGAAGCTCTCGCCCGGCCGCTGGGTGATCTCGACGACAATCCGGTCGGACAGCACCCGGGTGCCACCGGTGACGGAGCTGCGGTCACCGCCGGACTCCCGGATGACCGGTGCCGACTCGCCGGTGATCGCCGACTCGTCGACGCTGGCGATGCCTTCGACGACGTCACCGTCTCCGGGCACGAACTGGCCGGCCTCGACCACGACGTACTGCCCTTGCTGGAGCGCGGTCGCCGCGACCTCCTGCTCACGCAGGCTGGCTGGGTCGGCGCCGGGCGTCCAGTTCTCGAGCAGCCGGGCCATGGTGGTGGTCTTCGCCCGGCGCAGGGTTTCGGCCTGAGCCTTGCCGCGGCCTTCGGCAACCGCTTCCGCGAGGTTCGCGAAGAGCACGGTCAGCCACAGCCAGATCGTGGTGATGATCGCGAACGACGTGTGGTCGCGGATCGCCAGCCAGGTAGTCCAGACCGATCCGATCTCGACGATGAACATGACCGGGTTCTTGTAGAGCGTGGCCGGGTTGAGCTTGCGGAACGCGCCGGGTGTCGAGGTCCACAGCATCTTCGGGTCGAGCAGACCACCCTGGACCCGCCGCGGGCCGTCATCGTGCGGAGCGCGCGGTGCAGGTGCGTCAAACGTTGCGGCAGTCATTTCAGTGCAAGCCTTCCGCGAGCGGCCCTAGTGCAAGGGCCGGCAGGTAGGTGAGGGCGACGACGATCAGCGCGACACCGGTCACCATCGCGATGAACTGCGTGCGGTGGGTCGGCAGGGTGCCTTCGGAGATCGGAACCTCTTGCTGTTTGGCGAGCGAGCCACCCAGCCCGAGGATGAACACCATCGGGATGAACCGCGCACCGAGCATGGTCAGTCCGAGCGCGGTGTTGTACCAGGCGGTGTTGACGTCGATGCCCGCGAAAGCGGACCCGTTGTTGTTCGCCGCCGAGGTGAAGGCGTAGAGCACTTCGGAGAAGCCGTGCGCGCCGTAGTTGAGCATGTCGGCCCGTTCGCCGGGTAACGCCATCGCGAGCCCGGCTCCCACCAGCACGAACGTCGGTGTGGTCAGGAAGTACAGCGAGGCGAACTTCATCTCGCGGGCGCCGATTTTCTTCTTGATGTACTCCGGTGTTCGCCCGACCATCAGCCCAGCGACGAAGACGGTGATGATGGCGAGGACGAGAATGCCGTAGAGCCCCGACCCGGTGCCGCCGGGTGCGATCTCACCGAGCTGCATGTCGAGCAAGGTGATTGCGCCACCGACGCTGGTGTAGGAGTCGTGGAAGGAGTCCACCGCACCGGTCGAGGTGAGGGTCGTCGATGACGCGAAGGTGGCCGAGTCGGGGATCCCGAACCGGACCTCGGTGCCTTCGGCGGACGCACCGACCGAGGTCGGAACCGTGCCGTGGTGGATGTTCTGGAAGACGTTCATCCCGACCACGCTGGAGATCCACAGGACCGCCATCACGGCGACGATCGCGTAGCCCTGCCGGTTGTCCTTCACCATCCGGCCGAACGTGCGGGGCAGCGAGAAGCCGATGACGAGCAAGGCGTAGATCTCTAGCCAGTTCGTCCACGCAGTCGGGTTCTCGAACGGGTGCGAGGAGTTCGCGTTGTAGAAGCCGCCGCCGTTAGTGCCGAGCTCCTTGATGGCCTCCTGGCTCGCGACCGGGCCGCCGGTGAGCGTCTGCTTGCCACCCGTGAGCGTTGAGTAGGTGTGCAGCACGTGGAAGTTCTCGATCGCGCCACCGGCGATCAGCACGATCGCGATGACGAAGGACATCGGCAGCAGGATCCGCACGCAGGTGCGGACCAGGTCGACCCAGAAGTTGCCGAGCTGGTCGGTCTTCTGCCGCGCGATGCCGCGGACCAGCGCGATCGCGACCACGATGCCGACCGCGGCCGAGACGAAGTTCTGCACCGCGAGGCCGGCCATCTGCGCGGTGTATCCGAGCGAGGACTCACCGGAGTACGACTGCCAGTTGGTGTTGGTCGTAAAGCTGGCAGCGGTGTTGAACGACTGGCTTGCGTGCATGCCGCCGAAGCCGAGGCTGAACGGCAGGTGGTGCTGCGCGCGCAAGATGACGTAGACGCCCAGGACCGAGATCGCCGAGAAGGCGAGCACGCTACGCAGGTAGGTGCCCCACTTCTGGTCGACGTCCGGGTTGACCCCGGTCGCGCGGTAGATCCAGCGCTCGACCCGCCAGTGATGGTCGCTCTCGTAGACGCGCGCCATGTAGTTGCCGAGCGGCCGGTACGACGCGGCCAGGGCGATGACCAGGGAGACGATGAAGACGATCCCCGCCGTCGTCGAGCTCATCAGAACCTCTCAGGGAACAGCAGGGCGACGACCAGGAAGATGCCGGTCGCGATCGCGAGGATCAGCCCGATCAGGTTGTCGGCGGTCATAGCCGCTCGGCTCCCTTCGCGATCAACGCGATGAGCGCGAACACGGCGACAGTCAGGAGGATGAAGGCAAGATCAGCCATGCCTGCAGTCTTGATCAACGGGTCAGGCGGCTCAAGATTCGTGACGAGTCCCTGACGCGAAGGCCTGCAATCTCAACGAGATCCTGACGGCCCGGGCGTGATCGATCACGGCGAGGCCGTGATCGTCCTGCGAGGGAAGAAGTTCAGGCGACCTTGAACTGCGCGATCGAAGCCCGCAGCTCCGCGGCGAGGGTGTTCAGTTGCGAGGCAGCGGCGGCCGACTGCTTACTGCCGACCGCATATTGCCGGGACACGTCGGACACCTGGGTCATCGCGGCCACGACCTGGTCTGATGCCGAGCGCTGCTGCTGGGTGGCGACCGAGATCTCCTTCGCTGCGGTGGTCGTCTCGTCGACCATGCCGGAGATCCGTTCGAGCGCGTCGACCACGCCGCGGGCCAGGTTGGAGCCGTGCCGGACGTCCTTCGCGCCTTCCTCGGTGGCGACGATCGTCGCGGTCGTCTCGGACTGGATCTCCGCGACGATCGCCTGGATCTGCCCGGTCGACTGCTGGGCCCGTTCGGCGAGCTTGCGCACCTCGGCGGCGACGACCGCGAAGCCGCGTCCGCCTTCGCCCGCGCGCGCCGCCTCGATCGCGGCGTTGAGGGCGAGCAGGTTGGTCTGGTCGGCGAGGTCGTTGATGACGTCGAGGATCCGCCCGATCTCGTGGCCCTTCTCGCCGAGCGATATCGCCCTACCGCCGATCTGGTCGACGCGCGCGGCGATGGTGTCCATCGCCTCGACGCTGGCCGAGACCGCCTTGCGGCCGTCCTCGGCATGGCGGAGGGTTTCGGCGGCGTACCTCGCCACCGCTTCCGAGGTCTCCGCGATCTGCGCGGCCGTTGCCGCCAGCTCCTCGATCGTCGAGGTGGTCTCGGAGACCGCGGATGACTGCTGGGTGGCCGAGACCGCGTGCTCCTCGGCGGTCGCGAGCAGCTCAACGGCGGCGGCCACGATCTGGTCTCCGCCGCTGCGCACCTGAGCGACCAGGTTGCGCAGGTTGCCGAGGGTCTCGTCGAAGGCGCCGGTCAGGTGGCCGAGCAGCTCCTCGGTCTGGGAGTCGTTGTCGACTCGGACCGACAGGTCACCTTGGGCTGCCTTGCCCAGCGCCCGCGACAGGTCGTCGACGGTGTGCTTGAGCTGGACCGCTTCGGTTTCGGTCGTGACCCGCTGCTGTTCGAGCGAGCTGGAGACCGCGCTCCCGATCAGCGCCATCAACGGTGAGCAGATGCCGACCAGCAGTAGCGGGCCGGCGCTCTGGCGGCTCAGGTCGTGCGCGATCCAGGTGGCAAGCACCAGGCCGGCGAACATGAACATCGCCTGGGCGACCGCAATGGTCCGGTTCGGCGCGATCACCGAAGCGCCGGCCGTAGTCAGGAGCATCAGCACCCAGAAGGGTCCGGCCACTCCGCCAGTCAACGCCACGACCGCCACGAGGGCGACGAAGTCGACCATGCCCATGGTCAGCAGGTAGGGGATCTCGGCCCAGTCGGCGTTCGCCTTCATCCAAGGAACGCCACCCTGCATCACGACCGAGAGCACGCCAACGCCCAGCCAGACATACAGCACGTCCCGGTGCGTGTGGGTCGGCCCATGGCTCACGCTCGCCATGACGCTGATCGCGATCGCTGCAGCGATCCACTTGCCCAGGCTGGCGATGCTCGCCTCGCGCGAGAGCCGGTTCCACGCGGTCACGATTGCCTTTCCCGAGAGTTGTTGCCTGTTTCCTCCATCGGGTGATTCGGCATTCGGGTGAAGCGGCGCGGGGCAAATGCGCCGAATAGTCGGTAATGGCCTATTACGCCGAGGGAGTGGGCGACTCGGAACGGCGGGCGGTCAACATCGGCGCCGCCGCGGCCGCCGCGAACATCCACGCCGCGGCGTAGGCGAATCCGGCCGGTGCTGACACGGTGGCCCACAGCAGCCCGACCACGGCCGAGGAGGTGAGTGCGCCGACCCCCTGGACGACGCCGAGCAGCCCGAACCCGTTGCTGCGCAGGTGGTCCGGAAGCAGCGTCGCCACCGCCGCCGACTCGGCCGGCTCGCCGAAGCCGATTCCGGCCCCGGCGACAACAAAGCCGACCAGCAGGACGAGCGGCTGATGCGGCCCGAGCGCGAACAGCCCGTATCCCGCGACGTACGCCGTTGCCGCGAGGACCATGGCCGAGCGGGGACTGGCGCGATCGATCAGGTGGCCGGCGGCGAGCGCGGTCCCGGTTGCCGACAAGTTGTGCGCGGCATAGAGCAGGACGGCGAGGCTGGTAGCAGCGGCGAGGCTGCGGCCGTCCCGGTGCATGAGCTCGGTGGCGCGCAGGATCAGCAGGGTCGGCGCGAGGTTGCCGAACTCGAACAGCGTCGGCGCGGCCAGCACCCGGGTCAGCCCGGCCTGGTGCAGCTCGCCGAGGTGATAGGAGAGCTGCTTTCGTCCTTTGGCGGTGTTGACCCGGTCGCGGGCCTCGCGGGCCGCCACCGTGATCGCCACCGCGGCCGCAAAACCGGGGATCGCGGCGACCAGCAGGGTGGGCCGGAGCCCGATCGTCGCCACCAGGAGCGCGGCCAGCAGCGGCCCGCCGACCGCACCGAGGTTGTCGCCGGCCCGCTCGAGCCCGCTGGCGCGGCCGATCGCGCCGGCCGGCACCAATGAATAGAGCATCGAGTCGCGCGCCGGTGAGCGCAGTCCGCGGCTGATCCACGCGGTTGCTCGCAGCACCGCTACCTGCCAGACCGCCACGGCCAGCCCGACCGCGCCGGTGGCGAGAGCGGTTCCGACGTACCCGCCGGTGACCAGCCTGCGCCGCCGCGCCGGATCGGTCGCGAGCGGGCCGCCGACCAGCTTCGCGACGCCGACCAGCGCATCTGCGACGCCTTCGATGACGCCGAGCGCGCCCGGCCCGGCGTGCAGGGTCGACGTGACGAAGCTCGGCAGCACGCTGGTGGTCATCTCGTGGCCGAGATCGGAGAACATGCTGGCCGCGCTGATGCTGGCGACGCCCGGGGTGAGCCAGCGATCCGCTTCGCTCTCGCTCACCGAGTCGACCCTAGGGCACACTGGACTCATGCGCGACGACTCGAACGACCTGGCGGACATCATTTCCCTCGACGCCCGTCGAGACGAGGGTCGCCGCGACCGCGACGGGGTCGACTCGCTGCGCGACACCGAGGCCGAGTCCGGTGACGAGGACGAGGTCAACGACCGTTACGACCTGGACCGGCTCGAGGCCCAGGAGCTCGGCGTGGCGCTCGACCGCACCGACGGCGAGACGCCGCGCCTCGACTGACCGGCTGGTCCAAGCAATGTCACATTGCCCCGCACTTCGTGGGGGCAATGTCACAGCACCCCCAGGATGACCCAGGCAATGTGACATTGCTTGGCTAGGAGACTCCTGAATAAAGCGCGTGCCGGTTCGCCGGTCGCGGGGCGGGGTTCGGGAGAATCTGTGAGTGCTGGGACGTAGCGAGGATCAGCGGGATCTGTTGGATGTTGAGTCGGTGGCGGGGCATCTGCTGAAACCGGGCAGTGTGTTCGCGTTTCTGGCTGAGCATCGCCGGGAGTTGTTCCCGGAGGAGTTGTTCACTGACTTGTTTCCGTCCTCGCGGGGCCGGCCGTCGGTCCCAGCTGAGGTGATGGCGACGGTGATCATGTTGCAGGCGCTCAACGGCCTGTCGGATTCCGAGACCGTCGATGCGGTGACGTTCGATCTGCGCTGGAAGGCAGCGGTCGGGTGGCCGATCGATGAGGCGGCGTTTCACTCGACGACATTGACGTATTGGCGTCGCCGGCTGGCCGCGTCGGATCGACCGAACCGGATCTTCGACGCGGTCAAAGACGTTGTCGCGCGGACCGGGGTGCTCAAGGGAAAGACCCGCAGGGCGTTGGACTCCACCGTGCTCGATGACGCGGTCGCCACCCAGGACACGGTGACACAGCTGATCGCCGCTATCCGCCGGGTCCGCCGGGTCGTGCCTGACGCCGTCGAGGTGGTCACCGAGTGGTGCACCGCGCATGACTACGACGATCCCGGTAAGCCCTCGATCGCGTGGGATGACACCGAGGCCCGCGCCCGCCTCGTCGACGCCCTGGTCGGTGACGCGCTGCGACTGCTCGGGCATCTACCGGAGACCGAGCACGGTCCCGAGGCGGCGGAGGCGTTGGCGTTGCTGGCGTTGATCGCCGGGCAGGACGTCGAACCCGTCACCGGCGGTGACGGCACCGACGGTCGCTGGCGGATCCGTCAAGGAGTCGCGAAAGACCGGGTGATCAGCGTCGTGGACCCTGACGCCCGCCACGCCCACAAGACCGTGTCGCGGCGTCAGGACGGTTTCAAGGCGCACCTCGCGGTCGAGCCTGACACCGGCCTGGTCACCGGGTGTGAGCTGACGAAAGCCGCCGGTGCGGAGACCTCGGACGCCACGGTAGGGGTTGACCTGCTCACCCGCGACGACACGCTCGATGCCGCCGGTGGGGACGTCGAGGTGCTGGGCGACAGCGCCTATGGCACCGGGGACGCACTCGCCGCGATCCTCGGCGCCGGGCACGTCCCGCTGGTCAAGCCGTGGCCCACAAAACCCGCCGTTCCCGGCGGTCTGGACATCGATGAGTTCACCGTCGACGAGGCAACCGGGACAGCGACCTGCCCGGCCGGGATCACCCGCCGAATCCCCCCAACCCGGCACGTGATGTTCGGCGCCGCCTGCCGTGACTGCCCGTTGCGGGCGCGGTGCACCACCGCCCGAAAGGGCCGGATGCTGACCCTGCACGACCACGACGCGCTGCAACGCGAACACCGCCAGCGGGCGAAAGACCCGCAGTGGCAAGCCGACTACCGCCAACACCGGCCGATGGTCGAACGCTCCATCGCCTGGCTCGTCCGAGGACCGAACCGCAAACTGCGCTACCGCGGCGTCACGAAGAACAACCAGTGGCTCCACACCCGCGCGGCCGGGCTGAATCTCCGCCGGCTTATCAGCCTCGGATTGGACCACAGCAACGGAAACTGGGTCATCGCCTAACAGCGAAACCACACCCTTGCGAGCCCGCACCACCGAGCGCCAGAATGACACCGACGCGCCGGGCAAGCTCGTCGTCCAACCACGGTTGCGACTCGCGGCACCGACCGCTCATTGAGACACCCGGCGCGTCACCTTCCCGCAGAGGTCCTTATTCAGGAGTCTCCTAGGGCGAGGGGGCGCGATCGAGATAGCGCAATGCGCTGCGCGCGGCGTGATATCCGGACATTCCGTGTACGCCAGCACCTGGTGGCGTTGACGCGGAGCACAGGTAGACGCCCGGAATGCCGGTGAAGTACGGATCCGGTGCGAGCCGGGGTCGTACGACGAGCTGCCGCCCGTTGTTCGCGCCGCCGGCGATGTCACCGCCGACGTAGTTCGGGTTGCCGTTTTCGAGCCCGGCCGGGGAGGTGATGTGCCGACCGACGATCCGGTCGCGCAGGCCCGGGGCAAACCGCTCGATCTGATCGAGGATCGGGTCGGTCGCGTCGTGCGGATAGCCGTGGGGCACGTGGGCGTAGGCCCAGATCGGATGGACGTCGCCGGCCGAGCGGGACGGGTCAGCGAGGTACTGCTGGGCGACCAGGACGAACGGGCGGGCGGGCATCTCGCCGCGGGCCACCGTGGCTTCGGCCTCGACGATCTCCGCGAGCG
Source organism: uncultured Actinomycetota bacterium (assembly GCA_963770565.1). Classification (GTDB taxonomy): domain Bacteria; phylum Actinomycetota; class Actinomycetes; order JAFAQI01; family JAFAQI01; genus DATAUK01. The sequence goes on from CAVYQE010000011.1 coordinate 87,457, forward strand.
ATCCGCCGACGTGCACCACACCCGCCTTGCGGCACGACGGCGCGCGCCAGGGGATGCCGCCCTGGACCGCGAGATCGACCTTGAACGCGCCGGGGCCGTGCCGCCACCGCCGATAGGCCCGCCGGATCCGGGGCGGGAGCTGGTCGCCGGCGATGTCCCGGAACGCGCCGGGGGTGGTGTCGAACAGTCGTACCCCGGCGTCCGGAAGGTCGGCGAGCGAGGTGACTCGTACGCCGGTCTCGATGGTGCCGCCGAGCGAGCCGAGATAACCGGCCAGCGCGGTGGCAATTGCCTGCGACCCGCCGGCCGCGACCGGCCAGCCGACGTGATGGCAGGCAGCGACGAGCACCACACCTGCCGACCCGGATGCCGGCGCGGTCAGCGGGGCCACCAGGTGCGCGGCCGAGCCGGCAAACAGCGCACGGGCTTGCTCGGTCCGGAACCGGCGCGCCAGCATGGTGGCCGGCAACAACCCGCGCTGGCCGAATCGGGCGAGATCGACGACGTGTCCGGGCCGATGCGCCAGCGGTTGCATGAGCTCTTCGGCGAGGGTCGCGAAGTGCGCCGCGAGCGGGCCGAAGGTGCGCCGCCAGGCCGGGCCGTCATCGCCCAGCCCGGCCACCGTGTCGTCAATCGACCGGACCATCGACACCGCCCGGTCGCCGTCGAGCGGGTGGGCCAGATCAACCGCCGGCCAGCGCCACTCGAGCCCGTGCTCGGCGAGCGGCAGCGAGGTGAACAACGGTGAGGATGCGGCGAGTGGGTGGACCGCGGAGCAGATGTCGTGTCGTACGCCGGGCACGGTGAGCTCGGCGGTGCGGGTGCCGCCACCGATCTGCTCGGCGGCCTCGACTACGGTGACCGACAGTCCGGCGCGGGCCAGGGTCACTGCGGCTGCGAGCCCGTTCGGACCGGCGCCGACCACGACCGCGTCGATGGATGCCTCCCTTCGGGCGGTGCTCACCATACTTAGGATGTGGCGTTGTGACCGCGATCGAGGAACGCATGCGGGTGGCGGTCGTCGGCGCGGGTCCGGCCGGGATCTACGTCGCGGCCGCGCTGGTCGACCAGACCGACGTACCGGTGTCCGTCGACATCTACGACCGGTTGCCGACCCCGTTCGGCCTGCTGCGCTACGGCGTCGCTCCCGACCATCTGAAGATGAAGGCGCTCGGGGTGACCTTGCAGCGCACCCTCGACCACGAGCACGTGCGCTTCTTCGGCAACGTGACGGTCGGCGTCGAGGTGACCGTCGAGGAGTTGCTCGCCGACTACCACGCCGTGGTCTATTCGTACGGCGCCGCCACCGACCGGCGGCTCGGAATCCCGGGCGAAGGCTTGCCGGGCAGCCTGTCCGCCCGCGAGTTCGTCAATTGGTACTGCGATGAACCGGACGCGAGTGTCGGCGGGTTCGATCTCAGCGCCCGCAGCGCGGCTGTCATCGGCCTCGGCAACGTCGCCCTGGACGCGGCCCGGATCCTGATCCGTGACCCGGAGGAGATGTCGCCGACGGATGTCAGCGATGCGGTCCTCAACGCGTTGCGGGCCTCGCCGATCACCGATGTGCACATCGTCGGCCGCCGTGGCCCCGAGCACGCGAAGTTCACCACGAAGGAGCTCCGTGAGCTCGGCGAGCTCGATGGGGTGGATGTGGTGGTCGATCCGGCCGCACTGGATGGAATCGGAGAGATCGCCGACACCGTTGTACGCCGCAACGTCGAGGTCTTCCGTGGTTGGTCGCAACGGTCGCTGACCCACGCACCTCGGCGGGTGCACCTGCATTTCCACTCCCGGCCGATCGCCGTCCTGGGCACCGAGTCGGTCGAGGGCCTGCGGGTCGAGCACCCGGACGGGAGCACCGAGGACATCGAGGCTCAGCTGGTCCTGCGGTCGGCCGGCTACACCGGCGTCGCACTCGAGGGCCTGCCGTTCGACGAGGAGTCCGGGACCCTGGCGGTCGTCGACCACCGGGTCCAGCGGGAGTCCGGTGCGCCGGGGGAGTATGCCTGCGGCTGGATCAAGCGCGGTGCGACCGGGGTCATCGGCACCAACCGGTCCGACGCGACCGCAACGGTCCGGGTGATCATTGCCGACGCCGAGACCCTGCTCAACCGGCCGGTCGAGCCCGGGAGCGCACTCGGCGCGGCGGTGGCGCGCGGCGCCCACCCGGTCGGGCTCGACGGCTGGGCCGCGATCGACGCTGCCGAGGTTGCACTCGGGGCCGGCCGAAACAGCCCGCGGATCAAGCTCTCGCGCTGGGAGGAGCTGCTCGCCGCGTCCGGCGTGCTAGCCGTGGGCCACCTTGAGGACATTGACGGCGCGGGCGATGACGAGGCCGAGGGTTGACAGTGCAACCAGGCTCTGGACCGCCATCAGGGCCTTGACCCCGCGGCCGAGTGGGAGCGTGTCGGTGGGTGAGAACGCGACCACGTTGGTGAAGCTGACGTACAGGTAGTCGAGGAAGCGCGGCTCCCAGTCGGCCGGCGCCAGCTCCGGGTTCGTCATCTGCGGGAACATGAAGTCCGGGTGCGGGTCGGATCCCTCGGTGCGCGCGAACGGCCCGCCCCGGTCGATCTCCCAGTACCAGAGCCCGAAGGCGATCATGTTCGTCAGGTAGATCGCCGACCCGCTCGCCAGCAGGCCGGTCGGGTCGTTGCTCGCGCTGCCGTTGAGGATGTCGTGGTCGAGCAGGACCGCGCTGATGATGTTGTCGGCCGTGATGAGCGCGACCATCAGCAGCGCGCCGTACCGGCCGAACGCGGTCCGGCGGGTCAGCCGGACCGGGTTGAGAATGGTGAGCGCGATCAACAGCGCCAACTCCATGCCGGGCAGGACCCAGCGCGGGTGCAGGCCGTACCTCTCCGGCAACGACAGCTGCAGGACGATTGCCACCGCGATCGCCGCTCCGGCGGGGAGCCGGTTCTCCGCATCGGTCGGGCGCAGCCAGGCCGGCACGAAGCGGTCTTCGGCGTGCCTGATGTCGGTTTCGACCCGGTCGGTCAGCCAGCGACCCTTCCCGCCGGTTTCGGCGCGGGCGCCTGGTGCGGTATCGGGCGGGTCGGTCACGGTGGGGGGTGCGGAGGTCTACTGCGGCTTGGTCTCGGTCGGCCGCGTGGTGGTCGGAATGACGGTCGTGCTGACCGGAGCCGCCTTGAGCTTGGCGCTCTTCTTCGGCTTCTTTGCCTCGCGGCCGGCCTTGTTCTTGTTGCCCATCGCACGGGCTCCTGTTCTTGTTGCGGCGATGCTCATCGCGGGCGTGGCAACGCCGACGGTACGCCGGTTATTGGCATTGGACCATGCCGGCATGCGACTGTAGAGGCTAACGCGCGGCCGATACGGTCGGCACAAAGGCAGGATGATGATGCAGACGTTGGACCCGCTCGACCTCATGCGCGAACTGGAACCAACCGTAGAAGCAAACCTCAACCGGCACCTGTCCATCGCCCAGGAGTGGATGCCGCACGAGTACGTGCCGTGGCGGCTCGGCCGTGACTTCGTCGGTCCCGACGGCGCGGCCTGGTCGGCCGATCAGTCCAGCCTGTCGCGGGAGGCCCAGATCTCCTTCGAGGTCAACCTGCTGACCGAGGACAACCTGCCGAGCTACCACCACGAGATCGCCACCGTCTTCGGCCGAGACGGTGCGTGGGGGACCTGGGTGCACCGCTGGACCGCGGAAGAGGGCCGGCATGCCTGCTGCATCCGCGACTACCTCCTGGTGACCCGGGCGGTCGACCCGATCACGCTCGAGCGCGACCGGATGGCGACGATGGAGGTCGGCTACTCCGCCGAGGGCAAGGGCCTAACCCGCGTGCTCGCCTACGTCAGCTTCCAGGAGCTCGCGACCCGGATCGCCCACCGCAACACCGGTCGGATCGCCGGCGACCCGGTGGCCGACAAGCTGATGGCCCGGATCTCCGCCGACGAGAACCTTCACATGGTCTTCTACCGAGACCTGGTCCGCGCCGCGATGGACATCGATCCGGACCAGACCGTGGTCGCGATCGCCGCCGAGGTGCTGGGCTTCCGGATGCCCGGCACCGGCATCCCGAACTTCAACCGCAAGAGCGTGCAGATCGCCAAGGCCGGGATCTACAACCTGCGGATCCACCGCGACGAGGTCATCGCCCCGGTGCTGCGGCACTGGAAGATCTTCGACCTGACCTTCACCTCGCCGGAGGCCCAGCAGGCCCAGGCCAGCCTGGCCGAGCATCTCGACCAGCTCGAGCAGCTCGCCCAGCAGTACGACGAGCGGCTCGGAGCCAACCGCGAGCGGATCGCCGCCGGCAACGCCGCGCACTAGTGCCCGACGGCGACTGGCGGCTCGAGTCGAGCTGCGCCGGGGTCGACTGGGCGAGGGCCCGCGCCGATCTCGTCGCCGACGACTTCGACAACGGCCGGAACCCGGCCGCGCTCAGGCGATCGTTCGAAAACTCCCCGCACGTCGTGATCGCCTGGGCGGGTGATCACGTGGTCGGGATGGCCCGGTTGCTCTCCGATGGCGTGTGCAACGCCTATCTGCTCGACGTGTGGACGCATTCGTCCTGGCGCCGGCGGGGGATCGGCACGGCGATGGTGCGCCGACTGATCGAGGCGGTGCCCGGCCAGCACGTGGGGTGGCAGACCGACTCGGCGACCGACTTCTACCTCGCGCTCGGCGCGAGATTCCAGCCGCAGTTCATGTCGATCGGGTCCGGCGAGTGGCTCGACAACGAGGCCAATCGCTGAGTGCCCCAGCCGGCCGGGTCAGGTGGTGGCGGCGGCCTTCGACGGCCGGTTCGACACCGGCTGGCCCTGGTACCCGCGGGCGACCATCGTGACGTACTGGTAGACCGCGTCCTCCTCCGGCGAGAGCGGCCCCGGCTTGGCGTGCTCCGAGCTCAGCCCGCGCTGGACCGACTCGCAGGCGTGCCAGTCCTGCCGGTTGGTGATGTCCCAGAAGTCGACCGCGTACGACGGGTCGAAACCTTCGCGCTCGACCGCCTCCGGCGCGAACGCCCAGGTGCATTCGATCCGGGTGCGGCCGGCCGCCAGCGGGGTGAGCCGATGCACCATCACGTAGTCGGGGTGCAGGCTGATCAGGATGTTCGGGAACACGTTGAGGTAGATCACCGTCCGTAGACCCTTGGCGTCGAGGCCGCGGAGCGGGACACCGCCGCTTGCGCCGTCGAGCGACATCGTGTCCATGCCCTCGCGCAGATCCATCGTGCCGCCGACCCAGGCGCCGCTGGAGACGTAGTTGTCGCCGCTCGACGGCGGGCTCACGGCGCACAGCTCCGGGTGGATGACCGGGCAGTGGTAGCACTCGTGGTAGTTCTCGGTGAGGATCTTCCAGTTCGCCGTGGTCTCGTACTCGTGGCGACCGGCGATCCGCAACCGTTCCATCTCATAGGGCGCAACGATCGGTTCGATGTCGGCGAGGGAGTCCTCGAGGGCCGGCGCCGTTCCGGAGCCGTCAACGAAGATCAGGCCGTGCCATTCGTGGACCGGCAGCGACACCAAACCCCACGCGTCGCTGTCGAAGCCCTCGCGACCCTTGAAGCCCTTGGCCGCCCGCAATTCACCAGACAGCTCGTAGCCCCAGGAGTGGTAGGGGCAGGCGATCACGCGGCGGTTGATCGATGCGCCGCAGCCGAGCAGCTCGTGCCCGCGGTGCCGGCAGAAGTTGGCGAAGCAGCGCAGCACGCCGTCGTCACCGCGGACCAGCAGGACCCCGGCCGGGCCGACCGCCTCGGCGCGTTGGTCGCCGGGAGCCGCGACATCCTCGCTCCGGCCGACACACATCCACCCGCCGCCGAAGAAGTTGTGCTTCTCCCACTCGAAGACGGACTCGTCGACGTACGCCGCCCGAGGCAACATCCGGCTTTCACCGAACGGCAGCAGCGATTCGGCCAGCGCGGCCGGATCGATCGGGGCGGGGTCCACGGACCTGGTACGAGCGCCGTTCTGACTGACCATACAGTCAGGATAGGCGGTGGCTTCGTACAGTGTCCAGCACCGGTTGTCCGGTGCCGATGCTTGTCAAAGTGTCCTGACTCTTCTAGTTTGAACGTTCAGTCAAACCCCACATCGGAGACCATGGTGTCCGTCCAGACCGAACCCGTCCGCGACACCTCCGTGATGCTTGAGCAGATCATCGCCGAGCAGGAGCGGCGGTTCATCGAACGCCAGCCGCGTTCTGCCGCACTCAGCGCCCGAGCCGCCTCGTCCCTGGCCGGCGGAGTGACCTCCAGCTGGCAGATCACCCGCCCGCAGGCGGTCTGGCTGGCCGAGGGCTCGGGGTCGAAGATCATCGACGTCGACGGCAACGAATACGTCGATCTGCATGGCGGTTACGGGGCCGCTCTGGCCGGCCATGCGCACCCCGCGATCGTCGAGGCGGTGCGCGCCCAGGTGGCGCACGGCACCCACTTCGCGCAGCCGACCGAGACCGCGATCGTGGTCGCTGAGGAGCTCTCCCGCCGGTTCGGCCTGCCGCTCTGGCGGTTCGGCAACTCCGGCACCGAGGCCACGATGGACGCGGTCCACATCATGCGCGCGGTCACCGGGCGTGACCTGATCATCAAGGTCGAGGGCTGCTACCACGGCCATCACGACTCGGTGCAGGTGTCGGTCACCCCCGAGGAGGACGAGGTCGGCGACGCCGCGCGACCCAACCAGGTCCCGGCGAGCAGCGGGATCCCGACCGCGATCACGGACCTGACGTTGGTGGTCAGCTTCAACGACCTGCCTGGTCTCGCGTCCCTGCTCGAGGACTACGACGGCAAGGTCGCCGGCATGATCGTCGAACCGATCATGATGAATGCCGGCATCATCACCCCGGACCCGGGCTACCTTGCCGGCGCCAAGGAGCTGCTGCACGCGCACGGCGCGCTGCTGGCGTTCGACGAGGTCAAGACCGGCCTCACCGCCGGTCCGTCCGGCGCGACCGGCCTGGTCGGCGTGACGCCCGACATCGTCTGCCTGGCCAAGGCGATCGGCGGCGGGGTCGCATCCGCGGCCGTCGGCGGGACCGCTGAGGTCATGGCGCACGTCGCCAACGGCGACTACGAGCAGGTCGGCACCTTCAACGGCAACCCGCTCGCGATGGCCGCGACCCGGGCGATGCTGACCGAGGTTGCCACCGACGAGGCATACGCCCGGATCGACCGGCTCCGCGGCAAGGTGGTGAGCGAGTTCGAGCGGATCATCACCACCTACGACCTGGACGCGCACGTTGTCGCGGTCGGCGCCAAGGGCTGCGTGGTCTTCCGCCGCGAGCCGGTTCGCAGCTACCGCGGCTTCCTCGGCATCGACGACCGCTACAACCACGCGCACTGGCTCTACCAGCACAACGGCGGGGTCTTCCTGCCGCCATGGGGCAAGATCGAGCAATGGCTGATGTCGGTGCAGCACGACGACTCCGACATCGACCGCTTTGTGGGCAACTTCGAACGCTGCGCGGCCGCCCTCGCCGGCGGTGTTACGCAACCGACGCTTGCGACCGGGGGCACCGCGTAGTTTCCTAACCCTGCTTCACCGTTGCGTCCTTGGAGGTTGCGCTGACCCACCATCCTCGGCAAGGCTGGTCCGACTCCGATCCGTCGGCCGGCTTTTCCAGACGCGACCTGCTCAAGCGCGGCGCCGGACTCGGCGCGCTCGCCGGCCTCGCCCCGGTGGCCCTCGCTGCGTGCAGCGGCGGCACCAGCAACTCCGGCGGCGGTGGTGGTGGCGGCGGTGGCAACACCGGCGGCAGCCTGCCTCGACCGGACGACCCGGTCACCTGGCCGATCTTCTCGGACAACAAGCCGATCGCAAGCGGCCTCCAGCCGGAGCAGAACGCCACGCTGAAGGTCTACAACTGGGTCGCCTACGTCAACCCGCAGTCGGTCAAGAACTTCGAGAAGAAGTACAACTGCAAGGTCGAGGTGACGACCTTCAACACGATGGAAGAGGCGATGCAGAAGCTGCAGACCGGGCAGCTCAGCTTCGACGTCTTCATTCCCACCGTCGACCAGCTCGGTCCGCTGGTCGAGACCAAGCTGATCCGGCCGCTCAACCACAGCTACATCCCGAACATCTCCAACGCCTGGTCGGAGTTCGAGAACCCGTTCTACGACGAGAAGTGGCAATACACCGTCCCCTACACGATCTACACGACCGGCATCTCCTGGCGCAACGACCACGTGCCCGGCAACCCGGCGGCGCTGAAGAACCCCTGGTCGTTCCTCTGGCAGGGTCAGTACAAGGGCAAGGTCGCCATCCTCGACGACTACCGCGAGGGCCTGAGCCTCGGCCTGATGTACAACGGCCAGAGCGACCTCAACACGACCGACGTGTCGTTGCTGACCGCGGCCGAGAAGTCCCTGCTCACCCTCTCGAAGCTGACCAACGTCCACATCGACAACAACGACTACACCAACATCCCGAGCGGTCAGATGTGGATCCACCACTCGTGGTCGGGTGACATCGCAGCGGCCGCGCAGTACATGCCGAAGGGCGTGTCGGTCGACGTGGTCAGCTATTGGTTCCCAGCAGACGGTCGCGGGCCGGTGGCCAATGACACGATGGCGGTCCTGTCGGGCGGCAACAACCCGGTGCTCGCGCACCTGTTCCTGAACTACTTCCTCAACACCGACAACGCCCTGGAGAACATCAGCTACAACGGCTACATGCAGCCTCTGCAAGGAGTCACTCCGCAGCGGCTGATCAAGGAGAAGATCCTTCCGCCCAACCTGACCTCGACCGTGGTGCTGGAGTCCTACTTCTCCAAGGGCTACCACGAGCTCGAGCTGCCGGCGACGACGAACGGGGTCTGGCAGCAGGACTGGCTCGACGTCACCCGCGGGGTCTAGTGCCTCGCCTGTCTCGTGCGGATCGGCCGAAGGCGCCGCGCCGGATCCTGTGGGCCGGGCTGTCCACGCCGGCGATGGCGTGGCTGGTGGTGCTGTTCATCGTGCCGTTCTACGTCGCGCTGGCGGTCGCGGGCGGGTCGATCAACGAGATCATCGGCACCCCGCAACCGGCCTGGAACCCGTTGCACTGGAGCGGGGCGGCGTACCGCGCGGTCTTCCACGAGTTCACCGGCACCGGCGCGTTCCTCGGCCCGGAGGTCTTGCGCACCCTCGAGTACGTCGCGATCGCCGCGATCCTGTCGTTGCTGATCGGCTACCCGGCTGCCTACTTCGTGAGCCGGTTCGCGGGCAAGAAGAAGGGCCTGCTGCTCGGCTTGCTGCTTGCGCCGTTCTGGGTCAGCTACATGATGCGGATGCTGGCGTGGATCGACCTGCTGCAGACCGATGGCTACGTCAACCGGATCCTGGTCGACCTGCACCTGGTGTCGCATCCCGTGGTGTGGCTGGGCGGCAAGGGGACAACGGTCATCCTCGGGTTGGTCTATGGCTACATCCCGTATCTCATCCTGGTGCTCTTCGCGGGTCTCGACCGGATCGATCCGCATCTGATCGAGGCGGGCCGCGATCTCGGTCTGAGCCGGTTGCGGACCTTCACCAAGGTGACGCTGCCGCTGAGCCGGCAGGCGATCCTGACCGGGTTGCTGGTCACGGTGCTGCCGATGATCGGTGACTACTTCACCAACCAGATGCTCTCCGGCGCGACGAACACCGCGATGATCGGCAACACGATCGAGCAGCAGCTGTCGTCCACCCAGCTGCAGACCCAGGGCGCCTCGCTGTCACTGATGATGCTCGGCGTGCTCGTGATTCCGATGCTCTACTACGTCATCGCGACCAACCGCGCCTCGCAGGCGAACGCATGAGCGAGCTGACGGCGAGCCCGGCCGCGCCCGCCGCGCGGGCTGTGAAGACCGTGCCCGCGCCCAAGCCGCGCAAGTTCATCGGCAACCCGTGGCGGCGGCCGGTGTTCCTCGAGGGCTTCATCTGGTTGTACATCGCGTGGTCACTGTTGCCGATCGGGCTGGCCGTTCTGTTCTCGTTCAACAACGGCAAGTCGCAGAGCGTGTGGCAGGGCTTCTCGATGCGGTGGTACACCTCCGACCCGCTCAACTCCGTGCTGCACGACCCGATCCTGCACGCTGCGGTCGCGCAGACCTTGAAGCTTTCGCTCTACACCACTGTCATCGCCGTACCGCTCGGAGTTGCGTTCGCGATCGGTATCGATCGCTGGCGCACCCGCCCGGCGTCGGCGGCGAACTTCGTCATGGTGTTCTCATTCGTCATCCCGGAGCTGATCTTCGGCGTCGCGTTGTTCTTTGTTTTCAATACGTTGTTCACCTCGGTCCACCTCGGCACGCTCGCCGAGACGCTTGGTCTGGTGACCTGGAACCTGAGCTGGCCAGCGATCATCGTGCGCGCCCGGCTGGTGTCGATCGGGCGGCAGTACGAGGAAGCGGCGGCCGATCTCGGCGCCTCGAAGCTCGAGGCGGTCCGCCGGGTCTTGCTGCCGATGCTTGCGCCGGCGATCTTTGCCTCTGCGGTCCTGGTCTTCTCCGGGGTCATCGACGACTTCGTGCTGGTCGACCTGCTGTCGTCGTCGGCGGCGACTCAGCCGATGTCGGTCATCATCTACGGGCAGACCCACGGCGGCAACGGTGGTCCGGCGCTGAATGCGCTGGCCACCCTGATGCTGGTGTTCTCGTTCGTCGTGGCGGTGCTGGGTTACATCGGCTATCGCTGGATGACCCGCGGCGAGCGGGCGTCGTCGGATGAGTCGCTGGCCAACTTCGCCGGGATCTAGGGACTTACTCCCGCTCGGCCGAGTGCCGCGCAAACGCCGGGTCCTCCGGAAGGACCCGCAACGACTGAGCCGGCAGATGCACGTTGACCGGAGTGCCCTGGGTCAACGCAACTGCCGCCTGCTCGCCGGTGAGCTGGGCCTGCAAGGACGGGCCGGCGGCGAGGCGGACGTAGACCTGGGTCGACGATCCGAGGAATACGCTGCGCTCGACCATGGCCGGCGCCCGGTTGTCACCCGGGCTGCCGTGCGGCTCCAGCGTGACGTTCTCGGGGCGGATGGACAGCATCGCCGGACCGCGTGGCTGTGAGCCGTTCGACTCGACCGACAGCACCGATTCGCCGAGCTTCACCAGGCATTTCGGGCCGGCCTCGACGACGTCGACGCTCATCAGGTTGGACACACCGAGGAAGTCGGCGACGTAGGTCGACGCCGGCGCTTCGTACACCTCGCGCGGCGAGCCGACCTGGGCCAGCTTGCCGTCGCACATCACGGCCAGCCGGTCGGACATCGTCAGCGCTTCCTCCTGGTCGTGCGTCACGTAGAGGAAGGTGATGCCGACCCGCTCCTGCAGTGCCTTGAGCTCGACCTTCAACGCGCGGCGGAGCTTCGCGTCGAGCGCGCCGAGCGGTTCGTCGAGCAAGAGCACCGCCGGGTTCAGCACCAAGGCGCGGGCGAGAGCCACCCGCTGCTGCTGCCCGCCGGAGATCTCGCTGGGGCGCCGCTTGGCGTACTGCCCCATCTCGACCAGGTCGAGCGCGGCGCCGACCTGGCGGGTCATGTCGGTCTTGGAGACCTTGCGGTAGCGAAGCCCGAACGCGACGTTGTCGTAGACGCTGAGGAACGGGAACAGCGCGTAGTTCTGGAAGACGGTGTTGACGTTGCGCTTGTCGGGCGGCACCCGGGAGACGTCGGAACCGTCGAGCAGGATCTGCCCGCTGGTGGGTTGCTCGAAGCCGGCGATCATCCGCAGCGTGGTGGTCTTGCCACAGCCAGAAGGGCCGAGCAGCGAGAAGAACTCGCCGCTGTCGATGTTCAGGTCGATCGCGTCGACCGCGGTCTCGGTGAACCGCTTGGTGAGACCGATCAGGTCGATCTGGCCGCCAGGCACTCGATATAGCTCCTTGCTATGACGGGCGCGGGGACCGCGGGGCCTGGCCCACTCGCTGCCGCCGCCCGCGTGGCTTGGGCGACCAGCTGAAACCGAGTTGGCCGGCGGCGAACTCCATGCTGAGTCGGAAGGTCCTCTCGTTGTCGACGACCGGGTCACACAGTGCAATCTGGATGGCGAATCCGTCAAGGAGTGCGGACATCAGGATCGAGAAGGCGTCCGCGTCGATCGCGGCGAACTCTCCCGATGCCTGCCCTTCGGTGACGAGGTCGATGATGGTCTTGCGCCAGTGCTCGTCGAACTCCCGGCGGACCGCGGCCACCTCGGGATGCCGCGCGGCCTGCGCCCACAGGTCGAGCCAGAGCGTCCACGACACCGGGTCGCCCTCTTCTTCGGGCATGCAGGTCATCGCGACCAGCTCCTCGAGCCGGCCCGCGGCGGTGGGGATGCTCGCGATCCGGGCGATGCCCTCGGCGTACCAGCGGTCCTCGGAGAGCCGGATCGCCTCAGTCAGCAGCTGATCGCGGGTCTTGAAGTAGTAGATGACGAGCGCCGGGCTGGTGCCGGCCCGCGCCGCGACGTCGGCGATCCGGGTCTCCGGGAAGCCGCGTTCGCCGATGACGGTCAGGGCGGCCTCGAGCAGCTGCTCGCGACGGCCGTCAGGCGGGCTCGCGGCGCTCGGGTCGCCGGCTTCGGGGGCAAGCGCGCTCATCTGCACGACCTTAGGATGAATCCTCGCTGGACGGCAGTGGTCGGATCGTCAATAGCGTCCGATCTCCTGCACCAGATCCCTTGTCGCGGACCTTATCAGTTCCTAGACTGAACATTCAGTCAAACCGTGAGATCCTGTCAGCACGCGGAACCGGTCGAACTCAGCGGAGACCCAGATGACCAGCAGCAGTTACGACGCGATCGTCGTCGGTGGCGGACACAACGGCCTGGTGGCCGCGGCGTATCTCGCCCGCAACGGCGCCAACACGGTGGTGTTGGAGTCCCGGCACAAGACCGGTGGCGCGGCGACCACGGAGTCGCCGTGGCCCGACGCGCCGGAGTTCAAGGTCACCCGGCTCTCCTACGTCATGAGCCTGCTGCCGCCGACGATCATGCGCGAGCTTCAGCTCGAACGCCACGGCTACAAGGTCCACCCGATGGGCCCGTACTACCAGGCCTTCGCCGACGGCGGCTCGATCAAGATCCTTGCCGACGACGCGAAGCGCAACCACGAGGAGATCTCCAAGTGGTCCAAGAAGGACGCCGACGCGATGGTCAAGTGGGACGCCTGGATGGGCGGCCTCGCCGACGTCCTCGGCCCGCTTCTGCTCACCGTCCCGCCGAAGCTTGGCTCGAAGCGCCCGGCCGACCTGGTCGACACCCTGCGGCTGGCCTGGCGGCACCGCGGCGTCGACGTCCGCACGATCGGTGACGTCACCAGGCTGATGGGCATGAGCATCGCCGACCTGCTCGACGACTGGTTCGAGTCGCCGCAGGTGAAGGGCGCGATGGCGGTCAACGGCGTCATCGGCACCTGGGCCGGCCCGTGTGAGCCGGGTACGGCGTACGTCATGGCGCACCACTCGATCGGTGACATCGGCGACGGCCACCTCGGTAACTGGGGCTTCCCGGAGGGCGGGATGGGCGGGGTCGCCACTGCGATCGAGAACTCCGCCCGCAGCTTCGGGGCGGAGATCCGGCTCAACGCACCGGTATCGCGCCTGCTGGTCGAGAACGGCCGCGTCCAAGGTGCGGTGCTGGCCAACGGCGACGAGCTGCGCGCCCCCGTGGTCGTGTCGAGCCTGCACCCGCGCACGGCCTTCCTCGACCACGTCGGCCGGGCCAACCTGCCGTCGGACTTCGTCCGCGACATCGAGACCTGGAAGACCCGTAGCGGGGTCGTGAAGATCAACCTGGCGCTCGCCGAGCTGCCGGACTTCATCGCCGACCCCGGCACCAGCCTGCAGGAGCATCACACCGGATCGGTGGAGATGGCGCCCTCGGTCGAGTACATGGAGCAGGCCTTCCAGGACGCCCGCAACGGCAAGGCCGCGGTCCGGCCGTTCAGCGACGGCGTGATCCCGTCGACCTTCGACCGCTCGCTGTGCCCGGAGGGCACGCACATCATGTCTCTGTTCACCCAGTGGGTGCCCGAGACGTGGAGCGAGGAGCCGCATGCCGAGGAGATCGAGGCGTACGCCGACCGGATGATCGACTGCTACAACGAGCTTGCCCCGAACTTCAAGAGCTCGATCCTGCATCGCGACGTGGTCAGCCCGTACGAGATGGAGCAGGAGTACGGCCTGGTCGGCGGCAACATCTTCCACGGCGAGCTCTCGATCGAGCAGCTGTTCCACATGCGCCCGGCCCCGGGCTACGCCGACTACCGCACGCCGGTCAAGGGCCTGTACAACGCCAGCTCGGCCACCCACGCCGGTGGCGGCGTGTGCGGCATCCCCGGCTGGCAGGCGGCCAAGGCCGCGATCCGGGACGCCAAGGTGGCGGCCGGCCGGCAGCGGCTGTCCGGTTTGCTGCCGTCCAAGCGGGGGTGAGCGCGCCCGCGCGCGAGTCCGGCCCGCTGACCTGTCTCCTGGAGCCCCGCAGCATCGCCGTCGTCGGCGCGAGTCCGCGGCCGGGCAGCTTCGGCGAGCGGATGGTGACCGAGGTTCTGCGCAGCTCCGCCGAGGTCAGCGTCCACCTGGTCAACCCGCGGTACGCCGATCTGGCCGGCCGCCGTTGCTATCCCTCGCTCGCCGAGATCGGCGACGCGATCGACCTGGTCCTGCTCGGCGTCGGTGACCCGGCGCTCGAGACCGAACTGGAGCTCGCGGCCAAGCGCGGGGACCGCGCGGCGGTGATCTTCGGCAATGCCTACGAGGCACCGGCCGAGGGCGTCGTTCCGCTGCGGACCCGGCTCGCGACCATCGCCCGCGAGGCCTCGATGCAGGTGTGCGGCGGCGGCTGCATGGGCTTCGTCAACGTCGCCAAGGGAATCCGCGCGATCGGCTACCTCGAGCCCGACCCGATCCCGGTCGGGCCGGTGGCAATGGTCACCCACTCGGGATCGGTCTTCTCGGCGGTCCTGCGGGCGCGTCGCGGCCTGGGCTTCAGCCTCGCGGTGTCCTCCGGCCAGGAGCTGGTGACGACGACCGCGGCTTACCTCGACTACGCCCTCGGGCTGCCGCAGACCGCGGTGGTTGCACTGGTATTGGAGGCGATGCGGGACACCGCCGCACTGCGCGCGTCACTGACCGCCGCGGCCGAGCGCGACATCCCGATCGTCGTCCTGCCGGTCGGCACCAGCGAACGGGGCGCCTCGATGGTCGCGGCGCACTCTGGCGCGGTCGCCGGCGGCACCGCCGCCTGGGAGGCGCTCGCCGACGCCCACGGCCTGCACCTGGTGTCCGACCTCGGCGAACTGCTCGACACCACCGAGCTGTTCGCGGCCGGCCGAAGGGCCCGGTCAAGGACGGCTGGTGGCGGCCTGGCCGCCGTACTGGACTCCGGCGCGGAGCGGGCCCTGATCGTCGACGTGGCAGCCGCGACCGAGGTGCCGTTCGCCGAGATCTCGGCGGAGACGACAGCGCGGATCGCGCAGCGGCTCGACCCCGGCCTGATCGCGACCAACCCGCTGGACGTCTGGGGCAACGGCGCCGACACCGAGGGCTTGTTCGGGGACGTGCTGATCGACCTGGCCGGCGACCCGGCGGTCCAGGCGGTCGCTCTCGCGGTCGACCTGGTCGAGGAGCTCGACGGAGACGACTCCTACCGGGACGCGGTGCGCCGCTGCGCCACGGCGACCGATCTGCCGGTCGTCGTCCTGAGCCACCTGCCTTCGGCGCTCGACCTCGGCGCGGCGGCAAGGCTCCGCGGGTCCGGCGTACCGGTGCTCGAGGGCACCCGGAGCGGGCTGCTCGCACTCGGTCACCTGCTCCGGCATGCCGACCGGGCGCCCTCGACGCCGGCGCCTGCCGTCGACCCCGCGCGCCGGGACCGCTGGCGGGAGCGGCTGGCCGCCGGACCGTTGCCCGCGGCGGAGGGCTTCGCGTTGCTGGCCGACTACGGGATCGAGGTCGCGGAGGCCCGCCCGGCCGACCACGAGGGCGCGCTGCTCGCCGCCGCGGCGGAGCTCGGTTACCCGGTCGTGCTCAAGACCGACGAGGACATCGCGCACAAGACCGACGTCGGCGGGGTAGTGGTCGGGATCGGTGACGACCAAGAGCTGGTGGAGACCTACCGCGACCTGGCCGGCCGGCTCGGGCCACGGGTGATCGTCTGCCGCCAGGTCCCGCCGGGCGTCGAGCTGCTGGTGGGTGCGGTCCGCGACCCGAACCTCGGGCTGCTGCTCGTGGTCGGGCCGGGCGGGGTGCTGGTGGAGTACGTCGCCGAGCGGGCGGCGGCATTGCCACCGGTCGGGCCGGCGCATGCGCGGACCCTGCTCGGCCGGACCATGGTCGAGCGCCTGCTGCTCGAGCCCCGGCACGGTGCGGCCGCCGACCTCGACGCAGGTGCCGGCGCGATCGCCGGGCTGTCCCAGTTGGTGACCGAGCTCGGCGACTCACTCGACGCGATCGAGATCAACCCGCTGGTGTGCAGCGTGGCCGGCGCGGTCGCGGTCGACGTACACCTCGAAGCAAGGCCGGGCGAGCAGCCGGGCTAGAAGATGACGTACAGCTTGCGCAGCGTCTCGTGGATCTGCCACGTGCCGGCCCAGCCGCGCGGGAACACCACCGCGTCGCCGGCGCCGACCTCGAGCGGCTCGCTGCCCTCGCGGGTCACGGTCATCCGGCCGGAGATGATGTAGATCTCCTCGTGCGTCTCGAGCGTCCAGTACGACGGGCCCGGCGTGCACTCCCAGATCCCGACCTCGGCGTCGCCGTCCTTCCACAGCGTCAGGCCGGCGGTGGTCATCGGGGTGTTGTCCGGATCGGAGGCCTCCTCGAGCGGGCCCCAGTCCTCGAGCTCGCTGCCGGCCGCGATGGCGTGCAGGTGGGGAGTGCCGGTGTCGACGTGGGTCATGTGGAGGAGGTCCTTTCCGGGAACGGCAGTGCGATCGGGTCGGCGGGTAGCTTGCTGCGGCCCTCGGCGTCGAATCGGTCGAGGCCGAGGTCGGTGCAGTCGGTGACGGACGTGGTGCCGGTCAGGGCCAGGTCGGCGGCGGCCCGGGCCACGCCCGGCCCCCACATCATGCCGTGACCGCCCGGAGCGGCGACGGTCACGCCCTCGATCGGGCCGTCGGCGGTGATGCCCGGGCCGAGGATCGGCAGGTGATCGGGGGTGAAGTCGATGGTCGCCGCCCAGGCGCGGCGAAGCGCGAGCTTCTCGGTCACCGGGACCAGCTCAGCGAGCCGCGCCCGCATCCGGTCCAGATAGGGCAGGTCGATCTCGGTGGCCTTGCCCTCGGGCTCGTCGGGATTGCTCATCCCGAACAACAGGCCGCGTTCCTCTGCGCGCCAGTACAGCCCGGCGACGAGGTCGAAGACCATCGGCAGCCGGCTCGGCTCGAAATCGGGGTGCGGCTCGGTGACCGCGACCTGATGGCGGACGCCGCCGACCGGGATCCGGATGCCCGCGAGCGCACCGACCGCACGCAGCTTCGGCCCGCCGGTGAGCACGACACGCTCGGTGGCGATCGGGCCGGCCGAGGTCTCGATGCCCGTGACCTTGCCGGCCTGGGTCGCCAGCCCGGTGAAGGCGGTGTGCTCGCGTACCTCGACCCCGGCCTGCGCCATGGCGACCGCGTAGGCGAGCACGTTGCGTGGCGGGGTGATGTAGCCGTCGCCGTCGAAATAGGTGCCGCCGAGGGTCATCCCGGGCGCCATCGTGGGGTTGACCCGGTCCGCCTCGTCCGGGTCGAGCCACTTGACGTCGAGACCGGCCGCGCGCTGCATCTGCATCCGCGCCTCGGCGGCGATGAGGTCGTCGGGGGTGAAGCAGGGCAGGAAGTAGCCCTGCTGGGTGAAGCCGGAGTCGATCCCGATCTCGTCGTGCTGCGACCGGTAGAAGGTGCGCGACCATTCGGCCAGGTCGACCGCCCAGCGGGTGCCACCCTGGCTGCGGACGATGCCGGCGGCGCGGCTGCTTGCGCCCTGACCGAGCTGGTCCTTCTCGACCAGGACGACCCGGTCGAGCCCGCTGCGCTTGAGGAAATAGGCACACCAGGCACCGATTGTCCCGCCGCCGACAACGACGGCGTCGGCGGATTCGGGCAGGGTCGATGCCATTGGCACGGCGGGAACGCTCGCATAGACTGAACAGTCAGTCAAGGCCATGAGGGGACCTCGCATGTATGAGTTGACAGCGGCCGACCTCGACCTCCAGGCCCGGGCCAGGAGCTTCGCCGACGAGCTGATCCCGTTCGAGGTGGAAGCCGAGATGGCCGGTGGCGAGCTGCCGCCGTCGGTGGTCGCCGCGCACCGCGCCCGGGCCCACGAGCTGGGCCTCTGCGCGACCAACATGCCGGTGGAGCTCGGTGGGCTCGGCTGCACCTCGCTCCAGCAGGTGCTGGTGCAGGAACAGATGGGCCGGGTGACCAACGCGCTCGGCTGGGTCGCCTCCACCCCGCCGTCGTGGTTTCCCGAGGTGGCGACCGAGCACCAGATCGAGCGCTGGCTGCGCCCGACCGTGTCGGGCGACCGCGAGGAGTGCTACGCGATCACCGAGGCGGGCGCCGGCTCCGACGTCGACGACATCGTGGCGACGGCGCGCCGCGACGGCGACGATTACGTCCTCGACGGCGAGAAGTGGCATGTGACGTCGTACAACTCGGCCGACTACGCGTTCTTCCAGGCCAAGCTGGTCGGCGGGCCGAACGAAGGCGCGCACGCGATGTTCCTCGTCGACATCCCGAGCGACGGCGTCCGCGTCGTCCGGACGCCGGCCTATACGCACACGATCAGCCACCACCACCCGATCGTCGCGTTCGAGGGGGTGCGGGTGCCGGCCGCCAACATGGTCGGCGCAGAAGGCGACGGCATGCGCTTCGCGTACGAGTGGTTCCGGTTCGAGCGGATGATGGTCGCGGCCCGCTGCGTGGGTGCGGCCCAGCGGCTGGTCGAGGAAATGACCGCCTTCGCCACCGAGCGGGTAATCGGCGGTTCGCCGATCGTGGCCTTCGGTGCGATCCAGGCGATGCTGGCTGACAGCCTGACCGAGCTGTTCGCGGCCCGCCTGATCACTTACGAGGCCGCCCGCGGCGCCGACCAGGGGCGCGACCTCAAGGTGCAGCACGCCCAGTGCTCGATGGCGAAGCTCTATGCCTCCGAGATGGCCAACCGGGTGGCCGACCGGGCCGTGCAGGTCTTCGGCGGCCGCGGCTACATGCGCGAGAACGTCGCGGAGCGGTTCTTCCGTGAGCTGCGGGTCGAGCGGATCTGGGAGGGCACGAGCGAGATCCAGCGCGCGATCATCGCCGGCCGGATGGCGAAGGCCGGGGTCAACGGCATCGTCTGAGCCGCCTGTTGCGGCTAGGGTCGCGACGATGGCTGACGATGCCGCCGCGGGCCAGTGGGCGCAGCTCCCGGTCATCGGGGCCAAGCACCCGCTGATCGCGCAGTACGTCGCGATCCAGAACAACAGCAAACCCAATCCGCAGCGGCTGATCGTGCTGGCCGGATTGTGGGAGATCGAGTCCGCCCTGGACGCCGGCCTCGAGCTGGTCGCGGCGATCGTGTCGCCCGAGCTGTTCCGGGGCAACCGGGCGTCCGATCTGCTGACCCGGGCCCAGCGGGCCGGTGCACCGGTGTACGCAGTCAGCCCACGGCTGGCGGCTCGCCTGTCGGACCGGGACTCCTCCGACGGCCTGGCCGCGATCGCGATGTCGCGGCAGTGGAGCCTCGAGGACCTCACGTCGATGGTCGCCCGGCCGCCTGAGCCTTCGCTGGTGCTCGTCCTCGACGGGCTCGAGGTCATGGGCAACGTCGGCACCGCGGTGCGTTCCGCGCAGGCCAGCGGTGCCGCTGCGGTCCTGCTGACCAACCGCCGGGTACGTTTGACTCACCCCCGGCTGATCCACGCCAGCATGGCCGCGTCGCTGACGATGCCGATGGTCGACTGCACGGTCGAGTCGGCGGCCGGCTGGCTGCGGGCCCAGGGCTTCCAGGTGGTGCTGACCAACTCGCGGGCGGAGTCGACGTACAAGGCGCTGCGCTATGCGGACCGGGTCGCGCTGGTGCTTGGCAGCGAGCGCTACGGCATCAACCCGGAGTGGGAGCCGTACGCCGACGCGTCGGTGTCCATCCCGATGTCCGGGGGAGTCGACTCGTTGAACGTGGCGAACGCGGCCACCATCGTGCTGTTCGAGATCGCCAGCCGACAGCGCCCGGCCGAGTTCGGAATCGCTGATTCCTGAACCCGGCTTCGTTGGGAGAGAATTCGCCCGGTCTTCAGAGTGTCGCTGCCCACCGGGCCGGAAAAATGTGGGCAGAATGGCGTAAGGCCCCTCCAAGTATGAGTTGGAGGGGCCTTACTCGGCTCCGCTGCACCGGCGGCTCCGATTGCTCGGATCACCGTGCGTTGCCTTGCCGGTACCGGTTCCTTGAGACCCGCCCGATGAGCCGGTTACCCGACTTACCTTGCGTGTCGGAGTTTCCCCCGACTCGATCTCCGGCCTCCCGGTGACAAAGCAATGTCTAGTGGGTGCACGCGCCGGGCACAAGAGGTTTCTCAAAGTTTTTTCAAGATCTTTTTGCGTCCACACGATGTCCACAACGAAGCCGCCGTTATCCCCCGGAAAGATCACCTCATCCACCGCTTCATCCACCGCGTCGTCCACAGAAGCGGGTTTTTGGGCCGGATTTCGCTCTCCGCTGGTTGCGACAATGTCGCAGTTAGGGCAGGATGAAAACATGTCCCCGCCGGCCGCGTCCACGCCGCTTCGCGGAAGGTTGGCACAGCTTCGGGCCGGGTTGACGCCGGCCGAGTGGACCCGGCTCGGCGGCATGGTCGCGGTGATCATCGCGCTGCACGTGATCGGCTGGTTCACCCTGATCGCGGTCGTCTCGCCCCACCACTACAGCGTCGGCACCAAGACCTTCGGGATTGGGATGGGGGTGACGGCGTACACCCTGGGGATGCGGCACGCCTTCGACGCGGACCACATCGCGGCCATCGACAACACCACCCGCAAGCTGATGGCTGACGGCAAGCGGCCGCTGTCGGTGGGGTTCTGGTTCTCCCTCGGGCACTCGACGATCGTGTTCGGGCTGGCCGGACTGCTCTCCTTCGGGGTGAAGGCGCTGGTCGGGCCGGTGCGCAACGACCAGTCGTCGCTGCACCACTACACCGGGGTGATCGGCACCAGCGTGTCCGGTACCTTTCTCTACGCGATCGCCGCGATCAACCTGGTGATCCTGGTCGGGATCGTGAAGGTCTTCCGCGACATCCGCCGCGGTGTCTACGACGAGGAAGCGCTCGAGGAGCAACTGAACAACCGCGGCCTGATGAACCGGATCCTCCGGCCGGTGATGCAGACGATCCGCCGCCCGGCCCAGATGTATCCGGTCGGGGTGCTGTTCGGGCTCGGTTTCGACACCGCGAGCGAGGTGGCGCTGCTCGTCCTGGCGTCCGCCGGGGCGGCGAGCGGCCTGCCCTGGTACGCGATCCTGTGCCTGCCGGTGCTCTTCGCCGCGGGCATGTGCCTGTTCGACACGATCGACGGCACCTTCATGAACTTCGCGTACGGCTGGGCGTTCTCCAAGCCGATCCGCAAGGTCTACTACAACCTGACCATCACGTCGCTGTCGGTGATGGTCGCGCTGGTCATCGGCACGGTCGAGCTGCTCGGCCTGCTTTCCCAGCAACTCGGCATCACAGGTCGGTTCTGGACGGACTTGCAGAACGCCGACATCAACACCTTGGGCTTCATCATCGTCGGGATGTTTGCGGTCACCTGGATGATCGCGCTGCTGATCTGGCGGTTCGGCCGGATCGAGGAGAAGTGGAGCAGCGGCATGCGGGTTGCCGAGCTCGCGAACAGCTCGGACTGAACCTCGTCGTAGCCGGCTAGTACGGTCGGCCCGTGCGGACCTGGTTGACCCAGCGCTTCGGGCTGGTCACCCCGGTCGTGTGCGCGCCGATGTTCGGCGCTGGCGGACCCCGCCTCGCAGCCGCGGTCTCCGCGGCCGGTGGCCTCGGCATGATCGGCGCCGGCAGCGCGACCACCGCGGACTCGCTCGCCGCCGACTGCGACCGGCTTGCGGCTTCGGGCCGCCCGTACGGCGTGGGCCTGATGGCCTGGGCGCTCGACCACGATCCCGCCCCGTTTGAGGCGACCCTGGCCGCGGCACCGCCGTTGGTGTCGGTCAGCTTCGGTGCGTATCAGCGCTACGTCGCCCCGCTGCAGGCGGCGGGTGTGACGGTTGCGGTGCAGGCCGGCACGCTCGACGAGGCCAAGGCGGCGGAACAGGCCGGGGCCGACCTGATCGTGGCCCGCGGCGGCGAAGCCGGCGGGCACGGGCGCAACGAGGTCGCGACCTTGCCGCTGCTGCAAGCGGTGCTCGACGCGGTCGAGACGCCGGTAGCGGCGGCCGGTGGCGTCGCCAACTCGCGCGGCCTGGCTGCCGTGCTCGCCGCCGGTGCGGTCGGCGGGTGGTGTGGCACGGCGTTCCTCGTCTGCGTGGAGGCGGAGACGACCCCCGCCGCGCGGGCCCGGCTGCTCGACGCGGTCGACACCGACACCGCCTACGGCCGGGTGTTCGATGTCGCGCAGCGGCTCGACTGGCCGCCTGAGTTCGGCGCCCGCGGGTTGCGCAACCCGTTCTTCAGTCGCTGGGCCGGTCGTGAGGACGAGCTCGCCGCCGATGATGCCGCCCGGCAGGAGCTCGCCGATGGCCGAGCGGCCGCCGACTACGACATCGCGTTCGTCTACGCCGGCCAGGGCGCCGCCCTGCTGGGCGAGCAGCGCACCGCCGCCGACGTGGTGGCCGAGTTCGCCCGGGCCGGCGAACTGCTCGCCCGGGCCGCAAGGATGGCCGAGGAGGCACCGTGAAAGGCGTCGACCTCGAGGACATCCGCGCGATCACGTCGACGCTGCCGCGCAGCGAGGAGCACCTGATCCGGGAGAGCGTGAAGTTCCGGATCCGCAGCCTGGTCTATGCGGCGGTGTCGCCGGACGAGACGACGATGGGGTTCGCGTTCCCGAAGGAGGAGCGCGCCGCGCTGGTCGCGGCCGAGCCGGAGAAGTTCCTGATGCCGGTGAAGTCCGACGAGCGCTACAACTGGGTGCGGGTCCGGTTGGCGGAGATCGACGAGGTGGAGCTCCGCGAGCTCGTGGTCGAGGCCTGGCGGATGTGCGTGCCGAAGTTCATCTCCGCGATGGTTCCCGGATAGCGCCCGCGACGACTCAGTACTGCAGGCCGCCGCGGCGGATCAGCTGCCGGACGATGACATTGCGCTGAATCTCGTTGGTGCCCTCGCCGACGATCATCAGCGGAGCGTCCCGGAAGTAGCGCTGGACGTCGACATCGGACGAGTAGCCCTGCGCGCCGTGGATCCGGATCGCGGTGAGCGCTGCCTCCATACAGATCTCCGAGGCATACAGCTTCGCCATGCCGGCTTCGAGGTCGCAGCGCTCGCCCGCGCCGAGCCGCTGCGCCGCGTCGTCGATCAGCAGCCGGGCCGCGGTGATCTTGGTGGCCAGGTCGGCCAGGTAGTTGCCGATCGACTGGTGTTCCCAGATCGGGCGACCGAAGGTCTCGCGCTGCTGGGCGTAGGCGAACGAGTCGTCGAAGGCGGCCTGAGCGACTCCGAGCGCGCGTGCCGCGACCTGGATCCGGCCGAGCTCGAGGCCCTTCATCATCTGCGCAAAGCCGCTGCCTTCTTCGGCACCGAGCAACGCGTCGGCCGGGATGCGGTAGTCATCGAAGAACAGCTCGCAGGTCTCGACTCCCTTGTAGCCGAGCTTGGGCAGCGGGGCGCCGACCGTGAGACCGGGGCCTTTCTCGACCAACAGGATGCTGATGCCGCGGTGCGCCGGCTCTGCATCGGGATCGGTCTTGCACAGCAGGGCGATCAGCCCGGCGTGCTGGGCGTTGGTGATCCACGCCTTCGTGCCGTTGACGACGTAGGAGTCGCCGTCGCGACGGGCGACGGTGCGAAGGGCCTGCAGGTCCGACCCGCCGCTCGGCTCAGTCAGCGCCATCGCGGCCCGGATCTCGCCGGTTGCGAGTCGCGGGAGGTAGCGCTGCTTCTGCGCGTCGGTGCCGAACTGCACGAGCAGCGTCGAGACGACTGCGTGGGTGCCCATCGCGCCGGCCAGGCTCATCCAGCCGCGAGCCAGCTCGGCGGTGATCCGGGCATAGCAGGGGATGGATACCAGCGCCGCGCCGTACGGCTCGGGGATGGCCAGCCCGAAGATCCCCATCTCCTTCATCGCCTCGATCAGGGCCTGGGGGTAGACGTCGTCGCGTTCGAGGTCGTGGGCGACCGGGCGCACCTTGTCGTCGACGAACCGGCGGACGAGTTCGACGATGCTGCGTTCGTCGGCGCTCAGCTCGTTCATCTGCTCCCCTCACGCTGCGGCGGCTTCATCCTGCCGCAGCCCGGCGTGAGAGCCTGGGCCGGTGGTTCGGCGGCGACGAGCTCGGTGATGGCCGAACTCTCGCCGGCCGACATTGACGCCGCGGCGCAGCGGTTGCGCGGCCACGCCCATCGAACCCCGGTGCTCACGTCGGCGACGCTGGACCAGTTGGCCGGTGCCGAGGTCTCGCTCAAGTGCGAGAACTTCCAGCGGGCCGGCGCGTTCAAGTTCCGCGGCGCCTACAACGCGATCGCCTGCCTCGACCCGGCCGCGCGCGCCCGCGGGGTCGCGACCTTCTCGTCCGGCAACCACGGGCAGGCGGTCGCCCTTGCCGCCCGTGAGTTCGCAACGACCGCGACCGTGCTGATGCCGCTCGACGCGCCGGCCGGCAAGGTTGCCGCAGTCAAGGAGTACGGCGCAGCCGTCGTCACCTACGACCGCTACACCGAGGACCGTCGTGCCCTGACCGAGCAGCTCGCGGCGGATGCGGGACTGGCGATCGTCCCGCCGTACGACCATCTCGACGTCATGGCCGGGCAGGGAACGGTCGGGCTCGAGCTGCTGGAGCAAGCCGGCGGGCTCGACGCAGTCGTGGTGCCGCTCGGCGGCGGCGGCCTGATGGCCGGTGTCGCGACCGCGGTGACCAGCCGGAGCCCGGGCACCGCGGTGATCGGGGTCGAGCCGGCCGCCGGCGACGACCACTGGCAGTCGTTGCGGGCCGGCGCCCGGGTGCGGATCCCGGTGCCGCACACGATCGCCGACGGCCTCGCCGTCGACATGCCGGGCGAGCTGACCTTCGCGGTCAACCGCCGACTGGTCGACGAGGTGGTCCGGGTGAGCGACGCCCAAATCGTCGCGGCGATGCGCTTCCTGTTCGAGCGGATGAAGATCGTGGTCGAGCCCAGCGGCGCGGTCGGGGTGGCGGCGCTGCTCTCCGGCGCGCTCGAGCCGCCCGGCCGACGCGTCGGCGTCGTGATCTCCGGCGGCAACGTGGACGCCGTACGGTTCGCTGAACTGCTCGAACCGTTGGAATCAAACGGGTTTGCGCATCCGGAGGTGGAGCAATGACCGAGCGGGCCGGTTGGCAGGGGCGATTCTTCGAGGACTTCGAGGTCGGTGACGTCTACCGCCATCCGATCGGCCGGACGGTCACTGCGACCGACAACTCCTGGTTCACCCTGCTCACGCAGAACACCGCGCGGATCCACTTCGACGAGCACTACGCCAGCCAGACCGAGTTCGGCCGACCGCTGGTCAACTCGGCGTTCGCACTCGCGCTGGTGACCGGGCAGTCCGTCATCGACATCTCGCAGAACGTCTTCGCGAACCTCGGCTGGGACGAGGTCCGGCTCCCGAACCCGCTGTTCGAGGGCGAGACGGTCTACTCGGTGTCCGAGGTGCTCGCGGTCCGTCGTTCGCAGAGCCGCCCGCAGGCCGGGATCGTGACCGTGCAGACCACCGGCTACACCGCCGAGGGCAAGGTGGTGATCACCTTCAAACGCACGGTGATGGTCTATCTGCGCGGGCACGGTCCGATCACGCCGCCACCGCCGGCCAGATGAGCTGGCAACCGCCGGGGCCGGCGCTGCTGTTCTGCCCGGGAGACCGACCGGACCGATTCGCGAAGGCGGCGGCGATCGCCGACGCGGTCATCGTCGATCTCGAGGACGGTGTTGCGCCGGCCGACAAACCGGCGGCCCGGCTCGCGTTGGCACCGGCCGGGCTCGATCCGGACCGCACAGTGGTCCGGATCAACCCGGTCGGTACGGCGGACCATGCACTCGACCTGGCCGCACTCGCCGGCACGCCGTACCGCGTGGTGATGCTCGCGAAAACCGAGACCGCAGAACAGGTTCAGGGCCTTGCGCCGCGAGCGGTGGTGGCGCTCTGCGAGACTCCGGCCGGCATCCTTGCCGCCGCCGACATCGCGGCGGCCTCGGCCGCAGTGATGTGGGGTGCGGAGGACCTCATCGCCGGGCTGGGTGGCCGGTCGAGCCGGCGCGCGGACGGCTCCTTTCGCGACGTCGCATCTCATGCCCGTTCACAGGTGCTGCTGGCGGCCGGTGCGGCCGGGGTGCCTGCGATCGACACGATCCACGTCGACTTCACCGACCTGAGCGGGCTGGCCGCGCAGGCCGATGACGCGGCCGGCTCAGGGTTCGCAGCGTTGGCGTGCATCCATCCGCGTCAGGTCGATGTCGTTCGGGCCGCCTTCCGGGGCACCGACGAGGAAATCGCGTGGGCCCGCCGGGTGATCGGCGAGGCGGCCGGCCGGCCCGGCGCGTTTCGCTTCGAGGGACGGATGGTCGACGCGCCGGTCCTTCGTCACGCCGCGTTGATCGTCGCGCGGGCCGAGGGCCGCAGCTGACCGGTCTGATCCAATCGGTCGGGGGTCTGCTCAGCCCATCCGTACGGTCGCCGAGGTGCCGAACCGTTGCGCCACACCGATCTTGAGGCTGGTCAGCCGTTCTTTCGTCAAGGCGCTTCCGGCGACGACGAGCGCGCGTTGCGCCGCGCCGTCACCGCCGAACGCCTTGATCGCCAGCTCGGGGTAGACGTTCGCAACTGCGAGGAGCGCTCCGGCACAGCCCAGAGCGCCGGCGACCAGGGTCAGGCTGTGCGCGCCGGTGTAGATCGCGCCCGGGAACGTCTCGAGCTCGTCGTAGAGCCGGCCGATGTCGCCGCTGGAGTCCTTGATCCCGGCCACCGGGAGCCCGGCCAACGTGTCGACGCCGATCCCGGGCGCGGACGCGAACGGATAGTGATAAGCGAGCAGCGGCGTCGAGCCGGCCGTCTTCGCCAGCGCCTCGTAGTACGGCCTCGGGTCGGCGCTTCCCGGTGGGGACAGCGCGAGCACCGCATCGGCGCCGGCATCGCACACCGCAGTCGTGATCTCGACGGCTTGGCGGGTCGACGGCGCACCAGCACCGGCAAGGACGGCGACTCCGGCCGGCAGTGCGGCGCGCACCGCACGGACCAGGTCGGCCCGCTCCTTGAGGCTCAGCGAGCCTGCTTCTCCGGTCGTGCCCGCCACCAGGAATGACACCAGGCCGGTCTCGGCGAGCTGCGCGGCGAGGTCGGCGGTGGCTTTGGCATCGACCTCGCCGGCCGGGTCGAACACGGTGACGAGCGCCGCTCCCACGCCGGCTGGAAGTGCACTCGACATCCGCGGACCCCCTTCGCCCACTCGCATCGGGATTGTCGCAATTGCGCTCGACGGATCCCTTGACACCGGACCTGCCGAGCGTTAAACCGTCAACACGCAAAATAACAACTTTATAGCCGACTTAGTTGATCACTGGTCGAGGGGGAGTTGCCGACGATGGGAAAACTTGACGGCCGCGTCGCGATTATCACCGGCGCGGGCAGCGGGCAGGGGGCCGCTGCGGCCCGGTTGTTCGCGAGTGAGGGGGCCGCCGTTGTCGTCGCCGAGGTCAACGAGGAGACCGGCAAGCAGGTCGCGGACGAGGTGACCGGCGCGGGTGGTACCGCGGTCTTTTCGCCGTGTGACGTCTCCAGTGCCGAGCAGGTCAAGGCGACCGTCGACCTCGCGGTCGGCGAGTACGGCCGGCTCGACGTGCTCTATAGCAACGCCGGGCTGTGGTTCTCCGCGCAGGGCAACTACCGGCCGGGGATCACCGACGCCCCCTCTCCGCTGCTCGAGGAGAACATCTGGAACCGCACGATCGATGTCAACCTCAAGGGCACCTACCTCGGCGCGAAGTACGCGATCCCGGAGATGAAGAAGGTCGGTGCCGGCTCGATCATCAACGTTTCGAGCATCGCCGCGCTGCGGGTCGGCTCCGGCGCCTCGGATGCCTACACCGCCGCCAAGGGCGGGATTGCGACCATGACCAGGACCCTGGCGATCGAGCACGCGGAGTTCCAGATCCGGTGCAACTGCATCTTCCCCGGCGCGATCAAGACGCCGCTGGCCGGGCCGTTCACCCCCGAATACGAAGCGGCGGTCAAGAGCCACGTCCCGCTTGGCCGCTGGGGTCAACCCGAGGACGTCGCGAAGATGGCGCTGTTCCTCGCCTGCGACGACTCGTCGTGGGTGACCGGCCAGTTCTTCGTGGTCGACGGCGGCTACACCGCGAAATGAGCGCGGTGGTGACCGATCTCGACGGCGGGCGGGCCACCGCGCTCCGCATCGGCGGCGAGGATGTCGGGCCACTGAGCGGGCGAACGTACGTCGTTGACAACCCCGCGACCGGCGGTGTGGTCGCCGAGGTGGCCGATGCCGGCGCGGCCGATGTCGACCGCGCGGTCGGGGTGGCGCGGCGCAGCTTCGTCGAGGGCGGCTGGCGGCGGCTGCCGGCCCCGCGCCGCGGCGAGATCCTTCGTGTCGTCGCGGGTCTGCTCGAGGCCCGCGAGTCCGAGCTCGCCCGGATGGAGTCGCTGTGCTCGGGCAAGGCGATCGCCGACTGTCGTGCCGAAGTGCTTGCGGCGGCTCGATACTTCCGCTTCTACGGCTCGGCGGTCGACCATCTCACCGGGCAGACCATCCCGGTCAACAACACCGGTCTCGAGATAACCCTGCGGGAACCGATCGGGGTCTGCGCGCTGATCGTCCCGTGGAACGGGCCGATTGCGGTCGCGGCGAAGAAGGCCGCGCCGGCACTCGCGGCCGGCAACTCCGTGGTGCTCAAGCCGGCCCCGCCGACGCCGCTGACCGCGTTGGAGCTGGAGAAGCTCTGCCTGCAGGCCGGCGTGCCGGCCGGGGTGTTGAACGTGCTGACCGGATCGTCGCGGGAGCTCGGTCAGGCGCTCGTGTCGCATCCGGACGTCGCGAAGATCAGCTTCACCGGCAGCACGGCGACCGGGGTCGACATCCTCACCCGGGCCGCTGCGGGCATCAAGAGCGTGAGCCTGGAGCTCGGCGGCAAGTCGCCCAATGTCGTGTTCGCCGACGCGGACGTCGCAGAGGTTGCTGCCTCCGCGATCGGCGCGGTGTTCGCCAACTCCGGGCAGGACTGCTGCGCGCGCAGCCGGATGATCGTGCAGCGCCCGGTGTTCGACGAGTTCGTCGAACGGCTCGCGGAGCTCGCGAGCTCGGTCCGGCCGGGCGATCCGCTCGACCCGGCGACCCGGATCGGCAGCCTGATCTCTGCGGCTCAGCGCGACCGGGTGCTCGGCTTCCTGAGCCGGGCGAAGACGGACGGCGCCCAGGTGCTCTGTGGCGGGGAGGTCGTCGATGCGCCGGGACTGGAGGCGGGCAACGCGGTGTCGCCGGCGGTCGTGATCGACGCCGCTCCCGACGGCGAGCTGGCCACGGAAGAGGTCTTCGGCCCGGTCGCGACCGTGTTGCCCTTCGACGACGAAGCGGAGGCGATCGCGCTTGCCAACGGGACGAAGTACGGGTTGAGCGGGTCGCTGTGGACGCGGGACCTCGGGCGGGCGATCCGGGTGGCCCGCGAGATCCGCTCCGGACTGCTGAGCATCAACTCCGATTCGAGCTCCTACATCCAGGCCCCGTTCGGCGGATACCAGCAGAGCGGGCTCGGCAAGGAGCAGGGCATGGCCGGGCTGCACGAGTTCACCGAGGTGAAGAGCGTCTATGTCAGCGACCACTAGCCCGGCTCACCGGGCACACCGGGAGGGGGTCCACCGTGTGTGAGATTCTCACCGTCTCCTGGCCGGACCCGCGTTCCTTCACCGAGCTGGCCGGATGGGCGCGGCTGATCGAGCACTATGGCCAGGGCCACTTCGGCTGGGGCGTCGCCTGGCTAGAAGACGGCGCGGTGCACCACTACCGCGATCCGGGCCGGATGACCGCCGACCCGGACGGGTTGGACTACCTCGCGACCGTCTCCTCGACCCGGTTCCTGCTGCATTTCCGTCGCCCGAGCAAGCTCTCGACGATCGGCTTGCCCGACACCCAGCCGTTCCTCGACGACGACCGCACCTTGGCATTCGTGCACAACGGCGGCTTCGCGCTCGAGCGGGAGCACCGCCCCGAGTACGCCGACCGGCTGGCCGGCAAGGCGGACAGCGAGCTCGGCTGGGTGATGTTGCAGGACCTGCTCGAGACCGGCGTCTCGCTGCCGGACGGGCTGGCGATGATTCACGCCAAGCTCGGCGGCAGCGCCAACCTTGTCACCTTAGACAGTGAGGGCACCTTCGTCGCCTATTGCGGTTATCCGGGCAACCGGTTCTGGCGCTTCCGCCTCGACGGCGCGGAGATGGCGGCCACCCAACTGCACTCGGCCGACGACTCGTTGTTCGACCTGGTCTTTACCGGTGCCACCGATCGATCGACGTTCGAAGGAGCGCTGGTGCTGTGAGCGCTGCCGGGGCGCCGCTGGGCGAGGTGTCGCCCGTCGACGTCCGGTCGACCGCGGCCACGGTCGGCCACGTCGGCCCGCGCGGTACCCCGCCGTTGCGCCAGCGCCTCGGCGAGCAGGTCGCCGGCCTGTTGCTGACCGCGATCCGGCTGTACGAGTTCCTGCCCGACGAGCGGCTTCCTTCCGAGGCCGAGCTGTGCAGCCAGCTCGGGGTCAACCGGATGGCGATCCGGGAGGGATTGCGCTGGCTCGAGGACCAGCAGTACATCCAGATGAGACGCGGCCGCTACGGCGGTGCCTACGTGATCGCCACCGGCCTCGACGTCGCGGTGGAGCGGATCCGGGGCAAGGCGGCCAACCTCGCCGAGCTGCTCGAATACCGCCGGGCGATCGAGCCGGTTGCCTCCGGGCTGGCAGCGACCCGGATCGGCGAGCGCGAGCTGGGTCGGCTCGAGCGGCTGCACGCGCAGGAGACCCAGGAACCGCCGATCGACCGGAGCCGGATGCGCGCGGTCGACGTCGCGTTCCACAAGATCATCGTCTCGGCGACCCGCAACGAATATCTGATCGCCGCGGTCAAGGACATCCGGATCTGGATCGCGCCCGGCCTCGACCTGCTCGACCGGTCGCCGGAACGCGGCCGCAAGTCGATCGAGTGTCACGGCCGGTTGATCCAGTGCCTGCGCGACCACGACAGTGCCGGCGCTCAGGCGGTCATGTCGGAGCACATCGCCGTGACCGAGCAGGCGGTCCTCGACGCTCTGGTTGCCCAGGGCCTCACCGAGGAGCACGCCAATGAGCGTTGAGAGCCTGCCACGTCGGATGGCCGCCGAGTCCGCGAGTGCCGCTCCCGCGATCATGGCGCGGATCGCGGCCGCGGGCATCTCCAACGTCCGGCTCGTGATCACCGACATGTACGGCGTACCGCGCGGGAAGGTCCTCAGCATCGAGCGCTTCGAGCGCGCACTGCACGAGGGGCATCCGTGGGCGATCCCGTTGCTGGCCTGCAACCTGTGGGAGCAGCACTCGCCGGGTGAGCGGACCTTCAGCGACGACATCGGCTATCGCAACGGGGTGTTGTACTGCGATCCGCGGACGTTCACGGAGCTGCCCTGGACGCCCGGCACTGCGCACGTGCTGACCGACCTCTTCGACGCGGACGACGAGGTCATGCCGACGCCGCGATCGGTGCTTCGCCGCGTCATCGACGACGCGCGGGCCAGCGGCGTCGAGCCGGTGTTCGGCAGCGAGCTGGAGTTCTACGTCTTCGAACCCGGCACGGCGGGTGAGTTCGTCCCGATCCTCGGGCCGCAGTCATGGTTCTCGATCCACGCCGTCGGCGTTGCGCAGGAGTTCGTCGACACCCTCGAGCGAACGCTGACCGCGATGGGGCTCGAGGTGTACGAAATCTTCGCCGAGCACGGCGCCGGGCAGTTCGAAATCAACTTCGAGCCGGGCACCGACGTCCTCGCGATCGACCGCGTCGTCGCGGCCAAGATCGCGATCAAGGAGGTCGCGCGGTCACTCGGCTTGCGGGCGACGTTCATGGCCAAGCCGACCAACCGGGTCGACACCCCGCCGAGCGGCTATCACCTTCATCAGACCGGGCTCGGCCCGGCCGGCGAGAACCTGTTCCGGGACGACGATGCGCCGGACGGCCTTTCGGTGATGGCGCACCACTACATCGCCGGCCACCTCCTGCACGCGCCGGCGATGACCGGCGCGGTCGCGGGCACTGTCACGTCGTACAAGCGCTACCAGATCGGCACCTGGGCGCCGGTGCAGATCGCCTGGGGCTGGGAGAACCGGACCGCACTCGTGCGCGGCCTCCCGGCCGGTGCGAACACCCGGATCGAGAACCGGCTCGGTGGCTCGGACACCAACCCCTACACGCTGGCCGCGGTCATGGTCGCCGCCGGCATGGACGGCGTGCGAAAGGGCCTGGACCCCGGGCCACCGGCACAGGCCAACTTGTTCAAAGAGATCACTTTCCCGCGCCTGCCGGCCAACCCGATCGAAGGTCTCGACGCCTTCCTGGCCGATCACGACCTCGTGCAGGCGCTGGGCGAGACCTTTGCCACCACCTACGCCGAACTCCTCCGCTTCGACTGGCAGCGCTACCTCAGCCACGTCAGCGACTGGGAGATCGACGAATACCGAGAAATGCTCTGAGGGGAACCGCGATGTCCGACGTTGCAGCCGCGCGCGAGGTGGCGCAGGGTGGCGCGCGCGCTCGGGCCGAAGCGGTCGAGGCTCCGATCAGGGTGGCGCACGCCGAGGTGTTCATGCTCCGGCTGCCGTTGATCCGCGCCTTTCGCACCGCGTACGGCCCGTCGTCGACGGTCAAGCGGACGATCGTCGTCCGGCTCGAGGATCGCGACGGAGTGGTCGGCTGGGGCGAGGCACCGATCTCGGAACGCCCGTTGTACGGCATCGACACCCCCGAAGGCACCTGGTCCGCTCTGGCAGACCTGCTGGTGCCGATGATCGTGAACGAGACCTTCGACCGACCCGCTGAAGCGGTCGGGACGTGGTCGGCGATTCTCGGCCAGCACTACGCCAAGGTCGCCCTCGAATCGGCGATCTGGGCGATCGCGTCGGCCCGGCTGGAGACGCCGCTGGCCGCGCTGTGGGGTGGAGTCCGGGCCGAGGTCCCGGTCGGCGAGAGCTATGCGATCTACGACAGCATCGAGATCCTGCTGAGCGAGGTCGCGGCTCGCACCGCAGAGGGCTTCGCGCGGGTCAAGCTGAAGATTGCACCGGGCTGGGACGTTGCTGCGGTCCGCGCGGTGCAGCAGGAATTCCCGGATCTGCCGGTGTCGGTCGACGCGAACTGCGGCTACGACCGGGTCGAGGGCCCTTGGCAGGAGTTGGACGAGCTCGGGCTGATCATGATCGAGCAACCGCTCGCCGGCGACGCCCTGCTCGAGATGGCGCGGCTGCAAAGCTCACTTCGCACGCCGTTGTGCCTGGACGAGAGTGCATCGACCTTCAACACCACCCGCACCGCGTTGCAGCTGGGCGCGGGCCGAATCGTCAACATCAAGCCGCCCCGCCTCGGCGGCCTGTTGTCGAGCATGTCGGTGCACGACCTCTGCGTCGCGCAAGAGGTACCGGTGTGGTGCGGCGGGATGCTCGAGACCGGAATCGGACGTGCCTTCAATCTCGCGATCGCCGCACTGCCCGGATTCACGATGCACGCCGACATGTCTCCGGCCCGGATGTTCTACGAGCGTGACCTGGTCGAGCCGACCTTCGACGTCACCCCGAACGGGCACATCCCGGTGCCGACCCGAGCCGGCAACGGGTTTCCGGTCATCGAGGCTCGGGTTCACGACTGCGCGATACGGAGGTGGGCCTATGACCGGGGCACCTGACGTGCCAACGGCGTAGCCGCAGCGGGAGAAGACCGGGGGATCGGGTGCCCGGTGGCAGAAGGCAATGCGGATCCAGTCGAAAGATCGTCAGTCGGGTGAAGGGGAATCCATGACCACCAGTGAAGCGGAAGGCAGAGCCGACCAGGACCTGCTGACCAAGTTCGGATACAAGCAGGAGCTCAGGCGCACGCTTGGGTTGTTCTCGATCTTTGCCATCTCGTTCTCTGTCATTTCGGTGACCACCGGCATCTTCACCAACTTCAGCTTCGCGATCGGTGAGTTCGGAACGGCATCGATCTGGCTGTGGCCGGTTGCCGCAACGTTCGCAATGATCCTTGCGTTCGTGCTCGCCGAACTTGGATCGCGGATCCCGCTCGCGGGCTACTCCTACCAGTGGGGCGGCCGCCTGGTCGGACCAGGCTTCGGGTGGTTCGTCGGCTTCAACCTGCTCTGTGCCTTCACGCTTGCCAGCGGCGGCGAGACTCTGTTGCTGCTGTCGCCGACGATCGGCAACGTTCTGAGCCTCAACGACAACAACCAGAACCTGATGATCTTCGTGTCGGTCATCGTGCTGCTGCTGGCCGGGCTCATCAACGTGGTCGGTGTCCGGCTCACCGCCAAGATCAACAACTGGTCGTTCGCGACCGAGATCCTCGGCACCTTGGTGCTCGGGATCATCGTGATGACCGCGTTCCTGATCAAGACGCCGCACATCCACGGCGCCGGATTCATCTTCCACCACGGCCCGCTGCACGGACAGGCTGCGTGGTACGCCGCGTCGCTCGCGCTGCTGATGGGTGCCTTCACGATCGGTGGGTTTGAGTCCTGCGCCGACCTCGGTGAGGAAGCGATCGGTGCGCAGCGAACGGTCGCGCGCGGCATGCTCGGCGCGGTGGCGATCTCCGGCGTCGTCGGAATGGTCACGCTGGTCCTGCTCGCCTACGGCATCCCGAACGTCGCGAACACCGCGGCAAGCGGTACTCCGATCGCCTTCATTGCGAACTACTGGTTCGGTTCGGCGTTCACCCGGATCTTCCTGGTGACGGTGGCCTACTCGGTGTTCGCGCTGATGGTCGTCCAGATCGCGGCGATCGGCCGGCTGATCTACTCGCTGTCGCGGGACAACATGTTCCCGGGCTCGTCGTACTTCAGCAAGGTCAACCACGACACCAGGACACCGGTCAACGCGCTGACCCTGACGACCGTGCTGTACATCGCGGTCATGGTCTACGCGGCGAAGGCCGGCGATGCATACTTCTCGCTGATCGGTGCGACCCCGATCTTCGCCAGCATCGTCTACATCCTGATCGTGGGGGCATACGCCTGGCGCCGCGACCACATCGAGAAGTCGCCGTCGTTCGACCTCGGCAAGTGGGCGAAGCCGCTGATCGTCATCTCCATCCTCTGGGAGCTGGCGCTGATCATCGACTTCACGCTGCCGGAGATCTACCACAAGGCCGCGAAGATCGCGATCGTCGGCCAGCTCGTCGCAGTGTTCTGGTACTACGTCCCGGGCGGTCTGCGGACCCGGCTGAAGGCCGGCACCGCGGGTCAGGCGCTTGCGCAAGGCCAGATGGCCGGCACCGAGGAGCTCGCGACCGCGGGAGGGAGCTGATGGTTCTGGCCGGCGATGTGCTCAGCCGGTTGCGCCGGGACGAGTTCCCAGTAACGCAGCACAAGGCCTGGTTCAACACCGCGACGTACGGACCCTTGCCGGTCTCGAACGTCAACGCGCAGACCAGGCTGCTGCAGGAGATGTCGCACGGGGAGGGGCCGGCCGGCCTCGGGCACTGGTGGGAGGGGGCAGCCAGTGTCCGGGGCAAGGTCGGTGCCTTCATCGGGTGCTCGCCGGACGACGTGGCCCTGCTCCACAGCACCGGAGAGGGGCTGGGCCTCGTCGCCCTGGGCATGGACTGGCGCTCGGGCGACGAGGTCGTGGTCTACGACAACGAGTTCCCGAGCGGCGTCTATCCGTTCATGGCGCTGGAGAAGAAGCACGGCGTAAAGGTGCGGTTCATCGAGGACCGCGGCCGGCACCGGTTCGACCTCGACGACGTCGCGGCGGTCATGACCGATCGAACCCGGGTGGTGTGCATCAGCCTGGTCAACTGCTACCACGGCTTCCGCGCACCGGTCGAGGAGATGGCCGCACTGTGTCGCGAGCGCGGCGTCTGGTTGCTGTGCGACGCGGTGCAAGCGACCGGCGCCCTCACCGTCGACGTCGGCACGCTCGGCGCGGACCTGGTGTCGGCGCACGGCTACAAGAGCCTGTGCTCCGGCTACGGGATCAGCCTGTGTTACGTGTCGCCGGCGTTGCGGGCCGAGCTGGAAGTAGTGTCGCCGGGCTGGAAGAACATCGAGAACGCGCCGATCCTCGCCCAGCAGCTCGACTACAACCTCGAGTACGCCGCGACCGCGCGGCGTTACGAGTCGAGCGTCCAGAACCTGGCCGGGATGTACGGGCTGGGGGCGAGCATCGACCTGTTCATGACGTCCGGGATCGACCTCATCAACGACTGGGTGCTCGGGATCAGCCGCACGATCGTCGAGGACCTGGAGGAGATCGGCTACCACACGGCGAGCTCGACCCGGGCTGGGGAGATGTCGGGGATCGTGTCGTTCGAGGTCCCTGGCGGCGATGCCCAGGCGGTCTGCACCACGCTCGCCGAGCGTGGTGTGATGTGTGCGGTCCGCGACGGGAGGCTCCGGGTGTCGTCGCACGGGTTCAACGATCGGGGAGACATCGACCGGCTGGTCGAGGCGCTGCCCAGGACGGGGGCGGTGTGACGGGAGGCAACTCGCCGGTCCCGGTCATCGACCTGGCGCCGTGGTTCGCCGGCACCGCAAACGGTCGCGCGCAGGTCGCCGCGGAGGTCGATGCGGCGCTGCGTGACATCGGATTCCTGCTCATCGTCAACCACGGCGTGTCGGCCGAGCTCCGGGATGCTGTCCGCGCGGCGGCGCAGGCCTTCTTCGCGCTCCCGGAGCCGGTCAAGGCGCAGTACCGGATGCGGGTCGGCGACGGCAGTTGGCTGCCCCGCGGCTGGACACCGATCGGCGGCGAGGCGAACGCGAACTCCGATCCGGGCGTCGACGCGCCACCCGATCTCAAGGAGTCGTACGACGTCGCGTGCTTCGAGCCGACCGGCGACCCGCAGGTCGACCGGGAGTGGTTCACCGACAACATCTGGCCGGCTGAGGTGCCGGAGTACCAGGTTGCGGTCACGGCGTACATCGAGAAGATGCGGTCGCTGGTCGACGAGCTGTTGATCATCGCGGCGGTGGCGCTCGGGCTGCCGGAGACGCAGTTCCTCTCCCATGCCGGGCATCCGACCTGGTCTTTCTACACCCATTGGTATCCCGCGCTGCGCGACGTCGGAGTGCCCGTTCCCGGCCAGCTCCGGATCGGTTCGCACACCGACTTCGGCACCTTCACGATCCTTGACCGCCAGCCCGGTACCGGCGGGCTGCAGATCATGGGCAAGGACGGCGAGTGGGCGGATGCGCCGTGGCTGGAGGGCGCGTTCACGATCAACATCGGCGACATGATGGCGCGCTGGACCGGCGACCGCTGGGTGTCGAACCGGCACCGGGTGCTGGCCCCGGATTCGGCCACGCCCGACGAGGACCTGATGTCTCTGGTCTATTTCCACGAGGCTGACCCGACCGCCGTGCTCCACAGCGTGCCGCCACCGATCGGCACGGTTGCCTACGAGCCGATCACCGCCGGCGAGTACCTGCGGGCCAAGCTGGCCGCGATCGCGGTGGTGTAGCGCCCACGGGCCGATCCGTCGTCCACCGCCGTTTGCCGGGATCCGAAGACGGGCAGATAACTCGGCGGCAATGTGCCAAGTTGTCGAGATACCTACCGCGAGGTAGCGTCCGGGGAAAGGCGCGTCCACCCCAGCTTCGCGTATCGCTTCGAAGGGACAGTTCATTGAGAATCCACAAAGCCGTCGCCGCAACGATGATGACGCTGGTTGCGGCCGGCTCGCTCATCGTGGCGAGTGGCGCGCCGGCGTCCGCCATCACCGGGATCACCGTGACCTCCAATCCAAAGGCCAACCTGGTGGACCTGCAGAAGGTCAAGATGACGGCGACCGCGCCGAGCGGCCAGAACTTCAACAAGACCGCGACCCTGTACTTCGCTGAGTGCTCGCCGCTGGCGATCAAGAAGCTCAGCGAGGACTACTGCGACACGACCAACGTCGTCGCGGTGAACAACCCGAGCGGGTCCACGGTCAGCGCGACAATCACCATCCACGCCGGCTCGGACTTCAAGGCGAAGAACTCGGCCGGTGTCTGCGGTGTCGGGGCAGCGCTGAAGTGCGACCTGCTCGTGGTCGACAGCATGACCGTCGCAGACGTCAACTTCTTCGGTGTCGCAAACGTCAGCTTCAAGGACCTGCGCACTCCCACCAAGACCAAGGTGAGCTCGAAGAAGACCGTCAAGGCCAAGAAGTCGCTCACCTTCAAGGCGGCTACCACCCACACCAAGGGTTCGACCAAGCCGACCGGCACCGTGCTCTTCAAAGACAACGGCAAGAAGATCGGCAAGGTCAAGCTCAGCTCGACCGGCAAGGCAACCCTCAAGCACAAGTTCAAGAAGGCCGGCAAGCAGCACATCACGGCCACCTACAGCGGTGACAACACCTACAAGCCCAGCACGGGCAAGGAGACCATCACCGTCAAGAAGTAGTCCATCGCGCGAGGGACCCGCAACGACGAGTTGTCGTTGCGGGTCCTTTGTTTCAGGACCCGCTGCGGCTTCCGGGCCGGTCCCAGCAAACTGCCAGCATCAGCCGGCGCTGGTTGTCCGGCTCGTCCAGGCTCGGCCCGAACAGCGTGCGCAGCTGGCCGAGCCGGTAACGCACCGTCTGCGGGTGTACGTGCAAGGCGCGAGCGGTGGCTTGCTGGTTGCCCATCGCGGTCAACCAGGCGCCGAGGGTTTCCTCGAGCCGACGCCTGGTGGTCGGTGCGACCCCGGCGAGCGGGGCGAGAGCCTGCTCGCGCAGATGCTCGAGCAACCAGCCGTCGCGAACCACCATGATCGTGTCGTAGTGATCGGCCACAAAGATCGGGTCGCCGGT
Source organism: uncultured Actinomycetota bacterium (assembly GCA_963770565.1). Taxonomy (GTDB): domain Bacteria; phylum Actinomycetota; class Actinomycetes; order JAFAQI01; family JAFAQI01; genus DATAUK01. The sequence continues at coordinate 126,519 of CAVYQE010000011.1, forward strand.
CAACACCCCCGCGCCGGCCAGCCGGGCACCGGCTTCGGCCACCCGCACCGAGGACGGCAGCTGGGCCGGCGGGACCGTCGTACCGATTACGGCGCCGAACCCGCGCAGAGTCTTGGCGATCACGGCGCGCCGCCCGGGCGCATCGGGATCCGGAAGGATTCCGCCGGTCACAGCGCCGTTGCGGACCGGGAGGCACTGCGGGTCGAGCCGGTCGAGGGCGGTGTGTGCGGCCTCGTTCGACCCGTCGATGAGGATCAGGGCGGCGGTGGCCGGAACGGTCCATCCGGTTCGCAGCGCCATCGCGCTCACCAGGGTCGAGTCCGAACGGTCGGACAGGAGCAGCTCGGCCAGCTGCGCCCGCAGTCGCTCCCGCTCGGCCGAGGTGGTCCGCTGCTCGTCGACGTACCCGTGCGCGGACGCCGAGGACAGCTCCTCCATGAAGACGAAGACCGCCTCGGCGAGCGATGCGACCGACGCCGGGTCGAGGCCGAGCTGGACCCCGGTGTGGGAGATGTGCCGCCAGGCGACCCGGGCGCCGGCTCGGTACGCCGACAACAACGACGCGAGCGAGCGGCCTTCACGCCACTCGAGCCGGCCGACCTCCTCGAAAGCCTCGTGCTCGGCCGGGTCGACCGGGGCGGCCGATTTCGTGTGCGGCAGCTGCTCGGCGATCTTGACCAGCCGGTGCAGCGCGATCTCGGCGATCCGCAGGCTGTCCTCGCGGTCTTCGGCGACGAATGCCGCGTAGTCGGGCCAGTCGTCGCGGAGCAGGTCGACGACCTCGTCGATCATTTCGGGCAGCTCTTCGGTGAGCTTGGGCAGGACGGCGCGCAGCCCGATTGGCCCGATTGGCGCGGTTGCCACGTCCGTCACTACTTCTTTGTACATCAATGACAAAACTGAGCGTGATGACTACGCGAATCGGCGCAGAATTGCCGCCCTGTTGCGGATGAGGATGCAGTGATTGGAATCGAAGGAGCGTGGTGAGTCAGCTGACCGGAGCGGCTGGCGACGTGGCGGGCCGATCGCAGCCGCCGTTGGGTTCCTGGACGCGCGAGTCCGACGAGAACTTTCCGGTCGCGATGCGGGTGCTCCCGGTCGGCCTGCGCCGCGACCTGCGCGCGATCTACGGGGTCGCTCGTGCGGTCGACGACCTCGGCGACGACGCGCCCGGTGACCGGCTGGCCCTGCTCGCGGACTTCGAGACCGACCTGCGGCGGGTCTGGGCCGGCGGGTCGCCCGAGCGCGATGTGCTCCGCGCGCTGGTGCCCACGGTCCGCGCGCACCACCTCGCGATCGACCCGTTCCTCGCCCTGGTCGAGGCCAACCGGCTCGATCAGGTGCGCACCGCCTACCAGACCTGGGCCGACCTGCGGCACTACTGCACGCTGTCCGCCGATCCGGTCGGCCGGATCGTCCTGGCCATCGTCGGCGCCACTGGCGAGGACCTGGCCGCGCGCTCCGACGACGTCTGCACGGCGCTGCAGCTGCTCGAGCACTGCCAGGACGTCGGCGAGGACCGCCGGCGCGGGCGCACGTACCTCCCGCAGGACGACCTCGACGCGTTCCGGGTGACCGGAGCCGACCTCGATGCGGCCGTCACCTCGGTGGCCGTGCGCGACGTGGTCCGGCACGAGGTGGCCCGGGCGGTCACCCTGCTCGCCAGCGGCGGGCCGCTCGTCCGCCGGCTGCACGGCGCCGGCAAGGTCGCGGTCGCGGGCTATGTGGCCGGCGGGCTGGCCACCGCAGACGCATTGCGCCGGGCCGACTACGACGTGCTGGCAACTGCCGTGTCGCCCCGGCGGATCGACACCGCCCGGCACGCGATCCGACTGCTGGCCGGCCGGTCATGACGGCGACGATCGACGCGGCGTACTCGATCTGCGAGGACACCACCCGGACGCAGGCGCGCAACTTCCACTACGGCATCAGGTTGCTGCCGCGCGACAAGCGCCAGGCGTTGTGCGCGGTCTACGCGCTCGCCCGGCGGGTGGACGACATCGGTGACGGCGGTCTTCCGGCCGAGCAGAAGCGGCAACAGCTCGGCGAGCTGCGGACCGCGATCGCCGCACTGTCGGACTCCGCCGACCCGGTGCTCGTGGCCGTTCGCGACGCGGCCCAGCGGCTGCCGATCCCGGTCGCGGCGTTCGACGAGCTGATCGACGGTGTCGAGATGGATGTCGCCGGCCGCCGGTTCGCCACCTTCGACGAGCTGGTCCTCTACTGCCGCTGCGTGGCGGGCTCGATCGGCCGGCTGTGTGTCGGCGTGTTCGGTGCCTCCGACCCGCAGCTGGCGCCCGGCTACGCCGACCAGCTCGGCATCGCCCTGCAGCAGACCAACATCCTTCGTGACATCCGGGAGGACCTTCTCAACGGGCGGATCTACCTGCCCACCGAGGACCTCGACCGGTTCGGAGTCGAGCTGCGGGTCGATGCCGACGGTGCGCTGGCCGACGACGGCGGTCTGTCGGCCCTGATCCGGGCGGCGGCCGATCGCGCCCGGCTCTGGTACGACGACGGGCTGCGGTTGGTCCCGTTGCTCGACCGGCGCAGCGCCGCGTCGGCACTGGCGATGTCGGGCATCTATCGCCGGTTGCTCGATCAGATCTCGGCCCAACCGGCGCTCGTCCGCGACCGGCGGCTGTCGCTGTCCGGCTGGCAGAAGGCGGCCGTTGCCGCCCGAGCACTCGCCGGGCGGGCCTCATGACCGGGTCGGTCGGGCGCACCCCGAGCGCGGTGGTGGCGGGTGGTGGCCTGGCCGGGATCAGCGCGGCCCTGCAGCTCGCCGACACCGGATGGCGGGTCACCCTGGTCGAGGCGAAGCCCCGGCTGGGCGGGTTGACCGCGTCGTTCCGGCGCGGCGAGCTTGATGTCGACACCGGCCAGCACGTCTTCCTGCGCTGTTGCACGTCGTACCGCGGGTTGCTCGATCGACTCGGAGTGGCCGGCCTGACCACGTTGCAGCCCCGCCTCGACATACCGGTCGTACGGGCCGCCGACGGACGGCGGGCGCGGTTGGGCCGCGGTCGGTTGCCGGTCGTGGCCGGCCTGCCGCTTCACCTCGCCGGGTCGCTGCTCGGCTACTCGGCGATGCCGCTGCCGGCCCGGCTCGCGACCGCGCGAGCCGCGCTGGCGCTGCGGTCGGTCGACCCGGCGGCTGAGGCGACCGACGACCGGTCGTTCGGCGACTGGCTCTCGGCGCACGGTCAGCCGCCCGCGGCGATCGCGGCGTTGTGGGACCTGGTCGGCGTCGCGACCCTGAACGCGTGCTCCGACGAGGCCTCGCTCGCCCTCGCTGCCACCGTGTTCCAGCTCGGCCTGCTCACCGACGCCGGCGCGGCCGACATCGGGTGGTCCGACGTGCCGTTGCAGCAGCTCCACGGCGAGTCCGCGCTGCGCTCGCTCGCGGCGGTCAGCGCGGATGTCCGGCTGCGGACGAAGGTCGAGTCGATCGAACCGGCCGGGCCGGGATGGTCGGTGCGGACCTCGGACGGCGACCACGACGCCGATGCGGTGGTCGTCGCGCTCCCGCCGGCGCAGACCGAACGGGTCATCCCCGAAGACTCGCTCCGGCTCGCGCCGGGCTGGGCAGCTGCGCTGGGCTCGACCCCGATCGTCAACGTGCACGCCGTCTTCGACCGGCCGGTCATGGACGAGGTGTTCCTCGCCTGTGTCGCCTCGCCGCTGCAGTGGGTGTTCGACCGGACCTCGCCGTCCGGGCTGACGAGCGGCCAGTACGTCGCGGCGTCGCTGTCGGCCGCCGACGATGTCGCTGACCTGCCGGCGGAGCAGATCCGCGCCCGCCTGCTGCCGGAGTTCGAGCGGGTGCTGCCGCGCGCCACCAGCGCCGTGCTGGTCGACTTCTTCGTCACCCGCGAGCCGCACGCGACGTTCCGGCAGGCGCCGGGCAGCGCTCGCTGGCGGCCGCCGACTGCGACCCGCCACCGCGGCCTGGTGCTCGCGGGCGCGCACACGTCGACCGGCTGGCCGGCGACGATGGAAGGCGCGGTCCGAAGCGCGGAGGCGGCGGTGGCCGCGCTCGCGGCGCTCGCGCCGTCCGGCGCCGGCCGGTCGGCGCGGCAGGGGGTGGCGGCGGCATGACGATCGCCATGCCCGCGACCCTCAACCGCAGCCGGGACCTCGTCGAACCCGCGCTGCGCGCAGCGATCACTCGGCTCGATGACACCAGCCGGCAGGTGGCGGCGTACCACCTCGGGTGGGTCGACGCGGACGGTGCCCCGGCCGCGAGCGGTGGGAAGGCGGTTCGTCCCGCGCTTGCGCTGCTGTCGGCGCGCGCGGTCGGTGGCGCGCCCGAGGTCGCGGTGCCCGGAGCGGTCGCGGTCGAGCTGGTGCACAACTTCTCCTTGTTGCACGACGACCTGATGGACCAAGACGCGCAGCGCAGGCACCGCAAGACGGTGTGGGCGGTGTGGGGGCCGTCGACCGCCATCCTGGTCGGCGACGCCATGCTCTCGCTCGCCTACCAGGTGCTCGCTGATGCCGGCGACGACTCGTCGGTGGCCGCCGCCGCGATGCTCGGAACCGCCACCCAGGGTCTGATCGCGGGCCAGGTGGAGGACCTCGCCTTCGAGCGCCGGCCCACGGTGACGGTCGAGGAGTGCGTCGCGATGGCGGCCGGCAAGACCGGCGCGCTGCTCGGTTGCTCGGCGGCAATCGGTGCGGTGCTGGCCGGCGCGCCCCAGCCGGCGGTCGCCTCGCTCCAGCACTTCGGCGAGCAGCTGGGCCTCGCTTTCCAGTTGGTCGACGACCTGCTCGGGATCTGGGGCGAGGCCGCGGTGACCGGGAAGCCGGTCGGCAGTGACCTACGGGCCCGCAAGAAGTCGTTGCCGATCGCGTTCGCCCTCGAGTCGGGCACCACGGCCGGCCAACAGCTCGGGCAGTGGCTGGCCGCCGGCGGCCCCGACTCCGATGAGTCGGTGCAGCGCGCGGCGGCGTTGGTCGAGGCCGCGGGCGGCCGGGCCTGGGCGCAGCAGGAAGCCCAGCGCCGGCTCGAGCTTGCCGCCGGAGCCCTCGACCTGGCCGACCTCGACCCGGCCGCTCGAGCCGAGCTGGTGGCGCTCGGCCGCTTCATCGTGAGGCGGGACAGCTGATGACTCTCACCAGCGACGACCGGATCGAGCTGCGGGATGCGGACGCATCGGCCGCCGCGCACGCCCTGGATCGAGCCGTCGAACACCTGCGCTCGCTGCAGGACGCGGCCGGCTGGTGGAAGGGCGAGCTCGAAACCAACGTCACGATGGATGCCGAGGATCTGCTCCTGCGGGAGTTTCTCGGGATCCGCGGTGCGGTCGACACCGAACACGCGGCCCGATGGATCCGGTCGCAACAGCGCTCCGACGGCAGCTGGGCCAACTACTTCGCCGGACCCGGCGACCTCTCGACCACGATCGAGGCGTACGTCGCCCTGCGGCTGGCCGGCGACGCGGTCGGGTCGCCCCATCTGCAGGCGGCGCTCGGCTTCATCCACTCGGGCGGCGGGCTCGAGTCGGCCCGGGTGTTCACCAAGCTGTGGCTGGCCTTGTTCGGCGTCTGGTCGTGGGACGACGTACCGAACCTGCCGCCGGAGATCGTCTACCTGCCCAAGTGGTTCCCGTTCAACCTCTACGACTGGGGTTGCTGGGCGCGGCAGACGATCGTGCCTCTGACGATCGTCGCGACCCTGCGGCCGGTGCGTCCGTTGCCGTTCGGCTTAGACGAGCTGCGGACCGGGCGGCCGCCGGCCCCGTTTGCACCCTGGCTGAGCTGGCCCGGCGCGTTCCAGCGACTGGACCGGGTCCTGCATGCCTACGGCCGCCGCCCGATTGCCGTGCTGCGCCGGGCGGCGATGCGGCGCGGCACCGAGTGGATCCTCGCCCGCCAGGAGGCCGACGGCTCGTGGGGCGGGATCCAGCCCCCGTGGGTCTACTCGATCCTCGCGCTGCACTTGATGGGTTACCCGCTCGACCACCCCGCGGTCGCGGCCGGCATCGGCGGCCTCGAGGGTTTCATCATCCGGGAGAAGGCCGTGCACGGGCCGATCCGCCGGCTGGAGGCCTGCCAGTCCCCGGTGTGGGACACCGGCCTGGCCGTGACCGCCCTGCTCGACGCCGGCGTGGCCGCCGACGACGACGCGGTGGTGCGCGCGGCCGACTGGCTGCTGGCCGAGGAGATCCGGGTCCGCGGCGACTGGTCGGTCCGGCGGCCCGAGGTCGAGCCTGGCGGGTGGGCGTTCGAGTTCGCCAACGACGGCTACCCCGACACCGACGACACCGCCGAGGTGGTTCTCGGACTACGGCGAGTTGCCCACCCCGACCCGGCGGGGTCACGGGCCGCGGTCGACCGGGCCGTGCACTGGCTGGTCGGCATGCAGTGCCGCGATGGCGGCTGGGGGGCCTTCGATGCCGACAACACCAGGGAACTGGCGTACAAGCTGCCGTTCTGCGACTTCGGTGCGGTCATCGACCCGCCGTCCGCCGATGTGACCGCCCATGTCGTGGAGATGCTGGCCGCCTGCGGTCTGGCCGGTTCGGACGCATGCCAGCGCGGCGTTCGGTGGTTGTTCGATGCCCAGGAGACCGATGGCTCATGGTTCGGTCGGTGGGGTGCCAACTATGTGTACGGGACCGGCGCGGCCGTGCCGGCGCTCGTCGCGGCCGGCGTGTCGCCGACGGATCTGCGGATCGCCCGCGCGGTTCGCTGGCTGGAGGCGCACCAAGGCGCGGACGGCGGGTGGGGCGAGGACATGCGTTCCTACCGCGACCCGGCGTGGATCGGCCGCGGCGAGTCGACCCCGTCGCAAACCGCGTGGGCGTTGCTCGCCTTGATCGCGGCCGGCAAGGCCGGGTCGGCTGCGGCCGGGCGCGGCGTCGGGTGGCTGGTCGAGCACCAGCGCGCCGACGGAACGTGGGACGAGCCGTACTTCACCGGCACCGGGTTCCCCGGCGACTTCTTCATCAACTACCACCTGTACCGGCTGGTCTTCCCGGTGAGCGCACTCGGCCGGTTCTGCGCCGCGACGACCGACGGAGGTGACCGTGGCTGAGCACGAGCCGGTGATCTGCACCCCGTTGCGGGTGGAGCAGGCCGCGGTCCGCGCCGGTCGGCCCGGTGCGCGGGTCGTGCGGACCGGGATGGGCTCGCGCCGCACCCGCCGCCGGCAGTCGCGGTTCGCCGGCGAGGGTCCGCTCGGCGTGCTCGGCGTCGCCGGCGGGCTGGCGCCGCAGGTCCGACCGGGCGACGTCGTGGTTGCCTCGGAGGTGCGGTCCGGCCCGCAGGTCGTGCGCTGCCCGTCCGCACCGCTGCTCGCCGGCGCCCTGCGCCGGGCCGGGCTGACCGTGCACGTCGGCCCGATCGTCTCCGGCGGGTTGGTCGGCAAGCGCGGCCGGGCCGCGCTCGCCGCGACCGGTGCACTGGCGGTCGACATGGAGTCCGCGCAGATCACCGCGCTGGCCGCCGGGCGTGCGGTCGCCGTCGTACGGGCGATCAGTGACACCGCCGATGCGCCGCTGCTCCGCCCGGGCACCGTGCCGCGGGGGATCGAGGCGTTGCGGGCCCTGCGTACGGCCGCCCCGATCGTGGCTCGGTGGGCCGCGGTCGTTGACGACCGCGACGTGTTGCTCGCCTCGCCGCGCTCGTTCTGCGCCGGCGTCGAGCGCGCGATCGACATCGTCAAGCGAGCGATCGAACGCTTCGGTGCTCCGGTCTACGTCCGCCGTCAGGTCGTGCACAACGCGCACGTGGTCGCCGAGCTCGAGCGGATGGGCGCGGTCTTCGTGCACGAGCTCGACGAGGTGCCGGTCGGTGCGCGGGCGGTGCTGGCCGCTCATGGCGTTGCGCCCGAGGTTCGCGTGCAGGCGGCCGACCGCGAGCTCGCCGTCGTCGATGCGACCTGCCCGTTGGTCGCGAAGGTGCACCAGGAAGTACGCCGTTACGCCGCGCGCGACCAGACGGTTCTGCTGATCGGCCACGCCGATCACGAGGAGGTCGTCGGTACCCTCGGCGAGGCGCCGGACCGGGTTCGGGTCGTCGCCGACGAGGCCGAGGCACGAGCGGTGCAGGTCGCCGACCCGGACCGGGTCGCCTACGTGATGCAGACCACGCTTGCCGTCGACGAGAGCGACCACATCGCGTCCGTGCTGCGGTCCCGGTTCCCGGCGCTGCAGGCGCCGCGCCAGGACGACATCTGCTACGCCACGAGCAACCGGCAACAGGCGTTGCGCGACATCGCGAGCGACTGCGACCTCGTCCTGGTGGTCGGATCGGTCAATTCGTCGAACTCGCAGCGCTTGGTCGAGGTCGCTCGTCGCGCCGGCGCCGCGGCGTACCTCGTCGATGACGCGGGCGACGTCGACCTGGAGTGGCTGGCGGGCGCCAAGCAGATCGGAATCACCGCGGGTGCGTCGGCACCGCCGCGGCTGGTCGACGATCTGGTCGATGCGCTCGGCGGGATGGGCAAGGTGAGCGTCACCGAACGACGCAGTGTCGAAGAAGACGTACGTTTCGCACTACCTAAGGAAGTGAGCTGACGATGGCAATGCCCATGCGTCAGAGCCTGCGGCTCGGCAAGTACCTCGCCAAGCAGAAGCTGGCTCATCGGGAGCGATTCCCGCTGGTGATGGAGCTCGAGCCATTGTTCGCGTGCAACCTCAAGTGCGCCGGCTGCGGCAAGATCCAGAAGCCGCACACCGTGTTGAAGCAGCGGATGTCCGTCGAGCAGGCGGTCGGCGCGGTCGAGGAGTGCGGCGCGCCGATCGTGTCGATCGCCGGTGGTGAGCCGCTGATGCACCCGCAGATCGACGAGATCGTTCGCGCGCTGCTCGACCGCGGCAAGATCGTGCTGCTGTGCACCAACGCGGTGCTGATGCCCAAGCATCTGCATCGGTTCACCCCGCACCGGGACTTCTCGTGGATGGTGCACATCGACGGCCTGCGCGAGCGGCACGACGAGTCGGTGTGCAAGGACGGCGTGTTTGACCAGGCGGTCGAGGCGATCAAGCTGGCGCAGGCGGCCGGGTTCACGGTGATGACGAACACCACCTTCTTCACCACCGATACGCCGAGCGACGTGATCGACGTGCTCGACTACCTGAACGACGAGCTCAAGGTCGACAACATGCAGATCTCTCCGGGATATGCATATTCCGCGGCGCCGGACCAGGAGCACTTCCTCGGGGTCGAGCAGACCCGGGCGTTGTTCAGCGCGGCCTTCGCCGACGGCCGGCGCAAGAAATGGCGGCTGAACCACTCGCCGCTGTTCCTCGACTTCATCGAGGGCAAGCGTGACTTCGAGTGCACGCCGTGGGGGATCCCGTCGTACTCGTTGCTGGGCTGGCAGAAGCCCTGCTACCTGCTCGACGACGGCTACGCCAGCAGCTGGCAGGAGTATCTCGACACCACGGACTTCAAGGCCTACGGCCGCGGGAACGACGATCGCTGTGCAAACTGCATGGCGCACTGCGGCTATGAGCCGTCCGCAGTGCTCGCCACGATGGGGTCGCTGAAGGAGTCGTTGCGCGCGGCGGTCGGCTCCTAGCTCCACCGGCCCCGGATCCGGGCGAGGCAGCGGACTTAGGCGCCGTCGATGCTTAGCCGTAGCCCGACGGTGTCGCCGAGCTCCAGGTCCTCCGCCTTGCGGACCCACGCCTTGACCGGCACCAGGTAGCGGCCGTCCTTCGGGAAGAGCGAGGTCTGCCACCTCGTCGCACCGACCGAGGCGGTAACGGGGATGCATCCCCAGCCGTACGTCACCATCTTGGCGACCGTCTCGATCTCCGCGGACTCTTCGTCGGGAACAACGACGAAGTGCCACGGCGCCGGCCCTCGCCAGAACACCAGTTCTCCGCCGAACTCGAGGTTCACCGGCTCACCCTAGAACCGCCGATGAGCAGCCCGAAAGCGCCGTTCCCGATCGATTTGTGAGTTGTCAGCAGTACTGGGCCACCACCAGATCCGGCTCCCAAACCGAACGGTGCTGCGTCAGTCCCAGCAGAGGCAGAACGGGTGGCCGGCCGGATCGAGGTACACCCGGAATTGGTCGCCATCCGCTTCGCCTGGCTGGATCAGGTGTTTCGTTGCGCCGAGCGCCAGCAGCTCAGGCTCGACCGCGTCGACATCATCGACGGTCAGGTCGAGGTGGAACTGTTGCGGCCGCTCGCCGGTCGGCCACGTCGGCGCTGCGAACTCCTCCGCCAGTTGGAATGCCACGCGAAGCCTGTCCACGGTGAGAACCACCCAGTCGTCCTCGGCGAACGTGATGTCCCCGCCGACGACGTCTTGGTAGAACTCGGCAAGTGTCCGAGGATCGGGGCAGTCGAGGACCACGGAGCGCATCCGGGCAAGTGGCATGGTCCGCAGCCTTCCACGAGCGGCACGGTCGGCACCACCGCCTTACTAACGGTTCGTGAAGCGGTAGCCACCGCCCCCGGTACCTAGCGCTGCACGAACCGATCAGTGCTGGCGAGATGCGGCAGGCGGTGATCCAGACCGTGACGGTCACGCACCCGTTGCGGGTCCCTCGCGCACAGCGGTATCGACGTGGCGAGCTGTCTGCCGAGGGCGGCTATCACGACGCCTTTGATTACGGTGCGCTCCACCGGGTTCTGCTTGATCCGCTGGGTCCGGGCGGAGATCGAGGTTCCAGCCCCAGCGGCCCGCTGTGGGAAGTCCGGCCACACTGAGCCAGGCAACTCTTCCAGTTGCGGGACGCGCTGTGCCGGTTGTGATGTGACGCGGCCTAGCGGCCGAGCGCCTGCTTGGCCAGGGTCCGGCCGAAGTCGACGGCGAGGCCGTTCGGGCGCATCGCGTCGGCCATCACCGCGTCGAAAGCGGTGAGGAAGGTCTCGACCTCCTCGTCGCCGATCATCAACGGTGGCAACAGCTTGATGACCGCCATGTGGTCGCCCGCGACCTGGGTCAGGATCCGGTGCCGGTTGTACAGCGGTACGACGACGAGCTGCGCGAACAGGCCCTTGCGTGCGGTGTTGAGCATCGTCCAGACTCCGCGCGCCGCCAGCGACGACGGCCGGCCGAACTCGATGCCGACCATCAGCCCCCGGCCGCGGATGTCGCGGATCAGGTCACTGCGAGCGGCGATCGTGCGCAGGCCGTCGGTCAGCTCCTGCCCGCGGCGCTCGGCGTTCGCCATCAGGTCCTCGTCGTCAAGCACGGCGAGGGTGGCGAGCCCGGCGGTCATCGCGAGCGCGTTGCCGGCGAACGTCGACGCATGCACGAAGACCCGGTCGAGCGAGGAGTAGACCTTCTCGAAGATTCCCTTGCGGGCGAGCGTCGCGCCGATCGGCACGTAGCCACCCGACAACGCCTTCGCGACCGTGATGATGTCGGGGGACACGTCGTCGAAGTGGTGCGCGAAGAACTTCCCGGTCCGGCCGATCCCGGTCTGCACCTCGTCGGCGATGAGCAGCGCGCCGTTGGCGTGCAGCATTCGCTGCGCCTCGGCGAGGTAGCCGGGCGGCGCCACGTTGACGCCCTTGCCCTGGATCGGCTCGACCAGCAGCGCCGCGATGTCGCCCGCGCGCAGCTCGCGCTCGATCGCGTCGAGGTCGCCGAACTCGATCCGGGTGTCCGGCAGCAGCGGTGCGAAGCCCTGCCGGAACTCGTCCGCGCCGTTCACCGACAGCGCGCCGGCGGTCAGCCCGTGATAGGCGTGGTCGCAGTAGAGGATCCGCGGCTTGCCAGTGGCGCAGCGGGCGAACTTCAGCGCCGCCTCCACCGCTTCGCTGCCGCTGTTGCAGAAGTAGACCCGGTCCATTCCCGGTGCGCGCGCCAGCAGCTGCTCGGCGAGCAGGCCCGGCAGCAACGGGAGGTCGAACTGCACCATGTCCGCGAGGTCGGCATCGAGGACGTCCTGCAGCGCACGTCGCACGACCGGGTGGTTGCGGCCGAGCGCGAAGACGCCGAAGCCGGACAGGAAGTCGAGATAGCGGTTGCCGTCGGCGTCGTCGTACCAGGCGCCGTTCGCGGTGGTGAGGACGCGGTCGAAGCCGATCGCGCCGAGCATTCGCGGCACCTGGGCGTTGACGTGCGCGGTGTGCAGGGCGGCGTTCTCGCCGCGCCGCGCCTCGATCAGTGCCCGGATGTCGAAGCCCACCCGCTCAATTTAGAGCAGTACGCCCGCGCTGGCCGCCGAGCCGGGGTGGTGCGGTCAACCGAGCCGGCGCGACAGGGGCCGGTAGAGCCAGGGCAGGTGCCGCCGAGCCTGGGTGGCGATGTCGAGCCAGGCCGGCACGGTACGACGAGCCGCGCCGCTCTCCAGCACCCCCACGATCGCGGCGGCGATCCGCTCGGGCGGGATCGGGCGTGGCCACCGACGGTCGTAGGGGCGGCTTCGCTGCTCGTGGAACCGGGTGCGAACGACACCCGGCCGAACGGTGGACACGACCACCCCGGTGCCGCGAATCTCCTCGCGCAGAGAGTCGGCGAAGGACTCCAGTGCCGTCTTCGACAGTGAGTAAATGGCCTCGGTCGGGACCGGAAGGGTGCCGGCGATCGATGTCGTGAACACCAATGCGCCGCTGCGCTGATGGAGCAGCAGCGGCAGCGCCGCCCGGGCGAGCAGCATTGGTGCGCGCAGGTTTACCGCGATGAGATCGTCGATCGCCTCGACCGGCATCGTGGCGAAGTCGCCGACGTATCCGATGCCGGCATTGGCGATCACCGCGTCGATCCGCCCGAAGGCCTCGAGGGTGGCCTCGATGACCTGATTTGGGTGGGACGAATCGGTCACATCGGCCACTACGGCGATTCCGTCGGTCTGATTCGCGACCTCCCGGACGGCCTCGGCGTCACGGTCGACCGCGGCGACCCGGGCCCCGCGCGCGGCCAGTGCGACGGCGGTCGCGCGCCCGATTCCATGGCCGGCGCCGGTCACGACGACCGCCGCGCGGCCTACATCCATCGGCCTATCGAAGCATGGTCCGAAGCCACTTTTCGTTACCGTTTCGTTACCTATTCGGCCGTCCAGGTGACCCAAGGGGCCACCGAAGGACCTTTTCAGGGTCGTTTCGCGTCCAGCGAGATTTCCCGCCTTGTTGCATCCAGGCGCCGTCGGGCGCACGAAAAGGGAGAAGGATTTCGATGTCGCAGCCCACCACACGGCGTCGCCGGCGCTCAGTTGTGCTCGCCGGTCTGCTGGGAACCGCCGTGTTCTCGGTGACCGCGGGCCTGTCGCTCGGCGGTTTCAGTGCCGGTATCACCAACCCCACCAACAGCTACTCCAGCGGCACCGTGGTGCTGAAGGAAGCTGCCGGGGCTACCAGCTGCTACTCGACCGGGGCCGGCACCACCGTCACCGCGTCGAACACCGCAAACTGCACGACCATCGACGACTTCGGCGGTGCGGTCAACCAGGGTCCTGGCTCGGCCGCGACCACCCAGGTCCTGAACCTGACCAACGTCGGCACGATCAACGGCGCGACCTTCGCGGTCAACCCGTCGGCGTGCGCAGCATCAGCGGCGAGCAACACCACGCCGTACGCGGGCGGTGACACTGCCGGCTTCTGCGGCAAGGTCGACGTCACGATCCAGAACGACACGACCGGTACGCCGTCCTGCGTGTACCCGGCCGGTGCCGGTGCATGCCCGGCGCTGTCGTCCACGAACACCCTGGCCACTCTCGGTGCGTCGCCGTCGCTCTCGCTCGGTGCACTCGCCGCGGGCGCCACGGACAAGTTCACCGTCAAGACCCAGATCGACAGCGGTGCGACCAACTCCGACCAGGGGTTGACCGCTTCGCTGCCCATGACCTGGGCGCTCAACCAGTAAGCGCGCATCCACGAGCCTGACTCCCGGGACTTCCCTGCAGGGAGGTCCCGGGAGTCGGCCACTCGTAGTCACCACCGCAGCACCCGGACGATCTGCCCAGTCGCCCAACCTGAATCGAGGATTCGTGACATCGCGTAGGCAGTCACGTGAGCGTCGCCGGCGAGCCAGCCTCGCCGGCCTCGTCGCGACCGCCGGAGTGGTGGCAGCACTGGTCGCGCAAGGGACGACGGCCGGCTTCACCAGCGGGATGAGCAGCAAGGGCACGTTCTCCTCCGGTACCGCGATCCTTGCCGACACCGTCGGCGCCACCACCTGCACCTCGTCGTCGGCGACGGTCTCGTCCGGCAACTCGACCAACTGCACGACCAACCCGCTGCCGAGCGGAACCTTGCCGGCCGGTACGACGTCGCTGACGTCAACGCTCAGCGCCCCCGGCACCTTGATGAGCTCGGTCAAGGCCAACGGCCTGACCTGTGGAGTGCAGCAGGTCCGCGACGCCTCGTCGGGCGGGGCCGACACCGGCATCGTCCGCAACACGGTCACCAACGCAAGTGCTGGCCCGCTGGGCGGCACCGCGCTGGCCTTCACGCAGTCGACCTCGGCCTACGTGTCGACGGTCAAGTCCTACGCCAACCCGCAGACCTTCAGCATCGTCGCGTGGTTCAAGTACGCCGCAGGTGGGACCGGGACGATCATCGGCTTCACCGACAACTCGATCAGTTCGGGCCAGTCGGTCTCGGACCGCCTGCTCTGGGTGAGCGGCGGGAAGCTCTACTGGGGCGTCAAGCCGGCTGGCACGATGAACGAAGTCAGTGCCACCGTGTCGGCCGGGGCCTGGCACCTCGCGGTCGCCGAGATCGGGTCCAGCGGCCAGCGGCTCTACATCGACGGTGCGCTCGCGGCGTCGACCGCGGGGGTCACCGCGGCCGGTGCCTACACCGGCTACTGGCACCTCGGCTGGGGCAGCGAGACCGGATGGGCCAACGCACCGGCGAACGCGTTCTGGCCGGGCTCGCTGGCCGACGTCGCCGTCGTCTCGGCACAGCTCAGCGCCGCCCAGATCACCACGTTGTGGGGGCTGGCCACCAACACCGCCGAGCAGACCCAGATCAACTCGCTCGCGCCGACCGCGTTCTGGCCGCTCGACGACCCGAGCACCTCGCTCTACAGCGGGAGCGTGCCGGGCACCGGCTTGCCGCCCTTCGCCGACGCGAGCGGCAATGGCAACACCGGGCAGGGCAACGGGACGATCACCACCGGCGTCACCGGTCCGCTGGGCGGCACGGCAGCGTCGTTCGACGGCAGTACGGCGTGGATGTCGACGACGACCCAGTACAGCGACCCGCACCCGCTGACGATCACTGCGTGGTTCAAGACCTCGATCGCGTCCGGAACGATCATCGAGTTCGCTGACATCCAGAACGGCCTGAGCGGCTTCACCACGTGGGACCGCCACATCTGGGTCGACCCGGCCGGGCACCTGGTCTGGGGCGTCTGGCCGAACCAGGAGGAGCAGGTCACCTCGCCCGGCTCCTACGCCGACGGCAACTGGCACCAGGTCGCGGCCTCGGTCGGACCGGCCGGTCTCCTGCTGTACGTCGACGGCTCGCTGGTCGCGTCGAACGCGGCGGTGACCGTGCCGCAGGTGTTCAACGGCTACTGGCGCCTCGGCGACGGCAATGAGAACAACGTCTGGACGGACGCGCCGCCCAATGTGCTCTGGCAGGGCAGCCTCGCCCAGGTCGCGGTCTACCCCGCGCAGCTCACTGCCGCGCAGATCTCCGCGCTCACCACGCCGTCCACGGCGACGACCTACGAGAACGCGGTCCTGGCGCTGAACCCGACCTCATTCTGGGAGCTCAGCGACACCACCCCCTCGGTTTCGCCGTGCGGGCAGGTCGACCTGACCATCCAGACGACGACCGGCGCGACCGTTGCCTGTGCCCTGCCGGCCGGCGCCGGGGCGTGCCCGGCACCTAGCTCGGCCGCGACGCTGGCATCCTGGGGCGCTGCACCGCTGACCGGCCTGACCGCAGGCGGCAGCCAGACCTTGAAGATGACCCTGGCACCGGGTACGTCGACGGTGGCGCTGAGCGGCGTCCATATCAGCGGCACGATGTCGTTCTCTGCCACCGGCGCGGGCTTCACTGCGGTGCTCAACCACAACTACGGTCCGGTGACGCTGTGACCGACGTGCTGACCGACGAGCCGACGACGCCGGACGACGAAGCGGGCGAGACCCAGGTGCCGCCGCGGTCAAACCGGTCGGCCCTGTCCCGGTCGCTCTGGTACGGAACGATCGTGGTGCTGGCGGCCTTTCTTCTGGCCTGCGGGATCTGGACGCTGACCGGTGGACGGACCTACGTAGTGACGACACCGAGCATGAGCCCGGGAGTGCCGGTCGGATCGCTCGTCCTGGTCCGGCCCGACCCGCCCGGCGGGCCGCACGTCGGCCAGATCATCGCCTTCCATCCGCCGAACGAGCCGAAGACGACGTACACGCACCGGGTCATCGCGGTCAACGCGGACGGCACCTACTCGACCAAGGGCGACCTTGACTCGACTCCGGACGCCTGGGTGCTCAAGCGCAGCCAGATCATCGGCGTCGCGACCCACCACTTCAAGGGTCTCGGCTGGGTGGTGCGGGCTCTGCCCTGGCTGGCCCTCGGCGCTGTTCTGCTGATGGCGATCGTGATGTTCCTGCCGCGTTCGCGACGACGGATCGCCTCGTTCGTCGGCGGCACGATCGTGGTGTCGGTGCCGATTCTCGTGTTGCATCCGTTGGTGCGCGGGGTCTTCGCGGGCTCGGGCCTGATCAGCGGACGAATCCACGCGCTGGTCGTCAACACCGGGCTGTTGCCCTTGCGCTTCACGATGAAGGGCTCCCCGTCGGCGCATACCGCCGCCGGCTACCCGGCGAGGCTGGTCGCCAAGCCACCACCGCACCATGGCTTCCTCACGATCACCGGCGCGGTCGACCTGTCGGTCTGGGGCTGGGTGGTCCTGATCCTGGTTTGCCTGGCACCACTGTTGATCGCGCTCGCGGTGCCGACGAGCTTCTGGACCGGCCCGGCCGAGGACTCCGACGACGATGCAGCCTCGGATGAGGCAGAGTCGGCGGACGAGGTTGCGGTCAGCCCGTCGCCGGCCTGACGTTTCCCGGGCGGTCGCTATCCGCCGGGCGGAAGGCTGATCGTGAAGCACGCCCCGCCTTCAGGGGCATGGCCGGCCGTGGCGCCGCCACCGAGCCTGGTCGCCAGCGCCCCGACCAGAGCAAGACCGAGCCCGGTCCCGACCCGGCGGACCCCGCGGTATCGCTCATAGAGCACCGACCGGTCGAAGGCCACCGGGAGGTCCTCGTCGTGCAAGCCGGGTCCGCCGTCGCGCACCTCGACCTGCACCGCGGCCGG
Source organism: uncultured Actinomycetota bacterium (assembly GCA_963770565.1). Lineage (GTDB taxonomy): Bacteria > Actinomycetota > Actinomycetes > JAFAQI01 > JAFAQI01 > DATAUK01. The sequence continues at coordinate 143,708 of CAVYQE010000011.1, forward strand.
GCCGCGGCGGAGCGCGAGGACGATCGGCTGCCCGGTCGGCGTCACTCGTAGCGCGTTCTCGGTCAGGCCGTCGATCAGCTGCCGCACCCTGGTCGGGTCGGTTCGCACCAGGACCGCTTCCGCCGGCGACTCGACCCGGAGCTCCACGCCGACCTGCTCGCAGCGCCGGTGCCAGACTTCGGCGGCGCCGAGGACGACCGTTCGCAGGTCGAGGTCGACCGGATCGATCCGGAAGTCGTGCGCGCCGAGCCGGGCGAGATCGAGCAGGTCGGCGACCAGCCGGTCGAGCCGCTCGGCCTCGGCCAGGATCGTCGCGCCGGCCGGCCGGACGTCATCGCCGGTGCTGACGCCGTCCGCGAGCGCTTCGGAGAACCCGCGGATCGCCGTGAGCGGCGTACGAAGCTCGTGCGAGACCGACAGCAGGAACTCGCGTTCGCGTTGCTCGCTGGTCCGCAGTGCACTGCCGAGCGTGTTGAGCGCATCGGTGACCGCGGCGACTTCCTGCGGTCCCTCGGGCGTGATGTGGACCGAGCGGTCGCCGGCCGCGATCTGCATCGCACCGGCCGCGGTCGCATGCAGCGGGCGAGCAACGCGCCGGGCCAGCAGGACGCCGGCCAGCGCCCCGCCGATCAGGCCGGCGAGCAGCGCGAGCAGCTCCGCGTGCCGGATGTCGCGTGCGGTCGCGGAGGGCAGCCCGGTCGGCTGGGCGAGCACGATCGCGCCACCGGCTTGCAGCGGGCGGCCCTCGACCACGAGCCGCTGACCGTCGATCGTGCGGCGCCCCGAGATCGCCTGTCCGGACCGCAGCGTCGACAGGTCGGCGCTCGACACCGTGAGGTCGCCCCGGCTCTGCCCCGCGGCGGAGATCAACTCGATCTGGATCGCGCCGCCCGACGTCGAACGGTTGGCCAGCGCGGTCAGCACCCGGACGTCACCGGCCCGACTCGGCGCGAGGCCGGCGACCAGGTTGGCGTCCCTGGCCAGCCGGTTGTCCTCGGCGCGGGTGATCGCGGCCCGGACCAGGCTGACCGACACCACGGTCGCGAGCGCGACGGCCACGAAGGCGACGGCCGTCGTGACGAGCCCGATGTGGACCGCCAGGCTGCGCTGCTTGCGAGCCGGGCTCATCCGCCGGCGGCGTACCCGACGCCGCGCACCGTGCGGATCGGACTGGCCGGCCCGAGCTTGGCCCGAAGCTGCGCGACGTGGACATCGACGGTGCGGGTGCCGGCCGCAGCCTGGTAGCCCCACACGTGCGCCAGCAGCTGTTCGCGGTCGTAGACCTGTCCGGGTCGGCGGAGCAGAAAGGCCAGCAGCGCGAACTCGGTCGCGGTCAGCTCGACCGGTTCGCCGGCAACCGACGCCAGGTGGCGATCGAGATCGAGGGTCACCTCGCCGACCTGCAGCGACCGCACCGCGGCCGGTGCTGACCGCCGAAGGATCGCCTTGACCCGGGCCACCAGCTCGCGCGGCGAGAACGGCTTGGTGAGGTAGTCGTCGGCACCGAGCTCGAGGCCGATCAGCCGGTCGACCTCGTCGCCGCGGGCGGTGACGATCAACACCGGGGTCCAGTCGTCGGCGGCCCGCAACGCGCGACAGACCGCCAGGCCGTCCATGGTGGGCAGACCGATGTCCAGGACGAGGGCGACCGGGTGCAGGCGCCGCGCCGTATCCAGGACCGCCTGTCCGTCGGACTCGACGTGCACCCCGAACCCCTCGCGGGACAGGTAGAGCCGCTCGAGATCGGCGATCGGGGTCTCGTCCTCGCCGACCAGGACGAGACCCCGGCTGGCGGCGCCCTCGCTCATTACGTCACCGTAAGCGGCGGGAGCGGCCAGGACCGTCAGCCGGCGCCGGACGCGCCTCGGACGCCGCGGATGGACCGCGCGGTGAGCGTCCCGCTGTGGTCGAGTGCGACGACCCAGACGTGGTCGCCGGTTGCGAGATCCGATGCCTTCAGCGCCTTGCCGTACGACCGGATCTTGGTCGCCGAGGTGAGGACGTAGTCATCGGTCACGCCGTCGCTGCTGCGCACCGTGAGTGCGGTCGGGGTCACCGAGGTGATCCGGCCCTGCTGGAGATCGACCGTGACGGTCCCTTTGCGGGCCTTCAGGACGAACTCGCCGTGCAGCATCCGTCGCAGGATGGGATGGTGCCGCGCGGCCGTCGCCGACGCCGCGCTCGCGCTTGTCGGTTGCTTGGTGGAGGCGGAGTCGGCGTACGCGACGCCGGCGACGCCGGACCCGATGACGGCAAGTGCAGCCACCGAGGCGGCTGCCCGAAGTCGACTCGTCATGAGCATTTCCTCTCGATCGGTGATGTCAGGATCGAGAGAACCGCACCCGCGTGCGGCGACCGTTCGGCGAATGTTCGGATCGGGTAAAGGTGGTCAGGATCCGGCCGGGCGCGCTAGAGGCCGCCCGCGACCCGGAGCACCGCGCCGGTCACGTACGACGCCTCGTCGCTGAGCAGCCAGGCGATCGCCTGGGCGATCTCGAGCGGCTCGCCGGTGCGCTGCAGCGGAGCCTGTGCAGCGACCCGGTCCGGGCGACCCGGGTTGCCGGCGGCAGCATGGATCGCGGTGCGAACCGTCCCGGGCGCGACCGCGTTGACCCGGATGCCCTCCGCACCGACCTCCTTGGCCAGGCCCATCGTGAAGGCATCGACGCCGGCCTTCGCCGCGGCGTAGTGGACGTACTCGTGCGGTGACCCGATCGTCGCGGCCGCGGATGAGATGTTGACGATGGCTCCGCCGCGCCCGCCCCGGCGGGTCGACATCGACTGGACGGCGCGACGGGCGCAGAGGATGACCGCGAGCAGGTTCACCTCGACGACCTGTTGGACGATCTCCGGCGCGGTGTCGGCGAGGTCGCCGACGTGGGCGAGTGTCCCGGCGTTGTTGACCAGGCCGGTGACCGGGCCGAGCCGCTCCTCGGCCTCGGCGAACAGCCGCTCGACGTCGGCGGCCCGGCTGACGTCGGCCTTGACCGCGATCGCCCGGACCGGGGTCGCGAGGATGGCATCGACAGTGGCCAGCGCAGCCAGATCGTCGTTGAGATAGCCCACCACCACGTCGTGGCCGGCCTTGGCCAGGTGGTGGGCGGTGGCCGCCCCGATGCCACGGCCGCCACCGGTGACGATCGTGACCCGCTGGGTGTCCTCGGTCGTCACCGCCCCATCATCCACCGCGACCCGAGTGAACGGCGCTCAGGTCCGGCGCCGGTCAGGCAGTCAGCGAGTCGTCGGCGGGTCGGCGGATGACGCGCTGGTCGGGCTCGGTCGCCAGTCGGGCCATCACGCCGTACGACGCTCCCACCGCACTGAGCCGGCCGGCCGGCGAAGCGGACCGGGTGGCGTCCTCGGAGCGGAGCAGGATCAGCCCTTCGTCGGCGAGTGACTTCGCGGCGCGGCGCAGGCTCTCGACCCGGGACCGGGTCGGTGCGTCACCAGCGATGGCGATCAGCGGCACGTAAGCACCGTGCTCGCCGCGGGCGAGCGCGTCCTCCTCGAACCGAAGCAGGAACTCCAGCACCTGTAGCTGGATCCGCCCGTGTCCGCGGCTCATCGCGGTTGACCCGGCGGCCGGTCGTGCCGACTGATCGGGAGTGGGGGGCGGCGTCGCAGGGCGCGGCCGGTGCGCTCGCTCACCGGTTCGGCCCAGTCAATCCTGCGCAGTAGTGCAGGACCGCGCCAGGTTGGGGAGAAAGGCCCAAAGTGCGCTCTTCGTAGAAAAGCGCCACTCTTTCCGCCGGCATCCCACGTCCTTCGCTTGACTGGCCACCGGAGAATACCTTGACTCATCGAGTCAAGTCATTGTCAACACTCGGAAAAACAGAGCCAACACCCGCAAGAAACAGACACCAACACTCAGAAATTCGGAGGGTAATCATGGCCAAGGCAACCCGCATCGCGATCACGCTGCTGTCGTGCGTCTCACTGTCGATCCTCGGTACCGCCGGTGCCGCGTCGGCCCACCCCCGGCACGCCGGCCCGACCAAGGTTGCGGTGCACGTGCACAAGACCACGCACCGCATGCACTCCAACAAAGACGACTGGTGCTGCTAAGCCCCGGTCACCGCTAGGCGCGGTCTCAGCCGGTGCGAGTGAACATCGCGTGGCTGACCGGCGCTTCGCTGTGCAGGCCGAAGGCCGCGGCGGCGCTGCGGTAGGCGTCCCGCGCGCCTTCGGCGTCGCCGGCCTCGTCGAACCGTGAGCCGAGCTCGAACCAGAGCGCGGCCGCGGTTCGATCGGCGCCGGCTGCAGTCAGGGCGGCGACCGCGTTGCGGTAGTGCCGGCCGGCCTCGGACTGGTCGCCGCGTTGCTGGTCGATGCTGCCCAGCAGCGACTCGACCTCCGCCTGGACGAACGGGCTCTGGCCGGCGAGTAGGCCCAGCGCCTGAGTCGCGAGCGCTTCGCTGCCGTCGAGATCGCCGGCGAGCAACTGGCTGCGGGCAAGCAGAATGTCGCAGCGGGCGATGTCGACGACGCTGCCGTCGACGTCGCCCAGGTCGCGACGCGCCTTCCGGACGTGGAGCTCGGCCTGGGCCGGGTCGGGCGGGCTCTGGCGCAGGAGGAGCTGTCCGAACTGCCGGCGCAGCCGGGCCAGGCTGCGCAGGTCGTCGGTGTCGCCGAGCAGGGTCAACGCCCGGTCGGCGAGCCGGATCGCTTCGTCGAGGTCACCTCCGCGCGATGCGAGGATGCTCGCGTTCCAGTACGCCGAGGCGCGGGCCGTCGGCGACGCGAGCTTCTCGGCCGCCACGATCGTGGCGCGACACAGCTGACGGGCGTAGGTCTCGTCGCCGCGCTCGAAGTAGGCACCCACCAGGCTGACCGCGAGCCGGATCGCGTCCTCGGTGCCGTCGAGCCCGAGCTCCTCGGTGTGGCGGAGCGCGACCTCTCCGACATCGATGCTCCGGGACAGGTCGCCGGCCTCGCGGTAGCAGCGGCACAGCGCGATCACCGCGGGCAGCCACAGCCGCTGGCGGCGGTCGGCCACGATCTGCTCGAGCAGTTCGGCCGCCGCGTCGAGCCGGCCGAGCGCTTCGAGGCTTCGCGCGTGGATCCATTCCGCCTCGCGCCGCAACGGTCCGAGCTCGTGCGCGGAGTCGATCAGGAGCTTGCGGACTTGGACCTCGGCGTCGTCCGCCTCACCGGAGTTGAGCGCGAGCTCGGCGTAGCGCAAGGCGAGCCGGACCTCTTCGGCGTACTGCGGTTCGACCCCGGTGACCAGGTAGTCGATGGTGGTGCCGAGTCGCTCCGCGAGCAGCTGTGCCACCCGGGGTTCGGGCCGGCGCTGGCCGGCCTCGATCCGGGACACGTACGCGCCGGAGATCTCCGAACCGGCGAGGGCCTCTTGGGTCATGCCTCGGGCCACCCGGGTCGCGCGGACGCGCTGACCCAGCTTGGCCAGGTCGACTGAAGCCAGATGTGCCTCTGGTGCGTCGTTCATCCTGATCGCCGCCTACCTCACTCCGTGCACGATGGATGGTCGCATCGCGCCCCCGCGTAGACCGCGATCCAGAGCAGTACGCCGGACCCGGCCGTGGACCTTGTGGGCATCGTGACCGTACACGATGCGACGGCTTTACTTGAGGACTTCACAAAAGTTGACTGGACGTGGAGTGTCGTCACCGTTTGGGGCGGTTCAGGCGATTTGTTCCGCCTAGATCGGCCGTTTCCGGGGAATGCTTCGTCAAGCAGCCCGGGGCGATCTGCTGGCCTTGGCCCGGTCCTAAGGGGTGTCCGGCGGGTCGGTCAGCCGCATCGACGGCCGGCCCGGCTCGCCGAACTCGTCCATGAACTCGTTGAGCACCGACCACGCCCAGGTGTCGGTGCGGCGCCAGGTCAGGCGAAGGGTCTCGATGTCCTTCCACCCACGCACGATCCGAGCGTTGTCGGGGTTGCGGTCGTCCTCCTTGATCGCCATCCAGCGGCCATCGGCGAGCCGGAACACCTTGAAGACCAGCTCGTGGTCGGAGGCTTCGGCCTCGCCGTACTGGGCCCGAAGCGCCGAGGCGACCTCGCCCAGCCGCGGCGGGATCTCCCGCTCGGCGGCGGTGAGATCGGCGATGTAGGCGTCGATCGCGCGGACGTAGCGACGGGCTGCGTCGGCCTGGACGACCGCGGACATCGAGGCGCTCGTGCTGGCATCGTGCCAGCCGGCCTCGGCAGCGATGTATTCCGCGACGACGTCCGAAGCTTGCGCCACATCGGCAGTGTCCTCCGGAATCGCTCCCGCCGACATGGTTTGACTCGCCGGAACTGCGCGGGCTGGGACGGTCAGGCCAGCGCACCGATCGAGCTGTGCACCGACCTGATCGCGCTGGCACCCTCGCCGACCGCGGCAGCGACCCGCTTCATCGACGCGTGCCGCACGTCCCCGACCGCGAAGACGCCCGGCACGCTCGTCTCGAACGGCAGCGGACGGCGACCGAGCAGCGACCAGGTAGACCCGAGCAACCCGTCGTCGAGCTGCTCATCGGTCAGGACGAAGCCGTCCGCGTCAAGCGCAAGCGCGTCGAGCCAGCCGGTCGCCGGCTCGGCGCCGATGAAGCAGAACAAGCCCCGACATGGGATGTCCTCCGAGGTGGCGGCCACCCGGTCGGCGAGCGTGATCGACTCCAGACTCCGGTCGCCGCCGACGCCGACGACTTCGGTGTTGGGCCGGACTGTGATCGCGGGCTCTGATCGGATCCGGTCGACGAGGTAGCGCGACATGCTCTTGTCGAGCGCCGAGCCGCGCAGCACCAGCGTGACCGGGCTGCCGTGCTCGGCGAGATAGATCGCGGCCTGACCGGCCGAGTTCGCCCCACCGATCACGCAGACCGGTTGCGCCGCGCACTCCCGGACCTCGAGGTCGGTGGCGGCGTAGTAGATCCCGGCGCCCTCGAGCCGCTGCCAGCCGCTGAGCGGGAGCTTGCGATAGCTGGCGCCGGTTGCGATGACGACGGATCGGGTCGGTACGTCCGTCCCGTCCGACAGCGTGAGCCGAAGCCGGTCGCCGTCGGTGTCCATCGCCACCGCCCGGCACGGTGTGGCGACGTGCGCGCCGAACTTCTGCGCCTGCACCAGCCCGAGCCCCATCAGGTCTTCGCCGGACAGCCCGTAGGGAAACCCAAGGTAGTTCTCGATCCGCGAGCTGGCCGCAGCCTGGCCACCGACCGAGGTGGCGTCGAGCAACATCGTGGTGAGACCTTCGGACGCGCCGTACACCGCCGCGGCCAGGCCGGCCGGCCCGGCGCCGACGACCACGACATCGAACACCGCGCCGTCGATCGGTCGATAGGCCAGGCCGAGCAGCTCGGCGACCTTGCCTGCGGAGGCGCGCGTGGTCGTGCCGGTCGCGGTGATGACGACCGGGAGGTCGGTGTTCTTGGCTTTGATCGTCTCGGCGAACGCCCTGCCGTCGGGTTCGTCGATGTCCATCCACACATGCGGGATCCGCTGTCGCGCGGCCCAGGTGTGCAGCGCGTTGCTCTCGGCGCACAGCCGGCTGCCGAGCATCTCGATACCGCGCGCGCCGGCACCGGTCAGCAGCATGTCCCGCCGGGCCATGAACGCCCGCAGCACGACATCGGAGAGCTCGCCGTCCTCGTCCATGAGCTGCCGGAAGCCGGCGGGGGTCAGCCGGCGGATCTCCCCGGGCACCCGCACCCGGGCGGTGAGATACACCGCCTGCCCGGTCAGCAGATTGAGCTCGCCCAGGAACCGGCCCGGGCCGTGCTGCGCGACGACTTCGGCCGGTGCGTCAGGGGTGTCCGGACGGATGATGTCGACCTCACCCGATTCGATGAAGATGAAGTCGTAGGTCGCGTCCCCGGCGGTGAACAGTAGGTCGCCGACCGCGACCGGTTCGGCCGGGGCCCGGGCCCGCAGCCGGGTCAACTGGTCGTGGGTCAGCACTGGTTGTGCCGGCGTACCGACGTTCTCGCTGGTCATCATGTCGGCCTCAGTGCAGCAACTGCTGCCAGTCGGCGGGCACCCGGCCGGCCGGACCCGGCGTCGGCTGCTCGGTCGGATGGTGTTGTGGGTCAGCGAGCGAGGGGCCGTAGAAGCCGTCCTCGGTGCTGAAGTTCCAGAACCAGTCCTCGCCCGGTTCGAAAGAACGCATCACCGCATGGCCGGTCTCGGCCGCGTGCTTGCGCGCGTGCTGGGACGGCGAGGAGTCGCAGCAGCCGATCCGGCCGCACTTCGCGCACCTGCGCAGGTGTAGCCACCAGCCGCCGGCGGCGTCGCAGTCGGCGCATCCGGCTCCGCTCGGTGGCACGGATGGGTCGATCAATTCGTCGGTGGGTGTGGTGGGGTCGTGGGAATCCGACGGTGCCATCGTGATCGCCTCCTCGGTTCGGGCCTCCTCGAGGTTCCTTCCGGCAGTATGTCGTGTTGACGAGATCACCACATCCCGCCGGTTGCGCTTCGGCGGAAGGAGGACCGATGACGATCATCGCGGTGACCCGGCTCCGGCTGCGCGATGTCTCAGTGCAGGATGCCTTCTTCAATGCCGCGCTTGCTTCGCTGGAGCAGGCCAAGACCGCCGACGGCGTGGCAGGCACCGACGCGTTCGCCGACGCCGGCAACGTCTGGTGGACGGTCACTGCTTGGCGCGACCGCGCCGCGATGGCGTCCTTCGTCGGCTCCGAGCCGCACGCGTCGATCCTCGGCCACCTCGACGAGTGGTGCGACGAGGCGTCGTTCGTCGACTGGGAACAGGACGGCACCGAGCTGCCGGACTGGCACACCAGCTACGAACGGCTGGTCGCGGACGGGACGTCGTCGCCGCTAACGCATGGCACCGCCGCGAATGCGACCCGCGACTTCCCGACGCCGGTCGCCGGCGACTGACTGTGCCAAGCAATGTCACATCACCCTGCCCTTTGTGGGGGTGATGTCACATTGCCCCCCATTTCATGGGGGGCAATGTGACATTGCTTCTGAAGGGCGCGGCGGCATGCGGCGTAGTTTCTTCGGTATGGCTCACGACGGTGACAAGGACGCGGCGGTCGGACTGGCCGACCCGGTCGTCGCCGAGGAGCTGCAGCGTCGCCGCAGCGAGCTGGTCGCCCAGCTCGCCCGGCTCAATGCCCCCCGCGAGCCGGGGATGGCCGCGATCGGGTTCGGCAAGCGGGCCGGAGACTTCACCGCGATCGCGACCGAGCAGGAGGAGCGTGCGGTCACGGCGGAGCAGCTCGACCACCAGCTCGGGGTCGTGGACCGCGCGATCGCCAAGCTCGCCGAGGGCACCTACGGCCGTTGCGACGACTGCGGTGACGCGATCGGTGCGGCCCGGCTCGAGGCGCTTCCGACCGCCGTACGGTGCCTGAGTTGTCAGGCCGGCAGTGCTCGCTCGTCCCGCTCCGCGCGTGGACGGCGTTGAGCCGGCGGGATCAGCACTCGATCACGTTGACGGCGAGTCCGCCGCGCGCGGTCTCCTTATATTTCACGTTCATGTCGGCGCCGGTCTCGCGCATCGTCTTGATCACCCCGTCCAGGCTCACCACGTGAGACCCGTCGCCGCGCATGGCCATTCGGGCCGCGTTGATCGCCTTGACCGCGCCGATCGCATTGCGTTCGATGCACGGGATCTGCACCAGCCCGCCGACCGGGTCGCAGGTGAGCCCGAGGTTGTGCTCCATCGCGATCTCGGCGGCGTTCTCCACCTGACGCGGCGAGCCGCCGCTGACGGCGGCGAGGGCGCCGGCCGCCATCGACGCGGCTGACCCGACCTCGCCCTGGCAGCCGACCTCGGCACCGGAGATCGACGCGGTCTGCTTGTAGATCATGCCGATCGCACCGGCGGTGAGCAGGAACCGTACGACGCCGTCGTCGTCGGCGCCGGGCACGAAGTGGGTGTAGTAGTGCAGTACGGCGGGGATGATGCCGGCCGCGCCATTGGTGGGAGCCGTGACCACCCGGCCGCCGGAGGCGTTCTGCTCGTTGACCGCGAGCGCGAACAGGTTGACCCAGTCCATCGCCCGCATCGGATCGGTCGAGTCCAGCTCGGCCGACAACGCCCGGGCCAGGTCCGGCGCCCGCCGTCGTACCTTCAGCCCGCCCGGCAGAACCCCTTCATTCGCGATGCCTGCGGCGACGCACTCCTGCATGACGCCCCACAACCGGAGCAGGCCTTCGCGGACCTCGGCGCCGCTGCGCCAGTGCTCCTCGTTCTCCATTAGCAGGTCGTCGATCGACCGGCCGGTGGCCTCGCAGAGTGCGATCAGATCGGCGGCGGTCTCGAACGGGTGGGGGAGCACGGTCGTGTCGACCACGATCCGGTCACCGGCTGCGGCCGTCTCATCGAGCACGAAGCCGCCGCCGACCGAGTAGTACGTGCCCAGCCGCAGCGAGGTCCCGGCGCCGTCGAAGGCCTCGAAGGTCATTCCATTGGGATGCAGCGGCAGTGATTGCCGGCGGTGCATGACCAGGTCGCGGTCCTCGTCGAACTCGATCACCTGCTTGCCCATCAGGGCCAGCGACCCGCTCCGCCGTACTTCGGCCACGATGCCGTCGCAGGCGGCCGGATCCACGTCCTCGGGCGTCTCACCGAGCAGCCCCAGCACCACCGCCCGCGGGCTGCCATGGCCGTGACCGGTCGCGCCGAGCGAGCCGAACAGCTCGACGTGGACCCGGCTGGTGCGATCGGCAAGACCGCTCTCGACCAGTCCCGCGGCGAAGGTCCGGGCCGCTCGCATCGGCCCCACGGTGTGCGAGCTCGACGGCCCGATGCCCACGCTGAAGAGGTCGAAGACGCTCAGCGCCATGTCGCCCTCCCGGTCTGCGGTCGCCGCTGGTGGCGATCATGCTCTAGTTCACCTCATGCCGGCGGACTTGGTCCGATTGACGACCTATTCCCCGCGTGGTTGATTGCATGTTCAGTCAGCCGCTCCCGGGCTTCCGGGCGGCTGACCGGTCGGCACCGGGAGGATCGCGATGGCTCGTCGCCGCGGCGTCGCGACGACGATCGCCGTGCTGGCGATGGTGGCCGCCGGGCTCGGGTCATCGGCCGTGGTTGGGCAGGCCGCCCCACGGCTCCAGATCCCGGCCGCCGCGCCCGACCGAGGCCGGGTGGCGTCGGCGCCGCCCGGCACGAACCTGCTCGTCAACGCCGGCGCCGAGGTCGGGGCGGCCTCCAAGCAGGGCTGGGCGACGGTCACGATCCCGGGCTGGCGAGTGGTGCGCGGGCTGCCGACCGTGGTCCGGTACGGCAACCACGGGTTCCCGGCACCCGCGGCGCCGGGCCCCGGTCATCGAGGTCGACAGATGTTCGTCGGCGGAGCGGGCGGCACGGCCGTGCTGACCCAATCGGTGTCGCTGGTCGGTGCCGCGGGCCGGCCGCTCCCGGCCGGTGCGCGGTTCCGCCTGACCGGCTGGCTCGGTGGCTCGGCCACCAGCCACGCGGTTGCCGACGTGCGGTTCCTCACGTCCACCCATCGTGTCCTCGCGACGGAGCGGGTGCAGCCGGCGCGTCCGGTGCCGCGAACCGTCCACGCTTTGGCGCGCAAGGCCGTCACCGGCCCGATCCCGGCCGGCGCGCGGATCGCCCGGATCGAGATCCGACTCGACACCTCGGTGAAGAACGCGGACGGCTACTACGCCCCGCTGGTCGGCTACAACCACGCGCTGGCCGACAACCTTCGGTTCACCGTCTCGACCCGGGCGCGGCGGCCGCAGCCACTCGCCCCTCCGGTCGCGCACGTCCCGGCGTACGACCATGTGTTCCTCTACTACTTCGAGAACCAGGACTACGACTCGATCATCGGCAACACGAAGCAGGCGCCGTTCTTCAACAGCCTGTTGCCGAAGGGCAGCCTGCTGGCCCACACGTTTGCCGAGGAGCATCCCTCCGACGGCAACTACCTCGCGATCGCCGGCGGGAGCACGTTCGGAATCCCGCTCGACGACCCGCTCGAGGAGAACCCGCGCTACACCATCGACCGGCGCAACCTCGGCGACCTGCTCGTCGGTGCACACGAGACCTGGAAGGACTACGCGCAGGGGGCCAACGGACCATGTGACGACACCGTCCACGGGGCTTACTGGAACGACGACCCGGAGTTCATGTACTTCCGGGATGTGCGGACCCGCCCGCAGTACTGTGCGGCTCACCTCGTCCCGCTCGAGGAGCTGAGCAACGACCTGAGAAGCGCGGCGACGACGCCGCGCTTCTCCTGGGTCGAGCCCAACGACTGCACCGACATGGAGGGCTGTGGGATCGCGTCCGGTGACCGTTTCCTGCGGCAGACCCTGGGCCAGATCATGGCCGCGCCGGCCTGGACCACCCAGCGCTCGCTCGTGATCATCACCTTCGACGAGGACGCCTACGACCACGAACACCCGGCGCAACGGGTCGCGACGGTCGTGCTCGGCTCGGCGGGCGTGCGAGCCGGCTTCGTGTCGAGGACGCGCTACACGCACTACAGCCTGCTGCGCACGATCGAGGCAGCGCTCGGGCTGGGAACGCTGACCGCCAATGACCGCTACGCACAACCCCTGAACGATGTCTTCGCGCGATAACCGGGCGGCGCGCGCGGCCGCAACCATCGCGGCGGCGGCGCTGGCCGTCGCCTGGCCGGCTGGATCGGCGCTCGCCGCCCGAGCGCCCGACGTCGCTCGGACGCCGGCGGCCGGTTCGGTCGCGTGGGTGGTGAGCGCGAAGTCGGCGACGGTGACTCCGGTGGCCCTGGCGATGCACCGGGCCGGCAAGGCGGTGAAGGTCGGCCGCGGTCCGTCCGGGATCGTGATCAGCCCGGACGGGCGCACTGCGTATGTCTTGTGCTCGGGCGCGCGCACCGTCACGCCGATCGACACCGTCGCCCGGCGCGCCCGAGCGCCGATCCCGATCGGCTCGGGTGCGGGTGACAGTGCCCATCCCGGCGGGATCGCCATCACCCCTGACGGCTCGACCGTGTACGCCGTCGACCCGGGGGGCGACGCGGTGACGCCGATCGACACGGCAACCGATGTTGCCGGCGCCGCGATCCCGGTCGGCCGGCATCCGTTGCAGATCGCGATCACCCCGAACGGTCACACCGCGTACGTCCTGAACTGGGAGGGACGCTCGGTCACGCCGATCGACACCAGCACCAACGTGCCCGGGCCGGCGATCCACGTCGGCAGCTATCCGTTCGCGATCGCAATCACCCCCGACGGCAAGACGGCGTACGTCGCGAACTACGGCTCTGACACGGTCACTCCCATCACGACCGCGACCAACATCGCAGGTGCGGCGATTCACGTCGGTATCGCTCCCGACGCGATCGCGATCACCCCCAACGGCAAGACCGCGTACGTCGTGGACGGTGACTCCAACGCGGTGACTCCGATCACTGTCGCGACCGACAAGGCTGGACCGCGGATCAAGGTCGGCAACGCACCGGAGGGGATCGCGATCTCGGCGTCCGGTGCCACGGCGTACGTGGTCAACAACATCTACGGCAGCGTCACCGCGATCGCCACTGCGCACAACCGGCGGATCGCCACCATCTCGGCTGGCACGTATCCCTACCCGACCGCGATTGCGCTCGCGCCGACCGGGCACCTCGCGGTGACCGTGGACACCTACTCGGGTCGGTTGTCGTTGCTCGACCTCGGCAAGCGACGGCTGGTCGCGCGGGTCGCGGTGGGAGCGACACCGGTGGCAGTCGCGTTCGGGCGCTAGATGCACCGGGTCCGGGGTTTGCCGGACAGTTGGAGGGACGAGGTCTTATGCTCGCCCAAGCAATCGGGGGTGGCGCGAAGGGAGCGTCTGGGATGAGACGCACTGCAACCGTTGTGTTGGTTGGCCTCGCGACGCTGGGCGCAACGGCCGTTGCCGGTCCGGCGACGGCGCATCCGGCTGCCAAGCCGCAACCGAAGCCGACCGGTACGATCTTCTTCTTCCGCGAGAATGCGGGCCAGGACGGCCAGAACGCCTACTCGATGACCGCCACCGGGAAGAAGGTGCACAAGGTGCCGCACATCGGCGCGGACTTCCCGGCGCTGCCGGCGCCGAAGGCGCACGAGATCGTTACGACGGTGCAGCCCGCGCAGTTCGTGCGCTCCATCGGTGTCTCCACCTATGCCGGCAAGGTCAAGCACGTCTACAAGTCCAAGACCCTCACACAGGTAGCGTCCGTGTCGCCGAACGGGAAGTACCTCGGCGCCGAGATCATCCACGGCGCAGGAGCCGCGTTCGCGATTACCACGATCAAGGGTAAGAACCCGAAGATCCTCTTCAGCTGGACCAACGTCCCGCCGAACGTGGCCGAAAGCTGGAACCCGACCAGCACGCAGGTCGCCGTGGTCGACACCAATCCGAACACGAACAAGTCGACCCTGAAGATCTACAACCTGAAGGGCAAGGTCGTGCGCACCCTGCTCACCGGGGCTTCGCTCAGCGGGGGTTTGAGCTGGTCGGCCTCCGGCGTGTTGGCCTACACGACCGGCCACGAGATCGCGGAGATCAGGGCGACCGGGGGCAACCAGCACCTGCTCATCGATCTGGGGGCGAATTATCCCTACGGGGTCTCGTACTCGCCCAATGGTGCCTTCCTTGCCTACGGCGTCGATGTCGTGTCGACGCCCGACACGTTCCAGGTATGGCGCGCGACCGCGGCCGGCGGATCGCGGGTGGAGATCAACGGCAAGGGGTCGCAGCCGCACTGGGGCTGAGCCTGCGTGGTTCGGATGAGAATTCGACTGTGGGGCAAGTATTCTCAGTCGCTTAATTGAGTAGTCTCATTCGAAACCGGCGCTCGGAGCGTTGATGGCGACCTTTACGTTCACACAGCTTGCGCCGGCGTCCTTCCTCGACCGCTCGGCTGCGGTCTTTCGCGATCGGGTTGCGGTGGTCGACGGCAGCCGCCGGCTGACCTACGCCGAGCTGGGAGACCGGTCACACCGGCTGGCCGGCGCGTTGGCCGGGCTCGGGGTGCGCGCGGGCGACCGCGTGGCCGCATTGTGTGCGAACAGTCACGTCATGCTGGAGCTGCATCACGGCGTGCCGTTCGCGGGCGCGGTGTTCGTGCCGATGAACGTCCGGCTGTCCGAGGACGAGCACGCCTACATCGTTGAGCACTCCGGCAGCGAGGTTCTCGTTGTGACGGCGGGCTTTGCCGAGCGGGCGGCCGCACTGGCCGTCCGCAACCCTCGGCTTCGGGTGGTGGTCGCCGGCGACGAGTACGAAGCACTGCTGTCGGCGGCGGAGCCACTGACCGTGCCGCTGGAGGATGAGCGGTCGCTGCTGGCGATCAACTACACGAGCGGCACGACCGGTCGCCCGAAGGGGGTGATGTACCACCATCGGGGCGCTTATCTTCAGGCCCTGGCGACGGCGTTCCACGCGCGTTTGACGCCGGCCAGCCGATACCTGTGGACCCTGCCGATGTTTCACTGCGACGGCTGGTGCTTCACCTGGGCCGTCACTGCGGCCGGTGCGACCCATGTGTGCCTCGGTGCTTTCGACGGCGACGTCGCCTGGCGACTGATTCGCGGCGAGGGGGTCACGCACCTCAGCGGGGCGCCGGCGGTGTTGACGATGATGGCCGCCGCCGCCGAAGCCGGTCCTGGCGCGCCGACCCCGGTGCGGGTCGACACCGGGGGCGCGCCGCCCTCGCCGACCCTGCTGGCCCGGATGGCGGCGTTGAACTTCGACGTCACCCATCTGTACGGCCTGACCGAGACGTTCGGCCCGATCTGCCTGAACGACTGGCATCCGGAATGGGACCGCCTCGACGTGGACGCGCAGGCCCGGCTCAAGGCCCGGCAAGGGGTCGGCAATGTGATCGCCGATCGGCTTCGCGTGGTGACTCCGGCCGGTGAGGACGTCGTACCTGACGGGTCGACGGCCGGCGAGATCGTCTGCCGTGGAAATGACGTGATGCTGGGCTACTACCGCGACGACGAGGCGACCGCGGCGGCCGAGCTCGATGGCTGGTTCCGCACCGGAGACCTCGCGGTCGTGCATCCGGACGGCTATATCGAGATCACCGACCGCAGCAAGGACATCATCATCTCGGGCGGCGAGAACATCTCCTCGGTCGAGGTGGAGCGCGTCCTCGACGCGCACGCGGCCGTGCTCGAGTCCGCGGTTGTCGGGCGACCGCACGAACTATGGGGCGAGACCCCGGTGGCGTTCGTCACCCTGCGGTCCGGCGCCACCGCGACGGAGCAGGACATCATCAGTCATGTGCGCGACCGGCTGGCCCACTTCAAGGCACCAAAGCAGATCGTGTTCACGGAACTGCCGAAGACCTCCACCGGCAAGATCCAGAAGAGCCTCCTTCGTGACCGCCTGAGGCAGGAATCACACCCCTGACCTGTTGCGGCGGTGAGAAGATAGCGGCCGAGATCGGCCGCCTAACTCCAAGCCTGGCCCGACCGGAGCTGACGCAAGTGAACAGGTAGGCACCTAGATTCGCAGGCAGAAGATTGGTCTGGGTTGTGTGACAACCGGATGACGGTCTCGGTCCGTTGAGACGTATGGGGATGACGAGGCCAGATGAGGCGGAGTTTCGCGCCGACGTCGCGTCGCGTCAGGCCATGCTTCGGCGCACTGCGTTCCTGATGTGTGGCGCTGGAGCTGCGCGACCGCGAACACGTCCTGTCGCGTCAAAGTGCTTCGGGCGTGACAACGAGGGTTGCGATTCTGCTGCCGCTTGCTCGAGCGGACCGGAGGATTCTCGTTGCCGACGAACCGAGCCGCGAGGGTCTTGTCGTTCCACTTCTGCTGACGCCGCCTGGCCAGATGCTCGCTGAGCGACGCCAAGACATCTGCTTTCATAACGTGGCGATCGCGGTCCGCGACGAGGAACTCGCGGAAGTAGTTGAGCGCATCGGCTGACTCTGCATGCCACTCCTCGGTATCGGCCTCGACGTGTGGCGGCGGCGGAAGCATCTTGCGACCGCGTTTGTGCCAGGCGACCGCAGCACAAGCATCACAAGATAGGCGGCGGCGGAGCGTCGGGGCCGGCTTAGGTGACCATCGGGATGGCCGGCGGCGCCGAGGTGATCACCAACAGCACCGGTTTCACGCTGTATGCCCTGAGCAACTCGACGGAGAAGTCGACGTACTGGTGCACCGCGTCATGCCTGGGCACATCGAAGCCCCTGCTCACCAAGGGTGCGCCGACGGTCGCCGGGGATGCGATGAGCTCGTTGCTCGGCTCGGTCTCGCGAGCCGGAATCGGCGACCAGGTCACCTACAACGGCTATCCCGTCTACGCGTACGCCGGTGACTCGTCGGCGAGTCAGGACAACGGCGAAAGCCCGCCGGCCCCCTATTAGCCGAACTCCGCCCAGCGCTGGTAGGACCTCACTCCCGCAGGCGCATTCAACAGACGCTGGCGGCCTCGGGTCCTTGACGAGGAGAGCGTCCGGACCCCCTCCTCGACGCTCTTCTCGTCAAGAATCGGGGCAGTGCCGTCGTTGCTGCATCGGCCTGACGTCCGGGAGGGGCACGGGTAGCCTGCGCCTGTGCGCAAGGTCCTCATCGCCGTTCTGGCCTGCCTCGCGACCGTCGGACTGAGCCCGGTCGCCGCGCACTCCACACCCCGCAGTGCGCCCAAGCATGCGCTCTCGGTGTCAGGGAACGGCGTCGCGATGTATCCGGCGTTCAGCCCGTCGGTGCGCCGCTACGCGATCACGACGACCGACAAAACCGCCGGAGCGGTCCGGGTGACTGCGGAGACAACGGCCCGGTCCGGATCGGTATGGATCGACGGTCAGCCCGCGGCGGGCGGCACGAAGAGGCTGTCCGGACTGAGTTCGGGTGACGAGATCTCCGTCTTCATCAAGGACTCGTCCGGGACCGCGGTCTACTCGCTGATCTACCTGCCGCCCGGCTTCCCGACTCTCGATGTGGTGACGAAGCAGCCCGGTATCGCGCCCGGCTACGTGTTCCTGACGCTGTCCGACTTCACCGGAACCACACCCGGCTACGACACGATCGTCGACCGGAACGGCGTACCGATATATGTGCAACAGGAGTCCAGCGTGCCGCTGGACTTCAAGCGACAGTCCAACGGCGACTACTCCGTCGGGCTCCCGACGACCTTGGCCGGCCGCACCGGCGTGCAAATCATCGACTACAACGACCAGTTCGAACAGGTCGCCGCCTACTCAACCGTGAACGGTCTGGTGAACACGGACGGGCACGACTCGATCGTGCTGCCCAACGGCGACCGGTGGTTGCTCGCCACCGAGCCGAACTCCGACACCAAGAACCTCGACGCAGTCATCCAGGAGCAGAGCCCGACCGGTCAGGTCCTGTTCCAGTGGAGCACCGCGGACCACGTCGACCCGGCGCTCGACAGCGTGCAGAACGGGCCCGACTACGCGCACATCAACTCGATCTGGCTGATGAAGAACGGAGACATCCTGGCGTCGTTCCGCCACCTGAGCCAGGTCATGGAGATCGCGACGCACGCGCACGGTGGGTACCAGCCGGGCGACATCGTCTGGTCGCTCGGTGGCAAGCGTCCGACGCTCCAGACGGTCGGCGATCCGCACGGCGGTCCCTGCGCTCAGCACGCCGCGAGCCAGCTGCCCAACGGCGACATCCTGATGTACGACGACGGCTCCGAGTCGATCAATGGGTCTCCGCTGCTGTGCGTCAACCCCCACGACCGCACTGGCCCGTCGATCGCACGCCCACAGACCCGCATCGTCGAGTACTCGATCAATCAGACGGACCACACCGCGACAAAGGTATGGTCGTTCCAGATCGACAACCGCGACACAGTGTTCGCCGGGTCGGCACAGCGGCTGTCGAACGGCGACACGATGATCGGCTGGGCCTCCAACACCCAGGCCCTGGCGACCGAGGTCACGCCGTCCAAGAAGGTGGTCTGGGAGCTAAAGGACACCGCCGGGTTGTTCAGCTACCGATCGCTGAAGTTCGCCGCGCCTGACAAGATTGCGCCTGCCGTCGACCTGACCACGCCGGCCAAGGACGCGACGTACACCTACGGCGAGAAGGTCCACAGCGAGTTCATCTGCACGGACCGCGGAGGATCGAGCTTGCACTCGTGCGCGGGCTCGACGCGGGAAGGCGCGTCGCTGGACACCTCGGCGTCAGGCACGCACACGTTCACGGTCAGGGCGAAGGACGGCGCTGGCAACACGACGACGGTCAAGCGGACCTACCACGTGGTCGGCTCGCCGTACCGTCCAGACGCCCTGATCAGGACCGCGAGTGGCCACTACGTCGGCGCAAAGATCTATGACGCGCTCGGCATGCAGACGATCCGACAGTCGATCTCTTCCGCGACCGGCTCGGCGACCGCAGTTGTCAGGCTTCGCAATCGTGGTGCGAAAACGGACCGGCTGACGGTGCGGGGGAGTGCGGGCACGTCGACGTTCCACGTGCGCTACTTCGAGGGGCACCGGGACGTCACGACGTCGGTGGTCGCCGGGACCTTCCGGACGCCGGCTCTTGCAGCCGGTGCCGCGCTGTCGTTGCGGCTCGAGATCACGCGGACGACCCGCTCCAGGGCCGGCAACCACCACAGGTTCGCGATCTCGGCGACCTCGACCCACGACAGCGGCATGAACGACGCCGTTGCGACTGTCGTTCGCGCACAGCACTGACCGGGCCGCGCCTGGCCCACCCGCTCAGATGCGGGCGCCCACCGGCAGCGTGACCTCAGCTCGGGTCCTGCGCTTAGCGTCGAGCGGCTCAGAGGGTGCGTAAGCAGCACCTCGCCGGGGACCAACGCGGCGAGCAACGCGTGCAGTCGACCGACCGCTTGGGTCCGCAGCGCGGTCATGTCCTGCTGACGATCGGCGAGCAACCGCACTACCATCACGTGGTCCTCAGTGTCGGGAACCCGCCAACCGAGCACGGCCGTGAGGGGCGGTCAGTGATCGCGAAGACCCACTCGTGGAACCCGTCGACGAGCGGAATCTGCCGATCGACGACCAGGGACACGCCGCTCGACGTGGATGCCGACACGGGCGACGGTGAAGCGAGCGAGGAAGGTGTTCGCCCGGTCGGCCGCACGACTCGAGCTAGAACCCGGGTCGCAGCCCGCTAGCCCGACAACGAGGACGGCGCCGACGACCAAACCCACCCTCATGGAAGTAAGACGCCGCCACAGGAGGTGCGGTTGGCGCACCCCGAGTCGATGACAACCCGGCGCCGGTAGCAGTACTTCGGTTCGGTCGATCAGGGTGCCTGGTGATTGCGCGCTGCCCTCGGCGGGGCGAGCCCACGCGCTCGACGTGACGCACGGTCGACGAGGAACAGAACTCCAAAGACGATCACAGCCACGACAAGCGCGACAACGAGTCCCTCCGCCCAGTGGTGAGTGGTGTGCGCGGTCAGCGGCTCGCTGTTTGAGGACCTGATGGGCGAACTGTAGTCACCATTGAAGGGATGCCGTGCAGCAACGAAGCCGCACGCCAGACCCATGACTATCGCGGCGACACCCCGGACTGCCACGCGACGCGATTAAGCCACGTCCGGACGATACGCCGCGACAGAGGCCGGACCAACGCGCTGACCCGGACCGAACGGCACGTACGCGCGCTTCCCTGATCTTCGTGTTCGCGACCACTTCTACGGCGTGTCGAGCGAAAACCGGTAACGAAGGCGAAGATTAGCGGCGGACGGAACGGTAGCCGGTTCTGTTCGGTCGCGATGGGCAGTTCCGCGGGTTGGCGCGGTGCGGTGGGTTGTTGCCCGTGGCAGCGGCGACTACTTGAGTCGCCTTGACGTGCACCTGCGGATCGCAGTTCGGCGTCTGATGGTCAGGGCTGACGGCACCTTCCTCGTCCATGCAGAGGCAAAAAGTGGCGCCGATTGGATGTCGAGATCCGCTGACCACGGCTGAAGGTCTCGATACCGTCAGATCGGTACTGCCCGCTGAAAAAGGAATGAGGGGTCCTGACGTGAATGCCCGGATGATCGTGCCCGTGACCGGTGTCGTTGTCACGACCACTCTGGCGACGCTCGCCGGGCCGGCATCTGGGTCCGTCCCAGCGGGCCGTCCGGCTGGGTCGCACCCGTTGCGAGTCAAGGTCGAGTCGCTCTACCGGCCCTGCCACAAGAATTGGCTGGTCGGCACGTTCAAGGTGTCTGGTCTTCACAAGGGTCAGGATCAGATCGATGCCACCACCGCATCATCCGCAGTGCTGCTCCATACCTTTACCGCCCGTAAGTCGACGGTCACGCTGAGGAAGATCGCGCTGAAATACCAGTTCCCGAAGGGCGAACCGACCCCGAGCGGGAACCTGAACGTCTACGTCGTTCAGGTCAAGGGCAGGCGTCAACCGAGCGCTGTCGTGCCGGTGACGGTGACCGGCTGCAAGAAGTAGCCCGAGTCACCAACATCCAGCACCGGCAGCGCGACCCGTTGACCAGGCTTTCGGCACCGCCCGGGCCCCCCGCTTGTTCGTGCCGGTCGGCGGCTCGTAGATTACGGCGGTGCCGTCCGGTGATGAGTTCGACTGGCATCCCGAGCCGGATCTCATCGACTTCCACGATCCCGCCAGCCGCGTGGCGCTGGAACAGCTCGGCGACGACACCTGGTCGGTCGCGATGGACTACCTGTATGACCACGCGTTCGTCCGCCCGGTCGGGCCGCTGACCTATCCCGAGCTCCGCCAGGCCTACTTCGGGGCGAGCGGGTTGCCGGGTCCGGCGCCGGCCGAGCCGTCGACCGCAGCCGAGGTTCTGCAGGACATCCGCGACCGGATGCTGCCCTACGCCTACAACGCCCATCACCTGCGGTCGTTCAGCTACTTCACCACCCCGCCACTTCCGATCTCTGCGGCCGGCGACGCGCTCGCGGCCTGGCTGCACCAGAGCGTCGATGTCTTTCACGCCGGGCCGATCGGCACCCTGGTCGAGGAGGAGGTCGCGACCTGGCTTCGTGACCTGGTCGGGGTCGGGTCGGACGGCTGGGCCGTGCTCACCTCCGGCGGCGTGATGGCCAACCTGATGGCGATGACGGTGATGCGCGACATCGCACTCACCGAACGGCTCCGCGCGGCCGCGCCGCCGCGCGGCGGGCAGCTCGAAGGGGTCCGGGTCTACTGCTCGGACCAGGCGCACTTCTCGATCCGACGGGCGCTCGACCTGCTCGGCTTTCCGGTCGAGACATTGCGGGTCATCGAGAGTGACGACGGCTTCCGGCTGCCGCCGGCCGCGGTTGCCGACGCGGTCACGGCGGACCGCGCGGCTGGCTTGCTCCCGCTCGGGCTGTGCGCGGTCAGCGGCACGACCAACACCGGCACGGTCGACCCGGTGCCCGACCTCGCCGACCTCGCTGATCGCGAAAAGCTGTGGTTCCACGTCGATGCGGCGTACGGCGGGGCGGCGTTGCTGTCCGCTCGCGACGCCGGCCGGGTCCCGGGGTTGGATCGCGCCGACTCGGTGACGATCGATCCGCACAAGTGGTTCTTCCAGGCCTATGACATCGGTGCGCTCGTCGTGCGCCGGCGCGAGGACCTGCATCGGACTTTCGTGCGGCGGCCCGAGTATTACCGCTCGACCCGGCCGCAGGACGAGGCAATCAGCTGGATGGAGTTCTCGGTCGAGGGAACAAGGCGGTTCCGCGCACTGAAGTTGTGGATGTCGTGGCGGCACCTCGGCGGCCGCGGATTGGGTCGCCTGGTCGAACGGACGAACGACCTCGCCGCGGCGCTGAGCGCAATGCTCCGCGACAGCGACGACTTCGAGCTGGTGGTGGATCAGCCCGACCTGTCGATCGTGTGCTTCCGGCACCGGCCGGCCGGCGTCGACGATCCGGTCGCGGTCGACGCGCACCAGGACGCGCTCCAACGGGCGTTGGAGGAGTCCGGTCAGGCCTGGGTGTCGACGACCCGGCTGCGGGGGCGGACCTGGTTGCGCGCAGGCGTGGTCAACCACATGTCGACGACCGAGGATCTCGCCGCGCTGCTCGGCTCACTTCGCACGCTGGCTGCGCACGCGGACGAGGGTCCGTCGGCTACGTCACCTTGACGTGCAGCCTGGTCTTCGCGCTGCGCCCGTAGTTGTCCTTGACCGTCAGGGTGATCGTCCGGCTGCCCTTCTTGGCGTAGGTGTGTGACGGTGCCGCGCCGGTCGAGGTGGTCCCGTCGCCCCAGTTCCAGGAGTACGACGAGATCGAGCCGCCCGGGAAGGGATCGGTCGAGGAGTGCGCGCTGAACGAGGCGGCGTGACCGTGCTTGATCGCGCCGGCATGCTTGATCGTCGCGGTCGGCGACATCGGGGTGAAGACGGTCGTGCCCTTCGGAGTGCCGACGCCGGCGACGCCGTCATAACCGGGTTGCGCGTAGCACTGAGCCCGGTGGGCGAGCACCGCTGATCCGCTCGCCCCGAACCCGCAGTCCACGGTCCCGTCGCCAAGCGCGTTCGGGTTGTTGCTCCAGTAGTCGAAGCAACCCGCCGGGTTCTCGATCCCGCAGAATCCGGTGCCTCCGACGGTCACGTCGTAGGTGTGCGCGGTGTGGTCGCTGGCAAAGTGGCCGTACAGCGAGAGCGACGGATACGCGACCCCCTTGGGGCCGCCGGCGAGGGCCCACATCGCGGCGATCACTGGCGACGCGAGCGACGTACCGCCGATCGTGGACCACGAACCGGTCCCGGCCGGGTAGGTCTCGAAGATGTCGTAGCCGGTGAACGGGTCGGCGACCGCGGCGATATCGACCGCCGAACGCATGCCGGCGGCGCAGCCCAGCGAGCCGTATCCGGACACGTGTGACTGCCACGGTTTGGCCGACGAAATGGTGCTGCATCCGCTGCCGGCCGCACCGAGGTCGAACCCGGCGAAGTTGGCGAACGCGTCGGCCGGCCCGTTGGTGTTCCAGACCTGCTCCGATGCCCGGGAGCCGTTCGGGTTGAGGTAGAGCGACGTGCCACCGACCCCGACGACCGTGGGGTAGACCGCCGGCGCGTTCGGTCCGGTCGACGGCGCGGTGCTGTCGTTGATCACGTCCCAGTCGTACCAGCCGTCGTCGCCGCTCGACGCCACGATCGCCACGCCTGGATGGTTGTAGGCGGCCTGAACGGTGGGGGTGTCGTTCACCGGGTTCTCGGCCGCGCCGTAGGAGTTCGATACCACCGTGGCGCCCATCGTCACGGCTCGATTCACGCCGGTCGCCAGATCCGCGAAGGAGTTCGAGTTCGTCTCCACCAGCAGGATCTTGCATTTGTGGCACAGCCCGCGGACGGCCTGGACGTCGAGCGTGATCTCACCGGCCCAGTCGCCGTCGGCGGTCGGCAGGGTCGCGCCACCGTCCTGGTTCACCACCCGGAACGAGCTCGCGGTCTCGGCCGGAATCCCGTAGTGGGAGTCGAAGGAAGCGAGGTCGGTGCCGACCGACGGGTCGTCGAAGGCGTCGACGATGCCGACCGTCACGCCGCTCGCCGCACTGGAGGCGACCGAGAGACCGTAGGCCGCGGCCAGCTGCGCCGGGCTGTAGCCCCCGGTCGGGCCGGCTCCGGGCGATGAGCGCCGCATTGCCCGCGGGGTGTTCGCCGCCACGGCGGCGGAGCTCGTACGGACCAGCCTGATCCCGTCGCAGGCCGCGGTGCCCGGCGTGGGCGTGCCGCACATCCGCTCGGGCACCCACACCGTTCCGCCTGGAGCGGTCGCGGCGGCCGCCTGAGGGGCGACCAATGCTCCGGCCGCAACCGCCGCGATCCCGGCGACGCGAACGAGCTGGCGCCGCGTCGTACGTCGTGCTTCGGCCATGGTTGAACGCCCCCTTGTGCTGGTTTCCCAGCGATCCGATCCGAGCCGGTCCCTCCGGCTCACCTTAGAGGCTCCGGGGAGGCGATTTGCTGACGTTTGGAGGATCCGTCCGGGACCTTCGACCTATCGATGCCAGCGGCCGCGGTGTCGATGGACACGCGAGGACCGGGCGAGGGAGGGCGAGCACGGATGGCGACATCGAGTCAGACCGTGCTGCCGGCGCCGCGGCGCGGCCGCCATCCGGCCGTGCATCCGGCCGTGCATCCGGCCGTGCATCGCGCGGTGCATCCAGCGGTGTGGCCGGCGGTCGCGGTCGGCGTCTTCGCGATCTGGATCGCGACCTCGCTCGGCGGCGCCGAGGTCACCCGGTACGTCGACGACCTGGCGACCGCAGCGGCCGCCGGCACGGCCGCGGTGCTCTGCCTGAGCGCCGCGCGGCGTCACCACGGGCGCAACCGCACCTTCTGGGCGTTGCTCGGCGCAGCCGCGGTGTCCTGGACCTTTGCTGAAGGTGCCTGGGCGGTCTACGACCTCGTCATCGGCGGGCCGGTACCGATCCCGTCGTACGCCGACATCGGATACTTGGGAGCGATCCCGCTGACCCTGGCCGCGCTCATCATGCATCCCGCGAGCCATGGCAGCCGTCCGGCCCGGGCTCGCGCGTTCCTCGACGGGTCGATCCTCGCGACCGCCCTGCTGTTCTTGAGCTGGTCGTTCGTCTTGCACGACGTGTGGGCAAACAACGACTTGAGCACGTTGGGCGGGATCGTCACCCTGACCTATCCGTTCGGTGACGTGATCATCGTGTTCCTGCTGATCCGAGCGCTGCGCTGGCTCGAGGGCCGGGACCGGGTCGCGGTGGCCTGGATCCTGCTCGGACTGCTGGCGATCTCGTTCTCGGACAGCGGCTACACCTACCTCACGGTCATCCACAATTACCGGTCCGGGAACCTGATCGATATCGGGTGGCTCGCCGGATATCTCGGCATCGCACTCGGTGGCTGGTACGGCAGCCGGTCGAGTTGGGTCCGGCGCCGTCCGCCGTCGCAGGCGGGCCAGTCGCTCTCCGTGCTGATGCCGTTCCTCCCGCTCATGCTCGCGCTCGGCGTGCTCACCGTCCGAGCGCGGATCGATGACTCGATCGACCGCACGTCGCTGGTCCTGGCATTCGTCATGATCGGGTCCGTGCTGATCCGCCAGGCGATGCTGTTGGTCGACCGAGGACCGCAGCCGGCCCCCGAACCGCCGGGCAACGAAGACAGCGCCGCGGACCCCGCGCCGGTTGAGGTCGCGGACCCCACGCCGGTTGGCAAGGCCTCGGACTTGACCGCCATGGGTCGCGGGTCACGATGACGCGAACCGCCCGGTGGGTGCCCAACTCGACCGATGACAGGATGGTCGGGATCCAGGTGCGGCTGGCCCGAAACGCCAAGAGCGAGCAGTTCGAGCGGGCCCGCCGGGCCGCGAATCGGATCTCGTCGATCCTCGGGATCGCCGCGTCGGTGGTATCGATGTACGACCTGTTGCTGCTCACTCGAGTGGGTCACTGACCGACCAGGCCCGGCTTAGGCTCGCCTCGTGACCACCGTCTCGGGACTCGACTCGTCGGATCGCGCGGACTGGGAGATCCTCTTTCGCGCCTACATCGACTTCTACGGCCGAACCGAGCCTCAGGAGATGTACGACCGGGCGTGGGCGGAGTTCATGGCCGGGGAACGCATGCACGCCCTCGGCGCGAGGGCCGACGGCCGGCTGGTCGGCATCACCCACTTCCTGGTGCACGCCAGCACCTCGGGCCCCGACGTCTGCTATCTCCAGGACCTGTTCACCGTGGCCGACGTCCGTGGCCGGGGGGTCGGCCGGGCCCTGATCGAGGCGGTCGCGGCTTGGGCCCGAGAGCAAGACTGTTCGAGGGTCTACTGGGCCACCCAGGAGTCGAACGTCACCGCGCGGCAGCTCTACGACCGGGTCGCGGAGTTCCAGGGATTCATCATCTATCGAATGCCGCTGTGAGCTCGTGGATCAGGTCTGATCAGGCGCGATCTCACTGATCGGGTCGGGGGAGATCCGGCCGCCGGTGAGATGGTGCTCGGCCGCCGCCTCGGTCGACGGCGGTGCGCCGCTCTCGGGATGCTCAGCCCGCCAGCGTCGTACGTCGTAGGACCAGAACCCCGGCAGCGCCGCGGTGAGCGCGGCCACCGAGACGATGCACAGGATCCCGCCGGAGACCCCGGAGCCTCGGGTGCCGACCAGGCTGACCGCGAGACCCGACTCGACGCCGGCCAGCGAAGGGCCCGAGCTGTAGGAGATCAGCTCGATGCTGGCCAGCCGCCCGCGAAGTGAGTCGGGGATGGTGATGTTCCAGATCAACGCCCGGAAGGTGCCCGAGATCATGTCCGCGCCGCCGGCGATCGCGAGCGACGGCAGCGCGAGCCAGAGCGTCGGCGCTGCCGCGAAGCCGGCGATTCCCGCGCCCCACACCATTGCCGCCACCATCACTGCTCGGCCGTGGTGGTGGACGCGTTTGGTCCAGCCGCTCGTGAGGCTGGCCAGCAAGGATCCGAGCGCCGGAGTGGCGTAGAGCACGCCGAGCACGGCCGGACCGCCGAGGCGGGTCGCGAACGCCGGGAAGAGCGCGAGCGGCATGCCGAAGAACATCGCGGCCATGTCGACCAGGTAGGTGCCGAGTAGCTCCTGGCGGCTGCGGGCGTAGCG
Source organism: uncultured Actinomycetota bacterium (assembly GCA_963770565.1). Lineage (GTDB taxonomy): Bacteria > Actinomycetota > Actinomycetes > JAFAQI01 > JAFAQI01 > DATAUK01. The sequence continues at coordinate 171,097 of CAVYQE010000011.1, forward strand.
CAGGCCCTCGGCGACCCGCGCCAGGCTCGGCCGTTCCGCGTCCGGCGGCGGCGGCATCGCGGTCATCCGGGCGAGCGCGGTCAGGCTCACCACGAAGGTGGCGAGGTCGACCCCGTACGCCGCACCGAGGCCCGCAATCGCGATCACTACTCCGCCGAGCGCCGGCCCGGCGAGGGTTGCCGTCGTACTCATCAGGCTCTCGATCGCCTGCGTCGCGGGCAGGTCGTTAGTCCCGACGATTCGGGGCACCATCGAGTCGAGGCTCGGTCGCTGCAGCGCGTCCGCGCCCGCCAGGGCGAAGGCCAGCGCGAAGACCGCGAGCAGGCTCGGATGCGGGACGACCGCGTTGACCAGCAGGCCGGCGCTGGTCACCATCAGCAGGGCCTCGCTGATCCGGACCATCCGGCGACGGTCGACGGCATCGGCGAGGGCGCCGGCGATGAACGCGACCCCGACGATCGCGACGATCTCGACCAGCCCGATCACCCCGACCATGAGCGACGAGCGGGTGATCTTGTAGACCTGGTACGGCACCGCGACGCTGGTCACCATGGAGCCGAGGAACGAGACGTTCTGCCCGATCAGCAGGAGCCTCAGCTCCCGGTAGCGGCGCAACGGCGTGGTGTCGATCGCGAGCGCCCGCAACCACCCCGACGCCGCCATGCCGGCTAGCCCATCACGCCGGATGTCGCGACCGCGTATTCATTTCCGGTTGTCGTCGAGCTCCTGGAAGAGGGTGAGCTGCAGACCGGCCGGCGCTTCGAGTCGCGCGTTCAGCGAACGCCACGGCGTCTCGGTGGGCTCGGCCAGGACCGATGCGCCGGACCGGGCGAGCCGGCGGGTGTGTGCTTCGGCGTCGTCGACCTCGAACGCGATCCGGATGTCGCGGCTGACCTGCCGCCCGACTTCGACCTCGTCGATCATCCGGACCTGCGCCTGATTGGCGATCTCGAGGGTGGCGCGACCGGCGTCCAGGATCATCACCCGCGCGTCCCCGTCCCCCTCGTACGCCGCCTCCTCGGCCAGCCCTAAGGCGTCTCGGTAGAACGCGACCGCTGTGTCGAAGTCGTCGACCCGGACGACCACCCGAAGTTGCCGGACCGGTGCCGCCGGGTGAGCGGCCATGTGATCGTCAGGATGTCCCGAGCTCATCGATCATCGTTGCCGACCGGCCGCGACCCGCACAACTGACTACGACTTCAGCGGGGTGCCCACTCCGCCGGTGCACGGGCCGCCGTACTCCGGGGTGTACTTGGCGTTGCTGCGGAACGCGTTGACGAACTGCTGGAGGCGCGGGTCGGTGGCTGAGGTGACCCGCAGCTGGAAGCCCCACGAGCTGATCATGAGGCGCCATGACATCCGACGCTATCCAACCGGTCGTCGCGGCCGGGGACGGGGCTTGATGCGGTCGATGGATCAGGGGTCGCGCTCGTTTTCGGGCATGATGAGCGCTTGCAGCAGTCATCGGTCGGAGCAAGGCGGTTGCCTGAGTGGATTTCCTATATGCGGCGTCCTGGGACGAGGCGCTCGCCGCCAAGGCCGACCGTCCTGACTCGGTGCCGATCGCGGGCGGCACCGACCTGATGGTGGAGCTCAACTTCGACCGGCGCCGTCCGGACGCCCTCCTCGACCTCAACGGCGTACCGGAACTGCGCGAGTGGGAGCTGGTGGACCATGTTGTGCGGATCGGTGCCGGGGTCCCGTTCACCCGGATCATCACCGAGATCGGCCCGCTCGCCCCGGGGCTGGCGATCGCGTCCCGGACGGTCGGCTCGCCACAGATCCGCAACCGCGGCACGCTGGGTGGCCAGCTCGGCACGGCGTCGCCCGCCGGCGATGCCCTGCCGCCGCTGGTCAGCGTCGATGCGCTGGTGGAAGTCGCCTCGGTGCGCGGCGACCGGACCGTGCCGGTGCGCGAGTTCTTCACCGGCCCCAAGCGCAACGTGCTCGAGTCCGACGAGCTGGTGCGGGCGTTGCGCGTCCCGGTCGCCGACGGGCCGCAGCAGTTCGCCAAGGTCGGCACCCGCAACGCGATGGTCATTTCGGTGTGCGGGTTTGCCCTTTCGCTCCATCCGATGAGCGGGTTGGTCGGCACGTGCATCGGCTCGGCCGGCCCGACCGTGCTCCGTGCGCTGGAGGCAGAGCAGTTCCTGCAGGGCGAGCTTGCGGATGGCGGGCTGTGGGAGTCGCGGGCGGGGTTGAACGAGCGGCTGGTCGCCCGCTTCGGTGAGCTGGCCGCCCAAAGTGCGCGGCCGATCGACGACGTGCGCGGTACGGCGAGGTACCGGCGGCACGCGGTAGGGGTGATGGCCAGGCGGACGTTGGGGTGGGCCTGGGCGGAATACCAGGATGCCGCCGCATGAGGATCACGTTCGAGGTGAATGGAACCACGCAGCACGCGGATGACGTGTGGCCGGGAGAGAGCCTGCTGTACGTGTTGCGCGAACGGCTCGGTCTGCCCGGGACCAAGAACGCGTGCGAGCAGGGCGAGTGCGGATCGTGCTCGGTCTATCTCGACGGCACGCTTGTGTGCGCCTGCCTGGTGGCCGCGCCGCAGGTGCAGGGCCGCGCGGTGCGCACGGTCGAGAGCTTTGCCGGCCCCGACCGCCTCGACCCGGTCCAGCAGGCGTTCGTCGATGCGGGCGCCGTGCAGTGCGGGTTCTGCACGCCGGGTCTGATCCTCGCGACCGACGACCTGCTCGCCCGCAACCCGCAGCCGGCGGATGCCGAGATTCGCGAAGCACTCGCCGGCAACCTGTGCCGCTGCACGGGCTACGAGAAGATCCTGGACGCCGTCCGCCTGGCGTCGGCTCGGCGATCTGCGGCAGGTGGGCGGCCGTGACCTCGACCGTTGCCCGGCGGTCGGCGCCGACCCTGCCGACCCGCCCGCCGAGTTCCGACCCGGACGGGGCACCGGCCCGCGGTGGCGTCGGCGAGAGCGTGCTTCGCCCGGACGGAGTCCCCAAGGTCACCGGCGACTTCGCCTACTCCTCAGACCTGTGGATGGACGACATGTTGTGGGGCGCGACGTTGCGCAGCCCACACCCGCGGGCGCGGATCCGCAGCGTCAACATCGGGCCAGCCCTCGCGCTGGCCGGCGTCACCGCGGTCCTGACTCACGAGGACGTGCCGGGCGCCAAGACCTACGGCCTGGAGATCGCCGACCAGCCGGTGCTGGCGATCGACCAGGTGCGTTATGCCGGTGAGGCGGTCGCGATCGTCGCCGCCGACCATCCCGAGACTGCTCGGCGAGCGGTCGCGCGGATCGAGGTCGACTACGAAGTACTCGAGCCGGTCAGCGACATGACCGCGGCGATGGGGCCGGACTCGCCGCTCGTGCACGACGTACCGACTCAGGAGGAATATCCCGGCGTCGGGAACATCCTGCGGGAGATCCGGATCCAGCGCGGCGACGCGAACGCGTCGGCCGATGTGACCGTCGTCGGTGAGTACGAAGTCGGCATGCAGGACCAGGCCTTCCTCGGGCCCGAGTCGGGACTGGCCGTGCCGGCTGAGGACGGCGGGGTTGATCTGTTCATCGCCACCCAGTGGTTGCACGTCGACCAGCGACAGGTGGCCGACGCGCTCGGCCTGCCGCTGGAGAAGGTGCGGTTGTCACTCGCGGGAGTCGGCGGTGCATTCGGCGCACGCGAGGACGTCTCGATGCAGATCCACGCCTGCCTGCTGGCGCTGCACACCAACCGGCCGGTCAAGATGGTCTACTCCCGCGAGGAGTCCTTCTACGGTCACGTCCACCGGCACCCGGCGAAGATGCGTTACGAACATGGTGCGAACCGCGACGGCAAGCTGGTCTACGTCAAGGCGCACATCCTGCTCGACGGCGGCGCGTACGCCTCGAGCTCCCCGGCGGTGGTGAGCAACGCGGCGAGCTTCGCGGTCGGTCCGTATGAGTGCGGCAACGTCGTGATCGACGGTGCCGTGCTCTACACGAACAACCCACCGTGCGGCGCGATGCGCGGGTTCGGCGCCGTACAGGTGTGCTTCGGGCACGAGTCGCAGATGGACAAGCTCGCGGCCGCACTGAGAATGGATCCGATCGAGCTCCGGATCCGCAACGCGATGCACGAGGGGTCGCTGATGCCGACCGGGCAGGTGATCGAGGGCGCCGCGCCGGTTGCCGAGATCCTCCGCCTGGTCCGCGAGTCGCCGCTGCCGCCGGACGCCGACTGCACCGAAGTGGACCTGCGGACTATGCCGGGCGGCGTGGCGAACACCACGCACGGCGAGGGCGTGCACCGAGGTGTCGGCTATGCGGTCGGCTTCAAGAACGTCGGGTACTCCGAAGGTTTCGACGACTTCTCCACCGCTCGGGTGCGGCTGCAGCTGGTCGGCGGCGAGGTGAGCGCAACCGTTCACACCGCGGCCGCCGAGGTCGGGCAAGGACTCGTGACGGTCATGGCGCAGATCGCCCGGACCGAGCTCGGCGTCGAGCGGGTCATCAACCATCCGGCCGACACCTCGGTCGGCACGGCTGGCTCGACCTCCGCTTCGCGTCAGACCTACTGCACCGGCGGTGCGGTCAAGCTGGCCTGCGAGGCGGTGCGCGAGCAGGTGCTGGCGATGGCGTCGAGCAAGCTCGGCCTGGCGGTCGACGGCGCGACGCTGCAGGGCGGTGACGTCGTCGCGGCTGACGGTCGGTCGCTCGCACCGGTCTCCGCCGTCCTCGGCGAGGACGTCGTCGAGCAGACCCGGGAGTTCCACCATCGGCCCACCGTTGCGCTCAGTCGCGAACCCGGTGCGGATGGCACGGTCGGGCAGGGCGACGCGCACCTGCAGTTCGCGTTTGCCGCGCATCGTGTCGTCGCCGATGTTGATGTCGAGCTCGGGCTGGTGCGGCTGGTCGAAGTGACGACCGCCCAGGACGTCGGCAAGGCGCTCAACCCGCTCTCCGTCGTCGGCCAGATCCAGGGCGGTACGACGCAAGGCATCGGGCTTGCGCTGATGGAGGAGATCCAGGTCCGCGACGGCCTGATCCGCAACCCGTCGTTCACCGACTACCTGATCCCGACCATCCTCGACACCCCGCCGATGCAGGTCCATGTGCTCGAGCTCGGCGACCCGACCGCGCCGTACGGGTTGCGGGGGGTCGGCGAGCCGCCGACGATTTCGTCCACTCCGGCGGTCGTGTCGGCCCTGCGCGCGGCCACCGGCCGGCCGCTCACCCGGGTCCCGGTGCAACCCGAGCACATCACGGGCACCTGAGCGATGAGCCTCGATGCCAGCGCCTATCGGCGTCTCGATGCCTCGCTCGAGGCGGTGGACGCGCAGCTGCTGGCCGCCTATCCGGGTGACCGCGGCACCCGCCAGCCGGTGCACACCGTCTACGTCCCGGCCGACCGAGTCAGCGCCGGACTGCCGTGGGAGTGGGGTGCCCTGGCTTCGGCCGCGCTCGACGAGCATCTCCCGGACCCGGCGGCACTCGCCGACCTGCTCGCGGTCGGACCAGGTCTGGCCGCCGAGGTGCTGCCCCGGGTGCGGGCAAAGCTTGCCACCGAGCCGATCGAGGACCTGCGAGTCGACTTCGAGGACGGCTACGGACCTCGCCCGGACGCCGAGGAGGACGGCGCCGCGAGCACCGCGGCCGAAGCGCTGGCCGGAACCGACCTGCCGTTCTGCGGGATTCGCTTCAAGAGCCTCGAGCCGGCGACCCGGCGGCGCGGGATCCACACGATCGACCTCTTCCTAGGCGCGCTGCTCGGCAGCTCGCCGCTGCCGGCCGGCTTCGTCGTCACGCTGCCGAAGGTCACGCATGTCGGTCAGGTGCAGGCATTCGCCGAGGTGTGTACGGCGCTGGAGGAGGAGCACGGGCTGGCGCCGGGTGCGCTGCGGTTCGAGATCCAGATCGAGACGCCGCAGGCGATTCTCGCGGCCGACGGCACCGCCGCAGTCGCTCGGATGGTGCACTCGGGCGCCGGCCGGGTGGTCGGCCTGCATTACGGCACGTACGACTACAGCGCGGCGTGCGGGGTGGCCGCGCCGTACCAGAGCTTGGATCATGCGGTCGCCGACCACGCGAAGGCGGTCATGCAGCTTGCCGCGGCCGGCACCGGCGTGCGCCTCAGCGATGGCTCGACCAACGTGCTTCCGGTCGGCGATGCGGCCGACATCCGGTCGGCCTGGCGAGTCCATGCCGGCCTCGTCAGGCGTTCGCTGGAGCGGGCCTTCTACCAGGGCTGGGACCTGCATCCGCTGCAGCTGGTGAGCCGGTACGCCGCGACGTACGCCTTCTACCGGGACGGCATGCCGGTTGCGTGTGACCGGCTGCGGGCCTATCTCGAGCGGGCCGAGCACGGTGTGCTCGACGAACCGGCGACCGCGCAAGGCATGGCCGCGCTGCTGGTGCGCGGCGTGCAGTGCGGTGCGCTCGACGAGGCCGAAGTGACCGAGCGTGCCGGGGTCGGCGTGAGCGAACTTGACGGCTTGTATCGGCGGCAGGTCCGTTGACGCGGTCGTCGCAAAGGCTGGGCCCGTGAGCCTCGACCTGCTGGTCCGGGCTCGGCACGCGGTGCTGCCGGACGGCGACCGTGCGTGCAGCCTCGGGGTGCGCGAAGGGCGGATCGTCTCGATCGGGTCGCTGGCCGACGCGAGCGCGGCCGCGCAGGTCATCGAGCTGGCTGATGACGAGGTGCTGCTCCCCGGTTTGGTCGACACCCACGTGCACGTCAACGAGCCAGGCCGGACCGACTGGGAGGGTTTCGCCTCGGCGACCGCAGCCGCGGCGGCAGGCGGCATCACGACGATCGTCGACATGCCGCTCAACAGCATTCCGCCGACCTGCGACGTCGCGTCGCTCACCGTGAAGCGCGAGGTTGCGGCCGGCCAGTGTGCGATCGACGTCGGCTTCTGGGGCGGTGCGATCCCGGGAAACCTGGCCGCGCTCCGCCCGATGTACGACGCCGGGGTGTTCGGGTTCAAGTGTTTCCTGCTGCCGAGCGGGGTCGAGGAGTTCCCACCGCTCGATGACGCCGGGCTGCAGGGCACGATGGGCGAGATCGCCTCGTTCGGAAGCCTGCTGATCGTGCACGCCGAGGACGCCGGCATCGTCATCGATGCGCCGCACGACCGCCGCTATGACAGGTTCCTCGAGTCGCGTCCGGCGGAGGCTGAGAACCGCGCCATCGCCCGGGTGATCGAGCTGTCGCGGACCACCGGCTGCCCGGTCCACGTGTTGCACCTGTCCAGTGCGGGCGCGCTGCCGATGATCGCTGCGGCCCGGGCGAGCGGGGTCCGGCTGACGGTCGAGACCTGCCCGCACTACCTCTGCTTCGAGTCGGGCGCGATTGCCGACGGCGCGACACAGTTCAAGTGCTGCCCGCCGATCCGGGACGAGGCGAATCGTGACGCACTCTGGCAGGGGCTGCGGGCGGGCGTGATCGACTGCATCGTGTCCGACCACTCGCCGTGCACCGCGGATCTGAAGCGCTTGGACACGGGCGACTTCGGCGCGGCGTGGGGTGGGATCGCGTCAGTCCAGCTCGGCCTGCCGGCGGTGTGGACCGAGGCGCGCACGCGCGGGTTCGCGGTCGCGGATGTCGTCGGGTGGATGGCGCTGCGCCCGGCCGAGCTGGTCGGGTTGGCGGCCAAGGGAGCGCTCACGGTTGGGTCTGACGCGGACTTCTCTGTCTTCGCGCCGGATGCGGAGTTCGTGGTGGATGCCGGCCGGCTCGAGCACAAGAACCCGATCACCCCGTACGCCGGCCGCACGCTGTCCGGGGTGGTTCGCTCGACCTGGCTGCGCGGCGCGTGTATCAACAGTGACAGCCCCGCGGGTCGCCTGCTGAGCCGAGGAGAGGCATGAGCCCAGACGAAGTCGCGCCACCTTACCCACGCGTGCTCCCCGATCTCGCCTCACGGGCACTCGGTGGCAGCGTGATAGATGCCAACGACGAGTTCTTCGCCGATCGGGAGAACCTGATCACGCCGGAGCTGCCCACCTTCCACCCGCACACGTTCGGCCGCAAAGGCCAGATCATGGACGGCTGGGAGACCCGCCGGCGGCGTGCGGTGGGCAGCGACTACGCGATCGTCCGGCTCGGGTGCGCCGGCCTCATCCGGCGAATCGTCGTCGACACCTCTTTCTTTACCGGTAACTACCCGCCCGAGGTGTCGATCGATGGGTGCGGGATGGAGGGCTATCCGGCGCCCGCCGCGGTCGCCTCGGCGGACTGGACGTCGATCGTGGCGCGCAGCCCGATCGCCGGCGACACCGTGAACGAGTTCGAGGTAGCGGCGTCGGAGCGCTTCACGCATGTCCGGCTGACGATCTTCCCGGACGGTGGAGTTGCGCGCCTTCGGGTGTACGGCGAGATCGTGCCCGACCCGCGGGTGGTGCCGGCCACGTTCGACCTCGCGGCGATCGAGGTCGGTGGGTGGGTCACCGGATGCAGCAATCTGTTCTATTCGTCGCCGAACAACCTGATCATGCCCGGCCTGGCCCGATCGATGGGCGACGGGTGGGAGACCTCGCGCCGCCGCGACGACGGCAACGACTGGGTCGAGGTGCAACTCGGGTGCGCCGGCCGGATCGAGCTCGCCGAGCTCGACACCTCGTGCTTCATCGGCAACGCGCCGGGCTGGGCCAGCCTCAGCGCCGGCGCGAATTGCGTGTTGCTGGAGCGTGCGGCCCTGACGCCGGACACCCGACACCGGTTCCCGCTGAGCACCGACGCCTTGGTCGAGCAGGTGCGGATGGATATCTATCCCGACGGCGGGATGGCCCGGCTTCGGCTCTTCGGGACACCGGAGGCGCCGGCGCGCACCGCGCTCGCGCAACGGTTCGTGGCGAGCCTGCCCGAGCCGCATCTCGTCGATGTTCTGGTTGCGGCCGGAGTGCATCGAGATGAGGCACAACGCATGGCCGGGGCGCGGCCGATCGTGGTGGCCGAGCTCCCTGACACGGTCCGGAACCGGCTCGCCGGGATCCGCGGCGCGTAATGGCCGACAGCTGGCTGGCCACTCTCAACGACGGCGCCGATGACGAACAGGTGGCCACGGCGCTGGCTGCATGCTGCAGCTCGCAGCGGTGGGTCGAGCGGGTCCTCGCCGGGCGTCCGTACCCGGATGAGGAGGCCTTGCTGGCGAGCTCGGATGCCGCGATCGCGTCGCTTGACGACGCCGCGCTCGCCGAGGCGCTCGCCGGGCATCCCCGGATCGGTGCGGCGCCGGCCGGTGCAGCTCATGACTGGTCGCGACGGGAGCAGTCCGGCGTCAGCTCTGCGCCGGCCGCCGTACTCGAAGACATCGCGGCGGCCAATGCCGACTACGAGCGACGGTTCGGGCAGGTCTACCTGGTCTGCGCGACCGGGAAGTCCGCCGACGAGCTGCTGGCGATCTGTCGATCACGGCTGGCGAACGATCCGGTCACGGAGGAGGGCGTCGTGCGGGCCGAGCTGGCCAAGATCACCCGGATCCGGCTGGGCCGGCTGTTGCGCCCTTACGATGCACCGTGAGCGTTTCCACCCACGTCCTCGACAGTGTGACCGGCCGCCCAGCGGCCGGCGTTTCCGTCCTCCTCGAGCGGGGCGTCGAGCACGACTGGGAGCAGGTCGGTGCCGACACCACCGACGAGGGCGGCCGGATCGGCGCGTTCGGCGAGGTGTCGGCCGGCGTACACCGGATCACCTTCGACACCGGCGCCTACTACGCGGCGCTCGGGGTCGAGACGTTCTACCCGCAGGTCACCGTCGTCTTCGAGGTGACCGACGCCGGGCGGCATCACCACGTGCCATTGCTGCTGAGCCCGTTCGCCTACTCGACCTATCTTGGGAGCTAGCCATCCATGGCCGTGACGTTCGGGGACAACCAGTACGGCAAGGCGGAGGTCCGCTTGGTGCGGGTCACCCGCGAGGGCGACCGGCACGACCTCAAGGACGTCAATGTCTCCACCGCGTTGCGTGGTGACTTCGCGGCGGCGCATCTGCACGGCGACAACTCGCACGTGGTCGCTACCGATACGCAGAAGAACACGGTCTTCGCCTTTGCGCAGCAGTTCGGTGTGGGCGCCATCGAGGACTTCGCGCTCCGGCTCGGGAGGCATTTCGTGGACTCCTTCGACTGGGTGACCGGCGCCAAGGTCACGATCGAGGAATACAACTGGGACCGGATCGCCGTCGACGGCGTGCCGCACGAGCACTCCTTCTCGCGCGCGGATGCCGGCACCCGCACCACGGTCGCGACCATCGAGGGCTCGGCCGCCTGGGTGGTGTCAGGGATTTCGAACCTCGTGGTCCTGAAGACGACCGGTTCGGAGTTCACCGGGTTCCCGCGGGACCGCTACACCACTCTTCCCGAGGACCGTGACCGGATCCTCGCCACCGCGATCACGGCCCGGTGGCGCTATGCGGCCGTCGACGGCATCGACTGGGACATCAGCTTCTCCGAGGTGCAGCGAACCCTGTTGGCGTCGTTCGCCCGCAAGCAGAGCCTCGCCCTGCAGCAGTCGCTGTACTGCATGGGGGAGCAGGTGCTGCTCGCCCGCCCGGAGGTAGCCGAGATCAAGATGTCGATGCCCAACAAACACCACTTCCTCGTCGACCTTGCGCCGTTCGACCTGCCCAACGAGCGCGAGGTGTATTACGCGGCGGACCGTCCGTACGGTCTGATCGAAGGCACCGTTGCGCGCGACGACGCACCCGAGCCAGGCCTGGCCTGGCAGAGCATCCCGGGCTTCTGCTGATGGCCAGCGTCGTCATCGACGGGTGTGCCGTCGCCACCGTGGATGCCGCCGGCACCGAGTACGACAGCGGCTACGTCGTCGTCACCGACGGGCGGATCGCCGCGGTCGGCGGCGGCCCGGCGCCCGATGTCGCCGATGCCCGGCGCGTCGATGGAACGGGCTGCCTGGCAACGCCCGGTCTGGTCAACACCCATCACCACCTCTACCAACGGCTGACCCGCGGGCGGGCCCAGGACAACACGCTGTTCGAGTGGCTGGTCGCGCTGTATCCGATCTGGGGCCAGCTCGACGCGGAGCTCGAGTACGCCGCGGCCGCCGCCGGACTCGCCACCCTTGCGCTGTCCGGTTGCACCACGTCCACCGATCATCACTACGTCTTTCCGCACGCAGGCGGCGATGTGCTCGGTGCGGAGATCGAGGCGGCCGCCCGGATCGGGCTCCGATTCCATCCCTGCCGTGGCTCGATGGACCTCGGTCAGTCACAGGGCGGCTTACCGCCCGACCATGTCGTCGAGGACCGCGACGCGATCCTGGCTGCCTGTGAGGACGCGGTCCACCGCCATCACGACCCGGCGTTCGACTCGATGGTGCGGATCGCGCTCGCGCCGTGCTCGCCGTTCTCGGTGACCGGGGAGCTGATGCGAGAGTCGGCCGAGCTGGCCCGTCGGCTCGGAGTGCGGATGCACACCCACCTGGCCGAGACGAGCGATGAAGACGACTTCTGCAACGAGAACTTCGGTTGCCGTCCGGTCGAGTACATCGAGTCGCTCGGTTGGCTGGGTGACGACGTCTGGCTGGCGCACTGCGTGCATCTCAACGAACCCGACATCGCCAAGCTGGCCGCGACGGGGACCGGCACCGCGCACTGCCCGAGTTCGAACGGCCGGCTCGGCGCGGGCATCGCTCCGGTGCCTGAATTGCTGGGCGCCGGCGCACCGGTCGGACTCGGGGTCGATGGTCCGGCGTCGAACGAACACGGTGGTCTCGCCGGTGAACTGCGCCAAGCGATGCTTGCCGCACGTGCGCGACGCGGCCCGACCGCGCTGACCGCACGTCAGTCGCTGGCAATCGGCACCGCTGGTGGCGCGCGCTGCCTCGGGCGCCAGGACGAGATCGGTTCGCTGGAGCCCGGCAAGCTCGGCGACGTCGCGCTCTGGCGTCTCGACGGGCTCGGACACGCTGATATCGCCGACCCGGTATGTGCGCTGGTCTTCGGGCCACCCGCGCCGTTGGAATTGCTGCTCGTCGGTGGCAACCCGGTCGTCGACGGCGGCGAGCTGCGGACCGCGGACGTCCGGACCCTCGCGCACGAGTCCGGGGCGGCCGCGCGGGAGCTTGCTCGCCGGGTCTAGTGCCCGTGCCAAGCAATGTCACATTGCCCCCACCTTTGTGGGGGCAATGTGACAGCACCCCCCGGATTGGCTGGGCAATGTGACATTGCTTGGGGGCACCAGCCTCTGGCCGATGTGCGCCAGGGACCTTCGGCACTGGACCGCAGGTTTGGTGAGGTCCAGGATGCGGTAAGAGCGACAGCTCCGGAGCACGCGAGCAGTCAGGAGTTCCTGAGTGACCGGATCGGTGCCCGATGTGGGCTACGCCGTACGAATGCAGGTCGATGTACCCGAGGCGCCGCTCAACCGGCTCACCACCGCGTTTCGGATCGTCGTGGCGATCCCCATTCTGATCGTTCTCTCGCTCGTGAACAGCGCCTCGATGTCGTGGAGCAACAATGGCCAGAGCCACGGACTGGCCGCGGTCGGCGGACTGCTGTTCTTTGGCCCGCTGGTGATGATTCTCTTCCGGCAGAAGTACCCACGCTGGTGGTTCGACTGGAACGTCGCACTTCTGCGCTTCATCAACCGCGTCGGCATCTACATGCTGTTGCTGCGCGATGAGTACCCCTCGACCGATGCCGAGCAGGCGCTTCATCTCGACATTGACTACCCCGACGTGCCCAACGACCTGAACCGCTGGCTGCCGCTGGTGAAGTGGTTCCTCGCCATTCCCCACTACGTCGTGCTCTTTTTCTTGACGATCGGGGTCGTCGTTGCGGTCATCATCGCGTGGTTCGCGATCCTGTTCACCGGTCGGTATCCGGCCGGGCTCTTCGACTTCGTCGTCGGGGTGATGCGCTGGCACAACCGTGTCATCGGCTACGCATACATTCTCGTCACCGACCGCTACCCGCCGTTCAGTCTCAGCGCGTGACTGTGATCGAGGAGTTGGCCTGATGGCGAGAGACACCGCCGGCCGGAACAGGCGGGCCGCCAGAAACAGCGGGGCCGGCGGGATCTGGTTCCTCGGCTTCATCGGCGCGCTCGTGTACTACCTGCACTACCACTCCGGCACCTTCTGGCTGGTCGTTCTCGCGTTCCTGAAGGCGTTCGTCTGGCCGGCGTTCCTCGTCTACCACCTGCTGCAGCTGCACGGGTAGACGAGATCGAACGGGCCTCGATGCGTTTCCGGGACCGCGTCGATGCGGGTCAGCGGCTCGCTCAAGTGCTGATCCCGTGGCGCGACGAGTCGCCCGTCGTCCTGGGTCTGCCGCGCGGAGGTGTCCCCGTCGCCGCCGAGGTCGCCCGCGGGCTCGATGCCCCGCTGGACGTGCTCGTGGTGCGCAAGCTCGGCCTGCCCGTGCAGCCGGAACTAGCGATGGGGGCGATCGGTGAGGGCGGGGTGCGAGTCATCAACGAGACGGTCGTCTACCGGGCGGGCGTGTCCGATGCCGAACTGGCCCGGGTGGAAGGCATCGAGCAGGTCGAGCTGGATCGGCAGGCCAGTCGCTTTCGTGGCGACCGTCCGCCGGTGCCGCTGGCCGGCCGCACTGCATTGATCGTCGACGACGGGATCGCGACCGGGTCGACCGCTCTGGTGGCCGTTCAGGTGGCGCGAGCGTTCGGGGCGGCGCGGGTCGTGGTGGCGGCACCGGTCGCTGCGCCGAGCTCGGTCCGGGACATTCGCTCGATCGCCGACGATGTCGTATGCCTCGAAACCCCGATCGCATTCGCGGCGGTCGGACAGTGGTACGACGACTTCCGGCCGACCACCGACGACGACGTGATCCGGTGTCTTCGGTCCGCCCGGGTGGACGGGCCCTCAACCGCTCAGTAATGCCCCGGCGTCGGCGATCTGGCCGGGCAGGCCCAGCACGTCGAGGATCTTCCACGTCGTGGCGGTAGCGGCGGAGAGGACTGGCCGGTTGAGTTCGGTCTCGACCGTTGCGATGCTGGCGAGCGACGGCATCTGGACGCAGGCCGAAAGGATGACCACGTCGGCGCGTGCAAGGTCGAGCTGGCGGGCGAGCCCGGGGAGTTGCGACGGGGGGAGCTGGGCGACCTTCAGGTTGTCATCGACGCCGAGACTGATCGAGTCGCACACGTCGATGCCCGCGCTGTTCAAGCCGGCGAGCACGGCATCAGTGAGGGCCGGCAGGTACGGCGTGACCACGGCCACGGTTCGGGCCCCGAGGTGCTTGACCGCCTCGACGAGTGCGCCCGCGCTGGAGATGACCGGAGTCTCGCGGTCATCGGTGCGGGCCGCCAGCCGCAGGTCCGCTTCGATCGCCCGGTAACCACGGGAGTCGATCATCGTTGCGACCAGGCAGGCGTATGCGATGACATCGCAGGCGGCATCTGCGAGCGCCGCCGCCGCGTCGGCGCCCTGAGCGTTCATCGCGGCGAGCTCGGCCGGCTCCACCCGCTTCATCCGCACCCGCGACGAGTGGAAGGTGAAGCGTTCAGGCTTCGCCTGCTCGCGGCGATGCAGCATCGCGGGTATCTCGGTCTCCATCGTGACGTTTGAGCTCGGCACGATCAGACCGACCCGAATCGCCTGAGTGGCAGGGTCGTCCGGGGTGCTCACCTCAGCTCGTACGGCGGCCGGTGCCCGCCAGCCCTGAGCCGACCGCGTCGCCGGGCTCGACGGACTCGAGATCGTCCAACGAGACCATCGCGGCCTTCAGCAGGGGGACGGCGAGGCGGCTCGCCTCAGGCACCCTGATCCGATCGACCATGTACTGATGTTTGGCCCGGGCCTGACCGATCCCGCACTCGCCGGTGATCACCCACGACCTGACCACGTCCTGCAGCGTCTCGAGGAACGACAGCGAGTCGGCGGCCTGCAGGAGATCCGCGCCCTCGAGGCCGCCGAACTCGTGCAGGGTGATGAGCCGGCGCAGCTCGGCGCGCGACAGCCCGTCCGCGGCGTCGCTGTTCTCGTGCACCCAGACCCCGACGACCTCGGCGGACCGGCGGCCGTGCGCGTAGAGATAGTCAGGGTCGTCCCAGCGTCCGGTCGCACGGTCGAACACCGGTCCGCCCGGAAACATTCGCTCGATGTCGTGGGTGACTGCGGCCAGCCTGAGCTCGAGCGAGGCGTCCGGATCGAGCCGGACCACCCAGTCCCGGGCGCGTTCGAGGTGCAGCGCCTGGCTGAACGGCGCGATCCACGCAATCGCTCGCCGCTCGATTTCAGTGCTCGCGTCTATCCGCGGCGCCTCGTCACTGATGTCGGTCAACTCGCACTCCCTCCCGACGTGCTGGTCGCGGGCTCACGCGGGGGCCCCTGCTGTGATCGCCGCGATGAAGTTCTCGATCTCGGTCGTGGTGTCGTCGAGGTTGTCCCACGGAACCATGTGCCCGCAGCCCGCCACCGACCGCACGGTGGCCCTTGGGTTGACGCGTCCCAGCGTCTCCGCGTCCGTTTCGGTCACCACCGGACTCTTGTCGCCGTACAGAAGGAGTGCAGGCGGCTCCACCTCGCTCCAGACCGGCTCGAATGCTTCGAGGTGGAACCATGAATAGCTCTCCACGACCCCGACCTCGTCGCACGACCCCAGCCACTCGGCCCGCGATCGGATCTGCTCGTCGCTCCACGTCGGGTAGTGGTGCCGGGCCTGCTCTTCACCATGGCCCATCCGAGCGCCCTGGATCCCCCCGACAAAGACATCCAGGGCGGTCGGATATGGCCGCCGGCCAGGGCCGGACATTGGCGGATCGATGGCGACGACCCCCGACCCGCTGCCCGGAAACCGGGCCCGGGCGGCCGCCACGACGCGCGCGCCGAGCGAGTGCCCGATCAGCACCGCGCGCTCGAGTCCGGCCGTCTCGACGAGGGCGAGGACATCGTTCGCGTAGTCGCCCGCGCGATGTGTACCCGGGCCGGAACGCTCGGACAGCCCGCGCCCTCTCATGTCGAGCACATAGACGTCGCCGACCACCGGCGAGTGGCTGAGCCGCTCGGCCGCGAAGGCGAACGCACCGGCCGGCGTCGTGATGCCTGGAACGACGACGACCGGTGGTCCGCCAGCGCTGCCCGGATGCCGGACCGCATGCATCCGCAGACCTGCGGAGGAGAAGAAGATGTGGTCCGTTGCGGTCACGAGGTCGCGGTCACTTCCGACATCGGCTCGACTCCCGCGCTCACCTGGTTCTTCATCAACATGGTGAGAATCACGTAGACGATGCCGCCTCCGAGCGCCGCCATCAGCCAGGAAAGGTCGACACCCTTGACCGAACTCTCCAGTGGACCGGTGAACAGCGTGGTGGTGGAGAACAGCAGGCCGAACCCGGCGCCGACCAGCCAGGCGATCGCCGCCGCGGGGTTGAGGCCGGCGGTGTACCAGTACCGGCCGCGTGCTCCCGGAATCGCGAACGCGTGCAGGTCGGTGGGCGCGTACTCGCCCTTGTTCATCACGTAGTGGATCCCGACGATGACCAGCCACGGGGTTGCGCTGACCACCATGATCGTCACGAATGACTCGACGTTCGTGATGAAGTTCGACGCGACCACCAGCAGGTAGGTCAGGCCGAGGGCCAGAGCGCTCAGCGCCACCGCGATGTGCCAGCGCTGGAACCGGAGGAAGAACGGCCAGGAGCCGACGTCGAGGGCCGCGTTATAGACCGACATCGCCGCGCTCTGGATGTTGGACGCGAGACCGAGGACGAGCAACATCGGGAGGACGAACCAGCCCGGTGCCGCGGCCGTGATGCCACCGACGAAGTTGAACGCGTCGCCGGGGAACGAGGTCGCCGCAAACGCCGCCGCCAGCATCGCCAACCAGCATCCGAAGAAGATCCCGGCGAAGCCGTACGCGCCGACCACCTTCGAGGGGGCCTTTGACGGGATGTAGCGCGCATAGTCACCGACGAACGGGCCCCAGGAGATCGGCAACGAGGCCGCCGTCGTCGTCCCGAGGAACCAGGTCGGCCAGAAGGTGCCCAGCAGGTAGTCCTTGCCGTGGATGACATGGAACTTCGAGGCAAAGACGGCTACCAGGAGGATTCCGGCCAGGATCGCCACGCCGGTCACGGCCCGGTCGCTTCGCTCCAGGGTCCGGTGGCCCAGGATGCCGGCGCCACAGGTCGCGAGGATGACCGCGAGCAACGCGATGGACAGCGCGCCGAGACCGGTTGACGTGCCCCACCAACGGTTGGCGGTGTAAATCAGTGACTGGGCCGCGGTGTAGACCAGGATCACGAAGAAGCCCATCGCGATGACCCAGGTGATGCCCGAGCCGATCAGTCGACCGCGTACGCCGAACGCGGCGCCACTCGTGACCTGAACGTTCGTTCCGGTCTTCGGGCACGCCGGGGTGACCGCCAGGAACACCAGTGAGCCGACCACTGAGCCGACCGTGATCGCCCAGAACGCGGCCCACCAGCCGAGCCCGAACGCGATCGGCAGCGCGCCGAACAGCATGTTGCCGTACCCGAACTGCGGGCCGAAGAACACCGTGAACAGCTCCCACGGTTTGGACTTGCGTTCGACCTCGGGGATCATGTCGATCCCCCGGGTTTCGATCGCGCCGAAGTCGTCGCGGGCCTGCCCTGCGGCTACGGCGGCGCCTGCCTCGAGATTGGTCATGTCCCCTCCAGGTTCACGAGCGGTGATGGAGCGATGTGGGTTTGTCGCTGTTGCTGGTGACCTTGCATTAGCTGCGCGGGCGCATTTCTGCGACGACGATGTCGCCGCGATCGACGATCTGGCGATCGTCGAGGGACAGTGAATAACCGTGCAATGGAATGTCGACGTGGCAGGGCGAGGCGTTCGTGCCGCCGAGCTCCTGGTTCGGCCCGGTGGCAAAGAGCACGTTGCCGTAGAAGGAGCGGCCCTCCTGGCCGATTCCGCGGGTGTCCATCATCGGCGCGGACCAGCGGGCCTTCTCGTTCAGACCCCAGCCGATGTGGGAGATCGCATAGCCGTCCGGGTCGTTGAACTGATCCATGTAGTCGCGCAGGAGGTCGGCGTCGAGCTCGCCGGAGAAGTCGACGATGCGACCCTTCTCCACCTGCAGCCGGATCGGCGTACGGATGTGCGATTTGAACGGGTAGATGATCGTGCCCGGCGCGAGCACCATGGTCCCGTCCACGCCGTCGTCGTGCGCGCCGGTGAAGATGAACCCCGACGGCCAGTGGTCCCAGCGACCCGGCTCGTCGGTGTAGCCGTACTCGGTGATGGTCGGGTACTTCCCGAGTCGATAGACCAGGTCCGTGCCGTTCTCGTGCTGGACCCGCAGGCTCTGCGCGGAGGCGAGCAGGTCGCCGGCGAACTCCACCCGCTCGCGGAGCTCGGTGGTCGGCAGCAACCGGGAGAGAACGTCGATCGGCTCGACGGCGAGCAGGATCCGGGTGCCCGAGGCCTGGATCTCCAGCTGTTCGGTCGAGAACAACATGAAGACCAGGTCGATGACGATGTCGGCTTCCTTCAGCGCCGCCATCGCCGCCGGATGGTCGGTGAGCGGGGTGGTCCCGACCGACCAGCCGCCGCCGCCGCTCTTGCCGCGGGTGGCCGGCACCCGGACGTGGTACGGCGCGGCCCCGAGCTCCTTCGCGGCCTGCATGAAGGCACCGGCATGGCCCATCAGCTCATCCGGTGCGTCCGAGCTGAGGATCGCGACCGCTTCACCTTCGTGGACGCCGCACAGGCGCAGCTCCTCCCGGCACACGTTGACGAAGTCATAGTTCATGGTCACTCCTTGTCACAGAGCCTGGTCGGTCAGCGCGGCCTCGAGCGAGGCAAGCGCACGGAGGAAGTACGGGTCGTCGATCCGCGTTCCGATCACCTGGACACCCACCGGGAGCCCATCGTCACGCCGAAAAGAGGGAAGGTTGGTCGCGGGTGCACCCAGCAGGGTCCAGGGTCGGCACATCACCGGGTCGCCGGTGAAGTCCAGACCGACCGGGGCGACACCGAGTGCACTCGGCGCCAGCAACACATCGGTTGTCGACGCGAGCGACGCCAGCACCTCGGCCGCGGCGGCGGTGGTGGCGAGCGCGTCGGAGTAGACCTCGGCCGGGCAGCCGTCGCCGCGCTTGACCACCGCACGCGCACTGTCCGATATCCGGTCGACGTCCGCGCCGAGCTGGGCCCGAAGGTTGAGCGCGACTTCGACCGCCATCATCGTGTTGTGAACGTCCGGGAGGTTCTCCCACCCGGCCGGCATAGCCAGTTCGCTGACCGCCCAACCCGCTCGGTCGAGCCGGTCGGCAACGTGTCGAATCGCGACCGCGACCTCGGGCTCACAACCCCCCCAAGCATCGGTCGCAAGGATGCCGACCCGAAGCGACGCCCGGTCCGAATGATCGATTGCCTGCTGGTCGGGCAGCTTCGAGCCGCGGATGCCGTAGTAGGTCAGTGCCAGGTCGGCTGCGGTCCGCGCAAAGATGCCCACCGTGTCGAATGACTCGGCGAGCAGCCAGATCCCGGCCGTCGATGTCCAGCCCCTGGTCGGCTTGAACCCATAGACGCCGCAGTAGGCGGCCGGCCGGACTACCGAGCCCGCGGTCTGTGTGCCGAACGCAACCGGCACCATCCCGGCCGCGACCGCGGCGGCCGAGCCGCTCGACGAGCCGCCCGGTGTCCGGGTCAGGTCGAGCGGGTTGCGGGTGCGGGTCGGGTTGAACATCGCGAACTCGGTCGACTCGGTCTTGCCGAGTACGAGCGCCCCCGCCCGCCGGCAAGCGGACACCAGGTCGGAGTCGCTGGCCGGCTGGTGGTCGACGAACAGTGGCGAGCCGTATCCGGTCGGCAGGTCAGCGGTGTCGATGACGTCCTTCATCCCGACGAGCAGGCCGCCGAGCGGCTTCGCCTCACCCGCGTCGAGGTCGTCGGCCTGGCGGCGCACCGCGGCGGGGTCGATGATGCGGAAGGCGCCGATGTCGCCGTCCAGCTCCGCAACCGTCGCCAGCGCCTCGTCGGCCACCGCGCGGATGGTCAGCTCGCCCGCCGCGACCGCAGCAACGGCGGCGGTCCCCGTCATGGTCGGTGCGGGCGACACCGCGGGCTGAGTCACTGCCCTGGCCCCGATCCGTGATGACGCGACAGCCGTCCCAGGACGAGATCGATCGGGCTCTTGTCCGCGGCGCCGGCCGACCCGGCGCCAGCCGGCGCGGCGTCTACGGTGATGGGCCGGACCTGCAGCGCGAACAACGCAACCTCGTCCGGCTCGGTCCCGGTGCTGCCGATCGCCCACTCGATGTCGAGCCCGCGACCCAGCGCCGCCTCGAGATCGGACGCCATCGAGAGCAGCGCGGCAATCTCGGCGTCGCTGATCGACCAGGCCTGCTGACGCTCGGGCTCCACCGGCCGGGTGTAGACCGACGCGCCATCCTCGGCCAGCAGGTGTTCGACGACCTTGGTGCCGAGCCGCCGGTCGTGAACCTGACCGGTGATCTTGTTGAGCTCGAACAGGTCGGGGACCACCTCGCCGCCCACCACCGCCTCGCCGAGGCCATGGCTCGACTCGATGACGACGAGCGAGCGGTCGCCAGTGCGGGGGTGCTGCGTGAACATCACTCCGGACGCCCTGGCATGCACCAGCTCTTGAACGATGACGGCAACTGCGTGCTCATCGGCATCAGTGAGCCGGTCGCGGCGGTAGGAGTCCACGTGCGCGCTGGTCGCCGTGATCCAGCACAGCTCGATCTGCTCGATCACGCTCTCGGTGCCGCGGGCGCCGAGATACGTGCGGAACTGACCGGCAAAGCTCGCGTCCCGGGAGTCCTCCGCGGTCGCGCTCGACCGCACCGCTACGGTGACCGTCGCCTGGCGTTCCGCGCAGAGCGCGTCGTACCCGTCCGCAAGTGCCTGGCGAACCTCATCGCGCAGGGTGCCGACGCGCCCGGCATCCGCGCCCGCGACGAAGTCGGCAAAGGCGTCGCACGTGACGACGAAGGACGCCGGCACCCGCTGACCGGCCCGCAGCAGCGAACCGAGCCCGACCGCCTTACCGCCGACCAGGGCCACGTGCTCGGGCGCGCACTCGACGGTGGCTCGCACGAAGGGGTTCACGGCGCCCATATCCTCCTCGTCGCTCGGGCTCAACTCGCGACACCGGCCTCGTCGGCGCGGTCGAGAATGCTGACTACGCCGGTGCCCCCGTCGACCCGCAACCGGTCGCCGGTGTGGATCATCGTCGTGGCCACGCCGGTCGCGACGACGGCCGGCAACTCGTACTCGCGCGAGACGATCGCCGCGTGCGACATGATGCCGCCGCCGTCGGAGACCGCAGCCGCGATCCGGGCGAAGACGATCGACCAGCTCGGTGCGGTGAGCGGGCAGACCAGGATCTCGCCGTCGACGAGGTCATCCAGCTCCTCGACGTGGTGAACGACCCGCGCGACGCCCTCGGCCGTTCCGGGTGACGCGGCCAGGCCGCGGATCTCATCCCGTGAGCCGTCTCCGGCTTCTACTGCCAGCCACCGGTCGATCGTCTCGCTGTTGATGCCGAACAACGTCACGGTGATCGGTTCGGTGACCACCTCGGGCGGGACGCCGAGCGCGGCCGGCGGCTGCCATGCCTCGAGCTCGGCGTAGATCCGCCGGCGGCGCGCCACCTCCTCGCGCCAGGTGAACTGACCGGATGTCGGTACGCCGAGTGACCACTGCGCCTCGACCTCGTACAGCAGGCTGTACACCTCGTAGCGGTGGAAGAAGAAGATGTCGTCGTCCCGCTCGAGCATCCCGCCCGCGACGAGCACGGCGCCGAGCTCGCGGACCTTGTTGAAGAAGATCGAGTGGTGCCAGTGCTCGACGTAGAAGTTGTGGTTCTCGACGTACGGAAACACCTGGCGCGACAGGGCGAGCAGGCTGTCGAACGTGGCGCAGGTGTCCTCGTCGAGCAGGTTCCGGTAGCCGGTCGCGATGCGCTCGCGCTCTGACCGCAGGTGCTCCAGCGGCCGGCTGAGGTCCTCGTTCCGCTCGATCCTCGTGACGTAGTCGCGCATCGCCGCGAACGGCGGGTGCATGTCGTCGATCCACGCCCGGTTGGCGTGGCAATAGCCGGCACCGGTCGAGTAGTAGAACCAGGGGTCCTTGACGCTGTCGAGGTCGGCCAACCACTCCTTGCCCTCGGGTGTCGACTCGAGCACCGCGATCGCGTCGTCGGGCCGCCCCGGGGTCTTGAGGGCATCGCCGACGCCGAGGTGGACCGCACGCTGCGCCAGCCGGCGCAGCTCCGCGTCCGGCCGGTACAGGATGACGTCGATCCCGGCCACCATCCGCGCGACCAGGTCGTCGGTGATCGCGGGGAACGTTGCACGACAGAACTCGAGGAAGGTCAGGTAGGCGCCGTAAGCCAGGTTGAGCATCTCGAAGTGGTAGTAGGCCATCTCGTGCATGTTCTCGAGCAGCCGGCTGTAGGCGCCGAGGAGATCGAACGCGGTTGTGGTGCCGCGGGCCGACAACACCGTCTCAGTCGGCTCGCGATCGGCCAGCGGCTCGAAATGCATCGCCTTCAGGCGCTCGATGCACCCGGTCGCCTTGTCCACCCAGCGCTCGTAGATGCCGTCCCAGTTCTCGAAGTAGTGCCGCGCTCGCTCGGCAAAGATCGGTTCGCGCTCCGCGATCATGGCCGGGTCGTCGATGACGTTCGGGCTCAGGTAGAGGTAGCCGTTGACGATCCGCTGCTCGATCCCCAGCGCGGTCGGCAGGTTCCAGATCCGGGTCGTGTACTGGTTGAGCGACACCAACCAGCTCTCGGGCATCATCAGGTCGAAGGGGTAGACCGGCTCCGGGTTGTGCATCTGGTCGAAGAACCAGAGCTTCCCCTCGTCCCGCTCTCGCAGCTGCTCGCCGAACAGCAAGTACGACGGGTACATCGAGCGCCAGCCGTCGGCGCCATCGGGTGTCGGGACGTCGTACGGATTGCGAAAGGTGCCACGCGCTCGACCCACGGATCTCCTCCCGTGCGGAACTCTGGATGCAGGAGCAGGGCACATCATGGGTGGCCGGGGCGCGCCAATGGAAGGATTCGGTTCCTCATAGCAGAACAATGTTCCGCCATGAGGAACAGCGCCGCTACTAGCGGAACCCGGAGCCGCTCCACCACACCGGCTCCACGCTGCTGAGCTGCGCGGCCGCCGCCAGCACCCGCTGAGCGGTGCGGTTCATGTGGTCGCCGGCCACGCGCGCGGCCGGGCCGGCGACCGAGATCGCCGCCCGGGCGACTCCGGCGCGGTCCAGCACCGGCGCGGCGATCGAGGCCAGCCCGGGCTCGTCCTCCTCGATGCTGAACGCATATCCCCGGGCGCGGGTCTCAGCCAAGCAGCGCAGGAACTGTTCCTTGGTCCGGATCGTGCGAGGCGTCCGCCGCTCGAAGCCGTTCGCACATGCGACGTCGGCCACTGCCTGGTTGAAGGCCGCGACCGCCTTCCCGGAGCTGGTGAGGTGAATCGGACGCAGCCGCCCGACCCGGGAGGAGAACCGCAGGCCCTGGTAGCTCTCGAGCCGCTCCACGTAGAACATCTGGTTGCCCTCGGGGACGGCAAGGTGGACAGTTTCGCCGGTCTGGCTGCGGAGGGACTCCAACAGCGGCAGCGCATGGTCCCGGAGCGGGTTGCGGCTGGCCACCATCTCGCCGAGCTCGTGCAGCCGGATGCCGAGCCGGTATGCGCGGGTCTCCGGCACCTGCTGCAGGAAGCCCTTCTGGCACAGGGTGGTCACCAGGCGATGCGCGGTGCTCTTCGAGATCCCCAACCGTCGCCCGAGCTCGGTGACACCGAGCTCGGGTTCGTCGGCGAGGCAGTCGAGAACGTCGAGTGCGGTCGCCACCGAGCGCAGGCTGCCGGCCTCAACCCCGAGACCGGCTGGTCGTGACTCGACACTCACGCGATTGCCCCTCCGAACGAGCCGACGTTACTCCGGGCGGAGCCACGGTTCGAGGCGTTTCACCGCAAGCTTCCCGGCCCAGGCGACATGGTGCCGCATCAGCCGGGCGGCGTTGGCCCGCCGACCGGTCCGCAACGCCGCCGCCACCGCCCGGTGCTGGCTCTCCGCCGCCGCCATGTCGTCCGCGGTGTAGGCCATGACCGAGCGGTAAGCCTCCGGGATCGCGCACACCTGCCGGATCAGCGCGTACAGGCGCTTGCTGCCGGACGCCTTAGCGATCGTGTAGTGAAAGCTGGTGTCGGCCTCGAGCTGCCGGCTGGCCGGCGCGCTGTGCAGCAGGCCGAGCTGATCGCAGCTGCGGTCGAGCACGTCCAGCTCGGCAGCGGTGATGTTGGTGGCCGCGAGCGAGGCCGCCTCGGCTTCGAGCACCGCGCGCAGGTGGTAGACCTCCGCGACGTCGTCCGCGGCCAGCGCGAGGACGGTCGCGCCACGGTTGCGTTCGAGTGCGACCAGCCCGCTGCTGCCGAGCAGCAGCAGCGCTTCCCGGATCGGGGTCCGGCTGACCTGATAGCGCGCGGCCAGCGACTCCTCGCGCAGCCGGGAGCCGGGAGCGATGTGACCGTCGAGGATCTGCTGCGTGAGGTCGTGGGCGAGCAGCTCGGCGGTGCTTCCACCCCGGTCGAATGCCACCACCGGATTGGTCACTTCGGTCCTCCCTGCGGAACAACCCTTTGACGCCGCGGCGCCAGATTGCATACTTGCATACAATAACGTCCAGTCGCCCCAAAGCCCGCAGAAGAGGATCGCCATGAGGGTTGGAGTCGTGTGAAGGCCGCACCGTTCGGCTATCACCGTGCGACCTCGGTCGCCGAGGCGGTCGAGCTGTTGGCGGCGTACGACGGAACGGCCCGGGTCCTCGCCGGCGGCCAGAGCCTGGTCCCGATGATGAACATGCGGCTGATCCGCCCCGACGCGGTCATCGACATCAACGGCGTGACCGAGCTCAGCCGGGTGTCGGTCGACGGATTGACCACGGTCGTCGGTGCCACGGTGCGTTACAGCACGCTCGAGCAGTCACCCGTCATCGCCGAGCGGCTGCCGCTCATCCCGTACATGGTGCGGCACATCGGTGATCGGCACATTCGCAACCGCGGAACGCTCGGCGGCAGCCTGGCCCAGGCGGATCCGACCGGTGAGATGCCGCTCGCCTGCCTGGCGCTGGCTGCCACCGTCGACGTGGTCGGTCCGGCGGGCGCGCGCACGATCGCCGTCGACGAGCTCTTCGACACCTCCTACGCCACCTGCCTCGATCCGTGCGAGGTCATCACCGCGGTCGTGTTCCCGACGATGCCGACACACTTCGCGTTCGCGGAGATGACCCGACGGCACAACGACTTCGCGGTGATCAGCGTCGCCTGCGTTGCCTCTGGGAGCCCGGCCACCGGCTTCCGCGACCTTCGCCTCGGGCTGGGTGGCGTCAATGACACTCCGGTGCTCGCAGCCGAGGTCGGCGAGATCCTCGAGGGCTCGACGTTGTCCGATGATGACATCGCGCGGGCCGGGCAAGCGGCGCTCAGCGCGGTCGACCCCCCATCGGACATTCGCGCGAGCGCGGAATACCGTCGCCACCTCGTGCCGATCTACGTCCGCCGGGTGCTCAACCAACTCCGTGACCGCGCCGGCGGGTCCGGCGCGAACCCATCAGCCCGAAGGGAATCGTCATGAGGCTCCACGAGGAGTTCCAAATCGGCGAGCCGCTGGCGGCGGTCTGGACGTTCTTCGAGCAACCGCATCGCGTTGCCGGATGTATGCCCGGGGTCGAAGAGGTTTCTGTCATCGACGACGACCACGTCGACGTGCGGGCGACGCAGAGCATCGGCCCGATGTCGGCGACGTTCGAGGCGCGGGTCGAGGTGCTCGAACGAGTGACGAACGAGCTCATCCGCTTCCAGGCCACGGGCAAGTCGGTCAAGGGAGCGACCGGCCACATTCGCACCACCAACGAGGTCCGGCTCAGCGAGTCGGACGGCACGACGACGGTGGCGATCGACGGCGACGTCATCCTCGCCGGCGCGCTCGGCAGCGTCGGTCAGAAGATCGTGGCCAAACAGGCCGGCAAGGTGACCGCACAGTTCGCCGACAACCTTCAGTCGGCTCTACGGGGCGAGCCGCCCAGGCTGCACGAGAGCGCACGATCGCGTCGCGGCGTCGAGGCCGCATCCGGTGCCGGCCTTCCGGCGTCCCCCGCACCGTCGGTCGACTGGAGCAAGATCTCGGCAATCATGAGCGCGATTTCGGCCGTTCTGAGCGTCATCGCGATCATCCGATCCCGCCGGAGGCCGCAGTGAGCGACCAGGTGCGCTCGGCGCTCGGCACCGAATCGGCCGGGATCGGCGAGCCGAACGTGCTGATCACCGTCACCGTCAACGGCGCGTCGGTCACCGAGCAGGTGCCGACCCGGATGAGCGTTGCGGACTTCATTCGGCATCGGCTCGGACTGACCGGGACCCACGTCGGGTGCGAGCAGGGTGTGTGCGGCATGTGCACTGTGCTCCTCGACGGTGAGGCGGTGAAGTCCTGCCTGATGTACGCCGCTCAGCTCGACGGTCATCAGGTCGAGACGGTCGAGTCGCTCAGCGGTGACGACGAGTTGAGTCCCTTGCAGGAGACGTTCAGGGAGGAGCACGCACTTCAGTGCGGCTTCTGCACCCCGGCCTTCCTGATGACGACCACCGCACTGGCCCGGGGTGGCGCGCCGCTGAGCCGGGACGAGATTCGGCAGGAGCTGGCCGGCGTGATGTGCCGGTGCACCGGATACGAGTTCATCGTGAACGCCGTTGACCGGCACTTGAACGGCAGCGCGCCGGGACGTGCGGATGACTGAACTCGACGAACGGGCGCCCGCGCGTGCGGCGATGCGCGTCATCGGCACCGACGTGCCCCGCAAGGAGGACGACCGGCTGCTGCGCGGTGCCGGCCAGTTCGTCGACGACGTGAATCGGGCGCACATCGTCGAGATGGCGGTGGGGCGCTGCCCCTATCCGCATGCCCGGATCCGGAGCATCGACATCTCGGCCGCCCTCGCGCTCGACGGGGTTTACGACGTGCTGACCGGAGCGGATGTCGCGCGGCGTACCGAGCCGATCGGGATCCTGCGGCCGGTGCCCGGCGCACCGGTGATCCCGCACTACGCACTCGCCGTGGACGTCGCGACGTACGAAGGCCAGCCGGTGGTCAGCGTCGCGGCTCGAAGCCGGCACATCGCCGAGGACGCGGTCGAGCTGATCGAGATCGACTATGAGCCGCTGCCGCACGTGTCGGACGTGGCCGCGGCGCTGGCGCCGGATGCGCCAGTCATCCAGCCGGACGTGCTCGACAGCAACCTGCTGGTCAGCAACCCGCAGGGTGCCGGGGACGTAGAAGCGCGACTGCGCGAGGCCGACGTGGTCGTCGAAGGGCGATTCGTCATCAACCGCGTCACCGGGCTGCCGATGGAGACTCGCGGTGTCCTCGCCGAGTGGCAGCCCGGCGCGCGGACGCTCACTACGAGGGTGTCGACCCAGTCACCGCAGCTGGTGCGCAAGCAACTCGCCGAGTGCCTGCGACTCGACGAAGGCTGCGTACGGGTGGTCGCTTCGGATGTGGGCGGCGGTTTCGGCTTGAAGCTGGGCGCTTACCCCGAGGACGTGCTGGCCGCCCTACACGCGATCACGCTGCACCGGCCCCTGAAGTACGTGGAGGACCGGTTCGAGCACTTCAGGGCAACCACCCACGCGCGCGAATCCGTGCACGACTACCGGATCGGGGCTCGCGCCGACGGCCGCATCGTCGGGATGACCGACTCCTACGTCAACGATCTCGGCGGGTTGAACTCGCCGTTTGGCTCGTCACAGCTCTCGACCGTGGTGTTCAACGGGCCGTACAAAGTCGAAGACGGCTTCGTCGAGCGGCGGATCGCCGTGACCAACAAGACGCCGATCGGCGCCTATCGCGGATACGGCCAGCCGGAGGTGAACTTCGCCTACGAACGGCTGATGGACACCCTCGCTCGTCGCCTCGGCGTCGACCCGGTCGAGCTGCGGGCGATGAACATGGTCCAGCCCGAGGACTTCCCGTGGGTCAACCCGGTCGGCGCGATCTACGACAGCGGCGACTACGAACGATGCCTGCGGATGGCGGCCGACGCGATCGACTACGAGCGACGCCGCCGCGAGGGACGCGGCCCGTTCGAGGATGGCCGCT
Organism: uncultured Actinomycetota bacterium; assembly: GCA_963770565.1. GTDB lineage: Bacteria > Actinomycetota > Actinomycetes > JAFAQI01 > JAFAQI01 > DATAUK01. The sequence continues at coordinate 199,142 of CAVYQE010000011.1, forward strand.
ACCGCGGGGTTGGCTTCTCCTCCTACGTCGAGCGCACCGGATACGCCAGCGGGAAGTTCCTCGCGGCCCGCGGATCGCAGTTCGGCGCGCACGAAAGTGTCACGCTACGGGCCAACCGCTCGGGCGGCATCGATGTCTACACCGGGGTCTCGAGCATCGGCCAAGGCAGCGAGACCGTCTTCGCCCAGATGCTCAGTGAGATCGTCGGGATCGGGTACGACGCGATCACGATGCACGCCGGCGACACCGGGAACTCTCCGCTCAACACCGGTGCGTTCGCCTCGCGCACCGTGATTGCTGCGGCCGGCGCATTGCTCGAGGCGGGGGATCGGTTCCTCGCGAAGGCGCTGCGGATCGCGGCCGGCAAGCTCGAGGTCGATCCGGCGCAGCTCGAGCTGGTCGGCGCCGTCGTACGGAAGCGCGACGACCACAACATGTCGGTCCCACTGACCGAGGTGTTCACCAGCGCGATCCTCGGCCAGGGCCTGCCGCCCGGCGAGGCTCCCGGGCTTGACGAGACGGCATACTTCGAACCTCCCGAGGCGGCGTACTCGTTCGGCACCGCGGTAGCCGCAGTGACCGTCGACGCGGAGTCGGGCGAGTTCACCGTCGATCGCGTGGTCATGGTGCACGACTGCGGCACCCCGCTGAACCCGAAGCTGGTCGAAGGGCAGGTCCGGGGTGGCATGACCCAGGGCCTGGGGCAAGCTCTCGGCGAGGAGCTCCGGTACGACGCCGAGAGCGGCCAGCTCGTGAACGGCACGATGATGGACTACTTCGCGCCATCGATCTGTGACGTGCCGCCGATCGACCTGCTGCACACGACCGTCGCCTCACCGGTGACGACGTTCGGTGTGCGGGGAGCCGGCGAGGTCGGGTGCATCCCGGTAGCCGCGGCGGTCGCCAACGCAATCTGTGACGCACTCGCCGACTTCGGCGTCGAGCTCGACCGGCTGCCCCTCACCCCCGAGCTGGTGTGGCGGGCCCTGGACCACGCCCGATCTACTGGCGAACCTTGTCGTTGAGCGCGCGCCAGACGAGCTCCGGCGTGATCGGGAGGCGGTCGAGCTCGACGCCGAAATCGCTGAGCGCGTCGCAGATCGCGTTCGCAACGGCGGCGCCCACCGGGATCGTGCCGACCTCGCCCACCCCGCGGATCCCCAGCGTGGTCACCGGTGACGGCACCGCGGTGTGCAGCAAGTCGGTCGGCGGAAGATCGCAGATGGTCGGGGCGAAGTAGTCCATCATCGTGCCGTTGAGGAGCTGGCCGCTCTCGGCGTCGTACCGGAGCTCCTCGCCGAGGGTCTGGCCGAAACCCTGCGCGATGCCGCCCCGGACCTGCCCTTCGACCAGCTTCGGGTTCAGCGGGGTGCCGCAGTCGTGCACCATGAGGAACTGCTCCACGTCGAACTCGCCGGACTCGGCGTCCACGGTGACAAGTGCAGCTGCGGTTCCGAAGGAGTACGCGGCTTGGAGCGGTTCGAAGTACGCCGTCTCGTCGAGCCCGGGCACCTGCCCGGCGGGGAGACCCTGGCCGAGGATTCCACGGTTGAACACGCTCGAGAGCGGCACCATGAGGCTCGGGTCGAGGCGGGACTGGACGGCCGAGCCGACGATGTCGAGGGTGTCCGGATCGTCGACCTCGAGCATGTGCGCGGCGAGCGCGAGCGTCTTCGCGCGCAGCCTGGTGCACGCCTCGCGCAGGGCGCCGGAAGCGGCGATCACCGTCCGGGAGGCGAAGGCGCCCGAGTTGAGCGGGGAGGACTGCGTGTCGCCGGCGTGCACGGTGACCGCGTCGTAGTCGCAGCCGAAGAAGTCGGCGCACATCTGAGCGAAGACCGTCTCGCTGCCCTGGCCGGCGCTCGAGATGCCGGTGTAGACGTCGAGGCTGCCGGAGCGGTTCGCCCGGACGGTGACGCTCTCATGGGCCCCGAAGTCCGTTCCCCGCCCGGCGAGGAACTTGCCTCCTGCGTACCCGGTCCGTTCGACGTAGGAGGAAAACCCGATGCCTTGATACCGGCCGTCCGACAGCCTCGGCCCGCGCCCGGCTCGGCAGTGGCCGGCCCAGTCGACCGCCTCCGCGGCCATTCGGAGACAGCGCTCGTAGTCGCCGCTGTCATAGATCGCCCCGGTGGGGTTCACCCAAGGGTGTTCCTCGGGCTTGACCATGTTCATCGCGCGCAGCTCGACCGGGTCCATGCCAAGGCGCCTGGCGAGGGTGTCGATGAGCCGTTCGTAGGCGAAGTTGACCTCAGGCTGGCCGTATCCGCGATACGCGCCGATCGGCGTCTTGTTGGTCAGAACGACCCGGCGCTCGACGAACCCGTCGTCCACCTTGTAGGGCCCGTTGAAGACGACGGTCGACAGCTGCGAAGACCCCACCGGTGAGTTCAGGCCGCCGATGTCGTTGACGTAGTGGTCGCTCATCGCGAGGATCCGGCCGTCTGCCCGGGCGGCGATCCGGTAGTCGTGGATCGACTCGCGACCGTGCGTGGTCGCCCGGAAGTGCTCGTTGCGATCCTCGACGAACTTCACCGGCCGGCGCAGCGAGATTGCGTGCAGGCAGGCGATCACGTCTTCGGGGTAGGCCCCGATCTTCAGCCCGAAGCCGCCGCCGACGTCGGTGGCGACCACGCGCACCTCGCTCTCGTCGATGCACAGCGACTCCGCGAGTTGCTTTCGAACCAAATGGGGCGTCTGGGTCGACGTGTGCACGGTCAGCGCCCGGGCGCGGGGCCGCCAGTCGGCGAACACCGACCTGGTCTCCATCGGCAGCCCGGTGACCCGGTTGATGAAGAACCGCCCCTCGACCACGACATCGGCTTCCGCCATCCGGGCCTCGACGTCGCCGGCACCTTCGGGCCCGGTGACGAGCAGGTTGGAGTCGAGCACATCCGGCCGGATCACCGGCGCGTTTGGCGACAGCGCGGACAGAACGTCCGAGACGTGCGGCAGCGGCTCGTACTCGATCTCGATCAGCTCGAGCGCGTCCTCGGCGACGTGCCGGCTCCTGGCGGCAACGCTCACGACCGGCTGTCCTTCGTACGTCGCGACGTCCGAAGGGATCGGATAGTGCGGGATGGTTGGTGCACCGGGCACCGGGCGCAGGATGCCGATCGGCTTGGTTCGCCTCATCGCTTCCGCTCCGGTGATGACCTGCATGACGCCGTCAAGCGCGAGGGCCGCCGAGGCGTCGATCGAGATGATCCGCGCGTGCGGGAAGGGACAGCGGCCGACCGCCATCTCGACCGCGTGCGCGCGGTCGACGTCGTCGGCGAACTGGCCGGCTCCGCAGAGCAGTCGCTCGTCCTCCTTGCGGGGTGCCGCCGTTCCGATCACACGCGTTGCGTCGCGCGCGGGCGCCTCGGCTTCGCGGGTCGCTAGCTCAGTCACTCTGATCCCACCGGTCGACAGTCGCGGGTGCACGCGCACGGCGCACCACGTGGTCGCGTCAAAGTATCCGCCAACGTATCGGTCGTCCGAGTCGGGCGACTGCTGGACCGATTGCACCGCGTGGGCCGGTGCTATATTCGCGCCTCAAAATCGCCTGGTGCATCACCGGCTCGGGGGAGAGACGATTGCGGTCGCTCGACGTCCGGTGCTGCGCATGGCGGAACGGTGTCATCGTCCGACGGATTGTTACTGGGCTCGCCGGACCACCGCAATGAGGAGGACGTAGTGCCCGACCGACCCGCTTTCCGCAATCCGTACGAGATCGAGACACCGAGCGGGGCAGCGGGCTGGGAGTCGATGTACCCGTCCTATCTCCTGTTCGGCCCGGAGACCCAGGATGCCGACGAAGGCAAACTCTGGTTCTTCGACCAGATCCACAACCCGGAGCCGGTGTATCCGTTCGACCTGATGATGCCGGAGAGCTGGCTGGTCTCGTTGAACCAGTACACGACCCGGGTCTGGCAGGTGCCACCGGCGCTCGGGATCGAGCACCGAATCGTCAACGGCTATCTCTACGTGAGCCCGAACGCGGTCGAGGACGCGGCCGAGATCGCCCGCAGGGAGCCGATCTTCCTCGAGCGTGCCACCCACTACTTCGAGAACTGGGACACGATCTACGACGAGTGGGTGGCGAAGGTCACCGACTGCATCGATCGGCTGAAGGCAATGCATTTCGAGCCACTCGCTGAGATCGAGCCCGTGGAGACGGTGCTGGGGCACCGGGGTACGACGACCGCCTACGACCTGCTCACCGGCTACAGCCGGCTGCTCGAAAATATGCACGAGATGGCCTACTACCACTTCGAGATGCTGGTCCTCGCCTACGGCGCCTATCTGACTTTTGTCGAGTTCTGCCGTGAGAAGTTCCCGGCGATCACCGACGATCTCGCCGCCCGCATGGTCGCCGGCATCGACGTGATCCTGTATCGGCCCGATGCCGAGCTCCGTCGGCTGGCCGGGCGGGCGGTCGAGCTGGGTGTGGGGAGTGCGATCAAGGAGGAAGGCAGCCCGGACGAGGTCCTTGGGCGGTTGCAGACCTCGGAAGCAGGCAAGCAGTGGATCGACGAGCTCGAGCAGGTCAAGGACCCGTGGTTCTACTACTCCACCGGAGCGGGATACTGCCACGCAAACCGCGCCTGGATCGACGACATGAGCCTGCCGTTCGCAGCGCTGCGCGACTACGTCACCCGGGTCGAGAACAACGAGGACCTCTCGCGACCGCTGGAGCATCTGCACTCCGAGCGGGAGCGCATTGCCACCGGATACCGCAACCTTCTCGACGATGCTGAGGCGGCCCAGTTCGACGAGCTGCTTTCGTTGTCACGTCAGGTCTTTCCGCTGGTCGAGAACCACAACTTCTATGTCGAGCACTGGCACCACTCGATCTTCTTCAACAAGGTGCGCGAGCTCGGCGCCGTGATGGTGGCGGGCGGCATGCTCGAGCGGGACGACGACATCTTCTTCCTGCACCGCTACGAGGTGTATTCGCTGCTGTACGAGGTCGAGGCCGCGTGGGCGGTCGCCGTACCGAGTCGAGGGATGCAGACGTGGCGCAAAGAGATCGCCCGTCGGCGCGAGATCTATGCGGCTTTGGAGAAGTGGAAGCCGCCGCCGGCGCTGGGAGTACCACCCGACGAGATCACCGACCCGATCTCGGTGATCTTCTGGGGGATCACCAGCGAGACGATCGATCGCTGGATCGCGGCTGAGCACGCGACCGGCATGGAGGACGAGTTCCGTGGCCTCGCCGCGTCGCCGGGCGTCGTGGAGGGCATCGCGAGAGTCGTGCACGGGGTGGAGGAGCTGGAAGCGCTGGTCGACGGCGAGATTCTCGTCTGTCCAGTGACCGCGCCAAGCTGGTCTGTCGTCTTCGCCCGCATCTCGGCGGCGGTGTCGGACGGCGGCGGCATCATGTCGCATGCCGCCATCGTGTCCCGGGAGTACGAGCTGCCGGCTGTCGTCGCCACCGGGGTGGGGACCCAGGTGGTACGAACCGGCGATCGCCTGCGGGTCGACGGTGGCACGGGAGTGATCACCATTCTCGAGCGGGCGGCGGCTGACCCGGCATAGCGGCGGCCCGGGCATCGTGTATTTGAATCGGGATCCGGGTATCGACCTTCTAGGTGCAGTACAAGTCACCAGACGGAGGTCATCATGTTGATTGTCGTAGCTCTGATCCTGCTCGTTTTGTTTGCTGGCCTAGGATTCGCGGCCCATATCTTGTGGTGGGGTCTGATCATCGCGTTGATCGTCGGTGTCGCGGCGATGCTCACCGGCCGACGGGCGTAGCACACGATCAATGGCGAGCACAGTGCGGTAGCCGTTGAGGCAGCTGTCGAGTTGTACGACGATGCGGAACGTTGCGCAGAGCTCGTCGGCCTTCGCTATGTACACGTCGAAAACCGGGTTGCGCAGGCTCCGAGCTGAAAAGGGTCTCGGCTATCGAGATGCGTTTGGCCGGCGGGCTTGTGGCGACGTGTATGACCCGATGGCACCGGGTAGACCACTAGAGGGCTCAACGTCATGAGCGCAAATCAATTTTCGCTGTGGAGGTACTCGTGTCCGGCTTGCTTCTCACCGTTGTCATCGTTGCCGCAGTCGTTGTCCTCGCCATCGTGGCCGCGGGCAGTTTGCGGTTGCGTCGGCGTACCGCGTTGAAGGCTCAGTTCGGGTCGGAGTACGACCGGGCCATCGAGGAGAACGATGGCCGACGTGCTGGAGAGCGCGATCTCAAGGAGCGGACGAAGCGGTACGACCAACTCGACCTGCGGCCGCTTTCCACCGCTGCTGTTGAGCGCTTCCGCGACGAGTGGCGGGTCGTGCAGCAGCACTTCGTAGATGCGCCGGCCGAGTCGGTCGCCATGGGTCACTCAGTCCTCACCGCTGCGATGGCGGAGGTCGGCTACCCGACTGACGATCAGGACGAGCGAATGTCCTTGCTGTCGGTGGAGAACGCCGACCTGGTCGATCGCTATCGCGCCGGAGTCCGAACCGAGCAGAAGTGGCGGGAGAACGGCTCGTCGGACACCGAAGAGCTCCGCAAGGCCATGCAGGAATACCGCTCCGTCTTCGACCGGGTCGTCGGAGAAGCGAGTGTCGAGTCCGAGTCTGCAGAGGTTCGGTAGGCCCGAGGGAGTTCCCTGCCGCATGGTCGGCCGAGGTTCGCCCGTGAAGACCAGCTAGCAGCAGCTGGTGATTGTGCAACGTTGATCAGTGCGACGCGATCTGCGGATCCGGTCGCCCGGTGTGTGGAGGTCACGCGTGAGTGCAAGCAACAAGGTCAAGAACAGCGCCCAGCAGGTGCAGGGCAAGGCGAAGAGGGCGGTCGGCAAGTCTGTCGGCAACCCGCGGCTCAAGGCAGAGGGTCGCGCGGATCAGGCGAAGGGAAGCCTCAAGCAGGCCGGCGAGAAGGTCAAGGACGCCTTCTAGACCGATCGAATGCCCGTGGGTGCCCCGGCTCAGTTGTTCGCCGGGGCACCCACGGTCGTGCGGGAGCACGCGTGGTCGTCCAGCGTCGGCGCGTTGCTCAGGCGTGCATGGCGTGCGCGGCCGCTTTGACGCCCCGGCGCCCCACTGACGGCAGGCGGCGGGGGTCAACGGCCGATGCAAGGTGGTCGAGTTCGTCGCCGGCGTCGCCGGCCAGCCGTTTGGTTCGCCACAGCAAGCTCGGCCGGCCGCCGCGATCGAGCGCGGCGAACACCAGGCCGCCGAACATGGCCAGGTTCTTGCTGAAGTGCAGTCGCTGCTGAGCCCGGTCCTGCGCCGACTCGGCTTCCCAGAACCGGTGCCCACCCAACGTGGTGGGGACCAGCGACGCTGCGAGCACGAGCGCGGACATCCTCGGAAGCCGGCCCAGCACCAGCAGACTTCCGGCCGCGACGTGGACTCCTGCGTTGAGGCGGACGAGCCGTACGTCGTCGTCCGGCAGCCCGTCGATCGTTTCCCGCGCCTTGTCGATCACCGGCGCGGCCAACTCGGCCTTGGCGCTAGGGGACCGGAGGGTGTCGATACCTCCGGAGATGAAGACTGCACCGAGGGCAGAGCGGGCGACTAAGCGAAGGGGGTCCATGAACCCAGTGTGCTCTCGACGCCAGCCGGGTAATCATCGATCGGCGACCGGTCGTCCCACGGCGGCGTGGCAACGCGAGCGGGACTCGTTGCGGGTCACTCATCGCACCCCTCCTGGATGCAACCGATCGCACCTGCATTTCGTCGTCCAGGTGTGGTGAGAGCACTGACGGACCGAGACCGCCCGGTCAGGCCCCGCTGGCGGCCCGGCAAGCTCACCTCAGTGGTCCTAGCCGGCGCGTTCGCCGTCACTGCCTGGGTCGGCTTCTACGGCGAGTCGCTCGGGTCGGCACCGCCCGGTGCGGTCACCGGGCATCCCCGTTCCGCTCCGTTCCAGGCTTCGGCTGCCGCGCCTGCGAGCCCGGGGCCGGCCATCCGGAGCGCCCGCCCGGCCAGCCCGTGCCTGCGCAACACCCGGTCGCAGTTGATCGTGGTCAGTATCGAGCAGCAGCACGAGTGGGCCTGCGCCGGTCGTCGTACCGGCCTGAGCACGGCGGTCACAACCGGCGCCGAACGCCCGGGTGACGCCACGCCGAGAGGGATGTTCGCCGTCCAGGGGCTCAACCGCAACACCAACCTGACGACCAACCGTGGTCGGTCGTACCGGGTGAAGTACTGGCTCCCATTTCACCTCGGGGTCTGGGGGTTTCACGACGCCTCGTGGCAGAAGATGCCGTTCGGCAGCAAGCACTACGTCACGCATGGTTCACATGGCTGCGTGCATATGCCGTTGGCGGCGATCCGGTGGCTGTTCCACTGGGTGCACTACGGCACGCCGGTGCGAATCACCTGACGCACAATGAGGGATGACCAGCGAACCCGAACCGGTGCGCCCGAGCCGGGCAGTATTGCTCGACGATCTCGGTCGGCTGGATCTGACTGAGTCGCAACCCGTCATCTACGACCAGCCGGTCGGGCTGCGCCTGCTCTTCCGGGACCAGGTGTCCGGAGCGGAGCACTACCTCATCCGCTACCCGGCCGGCCTGCGAGCCAAGCGGCACCGCCACTCCGCTGCCCACACGATCGTGGTCGTCGAGGGTGTCCTGCAGGCAGACGGGCGGCTCCTATCGGCCGGTTCCTACGCGCACTTCCCGGCCGGGACCACGATGCACCACGAGTCCGCGCCGGACCACGACTGCCTCTTCGTGATCCTCTTCGACGGCCCATTCGACGTGTTCCCCGTCGACGACGACCCCGCAGACTGAGTCGCAAGCCGGTGCGATCCGGCTGCGACCAGATTGCGACTCCCGGCTGCAAACCTCGGTCTGACGGATCGACGGGTTGGGATCGAGATGAAGGTACGTCGGGTCGCCGCCGCCCTTGTGGTCACGCTGGCGGCGGCGGGATGCATGCACTCCGCGGGCGCAGACGTCGGCGGTCGGGCGGCAACCGCAACGACGGTCGCCCAGTCGGCGCAGAACCTCGAGCAGACGTTCGCGCGCGCCGGGATTGCCACGGTCGCGGACGAGACGTCCGCTAAGCCGCTGGTCCCGGTATCCGGGATCCAGGTGCTCACCTTGACCCGCTGGCAAGTCGAGAACATCGGCGCCGAAGCGGCCGACCAGGGCGGAATCCTCGGCTCGGACCTGGACACGATGCTGCGGATGCCGGCTACCTCGCCGCAACTTGCCGACATCGTCGGTGGGTGGGTGGTCGCGAAGGCCGATCCGATCGCCGCGGCCGCCGCTCCGTTGCTCGGCAGCCCTGACTGGACTCACCCCGAGCAGGTCATCCTGCCGACCGCCGTGACGACGTTGTTCGCCGCGGACCTGCTGCAGCATGTCGCCCTGCCCGGTGGGACCGAGTCCGCGACGCCGTCGGCATCGGGCGCCGACTCCAGCTACCGGACTGCCGGCGGACCTGGGACCGGCGCGCTGGTAGTGGAGGACGCGTCGATCGTGCGCTCGCCGTGTACGACGGTGGCCGGGTTCGTCGACCGCGTCCTCGACCAGGTGTTCGCGGTCCTGCACCTCGACCCGGCCGGCGTGGCCGCCTTTGTGAATGGCGCGCTCGGCGGCGGTCTCGTCGGGGCGATCCTCGGCGGGTTGGCCGCGTTTCTCGCGTCGTTCTGGAACGCCGCCGTCCACCTCGCCGAACAGGCGCTCAAGGCGGTGATCAGCCAGATCACGAAGCCGATCCTGCTGGCACTGGCCGACGCCATCGGCGGGGTTGCCCTGTTCACGATGCTCCGGTCGTACCTCAAGCAATGGGCGGCAACGGTCACGCCGACGCCGGCGTCGAACCAGTTCGCGATCGCACCGAAGTTCAACACCGGGCAGTTCACCGTGAGCATCGACCGCAACGCTGAGGTGTCGGACTGGCCACCGCAGCTGGTCGACTGCGCGGAAGCGGTGCACGTGCCACTGCCGACCATCGCCACCACCGGGGCGCCGGTGCAGTGGACGGTCACCGGACAGGAACCGGGTTTGGTGACGATTGGCGCGGTCGACGGCGCCCTCGACACGAACCTGCGCCACCTCCTCGACTACCGCACCGGCAGCGAGAGCGCCCATGTCGCGAGCACCGGGATTGAGGTGCGGCCGACCGTGACCGCTTCCGTCCGAGTTCGCCGGCCGGAGATCGAGCAGCTTCGGAAGTTCGTGACGGCGTACCTCACTGCGCAGGTGCCGGACCTGGTCGCCCCCTACGTCAACCCGATCCTGGCGAGCTTCATCGAGGACGCGACGAAGTTCCTCGACACGATCACCGCGGTGGTCGGACAGCGCACGATCGTCGTTGCGCACCATGTCCCGAAGCCGGTTCCGGGATGTACGGCGCAGGGCAACGTGATCCCGGCCGGGAACTATGCGGGGCCGGTCCGCGCGAACCTTGCCATGGCCTTCGCCAGCGGCGTCCCGGCGAGGGGTGGTGGCACCTACGAGACCACCGGCTCGATCAGCCTGCACTCGGACGGCGCTCACGTGACCGGCGAGATCCAGCTGTCGGGAACCGGCGCCGCCCATGCGGGGTTGGCCCCCGTGATGGAGATGTTCGACCACAGCGTCGGAAACCTGCACGCCCGCATCACCGGCACCGCGAGCCAGCCGACCGTCGTCGGCAGGCTCGCCGGGCAGGACGAGGTGGTCGGGCATACCTCCCATCCGTTCCGGGCCGGTTTGCACGTCACGGAGGCCGACTGTGGGGCGGTCTCGGGTGACCTGATCGCGATGTGGGACGACATCATGCAGCCGGTCAGGAAGTACCTGACGCTTCGCGGCTCGGGCGACTGGACGATCCCCCGCACCAGCTGACGTGCGCCGTACCGGATCAGTTACTTACCGACCGGCGCAACGACCTCTTCGGCCGGTGGAGCCGGATGGGGTCCCCGGCTTCGGTCCGGCGGGCGGTCCGAAGCCAGGGCCGGGAGCGCGGCGAGCACGAGCAACGCCGCGCCCATAGCGCTGGCTGCGCCGACCGCCAGCGCTAGCTCGTTGCCGCTCATGAACGCGGCCCTCGCCGCATGCGCCAACTCGGCGCCCCGGGCACCTCCGACGGCGGCAGCCACGCCGAGGGCACCACCGAGCGAGCCGAAGATCGCGTGCGCGGCAGTTGTCGGCACCTGCTGGCCGGTAAGCGCCGTGGTCATGTGGTCTTGGTAGCGGGTAAGCATGACGCTGCCGAGCACGGCAACACCGAGTGCGCCACCGAGCTGAAGGGCGACGGTGTTGGTTGCCGACCCGATCCCGGAGTCGCCCTGCGGGATCGATCCGATGACCGTGTTCGTCGCAGTCGGCAGCAGCAGCCCGGCCCCCACGCCGATCAGCAACAGACCGGGGACCACGTCGGTGTAGGTGGTCGCGACCGTGGACGTCGCTGAGATCTGCCACAGGCCGCCGGCGATCGCGGCGAGGGCCGCGGCGACGCTGAGCTTGACCCCGATGACGCGAGCGAGCAGCGGGGACGCCGCGGCGCTCAGGACCAGCGCTCCGGCGATGGGCAGGATCCGCAGCCCGGCCCGCAACGGTGAGAGGTCAAGGTCGAACTGCAGGAACTGCGTTTGCATGAACAGTGCACCCATGAGGCCGAAGACTCCGAGGCATTCGGCGACAAGTGCTACCGAGAACCCGCGGTTGTGAAAGAACGTCAGATCGAGCATGGGGTGGTCGCTGTGAGCCTCCCAGGCGGTGAATCCGCCGAGAACGACAAGGCTGGCCAACCCGGCGCCCACCACCGCCTCCGACGTCCAGCCCCTGGTCGGAGCCTCGATGATCGCCCAGAGCAGCAGACCCAGACCCGCCACGGACAAGGCTGCCCCGAGCGGGTCGGAACGCTGTGTGTTCGGGTTTTTCGAGTCCGGCACCAGTACGAGTGCCCCAAGGAAGCCGAGCAGCGCGATCGGAACATTGACCAGAAAGATCGAGCCCCACCAGAACCGCGACAGCAGCAGGCCGCCGGCGATCGGGCCGATCGCGATGCCGAGCCCGATCGTCGCGGCCCAGGAGCCGATGGCGCGCGCCCGCTCGTTCGGCTCTCGAAAGATGTCGTTGATGATGGATAGCGACGCCGGGATGGTGAACGCGGCTCCGGCACCCATGACGGCCCGGCAGGCGATCAGTGGATTGACCGAACTCGACAGGGCCGCGCCGATCGATCCTGCGGCGAAGATGCTCAAGCCGATCAGGAAGAACCGCCTACGCCCGAACCGATCGGCCAGACCGCCGCCGACGAACAGCAGCCCCGCGAACGCCATCGCGTACGAGTCGACGATCCACTGCAGCTGGCTCGAGCTTGCCTGCAGATCCCGCACCAGCGTGGGCAGCGCCACGTTGAGGATGGTGTTGTCCACGTTGATGATCAATGCCGAGACACACACCACTGCCAACGCCGCCGTGCGGCGCGAGTGTCGCACGCCCGGTGTCGCGCGCGTTGCCGGCAAGGGGCCCATTCACTCACTACATCGCAGTGGCCTCGACTCAGCCAGGGCCGTAGGTCACCTCGATAGGCGAGGACAGGGACTGTAGAGATATTGGATTGGCCGGTATTGGTTGCGAGCGCCGCCAGGCTCGGTAGGCTTCCTCCACGCTCAGGGGGAGGTTCCATGTCCGGCATCGCCAGAGGCCGTCGTACCGCACGTCTGCTTGCCATCCTCTCCGTGGCCGGCGCCACGGCGCTCGGCTCCGCCGGCGCGGCCCACGCTGCCGGCCCGGCGCTTCCGGCCGGCACCTACCTCGCCTGCCCGGACGTCACGACCCTGGCCTACTCCACGACGTACACCTGTGAGCCTTTGCTCACGGCGATTTCGGATGCCGAGGCATGGAACCAGAGCTCGCGGGAGAACGCGACCATCGACTTGCTGCCGGGCCAGTACTGCCCGGTTCAGCTGCCCTACGACCCGTATGCGCTGACGATCCAGGGCGTCGGCTTCGCCGGCGTGAAGAACCCCACGGACGTCACGGACTACACCGGCTTCGAGGCCGACCTCTCGGAGTTCGCCTGGAGCGACACCTGCACGGCGATCCCGAGCGACAGCTACTACCTGGAGAACCTGCCCAACCCTCAGGAACCGGACGAGATCTGGGGGGACCTCACCTTCGTCAACTTCGCCGTCAACGGCACGGGGGCCGGGCCGGCCAACGGCATCTATGTCCTCAACGCCGATCTCACGGCACGTGACCTGCTGGTCGAGAACCTCTCCGACGTCGGGCTTACCTTCACTGATCAGTTCGACTTCTACAGCGGCAACATCGAGAACAGTGCCTTCGTCAACAACGGTGTCGGCGCCAGCATCGGCGCCGGCGAGAGCCACGGCCTCTCGATCGACGACAGCACCTTCGCCGGAAACACCGAGACCGGCGTCCAGGGCGCCGGCTTCTTCGAACTCGGCAGCGACACGATCGCGCACAACTTCAACGGCTTCAGTGACAGCATCGATCAGCTCGCCACCTCGATCGTCGGCGATAACACGAACGCAAACTGTCCAGGTTCGGTCTCCGACGATTTCGGCCTGAACGTCCTGGGCGGCGGCTGCACCCTCAAGACCACCGATCCTGATCAGGACATCCCCCTCACCTCGACGATCGGCTCGCTGTCGACCGGAGATGCGATCACGCCGTCGATCCAACCGGTGTCGGAAGCGGCGATCGGGAGCGGTGAGTGCGGAGGCATCGAGGGGGTCGACCAGGAGGAGCAGATCGTCGACACCAGCTCGTGCGACGCCGGATCCATACAGGCAGCCGGTACGACCGGGGACCCGACCCCGTCCGGCGACATCGACTTCGGCGCGGTCCCGACCAATGACCCGCTGTCGCAGACCGAGCAGTTGTCCCCGGCCGGTGGCCTCGTCGGTGTTTCTGGAGTCTCCACGGCCGTCTCCAGCGGCTCAGGCAGCTTCGCGGTCACGAACGACAGCTGCAGTTACTCGCTGGTCATGAACCATGCCTTCGGCCAGGGCGGGTGCAGCGTGAGCGTGCAGGCGACCAGCGCGGAGGACTCGGGCACTACGACCGGCACCCTGACGTTCCACACCACTGACGGCGATGTGACCGTGAACCTGACGTCCACGGGCGCACCGGCGGTGGTGGCGGCGGGCGCTCCGACCGGTCTCTCGCCGACGGCCGGCAAGCGCCGGGTGACGCTGGACTGGACTGCCCCGACCGATGACGGCGGCGTCCCGCTGCAGTACTACGAGATTGACGGCTCCGCGAACGGTGGGAAGGACTGGCAGGTCGTGGACACCGACTACGACACCAGTGACACATCGGTCAGCGACACCATCTCCAACCTCACCAACGGCACGACGTACGACTTCCGGATCCGGGCGGAGAACGGCGTCGTCGACGGCGCCTGGTCGAACACGGTCTCGGCAACCCCGCATGGACCGCAAGATCCCAGCGCGCTCAGCGCACCGCATGGATCGACGGTCTCGTACGGGAAGAGCGCGACCTTGTCCTCGAAGCTGACCGACAAGACGAGCCACGCGGCAATCGGCAGTGCCTCGGTCTCGCTGCTCAGCCGCAAAGGCACCAGCGGCACCTTCCACATGGTGAAGAAGCTCACGACGACCTCGGCCGGCCTCGCGAAGGCAGTGGTGCAGCCGTCGGTCAACACCCAGTACGAGTTCTCGTACGCCGCGACGTCTGCACACAGCGCTGTGACCAGCGGCATCGCGACCGTTGACGTCGCGCAAGTCGTGAAGGCGGCCTTGACCAAGACGACGATCGCGCACGGCGCGAAGGACTCCGTCTACGGCACCGTTCTGCCGGCCGCAAGCGGCGAGAAGGTTTCGCTGCAGGTCAAGGTGAACGGCAAGTGGAAGACGATCGGCAGCGCGAAGACAAAGAAGCAGAAGCTGCCGAGCGGCACGAAGGCGGTGGGCTACGTCATCAGCTACACACCGGGCAAGGCGGGCAAGGAAGCACTGCGAGTCGTGCGCGCCGCGGACGCCACCAATGCCGGGGGGACATCGAAGAAGTTGACGCTGAAAGTCACCTGACCTGCACGCAGACCTTCGTTCGCCAGAGCTTGCATTGGACTAAGGACTCTGGTCGGCGGCCTCCGTCCCGAGGCAGTCTGGAGGAGTGCAGATCGAGCGGCGGTTGACGGTTCTGTTGGCGGCCGTGATCGTGCTCGCTACGGCTCCCTCGGGCGTTGCTGTCGCTGGGTCCGTGCATTGGCAGGACGCTGCATGGGGCATCGGCCGTGAGCAGGTGGCGACCGCCAATGTTGGCTTGCCATCGGTGGTCGCAGCCGCTGGCCATGCACTTGGAGAGGGCTTCGACGCAGCGCAGGCGCCGCCGACGAGCACCATCCGTGCCTGGTCGGCGTCGCCGTACCGCGCGGTCAACATGTACTTCGCGGGTAGCCAGCGCTATCACACCGACCAATCGGAGCTGTCGTCGTCGTGGGTGACGACGGTTCTCGCCAACGGCTGGACGATCATCCCGACGGACGTCGACTTGCAGGCGCCGTGTGCAAGCACCACCAAGCAGAAGATGAGCACCAGCCCAACGACCGCGCTTGCCCAAGGGTCGGCGGCCGCGTCACTCGCGATCGACGACCCGGATCCTTCGGCGACCAGCCTTACCCAACTCGGGCTGCCGACCGGAGTGCCGGCGTACATCGATATCGAGTCGTACTCGGTCCCTTCGGGGAACACGACCTGCGTGCCGGCGGTGCTGGCGTTCGTTCGCGGCTGGATCGACACGTTGCACGAAGCGGGTTATCTGGCCGGCCTTTACGCCACGCCGACGAGCGGCATCAAGGATGTCATTGCCGCCCACGAGGCGGACAACATGTACCCTGAGCCAGATGCGATCTGGTTCGCCCGATACGACGGCAATGACTCGGTCGACAACCCGAATATCCCGGCCGGCTACCTAGCGCATCACCGCATTCACCAGTACCAGAACAGCACCGCGTACACATTCGGCGGGCTGTCTCTGACGATCGACAAGGACGCGATGGATGGCGACGTCATCGCGGCGACATCGGTGACACTGCCGACCGGCCCGCCGTACGTCTACGCCGCCGCGGTGCCGGCAGGCCAGCAGCTGACCGAGCGCGCCGGGCCGTCGAACAGCACCGCCGCGACCGGTACGTACAGCGACGCCGACCCGCTTGCGATCGAATGCCAGACGATCGCGCCTGACGGTGACCCCGCAGGAGTCGTTCACGGCGACGCCGTGTGGGATCGATTGACCGACAACAACTACGTCAGCGACCTCTTCACGACCACCACTGGTGGCATTGGCTTCAGCGCGGGGATCCCACGCTGCGAGACCACGCCACCGGCAGTGACGGTGAAGCCGCTCGCCCGTGGCACGCTCGCGTCTGACGCGACGGTCGCCTACAGCGCGACGGACGCAACCGGCGTCGCGTACTACGACGTCAGTTGGCGCCGCGCCCGGTACGACGGCGGCTACGGTGCCTGGCATTACCCAGCCGCATGGCAGAAGACCGCCGCGGCGACCGAGGTGCGCGCGCTCGCGGTTGGCTACACGTACTGCTTCAAGGTCCGCGCCTCCGACCGGCTCGGCAACCTCAGCACCTGGTCGGCGGCCGCCTGCACCGCCCGAGCCCTCGATGACCGGGCGGTGACGGTCGGCTCGCGCTGGCGGCGGAAGACCGGCCACTCCTTCTACCTCGGCACGATCACCACGACGACCATCCATGGCGCGACCGCCACCCGGCACGACGCGCAAGTACGCGACGTCGGCTTGGTCGTGACGCGATGCGCGACGTGCGGCAGGGTCCGGGTGTCGATCGCAGGAATTCTCCTCGCAAATGTCGACCTTCACTCCGACGTCCGTCATCGGCGCAGCGTCGTGATGCTCCCGTCGCTACCGGACCTTCTGACCGGGAAGGTGGTCATCGAGGTGACCTCGCCCACCGGCCGGACCTTACAGCTTGACGGCCTCATCCTGTCCCGCGCCTGACACCGCTGTCCCGACCCGACCCAGGTGCATCAGGGTGCGACCGGATCAAGGATTCGGTGTCACCCCGCCACCGTGGCGGCGTCCGATTCGTTCGAACCGGCCGGGCGGGTGACGAAGTGCGCGTTTGGCCCGGCCCCCAGCGAGAACCCTTCCGGGGGGCCGGCCTCGACGTCGAGGATGAGCCGGTCACATCGCCAGGCTGCATGCAGCCTGGCATCGATATAGAACATGCACCCGTCGATCTCGCCCAGGAGATCGTCTCCGTCGCCGACGAGAAACTCCCCGGCGGGGAAGCACATGGGGACGCTGCCTGCACAGCACCCGCCCGACTGGACGAACATCACCGGTCCGCCGTGGGCGGCGCGCAGGGCTTCGATCGCCTTGCGCGCCGCCGGCGTCGCGGTGACTCCGGAGTGCGCGGCCCCGTCGATCATTGCGGTCAGAACAAACCGAGCGGCTTCGTGCTGTAGCTCACCAGCAGGTTCTTGGTCTGGCTGTAGTGATCGAGCATCATGCGGTGGTTCTCCCGGCCGATGCCCGAGATCTTGTAACCACCGAATGCTGCGCCCGCCGGGTACTCGTGGTAGCAGTTGGTCCACACCCGCCCGGCTTTGATGGCACGGCCCATGCGGTATGCACGGGTGCCATCCCGGGTCCACACGCCGGCGCCAAGGCCGTAGAGGGTGTCGTTCGCGATCTCGAGCGCCTCCTGGTCGTTGGCGAAAGTGGTGACCGCGAGCACGGGTCCGAAGATCTCCTCCTGGAACACCCGCATCCGGTTGTCACCCTTGAGAACCGTGGGCTCAAAGTAGTAGCCCTCGGAGAACTCGCCGCCGATCTTGGCACGGCTTCCGCCGATCAGGACCTCGGCCCCCTCGTTGCGCCCGATCTCGACGTACGAGGCGATCTTCTCCAGCTGCTGCTTCGAAACCTGGGCTCCGACCTGGGTCGCGAGGTCAAGCGGGTTGCCCTGCTTGATCGCGGCGATCCGCTCCAACGCGCGAGCCATGAACTCGGGGTAGATGTCCTGGTGGATCAGTGCACGCGACGGGCAGGTGCAGACCTCTCCCTTGTTGAAGGCGTAGAGCACGAGACCTTCAACGGCCTTGGACAGGTACTCGTCATCGTGGTCCATCACGTCACTGAAGAAGATGTTCGGCGACTTGCCGCCGAGTTCGACCGTCGACGGGATGAGGTTCTGTGCGGCGTACTGCATGATCAGGCGGCCGGTGACAGTCTCACCGGTAAAGCCGATCTTGGCGATCCGCGGGTTGGCCGCGAGCGCCTTGCCGATCTCCGCACCAGGTCCGTTGACCACGTTGATGACGCCCTCGGGAAGGACGTCCTGGATGACCTCCATCAGCTTGAGGATCGACCACGGCGTCGGCGAGGCAGGCTTCATCACCGAGCAGTTGCCGGCCGCGAGGGCTGGTGCCAGCTTCCAGGCCGCCATCAACAACGGGAAGTTGAAGGGAATGATCTGACCGACCACGCCGAGTGGCTCCCGGAAGTGGTAAGCAACCAGGTCCTTGTTGATCTCGGTCGTGCGTCCCTCTTCGGCTCGAGCTGCGCTGGCGAAGTAACGGAAGTGGTCGACCACGAGCGGGATGTCGGCGTTGAGGGTCTCGCGGACCGGCTTGCCGTTCTCCCAGCTCTCAGCGACCGCCAGCACCTCGCTGTTGGCCTCGATCGCGTCCGCGATCGCGTTCAGGACGGCGGCGCGCTCGGTCTCCGACCGCTCACCCCATGCGTCCTTGGCGCTGTGCGCCGCGTCGAGCGCGAGTTCGATGTCCTCGGGGGTCGAGTCGGGCACCTCAGTGATCGGCTGGGCCGTGGCCGGAGTGAGATTCGTGCGGTACTTGCCGTGGGTGGGAGCGATCCATTTCCCGCCGATGAAGTTCTCGTATCGCGGCTCGACGCTTACCTTACTGTCGGGTCGGCCTGGTGGAATGTAGCTCATGGTCTCCTCCTGAGACGGCCGGTGTTTGTACTCTCGACCGAACCCCTCTAAGGCCCGGTATGTAAGAGGAGAAAGTCCCAGTGAGGTAGGGGCCATCGGCAGACCTGCCTGGTGAGGCTCGTTGCCGGCCGCTGACATCTCCCTCACGAACCGGGAGTGTCACGAGAGCCAACACCGCCTGATACCGCTGCTCAGCCACGCTCATCTCCCTCATACCAAGGGAGTGTCAAGAATCAGCCGAAGTAGCTGTCAACCATCAGCCGAACCCCCGTAAAGCATCAACCGAAGGCCGAACGTCAAGCGTCAGGCGAACTTTCACATCAAGCGAGTGCGCCGCCAGGGACTCGAACCCCGAACCCGCGGATTAAGAGTCCGCTGCTCTGCCAGTTGAGCTAGCGGCGCGTGCCGACAAGATTAGCAGCGGTCCGCCGGCGGGTGGGACGGCCATTGACCCCGACGGGTTGGCCGACCAGGATTGCCCGGTGGCGGGGAAGCGAGCAGAGGCGTCGGAGACCATCGCAGCCGGGCCGGAGCGGGTCTACGACCTCGTCTCGGACCTGGCCCAGATGGGGAAGTGGAGCCCCGAGGCCGTCGGCGGTCGCTGGGTGGGTGGCGCGGTCGGCCCCGCCGTTGGCGCGCGCTTCCGCGGGAACAATCGCTCGGGCTGGCGACGGTGGTCGACGCTGGCCACCGTTATCGCGGCGGACCGCGGTAAGCGATTCGCCTTCCGGGTCACGCTCGGCCCGTTTCCCATCTCTGAGTGGTCCTACGACTTCGAACCGACCGCTGAAGGGACGACCCGGGTCGTCGAACGCTGGCTCGACCTGCGCTCGCCGCTGATCGACCTGCCCTCGCGGCCGGTGATGGGTGTCTATGACCGGCCGGAGCACAACAAGACCAACATGGTGCGGACTCTCGCGGTGTTGAAAGCGTCGATCGAGAACGACGAGGCCTAGCCCCACCAATGGGCCATGCGTGGGGCTATTGCCCCCCCAATGGGCCATGCGTGGGGCTATAGCCCCACCAATGGGCCATGCGTGTGGCTAGACGGCGTCGTAGTCGATCGTCACCGCTGAGGTGGTCGGCCGCGATTGGCAGGTGAGGACGAAGCCGGCATCGAGTTCCCATGGCTCGAGGGCGTAGTTCACTGCCATCTCGACTGCGCCGTCGGCGACCCGCGCGCGGCAGGTTGCGCAGACCCCGCCGGTGCACGAGAACGGCACATCCAACCCCGCGGCACTCGCCGCGTCGAGCACAGTCTCATCCCGGTGACCATCGATCGTCCGGCGGATCCCGCCGAGGACGACGTCGAGCCTCACGCTCTCGCCGTCATCGTGATGCACCGGTTTCGGGGTCCGCTGCGCGTGCGAGCCATACAGCTCGAGGTGCACATGATCGGCAGGCACACCGAGCTCGATCAACGCGTCCCGAACGTCCAGCGTCATCGGCTCCGGCCCGCAGGCGAAAGCTTCGTCGTACGACGGGATGTCGATGAGTTCCTTGCCGAGCGCGCGAAGCTTGTCGGCGTTGATCCGGCCGTTGAGCAGCGGCGTCGCTTGATCCTCGCGGCTGAAGATGTGGATGATCTGCAGCCGGCCGAGGTAGCGGTCCTTGAGGTCGTGCAGGGCGTCGCGGAAGATCACCGAGCCGGCGCCGCGGTTGCCGTACACGAGCGTGCACCGGCTCTCCGGCTCGTGTTCGAGCAGTGAACGCAGCAGTGACATGACCGGCGCGATGCCGCTGCCGGACGCGAGAAAGAGATACGACTTGCGATGCGCCGGGTCGATCGGCACCGTGAATCGTCCCAGCGGCGCCAACGTGTCGAGTTGATCGCCGACCTTCATCGTGGTGTGCGCGCGCTCGCCGAAGACGCCGCCGGCGAGCCGCTTCACGACGATCCGGAGCTCGACGTCGTCCAGAGCACTGCAGATCGAGTACGACCGGTTGACCGGCTTGCCGTCCCCACCGGCAACCCGGAAGGTGAGGAATTGCCCCGGCGCGAACCGAAACGTCTCGCTCAGCCCGGTCGGCACGCCGAGTGCCAGCGAGACCGTGTCATCGGTCTCGCGGCGGATGTCGGCGACCGTGAGCGGGTGGAAGACGCGGGCCATCAGTGCGCCTTGAAGTAGTCGAACGGTTCTCGGCAGCTCACGCAGCGCCACAGCGCCTTGCAGGGCGTCGACCCGAACCCGGCAATCTCCTCTACGTCGTGAGACCCGCACTGCGGGCACGCGGCGGGCGCACCCGGATCGAGGATCGGCAACGACGGCCTGCCATCGGGCTGCACACTGCCGCTCGGCGGCACGATGCCGAAGCCCAGGAGCTTGTCGCGGCCGGCCGCACTCAACCAGTCGGTGGTCCAGGCCGGCGAGAGCTGCACCTTGACGTCGACCTCGTCATATGCCGATGCCAGCGCGGTCCGCACGTCGTGCTCGATCACCTCGGTCGCCGGGCATCCCGAATAGGTCGGCGTCAGCGTCACGGTCACCCGGTGGGAATCGGCCGATTCCTCGACCGCGCGAACGATGCCGAGGTCCAGCACCGACAGCACCGGGATCTCCGGGTCGGCGACGTCGGCCAGGATCGCCCAGGCGCGTTCCGCGGTCACCACGTCGCGCCCGGGAACTCGCGGGCAAGCGACTGCGACTCCGACAACAGCTCGGTCAGGTACGGCGTGTGCTGCCCACGCGACCCCCACTCGACCTCGGTCTGCGGCGGTGGGGGCATCGGCAGGGTCGCCTCCGCCAACACGGCGGCGACGTCGGCGGCCCAGCCCTCGACGGCGATCTCGGCGACGTACGGCCAGAGCTGGTCGAGCGCGGCGAGCATCCGGCGATGCGACTCGTCGGTGCCGTCGCCGAGCCGGATCACCCACGCACTCGAGTGCCGGCGGTGGTAGGCGTTCTCCTTCACCGCCTTCTCGGCGACCCCGCGTACGACGTCGTCGCCAGACGTCAGCCAGGAGTGCCAGACCCGCTCCAGCCAGACGTCAATGAACAGCGCCCGCAGCACGGTGTGGCCGAAGTCGCCGTTCGGCAGCTCGCAGATCGTCGGGTTGCGGAAGTCGGTAGCGTCACGGAAGTAGGCGAGCTGGTCCTCGTCGCCGAGGTGTGACAACAGCCCGCGGGCCTGCCCGAGCAGGTCGAGCGCGATGTTGCCGAGCGCCACGTCCTCCTCCATCGTGGGCGCGGAGCTGACCCACTCGGAGAGCCGGTGCGAGGCGATCAAACAGCCGTCCGCGACCACCTCTACGTTCGGGAAGGGCGCGGTCGCCGCAGGTGATGCGGCGTCAGAGGTTGGCGACACCGTCGGGCACTTCGTAGAACGTAGGGTGCCGGTAGATCTTGTCCATCGCCGGCTCGAACAGCTCGTCCTTGTCCGACGGGTCGCTTGCCACGATCGCGGCCGACGGCACGACCCAGATGCTCGCTGCTTCACCACGCCTGGTGAAGACGTCGCGCGCGTTCTCCAGGGCCATCTCGGCGTCGACCGCGTGCAGGCTGCCGACATGTTGGTGGTGCATCCCGTTGCGGGGACGGAGAAAGACCTCCCACAGCTGCATGGTCAGGCCGCCACTCGGTCCGCGCGCTTCGCGGCGTGCGCTTCAGCCGCCTCGAGCACCCAGGCACCCTCGTCGAAGGCCCGTTGCCGGTGCGCCATCCGCTGCGCGTTGCAAGGACCGTTGCCCTTCACGACGTTCATGAACTCGTCCCAGTCAATCTCGCCGAAGCGCCAGTGCCCGGAGGCTTCGTCGTACTCGAGGTCGTCGTCCGGGATCCGCAGGCCGAGGAACTGCGCCTGCGGCACGGTCACATCGACGAACCGCTGCCGCAGGTCGTCGTTGCTGAACCGCTTGATCCGCCAGCGCATCGACTGCGCGGAGTTGGGGGAGGCGTCATCGTTCGGCCCGAACATCATCAGCGACGGCCACCACCAGCGATCGAGCGCGTCCTGCGCCATCGCCTTCTGCTCTGCCGTGCCGTTACACAGCGTGACGAGGATGTCGAAGCCCTGCCGCTGATGGAACGACTCCTCGCGGCAGATCCGCTTCATCGCGCGGGCGTAGGGGCCGAACGAGCACCGGCACAGCGGCACCTGGTTCATGATCGCGGCACCGTCGACCAGCCAGCCGATCGCGCCCATGTCGGCCCAGGTCGGCGTCGGGTAGTTGAAGATCGAGGAGTATTTCGCCGTGCCGGCGAGGAGCTGGTCGACCATCTCCTCGCGGCTGGTGCCGAGCGTCTCCGCGGCGGCATAGAGATAAAGGCCATGGCCGGCTTCGTCCTGGACCTTGGCGAGCAGGATCGCCTTGCGGCGCAAGGTCGGAGCGCGGGTGATCCAGCTGCCCTCAGGCTGCATCCCGATGATCTCCGAGTGGGCGTGCTGGGAGATCTGGCGGACCAGGGTCTTGCGATAGGACTCGGGCATCCAGTCGGTCGGCTCGACCTTGTCCTCGGCCGCCACCAGGGCGTCGAAGGTCGCCTCAGCACTCACTCTCAAAATGTAACGCTCAAGCGCACAATCTGCAAGGAGTTGTCACATCTCCTACTCGGCGGCGTCGGTGACCGCGACCTCGACCAGCGGGATCACCCGTGGGGGGATCTCGGTCGCCAGCACGATCACCGTCGAGGTCCGCGAGACCGTCGGCGACGCGACGACCAGGTCGATCACCCGCTGCAAGTCGGCGTTCGACCGCGCGACCAGCCGGACCATCATGTCCGCGCCGCCGGTGATCGTGTGCGCTTCGAGCACCTCGGGGATGGTCCGCAGATGCGACGCGACCGGCTCGTGCGCGCTCCCGGCCGCCGCGCCCTGGGCGATCTCCAAGGTTGCGAACGCCGACACCGGGAAGCCGAGCGCCACCGGATCGACCGATGGCGACCAGCCGGTGATCACCCCGGCCCGCTCCATCCGGTCAAGGCGGGCCTGCACGGTCCCGCGGGCCACCCCCAGCCGGCGCGACGCTTCGAGCACGCCGATGCGGGGCGCTCCGGCAAATAACTGCACGATCTGGCCATCGAGGGCATCAAGGCTGTACATATTGCACAGTATGTCGCACGAGTCTTGTACGACGCGCACAACCCGGGCAGTCTCAGTAGATGACCCATGCCGCGAGCTACGAGTCCGAAGATTTCCCGGTCGAGGGAATCGACTACGTCCACTTCGCCGTCGGCAACGCCAAACAGGCCGCGCACTTCTACTCCTCGGCCTTCGGGATGGCCGTCACGGCGTACCGCGGGCCGGAGACCGGGCACCGCGACTACGCGGAGTACGTCCTCGAGTCCGGCACCGCGCGGTTCCTGCTGACCGGTGAGGTCCGGGCCGGCACCGAGATCGGCCGGCATCTCGCGAAGCACGGCGACGGTGTCATCGACGTGGCGATTCGGGTGCCGGACGCGACCCGCGCCTATGAGCTCGCCGTCGCACGCGGCGCCAGAGGCTTGGAGGAGCCGACGATCAGCGAGGACGAGGGCGGCAAGGTCGTCACGTCCGCGATCGCGACCTTCGGCGAGACCCGGCACACCTTCGTTCAGCGCGGCGACTACAGCGGTGCCTTCCTGCCCGGCTTCGTCCGCCGCGACCCGGTCGCCGGGGCGGCCAGCCCGTGCATCGAGGCGATCGACCACGTCGTGGGCAACGTCGAGCTCGGTCACATGGACGAGTGGGTCGCCTTCTACAACCGGATCCTCGGCTTCACCAACATGAAGGAGTTCGTCGGCGACGACATCGCGACCGAATACTCCGCATTGATGAGCAAGGTCGTGGCCGACGGCAGCCGCAATGTGAAGTTCCCGCTCAACGAGCCGGCGCTCGGCAAGAAGAAGAGCCAGATCGACGAATACCTCGACTTCTACGGCGGTCCCGGCGTGCAGCACATCGCCCTGACAACCCACGACATCGTCCGAACGGTTGAGACGATGGCCGCGGCCGGGGTCGAGTTCCTCCCGACGCCGGACTCCTACTACGACGAGCTCGGCAGCTGGGTCGGCGATACCCGGGTGCCGCTCGACGAGTTGCGCAGCCACGCGATCCTGGCCGACCGCGACGAGGACGGCTACCTGTTGCAGATCTTCACCAAGCCGGTCCAGGACCGCCCGACCGTCTTCTTCGAGGTCATCGAGCGGCACGGCTCGGACGGGTTCGGCAAGGGTAATTTCAAGGCATTGTTCGAGGCGATCGAACGCGAGCAGGCCAAGCGCGGCAATCTATAGGCATGTCAGTGCACCTGCGCGCCGCGATGAGCGCGCTGCCGAGTTACGTGGCCGGCCGCAAGACCCCGGGCGCAATCGTGCTTGCCAGCAACGAGTCGCCGTACGGCCTGCTTCCTTCGGTGGCCGCGGCCATCGACGAATTGACCGCTGGCGTCAGCCGATATCCCGACATGGCGGCCGCCCGGCTGATCGACGCGATTGCCGCCCACCACGACGTCGGCCCGGACCACATTGCCGTGGGCGCGGGAAGCGTCGAGGTGGTCGGCCAGATCGCAGCGGCGGTCGTCGACGCAGGTGACGAGGTGGTGTTCGGCTGGCGCGCGTTCGAGGCCTACCCGATCATTACGGTGGTCGTCGGCGGCACGCCGGTCAAGGTGCCGCTGCGTGACTACGTTCACGATCTCGACGCGATGGCCGACGCGGTGACCGACAAGACTCGGCTCGTGCTGCTGTGCAACCCGAACAACCCCACCGGCACCGCGGTCGGCGCGGCCGGGCTCACCACCTTCCTCGACCGGGTGCCGAATGACGTCGTGGTGGTGATCGACGAGGCCTACCACCAGTACGCCGATCCGGCGTTGGTCCCCGATGCACTTGAGCTGTTCGGTGGCCGACCCAATGTCGTGATCACGCGCACGTTCTCGAAGGCCTATTCGCTGGCCGGGTTGCGGGTCGGCTACTGCGTCGGCGCGCCCGAGCTCGTTGCCGCCGCACGCAAGACCCAGGTGCCGTTCAGCGTGAGCGGCCTGGCTCAGGACTGTGCCATCGCAGCCCTGGCCGACACCACCGAGGTCGATCGGCGGGCGGCGCTGACCGTCGCCGAGCGCGACCGGGTCGCGAAACTGCTTGCGGTCGCGGGACTCGACGTACCACCGTCGCAGGCAAACTTCGTCTGGCTGCCGATCGGTGAGGATGCGATGCCGCTCGCGCAGCACTGCGAGGCCGGCGGGGTTCTGATCCGGCCGTTCCCCGGCGAGGGCGTGCGCGTCACGATCGGCCTACCCGAGGAAAACGACGCGTTCCTGGCGCTTCTGTCGACCTGGTCGCCGATTCGCTGACAGGGTGTTGCGCGTGGTGATGCGCGCGCAGGGGCTGATCATCGCGATCTGCGCCGCGAGCGGGTTGGCTGGGCTGATCGGTCTGGCCGGTGCGATCCCGTCGGGACCGGCCGGCGGGCGCGCGGTCGCCGGCCTGATCGGCCTGGTCGCTCTGGCGGTCTGTGTGCGGCTCGCGGTCGCGGGCCTGCGGCTCGAGCCCTACACGGTCACGATCCGCGGCCTCACCACGACCGACCGGATTGCGCGCGCCGATGTCCTCGGCCTCGCGATCCAGCCCGCGGCCCGGGGCCGGCTGCGCCGGCTCGCGGTGGTGTGCGCGGACGGTCGCGTCGTGCCGGCGGTGTGGACGGTCGCCGGCACCGAGAACGCGCAGTGGGCCGGCCGGGCCGCCTGGGCGGGCGCGGGATTCGGGCCTACCCAGGTCGAGGTTGCACCGACGCTGGGTCGGCTCGGTCGCCTGGTGGCCGACGGGCCGCTTCCGATCGTCAGCCCCGATCCCGGTCTCACGCCGCAGACCGTCTCACCGGTCGACTCACTGCACTCCGAGCGATGGTTGGGCTGGGAGACCACGTTCGTCGTTGCTGCCTTCGCTTTCCCCGGGGTGGCGGCTGCGGTCGAGATCCTGGCCCAGCATCTCGACGGGGTCAGTGACCTCAACGAGTTCGCGTTGCCGCTACCGCACAATCCGGCCGCGAGCCTGTTCATCCTGATCATCGGCTACCTCGCGACCGCACTCGTCGTACCGATCGCGCTGCTGCTGCTGGCCCGGACCGGCCAGCCGCCGGCGGCCCTCGGCCTCGAGCGTCGCGGCCTTAAGTCCGACGCGGTCGGTGCCGTCGGGCTGCTCGCCGGGATCTGGGCGGTCAATATCGCGGTGCTCATCCCGTTGTCGTTCCTCATCAACAACAAGCACCTGACCAACACGGCGACTAACTCGCATGTGCCGCCGTACTACATCGTCTATGCGCTGGTCGTTGCCGCAACGACTGCGATCAACGAAGAGGTCGTGGTCAACGGCTACTTCATGACCCGGCTCGCGCAACGCGGCTGGTCGCCACCGGCTGCGCTCGCGCTCAGCCTCGCGGTCCGGACCAGTTATCACGCCTACTACGGAATCGGCCTGGTCGCCACCGTGCCGTTCGGCTATCTCGTGACCCGGTCGTTCCAGAAGCGCGGTCGGCTGGCCCGCCCGATCTTCACCCACTTCATGTACGACGCGATCCTGCTGATCATCGCCGTACTGACGTCCTAGGTCCCCCTGTGTTGATCACGGCGAAATGCGCGAAGAATCGGCGTGTCTTCGCGCTTAATGTCATGGTCAACTCGGCTTGGTGGCGCTGCCGGCCAGGTCGGCGATCGTGGTCTGTTCGAGGATGTGGCGTACGCCGTCGCCGACCGCCACCCACAGGTCGTTCACCGACTCGGCGCTGCCCCGGTCATGAGGCCCGCTCGGACGCGGATTGGGTAGGTCGACCAGCGGACCGTCGACGGCGCGGACCACCGCGGCAACCGTGATCTCGTCCGCGGGCCGCGACAGCCACCAGCCGCCGTTGGGCCCGCGCCGGCTGTCGACCACGCTGACCCGGCGCAGGTCGGCGAGGATGTTCAGCAGGAACTGCAACGGGATCCGCTGCGTGTCGGCGATCGCGTGCGCAGTCAGCGAGTTGGCCGGATCGATGGCGCCGGCTGTCGCCAGCTCGATCGTGGCTCGGATTGCGTAGTCCGTCTTGGCTGACATCCGTACCGATCCGTTGCTGAAGATGGACACGACGCCTGGATCAGCCGGCCCGGTCCAAGCGCGGGTTGCTGACGCCGACCGCAGCCAGCGGACCGGCGGTGGGCAAGGCGGTGAGGTGGACGGCGTCGCCGACACCGACCGCCAGTTTCTGGATCTGGTTGCGGGTGAGCTGGACCGTGATCGCCTCGCCGCCCTTGACCGGGTGAGCGACTAGGCGGGTCTCGAATCCCAGTGACACCAGGCGGTCGACGATCGCGGCGTGCCCGCCCGAGTCCGGAGCCATGGAGACGTGGATGTCGTGCGGCCGGACCAGCTCGCCGCCGAGCCGGGTCACCGGCCCGAGGAAGCCCATCACGAAGTCGTTGACCGGGTGGTCGTAGAGCTGGTCCGGCGTACCGGCCTGCTCGACCTGCCCGTCGTTGATCACGATGATCTGGTCGGAGATCTCCAACGCTTCTTCTTGGTCGTGCGTGACGAAGATCGTGGTGGTGTCCACCTCGTCATGCAGGCGGCGCAGCCACTCGCGCAGCTCCTGTCGCACCTTGACGTCCAACGCGCCGAACGGCTCGTCGAGCAGGAGCAGCGACGGCTCCACCGCGAGCGCCCGGGCGAGCGCCATGCGCTGGCGCTGGCCACCGGAAAGTTCCGAGGGGTAGCGATGCGCAAGGCCGTCGAGGTGGACGAGCTTCAGCAGGTCGTTGACCCGGCCGCGGATCTTTGGCTTGGGGGTCTTGCGCACCTTCAGGCCGAACGCCACGTTGTCCCACACGGACATGTGGGTGAACGCCGCATAGTGCTGGAAGACGAACCCGATCCCGCGATCACGGGCCGGGACGTTCGTGACATCGACGCCGTCGATGAGGACGGTGCCGCTGTCGGCTGTCTCGAGCCCGGCGATGATCCTGAGCAACGTCGACTTGCCGCCGCCGCTGGGGCCGAGTACGGCAGTCAGCTGCCCGGACTCGATGTCGACCGTGACGTCTTGCAGTGCATGAAAGTCGTCGAAGGTCTTGCTGAGATTGCGGACCTGGATGCTCACGACGCGGCCTCCTTGCGACGACGACTGCTGAGCGTGGTCATGCCGACCAGAATCAGTAGAGAGATGACGGCGAGCAGCAGGCCGGCGCTGTACGCCGCGACCGGCTGGAACTGCGAGAAACTGTCGTTGACGAACAGCGGAAGGGTCTGGGTCTGGCCGACGCTGTTGCCCGACACGATGTTGACCGCGCCGAACTCACCGAGTGCCCGCGCCGCAGTGAGGACCACGCCGTACACGACCGCCCAGCGGATCGCCGGGAGCGTGACTTGGAAGAAGCTCTGCAACCGTGAGGCGCCGAGCACCTCCGCCGCCTGCTCCTGCTCGGTGCCGAGCTCCTCAAGTACTGGGACGACCTCGCGTACGACGAACGGCAGGCTGACGAAGATCGTCGCGATCGCGATTGCCTTCCAAGTGAACAGCACGCTGATGTTGTGGGCGAACAGGTACGTGCCGAACCACCCGGTGCGGCCGTAAAGCGTGTAGACGGCCAGGCCGATCACCACCGGCGACATCGCGAACGGCAGGTTGATCATCGCGTTGACCAGCCACGGCAGCGGCATCTTGTGCCGGGCGATCAGCCAGGCCGTGGTGACTCCGAAGATGACGTTGACCGGTACGCAGATCGCGGTGATGAGCACCGAGAGCTGCAGCGCGTGGGTGGCGTTCGGGCTGCTGAGTGCGTCCCACACCGGCGCGGCCCCGTGCTCGAACGTGCGGTAGCCGATCATCACGATCGGCACGAGCAACAGCAGTGTGACGTAGGCGAGGATCGAGTAGCGAAGCGCGTACTTACCCATGGCGCGCCGTCCAGCGCCGTGTCACAACCGCAAGAACCACGAAGACCAGCAGTGCGAGTGCGAGCAGCTCCACGCTGACCGCCGCCGCGGTCTGCGAGCTGTCCTGCTCGACGTTGTTGAAGATCAGCTGCGAGGCGACCTGAGTGTGCGGCAGGTTGCCGCCGATCAGGACGACGGACCCGAACTCGCCGAGCGCCCGGGTGAAGGCGAGCGCGGCACCGGTGAGCGTTGCCGGCAGAATCGCCGGGAGGATGATCCGGCGGAAGATGGTGAGGGGGCGGGCGCCGAGGCAGGCGGCCGCGTCCTCGACGTCACGTTCGAGGCTGAGCAACACCGGCTGGACCGCGCGGGTCACGAACGGCAGGGTCACGAACAGCAACGCGAACAGTACGCCGATGCGGGTCCCGGCGACGTTGATGCCGATCGGGCTGCCGGGGCCGTACAGCGTGAGCAGGACCAGGCCGGCGACGATCGTCGGCAGGGCGAATGGCAGGTCGATGACCGCGTTCAGGATCCGCTTGCCGGGAAAGTCGTCACGGACCAGCACCCAGGCGAGCGCCACGCCCGTGACGATGTCGAGCACGGCCGCCGCGAGGGAGACCTCGATCGTGAACGCCAGGACGGACCGGGTCACCGGCGCGGTGACCGTCGACCAGAACGAGCCGTGCGCGGACAGGCTGATGAGGGCGGCGACCGGTAGGCCGACGAGGATTGACAGGTAGAGCATCGACAGCCCGGGCGCAACGCCCGAGGCGATCGGTCGTGGCACGACCCACTTGCGGGGTCGTGCCACGACGGCGACGTCAGCCACTGGAGCCGTTCCCGAGCGAGTTCTCGATCTGGGTGATCGAGCCGGTCGTACCGAAGAACTCGGTGTTGACCTTCGCCCAGCCGCCGAGCGAGTCGATTGTGAACAGCCCGGGCGGGGTGGGGAACTGTGTGGTGTTCAGGTCGGCCTGGACGACCGGCCGGTAGCCGGCAGCCGCGAAGATCTTCTGCGCCTGGTCGGTGTAGAGGAACTTCACGAAGTTCTGAGCGAGGGTCGCGTTGTGCGCACCGGTCGTCACGGCGATCGGGTTCTGGATCAAGATCGTGTCCGGCGGAGTGACGTAGTCGACCGACTCGCCGGCCTGCTGCGCCTTGATCGCCTCGTTCTCATACCCGATCAGGACGTTGCCGGTGCCGCCCACGAACGCCGCGGTCGCGTCGGAGCCGCTATCCGGTTGCGCAACCGTGTGCTGTAGGAGTTCCTTGACGAAAGCCAGTGCCTGGGCAGGGGTCTTGCCTTCCTTGAGCTCGGCGCCGTACGCCGCCATCAGGTTCCAGCAGGCGCTGCCGGAGCTCAGCGGGTTGGGAGTGACCACCTTGACGCCGGGCTTGATGAGGTCGTCCCAGCTCGTGATGTGAAGGGGGTTGCCCTTGCGCACGATCAGAACGGCGACCGAGTCGGTGATGATGCCCTTGTACTGGTTGGCATCCCAGTTCGAGGAGACGAGCTTGGCGGCGACGAGGCTGTCCATGTCGCTCTGGCGGGAGAACTCGACCACGTCGGCTGACTGGCCGGCGATCACTGCCTTCGCCTGCGTGCCGGACGCGCCGAAGGACTGGCCGAACTTCGCGCTCTTGCCGGCGGCGGTGGCCTCGAAAGCGGGGATCAGCTTTGCGTACACCGTCTGAGGCGTCGAGTAGGCGACCAGGTCGATGGTGTTCTTCGAGCTTCCTGAGCTGCACCCGGCGGTTACTGCGACCAGCGCCACTGCGCCTGCCGCTGCGGCGATTCGCTTTGTGCTCAACACGGTGCTGCTCCTCTTCTAGTCGGCTAATCGACTAAATCCGATGTGATCTATAAATACTAGCGACTTACTGCAGAATAACATACCCAAGACGCGAGGGGGCAGGGCCGAAGGTCCCGTAGGGGGGTTAGCTGTGGCGGCTTTGGAGGGCCATGTTGCCGGGCGCCCCAGCGTCAGAGTGCGACAAAACGGGCGAATCGGGCCGCAGCGGACCTGTGTGGCCAAGCGCAGCGACGTGGAAGAGCGCCGCCTCGTCGGTCACGCCGTCCAACGTGCCCAGCACCGAGAGGGTGAGGATCAAAACCATGGCGGCGAGGATCAGCGGGTGCCGGCGCGGCGGTGCGGCGCGCATGGCCGCCACCCGGCTGTCCACCGTGTCGGCCGACAACGGCAGCGCGATACTCGGCCGTTGGGCCGTGCCGGCGGCGTTTGCGGCCCGCCTCAATGCGGACGCTACGACTTCGCGGTCGACCTCACGGGCGGCGTCCTCGTCGGCCCATCGCTCGGTGACCCAGCCCTGGGCCTTCGGCAAGGTGACCAGCAAGGGGTTTAGCGCGGCAGCGATGATCGTGGCGGTGCGATGGCGGTGATGGTGATGGCGAAGGTGTGAGCGCTCGTGGGCGAGCATCACCGTGCATTCTTCCGGGCTCAGCAGCGCCAGCATCCCCCGGGTGACGAAGATCCGGCCCGGCCGGCCGGGTACGGCGTACGCATCGGTGGACAGGTCGGGTAGCACGACAAGGTCGCTGCCGGTGTCGGGCATTCGATAGCTGAGCCGGCGTGCCGCCGCGACCGACCGCACCCGCCGCACCGAGATCCAGGTGAAGCGGCAAATGCCGAGCACCAGCAGGCCGATCGCGACGACCGCGATCGGCCAGCCCACTGGATCCGAACGGCGAAACGCGCTGATCGACCAGTGCCCGGCCGAAGCGAGCGAGGGGTTGTCGCCGACGAGGGTTATTGCCAGCGCGCTGAGGGCGGCGACTCCACTCAACGCGGCGACCAGGCCGCCGGTCGAGAGCAGCCAGGCGGCGATCGCCGGCGAGAGCCTGCGCGCGACCACCGGCCCGACCACGCCGAACAGCGCGGCGAAGGCAAGTCCGGCGTACACCGAGTAGTGCATCTACGACCGCCGACGCGCGCCACGGCGCAGCAGTGTCGTCAACGTGCGCTCGTCGTCGGTCGTCAGCGACCCGACGAAGTGGGCGAGGATCTCGCCGCGGTCGTGCCCGCGGTCGAGTTGCTCGCGCATGCGTGACGCGGCGAGCTCGGCTTGCGCGAACGCCGGCGTGTAGATGAAGGCGCGCCCGACCCGGGTCCGGGTCACCGAACCCTTGGCGTGGAGCCGGCTGAGGATCGTCATCACGGTGGTGTAGGCCAGATCCGCGCCGAGCGCTTCGCGCACCTGGCCGGGGGACATCGGCTCGCCAGACCGCCACAGAGCGGCGAGGACATCAGCCTCGAGCTCGCCCGGTGCGCGTCGCGCCTGCGGTGCCATCTCCACTCCCAGACCGCTAACTACGACCCACTGTAGTTGACCTGGGCGGCCCGCGAATAGCGCAGATACAACAGATCGTCGCGGGTGAGGACATGGCGCAACTCGAGCCGGGTCGGGTTGACCAGGGCGGATGGCGGCTGCATGGTGGTCGGCTGCGAACCCGTGAGGTACGGCGACAAGGTCAGGCACATGTCGTCGACCAGGTCGGATTCGACGAGGCGGCTGAGTAGATAGGGACCGCCCTCGCACAGGATTCGATGGAGGCCGCGCTCGTTGAGCTCGGCGAGGATCCGGGCCGGGTCGATCTCGTCGTCACCGACGACGACGACGTCGGCGACCTCGCGCAGCTCGGCTGCCTGTTCGGCGCTTGCGGCGACCGTGGCGATGATCGTGCGTGGCCCATCGGGGTCGAAGATCGGCAGCGACGTAGGCAGCTGGGCGCGTGCCGTCACGACGACGAGTGGGGGAGCCGCGCTCTGCCCGGCTTGCTCGCGGCGGGATCGGCTGGCCGGGTTGAGCCGAACCGTGCCGTACTGCTCGGCCTGCACGGTCGCCGAGCCGACCATGATCGCGTCGGCGAGGCTGCGTAGGTAGCCGAGCAGGGCCTGGTCGTGGGAGTCGGTGATCGCCTTCGTCCGGCCGTGGAACGCGCCGCCTCCATCCGGGGTCAGGACCATGTTCGCCCGGATCCCGATCGGGGCATCTCCGTAGAAGCGGTCAAGCCCGCCAGGGTCCTCGGGGAGCAGCCCGACGCCGTCAGGAGGTGCCATGGCTACAGCCTCGCAGGTGGATGCAGCGTGGCCGGGGCTGGCCCGGTGCGGCCTGGCTTGGGCTCGATTCGGTGCTTGGCGCGGGTGACGTCCTCTGCCATCCTCAATGGTGATGGCTGTGCCGCCGATACCAGTGGTGACC
Organism: uncultured Actinomycetota bacterium; assembly: GCA_963770565.1. GTDB lineage: Bacteria > Actinomycetota > Actinomycetes > JAFAQI01 > JAFAQI01 > DATAUK01. The sequence continues at coordinate 233,044 of CAVYQE010000011.1, forward strand.
GCTCGATCGCGAACTGCCTGAGGATCTCTGTCTTGACTGCTCCGTCGATGTCGGCCCGGATCACTCGATCATGGCTGGCACGCTCGATCGTCACGGTCGCGACGGTCGCAGCCTGTATCGCGGGTGCATCGACATCCTCGGCCGCCGTCTCGGGCCGGGCCGTGACCCTTCCGCCGCCTCCGCCGAGCCCCACCGAGGGTGCGGCGATCGAGGGTCTTGCGCCGTACCAGGCTCAGTTCTTCTGCCGGCACAAGGTGGAGCCGGGTGTCGCGGCGTTCGAGAAGCTCGTGCTGGCCGCCTATCCCAGCACTGCGTCCGACGGCGACATGCGAGCCTGCGACGACGGTGGCACGAGCGAGCACAAGGATGGCCGGGCCTGGGACTGGGGTGCTGACCACCGCAATGCGGCACAGCGCGCGGATGGCAAGTCCCTACTGAAGTGGCTGTTCGCGACCGACTCGAACGGCAACAAGGATGCGATGTTCCGCCGGCTCGGCTTGATGTACGTGATCTGGGACAAGCGAATCTGGGGGACCTGGTCGCAGAAGTGGGAGCCGTACGCCTGCTCGGGTGCGACCGCTTGCCACGTCAACCACATCCACTTCTCGTTCGGCTGGGCCGGCGCGGAGCAGAAGACCTCGTTCTGGACCGACAACGTGTCGCCGGTGGTCGAGCCGCCGCTGCCGAGGTTCACGACACTGCATGGGCATCGCACGCTCCGGGTTGCCGCGAAGGCCGGCAGCAAGGCGGCGATGTGGCTGGTGAAGGGGCACGACACGTACCGCGCGGTCGCGAGTGGCGTGTGGCGCATCGGAAAGACGCACGCCGATGCGGTCTGCACGAAGACCTCTGACGGTTGGGCGCCGTCGAGGTCGACCAGCCTTGGTGTCAGTGGTGACCAGCTTCAGGGTTGGGGCGAGGAATGGGTCCCGACCCACGACAACGGCAAGGGCTGCAATCCAACCGATCACACCTATCGGCTGGTGCTCACGCCGCCCGCTTCGAGCACGGTGATCGCCACGCTCGGCGGCGCCGGCAGCAGCAAGGACTCCGGCACACTGCGTGTGCGCTTCACCCGCACCGCGTAGCAGTAGACGCAATCCCGTAGGCATCGGCCTGACACGAGAACCGAAGAGAACAGCAGCGGTCTGCCGCGTCAGCACTTCGCGAAGCGCGCTGGACCGGCCTATTCACCGAGCTTGTGTTGCCTTCTTGGGTTGCCTGTTCACCTTCTGGGGTATGCCCAAGGTGTTCACTGCGGTCGAGGTGTGGCGTTGCTGAGAATCCCGACCGGCGCGTCCGGCTACGCCTGAAGTGAGTTGAGTGGGCGTAGGACCGGTAGTGCTGCCGTCATAGGGCGGGTTGTCGCCGATGCGTTCACGGGCGCTGGGTCGGCGGCCGGTCAATCGCACAGGTTTCCGCTCTACCGTGCACGGCTCCGGGCACGGGTTCGCAGGTGATGTCGACGTCGAGCTCAGGAGGTTGCGGTGATGAGTCGGCGAGCAGGCGGCATCGCGCTGGCCGCAAGCATGGTGCTGATGATCGCGACCGGTCTCACGGTGGTCGCTGGCGGCAACGTACAGGCGGCTAGCAGTCTCGCAATGTGCGGCAACGCTGGGAGCGCACCTGCCCTCAAGCACGTAGTCGTCATGTATCTGGAGAACGAGAGCTACAGCCAGGTGATCGGCAATCCCGACGCCCCGTACATCAACGGCACATTGACAAATCGGTGCGGGGTGGCGACTCGGGCGTTCGCGGCGACGCATACCAGCGCGGCGAACTACCTCGCCGCGGCGGCAGGCAACTACCCGGCGAACAGCCCATCTGGTTGCGGTTCAGTTGCGGCCTGCAGTTCCGCCGCGCCGACGCTGTTCAGACAGATGGCATCGGCCGGGGTCGGCTGGCGGAACTTCGTCGAGGGCGCACCATCCGACTGCGATCAGACTACGGTCAGCGGAGTGACCAAGATCGGTCATGACCCTGGGCTGTTCTCCACCAACATCGACTGCGCTGACGATGTCGTTCCTGTCGCGTCTTTGACCCAGCCTGACAACAGCATGTTCTGGGCCGAACTCGACACCAACTCGCTACGCGGGTTCACCTGGCTATCCCCCGATCAGAATCACATCGGGGAGAACGGCTCGACCGTGAGCGCGCAGGACACTTTCTTGTCCAAGTTCTTGTCCGACTTCGTGTCCTCGGCGGCGTATCAGTCGGGTTCCACTGCGCTGATCATCACCGAGGACGAAGGCTCCGGCTCGGACTACAGCGTCGGGGAGAACTGCACCAACCGGACCGCAGACCTGGCCGGCCAGCAGGAAAGCTGTCACGTTCCGCTGTGGGTGGTCTACCCGTACAACCCGGGCAGCGACGTCGCCACCTTCCTTGACCCCTACTCCATCACCAAGGGCGTGGAGAACCTGTTCGGTCTGCCCCGTGTCGCGCACGCCGGGGACGCGGCCACCAACAGCCTGGCCGGACATTTCGGCCTCGCCAGCACGTAAGGCGCGAGCGACCGAGGGGTGAAAAGAACAAACCCGCAGGCCGTTGACCTGCGGGTTTGGATGGGGTGAGTGACGGGACTTGAACCCGCGACACCCGGGACCACAACCCGGTGCTCTACCAGCTGAGCTACACCCACCATGCGGTTCGCCGCGAGGCTGAGACCGTGGCGAGCAGTCTAGCGGTGCGTCAGGCGGGTTTCGCCGGCTCCGACGCTGCTGCCGTCAACTCGGCCGCCACCGCCCGTGAGGCGTCGGTGTCGGGTCCGGGTGGCGGGACCAGGACGGTCGCGCGGTAGTAGCGCAGCTCGTTGATGCTTTCCAGGATGTCCGCCAAGGCGCGATGGCCGCCGCTCTTCGACGGGGCGTTGTAGTAGGCCCGCGGGTACCAGCGGCGGGCCAGCTCCTTGATGGTCGAGACGTCGATCATCCGGTAGTGCAGGTGGTCATCGAGGCGCGGCATGTAGCGGGCCAGGAACGAGCGGTCGGTGGCGATCGTGTTGCCGCACAACGGAGCCTTACGGCGTTCGGGCACGTGCCGCTTGACGTAGTCGAGCACCTGGTCCTCGGCCTGCTCGAGGGTGGTCGTGGCCCCAGCGATCGCCTCGAGAAGGCTGGACGTGGTGTGCATCTCCCGTACGACGTCATCCATGCCGGCGAGCTTGGACGGGTCGGTCGCGATGACGATGTCGAGCCCCTCGTCGAGCGGGTTGAGGTCGGCGTCGGTGGCGATGACGGCGATTTCGACCAGGACATCGACCGCGGGGTCAAGGCCGGTCATCTCGCAGTCGATCCACACCAGGGCGTCAGTTGGCACCGCGACACTCTCCCACGCCCTAATCTGAATTCGCTGTAGCGCCCGTAGCTCAGGGGATAGAGCAGGTGCCTTCTAAGCACTTGGTCGCAGGTTCGATTCCTGCCGGGCGCACTTTTTCCACAGGGTGCCAGGCCCTCGGCGTCACGCGAAGCGCCGCTCGGCTCCGGCGGCAGCCTCAGCAGGTGGTCTTCTTGGTCACCTTCGAGGGCTCGAGGCTATGGAAGCCCGCAAAGGCAGCGACGACTTCGCACTTGCCCGGCTTCGGTCGGCTGAACGACGTGGAGTAGTGCCCAGAGCGCGACATCAGCGGGTGCTTGGTGCTGACTGTCCGGTACTTGCCGTGACTCTTGCGCAGGAGCGCGACCTTCACCGCCACGCCTCCGGCAGCCGGTTTGACGGTGCCGCTCACCGACAGAGTCTTGTGCTTGTGTCCGACGGTCGCGGTCGTCGTCGTCTTCTCGGACTTCGTGTAGGTGATCGTGAGCCGAGGAGATCCGGTCGTGTCGGCGTGCACCGACTTGGCGGAGGTGCCGGCACCGAATCCGCTTGAGCCGCCGCCGCCTCCGGCGCCGTTGTCGATTGAGTCGCTGCCGGCGCCGCCACCGCCGCCGTACAGCCCGCCACCACCACCTCCGCCGCCGTCCCCGAGGGCACTTTCGCCGCCGGCGCCGCCGGTGCCGTGCGTACCGGGATCACCCGCGACGTCGCCCGATCCACCCGCCCCTGCCGCGGATGAGCCGCCCGCCCGACCACCACCGCAGCCGCTGCACGTGGGCTGGCCGGCCTTGCCGGCGGCGCCGCCGTTCTGAGCGTTGAAACCGCCGCCACCACCGCCGCCGGCGACCACGACCCGGGTGGATAGCGACCCCGCCGCCGAGCTGGCCCTCGTTCGTACGTCGGTCGCGCCACCGCCACCACCGCCGTTGACGTCCGAGGAGATGCCGCCGGCGCCGCCGCCGTTGAACGCGTTGAGAGGTCCGCTCGCACCCGCACCCGGGGTTCCGACGCCGCCGACCTCGATGTAGAGCGTCTCGCCTGCCGTTACGGCGAGGTCGGCGTCGACTCGAGCGCCGAGGCCGCCGGGTCCGGTCGTCGGCGTGGCAAATGCGGCGCCCCCGGGTGCGCCGATCGCCTCGAGATGCAGGCTGCGGACACCGGACGGTACGACGAAGGTCTGCTCCGCGCCTGTGTAGACGTAGACCTTGGTGCTCGCCTGCGCGAGCGGCATCGCGAGCAATCCGGCGCCGCCGATCGTGACGGCGACAGCTGACAGCCGACCGACGTGAACCCATGGTGATCGCATCGAAGCTCCTCAACCCGGACTGTTGCTGCACATCTTGGCCCCGATTGTCGGTGGAAGTCAGCATCCGGTCGGGCAGAGTTCTCCGTGGCGACTCTGGCGGACACCTGGGGTTGCGACCAGGTTGCGACCGCGGGCCCAGACGATGCGTAAGTCACGTCCGCCCCGCCCTGGAGGTCCTATGTCGAGCCGTCGGATGACCGCTTCGTCGATCCTGGTCGCATCTGTTGTCGGCCTGATCGTGGGGCTTGCTCTGCCCGCAGCCGGCCGGGCCGCGAGCCAGCTGATCAATGGTGCCTCGATCAAGGAGCACTCGATCGCCGGCAACCGGTTGAAGCACAACACGATCACCGGGAAGCAGGTCAAGGAGTCCTCGCTCGGCACCGTCCCCAGAGCGCAGACGCTGCCGCCGCTGGTGTGGCACCCGATCAAGCCGATCAACGGCTGGGCGGACGGTTCGATCGGTACGCCGGCCTACCGCTCACCGGCGTACGCCGTCGACGCCCAAGGGCTCGTGCACTTCAGGGGCACGCTGGACGGGGGCCTGTCCGGAACGGTTGCCTTCACGCTGCCGAAGGCGGATCTGCCCAAGCCCGGCCTCGTCGTCGACTGCCCGATGATGGCGTCCGGCGGCAAGGCCGCGATGTTGATGTTCAGGTCCGATGGCGCGGCGCCCGGCCCTGGTGACGCCAGCTCCGGCGATATCAGCGACCTGTCGATCCTCGACGGGGTCACGCTCGACCCGCGCTGAGGATCGCGGCCCTAGTGCGCGCCGGCCCCGACCAGGCCGGCGGCGCTCTCGGAGGCTTTCGGCTGCTGAGCGGATGCGGTCGGCGTCCGTCGCCAGAGCATGAGTGCGGTCACGGCTGCGCTTGCCACGAAGAACGCGATGATCAGCTCGATCCCGTGGCGGTACATGGCGATCGGATCGGCCGGGTGGGTGTTCGAGAGGATCGCGATGAGGCCGGCGACGCCGAGCACGGACCCGATCTGCCGGGCCATGTTGAGGACTCCGCTGCCGGTGCCGAACCAGGCCGGCGGAACCGCGGACGTGCCCGCTCCGAGCAGGGACGGGATCGTCAGGCCGACGCCCATTCCGCCGATGAGCTGCGCCGGCAGCAGGTGCGTGACATACGCCGGCTCGGCCTGCACGCCGTGCAGCCAGTACAGCTGAGATCCAGCGTTGACCAGCGCGCCGATGACGGCAACCCGGCCGGCACCGCCGAGCCTCACCGCGAGTCGCGGCGCGACAATCCGCGCGAACGGCAGCACGCACAGCGGGCCGGGTGCGATCGCAAGGCCGGCGCGGATCGCGGAGTAGTGCCACTCGCCGGTGAGGAACTCGACCGCGTTGAGCACGAACGCGCCGAAGCCGGCGTAGTAGAGCACCGACGCAGCGAAGGCGCCGCTGAACGATCGCAGTCGCAGCAGCGGGAGCTCGATGATCGGCGCCGGGTGGGTGGCCGAGTGCCGTACGACGGCGACGAGACCGACAAGCGCGACCACAACCAATGAGTCGACGCGAACCGACAGCCAGCCCCAGTCAGGCGCTTTCACCAGCGCGAGCGCGAGCAGGCCGACCGCGAGCGCGAGGAGCACGGCACCGATGACGTCGGGTCGCGGATGCGCGTCGGGGTCGCGACTCTCGGGGATGCTGCGCGGCACGAGTGCGAGGGCCAGCAGTCCGACTGGGACGTTGACCCAGAACACCAAGCGCCAGTTCTCCTGCACCAGCAGGCCGCCGACGACCGGGCCGAGACCGGCGCCGAGCGCGCCGACCGCCGACCAGGTGCCGATGGCCCGGGCGCGATCGGCGACCGGCACGACGGCGAGCAGCAAGGACAGCGAGGTCGGGACCATCAGACCGGCCCCGATCGCCTGCACCATCCGCGCCCCGATCAGCGTGATCACCCCGGGCGCGATGCCGCAGAGCGCCGACCCGATCGTGAACGCGAGCAGGCCGGCGCTGAAGACGCGCCGGCGGCCGATCCGGTCCGCCCAGCGCCCGGCTGGCACCAGGACCGCCGCAAAGACGATCGTGTAGCCGTTCAGGACCCACGACAGCGCGCCGAGGCTCGTGCCGCCGTAGTCGTGGCCGATGTAGGGGAACGCGAGGTTGACGATGAACAGGTCGAGGCTCGACATGAACACGCCCAGCGACAGCACCGCGACGGCGATTGCCGCGGGGGAGAGCCGGCGATGGGAAATGGCGGCGTCGGCGAGGGTCACAGCGGCCTCCACGGCTAGTAAGTCCGAAATCCGGACTGACCCTAGCACGAGTTAGTCCGAAAAACCGACTGACTGCGCTATCCTCGTCGTATGGCCACGACGACGCGCCCTCCGCGGACCTGTTCGGTCGCCCGCACGCTTGAGGTGGTCGGTGAGAAGTGGGCGCTGCTCGCGATCCGCGAGGTGTTCCTCGGCTCGCGGCGATTCGAGGAGATGGTGCAGAACACCGGGGCGCCGCGAGACACCCTCGCCGCCCGGCTGCGCACGCTGGTCGCCAACGGCATCCTCGAGCGCCGCCGTTACAGCGAGCACCCGCCGCGCGACGAGTACTTCCTGACCACGGCCGGCCGCGACCTCTATCCGGTGATCATCAGTCTCATGCAATGGGGCGACCGGCACCTGCCGCTCGACAGCGGCCCGCCGATGGTGCTCGACCACGACTGCGGGCACCGGCTCGACGCGCAGCTCGACTGCGCGCACTGCGGTCAGCGGATCGATCCGCGCCGCGTCACCCGCGTCACCGCCGACCGCTGACCTTGACCGTCGCGGCCGCCGGTACGCCGGGTCGCGTCGTGTTCGGCGTCGGGCGGGAAGATCTGCACTGGCCCGGTGGCGACCTCCTCGCTATGGTTCGCCGGAAATGATGATGGCCCGGGCGTAGGAGGTCTCGTCGTGCCGGTGCTCCTCGACGTCGAACACGTCACGGTGCGATTTGGGGGGCTAACCGCACTCGCCGATGTCTCGGCATCGGTCGGGGCGGGTGAGGTTGTCGGCGTCATCGGCCCGAACGGTGCCGGCAAGACCACGCTGTTCAACGTCATCTGCGGGTTCGTGCGTCCGACCCAGGGCGAGCTGCGCTGGCGCGGCGAACCGCTGCGGCGCCATCGTCCCCATCAGCTGGCCGCGCTCGGGATCACCCGGACGATCCAGTCGCTCGGCCTGTTCCCGCATCTCACCGTGCTCGACAACGTTCTCGTCGGTGCCGATCGCCACGCGAAGGCGTGGTTCGGCTCGGGCTTGTTCGGCCTGCCCTACAGCGACAACGACGAGCGGCGGCTGCGCGCGCGTGCACTCGACACGCTTCGCCTGCTCGACATTGAAAGCGCCGCACAGCAACTGCCCGGCCAGTTGCCGTACGGCGTACAGAAGCGAGTCGCACTGGCCCGCGCGCTGGTCGCCGAGCCGGCACTGTTGCTGCTCGACGAGCCGGCGTCGGGCCTGTCGGCGCCGGAGCTCGCCGAGCTGAGCGACCTTGTCCGCAGCCTCAAGGACCAGACCGCGGTGCTGCTGGTCGAGCACCACATGGACCTCGTGATGGGGGTGTGCGACCGGATCGCCGTGCTCGACTTCGGCCGCTGCATCGCAACCGGCACGCCGGCCGAGGTCCGCGACGACCCGAAGGTGCTCGAGGCGTACCTCGGCGAGCAGGTCGACGAGTCCACCAAGGAGGTGGGCGATGCTCGAGCTTGACCGGGTGGTGACGACGTACGGCGCGGTCCGCGCGCTCGACGAGGTCAGCCTCTCGGTGCCCGACGGTGAGATCACTGCCGTGCTCGGAGCAAACGGCGCGGGCAAGACCACGCTGCTCCGCTCGATCAACTGCCTGGTCCGCCCGGCTTCCGGTTCGATCACCTACGCCGGCCACGACTTGGTCCGCTCGAAGATCGAGGACGTCGTCACCTACGGCGTCGCGCACGTGCCGGACGGGCGCGGCGTGATCACCGAGCTGACCGTCGAGGAGAACCTCCGGCTCGGCGCATTGTGGCGGAAGAACCGGGACGAGACCGCGACCAGCCTGGCAACGATGTACGCGATGTTCCCGCCGTTGGACGAGCGACGGTCGAAGGTCGCGGACACCTTGTCGGGCGGCGAGCGCCAGATGCTGGCGATCGGACGCGCGCTGATGAGCCGGCCGACGTTGCTGCTGCTCGACGAACCCTCGCTCGGCCTCGCGCCGCGCATCACCGCGCAGATCATGGCCACGTTGCGGCGACTGCGCGACGAGCAGGGCCTGACCGTCGTCCTGGTCGAGCAGAACGCGAGGAGCGCACTGTCGGTCGCCGACACCGCGATCGTGCTCAACCTCGGCCGGGTCGTCGTACAGGGCGCGGCGGCCGAGCTGGCCGGCGACGACAAGCTCCGACACGCCTACCTGGGGTTCTGACCATGACACCGGTGAACCTGATCATCTACGGGATGGCGAACGGCACCATCTACGGCGCGGTCGCGCTGGCACTGGTGCTGATCTGGCGTTCGACGCGGATCGTGAACTTCGCGCAGGGCGGCATGCTGATGTTCACGACCTTCATCGCGTGGGAACTGGTGGAGCGGCATCACCAGAGCTACTGGCTCGGGCTAGTGGTTGCGATCGTGGCCGGACTGGTGCTCGGCGCCGTGGTCGAGCGGTTGCTCGTGCGGCCGGTCGAGAACGGCCCGCCGCTCAACGCGGTCATCGTCACGCTCGGGCTGTTGCTGGCGCTCGAGGCGGTCGCCGGAATGATCTGGGGCAACGGCCTCAGCTCGTACCCGCCCGAGTTCTCGCTGAACTTCTACCACGTCGGCCATCAGGTGATCTACCTGTCGCCGAACTTCTTGTTCATCGTCATCGCGGCCCTCGGCGTGATGGTCGCGTTGTACCTGCTCTTCCAGCGAACCTCGCTCGGGCTGCGGATGCGGTCGTCGGCCTTCAACCCGGAGGTGGCCCGGCTGCTCGGCGTGCGGGTCGGCCGGATGCTGACCCTCGGGTGGGCGCTGGCGGCTGGAGTCGGCGCGCTTGCCGGTGTGCTGATCGCCGGCACCGAGCCCAACTACATGAACCCGAACGGTTTCGACGGCCTGCTGATCCTCGGCTTCACCGCCGCCGTGATCGGCGGGCTCGACTCGCCGGTGGGCGCGGTCGTCGGCGGTCTCGTCGTCGGTGTCGCGTTGCAGCTGCTCGACAACTACGTCAGCGGCGACATCGACTTCTTCTTCGTCTTCGCGCTGCTTGTCGTCGTACTGATGGTGCGGCCGAACGGGTTGTTCTCACGGCGGTCGGTGAGACGGGTATGAAGCCGCCGGGGATTCTCGAGCGCTCGACGCTGCTGCGCAACTTCCTGCTCGCGCTCGTGGCGATCGGTCTGCTGATCGGCTTGACCGAGGTCCTGTCGGAGTATCGCAACACCCAGCTCGCCGCGATCGCTTACACGGTGTGCGCCGCCGCCGGCCTGACGATCCTCACCGGCCTGTCGGGGCAGATCTCGCTCGGCAACGGTGCGTTCATGTTCGTCGGTGCCTACACGGTGGCGTTGCTGCTCAAGCACCACCCGTGGTTCCACACCATCGTCGGCTACAACAACTGGGAGTTCGTCCTGGTGCTGCTCGCCTCGGTGCTCGTTGCGGCCGCGGTCGGCGGCCTGGTCGGCGCGGCGGCGGCGCGATTGCGCGGACCGTATCTCGCCGGCGTCACGCTCGCGCTCGCGCTCGGTCTGCCGGTCCTCCCGGACTACTCGCACCTCGAGTCGAAGCTCGGCGGCCATGCCGGTTTCCCGGTGACCGCGCCCCTCCAGCCGGGCAGCGTGAACTACTTCCGCTGGCAGGCCTGGATCTGCTGCATCGCCGCGGTGTTGACGGTGTTCCTGCTGGCCAACCTCGCGAGCAGCCGGGTCGGGCGCGTGTTCAGGGCCGTGCGGGACGACGAGATCGCAGCGTCGCTCGCCGGTCTGCCAGTCGCACGGATCCAGATCCTGGCGTTCGTCGTGAGCGCCGCGACCGCCGGGCTGGCCGGCGGGTTGTTCGCGGTCGTCGCCGACAGCGTGAGCCCCGGCTCGTTCCCGCTGTCGCTGTCACTGGGACTGCTCGCTGCCGCAGTGTTCGGCGGCCTGGGCAGCCTCAGCGGCGCGGTCTACGGCTCGATCTTGATCACCTTGTTGCCGCAGTGGTCGACCGACCTCTCGCACCAGTTATCGCTGTCGACCAATGTCGTGAACAACCTCCCGATCGCGGTCTACGGCTTGGCCTTGGTCGTCGCGATGCTGGTATTTCCCTTTGGATTGCAAGGGTTATTCGCTCGGCTCTGGGTCAGGGTGCGCGGCCGCGTCGGCGCCACCGCGGTGGCGACGAGGTAACGCCTGGAAAACAAAACTCGCCAGTAACTAGGCACAGAACCAGATTCGGAATATGTTCCGCCCCAGCGTCCCCGGCGATGGGAGGAACCATGACCAAGACACCTCTGCGACTGCTCGTTGGTGGAGCGGCGGTGGCGCTGGCGGTGACCGCCTGCAGCAATAGCAGCAGTGGCGGTGGCGGCGGCAACAGCCCGGCGCCCGGTGGTTCGAGCGGGTCGACCACCGCCAACACCGCATCCGCGCCGGGGGTCACCGCCACGACGGTGACGATCGGAAGCCACCAGCCGCTGACCGGTGTCGCGGCGCCCGGCTATGACGAGATCGCCCCGGCGGCCAAGGCGTACTTCCAGTACATCAACGCCAACGGCGGCATCCACGGCCGCACGATCATCTACAAGTACCTCGACGACGCCTACAACCCGGCCAAGACGGTGACGGACGTCAAGCAGCTCGTTCTGCAGGACAAGGTCTTCGCGATCTTCAACGGGTTGGGCACGCCGACCCACGAGCAGGTCGTCCCGTTCCTCAACGCGCAGAAGGTGCCCGACCTGTTCGTCGCCTCCGGCTGCCTGTGCTGGAACAACCCGAGCCAGGATCCGGAGACGTTCGGCTGGCAGCCGGACTACACCCGCGAGGGCAAGATCCTCGGCCAGTACGTCGCGCAGAACTTCAAGGGCATGAAGGTCGGGATCTTCGCGCAGAACGACGACTTCGGCACTGACGGCATCAACGGCCTCAAGGACGAGTTGCCGGCCAGCTCGATCGTGTCGACCCAGCGCTACGACCCGGCCGGCGCACCGGCCGCGATCGCCCCGCTCGTCGGCAAGCTGCAGGCCGCGGGTGCTCAGGTCATCATCTCGTTCAGCGTGCCGGCGTTCACGGCGCTGTTCCAGCTTGACTCACTGGCGCTGAAGTACCAGCCCGCGCACCTCGTGGTGAGCAACGTCGGCTCCGACCCGATCACGCTCTCGGGTCTGCTGACCAGCTTCTCCAAGGGCAAGGCGCCAGGAAAGGCGCTGGTCCAGGGGATCATCACGGATGGCTACCTGAGTTCGCCGATCGACCCGTCGAACAGCTGGATCCAGCTGTTCAAGACGATCCACGACAAGTACATCCCGAAGCTGCCGTTCGACGGCAACGTTGAGTACGGCATGGCCGCGGCGTACACGTTCGCCGAGGCGCTCGAGGCGGCCGGGCAGAACCCGACCCGTGCGAGCATCGTGGCCGCAGTGGAAAACACGAAGTTCGCCGGGCCCGGCCTGGTGCCCTACGCCTACTCGTCGAGTGACCACTCGGGCTTCACGGGCGCGCAGATGGGCATCATCAAGGGTCTCGCGATCAAGCTGATCGGTACGCCGTTGACGACCGACGACGGCAACGGCCCGATCATGCCGTACACCACGGCACAGGCGACGGCTCCCTCCAACGGGATCCCGACCGACTGAGGACGCGGCAGCACCATCTTGCGGCGGCCGACCCCGAGCTCGAGGTCGGCCGCCGCGGTGTGCGCGGGATGATGCGGCAGACTGCAAACCAATGAGCGATCGCCCGAGCATCCCGCCGGGGGAGCGGTTCGCCGACATCGACGCGTGGGACCACGCGCGGATCGTCGGCCCGCACCTCTGGCACACCCTGGGCTATCGCCGGCTGGCATGGGAGCCGGGCGCGACGTCGATCGCGTGGGACGCGACGCCGGACTACTGCTTCCCAACCGCCGGCGGACCGATCGTGCAAGGCGGGCTCGTGACCGCGCTCCTGGACGCGGCGATGGGCGGGTCCTGCTGGACCGTGCTCGACCGCGACCAGGCGTTCCTCACCGCCGACCTGCGGGTCGAGTTCCTGCGCTCGGCTCAGGTCGGGACGCTCTCGGCGCACGGCTGGGTAGTGCGTCGTACCCGCCGGGTGGTCTTCTGCGCCGCCGAGCTGCATCGCGGTGAGACCAAGGGCGAGTTGCTCGCGATCGGCCGCTGCACGCAGGTGGTGCTTCCGGCCGAGGGTCGGGCCGGGCGCTACCACACCCTCGCTGCTGACGCCGATGACGGGGCGCCACCCGATGACGCGCGAGGATGAGCTGGTGAGCACTCCGACCGATGACCTGACCGCGCTCACCGAGCAGGCCGTGCCGCACCAGGCGGTCGGCGCCTATCTCGCGGCGCAGCTCGGCGACGAGGGTTGGCGCGACTGCTCGCTCGAGCTGGTCGCGGGCGGGCGGTCGAACCTGACCTTCTTCGTCTCCTCTGCTGCGGGTGACGTGGTGCTGCGGCGACCGCCGCTGTCCAACCGGCTGCCGACCGCGCACGACATGGGGCGCGAACACCGGGTCATGACCGCGCTCGGCAACACGCCGGTGCCGGTGCCGCAAACGCTCGCGCTCTGCACCGATGACGACGTGATCGGTGCGCCGTTCTACGTCATGTCGCGAGTCCCCGGCTACATCGTGCGCGACGAGATGCCGGACGGGTATGCCGAAAGCGCGGACGAGCGCCGGGCGATCGGCCATGGCCTGGTCGACGTACTCGCGGACCTGCACTCGGTCGATCCGGCTGCGGTCGGTCTCGGTGACTACGGCCGTCCCGACGGTTATCTGACCCGCCAGATCCGGCGCTGGACGACCCAGTGGGAGGCCACCCGCCAGCCGGACGAGCCGGGCGGCGCCGATCTCGACCGCCTGGCCGCGCGGCTCAGTGAGGCGATCCCGACCTCGCCCACCGGGCCGGTCGTGCATGGCGACTACCGCATGGACAACGTGTTGCTCGATCCCACGACGCCGGGCACGGTGGCCGCCGTACTCGACTGGGAGCTCTCCACCCTCGGCGACCCGCTGGCCGACGTGGGGCTGTTCTTCGTCTATTGGCAGGACCCGACCGATGACGAGACCCGGGTCGCTTCCCATCTCGTGCCGTCGGTCACTCGCCTGCCCGGGTTCCCGCACCGTCGGGAGCTGCTCGAGCGGTATGCCGCGCGCACCGGCCGCGATCTGTCCGCACTCCCGTGGTACGTCGGCTTCGCCTGCTTCAAGCTCGCGGTGGTCCTGTCGGGCGTAGCGGCCCGTGGTCGCGCCGGGGCGATGATCGGCGGCGGCTTTGTCGAGATGGCAGCTCGGATCCCGCCGCTCGTCGCCGTCGGCCACGCCTCCCTGTCCGGCGACCTCGGCTGACCAACGTCGCGTCGGTAACGCGGCGCGTCGGTTAGGACCGGTGCCAGTGCAGCAGCCGGTTGTGCGGCCAGAGGCCGAGCAAACGTGCGGTGATGGTGGCTACTAGCAGCCCGCCAACCGCGTTGCCCACGACTTCGGTCCAGCCATCCCGCGGTGGGTCGGTGACGGTGAAGCTGAGTGCGAAGACCGCGAGGGCTAGGCCGACTGTGAATGTCCACGGGTGCGCCCGCGCCCAGGCGGAGATGGCGTGGAGGGCCGCGCCGATTCGATCGGGCCGGCCTTGGGTCCGACCTGCTCGGGTCGGCGCGAGTTGAGGTCGAGAGCGGATCGCCGTCACCCCGAAGCCGATGAACAGGACTGCAGGGAGTGCCCAGATCGCACCAAGGGTGGCCTCGTGGAGCGATCTGGTCACCAGCGCGAATAAGAGGACGGCGCAGTCCTCGGCGCCGATGAACAAGCCGATTGCAATCGCGGTGCACCCGACCACGCCACGGATCAGCCGGTTCGGCAGCGCGATCGGAACCAGGCGGTCGAGGTACGCGACCGGGTTCTTGGCCGTCACGAGGCGAGTGTGCCAGGCCCATGGGCCCCGCGGTAGGTCATCCGGCACCTAGCGCAGGCTGAGGCCGCCGTCGACCACCCAGACCTGGCCGGTCACGTACGTCGCGTCGATCAGGGTCATGACGACGTCGGCGATGTCATCCGGCACGCCGGCCCGGCCCAGCGGCGCCATCACCTTGATCGCCTCGTGCAGGTCGTGCCAATCGGCGGTCCACGGTGTGTCGACCAGGCCCGGCGCGACCGCGTTGACCCGCACCTGCGGACCTACCACGTTGGCCAGCAACAGGGTGAGGTGGTTGACCGCCGCCTTGCTGACGGCGTACGGGATCGACGAGCCGGTCGGGCGGACGCCGGCGAGTGACGAGACGTTGACGACCGCGCCGCTGCCGCTCTCCTGCAGGTGCGGCATCGCCGCTACGGTCACCTGCCAGGTGCCGATCAGGTTGACCTCGATCAGCCGCCGGAAGACCTCAGGCGACGCGGCGTCGAGGTCGTGATGCGGGATCCGTACCGTGGTGCCCGCGTTGTTGACGAGTACGTCGAGGCGGCCGAACCGTTCGATGGTTTCGCTCACCAGGCGTGCTGCATCGGCGGGATCGGCGATGTCGCCCTGGATGTAGTGGGTGCGGTGGGCGCCGAGCTCGGCGACCATCGCGTGACCCGCATCAACCGACGAGACCGAGTTGACGGTGACGTGCATGCCGGCCGCCGTCAGTCGGCGGACGACGGCTGCACCGATGCCGGACGTCGAGCCGGTGACCAGGGCGACCCGTTCGGTCATCAGGCCCGGCCGACTGCGGTGATCCCGCCGTCGATCACGACGGTCTGGCCGGTGATCCAACTCGCGTCGTCGGAGAGCAGGAAGGCCGCGAGCTTTGCGGTGTCAGTGGGCACGCCGAGCCGCTTCAGCGGATACATGTTGGCCACCCCCTCCTCGTCGGCCTCGTACAGCGCGCGGGCGAACTGCGTCTTGACGACCGCCGGTGCGATTGCGTTGACCCGCACGCCGGGGGCGAGCTCGCCGGAGAGCTGGCGGGTCAGGTGGATCAGCGCCGCCTTGCTGGCGTTGTAGGCGCCGATCGCCGAACCAGCGGCGATGCCGCCGACGGACGCGACGTTGAGGATGGCGCCGCCGTGCTCGCGCAGCCAGGCCCGCCAGGCCAACTGGGCCCAGGCCAGCGTGGCGACCACGTTGACCTCGAAGATCTTGCGGACGGCGCCGAGATCGGCGTCCATCAGCGGCCCGTACTGCGGGTTGACGGCCGCGTTGTTGACCAGGAAGTCAAGCCGGCCGAAGGCCTCGATCGTCGCGGCCACCGCCGCCTCCTGGTGGGCCGCATCGTCGGCGCCGCCTCGGGCCGCGATCGCCCGGCCGGTGCGGTCGGGATCAAGTTCGGCGACGGCGCGTTCGAGCTCGTCCGGCTTGCGGGCGGTGATGCATACCGAGGCCCCGCGGCTGACCAGCTCGGCCGCGATGCCGAGGCCGATGCCGCGGGTCGCGCCGGTGACGATGGCCGCGCGGCCGCTGAAGTCTTGCGTCACTTCGCTCATGGTCGGACACGCTGCCATATCGCTGTCCACTCCCCGGCGGCCGGGCCGCACCGTCCACAGCTTGGGTCGCCGGGGCGCTCGAGCAGTGGCCGTCGGGCGAAGGTGAAGGCGACCGGCGGGCGCCGCGTCATCGACAAGGCAGGAGCGATTCGATGGACACGTACGTGACGGTGCAGGGCAATCTGGTCGCGGATCCGAATGCCCGCTCGACCGCCAACGGTGCGACGGTGGTCCACTTCCGGGTCGCCGCGAGCGGGCGACGGTTCGACCGGGCAAGCGGCGAGTTCCGGGACGGCGACACCATGTATATAGCGGTGTCCTGCTGGCGGAATCTCGGCGGCAACGTCCTCGCGAGCCTGCGCAAGGGCGACAGCGTCCTGGTCCACGGTCGGCTGCTGCTCCGCACGTACGACGACAAGCAGGGCAACCGACGCAGCGTGCACGAGATCGACGCGATCGCGGTCGGCCCCGACCTGTCCCGGTACGCCGCCGACCTGCGCCGTCCGACCCGCCCGGCCGAGCCCGAGCGGGCGCCGGCGGCGTCGGACCCGGATCCGGCGACGGTCGAACGGGTCGGCAGTGTGGCGGCCTGACCTGCGTGGCTTCGCGCCCGTGCCGGGCATCCGTAGCCTGGGCGGGTGGCTCAATACATCTACTCGATGCACAACGTCCGCAAGGCCCACGGCGACAAGGTCATCCTCGACAACGTCACGTTGTCGTTCCTGCCCGGCGCCAAGATCGGCGTGGTCGGCCCTAACGGCGCCGGCAAGTCCAGCGTGCTCAAGATCATGGCCGGGATGGACACGCCGTCCAACGGCGACGCGGCGCTCGCACCGGACTACACGGTCGGGATCCTGCTCCAGGAGCCGCCACTGGACGAGACCAAGGACGTCCGCGGCAACGTCGACGAGGCGGTCGCGGGCACCAAGGCCCTGCTCGACCGATACAACGAGATCGCCGAGGAGATGGCGGTCGAATACACCGACGAGCTCGGCACCGAGATGGGCGTTCTGCAGGAGCGGATCGATCACTCCGGCGGCTGGGACCTCGACAGCCGGATCGAGATGGCGATGGACGCCCTTCGCCTGCCGCCGGGCGAAGCCGATGTCACGGTCCTCTCCGGTGGCGAGCGACGCCGGGTGGCGCTATGCAAGCTGCTGCTCGAGCAGCCCGACCTGCTGCTGCTCGACGAGCCGACCAACCATCTCGACGCCGAGAGCGTTCAGTGGCTCGAGCAGCACCTGGCCGGTTACCCCGGCACCGTGCTCGCGGTCACCCACGATCGGTACTTCCTCGACAACGTCGCCGAGTGGATCCTCGAGCTCGACCGCGGCCGCGCCTATCCGTACGAGGGCAACTACACGACGTACCTGGAGTCCAAGTCCAGCCGGCTGAAGGTCGAGGGGGCGAAGGACGCCAAGCGCAAGAAGGAGATCGAGCGCGAGCTCGAGTGGGTCCGGTCGAGTCCGCGCGCGCGCCAGGCGAAGAGCAAGGCCCGGCTGGCTCGCTTTGACGAGCTCGTCGCCGAGGCCGAACGCCACGGTCCGGTCGACATCGACGCGATCCAGATCCCGCCGGGACCGCGTCTCGGCACCCAGGTGATCGAGGCCGAGCACCTCAAGAAGGGGTTCGGCGAGCGGATCCTGATCGAGGGCTTGTCGTTCTCGCTGCCGCCCGGCGGCATCGTCGGCGTGATGGGGCCCAACGGGGTCGGCAAGACGACGCTGTTCAAGATGATCATCGGGGACGAGAAGCCCGACGACGGGCAGCTCCGGATCGGCGACACGGTCGAGATTTCCTATGTCGACCAGGGCCGAGGCGGGCTCGACCCGAAGAAGACCCTGTGGGAGACGGTCTCGGGCGGTACCGACTACATCCGGGTCGGCAAGACCGAGATCAACAGCCGGGCCTACGTCGCGTCGTTCGGGTTCAAGGGCCCCGACCAGCAGAAGCCGGCCGGCGTGCTCTCCGGCGGAGAGCGCAACCGGCTGAACCTCGCGCTCACGCTAAAGACCGGTGGCAACGTGCTCCTGCTCGACGAGCCCACGAACGACCTCGATGTCGAGACGCTGCGCTCGCTCGAGGATGCGCTCGAGGACTTCCCCGGCTGCGCCGTCGTGATCAGTCACGACCGGTGGTTCCTCGACAAGGTGGCGACGCACATCCTTGCCTGGGAAGGCGACGAGGAGCACCCGGGCCGCTGGTTCTGGTTCGAGGGCGGTTTCAGCGACTACGAGCGCAACAAGATCGACCGGCTCGGCGAGGAAGCGGCCCGGCCGCACCGTACGACGTACCGCCGGCTGGGTCGCGACTGATGGCCGCGGCGTACCGCTGGGATCCCGAGCAGTACGTCCGCTTCGCCGACGAGCGCGGCCGGCCGTTCACCGAGCTGGTCGAGCGGGTCCGGGTCGAGCACCCGGCGCGGGTGGTCGATGCCGGATGCGGCCCGGGCTCCCTGAGTGTGCAGCTGACCGAGCGCTGGCCGCAGGCGCGGGTGATCGGGCTCGACAGTTCCGTCGACATGATCGGCGCGGCCGAGTCGCGGACCGTTCCGGGCCGGCTCGAGTTCGTCCGGGCGGACCTGCGTGAATGGCGCCCGGCCAAGCCGGTCGACGTCGTCGTCGCGAATGCGGTCCTGCAGTGGATCCCGGGTCACCTCGACCTGATAGCGGTGATAGCGGGGTGGTTGAACCCCGGCGGCGCACTCGCGTTCCAGGTGCCTGACAACTTCGATGAGCCGTCCCACACGATCGTGCACGACCTCCGCACGTCGCCCAAGTGGCGGGACCGGCTGGCCGAGGGCGCGGACCGGGGGATCGGGGTCGAACGGCCGCGGGCGTACCTGACCGCGCTCGTCGACGCCGGCCTCGAACCGGACGTCTGGCAGGCCGAATACCTGCATGTGCTCGCCGGCGATGACGCCGTGCTCGAGTGGATCAAGGGCACTGCGCTGCGGCCGGTGCTCGATGCGCTCGCCGGCGACCGGGCGGCAACGACCGAGTTCCTCGGTGAGTGCGGGGCGAAGCTTCGGGTCGCCTACCCGCAGCAGGAGTTCGGGACGGTGTTTCCGTTCCGCCGGACCTTCGCGGTCGGGCACCGGTCGGCTTAGCCGGCCGGCGAGTTGACCAACGAGTCGGCCGCCGAGGTGAGATAGGTCCAGATCACCTGGTCGGCGCCGGGAGCCAGGCCGACGTCGTCGAGCGCCGCGCGCATGTGGCCGAGCCATACGTCGCGGACGGTCGGGTCGATCACGAACTCGGCGTGGCGCATCCGCAGCCGCGGGTGGCCGCGCAGCTCGGAGTAGGTGTGCGGGCCGCCCCAGTACTGCTCGAGAAACAGCATCAGTCGTTGCGCGGCGGCGGCCCAGTCGTGGTCGGGATAGATCGCGGTGAGGACCGCATCCTGGGCGACCCGGGCGTAGAAGCCGCTGACCAGGGCCTCGAACGTGTCGTGGCCACCGACCGAGTCGTAGAACGTCGGCGCGGCGTCGGCCCCATCGATCGAGATCGGCTGCGGACCGGGTGGCTGCACCGCTCCATCGTGCCTCACCGGGTGCCGACTCGCGACCGCCGAGTGTCGATGTCGCTCGACGCTGCGGCTTGGATCAGGGAGGATGAGCCAAGGAGGACCTCGTGGGCAACGCGTTGGTGTTGAACGCGACGTACGAGCCGCTGTGCGTCGTGGCATCCCGGCGCGCCCTCGTCCTCGTCCTGACCGGCAAGGCGATCGCCGTCGAGTCCGGCGATGTCGAGCTGCACAGCGAGCGGATGACGGTGCTGGTGCCGCTCGTCGTGCGGCTGACTCGCTACGTTCGGGTGCCGTATCGCGCCGCGGTCCCGCTGACCCGCCGGGCGGTCTTCGCTCGCGACGGCGGCCGCTGTGTCTACTGTCGGGCGCCCGCGACGAGCATCGACCACGTCATGCCGCGCAGCCGTGGTGGTACCCATGTCTGGGAGAACGTCGTGTCGTGCTGCCGGCGGTGCAACCACGCCAAGGCCGACCGGGTGATCACCGAGCTGGGCTGGCGGATGCCTCGTCAGCCGGCCGCGCCGACCGGGATCGCCTGGCGCGTGCTCGGCAGCGGCCGGATGAACCCGCAGTGGCGCCCGTACCTCGATGATCCGGCCCTCGACGACATCGAGCAGGCCACCGCCTGAACGGTTTCTCAGCCGGTAGGCCGTAGGGTCGATGCCGTGCGCGCTCGGCTGGTCGTCGTCGGTCTCGGCGCCGTCGCGTTGATCGCCGGCTGCAGCTCGAGCTCCTCGGGCGGCTCGCCGACCGCGAGCGGAAGCCCACCGACGATCAGCCCGACGGCGTCACCCTCGCCCACCCCGACCCCGTCACATCATCACTCGCACACCGCCAGCCCGACTCCGACCGCGACCGTGACGGTGACCCAGTCGGCGGCCGCAGGGCCCTGCGCGTCCAGCCAGCTCACGCTCACGATCGGGATCGGCCAGGGCACCGCCGGCACGTCGTACCAGGTGCTCGTCCTGACCAATACCGGAACGGCAGCCTGCACCCTGTTCGGCTACCCGGGCGTGTCGTTCGTCGACTCGGCGGGTGTGATTATCGGCAAGCCGTCCAGTCGCGATCAGGGGCCCGAGCACACCATCACGCTGGCCGCAGGCGGTGCGGCCAACGCGCTGTCCCGTCAGCCCGATCCAGGCGCGTTCTCCGCGTCGGTCTGCAAGCCGAAGACCGCGGACCGGGTACGGGTGTACCCGCCGAACCAGACCGTCGCGTTGTTCGCGCACGACGCGGTCCACTTGTGCTCGACCGCGAAGGGCCGCACCGCGATCGGCCCGATGCTCGCCGGCAACGGGGGATAGCGGATGAGTGACCTGCACGACCTGACCCTGATCGAGCAGGCTGTCGCGGTCCGGGCCAGGACGGTCTCGCCGGTGGAGTTGGCCGAGCACTACCTGGCTCGGATCGATCGCCTCAACGATGACGTCGGCGCATTCGTGACGGTGACGCCTGAGCTCGCGCTCGATGCCGCCCGAGCGGCCGCGCAGGCGGTCGTCGATGGCACCGATGACCTCCCGCCGCTGCACGGGGTGCCGACCGCGATCAAGGACCTCAACCTGACCGCCGGCGTTCCGACCAGGTTCGGTACGGCGGCCTGGGAGCCGGTCGATCTCGGGATCGACGACGCGGTGGTGGTCAAGCTGAAGGCGGCCGGCCTGATCTCGCTCGGCAAGACCAACACGCCCGAGTTCGGCCTGCCCTGCTACACCGAACCCGAAGTCGCGCCGCCGGCCCGGACGCCGTGGGACCTCGATCGCTCGGCCGGCGGGTCGAGCGGTGGTGCCGGCGCCGCGACCGCGGCCGGGCTGGTGCCCGCGGCGCAGGGCAGCGACGGCGGCGGCTCGATCCGAATCCCGTCGAGCTTGTGCGGGCTGTTCGGCATCAAGCCGGCCCGCGGGCGGGTGTCCAACTCCCCACTCAGCCCCGAGATCAGCGGCCTCGCGACGAACGGGCCGCTGGCCCGGACCGTCCGTGACGCCGCGGCGCTGCTCGATGCGATGACCGGACCGGCACCGACCGACTGGATCTGGGCGCCGCCGCCGGCGACGTCGTTCCTGGCCGCCTGTGACGATGAGCCGCGCGGCCTGCGGATCGGCCGCTACGCGACCCCGGTCGTGGGCGACGCCGCCCCCGCACCGGAGTGCATCGCGGCGTACGAAGCGGCGACCGCGCTGCTGGTCGAGCTCGGTCATACGGTGGTCGACCACGTCCCGACCTTCGGTATCGAGCTCGTGCCGGCGTTCGAGGCGGTGTGGGCGATGGAGTTCGCCGCGCTGCCGATCGAGTCCGCTGACGAGCCCAACCTGCGCCCGCTCACCCAGTGGATCCGGGGGCGGGGCAAGTCCCTCACCGGCGCCGAGTTCCACGGGGCGCTCACCGGCCTGCGGATGGCGGCTCGAGCCGAGATCGAGGCGACCCAGGAGTACGACGCGGTGCTCACGCCCACGCTGGCACAGCCGCCTCCGCTGGTCGGGCAGCTCCGCAATGATGACGACCCGGCGGCGGACTTCGAGGCCCAGAAGCGCTTCACGCCCTTCACCGCGCCGTACAACATGTCGGGGCAGCCGGCCGTGTCGCTGCCATTGTTCTGGACCGACGGCGGCCTGCCGATCGGCGTTCAGCTGATCGGGCGGCCCTGTGACGAGGTGACGTTGCTGCGGCTGTCGGCTCAGCTCGAGGCCGCGGCCCCGTGGGCACACCGACGCCCGGCCTGCTGGTAGCCGACGCCCCCGAGTTGGATAGGTTCACCGGTTGTGAGAACACGCATTGTCCGGCGGGCGACGGTAATCGCGCTGTGCACGATCGTGCCCGTGCTGGTGACCGCGGGTCCGGCCTTGGCCAAGGTCAAGCCCGACGACGGCGAGGTTCGGGGTTCGTCGCTCGGGCTCGGCGACACGATCCTGCTGTACGTCGTCATACCGCTCGGCGCGTTCCTGCTGATCTCGGCGCTCTCGGTGCTGCCGTCGGCGTTGTCGCGTCCGCGCTACCGGCCGGGCCGTCCGTGGGAGCACGAGCCGCGCTGGATCGGTGCGCCGGCGCAGGCCGCGGCCGGAGCCGACGCAGCGGCGATCGAAGGCGGCGCGGGCGAAGCGGGATCGGCGGCTCAAGGTGGCGCAAGTGCCGAGTGGTGAAGCGTTCACCAACGATCAAGTCCGCAGCATCGAACGGGTGGTCGAGACCGCCGACACCGAAACCGGGCTGACCTTCTCGGTCTACATCGGCGGGGCAACCGGCGACATCCGCGATGAGGCCGAGCGGCTGCACGCGTCCTTCGGCGCTGCGGCCGGCGAGACGGTCTTGGTGCTGGTCTCGCCCGGCGATCGCCTGCTGGAGATCGTCACGGGCGCGGCGTCGGCCCGACGGGTGTCCGATCGCGCGTGCGCACTGGCCGCGTTGTCGATGACGACGTCGTTCGCCGGCGGAGACCTCGTCGGTGGCATCGTCACCGGCGTACGGATGCTGGCCGAGGCGGCCGGCCAGCCGCTCGGCGTGGCTCGCTGAGGCTGTCACTCGCGCCCGGCGCGCCCCGCCGCTGCACCCGCGGCTAGGCGCCGGTTGGTGAAAGAGTGTCCAGTGTGAGCGAGAAGGTCTCGGCCACGGACGCGGGATCGGCGGTCGCACGTTCACCGATGCCGGTGCCGCCGCTGCTTCGCGATCTCGCGGGCTGGGCCTGGCGGCTGCTCGTGCTTGCGCTGGCGGGCTATCTCGCCGTACAGCTGTTCGACCGCTTGGTCTTCATCGTGCTGCCCTTCTTCGCGGCGCTGTTCGCGACCTCGCTGGCCTATCCGGTCGTGCGGTTCCTTCGCAGTCGTGGGCTGCGCCCGCTTGCCGCCGCCTGGATCACCGTCATCCTTGCCATCGCAATTCTCGGCGGGATCGCGATCTTCGTCGTCGACCGGGCGGTCGCTGAATACCCCGAGCTGGTCAAGCAGGTCACCACTGCAGTGACGAACTTCCGCCACTTCCTCACCGTCGACCTGCATGTGAAGTCCTCGTCGACGTCGAGTATCGGCAACACGATCACGACCTACCTCAACAAGCACCAGACGTCAGTCGCCTCGAACGCACTCACCGGCATTGCGACGGTGGCCGAGGCTTTCGCCGCCCTCGTGCTGTGCTTCTTCTTGACGTTTTTCATGCTGTACGACGGGCACCGGATCTGGCACTGGGTGGTCGGGCTGTTTCCCGTCACCGCCCGGGACCGGGTGCACGGCGCCGGCCTGCAGGCATGGGACCGGCTGGCCGGATTCGTGCGGGGCACCTTTGTCATTGCGGTCATTCACGCGGTCGTCGCGGCGATCTCGTTGAGCATCCTGCGGGTGCCGCTCGTCGCGCCGTTGACGCTGTTGATCTTCGTCGGGAGCTTCCTGCCGATCGTCGGCTCGATCATCTTCGGCTCGCTCGCGGTCGTGATCACGGTGGTCACCCGCGGCACTGCGCTGGGGCTCGTGTTGGCCGGGATCCTCATCGTCGACAACCAGGTCGAAGCGCATTACCTGCAACCGATCCTGGTCGGTCGATACGTGCGCCTGCACCCGATGGCGGTAGCGGTGGCGATCGCCGGTGGCGGCGTGCTCGAGGGCATCCCCGGCGCGGTGATCGCCGTACCGTTCGTCGCCGTGGTCTACGCCGTGCTGCGGTACCTCGCGACCGGTGAGGATCAGACCCGTCATGGCGTGGCCGCCGACGGTGCAGCGGCCAGCGCGGGCTTGCCGTCGGACGCTGACTCGGACCCACCGGGCGCGGACGTCGATCTGGTCCCGGAGGCGTCGGGGGAGCCAGAGCCCGGCTAGTCGCACAGTGGCGAGCGGCGCCGTGCCCGTCCACAGGGTCAGCCCCGGGTGGCAGAACCTGTCGGGGCTGGGTCGGATCCTGGCAGCATGTCCAGCCGATCCCGCCGCCGCTGCGTGGCTCTTGCGGTCCTCCTCGTCGTTCCGCTGCTCGCCTGGCGCACCGCGGGTCACGAGCATGCGGCCGTCGCGGCCGTCCTGCCCGTCGCCGAGCCGCTCGGTGCCGCGGGCGACGCCCTGGTCGTCGAGCCCGACGCCGGGCTGGCGCCGGTCTATCGCTGGCTGTCGTCGGCTCGTCGATCGCTGGACCTGACGATGTATGAGCTGGCCGACCCGACCGCGGAGTCCTTGCTCGCCGACGAGGCGGCTCGCGGAGTCCGGGTGCGGGTGGTGCTCGACGGCCGGCTCGAGCGAGTCCGCAACCAGTCCGCGTACGCCTTCCTGCGGGCGCGTGGAGCTGACGTGGCGTGGTCGTCGTCGCGTTACTTCGCGACGCACGAGAAGGCGTTCGTGATCGACGACTCGACGGCGGTGATCATGTCGCTCAACCTCACCGAGCGTTACTACGCCACTTCTCGCGACGTGGCGGTCGTCGACCACGACCGCCGGGACGTCGCCGCGATCGAGTCGGTCTTCGAGGCCGACTTTCACGGCCGTTCGACCGGTACGCCGGCCGCCGATGACCTGGTCTGGAGTCCGGTCCAGTCGCAAGCCGATCTGCTCGCCCTCATCAACGGCGCACGGCGCAGCATCGCGGTCGAATCGGAGGAGATGAGTAGCGGGTCAGTCGTCCAAGCGCTGGTTGCGGCCGCTCGCCGCGGCGTCGCGGTGACGGTGGCGATGACGTACAGCCCGGACTGGGTGACTGCGCTCGACGCGATCTCCGCAGCCGGGGGAGTCGTCAGCGTGATGCACGGCGAATCGCCGTTGTATATCCACGCCAAGCTGCTCGCGATCGACACCGGAGGCCCGCAGGCTCGCGGGTTCGTCGGGTCGGAGAACCTGTCGAACGCCTCGCTGCTGCACGACCGCGAGCTCGGCGTCGTCCTGGTTGCGCCGCGCCTGGTCGATCAGGTTGCCGCGATCGTCGGCCGCGACGTCAGTGACGGTCAGCGGTGGCGCTGATGTCCCGCTGCTGCGCGCGCAGCGCGCGGGCCAGCCCGTCGCGCGCCTCGAGCAGCATCCGGCGCAGGGCCGGGCCGGGCTGTTCGTCGCGGAGATAGGCGTCGGTCCGGTCAACGGTCGCTTGCGTGGTCGCCGTGTGCGGATAGAGGCCGGTGACGATGTGCTGGGCCATCTCGGAGGACCGGGTGCGGTAGATCTCCTCGATCGAGTCGAAGTACTTCTCGACGTACGGCGCGAGCAGCTCGCGTTGGTCGACGTGATGGAAACCGGCGACCACGGCGGACTGATCCGCGTTGGGCAGCTCGTCCTGCTCGACCACCAGGTGCCAGGCCTCGGCCTTGGCCTCCGCGGTGGGTCGCAGGGCCCGCAGCGACAGGGCGTGCCGGCGGCCGGCCGCGGTGTCGTCCCGGTCGCGCTCGGCCTCGATCTCGGTCTCTGCGGCGCGGCCGTGCGCGACCAGGGGCCGTAGCAGCGCCCAGCGCAGCTCGGTGTCGACCTCGAGCCCGTCGATCCGCTCATCGCCGTCGAGCAGTGCGGCGACCCGGTCGAGCTGCGCCGGTGTGGTCGCGTTGGCGGCCGCGGCCCGGGCGAAGGCGAGCTGCAGATCGCCGCCGGGCTCGCTGGCGTCGAGGAGCTCGAACGCCCGGTCGCTGAGCCGGATCCGGCGTTCGTTGCGCTGGCTGGGGTCGCCGTACGGGTCGATCGCCTGGCTGGCGAGCCGCAGCAGCGACTGCACCGTGCCGATCTCGGTCTCCTGGGCGACGCCCGCGAGCACCAGCTCCAGGTAGTCGCCGGCGCTCACCTCGGAGTCGCGGGTCATGTCCCAGGCCGCGCTCCAACAGATCGTGCGTGCCAGCGGCTCGCGGAACTGCCCGATCGAGCTGACCAGCGTCCGGAACGAGGTGTCGTCGAGCCGGATCTTGGCGTAGGTGAGGTCGTCGTCGTTGAGCAGCACCAGATCGGGCTGTTGCGCGCCGATCAGCTCCAGGACGTCGGTCGCCGACCCGGTCACGTCGATCTCGACCTGCTGGGTCCTCAGCAGGCCCTGGTCGCGGTTGTTGTAGAGACCGACCCGCAGTCGGTGCGATCGAAGCGTGGGGTAGTTGTCGGGAGCCTCCTGAAGGACCGCGAAGGAGGTGAACGCACCGTTCGCATCGACCTCGAAGCGCGGGCGCAGCGTGTTGACACCTGCGGTCTGCAGCCAGTCCTTCGACCAGGTCGACAGGTCGCGCCCACTCGCCTCGGTGAGGTCGTCGAGCAGGTCCTGGAGCGTGGTGTTGGAGTACGCGTGCTTGACGAAATACGCGCGGGTCGCGGCGTAGAACGCGTCGTGGCCGACCCAGTGCGCGAGCTGCTTGAGGACGGATGCGCCCTTGGCGTAGGTGATGCCGTCGAAGTTCGTCGTGACGGCTTCGATGTCGACGATGTCTGCGGCGATCGGGTGCGTGGTCGGCAGCTGGTCCTGCCGGTATGCCCAGGTCTTCTCGATCGTGCAGAACGTGGTCCAGGCGTCGGACCATCGGGTGGACTCGGCGGTGGCCTGGGTCGACACGAACTCCGCGAACGACTCGTTGAGCCACAGGTCGTCCCACCAGCGCATCGTGACGAGGTCGCCGAACCACATGTGCGCCATTTCGTGCAGCACGGTGACCGCGCGGCGCTCGTAGGACGAGTCGGTGGTCCGGGAGCGAAACACGTAGTCCTCGGTGATCGTCACGCAGCCGGAGTTCTCCATCGCGCCCATGTTGAACTCCGGCACGAAGATCTGGTCGTACTTCGGCCATGGGTAGCGGTAGGCGAACGCCTTGTGGAAGGCGTCGAAGCCCTGCTTGGTGACCTCGAGGATGTCGTCGGAGTCGAGGTACTGCACGAGTGACTTGCGGCAGTAGACGCCGAGCGGGATGCCGTCGTGCTCGTCCTGGGCGCCGGCGTAGGGGCCGGCGACGACGGCAGTGATGTATGTCGACTGCCTCGGCGTCGGGTCGAACACCCAGCGCTCCCCGTCATGGGTCGAGGGCATGTTCGAGAAGACCTGCCACGACTCGGGCGCATCGACGGTGATCGCGAAGCTGGCCTTGAGGTCCGGCTGGTCGAAGCAGGCGAACATCCGATGGGCGTCGAAGGTCTCGAACTGGGAGTAGAGGTAGACCTCCTTGTCCACCGGGTCGACGAAGCGGTGCAGGCCTTCGCCGGTGCGTGAGAAGACGCAGTTCGCGACCACGTCGAGCACGTTGTCGGCAGCCAGGGCCGGCAGGGCGAGCCGCTGGCCGGAGAAGGCGGTGTCGATGTCGATCGGCTCGCCGTTGAGGGTGGCAATGACGATCCGGTCGGCGGTGATGTCCAGGTGGGTCTGCGCACCGGGCTCGCTGCAGCTGAAGCGGATCGTCGATGCCGAGCGGAAGATCGCCGGCTCGTCGATGGCCATCGACAGGTCGAGGCGGACGTCGTAGGAGTCGACGTGGAGGAGTCGGGCCCGCTCACGAGCCTCGTCACGGGTCAGGTTCTCGACAGACACGGCCATGAGTGTGCCATGTTGCCCGGAGCGTCTAGACTTATTGCAATGGCAACTATCGCTGACTTCTGGTTCGACCCGCTGTGTCCGTGGGCGTGGATCACCTCACGCTGGATGCTCGAGGTCGAGAAGGTCCGGGACGTGCAGACCCGATGGCACGTCATGAGCCTGACCATCCTCAACCGCGATCGCGATCTGTCGGAGGACTACCGCAAGCGGATGGAGCAGGCGATCGGCTCGGTGCGGGTCTGCATCGCGGCTGAGCAGGCTCATGGTTCCGAGGTGCTGCTCCCGCTCTACACCGCGCTCGGCAATCGCTTCCATCTCGAGAAGCTCCCGAACGAGCGCGCGACGATCGAGGCGGCACTCGCCGAGGCCGGACTGCCGGTCACGCTGGCCGGTGCCATGGACGACCCGTCGTACGACGAGGCCCTCGCGCGTTCGCACCATGAGGGCATGGACCCGGTTGGCGACGACGTCGGCACCCCGGTCATCCACATCGACGGCGCTCCGATCTTCGGTCCGGTCGTGACCCCGATCCCGCGGGGCGAGGTCGCCGGCCGGCTCTGGGACGGCGTGGTGCTGGTGACCGGCGTACCAGGCTTCTACGAGCTCAAGCGGACGAGGGACCAGCGCCCGGCCTTCGACTGATCGCGGAGCGCCGCCATGATGTGAGCGGCGCGGTCGGCCGACTGCCCGTTGAGCGGAGGTGACCGTCATGGTCATCATCACCGGCACCATCACGGCGTCCGAAGAGACGATCGAGGAACTCTTGGCGCAGAGCCTCGAGCACGTCCACCGGTCTCGCGCGGAGCCGGGCTGCTTGTCGCACGGCGTCTCGCGCGACGTCGAGAACCCGCTGCGGCTGATCTTCGTCGAGCAGTGGGCCGATATGGCGGCGGTCAGGCAGCATTTCGCGGTGCCCGAGTCGGTGGCCTTCGGCCGGGCTGCGTCCGCGCTGGGATCCGCGCCGCCGACCCTCGAGGTGTTCGAGGCAACGCCGGCGTCGTAGCCGGTCCGCGGTGCGAGCGTGGCACTAACGTGACGGCATGCGCGCGCTGCTGCTGACCGGCCAGTTCGGCGCCGGCAAGACCGCGGTGGCCGCCGAGGTCGCTCACCAACTCGGGCAGCGCGGGTTGCGCAACGCCGCGATCGACCTCGACTGGCTGTGCTGGACGGGTCCCGACCTGTCCGACGACGACTTCGCCGATCTGCTCCGGCGCAATCTGCACGACGTCGCGGCCAACCTGGTCGGGGCCGGCGTCGAGTCGCTGGTCATGGCGCGCGCACTCACCGGTCGGGCCGACCGCCAGCTGGTGGAGGATGCGTTGCCACCCGGCACTTCGCTGTCGGTGGTGCGGCTCCTGGTCGATGACGCCACCGCACGTGATCGCGTCCTCGGCCGCGACGTCGGGTTGGAGCTCGACGAGCTGATCGCCGAGGGCGAAGGTTTCGCGCGCGCGGTCGCGAGCGCGGCGGTCGAGGACCACGACGTCGACAACAGCGGCGGCCGAAGCATCGGCGAGGTCGCAATCGAGGTGCGCACCGTCTGCGGCTGGATCTAAGGCCGTGGGTTTTCAGCCTCAGCGGGGCGGTTGCGACTGGCCTGCGACCGGCGTGCATCGCTCACTCCCCGAGCGCGGCGCGCAGTTGACGCATCCAAGCCAGCGCCATGGCGCGTCCGTTCGGGAGATCGTCACCGGGTTCGAGACGCCACGCACTGACCATGGCGAGCATGAGGATCCAGCACTCATGGACAAGCGATTGATCGGCCCCGGTGTAGTGCGCGGCGACCTCCGTCGGTGGCGCCCCGGCGTTGATGGCCGCATGGGCAACGTCGAACTCAATCGGCCCGCGGCAGCACGTCTCCAGGTCGACGAAGAGCAGGCCGTCCCTCGTCCTGAGCATGTTGCCCGGGTGCGGCTCGCCGTGCAGAAGCTGTTCGGGCGCGCGTCGGACGACGATGGCGCTTCTCGTCCGTTGCAGCGTCCTGGCGAGCAGGTCGCGGTCAGGATCGTCGATCCACGGGTGGTTGGTGGCGTTGTCGACCAGGCGCTGCGCCTCGTCGACGCGATCGGTGAAGTGCGGCAGCGAGTCGCCGGTTGGGCCTGCCAGCCGCATGCCGGCGTGCAATCGTTCGAGCGCGCTCGCGTATTCGTGCGGCGCGATGTCGTGCGGCGGCACGGTTTCGTAGTAGGTCCACAGCGTGACGGCGAAGTCGCCCTGCGCATAGACAAGCGGCTCGACCCGAGGATCGAGGGGCGCCACCGGGGCGCCGATCCCAGCAAGGCGCCGAGCGACCTCGACCTCGAACTCGGCTCCGTTGTGCCGGTCCCGGCGCGCAACGCGAGCGAGTACGTCGCACGGCCGAAGGTGTACCGCGAGCCGGTTCGAATCGTGCACCACGACCGCGTCATCGACGCGCAGGCTGCAGGTGGCGGCTACCGCCGTGCCCGCGGCCACTGCCCGCGGACGAGTCGCTGCATCCACGGCGGGCACTCTAAGGGGAGGCGCGGGTGGACGGGTCGGGTGTCTCGGTCACGACCGGTTCGTTCTGGACCTGCCGGACTGTCCTAGGCCCTCGGCATACTTGGCGCGCCGTCGGGCAACGCCGCGGCCCCGACTTGAGGAATCCCATGGCTGTCCGCTACCAGCTCGTCATCAATTGCGTCGGCCACCCGGAGTCGCTGGCCCGCTTCTGGGCCGAGGCCCTTGGCTACGTGCTGGAGCCGCCGCCGGCCGACTTCGCCAGCTGGGACGATTGGCGGCGCGAGATCGGACTGCCCGAGTCCTGGCGGGGCAGGGGGACGGACTGCATCATCGATCCGGATGGCGCCGGCCCCCGGATCTGGATCCAGGTCGTGCCCGACCGAAAGACCACGAGCAATCGGCTCCACATCGACATCCACGCCAGCGGCGGTCGAGACCTCCCGATCCAGACCCGCAAGAAGCGCGTGGACGCCGAAGCCCTGCGGCTGTGTGATCTCGGCGCCACGCTGCTCAGCGACCTGAGCGAGGAATTCGAGGAGGGTGTGGACCACTACGCGGTTGCACTGAAGGACCCCGAGGGCAACGAGTTCGACATCAACTGACGGACGCCCTAGGAGAGGATGGAGATCTCGTCGGTGACGACGACTCGGGCTTGAACCGTAGGAGGGCGTGTGTCGCTTGTTCGGGTCCACAACTTCTCGGTGTCGCTCGATGGTTTCGGCACCGGCGAAGGGCAAAGCTTCGAAGCCCCCTTCGGGCACGCTGCCACCAGGCTCCACGAGTGGTTCTTTCCGACCCGGACCTTCCATGCCATGCAAGGGCAGCCGGGCGGAAGCAGGGGCATCGACGATGCCTTCGCCACCCAGTGGGGACCTGGGATCGGCGCGGAGATCATGGGGCGCAACAAGTTCGGGTACCAGCGCGGACCCTGGGCCGACGAGGAGTGGCAGGGCTGGTGGGGCGACAACCCGCCGTTCCATACGCCCGTCGTGGTGCTCACTCACCACGTCAGGCCCCCGCTCGAAATGCAGGGCGGGACGACTTTCCACTTCGTTGACGCGGGCCCTGCCGAAGCTCTTGACCTTGCACGCAAGCTGGCCGGTGACCTCGACGTGCGGATCGGCGGAGGACCATCGACGATCCGCCAGTTCCTCGCCGCCGACCAGATCGACCATATGCACATCGCAGTCGTACCGATCGTCCTCGGGCGCGGAGAACGGCTGTGGGATGAGTTCGAAGACCTCGAGCGGCGCTTCACCATCGAGGCGGTCGCTTCACCTAGCGGCGTCATCCACCTCACATTCACGCGCACATCAGGGGAGTAGCTCTCGTACGCCGTTTCGAGTACCCCGGCACTGGCTGACACTGCTGGCAGCGCACAAACCGTTCGGTAGCGCCGGACACTACGCTCACGACCATGAGTCACGAGACCAACCACCAGCGGGACGCGATCTACATCGACGGGCAGTGGGTAGCCTCCTCGGGAAGCGAGCGGATCGACGTCGAGAACCCGGCGACCGAGCAGATCATCGGTCACGTTCCCTCGGGTACGCCGGCCGATGTCGACCGCGCTGTCGCCGCGGCCCGCGCCGCCTTCGACGGGTGGGCGGCGACCAGTCCGGAGGAACGCGGCAAGTACCTCTCGCGGCTGCACGACGCGCTGGCGTCGCGGCAGGAGGAGATCGCGCTGACCATCCTGGCCGAGATGGGGGCGCCGCTGAAGCTCGCGCAGGCGGTGCAGGCCGGGCTCCCGCTCGCCGATATCGCGACCGCCGCAAGCCTCGCGACATCGATCGCCTGGACCGAGCAGATCGGCAACTCGACGGTCGTACACGAGCCGGTCGGCGTGGTCGGCGCGATCACTCCGTGGAACTACCCGCTGCACCAGGTCACCGCGAAGCTCGCCTATGCCCTCGCGGCTGGGTGCACCGTTGTCCTGAAGCCGAGCGAGGTCGCTCCGCTTTGCTCGTACCTGTTCTTCGACGCGATCCACGAGGTCGGGCTGCCGCCCGGAGTCGTCAACCTGGTGCCCGGCTACGGCCCGACCGTCGGCGAGGCGATCGCGTCTCACCCCGACATCGACATGGTGTCGTTCACCGGTTCGACCCGGGCCGGCACCCGGGTGGCGGAGCTCGGCGCGGCGACGGTCAAGAAGGTCGCGCTCGAGCTCGGCGGCAAGAGCGCGAACGTGATCCTCCCCGACGCCGACCTGAAGCGTGCGGTGAAGGTCGGGCTCGGCAACTGCTTCCTGAACTCCGGCCAGACCTGCACGGCGTGGACCCGGATGCTGGTCAGCGACGGCCAGTACGACGAGGCGGTGCAGCTCGCGATGGAGTCGGCGGCCGGCTACCTGACCGGTGATCCGCTCGATCCGGCCACCCGGCTCGGCCCGCTGGTGTCCGCGACCCAGCACGAGCGGGTCGCCGGCTACATCGACAAGGGCGTCGCCGAGGGCGCCCGGCTCGTGGTCGGCGGCAGCGACCGGCCGCACGAGCGCGGTCACTTCGTCGCCGCGACCGTGTTCGCCGACGTGACCACCGACATGACGATCGCGCAGGAGGAGATCTTCGGCCCGGTGCTGTCGATCCTCCGCTACTCGAACGAGGACGAGGCGCTCGCGATCGCCAACGACTCGGTCTATGGCCTGGCCGGGGCGGTCTGGTCGGGCGACCAGGACCGGGCGACCGCCTTCGCCCGCCGGATGCGCACCGGCCAGGTCGACATCAACGGCGGCTCGTTCAACCCGGCTGCGCCGTTCGGCGGCTACAAGCGATCAGGCGTCGGGCGCGAGCTCGGCCGCTATGGCATCGAGGAGTTCCTCCAGCCGAAGTCGCTCCAGTTCTGAGCTGCCGCGATACTGACTGACCATGCGCGTCTACATCGGGTCCGACCACGCCGGGTTCGACCTCAAGGGCCGGCTGGTCGCCCGACTGACCGAACTCGGCCACGAGCCGGTCGACTGCGGCCCAGCTGGGTACGACGACCAGGACGACTACCCGCCGTACTGCCTGCTGACCGCGAGCCGAGTGGTCGCCGATCCGGGCAGCCTGGGCATCGTGATCGGCGGCTCGGGCAACGGCGAGGCGATGGCCGCCAACAAGGTGCGCGGGGCGCGGTGTGCGCTCGCGTTCAGCGACGAGACCGCCCGGCTCGGCCGCGAGCACAACAACGCGAACGTGCTGAGCCTGGGCGCCCGGATGTACGACGAGGACACTGCGGTCCGTTATGCGGAGATCTTCGTGTCGACGCCCTTCAGCGACGCTGAGCGGCACAACCGCCGGCTCGCCCTGCTCGCCGGCTACGAGGCCTCTGGCGTCCTGCCGCCGCGGCCGGAGGACGTCGCCGACGGCGGGCGGTAGGCCACCACGACCTCCCGCTCCGCGCGCTCAAGATCGTCTTCGGCGCGCCGGGAGACGTCGCGGGCCCTCATCGCGGCGCCGATCGCGACCTGCGAGATGTGGTCGGCGAAATACCCACTTGCCGTCATTCGTCCACGTTAGGACCTGACGCAAGGCCTGCTTCGACCGTTAGTGTCGCGATGTTATGGGGCAACCGGAGACCGTCGGACCCGGCCCGATCACGCGGGCGCGCCGCTGGCTCGGCCTGTTCGCCGCTCCGGAATCGGTTCGAGGCAAGCGGATCGCGCTGCTCGCGCTGCTCGTGCTGACCGGCCTGTGCCTCGCCCTCAACGTCGCGATGAGCGCGGCGGCGTTCCCGGTGCTGACCCTGGTCGTCCCAGTGGTGTTCGGTGGCCTGCTGCTCGAGCCGCCGGCGCTGCTGGTCGAGTTCGCGGCGGCCTTGGGCGTCCTGATCGCGGAGAACGTGGGAGTCGGCAACGACCTGGTGCACCCAGGCGCTTACATCGTGATGGCGATCGTGGCCGGGATCGCGTTCCAGCAGTCTTATGACCGCCGGCGGCTCGGGCTCTCGCTCGGGCGGGGCGAGCAGATGCTGCTGGAGTTGCGCGACCGGCTGCGCTCTCAAGGCGAGTTGCCGATCTTGCCATCAGGCTGGCGCGCCGAGGTCGAGCAACAGTCGGCGGGGGGCGCGAGCTTCGGTGGCGACTTCCTGGTCGCGACCATGACCGACGGCGGCCGGTCGATGGAGCTCGCCCTCGTCGATGTGTCGGGCAAGGGCGTCGATGCCGGAACCCGGGCCCTGATGCTCTCCGGAGCGCTCGGCGGGTTGCTGGGCGCCGTACCGCCGCAGCGCTTCCTCGAGTCGGCGAACGAATACCTGCTGCGGCAGGAGTGGGGCGAAGGCTTTGCCACCGCGCTGCACTTGACGGTCGAGCTGTCCAGCGGTCGTTATCGGTTGAGCACAGCAGGGCACCCACCTGCGGTGCACTACGTGGGCGGCACCGGCCGGTGGGAGGTCGTCGAGCCGCAGGGGACCGTGCTCGGGCTGCTGCCGGACGCCGACTTCGGTTGGGTCGAAGGCGAGCTTCGCCCATACGACGCGTTGCTGCTCTACACCGACGGCGTCGTCGAGGTGCCCGGCCGCGATCTCGCGGTCGGTATCGACAAGCTGCTCGGCGCCGCGGAACGGCTGATCCCGCGCGGCTTCGACGGCGGCGCAGTCCGGCTCCTGCAGGACGTCGCATCGACCGCTACCGACGACCGCGCTCTCGTCCTCCTCTGGCGCACCTGACTGCACCCAGAGCGGCTCTCGATGACGGCTCGTGAATGGCCGGTACGCCGCCATGCGATCACGGCCTTCGACCGGACAAGTTCCACCAAGTGCGCACCGGTACGCCGGCCGCGACAGACCGGCTTGACAGACTGGGGAATCGCAATCATCATTCCACTAACCCATTAGTGGAAGTGTGGAATGATCGAGTTCTATCTGGATCCGTCTGCGGGCGTGGCGACGTACCTCCAGCTGGTGCAGCAGGTTCACCAGGCGCTGCAGTTGGGAGTGCTCGAGCCGGGCGATCGGTTGCCCACGGCACAGCAGGTCGTCGCGTCGCTCGCGATCAACCCCAATACGGTGCTCAAGGCCTACCGCGATCTTGAGCGGGAAGGGCTCGTCCGGGCCCGCCCGGGTCTCGGGACCTTCGTCGTCGGACGGGTACCGGGGGCCGATCCGGTGGCCCAGGCCAAGTTCCGCAAGTCGATGACGGCGTGGTTGCGGTCGGCGCGAGCGGCCGGGCTCAGCGCTCAGGAGATCGAGGCGATCTATCGCACCGCAGTCCGGGACAGCCTGATCGAGGGCGTCGCATGACCGCGGCAGTGGACGCGATCGGCTTGGGCAAGCGCTACGGCCGGCGCTGGGCGTTGACCGACTGCACGCTGACCGTCCCGACCGGCCGCGTCGTCGGCCTGGTCGGACCGAACGGAGCCGGCAAGACCACGTTGCTGCACCTGGCCGTGGGTCTACTCGAGCCGAGCGCCGGCACGATCTCCGTGCTCGGCGACCGTCCCCGCTCCGATTCCGCCTTGCTGTCCCGAGTCGGGTTCCTGGCGCAGGACAGCCCGACGTACGCGCGGTTGACGGTCGGTCAGCACCTGCAGATGGGTCAATGGCTGAACCCGACCTGGGACTCCGCGTTCGCGCGGAACCGGATCGAGGAGCTCCGGCTCGACCTCGGCCAGCGGGCCGGCACGCTGTCCGGCGGCCAGAAAGCACAACTGGCTTTGACGTTGGCGGTGGCGAAGCGGCCGGAGCTGTTGCTGCTCGACGAGCCGGTCGCCAGCCTCGATCCACTGGCCCGGCGGGAGTTCCTTCAGACCCTGATGGAGGTGGTGGCCGCACAGGGAGTCGGCGTCGTGCTGTCGTCTCACCTGATCGCCGATCTGGAGCGGGTGTGCGACTACCTTGTCGTTCTCGTTGCTGGCCGGGTCGCGCTGACCGGCGAAGTTGATGCGCTGCTCGCCTCGCATCACCGGCTGGTCGGCCCGCGCCGGGATGCCGCCGCGATGCCGAGGGATCAGTTGGTGATCGACGCCAGCCATGCCGAGAAGCAGAGCACGCTGCTGGTGCGAACCGAGAACCCGATCCTCGACCCGGCGTGGACGGTCACCCCGGTGACGCTCGAGGATCTCGTCCTCGCTTACATGCGGCAGGCAGTTGACGGCGATCAGCGGCCGTCCAGCGGGCTGGCGGTGGCTGGATGACTCGCTTCGCCTGGTTGCAGGCCCGTACGCAAACGCTGGTCGGTGCCGGTGCGCTCGCGGCGCTCGCCGTTGCCACGGCCATCGTGGGGATCCATCTGTCCCACCTACACAGCAGCCTCGTCGTCGGGTGCCGGGGCCCGAGCAACTGCGGGGTCGGCATCTCCGAGTTCCTCAGCCATGGCAACTTCTTCGAGCACGTGCTCGACATCGTGACGCAGGTCGCCGCGCCGCTGCTCGGCGTGTTCTGGGGCGCCCCGCTTCTGGCCCGCGAGCTGGAGTCCGGCACCCATCGGCTCGTCTGGACCCAGAGCGTCACCCGCTCCCGCTGGTTGATCACCCGACTTGTGATCGTCGGCTTGGCGACCGCGATGCTGGCCGGTCTTCTCACCCTCGCCATCACCTGGTTCTACCGAGACATCGACCCGCTCGCTTCGAACCGCTACGCGGTGTTCGACGCGCGCGACATCGTGCCGATTGGTTACGCGGTATTCGCGTTTACCCTCGGCGTGCTGCTCGGCGCGGTCATCCGCCGTACGGTGCCCGCGATGGCCGCAACGATTGTCGGGTACGTCGGCGCCCGGGTGGCCATCGCGTTGTGGGTCCGACCGCATCTGCTCACCCCGGTGCACAAGACGATGGGATTGCTCAGCGGAGGCTTCGGCTTCGAGATCATGAACGGTTCGGCGCGGATGGTGGCTAAGGGCGCCCCACCGCCCAACACCTGGAGCCTGTCCAGCCACATCGTGACCAGCTCCGGTCACGTCGCCAGCTCGTCCCAACTCGCGGCGTTCCTGCAGCAGCACTGTGCGAAGCTCGCCACTCTGCCTCCACCGACCGCTTCAGGTCGGATCGCGAAACAGGGCGGCAATCCAGCCGTCTTCCAGGCCTGCGGCAACCAGGCGGCTCGGGTGTTCCATCTGCTGGTGACCTACCAGCCGGCCGGCCATTACTGGCCCCTCCAGTGGCTCGAGACCGGAATCTTCGTTGTTCTTGCGATCCTCGCTGCCGCCGGTGCCTACTGGTGGGTCACCCGCCGAATCGTGTGATCACGACCTAGCGCCGCACAGCGCTACGCGAATCGGTCGTCTTCGGCGGCCAGGTCGTGGAGCTCCCGGAGCCGGTCGGTGAGCCATTGCCATCCGTCGGAGTCGCGATGGTGCAGGTGCCATCCCCATAGCACTTCGTGCACCCGTGGGCCGTGCCGGAGCACACCGAGGACGACGACCCGGGTGTCCGTAGGAAGCTGCTCCTCCGGGAAGTAGATCCGGACCGCGCCGGGCACGCTGCTTCGGCCGACCACGGACGTGCCACCCAGGAACCCAGGCAGTTCGGCGGACGCCGCGTCAACTGACGGGACGTCGGCGCTGCCCTCGCCGAGGCTTGGAACACCGCCGAGGAGCACCAGCTCGCCGGTGTCGTGGATCCACTCCAGCCGGCCGATCCTCGCCGCTAAGGCGTCGGCAACCGGCGCCGGCAGGGTCCACTCGCCGAAGTTCGTGACGAAACTCATCGCTCGACCGACGTTCGCCTCGTGGAATGCATCGAGCCGGACGACGTCCAGCTCGACCTCGGCGACCTGCACACGCGCAACCACCGCCGGACGGTCAGCGGCCTCGTCGTTGGGCATGGACACTCCAGTCCTCGTGGGTCACAGTCAGCGAAGGTGGGCGGGCCCGCCGTCGCTCTCAGTTGATCATGGCGAAAAGCGCCGTCTTTCAGCCGAAGATCGCTCGTTTCGCCATGATCAACTCGGGCTGGCCGGGCGGGGTTAGGCCTGGACGATTGCTCCGCTGTCCCGTAGGGCGGTGATCACATCGGGGTCGATGCCCCACTCCTGCAGGGCCTCGACCGTGTCGGCTCCCGGCGGGCGCGCGGGTACGCCGACCGCACCCGGCGTACGGGAGAACCGCGGCGCGACCGCGGGCTGGGTCAGACCGTCGACCTCGATCAGGCTCTGTCTGGCCTGCAGGTGTGGATCGGCCGATGCCTCGGTGATCCGCCACACCGGCGAGACGCAGGCATCGACGCCGTCGAACGCGGCGATCCACTCCGCGCGGGTGCGGGCGGCGAACGCAGTCACGAAACGCTCGCGGGTCGCCGGCCACGTCGCGCGATCGTTCTGCGGCGGGAGGTCGGTCAGGTCGAGCACCCGCACGAGCTCGGCGAAGAACTGCGGCTCGATCGCGCCGACCGCCATGTACTCACCATCCGCGCACTGGTAGGTGTCGTAGTACGGCGCACCGCCGTCGAGCATGTTGCTGCCGCGTTCGTCGCGCAGTAGCCCGGCCGAGTTCTGGCCGTGCGCCATTGCCAGCAGCGTCGAGACGCCGTCGACCATCGCGACGTCGACGACCTGGCCCTGACCACTGGTGACCCGTTCGAGCAAAGCCGCCAGTACGCCGGCCACGCAGAACATCCCGCCGCCGCCGAAATCGGCCACCAGGTTCAGCGGCGGCACCGGCTTCCGGCCCGGCTCGCCGATCATCGAGATCGCGCCGGCGATCGCCGCGTAGTCGATGTCGTGGCCGACCCGGGCGGCCAGCGGACCGTCCTGACCCCATCCGGTCATTCGGGCATAGACCAGCCGCGGGTTGGCCGCCAGGCACTCGTCGGGTCCGAGTCCGAGCCGCTCGGCCACGCCGGGCCGGAACGCCTCGACCACGACGTCGGCGCCGGCGACCAGATCGAGCGCGAGTTCAGTCGCGCCGGACGCCTTCAGGTCGATGGCGACCGACCGGCGGCCACGGGCGAGCACGTCGAAGCGCCCGATCACCGAGCTGAGCGTCCCGCCCGGCCGCTCCAGCCGGAGCACGTCGGCGCCGAGGTCGGCCAGCATCATGACCGCGAACGGCGCGGGCCCGATCCCGGCGAGCTCGATGACCTTGATCCCGGCCAGCGGCCCCGGCCGCTCCGATCCCGCACTCACCGGGTCACGG
The DNA here is from genome assembly GCA_963770565.1 of uncultured Actinomycetota bacterium. Taxonomy (GTDB): domain Bacteria; phylum Actinomycetota; class Actinomycetes; order JAFAQI01; family JAFAQI01; genus DATAUK01. The sequence continues at coordinate 272,766 of CAVYQE010000011.1, forward strand.
TAGCGGTCCGTCCCATGATGATCCGGGCGTGGTCGCGCGGGTTGAGCCAGCGCAGCAGGATCAGCAACTCCGGTCGGGGCAGGGCGACACATCCCGACGTCGGGCTGTGGTGTGTGACGTGCAGGAAGATCGCACTTCCCCGCCCGGGCACGCGCGCGGTGTTGTAGGCGATCGCGGCGACATCGTCGTACGACGGCTGGACGTGCAGTGGTTCAGGGGCGCGACCGGCCGAGTGGCGCCGGGTGTTGGTCCAGAGGTTGTAGCGCGGGCTGGCCGGATCGTCGTCCCACACGTCCCACGGTGCGGCGTGCCGCCACGGGTAGCGCACCTTGGGATTCGGGTCCACGCCGAAGAAGAACGAGAAGTGGTACGAGCCGGTCGGGACCTTGCCGTCACCCTCGCGCTTCGCGCCCGGCCGGGCGAACCCGTTGCGGCCGATCCACGCCGACCACGGGCCGGCCACCCGCTTCCAACCGGCGGCGGTCTTGGCGAACGCCTGGACGGTCGCGTGGACCGAGCCGTAGTGCGCCGTGGTCACCGAGATGACCTGGGTCGCGTTGTGCACGCCCTTCAGGCGGGTGACCAGCAACCCGTGCGGCGCGCTGCGCGTCACGGCAGCGGGTCGCGTGGCGCCGCGGGTTGCCGCGTTGGTCCACGCCGGAGCCGCCACGACGGCGAGCGTCATCATCAGCGTCACCACGACCGCGGTGGTACGCCGGCCCACTTGCGCTCCTACCCTCGACATGTGCCAGGACGAACGCTACGCCGCCGACCTGGGACCGGCGTGGCCACCGCGGTGGTTCGGGGATGACCGCGCTCGCACCGTTGACGGCCGGACGTTTCGTCTCGACCTGGCAGTTCGACGGATGGGCGACCGTCGTCGTGCTGGCGCTGCTCGCCGGATACGTCGCCGGCATGCGGGCGGCCGGGCGGCGTGGCGTCGCGTGGCCCCGAACGCGAGCGGCGTGGTTCATCGGCCTCGGTCTCGGCACCATCGTCATCGCCACGATGTCGTCGATGTCGGTCTACTCGCGGGTGTTGCTGTGGCCGATGGCACTGCAGGTGACGCTGCTGTTGACGATCGTGCCGGTCGGTCTCGGACTCGGCGACCCGCTCGGTCTGGTCAGCGCGTCGCTGTCTCCATCCGGTCGGGCGCGTTGGCGCCGCGCCCTCGACAACCCGGTCTTCCGGATCCTCACCTTCCCGGCGGTCGCGCCGCTGCTCGCTGTCGCCACGCAGTTCGTCGTGTTCTACACGGGCTACATCGGCGCGGCTCAGCACCATGTCTGGGTCATGCAGCTGCTCCAGGCGCAGCTGGTGATCACCGGCTGCCTGTTCGTGCTGCCGTTGCTCGGCGTCGAGGCGTTGCCGGCCTGGTGCACGCAACCGGTCCGGATGACCTTCGCGGCCGTCGATGGTCTACTCGACGCGATCCCGGGGATCGCGGTGATGACCAGCGGCTCGCTGGTCGCCGACGGCTACTACCGCTCGGTCAGCCGTACCTGGGGTCCGACCCGAAGCTGGGACCAGATCATCGCCGGCGGTCTGATGCTGACGATTGCCGAAGTAGTGGCGATCCCGTTCGTCGCGATCCTGTTCCGGGCCTGGATCCGCGAGGACGCGGCCCGGGCCGAGGACGTCGACCTGGCCCTCGATCTTGCCGACCTGAAGCAAGACCCGGAAGCGCCGGAGGGAGCCGCGCCGAGCAACCGGCCGTGGTGGGAGGTCGATCCGGGGCCACTCGCCGACCGGGCCGCGCGCTACGGCTGGGCCGAGCGGCCGCCGGAAAGCTAGGCGCCCATCAACCAACGTTTGCCCTGTTGCGCGACGCTCACGACGGCCAACGTTGGTTGATGGGGCGCTATCGCGCCCAGGCCACGACCGGGCCGTCGACCGCAACAGTCGCGACCGACCCGCGGTCCCACCCGAGGCCACCCCTGACGCGTACGACGAGCACCGGCGCGTCGCCGTGCAGCGGCTTGAGCCGAACGATCGCGTCATGTCCGTAGAACTCGTGGTCGACGACCTCGCAGGCATCGGGCTGTCCGGGCTGTGCGCGAGACAGCTGCAGTTGTTCCGGCCGCACCATCACGGTTGCCGCGCGGCCGCTGGTGTCCGGGTCGGGCGACCCGTGCAGCGCCAGTCGCCCGAGTGCGGTGGTCACGGCATCGCCGTCGAAGGTGCCGGCGATGAGGTTGACCTCGCCGACGAAGTGCGCGAGATCGGCGTCGACCGGTCTGGTGTAGAGCGCCTGCGGGCTGTCCAGCTGCGCGATTACGCCGTCGCGCAGCACGGCGACCCGGTCGGACATCGACAGTGCCTCGTCCTGGTCGTGCGTGACCAGCAGCGCGGTCATGCCCGCCGTACGAAGAATCCTCAGTACGTCGGCGCGCACGCTCGCGCGCAGAGAGGCATCGAGTGAGGCGAACGGCTCGTCGAGCAGGACCAGTCGCGGGCTGACCGCGAGGGCGCGAGCCAGCGCGACGCGCTGCTGTTGCCCGCCGGAGAGCTGATGCGGATAGCTGCGGGCCCGATCGGCGAGCCCAATCATCTCGAGCAGGTCGGCCACCTTCTGCTTGGCCTCCGCGCTACGGGACAGGCCGAACCGGATGTTGCCCGCCACGGTGAGATGCGGGAACAGGTTGCCTTCTTGTGGCACGTACCCGATCCGGCGCCGCTCGGGCGCGACGAAATGGGTGGCGTCATCGACGATCTCGTCGTCGAGCTGGACCGATCCGCTCTGGGCCCGCTCGAAGCCGCAGATGACGCGAAGCAAGGTGGTCTTCCCGCTGCCGGACGGGCCGAGGATCGCGGTGATCGTGCCGGCCTCGACCCGCAGGTCAACGCCCGTCAGCACCGGCTTCGCGCCGAACCCCTTGACGAGGTCGGACACGACCAGGCTGGTCAATGCATCACATCCGCTGTGAGGGAAGGCGGTCGAACCACCGTCCGAGAACAAGGCTTGGCACCGCCGCGATGCCCATCATCAGCAACGCGAAGGGTGCCGCTTGACTGTAGGACAGGTTCTGTTGGTAGGCCCAGAACTGGGTCGCCAAGGTCTGGACCCCGGTCGGGATCAGGATCAGCGTGGCGGTCAGCTCCGTCACCACCGACAGGAACACCAGGCAGAACCCGGCCGCGAGGCCCGGTGCCAGCAGCGGCACGGTGACCCGGACCAACACCGACGTTCTACGACGGCCGAGTGACCGCGCGACATCGTCGAGGCGGGCCGGCGCGCGTACGGCCGACGCTCTGACCGCGACCAGTGCGAGCGGGAAGAACAAGATCGCGTACGCGACGATGAGCAACTCGGGGGTCTGGTACAGGTAGCCGCTGGCATAGCGCTCGACGAAGTAGGACACCGCGAGCGCGGTGACGATGCCGGGCATGGCAAGCACCAACAACGTGCTGCGCTCGAGCAGGTTCGTGATCCGGCGTGGGTATCGGACCGACAGCAGGGCGACCGGCAACGCAGCGATGGTCGCAAGCGCGCCGGCGGCCGCGGCGTACATCGCGGTGTGACCGGCCGCACTGACAAGCGAGACGCCGGTGATCGCGGGCGCCCGGCCGACGACCATCCAGTAGACACTCGCACCGACCGGCACGCCGACTGCCAGCCCGATCAGGGCGAGGAACCCGAAAAGCACCGGAAGGGTTGCGCGACCCAGGTTGTGCCGCCGGGTGACCCGCTGCGCCTGCTGGCCGGTGTGCGCCACCTGGCCGCGCGATCGGACCCGCAACTCGCTCCCGACCGCCACGATGCTCAGGACCACCAGGACAAGTGACAGCGCGCATGCACCGGGCAGGTCGAAGACGTGGAACTCGGTGAAGATCTCGGTGGTGAAGGTGCGGTAGCCGAGGATCTCGAACGCGCCGTACTCGGCCAGCATCACCAGTGAGACGAGCAGGCACCCGCCGAGGATCGCTCCGCGGGCTTGGCCGATCGTGACCCGCCAGAAGGTGCGGAGCCGACCCACGCCGAGGCTGCGCGACATCTCTTCTTGCGCGGGGTCGGCATTGCGAAGGCTGGCGGCCACCGGCAGGTGGACGAGCGGATAGACGGCGAGCGTCATGACGAGCACGGCGCCGCGGAATCCGGTGATGCTCGCGGACAGCGAGTTCCACCCGAAGCTGACCACGAAGTCGGGAATCGCGAGCGGTACGACGACGAGCACCGCCCAGAGCTGTCGTCCCGGCAGGTTGGTGCGCTCGATGCACCAGGCGGTGGCGGTGCCGATCACGGCGCACAGGGCGGTGACGACGACGGTCAGCCGGACCGTGTTCCAGAGCAACTGGGCGGTGAGGTGGCGCAGCAGGAGCTGTCGGACCTCGGTCGCGCCCGAGTGCTCGGTGAGGATGATCAGGAACACCAGCGGCAGCGCCAGGACCGCCGCGACCAGCGTGCTGATCGCGAACAATGTGCGCGGCGCGTGCGCGCTGCCGTACCGCAAACGAGCGACGGCCGGACGGACCGGTGCGCTGATCGCCACTAGTCCGTCACCCCCGCCTTGCTCCTCGATGTCACAACAGCTGGGTCTGCTTCGAGCAGCGCGACCGCGGCCCGGCCGTCGCCGAGCTGCTCGAGGTCGATCGGGTTGGGTTGCAATTGGTTGAACGGCGTCTCGGGTTGAGCAGTGGTCACGCCCGAGCCGAGCGGATATTCGAAGCTGCTGCTGCGCGCGATGATCTCCTGGCCGGCCCGGCTGGTGAGATACGCCACGAAACGTTGCGCGGCCGATTGATGCTGGCTTGACGCGAGCACTGCTGCGCCGGATACGTCGAGGACGTAGCCCGGGTCCTTTGGCGCGAGAAACGCGATCCGGGAGTGGTCGTTCGACGCGCCGACCTCGGCGTTCAGCCGGTACCAGTAGTACTGGTTGATCAATCCGAACGCGACCTGACCGCGGCTGACCTGGCTGGCGATCGTCTCGTTGTCGGGATAGGTGTGGCTGCTCCCGGCGTTGGCCTTCACGCCCTCGAGCCAGGTCTTCGTGGCCGCCGAACCGTAGCGGTTGATCATCGAGGTGACGATCGGCTGGAAGTCGGTCTCGCCGGGGGCGATCGCCAGCTTGCCCTTGTATTGCGGGTCGGCCATCGCCATCGCAGTCTTCGGTAGCTGGCTCGCCGAGATCATTGACGGGTTGTAGTCCAGGACGCTGACTCGCGCCGAGATGCCGACCCAGTCACCTTTGGCCGAGTTGTAGCGGCTCGGCACGTTGGCCAGGGTCGAAGGCTCGATCGGCGCGAGCAGGTTGCGGTCCTCGAGGAACTGAAGCGCCGGCGTGTTCTCGGTGTAGATGACGTCTGCCTTCGACCGCGAGCCTTCGGTCTGGATCTCGTTGTCGAAGACATCCTCGTCGTCGCTGCGCACGGCGACGTTGATTCCGGTCTGCTTCTCGAAGCCGGCGACCAGCGCATCGGTGGTCTGCTGGTGTTGGCCGTTGTAGAGCGTGATGGTCACGTGCCCGCCCGACCCCGGGCCGGCCGAGCCCGATGACCCGCACCCGGCGATCGCAGTCGCAACCAGGGCGGCGAGCACGATCAGGCCGGCTTCCGGCCGGCCGATCCGGCGGGGGTGGGGCACGAGCGGCATGCGGGCGTCCTTCAGGTAGGTCAGGTATGCCTAACCTAACTTGATGGCCGGTTGACGGCAAGGCCCAGGGGGAGTGATCGCAGGGTGATCCCGCTGAAGTAAGCGCAACGCCGCGCCGGGGCAACGCTTGCGCGATGATTCGACTGGCCGGTCGGGACGGCCGTTTTCGGCGACGACGGGAGCGCGCAATGGCTGAAGTCTCGAGCCGCCGGGCGCTGATCGCCGTGGTGGCGACGGTCGCGATGGCCGCGACCGGGTGCGAGACGCTGACGGTGCACGCCGCGGAGCCGACGGTGGTGGGGGTGCGGGCGCCTGCCGTGCATCCCGGCGGCGGCGGATCCGTCGCCGGTCGCTCGTGCACCGCGAAGCACTTTCGGTTGGAGTCGACCAAGCGCGCGGCGGCACAGGCCCGCCGACTGGTCGCGCGGATGACCCTGTCGCAAGAGGTCGACCTCATGCACGGCCTCGGCTTCGGGGGCTCGCCGGCCGGAACCGTCGGCGGTACGACGCCGATACCGGCCCTGAAGGTGCCCGGCCTCTACCAGGAGGACGGCCCCGGCGGGGTCGGCGACGGCGACGGCGGCGTGACCCAGCTGCCGGCTCCGATCGCGCTCGCGGCGACCTTCGACCCGGCTGCGGCGCGCTGCTACGGCCAGGTGATCGGGACCGAGGCGCGGGGAAAGGGCATCAGCCTGATGTACGCCCCGACGGTGAACCTCGTCCGGGTGCCGCAGTGGGGCCGGGCCTTCGAAAGCTTCGGCGAGGATCCCTATCTGTCCGGAACCGTTGGGCGCGCGGAGATCGATGGGATCCAGCGCAGCGGCGTGATGGCACAGGTGAAGCACTTCGCGGTCTACAACCAGGAGTCCAACCGCAACACCCGCGCCGACGACGCGATCGTTGCTGAGCGCACGTTGCAGGAGGTCTACCTCAAGGTCTGGCGCCTGCTTGCAAGGTCTGACCCGGCGTCGATGATGTGCGCGTACTCGACCATCAACGGCAAGGCGGCATGCCAGAACGCCCCGCTGCTGAGCGGCTTCCTGCGTCATCAGCTCCACTACGACGGCTTCGTCGGTTCCGACTACAACGCGACGGACTCGACGGTCGCCTCGGTCAACGCCGGGCTCGACCAGGAGCAACCCGGAGCTGACTTCCTCGGCGATTCGCTGATCGAGGCGGTGCACGACGGGTCGGTATCGCGAAGCGTCGTCAACACCGCGGCCACGCGCATCCTCACCCAGATGTATCGGTTCCGGATGTTCACCGACGACCCGAAACCGCGGCCGCTCCGCAAGGTCGACACGCCGGCTGACGCGCAGGTCGCCCGCCGGATCGCCGAGGAGAGCACGGTCCTGCTGAAGAACCGCCGCGGCGCCTTGCCGTTGCCCGGCACGGTCAACCTGGCCGTGATCGGGCCGGCCGCTGGTGGCGCGACGACCTCGACCGGCGACGGCACCGCGAGCGTTGTGTCACCAGGGACGGTCACCCCGATCAAGGGCATCCGTGGCCGTGCGGGCGCCGGCTCCTCGATCACCTACACCGCCGGGCTGCCACGCCTCAGCGGGTTGGCCGCGATTCCCCCGGCGGACCTGAGCCCGGCCTACCCGTCCGGGGGCACGAGCGGGAACTTCACCGCGACCCTGACCGCGCCCCAGACCGGCACCTACATCCTGAGCTTCACACCGGGAACGATCTATCAGCAGGTGATCCTGTCGGTTGACGGTGTGCCGTTGCTCAGCGATCCCAACACCGGGCCGGTGTCGACGTACACCGCCTCGGTGCACCTCCGCGCCGGCAGCAAGCACACGCTGACCATTGCCGGTCCATCCGGGACGTTGACTTGGATGACGCCGAGTGTGGTGCACCCGCCGATCGCCGCGGCCGCGGCGGCAGCGGCGAAGGCTAAGACGGCCGTCGTCGTGGTGGGTGACGGCCAGGAGTCCGAGGCGGCCGATCGGGCGTCGCTGGCCTTGCCGTCAGCGCAGGACGCGTTGATCGATGCGGTCGCCGCCGCCAACCCGCACACCATCGTCGTGGTCGAGGCTGGCGCCGCGGTCGCGATGCCATGGTTGTCGAAGGTCGAGGCCGTGGTCGACCAGTGGTACCCCGGTCAGACCGACGGTACGTCGCTGGCAGCCGTGCTGTTCGGCGCGGTGAACCCCTCCGGCCACCTCCCGGTCACCTTCCCTGCCTCGATGGCGAAGACGCCGGTGGCGGCCCGCAGCCGATTCCCGGGAGTTCGCGGCCAGGTGCATTACACCGAGGGCCGCAACATCGGCTACCGGTGGTGGATCGACACTCACCACCGGCCGCTGTTCCCGTTCGGATTCGGGTTGTCCTACACGCGGTTCCGCTACGGCACTCCGCGGGTGACGGTGGGCGGCCCGGCCTCCGCGCCGGTCGTGACGGTGATTGAGCGGATCACGAACGTGGGTCATGTCGCCGGTGCTGACGTCGCGCAGGTCTACCTCGGATTCCCGAAGGCCGTGCACGAGCCCGATCGCCAGCTCGTCGCTTATCAACGGGCGTCGTTGCGACCCGGTCAGAGTGCGTTCGCGGTCTTCACGCTGCGCGGCCTTGCGTTGGCCTACTTCGCGAAGCACGGCTGGCGGATCCCGGCCGGTCGGTTCCGGGTGCTGGTCGGTGATTCGTCCGCGTCCGCGCAACTGAGCCAGCCGGTGCGCTTCCGGCTGGCGACCAGCGTCAGCCTGCCCGATTCGGTGGAGTGACCCGCCGCCCTCAGCTGTACATCAGCGAGCCGGGCGTGGTCAGCAGCTCGCCCGACTCGAGCCAGGTCTTCAGGCCGGACAGGATCATCGGCCAGCCGCCGTACAGCTGGTCGTTGGCGCCTTCGCGCATCTGGTCGTGAGTGACCAGCAGCCGGCACGAGTCACCGACCGGCTCGATGTCCCAGGTGACCCGTGATGCGCCCTCGGCCTTCACGTCCTCGCCCCACAGCGCGATCATCGTGTGCACGAGCCGGCGCGGGGGATCGACCTCGAGCACCTCGCCCTCGCCAAGCAGGCTGGGCGCCTTGGGCGAGCTCATCTCAATCCGGGCCCCCGGGGTCCAGTCCGAATGCGCCTCCATGCCGAACTGGTACTTGCTCCGGATCGTGGGGTCCGTGATCGCCTCCCAGAGCCGTTCCGGGGTGGTGCGGATATAGATCTCGTAGACCTTTTCCATGGTCTTCTCCAGTTCGTGTTTGAGGTCGCTGAGCGTCGCCACCCAGGGTTCGGAGTACTTGCTCACCCACCGGTCGTGGACTCCCCGGATCGGGACCGGGTTGAGGAAGTGGAGCTTTTCCCGGCCGCGCCGCCTGGTGACGACGAGGCCGGCCGCCTCGAGCTGCTTGAGGTGCTTCATGACCCCGAACCGGGTCATCGGAAAGCGTTCCTCGAGCTGGTGCAAGGTCTGGCCGTCGGCGCTGAACAGCGCGTCGAGCAGCTGCCGCCGGGTCGGATCGGCAAGCGCTTTGAAGACCTCGTCCACGGCACTGAGATTAGGTGACCAATTGGTCACCTGTCAATCCACACGGATGGCCCATGGGTGGGGCTATAGCCCCACGGATGGCCCATTGGTGGGGCTCGTGCTGAGTGCCGCCCGAGTCAGGGTGAAGTGGAAGGCGTCGGGATCGTCGTGATCTTCGCCTTGGGCGGAAGGGTGAACAGCGACGACGACGGCGAACCGGTGTAGTTCTTGATCTCGAACTTGGTCTGGTCCGAGGCGACCTTCACGTAGCCGAGGATGCCCTGTGACGTCGTACAGATCGTGCTCTTGCCGGACACGCCGGTCGCAACGAAGTCGACGCAGCTCATCGCGAATCCGTTGACCGTCTTCGTCGACGAGGTCACCTTGTCTCCGGCGAATCCGGCGGCGAGGGAGAAGTCGCGCAGGAAGGTCACCCAGTGCGACGGCGTGTAGAAGTCGAAGATCTTGTTCTCGGTCTGCGACTTCACCGGGCCAAGCATCTGGCAGGACGGTCGTGCCCGCGAGCCGCTGGTCGGCACCTTGCAGTCGTACTCGCCGGTGGAGTTCACGATGATCGACGTGCTGGTCTTGCCGTGCGCCGGGGTGTCGGTGAAAGCGAGGCCGTTCGGCGGTTGTACGGCGTAGACGATCGTGGCCGGCGAGGACCCGGTTGTGACATAGGTCGCCTGGAACGGGATCGCCTCGCTGGACTTCAGCTGGTTGGTGAACGACGCGATCGTCGCCTTGTTGCTGTCGACGTCGTGCCGGATCGTGTTGGCGGCCTTCACCGCCGCGCAACCGGTCAACGCGAGAGCGCCGAGTGCGATGAGAGCCGCGGCCCGCCGGCCGGGGTGTCTGGTCATGGCTTGCATCTCCAGCCGCCGGAGCGAGACGAGGCCCCCCGGTCCCGCGTGCAAGCAGAATACGACGGCGATGATCGCTTAGGGTCGCATCGTGAGCGCGGCGGACGGGTTTCATCACCGGCTTCACCACGTCGTCCCATCCGACCTGTCCGATGTCACCGCTCAGACCCCGGGGATGACGCGGGTCGAGGCGCTGTCCGGTGCAACCGTCGGGTCGACGGCGTTGTGGATGGGGCAGACCCACGTCGCGCCCGGCACCCGGTCGGCCAACCATCACCACGGCGAGTCCGAGACCGGCATCTACGTCGCCAGCGGACATCCGGTCTTCGTGTTCCTCGACGGCGAGGTGGAGCGACGGTTGGAGACCAGCCCGGGCGACTACGTGTACGTGCCGCCGTGGGTCCCGCATCGCGAGGAGAACCCCGATCCCGACGACGAGGCGGTTGTGGTGATAGCCCGCACCACACAGGAAGCAATCGTGATCAACGTGGACGATCTCCGCTGGTCGGAGCCGACCTAACCCGAGGATCGACCGGCCCCGAGTTAGGGTGCCCGCCATGCGGATTGTCGTGCTCGGCGCGGGCTTCGGCGGCCTCGAGTTGACCACGCTGTTGTCGGAGGAGTTCGGCGACGAACTCGACCTGGTCCTCATCGACAAAGCCGAAGGCTTTGTGTTCGGCTTTGCCAAGCTCGACGTCATGTTCGGTCGCGCGACCGCGGACGACGTGCTCCACCATTACGCCGAGATCGTCAAGCCCGGGGTCAGGTTCGTGCGGTCGACGGTCCGTTCGTTCGACCCGGTGGCGAAGCGGGTGAGCACAGACGTCGGCGACTTCGAGGCGGACATCCTGGTGGTCGCGCTCGGTGCCGACCTCGATCCCGCGGGCACCCCGGGGCTGGTCGAGGCCGGCCACGAGTTCTACACCGTCGCGGGCGCCTTTGCGCTGCGGAGCGTGCTCGAGGAGTTCGAGGGCGGGAGGGTCGTCGTCGGGGTCACCTCGACACCCTTCAAGTGCCCGCCGGCACCGAGCGAGACCGCACTGCTGATGCACGACCTGCTGGACCGGCGGGGGCTGCTCGAGTCGTCGACGGTGTCCCTGGTGATGCCGATGGGGGTGCCGATCCCGCCGTCGCCGGCCGCGTCGGCGGCACTGCTCGATGCGTTCGCCGAGCGCGGCATCGAGTGGCACCCGGGCAAGCTGATCACCGGGCTCGATCCTCGGCGCAAGGTGGCGCAGTTCGCCGACGGCGGCGAGATTGCCTTCGATTTGTTCCTCGGCGTACCCGTGCATCGGGCGCCCGCCGTGGTCCTCGAGTCGGGGATGGCCGCCGACGGCTGGATCCAGGTCAACCCGCTCACTCTCGAGACGGCGTTTCCGGACGTCTACGCGGTCGGCGACGTCACCAGCATCGGCACCCCGAAAGCCGGGGTCTTCGCCGAGGGGCAGGCGATCGTCGCCGCGGCCGGCATCGCGGCCCGATTGCGCGGCGCCGGCCCGGCTGAGGCGACGTACGACGGTCGGGGCCTGTGCTACCTCGAGTTCGGCCGCGATGCGGTGGCGAAGGTGGATGTCATGTTCCGCAGCGGCGAGGCGCCGGTCGGCAGCCTGGAAGGGCCCTCGGCGGAGCTGGTCGGCGACAAGGTGCGCTTCGGAGCCAGTCGCCGCAGCCGATGGTTCGGCGACCAGGGCTGACCGGGCGCACGCTCAACGAGAGTGATCAGCGGCCTGATTGCCCCCAAATGGGTGATTGTCCCGTCCTCCGATCGGCCGATAGAAGGAGCAGTGCGGTGGGTACGAACCATCGCAATGGCTGAGGTGAGGCACGTGGCAAGGCGGCTGGTTCGGCGTTGGGCGCTCGGGTGCGTCGTGGCCGCCACCAGCACAGCCCTCGTCGGCTTCACCGGATTCGCGGCCCCGGCTGCCGCCAACGGGTCGATGGCGCAAGGCGCCGCAGCGGGTGCGGCTGTGCGGCAGCCGGTCCGGGTCATGACCTACAACATCCTCGAGCTCAGCGCGGACGGTCGACGCGAGGGCACCGGGACGGTTGCCCCGTGGTCGCAGCGCAAGCGTGGCGCGGTCGCCCTCATCAAGCAGGCGAACCCCGACGTCGTGGCGATCCAGGAGGGCTCGGACTGGGTCGGCCGGCCGCGGGGAGCCCGCCAGATCGACTCGCTGCGGGCCGCGCTCGGCGGTGTCTACGCCCTGAGCCACACCGAGATCTCGCCGAGCCAGCCACACTTCTTCCGCACCGGCGTATACATCCTCTACAAGAAGGCCGAGTACAAACCGTACGGACATGCGTGGCACTGGGGGATCGGCAACCAGCGCTGGGCGGCGTACCAGCTGTTGGAGAACCGGCAGACCCACGCGCGCTTCCTCTTCGTGTCGACCCACTTGCTGGTCGGCGACGGCGCGGCCGACGACCGGCTCCGTGAGCGCGAGACCAAGACCCTGCTCAGCAAGGCCGGCGCCTTCGCGGCCGCTCACCACGTCCCAGTGATCTATGGCGGCGACTTCAACAGCGACCACAACGCACGCCACGCCTTCAACGGCCCGGCCATCGCGATGCGCGAGGCGAATGACACCGACACGTTCAACGCGGCGAAGATCCGCAGCCTCGGGAAGTACAACTCGGCCAACCAGTACATGCGCCGGCCGCCGAAGTTCGGCGACCACATCGACTACGTGTTCACCTCGCCGGACGTGACAGTTCAGTCGTGGCGAATGGTCATGCGACTGCATCACGGTCACCTGGTTGGCGTAATCCCCTCCGACCACAATCCGGTCGTCGCCACCGTGCTGTTTCGCTACTAGGGACATTTGCACCGGGGCCTCCGACCCCAATCGGATTAGGCATTTTGCCAACCGGCTTGCTCCGGTTGGGCGATCGGTTTTGACGCTCCGGTGACCGATTCACACTGATATGGCAGGCAGAAAACCACGAGGGGTGGCGCTCGGTGCGGCGTCGCTAATCGGCCTTGCTTGGATCGCAGTGCCGTCGCTCGCGTCAGCAGGCACTGCGAAGGTCGAGCCGCCACACGGACTGCATGTCGTGAAGGTGTCCTCGTCGTCGTTCACGGTGGCCTCGAAGCAGTCGTCCGGCGCGAACCGCTACCGGCTGTTCGCCTCGACCAACAAACGTGACCTTTTCGTGAGCAACATCGAATCGGCGAAGCGGTCCGGTCTGTCGTCCACCCCGTTGCTCAGCTTGCGCGGCCTGCACTACACCTCGACGCCGTACTACTACCGGGTCGAGGCGATGAACGGTTCTCGCCGGCGCTTCTCGGCGGTCATCGGATCGGTCGGGCTTCGGCCGGCCACGCCGACCCACGTCTCGGTGAGCAGCAGCACCCTCGGTACGTCCCTGCACTGGCAGAGCGGTGCGGCCACCGGCTACTCGATCGTCCAGGCCACCGACCCGACGATGACGCAGAACCGCACGGTCTACACGACCACCGGGCCCGATCGGCAGTTCACGCCGTACAACCTGGTGCCGGGTACGACGTACTACTTCCAGGTCCGTGCGCTCAACGCGAGCACGCCGTCACCGGCCACCCCGCCGGTCGAAACCACCGCGACCGCGTCCGAGCAGCCGGTCAAGGTCATGACCTACAACGTCCTCGAGGCATTCAACGACGGCCGCAAGGAAGGCGACGGGACCGTCGCCCCGTGGTCGAAGCGGGTGGTCGCCGCGGCGAAGCTGATCCGCCAGGCCGATCCGGACGTCGTGTCGGTCCAGGAAGCGGCGGCCTGGACGGGCGCGCCGCGCGGTCCCCGCCAGATCGACTCGCTGGTGAAGCAACTCGGCGGCGAGTACACCCTGGCCGACACCGAGATCCCGCCGAGCCAGCCGCACTACTTCCGCACCGGCTGCTACATCCTCTACAAGTCCGCGGACTTCGAGGCGGTCGGCGCCGGCAACCACTGGGGCCTCGGCAACCAGCGCTGGGCGGCGTACCAGGAGTTGGAGAGCCGGACCAGCGGTGCGCGGTTCCTCATGGTTGCGCCGCACCTGGTCGTAGGCAACGGCATGAAGTTCGACAAGGAGCGCCAGGCGGAGACGCAGAGCCTGTTGAAGCAAGCCGGCGCACTCGCTGCGAAGGACTCGGTTCCGGTCGTCTACGCCGGCGATTTCAACAGCGACCCGGACAAGCGGCACACCTTCAACGCGCCCGCGCTCGCGATGCAGTCCGCGCAGATCGATGACGCGTTCGACGTCGCCCAGTCGCGGACGAACGCGAAGTACAACAGTGCGAACGAGTACTTCCGCCGGCCTCTTGCCGACGGCTACCACATCGATTACGTGTTCGCGCCGGCCGGCGTTGCGGTGAAGTCGTGGAAACTGATCATCGACCTTCGCCACGGCAGGTTCGTCGGTGTCATCCCGTCCGACCACAACCCGGTGATGGCAGACCTGCTCATCTCGTACTAACCCGTCCGGCTCGATCCTCGCCTTAGGCTTTCCTGCTCGATCCGTCGGGTGAGGACCGACGCCGGATTCACCCGGTTCCGCCGGGCGACCGAGACGCCGTTCAACCTCGTCGACGAGGTACGTCCGTAGGACCGTGGGCTGCTCGGCGCGTCAACGCAACGTGTTGGCCGCCGAGCAGCCGCGCGGTCAGTTCGCGGCGACCGCGCGCCGAACCGCGTCGACCGACCGGCGGATGTCCTCGTCATCGGTCGTCCAGTTGCTGACCGAGATCCGGAGCACGTCGCGGCCCTGCCAGCGCGAGCCCGACATCCACACCGCGCCGTCGTCGATGAGCCACGCGGTGACGGCCCGGGTGCGCTCGTCGCTGCCGAAGCTCAGGCAGACCTGGGTGTAGACGACGTCGTTGCAAATCTCGACCCCGTCGATCTGTGCCAGCTGGTCGGCCAGCGCCTTGGCGCTGTACACCAGTCGCTCGACCAGGTCTGCGACACCGTGTCGGCCGAGTGAGCGCAATGCGGCCCAGACCGGCACCCCGCGAGCCCGCCGGGACATCTCCGGGACCCGGTCGAAGGGGTCGCCGGCTGCGTCGGCAATGAAGTAGCTCGCCTTGACGCTGAGGGCAGCGCTCAGGGGCTCCGGGTCGGCGACGACCGCGATTCCGCAGTCGTAGGGCACGTTCAGGGTCTTGTGCGCGTCACTCGCCCACGAGTCGGCGGCAGCCAGGCCGCCGGTCAGGTTGCTCAAGGTCGGGGTGGCGGCGGCCCACAGGCCGAACGCACCGTCGACATGGGCCCAGCCGTCGTGCCGGTGTGCGAGGTCGGCCGCCGCGCCGATGTCGTCAAAGCCGCCTGAGTGCAGGTTGCCGGCCTGAAGACAGACGATCACCGCCGTATCCGCCGGCCCGTCTCGCAGCGTGGCGTCGAGCGCGTCGATCCGGATCAGGCCCTGCTCGTCGGCCGGCACGATCTCGGCGGTGCCGAGCCCGAGGTAGCGCAGCGCCAGATCGACCGAGGTGTGCCGTTCCGCTCCGGCCAGGACGCGCACCCGGGGTCCGCCGGTCAGCCCGTCGCGCTCGACGTCCCAGCCGGCCCGCTTGAGTACGGCGTACCTGGCCGCGGCCAGGCAGGCGAAGTTCGCCGAGGTCGCTCCGGTGGCGAAGCCGACGGCCGCGCCGCGCGGAAGGTCGAGCAGGTCGAGCAGCCAGGCCGCCGCAGCCTCCTCGGCCGCAACCACCGCCGGTGTCGCGTAGCGCATGCCGGCGTTCTGATCCCAGGCGCTCACCAGCCAGTCGGCGGCGAGTGCGGCCGGCAACGTGCCGCCCATGACCCAGCCGTAGAAGCGCCCGGCCGGGCTCGCCATGAGCCCCGGCTCGGCGAGCCGGGCCAGTTCGTCGATGACCTCTTCAGGGGCGGTCGAATCCTCAGGCAGTGCGCCACCGAAGGCAGCCAGGAGGTCGTCGGCGGAAGCGGTCGGTCCGACCCGTCGTGACCCCAGCGACTCGAGCCACACCCGGGCTCGTTCGGCCGCGACGGCCAATGGTTTGTCGTAGTCGGCCGCGTCAACGCCCATGTCCGCCTCGCCTTCGTCGTGACCAGGCTATTGCGGCGCGGCATAGAGACAGAACGGGTTTCCGGCCCGGTGGCGGGTCAGCGGGCCGCTTGGTCCGCGCCGACGCGCGACGCGGCCAGCGCGGCGAGCCGGGTGGTAATTGCTTTGGCGGTCGATTCGGCAAGGCGATGGAGGGCGGCGTCGTCGGCCACATGACCGATCGGCCCCAATGGGGGCCGGTACGCCCCGGCCAGGGTGAGCAGGCAACTCGTTTCGTCGATGGGGGTGATCGCCAACCGGGCGTCGAGTTTGGGGTAGCCGGCGGCGAACGCGCCGATCGGAGCCCAATGCAGGTCATAGACGAAGCTCGGGCCTTGCGGGCGAGGGTTGCTGAGCCGCGCGACCACTCGCTTGCGCAGCGAGCTGTTTCGGCGGGGACCGACCACGAGCTCGACGTCGAGGCCGTCGTCCTCGCCGCACCCGGCGGTTGAGTCGCTGAGCACCTGCCAGAGCCGCAGCCGGGCGTGATAGGCGTTGCAGGTGACGACCGCATCGGCACGTACCCAGCCATCATGTGGCGCACCGATTGGCGGTTTGTGATCGACGCGGGCAAGCCGTCCGGCTCGCACCCTGGAGATACCCATCAGGACCGACCTCTCATCTACCGCGAGCCTCGCGCGCGATGACAGGGACCGCTAGAGACCTTGGTCCTCGGTTCGGTGGACAAAGTACGGGTGTCGACGACCTCGCCGGAGCCGGCAAGGGCGTGTCATAACCTGCCGACATGGCGTTCACCGGATGGCCGGTCGAGGCGATCGAGTTCTACGAGGGCCTGCAGGCCGACAACACGAGGATCTTCTGGCAGGCGAATAAGTCGACATACGACGACTGCGTGCTGCGGCCGATGCAGGAGCTGCTCGCGGAGCTGGAGCCGGAGTTCGGTGAGGGCAAGATCTTCCGGCCATACCGCGACGTACGGTTCAGCGCCGACAAGTCGCCGTACAAGACCGCGATGGGTGCCACGCTGGCAGGCGGGGGTTACGTGCATCTGTCTGCCGACGGGCTCGGCTCGGGCTGCGGGATGTATCACCTCGAGCCCGACCAGTTGGCCCGGTTCCGGGAGGCCGTGGCTGACGACACCTGCGGTCCGCAGGTGCAAGCGATCGTCGATGACTTACGGAAGGCGAAGATCGACGTGTCGGCACACGACACGTTGAAGACCGTCGCGCGCGGCTACCCCAAGGACCATCCGCGGGCTGAGCTGTTGCGCTACAAGGGGTTGATCAGCTGGAAGCAGTGGCCGGTCGGTGCGTGGCTCGGCACCCCGAAGGCAAAGGACCGGGTGGTCGACTTCCTGCGTACCTCAGGCCCACTCAACGATTGGCTCGCCAAGAACGTCGCGTGATCCGTCCCGCGGCGGCGCGTTGACCTGGCCATGCTCAGGTCGCCGGACGCGGGCACAACCTGGAGGTTGACGTGCTCGACCACATCTCGATTCAGTGCGCGGACGTCTCGGCCAGTGCGGCGTTCTACGACGCCGTGCTCGCGACCATCGGCGGGGAGCGGGTGATGGACTTCGGCGACGCGATCGGGTACGGCGTACCGCCGATGCCGGACTTCTGGATCGGTGGCCAGCAGACCGGCGAGGGGTTCCGGGAGAACCACCTCGCGTTCTCGGCACCCGACCGCGGTGCGGTCGACGCGTTCGTGGCGGCCGCCGTGGCCACCGGAGCCGAGGTGCTGCACCCGGCCCGGTTGTGGCCGGAGTACCACCCGAACTACTACGGCGGCTTCGTCCGCGACCCGGACGGCAACAACGTCGAGGCGGTCTGTCACAAACCGGCGTAGTAGCGAGCCGGTTTCCGGGCAGCCGACCCCGTTTCAGCACACAACGCTGCCGCCGCCGCTACGCAGATCGGACAGGTCGCCACCAACCGGGCGCTCACGGCA
Source organism: uncultured Actinomycetota bacterium (assembly GCA_963770565.1). GTDB lineage: Bacteria > Actinomycetota > Actinomycetes > JAFAQI01 > JAFAQI01 > DATAUK01. The sequence goes on from CAVYQE010000011.1 coordinate 290,625, forward strand.
CCGGTTGTGTGCTGAAACGGGGAAGTGAATCGCCGGAGCCGGTAACCCGATCGGGTGTATTGACGCCGTGCACCAGGCGCGAAACGATCGCGGCGTGATCGGGGGGATTGGCTCTCGCCGCGCGATTGTGGCTGCCATGGTCATCGCGGCCACGGTGCCGGGCGTCGCTCAGGCGGCTCCTGGCGGGTCGATCGCGACACACCATGCAAGGGCGTCCCACCGGCACACGGCGGTTGCGCGCGCTGCTGCGCGGGCTGGGCGGCCGATGACCACCGACCTCCGGCTGGCGAGGTCTGCGGTGAAGGTGTCCGCCGGGCGGTTGGCGGTGTCTGGTACGGCGCTGATCACCGGCAAGCTACCGAAGTCGTTCAGCGGCAAGCCGAAGTCGTTCGCGTTGTCGAAGAACACGACCTTCGGAGCCGGCGACAGCTACGTCGGGACCGCGGCGTTGAAGGCGCCGAAGGGCAGCTACAAGGCCTGGATCTCGCTCGCCGACGATGCGACGACCGGCATGTTCCGTCTCCTCGCCTGCAAAAAGACGACACCGTCGGCCCCGACCTGCACGGCGGTCGGAACGGCACATGTCGGTGCCGCGGCGGCGCCGGTCGTGGCAACACCGAAGCTCGAGACCACCCGCATGGTGAGCCGCATGTTCAACGGCAAGGCGGCTTCGCTCACGGCGACTGGGAGCGACGGCACGAAATTCACGATCAAGGTGCCGGCCTCCGACGCGATCTACCCGATCGAGCTGACCCCGGTCTCGTCGCTGTCGCCGACGAGCGCGGCCGGCAAGCTCGTCGATGGCGTGATGATCAGCCCACTCGGCGAGGCACCGCCCGGCTCGACGTTGGTCATCAAGCCGGGCAAGAGGAAGCCGCCGAAGAACGCGCAGGTCATCGGCTTCGGTGGAATCGAAACCTCAGGTGCCGCGTTTCCGTTGCCCATCCCGTTCGGTAAGACTGCGACGATTCCGCTCGCTTCGCTCGGTGGTTACGGGATCGCTGTCCCGGTCGCCAAGTCGAGCAACGCCGTGCAGGCCTGCCCGTCAGCCCCGGACGTGTTGGCCGTGGCACAACCGGCTGCCTCGGGATCTCGGCCGCTCATCTCGTGCAGCTCGGCGGAGCAGCGGATGAGGCAGCTCGGCAATGCCATCATCAAGGAGCTCGGAATCGCCCGACAGGAGCTACTGCTGGGCCAGGAACCGTCGGCGAATATCGGCGAAATGTTTGTAGAGGCCGGCACCGCCGACACGCAGGCTCTCGAGAACGAGGCCGGTCGCCTCCTGAATCAGCCGCCCACTGATCAGGGGTCCGCTGAGCTCGAGGTCCTGACGATGGATGCGCTCGGCATCGCCCGCCAATCGGAGCTGACGGGCCAGCCGCATGACGAGATCGACCAGTTGGTCGACCAGATGCTCAACTATCGGCTCAAGAACCTCCACGAGCTGTGCATGGGTGGTGGGCCGCAGCCGGCCATCCAGTTGCTCGCGCACGCGATGCTTGCCCTCGGAACGATGCTGGAGGCCAGGACTCTCGACGACCCTGCCCTGGGCAACGAAGCCGGCACTATTCGCAGTGCGTGCCTTCGCCGGGTCAAGATCAACATCGACATCACTGACTCCTCTGAGTTCGACAACAACACCCTCGATGTATCAGCAGCCGTAACGGCCGACCACGTCATGGTGACCGGTCACGACGATGCGAAGGCGGTCGGTGGCGTCGCGCTCAAGGCGAACGATGTGACGCTCACCTACGACTCTGCGTCCGTCTCGGTTGACCCACCGCTATCCGGAGTCGAGACCGCCGAGTTCACGAGCAAGTCCGGTCTCGTGCATGTCGGCACCGTCGGCTACAGCGCATCGACGAAGGTGCGCTGCGACAAGAACAAGCAGTTCGTGTACGACTACAAGGCCTCGCTCTGGGCCGACCCGAGCACCCTGTGGAAGGACGTCCAGAAGGTCCAGATCTCGGTGGAAGGCACGGTGGTCGGCAACAACATCGGCGGCGTCGAAGGGGGCTCATTCTCGGAGGGCATCCATACGTCGAAGATCCTTCAGCCGTTTGAGATCAAGCTCGACACACAACCGCCGACCGAGCTGAAGAACGGCGGGCCCTGTCAGTCGGCGAGTTGCAAGAAGTTCTCATTCGACGCCACCTTCGACGCCACGAGCCAAGACGGCTGACCTGACAGATCAGCGTTCGGCCGCCGCGAGGACCCGCAGTGCTTCGACCGCGCGGTCGGGGTCGTCGGGCGGGATGGGGAACGGCTCGGGGTCGCGGCAACGATCGAGCAGCCGCTCGACCATCGCCGAACGATCGATGATGACGTCGGCGTCGATCGCGCCCGGCATGATCCGGATCTCGAGGGTGTCGCGCACCGGATCGTCCCTCAGCAGTTGGGTCAGGTTGATGTCGAAGAATTTCGTCAGCCCACCCTCCTTCGCGGCCGCTCGGAGGTCGTCGATGCTCGGGTCGCCCGCGACCGCATCGACGAGCTGCGCGGGCAACGCCGCGAGCCGCCGGCAGCGCGGGTTTGTCCCGAGCAGTTGCCGCAATGGTTCGCGCCAGTAGGCGAACAGCCGTACGACGTTCGCCAGTGCGTGCACCTCGCGGAACGGCTTCCGTCGAATGGATGTGGACCGCGGCCTCCTGAGGAACCGTGAAGCCGAGCGATCGCGGGCCGGCCCGAGGAGCGCCTCGAGCGCCTCGCGGTGGCCGACTAGCAAGGGGCGGCGTGACGATCTCGCACGGGCGCTCGCGCTCACCGCCGCTCGGAGCTGGCGAGGGCGATCGTGGCGCCGGCCGAGTCGAGCCGCCAGATCGTCCCGTGCCGCTCGGGTGCCACGCCCCAGATCGCGGCTGCACCGTCGAGTGCTGTCTCGAGCGGGCCGCCCGGGTCGCTGTGCCGCGCGAGCAGGCGCGAGCAGTCGAGGGTCGTCGGTCAGCAGCCGATGCCAGCCCGAGTACGGCGGCTGCCGTCGGCGTCGAGGTCGGCCATGATCGTCACGTCGTCGACCAGCGTGCAGACCAGTTCGCCGGACCCGGTCGTGACCTCGAAGCCTTTGGTCAGGTGCAGGAACCGGCCGCCGAGCGACTTCACGAGCGCCGGCTCGCTGTCGTCGATGCCAGATCGCTGCGGACCTGCCGCACGACAGGTTCGGCGAGGTCCGCGGCGAGGATTCGCCGGCTCGAGCCCCGCGCGGCGCGAGCAGCTCGACCTCGAACCCGCGCGCGAGCACAGCCCGTGCTCATCGGCGGCCGGAAGCCTTCGGTCAGGGCGAGATCGGCAAGCGTGCCGCCGTCGAGCAGCTTCTGGCCGGCCTCGGCCTTCACCTTGTAGGTGTCGGTCTCGTTCCACATCTGGCCCAGCGTGACGGCGTCGTTGTAGTCGTAGCCGGCCGCAAAGAACGCGGCGACCGCCTTGTTCTCCGGCGAGTGCCGGAGTACCGCTCGGAGGGATCGGCAGCGTGTCGCCGTCGAGCAGCTTCTGGCCGGCATCGGTCTTGACCTGATTGATGTCGGTCTCGTTCCACATCTGCCCCAAGGTGACGGCGTCGTTGTAGTCGTAGCCGTCAGCAAAGTACTCCGCCAGCGCCGGGCTCTCCGGTGCCACCGGTGTGCTGGCCGTTCCGGAGCTGTCGCCCGCCTTGGCCTGTTCGGCCTTGGCGCGCGCCTCGAGATGCGCCTTGGACATCGTTCCTGTCAACACTGCGGAGGGTGTCGCCGAGCCGCTCGGCGGGATCGGCAGCTGCTCGCCGTCGAGGAGCTTCTGGCCGGCCTCGGCCTTCGCCTTGTAGGTACTAGTTTCATTCCACAGCTTCGCGAGGTCGACCGCGTCGTTGTAGTCGTAGCCGGCGGCGAAGAAGGCGGCCACCTGCGCGTCTTGGGTCGGGTTGTCGGGTTCAGGCGTGACGTCCGGCTGCACCGGGAGCTTCTGGCCCGCCAGCAGCATCAGGCCGGCCTGCGTCTTGATCTGCTCGATACCGCTGCTGCTCGTGCTGTCGCCCCAGATTGCAGCCAGCTGCAAGGCGTTGTTGTAGTCGTATCCGTCCGTGAAGTACGCGTTGAGCGCCTGCGCGTCGGTGTAGGTGCCCGCGATCGGCGACGGGCTCGGCGAGGGGCTGCCGTCGGCGGCCTGGATGGTGTTGACGGTCTGGTTCGACCCGCCGCCGCGCGCCAGCCCGGGAAGCGCGACGCCGCCGGCGACCAGGCCGACACCGAGCACGGAGGCGCCGGTTGCCCGCACCGCCCAGCGGCGGCGACGCATATGGCGCGCAATGATCTCGACCCGGGCGAGCACGTCGCCGGTGTCCGGGGCGAGGTGCTCGTGGGACGCGAATGCGTCGTGCAGTTCATCGATCGGTTCGTACATCAGACGTCTCCCGCCACGGTGATGTGCTGCCGCTCCGACTGGAGCCGCAGGGCTTTCAAGGCTTTTGATGCGTTGCTTCTGACAGTCACCCGCGCGCAGTCGAGCAGGTGGGCGATCTCGTCGTCGTCGAGCTGTTCGTAGTAGCGCAGGACGAGTACGGCGCGCTGCTTGCGGGGCAGCGCCGACAGCCGGGACCACAGCTCGTCGGTGTCGACGACGGCGTCGGCGTGATCGCGGGACGCGTCGCGCCGGTCCATGAGGTCGATCACGTGCTCGCCGACCGCCTGGATGTTGCGGACGGCCCAGCGCCGGCGCCATGAGAGGTACTCGTTGAGAACCATCTGGCGGACGTAGGCGTCGGGTGAGTGCGCCCGGACGATCTTGGTCCAGTTCAGCTGAGCCCTGGCGAGCACGTCCTGCACGATGTCCTGAGCGAGGTCCCGGTCACCCGTGAGTACGACGGCGTACCGCAGCAGGCCAGGCAGGCGCGCTGCCGCGAACTCCGCGAAGGTCACATCCCTAAGATGCGGCCCGGCGCCAATCCGTGTGACGCCGGGTGCACTTTTCACAATCGGCCCGGCTGGCGGCACTCGTCGTTCGTTTGAGCACACAACGGTGCTCGCATCGACCCCGGAATGGGACGTTGGGGTCGTAACCGGCGCGCTCGGGGGAGCGTTGTGCGCTGAAACGGACCGAGCAGTCGCGGGGGCGAGGCCCTACCTCCGCAGTTCGTACGCGCCTTCGTCGCACTTGCTCCGTCGTCCCAGCGTGCCTTGAGGGCGCGGCACGCCGCGCTGATCGGTCGTGGCGATCGCCCGGCAGGTCGCCCGGCGGATCCGGTCGAGCCCGATGCTGCCCTTGTGCAGGGCCATCGTCTTGGTCGGGCCGCCGTTGGCGGCGAGCTTGCCCAGCTTGGCTTTCTTGACCGACACCTTGGCCCGGTCGGTGTGCTTCGTGCCGATCGCACAGCCCGCGAGCGGCCCAAAGGCGTTGTATCCGCGGGAGTTCAGGGTGCCGGCGCAGGTCGAGCCGGCGCCCGCGGCGTTGTCGAGGACCAGGCTGGCTTCGATCGATGCCGGGGTCATCCCGGTGTTGGACCAGAAGATTCCGCCGCCGTAGCTCTGCTTCGGTGCGCCGGACGCCCGGTTGGCGACGATCGTGTCGAACTGCAGCCGCAGGCCGGGATCGGTGGAGGAGATCGCGCCGCCCTCGGCCCGGCTGTGGCCCGGGCCGTGCACGGTGGCCGCGTTGCCGCTGAAGGTCGAGTTGACGATGCGGTTCTTGTCGGACGCGGTCGTGAAGACGTTGATGTCGACGCCGCCGCCCCGTGAGTCGCTGCCGGCCTTGACCGCGCTCGCGGTTGCCGTGTTGTCCGCAAAGGTTGACGACGAGACGGTCAGACCACGGGCGTCGGTGGCCAACCGGGCTCCTGCGCCGCTCACGAATGCGGCCTCGCCCGAAGCCGTGCCGTGAGCATCGACGCTGATGGCATTGTGCGAGAACGTGCTGTCTTTGACTGTGCCGAGGTCAGCAACGAAGTCCATCCCGGCCCCGTGCGCCTGGCCGCCGTACGCAGAAGTGACCCGCACCGTGTTGTTGTGGACGTTCAGGTAGGTGAGGTGGGCCGTGCCGGCGTCGACATAGAGACCCGCGCTCGAGGAGTTGCCGCCATCGGGGCCGGTGATCGTGGTTCGGACCTTGTTGTCGGCGAAGGTGTCGTGGGACAGCGCGAGCGTTCCCTCGAAGTCCATCCCGAAGCTTGCTCCCGCGCCGCTGCCGCCGGCGAACGGCGCGAACGCGGTCACCGAGTTGCCGGTGAAGGCCGTGTGCGTGACCGAGACCTTGACTGCGGCGGTTGCCACGAACAGGCCCCCGCCGCCGACTGCGCCGAGGGCGTCGGCGGTCGTACTGTTCAGCGTCGCCCGGGCCGAGTTGTCGGTGAACGCCGACGACGTGATCGTCAACGGGCCGCTGTCCACCTCGACGGCACCGCCCTGGCTCAGCGCTTGCGTGCTGGTGGAGGCGGAGGTCACCGCTCGATTGCCGGTGAACGTGGTGTGGTCGATCGCCACCTTGCCGCGGGCCCAGACCGCACCGCCCTGCGCAAACTGGCCGTTGGCTCCGTAGACCTCGGCCTGGTTGGCGGTAAAGGTGCAGTGCGTGATCGTGAGGTGGCTGCCGACGTAGAGGACGGCACCTCCCGATGCTTCCGTGGGAGCGATCTGGACGTTGTCGTCGAAGGTGACGTGGTCGAGGGTCAGTGGGCCGGCGTTCGGTGCGTCGATTCCGCCGCCCAAGGTGCCTTGACCGTCGGTGATCTCGAGGGACCTGATCGTGATCGTGTGCGGGTTGGGGATCGTGAGGACGACGCCGTCGTCGTCCGCGCTGAGCACGGCGCCGGACGTGCCGATCAACGTGAGGTCCTTGTCGATCGCGAAGTTGCCCTCACACGTCCCCGAGACCTGGAGGATCGCACCGGAGTTGGCGTTGTCGATTGCGGTCTGCAGTGAGTCGGTCGGGCAGTGCACGGGGGTCGCCGCGACCGCGACCGCGGCCACGGGCGCATTGACGGCGCCGGCCGCGACGAGCAGGGCCGTCACGCCGATCGCGCTGCCCGCCACCCTCAGCAAGGCTCGAACGTTGAGTCGTCGGATGCCGCCCATGGCCCACCCCGGTCGTTGACGCCACGTATCCGGTCCGACCTTAGGTGATGGGCGCACGTGGAGGAAACCGGACGGATCGCCCGATACGGGTGCTTAAGGCTCGCTCTCGTCAGGTCGATGACCACTGTCATACCGCGGTGCGATGGGGGACTGACGTGGCGACCGACGACCAGCAGTCGTTCTTTGCGCCCATCAGCCCGCCCGGGGCGCCCGTGCCGCCCCGGGGTGCGGGTTACCCGGCGCCGCCGCCACCCCCGCCGCCACCGGGCGCGGCGCCGTGGGGGACCGGATACCCGCCGGCGTACGGAACCGGCTACAGCTACCAGCCGCCGCCGGCTCGCCGGGGCATGAACGGCTGGTTGATCGCGGCGATCGCCGCGGCGGTGGTCATCGTCGGTGGGGTGGTCGCCGTGGTGCTGATCTACGTGTCGAACCGCAATGGCGCCAGAACCGAGGCCAACCGCTACCTGGCGGCCTTGCAGTCCAGGCGGTACCCCCAGGCCTTCGCGATGCTGTGCCCGGCCGACCAGTCGACCGCGCCGGAGTCGGTGTTCGCGATGGCCAACGAGGCCGGTCACCCGGTCACGTACACGATCCACGGCACGACGTTGGAAACGATCAACGGAACGGAACTGGCGTTCGTCTACTACCAGCAGCAGCGCTCGGACGGTGTATCGGGGACCTTTGACATCCCGCTGCTGAAGTCGGGTGGCTCCTGGCGAGTGTGCCCCACCGCGGCACTCGGCTGACGGCCGGGTCGTCAGACCAACCAGCGGCCGTCGCGCATCACTGAACGGTCGGGCAGCTCGTTGACCTCGCGCCACGCCTGGATCCGGCGCGGGGTGATCCGGAACCACCGGTACGCCGTCGTCAGCAGGCGCGGGTCGAAGCCGGTGTGTTCGGCGAACCGATCACCCCGCTCCCGCGGCAACGCGTCGATCTCGATTACCTCGACGTCGCCGTCGATCATCGACACGTCGCGGGTGCCGCCGAGCCCGAGCCGCGCGACTCGGCTGGTGGCCAGGTTGCGCCCGGTCGGGCTGTCCGTCGGAGTCGCGACCAGTACGGCCTCGCCGTCCCAGTCGAACGAGAGCGGCACCAGGTACGGCGTACCGTCCGTTGAGGCGCTGGCGACCCACACGTCGATGTCGTGGGCGAGCCGATGCTCGGTGTCGCGCCGGCGCTGCGCGCCGGACCGGGGATCGGCCGGAGCGCTCAGGGCAGTTCCTGGATGCGGAGCATGTTGCCGGCCGGGTCGCGCACCGCGCAGTCGCGAACGCCGTAGGGCTGCTCGGTGGGCTCCTGGACGATCTCGGCGTCGCTGGCCTGCAACTTCTCGAACGTGCCGTCGAGGTCCTTGGTCGCCAGCAGGAGCATGCCGTAGGTGCCCTTCGCCATCATCTCGGCAGTGACCCGGCGCTCGTCGTCGGTCAGGCCGGGGTTAGCGGTCGGCGGGTTGAGCACGATGGACGTGTCGGGCTGGTTGGCGGGTCCGACCGTGATCCAGCGCATCTTGCCCTTGCCGACGTCCATGCGGACCTCGAAACCGAGGGTGTCGCGATAGAAGGCGAGGGAGGCGTCCGGATCGTCGTGCGGGAGGAAGCTCGCGTGAATGTTGATGTCCATGCCGGTCACGTTAGTTGCGGCTCGCCGACCTGTGCTTCTCGATTCCTGATCGGTCTGGTCACCTGTTTCGCCACGCACGGCAGCATCCCCGCCGTGGCGTCCGCCTCGTTCTGACGGTAGGCGCTGGGGGACATGCCGACTAGCTCGGTGAAGCGGGTGCTGAAGGTGCCGAGCGAGGAGCAGCCGACCTCGTAGCAGACCTCGGTGACGCTGAGGTCGCCGCGACGCAGCAGGGCCATCGCACGCTCGATCCGCCGGGTCATGAGATATCCGTACGGCGGCTCGCCGTACGCCCGCCGGAACTGCCGGCTGAGGTGCCCGGCCGACATATGCGCGTCGCGGGCGAGCGCCTCGACGTCGAGCGGCTGTGCGTAGTCCCGGTCGATCCGGTCCCGCACCCGGCGCAACCGCGCGAGGTCGCGAAGGTGCTGCTCCTCGGCAGGTGTGCGGGCCACGAGAAAATCGTGCCACAACCCGCAAACAATGGCTCCCGTTGCTCCGACGGCCACCGCCCCGAACGAGCACACAACGGGGCCCGACGTGCCGCTGAAACCGGACAGTGCAGCACTACGGGCACATTGGCCCGCCTGTTGTGTGCTGCTTCGGCGTAGCGGTCGGTGCTGGGATCACACGGATTTGCGTGATCTCAGGATTCCATGTAAATTGTGCTCATGCCGAGTGACGCTGAGATCACCTTCGCCGACCACGCTGGCCGGCTCTACGCCCGCCGCTACGGAATGGCGCCGATGGTCGGCCGGCTGCTGGGGTACCTGATGATCTGTGACCCGCCGGAGCAGAGCATCGCCGAGCTGGCCGAGGCCCTCCTTGCCAGCCGGAGTGCCATCGCGGGCGCGGTCAACTCCCTGGAGCAGCTGGGGCTGGTACGCCGCACCCGCGCGGCGGGGGAGCGGCTGGACCGGGTCGCGATCGACCGGACATCGCGACGGGCCTGGGGCTTCGACGAGACCGAGTACCACGAGCTCGCCCAGCTGGCACAGGAGGGCCTGACAGTGCTCGCCGATGCCCCGCAGGAGCGGCGGGCGGTGCTCTTGGAGTTCTCGGCACTCGCCAACTGGCTGATCGCGCGGCTCCCGGAATGGGAACGGGACTGGAACGCCCACCGCGATGCTCTGCGCGCAGCCGGCGATCTGCCCAACGACACGGAAAACGATAGGTAGGCATTCATGACAACCAACTCAAGCGCCGCGGCGATCACCGCTCGCGGCGTGCGCAAGTCCTTCGGCGACCACGTCGTGTTGGACCAGGTGGACCTCGAGGTTGCCGAAGGAACCGTCTTCGCGCTGCTCGGTCCCAACGGTGCCGGCAAGACGACGATGGTCCGCATTCTGACCACGCTGATCCGCGCCGATGCCGGCGAGATCCGGGTCGCCGGACACGAGGTGGCGAACGACCCGGACGACGTACGAGGCGTGATCGGGGTGACCGGTCAGTTCTCCGCGGTGGACAACCTGCTCACCGGAGCGGAGAACCTTCGCCTCATGGCCGACCTCCGCCACCTCGGCCGCGAGAAGGGGCGACAGCGGGTCGACGAACTGCTCGAGCGCTTCGACCTTGTCGATGCCGCGAACAAGCCGGTGTCGACGTACTCGGGTGGAATGCGGCGGCGGCTGGACCTTGCGATGACCCTGGTCGGCGCGCCGCGGGTGATCTTCCTCGACGAGCCCACGGCCGGGCTCGACCCACGCAGCCGGCGGACGATGTGGCAGATCATCGGCGAGCTCGTCCGCGACGGGGTCACGATCCTGCTCACCACTCAGTACCTTGAGGAAGCCGACCAGCTCGCCGACCGGATTGCCGTCCTCGATCACGGGCGCATCGTCGCGGCCGGCACGGCGGCCGAGCTCAAGCGCCGCGTGTCCGGCGGTCATGTCAACCTGACGTTCCCCAGTGAGGGCGCATTGCAGGCCGCCGCCGCATTACTGCCTGCCTCGGTGTCCGAGCTCGAGCAGCTCAGCCTTCAGGTCCCCGGAGACGGGAGCGTCGACTCCGTCCGTGGCCTGCTCAACCTCTTGTACGACGAAGACGTCGTCGTCGAACAGTTCTCGATCCATACCCCCGATCTTGACGACGTGTTCTTTGCCGTCACCGGCCACCTCGTCGAGCTAGACCCGCCAGCACTTCAGGAGACAGCGACATCATGAGCAACGCCTTCGCCTTTACCGTGACCGACTCCGCCACGATGCTTCGCCGCAATCTCAAGCATCAGCTGCGCTACCCGTCGCTGACGCTGATGCTGGCCGGATTCCCGATCCTGTTCCTGCTGCTGTTCGTCTACGTATTCGGCGGGCAGCTCGGTGCGGGTCTCGGCGCGGCCGGCCATGTCAGTCCGAACCGGCACGCCTATCTCACCTACGTGGTCCCGGGCATCCTGATCATGACCGTCGCGTCGGCCGCGCTCGGCACGGCGATCTCGATCGCCATGGACATGACCGAGGGAATCATCGACCGGTTCCGCACCATGGCGATCGGTCGTGCTGCGGTGCTCACCGGCCACGTTCTCGGCACCATCATCCAGACGTCGATCGTGCTCGTGCTCGTCGCCGGCGTCGCACTGGCTATCGGTTTCCGTCCGCATGCCGGCGTCGTCGACTGGCTCGCAGCGATCGGCGTACTCCTGCTGTTTGCCGCGGCGTTGATCTGGCTGTCCACCGCTCTCGGCCTGGCCGCGAAGAGCGTTGAAACGGCGAGCAACACTCCGATGTTCCTGACCCTGCTGCCGTTCTTGTCCAGCGCATTCGTCCCGACATCGACCATGCCGGCGGGGTTGCGTCAGTTCGCCGAGTACCAGCCGTTCACTCCGACCATCCAGGCCATCCGCGGCCTGCTCGTCGGCGGGCCCGTCCTGAGCCACGCGATCGCCGCGATCGCGTGGAGCGTCGCCATCACCCTGGCCAGCTATCTCTGGTCGATCCGCCTCTACAACCGGCGCCGGGCCGCTGACCCCAAGACCGCGGGGTAACGCAGAGAGGCGGAGTAAGCTGGGCTCGGATCAGGGCGGCCCTACTTGCCGGCCGTCCACTTGTGGCCGTGCAAGGTGAAGGTCATCGCGTGGCCGCTGGTGTGGAAGTCGGGGTAGTGCGTGCCGACGGCGAAGACGTGCTTGGCCGAGCTCGCGCTGATGGCGTAGATGTAGTTCAGGCCCTTGCCGTGCGTCACGTACTGCTTCGTCCACGCTCCACCCGACGTGTGCAGGATGGCTGACACCTCGTAGTTCTTGGCGTTGCGCCACTGCGCGACCGCCCAGCCCTGCGTGCCGGCGACCGTCAGGTCGACGATGACCGCGGTCGACGGGACGCCCTTGATCGTGGCCTTCGACCACTTCTTGCCGTTGAACTTCATGATCGCCCGCTTGCCCGCAGCGTCCGTACCGGCGACGTAGACGAGGTGCGGCGAGCTGGTCGCGATTGGACCTGGGTACGTCACCGGTGCCGGGCCGAGGTCGGTCCAGCTCGACCCCTTCCACACCAACAGGTTGCCGTCTCCGCGGGTGGCCCAGGTGTTGTTCGGCGCCGAGGTGCTGGCGTCATTCTGCCCGTCGTAGTTCACACTCTGCGGCGTGTCGGTGAACGCCCACTTCTTGCCGTCGTAGTGCAGGGCCTGCGGGCCGCCGGTGTCTGTAGCGAGGTAGATCCCGCCCACGGCCCAGACGTTGCTCGGCGAGCTGGCGGTGATCGCGCCGACGCCGACGGCGCCGGACGCGGTTCCGGGCAGCTTCATCGCCACGAACTTCTTGCCCTTCAACCGGAAGATCGCTGGCTTGTCATCGATGCCATGCGGGACCTGGACGGCCCCGCCGACATAGACGTTGTTCTTCGATACCGCGTCCACCGAGGCGAGGTTTCCGTAGCGGCCACCGAGCTTCGATGTCCACACTTTCGTGAGGTGGCCGTTGTGCAGGAGCATGATCGAGAACCTGTCGTTGTCCACCCCGAACCCGCGCGCTTCGACGACGTAGGCGTACGACGTGCCTGGCACCGCTGCGACGGCACGCAGGTCGGTGGTTGCCCCGTCCCTTCGGCTTCCTTGCTTCGGCAACTGGTGCTGGCGGGCGGTCATGCCTGGACGGTGTGGTGTCGCCCCGGCGTATCCGCCGGCGGCGAGCACGGACAGGATCGATGCGCCGATGGCGGCGCGCAGCACGGTCGAGCGTGTAGTCATGGATCTCCCCCCAGATTCCACGCGATCATTGCAGGGCAACCGACGGCTGTCTCGCGTTTGCCAGGTGTGACCTGCCGCTCGTGGAGCGGGCGACCGGGATCGAACCGGCATGGCCAGATTGGAAGCGGCAGTCGACGGGCTCACGGTGTGACCGTTGCGCTCGCGCGAATGGCACGAAGTGAACACGAAGTGAACAGGCTGGGGTACGTCTTTGGGTACGCCCACCTGCTTGCGGGGGTTGGCTCGAGATTTCAGCTGGCTAGGCGGTATCAACCTCGGTATCATCGAGTACATGGCGATGACTCTTCGGTTGGACGATCAGGAGACTGATGCGCTGCGTCAGCAGGCAGAGAACGAGGGCCGCTCGATGCAGGAGATCGCGCGGCAGGCAGTTCGTGAGTATGTCGAGCGCACGAGCAAGCGTGCGTTGATCGACCGCGCGCTTGCCGAAGAGCTTCCGCGGTATGCCGAGGCACTTCGTCGGCTCGGAGAGTGATCTACCTCGGCGTCGAGGACCTGCTGCACATTGCCGAAGAAGCACTCGGAAATGTCGAGGTTCGTGACATCGGCCTGCTCGAGTCCGCGGCCGCGAGACCCCAGGCCAGCGCGTTCGGCGAGGATGCGTACGCGACGATCCACGAGAAGGCCGCGGCTCTCATTCACTCGATCGCCCGCAATCACGCGCTAGTCGACGGCAACAAGCGACTCGCGCTCGCCGGTGGCGCCACGTTTCTGTGGATCACCGGGCTGCGGCTGACACTTACCAATGGCGAGGCCTACGACTTCATCATCGCGATTGCCTCCGGCCAGCTCGACGACATCGGGAGCATCGCCGACACGCTTCGGCGCCAGACCGAGCCGCTGCCGCCGGTGGCGACAGGTCCGAAGGGTGAGCTCTGATGTCAAAGAACAAGATCGATTGAGGACGCATGCACTTGGGTCAGAGCGGGCGACCGGGATCGAACCGGCATGGCCAGCTTGGAAGCGAACGCAGGCTTTGTTGCTGACCAGCTGTGCGCGAGATCGCGCTGCCGGTCATCGTCGAAGAGGCTCCTTCCCCGTCGAGTGAAGCCCCGAGTATGCCCGCGATGGGGCACGAAGTGGACATGCCATCGGCGGCCCGTGGGGACGCTCGTGGGGACGCTCGTGGGGACGCCTGTGACCGTCCGATGTCTCTGACAAGAGATAATACTTCATCGAAGTCTCATACTTCACTCTTGCATTGAAGTATGACTTTGATTGAAGTATTCTCGGACCATGAGCGTGACCGGCCAGCGCGTTTTCGGCGTGCTTCGCTCCGTCCTGCCACCGGGCACTCCGATACGACATGCACAAGCGCAAGCTGCGGGTAATGAGGTTGCTCTCACGATCGCTGGACACAAACTTCGGATTCGGTGGCTTGCGGTCGGTTGGCCTCGACAGGTTGAGGAAGCGTTGCGGCTGCACCCGAAGCCTGATGTGGTCGTTGCGCCACGAATGTCGCCAGGCGCCCGAAGCGCGGCGGCAAGAGCGGGGCTCGGTTGGGCAGACGAGTCCGGGGCCGCCGAGATTCATCTGCACAACCTTGTCGTCTCGAGATCCGGTGATCCTGCGGTTCCACTCGATTCACGGGTCGGTTGGCGTCCGGCGACACTCGCGGTCTGTGAAGCCCTTCTGACTGGTCAGTCCACGGCGACAGTCTCGTCTGTCGTTGCGGCGACTGGACTCTCTGTGGGTACCGCCGCGAACTCTTTGAAGTTTCTTGAGAGGGATGGCTTTCTGGAAAGCGATGCAGCTAGAGGGCGGGAGTCGGCTCGCCGACTGACCGACCCAGACATGTTGCTCGATGCATATGCCGCGGCCGCGCAACGACTCCGATCGCCGACATCGATACGGGTCGGAGTGCTGTGGCGAGATCCGTTGGCCGGAGCCGCCGAGATAGGGCGCATATGGACGGGTGTCCGTCTCGCTTGGGCGGCGACAGGCGCACTGTCGGCCGCCGCAATCGCTCCCACACAAACTGAGGTGGCACCGATGGAGATATATGTCTCGGCGCGTGGACCGAGCGATCTACGGAACGCCGCTGCTCTTGCGGGGTTGTCCGAAATCGAAGGCGGTCGGCTCCTGGTGCGCCCCTTTCCAACGCCCGCTGAGGACAGCCTGACGACCGAACTCCCGGGCGGCGTCCGATCAATGCTGTGGCCTCGGGTATATGCGGACCTGCGCACGACAGGTGTCCGGGGCGAAGATGCTGCGGAGCACCTGCGCGAGGTGATGGCAGCATGACTGAGGCCGATGAGACGCGATCGCTTGCAGCGCGGGCGGCCGCCGAGCTTGCACTCGTACGTGTGGTTCATCACTATGGGGGGCGCCCCGAGTTCGTCCTTCTTGGCGGGCTCGTTCCGGCGTTGCTCTGTGCCGGATCGCCACGACGCCATGCAGGCACGAACGACGTAGATGTGCAGGTCAATCTTGAGATCGCCGGCGGCGCAGTTCATGCCGCACGTCTCGAACAAGCCTTGCGCAATGCCGAATTCGAGCCCGACTCCGACAGGACATGGCGGTGGACGTTCGATCCGACGAAGGACGTGCGCGCCACGGTGAAGTTCGAGTTGCTCGCTGATCTTGAGACCGCGGCCGCTGGGTCAGTGATCAACTTCGCCGGGTGCGACTCCTTGGGAGCGGCCAACCTCCGAGGGACCGGCTACGCCACCCGCGATGTTCAAGTGCATCGAATCTCAGCCAATGACCACGGCACCTTTCGACAAGTCGAGATCAACGTCGCGGGACTAGCTGGATTCCTTCTCGCGAAGACGGCTGCCGCTCATGGACGGCGCAAACCGAAGGATTGGTACGACATCGCCTTCGTGCTGCTTAACAACGACCACGGTGAGGCGCCTGCCGTTGCCGAACGAGTCCTCGAAGTGTTTGGGCCGCCGGCACCCGACCTACGTACTCAACTCGTGGACCTCAAAGCCAACTTCGAGACGCCTGACACCCAGGGCACGTCCGCGTACGTAGAGCAGATCACTCTCGACCATCCCGATGAGAATCCCTCCACGGCAGCTGCCGATGCGCAGCTTGCCGTCAGTGCCTTCGTCGGCATCTTGCTCGGGACGTAACATGCGTGCGCCGTCTGGCTCGCAGCGGCATCCCCACACAAGATCAACAAGGCAGACACACTTAGCTCTACGAGCAACGCGTGTTGTCGCGGGCTACAGGTGACCAACCTCGCGGGGTCCCGTGCAGTCTCATTGGCATGAGGCGCCCCCTGATGGGAATCCTGCTGGCTGGCTGCCTCGTGGCCTGCTCGAGCCAGACTGCTACCGGGCCGAGGAACGAGGATCGCACTTCGCCCGTGCGGTCGAGTGCGACCGACCCGTCTTTCGTTGCCTTCGAGCCCGGGCGACACGACCGGCTCTTGGTGGTCGACGCCGCGACGGGCCACGTGCAACGGAGCACGGAGGGACCGGGTTCGGAGGGCTATGCCATAGACCTCAAGTCGCACGTCGCGCTCCTGCCGGTTGTCTTGTCGAGTTGCCGGCTCGCGATAGAGCGGGTGCCGCTTTCGACTTCTAGCAGGGAGGGAGTCAAGCGTCGCGTAGGGATTGTCCGAGGCGGTCCGGTTGACGACGTAGAGGCGCAGCCCGCGCTGAGCCCGAGCGGCAAGAAACTGGCCGTCATCGTCGCCTCGCCTCCGTCGGTCAACTCGGGAATGGGGTCCGACTGCGGCGACACGGATCGAGTTGCGGTCGTCTCTCTTCCGGCAGGCACCGTGCGCTACGTGACAAGCCAGGCAGGTGACCAGCTCGACGACCTTGCCTGGGCCGGATCGCGGCTCCTGGTTCGAGTCACGTCGCCGACCCGTCCTGCAAGGGGCCGTGTCGTCGAGATCGGGAGCGAGACCGACAGCGTGGTGGCTTCCCCAACAGTGCTCATCGAGCGACGGGGACGACCAGGTCCGGTCTTTCGATGGGGGGCCGGCCTGGCGGTAGTCGATTCAGGCGGACTTCATCGTGTTGCACGCGGCCGTATCGCCGCGAAAGCGTTAGCGGGGACCGTCGGGTTGCCCACCTTGGTTGTCCGAGTATCGGTCGCGGCAGATGGACGGGACCTCTTGCTGCAAACGAACGCGGGCGACCTCTATTGGTGGAACGGCGACTCGACAAGACAGATCCCAGTCACCGTTCCCGGGCACTGGGACGAGCCCGTTTGGTGACTCGGACCTCGGGGACGCTGGAGAGTTGCGCCGAAGGCATCTGGCGTCTCGGCCGAGCTCTCGTCCGATTTCCTGTGAGGCTCACCCACGGCTAATGGACGAAGCGCCAGACCTTGGTTCTCAGGCGGTCCGGCGCGCGACCCTGGAGTCTTCCTTTGTGAACACGCGAAGTTCCAGTGGCATGGCGGGATGGAAGTCGATTGGTCGAGCGAGGCGGGAGTCTGTCGCCATCCGGATGCCGTACAGGTTCGCGAAAACCAGCATGCGGCTCGTGTGCTCGTCCTGGTCGAGGATTTGGTAGGCGATGGAAGCAGAGACATTGTTCGGATCTGCCCGGCGAGCGATCGCGATGAATCCATCGCGAGGCTCGCCAAGTACAGCGGCACGCACGTGATTGAGCTTCGGGTCGTGCGCTCGCGTGGGATCGTCCCGCCACGCGCACTCAAGTGCCACCTTCAGAAGCGCACGCGAGATCTCGGATGCGTATCGGGGCGTGAGTCTGCGACCGCCGGTACCGGACCATTCGAGTCGTACTCGGCCATCTGGCAGCGTCTCAGTCTCTTGGATGATGCCCTGCGGACCGCCCGAGTCGAACCGGAGAGTCGGATCCTGGCCGCGAACTCCCGGAATGTGGGTCATCGTGAAGCCGCTCATGCGGCTGACCGGGAGTCGTCCCGACTTGGAGGGGATGCCGAGCATCGTGCGCCTGAGGACAACCGCTGGGAAGTCGCAGAGCGCCGAATCGAGCTGTGACAGAACGGTGTTGTTGCACCGATCGCAAACGACGCCTGGAGGTAGGACGAGGTCCGTGTTGCCCAGCGACTCGGGGAAAACGTGTTCCCGGCTCAGAAATCCTCCGTCGTGCCCTCTGCAGAAGAGACACCGGCGCGAGCGGTTGCGCGCGCGACGTTGCGCACTTGAGGACCGGCTGCCGCTCATTGATCAATCATCTCGTGAGTGCGCGCCCTCGGCTTGGATTTTCGGGGGCGCGCCCCGGCACCGCCGTAGCGTTGCCGGGCGGCTTGCCGGGTCACGCCGAGGGCTCGGGCGATCGTCGGCCAGCCGAAGCCCCTGACTGCGAGACGTTCGACCTCGGCGTCAATCTCTCGCTCGATGACCCTCCGTTGGTCGACGAGCCGGCGTAGCCGCGTCGTCGCCTCGTCCTCCGCCACTCGCTTCGGGTCCGGGCTGGTCCATCGCCGCATCACTTGCGAGCCGTGTTCACGGCTCCGGCGGCGCTGGCGTTTACCCATCGGCTGCCACCTGATCAGGTCGCGGCGGCAGGGGAGTGGGTGCGATGAGCTTGCTCATCGCCGCCGCGACGGCGAGGTCGCGGTCCTCGGTCGCGTGTTGATAGATCAGCGCGGCCCGTGAACTTGAGTGACCCATCCGATGCATGAGCTCGCGGGTTGTCGCGCCACTGACAGCCGCGAGGGTCGCGGCCAGGTGCCGGAGATCATGGAAGTGGTAGTCGGGCACGCCGGCTGCCCGGGTCGCTCGGCGCCACATCGTGTGGAAGTTGTTGCGGTCGAGTGAGACTCCGGACGACTTGGTGAAGACCAGCGCGGTCGGGTCTGCGTCGACGTACGTCGAGAGGTGCGCTTCGATCTCTGGCCAAACATGCGGCGGGATCGCGACGGTCCGGCGACCGGCGGCGGACTTCGTCGGACCGATGTAGCGCTTGCCGCCCTTGAGCTGAATCATCGCTTCCTCCACGTGGATGACGCCGTGGAGCTGGTCGATCCGTTGACGCGAGAGCCCGGCTAGCTCACCCCATCGCAGCCCGGACCAGGCGGCCAGCAACACGAGCACCCGATATCGCGGCTCGATCGACTCGACGATCAGGTCGACCTCGGCCAGTGACGGCGGTTTGCGTTCTGGTGTCCGCTCGACACCAGCGGCTCGAAGGCGGCAGGGGTTGCGCGGGATCAGGTCGTCCTCGGCCGCAGTCGCCAGGATCGCCTTGAGCAACCGATATGCCTTTGCCGCCGTCACCACGCCGACGCCGGTGTCTCGCAGCGAGGCGTTCCACGATCGCACCGATGCCGAGGTGATCCGACCGAGGGTCGTCGAGCCGAACGTCGGGTAGATGTGCCGCCGCAGCAGGTACTCGTAGATCTCCGCCGTCCGCGGCTGAAGCTCGACGGGTCGCTCGACGAGCCACCGCGGTGCGTACTTGTCGAGCCGGATCTCACCCGCGTCCGGGTCGAGCCACGTCCCGCGCGCCAGGTCCGTCTCGACTGTCGCCAGGTACCGCTCGGCCTCCGCCTCAGTCGCGAAGGTCGCCGGCGCCGAGCGCGACCGGCCGTCGCCGAGTGAATACCTCGCCTGGAACCGGCCGGACGGCAGCCGACGGATGCGGCCGAACCGGCGTCGCATCGCACTCATGGCGCAAAAGGTGGTCGTGTGGCGTCCCCATGAACGTCCCCACGAGCGTCAACCCATGCCGTGGGGACGTTCATGGGGACGCTCGTGTGCCCTACAAAGACAGGGCACGAAGGGGCACGCGAGGGGCACGGCGTCTGCCGTCCGACAGATGGGCACAGGGTCAGCAACCGCCTGACCTGCGAATCCGCTTGGAGCGGGCGACCGGGATCGAACCGGCATGGCCAGCTTGGAAGGCTCGGTTGGCGGCGCCGACCGGGCCGGCGTTTGCCCAGGTCAGGGCCTAGTTTCGACGCAAGCGGTGATCGCTTAGGCGTCCGGTGGGCCACATCCGGGCCACAACTGCCGGCGCTTTCCGGTCATTGGTGGTCATCGCTAACCCGCTCTTCCGCTGCCCGGGTAGCTGGGTATGCCAGCAGCACGCTGCATCCTGGCTCGTCTGAGGTAGCTCCGTCTTCGTTGGTGTTGGCCTCCGTCGCGATCAGGGAGGGTACGTAGGCAACCTGGGGCGCCAAATGTCGCGAGACCTTTAGGCCGTTTCGGGCGCGAACGGCTGTCAACCTTGAGCTAGTTGGCCTGCAACCGGCAGGCTCGAAGGAAGGTCAAAGCTGTGGCCATGAAGAGCCGCGAGATCTTGCTGCTCGGCGGCTACGAATGCCCCCGAACAGTTACGGCCGGACCTGCGAGCGGCACCGCTCACACCGAATGGATCACCGTGAACGGAAAACTCTTGCAGGAGTCGTATAACCGCTCGGGCATCGCCGATGACGGCACGGAGGTTTTCACGTACTTCTCTCGCA
Source organism: uncultured Actinomycetota bacterium (assembly GCA_963770565.1). Taxonomy (GTDB): domain Bacteria; phylum Actinomycetota; class Actinomycetes; order JAFAQI01; family JAFAQI01; genus DATAUK01. The sequence goes on from CAVYQE010000011.1 coordinate 310,847, forward strand.
GGCTGGGGGAACAGGCAGGACGTTGCGGCTAACAACAGGAACGCCAGATCATCAGTGCTGAAGATGCTGTTGCGTGGCCGGCCGGGGATCGAGTCAGCGAGCGTTTCGCCGAACCCGCGTGGCCGGGCTGGCGAGGTCGAAGAGCTGCCCTTGTCCTGGGCTCGTCGCTCGGGTGCCGGACTGTCTGCGAGCCGGCTCTTTGGCTTGCCGCTGTCGTGCTCGACCACTCGCTCGTTGCGGTCCGCGCGTCGTTGAGGCGCTAGCACTCTGAGCCTGCTCGACAAGACTCGAGAGGGCCTGGGCGATTGCGGCGTCTCGGTCACGGGTCGCGTGTTGGTAGCGAAGCGCTGCTTGGGGACTGGCGTGCCCCATCCGGACCATGAGTTCACGCAGGCTTGCCCCGGTCGCCGCCGCAAGGGTGTTGCCGGTGTGTCTGAGGTCGTGAAAGTGCAGATGTGAGAGGCCGAGACCGCGGACGGCGGGATGCCAAACGTCGGTGGTGAAGTTGGACTTGCGGAGCACCCCGCCGTGAGGACCGACGAACACCAGACCGTCAGGGCCAGTCTGAGCAAAGCGGTCGAGGTGTGCGGTGATGTCCGGGATCACTGCCGCTGGGATCGTCACGGTGCGTCGCCCTGCTTCGGACTTCGGTGGCCCGATGTGGCGTTTGCTACCGACCAAGTCGGATGCTGATGCGCGGACCGTCACGGTTCCACTCTCGATGTCGATGTCTCGTCGGGTGAGTGCGGCGAGTTCGCCGATCCGAAGCGAGCAAAATGCGGCGAGCAGGACCAGTGCACGCCAGCGCTCACCGATCACACCCGCGATCGCGAGGACCTGGGGGAGCGTCGCGGTCGGGCGCTCCGGGCTGAACTCTTGCCCTGCGCCCGGAATCACGCATGGGTTGCGGGGAATCTCTTCGTCGTGCACGGCACTGCCACAGATGGTGTGCAGCAGCCGGTAGCACTTGGCGGTGGTGACTGCACCAGGGCCGTGGGACGAGGCGAGACGGGCATGCCACTCGCGGATCACGGCGGTGCTGAGTTGCCGAAGTTGCAGGCGGCCGAGCGACGGGAGGATGTGGCTGTCGAGTTGCTGCTGATACAGCTCGACCGTCCGTGGAGCGAGGGGCCGGCCTCGGACCTTCCGGGTCTTTAGCCACGTCGTGGCGTAGTCCCGAAGCAGGACACGCCCGGAGGCTGGGTCGAACCAATCTCCGCGGTCCAGGTCCGCACGGATGCCAGCGAGGAACCGGGCGGCGTCGGCGCGGGTGGCGAACATCCGCCCGTGCACCCGGCCGTTCGGGTCGCGGTACCGCGCCTGCCAGCGCCCGTTCTCACGGCGGCGGATGCTACCGAAGTCGCGTCGAGCCATTGGTCCTCACAAGAGCTGGTGGTGTTCCAGCAGAGCGCGGATCAGGTGCCGAAAGAGGCCCGCGGCGGAATCTGTGGACGAACCCGGCCAGCTTCGACGAACTCGTCGAGGTCGACCTCGTCGAGCCGGACGTGGGCGCCAAGCTTCACGTAAGGGATCCGCTTCTCGGCGATCAGCCGGCGGATGAACCGAGGCTTGGTGGCGAGCCGCTCGGCGGCTTCGTCGACGGTCAGCAAGGCCATGGTGGGCTCCTCCCGGCGTTCCGGCGGGCACCGCCGGTGACGAATGTCGGTATTGGTCTAGGACCATACGCCGGATATCTGTCATGGCAAGTGGTCATATTGCTTGCGGCGGGTGTAGGTTGCCGGCGTGGCACGCAGCAGAAAGACCGGTACGGACCGCGGTGAACCGGCACGACCCTTCCTGGACGGGGTGAACCTCAACGAAATCGTCGCCTATAACTTTCGTCGCGCCCGCGAGTTGCGCGGGTTGACCCAGGACGAGGCGGCCGACCGGCTCGCGCCGTTCCTCGGGGTGCGGTTGAAGCAGGCCGCGGTCTCTGGGATCGAGGGGGCCTACGGCGGGGTGAAGCGCCGCGAGTTCGACGCCCAGGAGTTGCTCGCGTTCGCGTGCGGGTTCGACCTGCCGATCATCTGGTTCCTGATCCCACCACCGGGAGACGACCGCAACCTGCAAGGGACGGTGGAACGCGTCAGCGAGCTGTATCTGCTGGCGATGGGCCGCAACGACCAGCTGGACTACCTGCGGGACCGGTTCGCCGAGCTCGGTCACGTCGAACCGGACGAGTCCGACCTGGTCCTCGAACGGGTCTACGGAGGACCCACCGAGCGGACGCTGCTGGACTATCCGACCCGGCGGAAGGAGCTGCTGCTGGCCATGCTGGACTCCCACGCCGACCGGCTCGACCACGCGGCCGAGGAGATGGGGAAGTTCTTCGACCATCTGCGTCAGGTCGGGATCCGCGGCTACGTCGCCGAGAAGGCCAACGACCGCGACTTCATGTTCCCTCCGGCCAAGAAGACCGCGGCACGACCGAAGCGCGGCGAGGGTAGAGACGGCACACTGTAGACATGACCGCCGATCACGCCGCTCGAGCGACCCGGGGCGCGGACGGCATGATCCGGGTCGAGCTGCCGGACGGGCGCACCGTCACCATCCCGGCACGGCTGGATGCTGGCCAGCGGTGGGAGATCGAACGGCAGCGGGCACACGACAACGCCGCGCGGTCGGTAGCAGAACGGCTGGAGGAGCTGCGCCGGCAGACGACCCTGTTGCTCACGCTTCGCGCGTCCTAATGGAGCCGATGCCGCTCGACGCCGCGGCGATACTTGCCGTCCTCGACGAGTACCAGGTCCGGTATGTGATCATCGGTGGGGTCGCCGGGTTCCTGCAGGGTGACACCGCAGCAACCTTCGATCTTGACGTCGTCCCGGCCGCCACCGAGGACAACTTCGCGCGGCTCGCCGACGCACTCAACGCGATGCATGCCGGGCTGCGAGCGCCGGGGCTCGACGAGCCGGTCTCCTACCGCTTCGACGCCGCGACGTTCGCCTCCTACACGACCCTGGCCACCCGCACCGAGCACGGCGACCTCGACATCGTGCTGCGCCCGGACGGGATTCCCGGTAGCTACGACGAACTCGCCACCCGCGCCCAGCCGATGCACGCCGGCCCGGTCACCGTCTATGTCGCCGACGTCGTGGACATCATCCGCTCCAAACGCGCCGCCGCGCGGATGACTGGCGAACCGAAATACACCTCCGACGCCGACCGGCTCGAACGGCTCCTCACCAACACCCCGACACCCGAGCGCCGCGACGCCCGCGATCTCGGAGCCCGGGAGGACGAGCGGTTCCGTCCCGACCCGCCGGGCCGGGATGGCGGCCGCGGGATCGACCGGTAGGCGGGTTCTCGGGACGCGACACGCCCGACCGCGGGCAAATTTCTCAACTCGTCCACTCCAGGCCGACCGTCCTCACCGCCATCGTCCCTCGAAATCCCTTGACTACCAACATTTCCCGCCACGCCCACGCCACCTGATCGGCCCGCCTACCCCGCCCCACAATGCCGGCAGACATGTGCATTGGCAATGCATACGGTGTCGCTCGTGTTGTCGACGTCGAAGGTCGGGACCGCGTCGTGGCGGTACTACTCGAACCAGGTGCAGCGCGGGGCGTGCGAGTACTACCTCGGCGTCGGTGAGGCGCCGGGTCGCTGGCAGGGCCGTGGCCTCGACGCGCTCGGGCTCGACCCGAAGGCGGTCGTGGCGGAGCGTGAGCTGGAGGCGCTGTTCGGCCGCGCCCTGCACCCCAAGTCCCGTCAACGGCTGGGCCAGGCGTGGCGCGCCGACGGGGTGACTGGCTACGACTTGTGTTTCTCGGCACCGAAGTCGGTCAGCGCCCTGTGGGCGATCGGCGAGGGCAGCGTCCCCGCCGAGGTGATGGCCGCGCACCGCACCGCCGTCCGCACCGCGCTGGACTACCTGGACAGCCACGCATCCTTCTCCCGGGTTGGCACCAACGGACACACCCAGGTGAGCACGGACGGGTTCGCCGCCGCAGTGTTCGGTCATCGGACGTCGCGGGCGGGGGACCCGCAGATCCACTCCCATGCGCTGGTGGTGAACAAGCTCCGCTGCGCCGACGGTGGCTGGCGCACGATCGACGGGCATGAGATCTACGCGCACAAGAAGTCCGCCGGCACGGTGTATCAGGCCGTGTTGCGCAACGAGCTGACCCGCCGCCTGAACGTGTCATGGGCGGCGGTGTCGAAGGACGGGCAGGCCGAGATCGCCGGCATGCCGACGGAGCTGATCAAGGCCTGGTCGAAACGGGCGATACAGCTGACCGCGGAGGCCGCCCCGGTCATCGCCGCCTACGAGTCAGAGCTCGGGCGGTCGCTGTCCTCAGCGGAACGCACCGCCGTGTGCAAGGTCGCGGTGCTGAAGACGAGACCGGGGAAGGACTCGGTCGACATCGTGGCGCTCTCCGACCGGTGGCAGGCCGAGGCCGCCGAGTTGGGCTGGGACGGGCTGGGGGTGCAGCGCGAGATCGGGAGGGCTGGCCGGCCACCACAACCAACCGCTGCCCTGGTCGAACAGATGGACCGTGCCGTCGTCGAGGCGGTCCGCGCGGCCGGGGCACGGCGAGCGGTGTTCTCCCGCTCCGACCTGGCGGCCGAGGTCGCGACCCGGCTGCCGAGTGGCGGGTTCGACGCGAACCTGGCCCGGACCCTCATCGAGCAGCTCGCCGACCAAGCACTGAGCACACCCGACGCGGTCACGCTGCGCCCGCAGATCGAGGGATGCCACCGCGGCTCCGACGCCCGCTACGCCTCCCGATCCACCTTGGATGCGGAGCTGCGGATCCTCGGGGTCGCCGATGTCGGCCGCGCTCGGGGTGTGGCAGTTCTTGACCCGCGAGAGGTCCGGACGATCGCGCGCCGCCGCGGGCTGGACACCTCGCAGCGGGCCGCGCTCGTCCAGGTCGCCACGAGCGGGGATGTGGTCTCGGTGCTGGTCGCGCCGGCCGGGGCCGGGAAGACCACCGCGCTCGGCGCCGCGGTCTACGCGTGGCGCGCCGCCGGATACCGGATCGTCGCGCTCGCGCCGTCTGCCCGGGCCGCCGCCGAACTACGGGATGCGACGTTCGCCCCGGCCGACACGGTCGCGAAGTTCCTGCACGAACACCACCAACCACCGAGCCCGTTCGTTCTCGAGACCGGTCGGTACCGGCTGCATCCGGGAACAGTGGTGATCGTCGACGAAGCCTCCATGCTCGCCACCACCGACCTCGACGCCTTGACCCACGCGACGTGGGAGGCGGGAGCGAAGCTGCTGCTGGTCGGTGACCCCGCGCAGATCGGTGCCGTCGACGCGGCCGGCGGGATGCTCCCCGCCCTCGCCCAACGCCTGGACGCGCCGACGTTGGACACGGTGCACCGGTTCACTGCAGCGTGGGAACGCGACGCATCCCTACGACTCCGCCGCGGTGACCCGACCGTCATCGACGACTACATCGCGGCCGGTCGGGTCCACCACTGCCCCAATGACACCGCGGCGTATCAGGCCGTCCTCGACAGCTACCTCGACGCGAGCATGGCCGGGCGTCGGGTGTTGATGCTCGCCCGGACCCACCACGACGTCGACACCCTCAACACCCTCGTCCGCGCGCACGCGATCGACACCGGGCAGGTTCACGGGCCCGTACTCGTCGAAGGGCAGGTGGAGTGGCGGGCTGGGGACCGGCTCCGCGCCACCCGCAACAACCGCAGCATCACCGTCGGCGAGGACTACCTGCGCAACGGCGACCAGTTCATTGTCCTCGGCGCTGAACGCGGCGGACTTCTTGTCCAGACCCTCGACGGCGGCCGGGCCGCCACGCTGCCCGCCGACTATGTGATCGCGCACACCACGTACGGGTGGGCGTCGACCATCGACGCCGCGCAAGGCGCCACCGTCGATGACGCGGTCCTGCTTGCCCGACCCGGTATCGACCGCGAACACCTTTACGTCGGTCTCACCCGCGGGCGGAATGAGAATCACGTGGTCGTCGCCCAACCCACCAGCGACAACGATCACCACGGCCTACCGAAAGCCGGGGTGCCGCGGGAGGCCAGAGCAATGCTTGCCGACGCGCTCAATGCCAGCGGCGTCCAGAAAGCCGCCCACACCCGGCTACCCGAGCACCTCCAAATCGAGCCGGGCACAAAGCCAGTACCAGCTCGGCCCATGGTCCGACGGCCCAGACCGGCACGAGCGCTGCTCCGACCGATCGAACGACCAGGGCTCAGGCGCGAACTCAAGGACCAATGCCACCCGCTCTCCCGCGACCACGGACGCGACATGGGGCGCGGCCGATAACGATGAGGTATCTGACGATCAGCGACCCACACGAATCATGCCGCGGAGCCAGCAGGACTCATCCTGTGAGACCGTCACAATCCGATGCGCGACCAGGTTCACAGGTAGTGCGAGCCAAGGCCGCTAGCAACCGCGGTCCGACTGTGCCACTCAAACACCAGGCTAGCCAGGGCTGTCACCAGTGTCGGCCGGACGAAGCCTATTCGCGATGCTGCTCGGAGCAATGTCGTCGACACGAACGTGATTCGCTTTCACACCTCATCTCGCTCCGCCCGGGTGCGGGTCGATCGCACAGGTCCAACATAAACCGTCCGTCTCCGATCGCAGGGACGGATCGGTGCGACTGCGGTCACGTATCCTCGGCCACCCGGTAAGTAGACGCGCACCTGCGTCACGGCGCCCGCGGGGCACGTGATACCAGGCTGAGATGAGAGGAACGAGTAGCCAGCGAACGCTTTGCGGCGAGCCGCGATCGTGACCGTGGACGTGCTGCCCGTTTGGCGATGCACAGACGACGTGCGCATCGGTTCGCCGCTGCTGGACAACAGCACGATGCGGACAAACCCGCGCAGTGAGCACGACTGGGGCGAGGTGTCTCGTATGACCAAGTACCCACCAACGCTGCCATTGGAGACCTGTCGGCTTCCGTGGCCTCTGGCACGAAGTTGCTTGGCCTGACATGGGTGGACCAGGCGCGGGGTGATTGACCGTGACGGTGACGCTGAGGGGGTTGTTGATGTTGCATTCGAATGAGTGCCGACGGCTGGCGTGCTCGATGACCCTGAGTGACAGGACGTCACCAGCGCAATCAGCGCCAGCGCTACTAGTGGACGTGCAAGCGGCCTGACCGCTGTCATGTCGCCTCCAGACTGCGTGGATGCCGGGTCTGTGTCGATCGGCACCCGGCATGGGTTATGCCGCGCCGGCCGATACCGTCATCAGTCAAACTGAAGGCCCGCGAGGTCGAATGGGTCGCCGCTACTGAACTGAAGGCTGTCCGCGGCCTCACTCGTCGCGTGGAATGTCGCCGCGGCCGAGGCCGTTACGGCGCCAGCGGGCTCCAGGTATGTGCCGATGAGGGTCAGATTCGCTGGCTGATTCGGATCACTGTTTCGGGTATAGACGCGGACCGCGGGGGTTCCCTGGGCCGTACCGACATACACGAGCAGCCAGTTGGACCCGACGGGGCCTTGCCAGGCATTGTTGACGGCGAATTGACTCGCGGCAAAGGGCCCGTCGTTCATGTCATTGTTGATACCGGACTGCAACGGGGGCGACGTTGGTACCACGACTGCGGGACGTGGGCTTGGAGACGCTGGCTTCTGCGCTGGATCTGCTTGCCCGTTAGCGATTCCCTGATTGAGTTGGTCAATGATGGCCTGCTTGGCGGCGGGCGCGTTGATTCCAGCGGTGTATTGGAACGTTGGTGTCGGCGACGGGTCGCTATTGGAGGTGCTTGCAGCGGCGATCGCGATCCCGCCCGACACCGTGGCGCAGACCACTACGCCGACGATCAGCAGGCTGCGGCGTGAAGGGCGCGGAAGGCTGCGACGGTGTGTGTCCGTCCTGATCTTGAGGGTCATTCTGATCACTCAGCTCTCGTCGTCGATCGACACGTTGTCAACGAGGTTTTGGGCGGTCGCGTCGTGCGCATTGAGCGTGTTCCACAGGTTGTCCCATGCCTGCGTGTGGGTGTAGGACGACGAGTCCAGGTCGTGCTCATTCATCGGGCCTTCGATGAAGTAGGCGCCGTGGTCACTGACGCCCCACCATGAGATCTCCTGCCACTCCTGTTGCATGCCGTTGAAGTAGATCTCGGGTAGTGGGACAGCGTCGGGAGTACCGTAACTGACGTTGTAGATGTTCTGTTGATCCCAGCCGTTGTTGCAGTTTCCGTTGTCATGTGACGACTGAGGGCAACCGTCAGCGGACCCATAGTCAAACATCAACCCGCCAGCACTGTGAGTGTCGTAAGAGTTGGACCAGTTGATCGTGTCCGGCGCGGACGATGAACCCCCCCATGAGGGCTCCATGTCATTGCCGCCGGAGAACGACAGTTGTCCCGTGTAGCCTTGGTTACTCGCCCACGTGTTGAGACTGTCGATCATGTTCGCCCAAGCCTCACCATCCGATGAGGTGTTAGCGCTCGCTCGGCTGTTGTTCGTGCCGACCACGATCGTATTGAACGTGGTGAAGTCTGTGACGGTGCACCCGTACCAGTTCGCTGCGTAGTCCTCGGCGAGAGCCTTGATCTGCGCCGTCGTTACGTTAACCGCCGTAATGAGAGTCGATCCGCTGCCATCTGAAAGCTGGGCGCCAAAGTCAAACAGAGACAGCCGGTAGGGGTAGTTGCCATCGAGATCGCTCGTTCCTTGGTTGCAGCCGATCGTTTCGATATCACTCGCGCTGGTCGACGTGACGTAGAAGACGTTGTCAGCGTGATACTCGCTCTGGGTCGCCCATGCACTGGTCTGGGAGACGGAGAGGCTGACTGTAGCCGTCAGCAACACGACCATTGCACGCACCACCCCGAGCCCCCAGCGTGTGCCTGACCGGGCCGTCTTGAAGCGAGGCTTCATGGCTACACCTCCACCTGCTCACCCGCAAGACTCTTGATCTGAACTCCACCCTGCATCGCTATCGTGAGCCCAGACGTCGGGAGATGAGTAGGGTCGAAAGTCACTTCTTGCAAGGACGCACGACCTTGTCGGAATATGACTGGTCCCGACCCAGGGGTCACCCGCCCCGGTCATTCTCTGTCGAGTTGCAGAGCGCGTTAAGACCTGCGGCCGTGCGACCTTGCGGGTCACTTGCCGGCTACGTTGGGGCCTCTTGCTCCAGCCCCCCGATTTGTTAGGAACAGGAGAGTGTCGGCGGCGCTCGAAAACTGAACAGTTTCGGCGGTGAAAAGTGAGCACTCAACAATTGGGGAGTGATCACTTTGGAGGACTGGGCGCTGATCCGGAGGCTTGCTGCGGAGGGTGTGCCGAAGGCGCGGATTGCTGATCGGTTGGGGGTCTCTCGGACGACGGTGATCAAGGCGGTGAACTCCGACGCGCCGCCGAGGTATGAACTCAAGCCGGCAGCGACGTCGTTCACGGTGGTCGAACCAAGGGTGCGCGCGCTGCTCGATGATGTGCCAGACATGCCGGCGACGGTATTGGCTGAGCGGGTGGGGTGGACGGGGTCGATCCGGTGGTTCAGCGAGAACGTGAGACGGCTGCGCCCGGAGCACCGGCCGGTCGATCCGGCTGACCGGATCAGCTGGGCGGCTGGTGACGCTGCACAGTGCGACGTGTGGATCCCGCCGCGCAAGATCCCGCTCGAGGATGGCACCGCCCGGCTGCTGCCGGTGCTGGTGATCACGGCTGCGCACTCGAGGTTCATCACGGGCCGGATGATCCCGACGCGCAAGACCGAGGACCTGCTGTTGGGCTCGCGGGAGCGCAACGGCTAGCCGCGCGCCGAACTGTTCGACCTAGTCTCGTCGCTGCTGTACTAACGGGCGGTCGTGGAACTGTCGAGCGGGACCCCCGGGCCACATCTGGGCCACATCTCGCGGAAAGCGGCGGGGAATCGCAGTCTCTGGCGGTCAGCGCGACCCATGATGCGGTCGAGCGCAAACCGATGGCGACCTGCGGAAACGCCTTGTAGAGGTCAGAGCGGGCGACGGGAATCGAACCCGCATGACCAGCTTGGAAGGCTGGGGCTCTGCCATTGAGCTACGCCCGCGCGGTGGATCGTCGTCAGACCCTAGGATCGCAACAACGCCGCGGGGCGTAGCGTAGTGGCTAGCGCGCCTGCTTTGGGAGCAGGAGATCGGGAGTTCGAGTCTCCCCGCCCCGACCAGCAACCGCCCCATCACCACACGCCGCATCTACAGGAGACCGCAGGCCGCGATGAAGAGCGCCGTCGAGACCCTCAGCCCGACCCGGATCAAGCTGACCGTCGAGGTTCCGTTCGCCGAGCTCGAGCCGGCCGTCGCCGCGGCCTACCGCAAGGTCGCGCAGCAGGTTCGGGTGAAGGGCTTCCGCCCGGGCAAGGTCCCGCCGCGCATCGTCGACCAGTACGTCGGCCGCGGCACTGTCCTCGACGAGGCGATGAACGAGGCCGTGCCCTCGCTCTACAGCGCCGCCGTGCGCGAGCAGGAAGTCGACATCATCGGACACCCCGAGATCGAGGTCACCCAGTTCACCGATGGCGAGGAGCTGGTCTTCACCGCCGAGGTCGACGTCCGGCCAGAGATCGAGCTCCCCGACTACGACGGGCTGCCGGTGACGGTCGACGACGCCGAGCCGACCGACGAGGAGATCTCCGAGCAGCTCCAGGGCCTGCGCGAGCGGTTCGCGACCCTCGCCGGCGTCGAGCGCCCGGCCGAGTCGGGTGACTATGTGGCCGTCGATCTGGCCGCGACGATCGACGGCGAGCCGATCGAGGACGCCAGCACCAACAACCTCTCGTACGAAGTCGGCAGCAACGGCTTGGTCGAGGGCCTTGATGAGGCGATCGTCGGGCTGTCGGTGGGGGAGTCGAGGCAGTTCGCGACGCAGCTGCGCTCCGGCGAACACGGCGGGAGCGATGCCGAGGCGACCGTAACCATTCGCGCGGTCAAGTCGAAGCAGGTCCCCGAGCTCGACGACGACTTCGCCCAGACCGCGAGCGAGTTCGACACGATCGACGAGCTGCGCGCCGACATCGGACAGCGGCTGGCCCGGGTGAAGGCACTGAGCCAGGGCATGCAGGCCCGCGACCGGATCCTCGAGGCGCTGCTGGAGAAAGTCGACGTACCGATCCCTCAGCACGTGCTCGGCGACGAGGTCTCCTACCGGATGCGTGACCTCGACGAGCAGCTCGAGGCGGCCGGCCTGACCAAGGAGATCTACGCCCAGTCCGAGGGACGGACCCCCGAGGACATCGACCAGGAGATCGAGTCGCGGGCGGCGAGCGGGATCAAGGCCCAGTTCGTCCTCGACGCGGTGGCGCGCAAGGAGGAGCTCTCCGTCGACGAGTCGGACCTGACCGACCAGATCGTCCGCCGGGCCCGGCAGGCCGGCGTACCTGCCGATGCCTACGCCCAGCAGGTGGTCAGCGCCGGGCAGCTCCCGGCCCTGATGAACGACATCGTCCGGGGCAAGGCCCTCGCGCTGGTGATGGAGCGGGCCACGATCACGGACGCCTCCGGCCGGCCGGTCGATCTCGACGCCCTCACCGGTTCGGCCGATGATGGGGTCGGTCTCGACGCCGATGAAGGTAGTGACGGCGACGACCGCCCGGACGGCGCGGTCGACGACGAAGCGAGCATCGAGGAAGCGAGCATCGAGGAAGCGAGCGGCGACGACGCGATCGACGACGAGCCGGGCGATGCCGACCTGATCGTCGACGAGTAGCGGTGAACGGCACCACGCCCTGAGCGAACACAGGTCGCGACGGCGCCGGTTGAGCGTGAGCGGAGGCTAGTGTCGAGCCATGAGTGATCCGATGCCGGGTGGTCCGGCGATGCGGGCCGGGAGCGGCCTGAACCTCACCGACTCGGTCTTCGAGCGGCTGCTGCGCGAGCGGATCGTCTTCCTCGGCAGCCAGGTCGACGACCCGATCGCGAACCAGATCTGCGCCCAGCTCCTGCTGCTGTCGGCCGAGGATCCCGACCGCGACATCTTCCTCTATATCAACTCGCCTGGCGGCTCGGTCAGCGCCGGCATGGCGATCTACGACACGATGCAGTTCGTCACCAACGACGTCGCAACGGTCGCGGTCGGCCTGGCGGCCAGCATGGGTCAGTTCCTGCTGTGTGCGGGCGCGAAGGACAAGCGCTACGCCACCCCGCACGCGCGGATCATGATGCACCAGCCCTCCGGCGGCATCGGCGGTACGGCGAGCGACATCGCGATCCAGGCCGAGCAGATGCTCTATACCAAGAAGGTCATGCAGGAGCGGATCGCGTTTCATACCGGGCAGACCGTCGAGCAGATCGAGCGCGACTCCGATCGGGATCGGTGGTTCACGGCGGACGAGGCCAAGGACTACGGGTTCGTCGACCAGGTGGTGGCGCGCGCTAATCAGGTGCCGAGCGAAGGCGCGGTCTCCTGACCGGCGCATGGATGTCAGGAGAGACTGAGATGCCACAGCACCCGTACGGCATGGCCGGGCCCGAGATTCAGGGCCGCTACATCCTGCCGACCTTCACCGAGCGGACCAGTTACGGCTTCAAGGAGCTCTCGCCGTACACGAAGCTGTTCGAGGAGCGGATCATCTTCCTCGGCGTGCAGATCGACGACGCCTCGGCGGACGACGTGATGGCGCAGCTGCTCTGCCTCGAGCAGATGGATCCCGACCGCGACATCTCGATCTACATCAACTCCCCGGGCGGGTCGTTCACGGCGCTGACCGCGATCTACGACTGCATGCAGTTCATCCGGCCCGAGATCCAGACCGTCTGCCTCGGCCAGGCCGCGTCTGCCGCCGCCGTACTGCTGGCGGCCGGTACGCCGGGCAAGCGGCTCGCCCTGCCCAACTCGCGGATCCTGATCCACCAGCCCTACAGCGAGGGTGGCGGCCAGAGCAGCGACATCGAGATCCAGGCTCGCGAGATCATGCGGATGCGGGCGCTGCTCGAGACCTTCATCTCGCGGCACTCGGGGCGCAGCATTGAGCAGGTCAAGGAAGACATCGAACGCGACAAGATCCTGACCGCGGACGAGGCGGTCGAATACGGCCTGGTCGATGAGGTCGTCCGCAGCCGCAAGCTGTCGGCCGTGCCCACCCCCAAGCCGGTCGAATCGAGCTGATCGGCTAGCCCATCCGGCCGATTCGAACGGCGACACGCCCGGCTGGGTACTGGCCAGTGTCGGTTTAGGGGGGACGATGTCGGTTCGGCGCGGTACCGTCGTATGTGGGCCTCGGCAGCTGCCGGGGGTCAGCATGAGCACGAGCCTTGATCGACCACGAACGCGGAGGGCATCGGGTGGCACGCATCGGTGACGGTGGCGACCTGCTCAAGTGCTCCTTCTGCGGCAAGAGCCAGAAACAGGTCAAGAAGCTCATCGCGGGTCCAGGTGTCTACATCTGCGACGAATGCATCGACCTGTGCAACGAGATCATCGAAGAGGAGCTCAGCGAGTCCTCGGACGTCTCGTTCGACTCGCTCCCCAAGCCCAAAGAGATCTACGAGTTCCTCGACGGCTATGTGATCGGGCAGGACAACGCGAAGAAGACGCTGTCGGTCGCGGTCTACAACCACTACAAGCGGGTCCAGGCCGGCACCGAGAAGGAGCCGGTCGAGCTGCAGAAGTCCAACATCATGCTGCTCGGCCCCACCGGCTGCGGCAAGACGTTGCTCGCGCAGACGCTCGCCAAGATGCTGAACGTGCCGTTCGCGATCGCCGATGCCACCGCGTTGACGGAGGCCGGCTACGTCGGCGAGGACGTCGAGAACATCCTGCTGAAGCTCATCCAGGCCGCTGACTACGACGTCAAGAAGGCCGAGACCGGCATCATCTACATCGACGAGATCGACAAGATCGCGCGCAAGAGCGAGAACCCGTCGATCACCCGCGACGTCTCCGGCGAAGGCGTCCAGCAGGCACTGCTGAAGATCCTCGAAGGCACCACCGCGAGTGTCCCGCCGCAGGGCGGTCGCAAGCACCCGCACCAGGAGTTCATCCAGATCGACACCACCAACGTGCTGTTCATCGTCGGTGGCGCGTTCGCCGGGCTCGACAAGATCATCGAGTCGCGACGGGGCAAGAACGGCATCGGCTTCGGCTGGGAGCCGCGCAGTCTCGCCGACATTGACACGGACGACACCTTCGCCGACGTCATGCCCGAAGACCTGCTCAAGTACGGCATGATCCCCGAGTTCATCGGCCGGCTGCCGGTGATCACCAGCGTGCACAACCTCGACCGTGAGGCGCTGATCCGGATCCTCACCGAGCCGAAGAACGCCCTGGTCCGGCAATACAAGCGGCTGTTCGAGCTCGACGGTGTCGAGCTCGAGTTCAGCGAGGACTCCCTCGACGGCATCGCCGACCAGGCGATCAAGCGCGGCACCGGCGCTCGTGGCCTGCGCGCCATCCTCGAAGAGGTGCTGCTCTCGGTCATGTACGACGTGCCCTCCCGCAAGGACATCGCCAAGGTGATGATCACCGAGGAAGTCGTGCTCGAGCACGTCAACCCGACGCTCGTCCCGCGCGACACGCAAGCGGTTAAACGCGAGCGCCGCGAAAAGTCTGCATAGCTCGGCTCAGGCCTCCGCTGGCTGCGTTCTCCCTCGCTTGCGTGCTTCAGCACGCGGCGCTCACTGCGGCCTTGCCAGCGGGCACCTGAGCCGCGCTCATTCGTTCGGTTAGGTCAGGTCCCGCTGGCGGCGATCTCCCTCGCTTGTGTGCTTCAGCACGCGGCGCTCAGTGCGGCCTTGCCAGCGGGCACCTGAGCCGCGCTCATTCGTTCGGTTAGGTCAGGTCCCGCTGGCGGCGATCTCCCTCGCTTGTGTGCCGCACCGGCAACGCTGCTGACCCTTAGCCCCACCGATGGGCCATGCGTGTGGCTATAGCCCCACCGATGGGCCATGCGTGTGGCTATAGCCCCACCGATGGGCCATGCGTGTGGTGAGGTTCTCATCGCGCCTAGCCGGTGATGGCGGGCGCCGGCTCAAATGAAGCCGCGGCGAGCAATCGGCCAACTCGCCCACCAGTTTGCTCATCATCGGCGAAGGCCGCGACGGGCAATGCGGTGTCAGCGGCGTTCGGGCGCGTCGTTGTTAGGCCCGAGCCGAGCGAAGGGAGTCCGATGAACTCGGACGACAGGTGGCTGGCAAGTGTCGAGGCGGGCCATCCGCATGGTGGATTCGGCCACCGCGAGCACCTCCGACTGGCGTGGCTGGCGCTCGACCGCGAGCCGTCCGTGGACGCCGCCGCCCGCCGGGTCTCGACTGCCGTCGAGTTGCTCGCCCGCCGGCATGGGCGCCCCCAGCGCTACAACCGCACGGTCACCGATGCGTGGGTCCGGATCCTCGCCCACTGCCGCCACGCAGAGCCGGGCTCTGACTTCGATGAGGTGCTCACCCGCCGGCCCTGGCTGTTCGACAAGCAGCTGCTGCTCCGCCACTACAGTTCGCGGGTCCTGGCGAGCAAGCGAGCGCGGACCGAATGGGTCGAGCCCGACCTGGCTGATATCCCGGCGTGAGCTTGACGGCCGAGCGGTAGGTTCGCCGGCTCCGGTCTCACCGCGTCACATGGTGACGTCGACGGAGACCGCACCGCCCTCGGTGGGCTCGAAGCTGATCGCCTCGATCTTGCCCGCGCTGGCAAGATCGTCGCTCGCCAAGCGAATCAGATCGAGATCGGACGTGGTGCCCCGCACCACGGCGCGCAACACTGGAGTGCGCATCGACACCTGGGCGGTCGACTTCGCGCCTCGCACCTGCGAGAGCGCGACACCGACGAGGGTCAGCAGCGTGGGTTCCGTGCCGACCACGCTGCTGACCCTCACCTCGTCAGCAATGGGCCAGCTCGCGCGGTGGATCGAGCCTTCCTTCCACCACGACCAGACCTCCTCGGTGACGTAGGGCATGAACGGCGCGAATAGTCGAAGCAGCACGTCGAGCGCGGTACCAAGAGCGGCGCGAGCCGAGGCCACGCCCGCGTCGCCGCGCGAGCCGTACGCCCGCTCCTTGACCAGCTCCACGTAGTCGTCGCAGAAGGTCCAGAAGAACGTCTCGGTGGTCTCCAAGGCACGGGTGTAGTCGTAGCCGGCGAGGGAGCTCGTGGCGTCCTCGACCACCGTCTCGAGCTGGGCGAGCATTGCGGCATCGAGGGGATCGGTCACCGCGCCGAGGTCCGGGGTGGCGCCCATCGACAGGGCGAACTTCGAGGCGTTGAGCACCTTGATCGCGAGCCGCCGGCCGACCTTCATCTGGGTCTCGTCGAACGGAGTGTCGGTGCCGGGCCGGGTGGTCGCCGCCCGCCAGCGCACCGCGTCCGACCCGTACGTCGAGAGGATCTCGGCGGGTCCGACCTCGGCGTTGCCCTTGGACTTGCTGATCTTCTCCCGCTTGGGGTCGACGACGAAGCCGGAGATCGCGGCGTGCGCCCACGGCAGGACGTCGTGCTCGAGGTGGCTTCGCACCACAGTGGCGAACAACCAGGTGCGGATGATGTCGTGCGCCTGCGGCCGCAGGTCCATCGGGAAGACCCGCGGGAACAGGTCCTCGTCCCGTCCCCAGCCACTCGTGATCTGCGGCGACAGCGACGACGTCGCCCAGGTGTCCATGACGTCCGGGTCGCCGATGAAACCGCCCGGCGCACCGCGCTGTGACTCGTCGTACCCGGGTGGGCACTCGCTGGACGGGTCGACCGGCAGGGCCGCCTCGTCCGCGGTGACCGGGTGGTCGTAGTCGGGCTCGCCCTCGGCGTCGAGGCGGTACCAGATCGGGAACGGGACGCCGAAGTAGCGCTGCCGGCTGACCAGCCAGTCACCGGCGAGCCCCTCGACCCAGTTCTCGTATCGGGTCTGCATGTACGTCGGGTGCCAGTCCAGGTCGCGGCCACGCTTCAGCAGCGCCTCGCGGAGCTCGGGATCGCGACCACCGTTGCGGATGTACCACTGCCGCGACGTCACGATCTCCAGCGGCCGGTCGCCCTTCTCGTAGAACTTCACCGGGTGGGTGATCGGCTTCGGCTCGCCCTCGAGCGCTCCGGACTCGCGCAGCATCGAGACGATCTCCTCGCGAGCCGAGAACACGGTCTTGCCCGCAACCCGGGAGTATGCGGCGTCGTCCACCTCCGCGGGCGGCTCGGCGAGCAGCCGGCCGTCGACCCCGATGATCGCGCGGGTCGGCAGCTGCAGCTCGCGCCACCAGATCACGTCGGTCAGATCGCCGAACGTGCAGATCATCGCGATGCCGGTCCCCTTGTCGGGGGCGGCGAGGCGATGTGCGAGGACCGGCACCTCCACGCCGAACAACGGCGTGCGGACGGACCGGCCGAACAGCGGCTGGTAGCGCTCGTCGTCGGGGTGGGCGACGAGGGCGACGCAGGCCGGGATCAGCTCAGGCCGGGTGGTCTCGATCCGGACCGGCTCGCCGCCGTCCACCCGCGCGAATGCGATCCGGTGGTACGCACCGGGCGCCTCGCGGTCCTGGAGCTCGGCCTGCGCGACGGCGGTGCGGAATGTGATGTCCCACAGCGTCGGTGCCTCGGCCTGGTACGCCTCGCCCCTGGCCAGGTTGTGGAGGAACCCTCGTTGGGCCACGGCTCGGGCCTGGTGCCCGATCGTCGTATAGGTGTGGTTCCAGTCGACCGACAGGCCGAGCTGACGCCACAGTGCCTCGTACCGCTTCTCGTCCTCCAGCGTCAGCTCCTCGCAGAGCTCGACGAAGTTGCGTCGCGAGATCGACTCCTGGTCCTTCGCGGCCTTGGCCTCGCCGTGGTACCGCGGCTCGTAAACCGGGTCGTACGCAAGCGACGGGTCGCAGCGCACGCCGTAGAAGTTCTGCACCCGGCGCTCGGTCGGCAGGCCGTTGTCGTCGAAGCCGATCGGGTAGAAGACCTCGCGGCCGCGCATCCGCTGGAAGCGGGCGATCAGGTCAGTGTGGGTGTAGGAGAAGACGTGTCCAACGTGGAGGGCACCGCTGACGGTCGGTGGCGGGGTGTCGATCGAGTAGATCTCACCGCGCTCGCGGGTGCGGTCAAACCGGTAGGTCCCCTGGATCTCCCACGTCGCCGACCATTTGGCTTCGAGGCCGTCGAGGGTCGGCTTCTCAGGAACGCTCACAGCGCACGAGTCTAGGAGTCAGCTCTAGCATCGTGCCCGTGACTTTCGGCGAGGTCGATCCGCTGGCGCGGGTCGAGAAGGTGCTCGAGGAGCGGTTCCCGACCCGGATGGTTCCGGACCTCGACCGGATCGTCGACCTGCTTCGCCTGCTCGGCGACCCTCAGCTCAGCTATCCGTCGATCCACATCACCGGCACCAACGGCAAGACCTCGACCGCGCGGATGATCGACGCCCTGCTGCGCGAGCTCGGCCTCCGGACCGGCCGCTACACCTCGCCGCACCTCGAGAGCGTGACCGAGCGGATCTGTGTCGACGGCGAACCGCTGTCCGACGAACGCTTCGCCGAGGAGTACGACGAGGTCGCGCCGTTCGCTGAGATCGTCGATGGCCGCCACCCCGACCGGGTCACCTTCTTCGAGCTCCTGACCGCGATGGGGTTCGCCGCCTTCGCCGATGCCCCGGTCGATGCCGCTGTGGTCGAGGTCGGGCTGGGCGGACGCTGGGACGCGACCAACGTCGTGAATGCCCCGGTGGCGGTCGTCCTGCCGATCAGCCTCGACCACGTGGGGATCCTCGGCCCGACGATCGAAGCCATCGCCATCGAGAAGGCCGGCCTCATCCACGAGGGTGCAACCGTGATCTGCGCGATCCAGCCCGAGGATGTCGTGCGGGTGCTCGTGGAGCGCGCCGCCATGGTCGGGGCGACGATCCTCGCCGAAGGGCTGACCTTCGGGGTGCGTACCCGCTCGGTGGCGGTCGGCGGTCAGCTGCTCGAGCTGCAAGGTCTCGCCGGCGTGTACCACGACATCTTCCTGCCGCTTCATGGCGCGCATCAGGCCGGCAACGCCGCCTGCGCGCTGGCGGCGGTCGAGGCGTTCCTCGGGGCAGCCGACCGGGAGCCGCTCGATGCCGACCTGGTCCGGGCCGCCTTCGCCAAGGTCAGCTCGCCCGGCCGGCTCGAGGTCCTCCGGCGCAACCCGACGGTGTTGATCGACGGGGCACACAACCCCGCCGGAGCCGGCGCGTTGGCGGCCGCCTTGCAGGACGCGTTCACCTTCGACCAGCTGGTCGCGGTGGTGGCGATCCTCGACGACAAGGACGCAGCCGGTGTACTGGCCGAGCTCGAACCGGTCGTCACCTCGGTCGTCGCGACCACCAACTCCTCGCCCCGGGCGATGCCGGCGGCCGTGCTCGCGGAGGTGGCGCGGGACGTTTTCGGGCCCGACCGGGTCGAGGTCAGGGACCGGCTCGACGACGCGATCGACCTCGCCGTTGCGAAGGCGGAGAGCGACGCAGCGCTGGGTGGAGCCGGCGTGATCGTGACCGGGTCGATCGTGACCGTCGGCGAGGCCCGGCACCTGCTGCGGGGGCCCGGACGGTGAGCAACGGCTCGGCCGCGAACGGCTCGGGCGCACCTGGACCGAGCGGCGCGGGCGAGGCGCCGCGCGGTCTCTACGCGATCGGCTCGGCGGGGCTGGCGATCGAGGCGATCGTCCTGCTGCTCGCCGGGCCGGCGGTGCTCAGCCTCGAGCGCGGTCACGTCTCGGCGCTTCGGGTCGGCTACCTGTTTGCGCTCGCAGTCCTGCTGATCATCGCTGCGGCCCGGCTCCGCAAGCGCGGCGGGAAGGTGTTCGCGACCGCGCTGCAGGTGCTGGTCGTCGCGGGCGGGGTGGTCACCTGGCCGATGTACGTCGTGGGGCTCGCGTTTGCCGCGATCTGGATCTACTGGTTGCGGCTGTGGCCGCGCACCCGCCCGACCTGACCGACCCGCCGGCCCCACCCGCCACATACGCATGGCCCATTGGTGGCGCTATAGCCCCACCAATGGGCCATCAGTGGGGCGATAGCCCCACCAATGGGCCATCCGTGGGGCCGTCCACATGAGCTGGAGGCAGCGCGGCCGTCCACTGCTCGTGGTCGGCTCAGCTGCGGTCAGGCGGCCGTGGCTGATTGTGGACCCATGGACGCCACGCTGTTTGCGATCCTCGCCCGGCAGGACAACGTCATCACCCGTGGCCAGGCCTTACAGCTGATGTCCCTGGACACGCTCCGGCATTGCCTGCGCACTCGCTGGCAGATCATGCTTCCGGGTGTCTACCTCGCCCAGACTGGCTCGCCTTCGCGCCGCCAGCGCCTACGTGCCGCGCTTCTCTATGGCGGGCGGTCAGCGCAGTTGGCGGACGCGACCGCGCTCCGGGGATACGGCGTCCGGTACCTGCCACCGGATCCGACGGTGCGAGTCCTGTTGGCTGCCGAGACGAAGCGAGCGAATCGTGACGGAGTAGAGGTCCGACGTACCCACCGGCCACCGCGGCCACGCATCGTCGACGGATTGCCGCACTGCCCGCCCGAGCGAGCGCTGGTCGAGTTTGCCGCGCGGATCAGCGAACGGCGCGTTGCGACCGCGGTGGTCGCAGACGCGGTGCAGCGGGGGGTCGCCCTACCTGAACGCGTTGCCCTGGAGGTGCGACACATCACCGGCCGGGGTGCCGGGCTTGCTCGGCTGACGGTGGCAGACGTCGTGGGCGGTGCAAGGTCGGCCCCGGAAGTCGACCTGGTCGCGATCTGCGCGCGGTCGACGGTCCTGCCGCCGCCGCTGCTTAACAGTCTGTTGCTCCTGCCGAACGGTCGAAAGGTCAGCCCTGACGCGCTGTGGAGGGATGCCGGACTGGTGCACGAGACGAACAGCCGCGAGCATCACGCCGGCGAGGACCTGTTCGACGACACCCAATCTCGCCACGACCTGCTGACCGAGGCGGGCCTCACCGTCCTTCACGACTCGCCGAGGCAACAGCAACGTGAACCGGAACGAATCCTCCGCCAACTCGAGTCCTGCTACCTCCGGCTGGCCGGAAGCGGCCTCCCGCCGGGCGTCGTCCTGCTGCGCGAGCATCCCGATGGCCCATACATGGGGCTATAGCCCCACCGATGGGCCATGCGTGGGGCTATAGGCCCACCAATGGGCCATGCGTGGGGCACTAGGGTGTTGCGGGTGAGCGAGCGGACCCTGGTCCTGATCAAGCCCGATGCGGTCCGCCGCGGCCTCATCGGGGAGATCGTCGGGCGCCTCGAACGCAAGGGCTTCACGATCCTGGGAATGCAGCTGCGCACGCTCGATGTCGAGATCGCGAGCCGGCATTACGCCGAGCACGACGGCAAGCCGTTCTTCGGCGAACTGGTCGAGTTCATCACCGGCGGGCCGCTGGTGGCCCTCGCGGTCGAGGGTCACCGCGCCGTCGAGGCGGTCCGGACCCTGATGGGCGTGACCGATCCGATCGCCTCGACCCCTGGCTCGATCCGCGGCGACTTCGCCCTGGAGATCAGTCAGAACCTCGTCCATGGCTCCGACTCACCCGAGGCGGCCGCCCGCGAGCTCGGCCTGTTCTTCCCCGATTTGGCCTGACCAACCCTCCCCACGCCGCCCGGCCGGGCCGAGACAGGTCGCTGAGCGGGCATTTCGGCGTACGTCGGATCAGCGCTAGCATCGGGCCTGCCCCCGGTAGCGCGGCTTTTGCGAGTGCAGCGCTCAGATTCCCCGTCCTGGAAGGCGTGCGCCGATATGGCGAACAACAGCGGATTCCTCGGTCGCGATATGGCCGTCGACCTCGGCACAGCGAACACGTTGGTCTACGTCCGTGGCCGCGGCATCGTGCTCAACGAGCCCAGCGTGGTCGCGATCAACACCAACACCGCCGGCATTCTCGCGGTCGGCACCGAGGCCAAGCGGATGATCGGGCGCACGCCCGGCAACATCGTCGCGATCCGCCCGCTGAAGGACGGCGTGATCGCCGACTTCGAGACCACCGAGCGGATGCTGCGCTACTTCATCCAGAAGGTGCACCGTCGCCGCCGGACCGCTCGCCCGCGCCTGGTCATCTGCGTGCCCAGCGGGATCACCGGGGTAGAGCAGCGCGCGGTCAAGGACGCCGGATACCAGGCGGGCGCCCGCAAGGTGTTCATCATCGAAGAGCCGATGGCGGCCGCAATCGGCGCCGGCCTGCCGGTGCACGAGCCGACCGGCAACATGGTCGTCGACATCGGCGGCGGCACGACCGAGGTCGCAGTGATCTCCCTCGGCGGCATTGTCACCAGCCAGTCGATCCGCACCGGCGGCGACGAGCTCGACGCGTCGATCATCGCCTACGTGAAGAAGGAATACAGCCTGATGCTCGGCGAGCGGACGGCTGAAGAAATCAAGATGGCGATCGGCTCGGCGTTCCCCGCACCGGACGAGCCCGGCGCGGAGATCCGCGGCCGTGACCTCGTCACCGGCCTGCCCAAGACGATCCTGGTCAGCGCAGACGAGATTCGTAAGGCGATCGAGGAGCCGGTCAACGCGATCGTCGACGCGGTCAAGACGACCCTCGACAAGACCCCGCCCGAACTCTCCGGTGACGTGATGGACCGCGGCATCGTGCTGACCGGCGGCGGCGCGCTACTCGCCGGCCTCGATGAGCGGCTCCGGCACGAGACCGGCATGCCGATCCACGTCACCGACGACCCGCTCAACTCGGTCGCCATGGGTGCCGGCAAGTGCGTCGAGGAGTTCGAGGCGCTCCAGCAGGTCTTGATCTCCGAGCCCCGGCGATAGTCGAGCCGGACCGGTACGACGGGTGACCGTCGTACCGTTCTCCCCACGATGAATCGCGTCCAGGTATGAGGAGCTCACGTCGGGGTCGGCTGGTCCTGACCATCCTGCTGCTGGCCGCGTTCACCCTGATCACCGTCGACTATCGCTCGGGCACACTCAACAGCGTCCGCAACGTCGCCGAGGACGTCTTCGGCCCGATCGAGGATGTGGTCAGCGACGTCACGCACCCGATCGGGTCGTGGTTCTCCTCGGTCGGCCATCTCGGCAGCTACAAGCACGAGAACCAGGACCTGAAGAACCAGATCGCCAAGCTGCAGTCGCAGCTGCACCTAAGCGCGCTGGAGCGCAGTGAGCTCGCGCAGGAACAGAAGATCCTGCACCTCGCGAGCGTCGCGCAGTTCCGCGTCGTGGCCGCGCAGGTCACCGCAATCGGGGGCGGGTTCGGCACGGACCAGACCGCGACGATCAACCGCGGCAGCGCCAACGGGATCCGGGTCAACCAGACCGTGATCAACGCCGACGGGCTCGTCGGCCGGACGATCACGGTCGGTCGTAACACCTCGACGATCCTGCTCGGCGATGATCCGACCTTCGCCGTCGGTGCCCGGCTCTCGGCACCGCAGCCCGAGCTCGGGAACGTGCAGGGCGGCGGCCCCAACAAGGCGATGACCCTGACCTTGTACAACACGACCACCACGCTCACCGTGGGTGAGAACCTGGTCACCGCGGGTGACCCGCTCTACCACGACCAGCCGTTCGTCCCCGAGGTGCCGATCGGGCAGATCACCTCGGTGGTGCCGGCGCATCTCGGGCTGTCGCAGACCGCGCTCGTCAAGCCGTTCGTCGACTTCTCGGCGATCGACATCGTGGCAATCGTCGTGCACGCACCGGCGACGGTGAAGCACGACAGTCTGTTGCCGCACGCACCGACCCCCGCGCCGACGGTGACCGTGACGGTCACCACCACACCCGGCGCGCCCGGGCAGAGCTCGCCGCCGCCCGGCACGACGGGGAGTTCGCCGCCGGCCAACCGCTCGTCCAGCACGAGTTCGAGCCCGTGACCACCCGGCGGATCGCCTACCGGGTGGTGATCGTCTTCGCCGCCGCAATCCTCCAGGTCGTCGTGATCAACCAGATCCCGTTGCCGGGCGGCCACCCGGATCTGCTCGTGCTCGTCGTGGTAGCGATTGCCCTCGCCTCGGGCCCCGAGCGCGGGGCGATGTTCGGCTTCTTCGCCGGGTTTGTGGCCGATGTGCTCCCGCCGGCCGGGCACATCGCGGGGCGGCTGGCGTTCGCCTACACCCTCGTCGGCTACCTGGCCGGGTTGCTCGACGACCC
This sequence comes from uncultured Actinomycetota bacterium, assembly GCA_963770565.1. Taxonomy (GTDB): domain Bacteria; phylum Actinomycetota; class Actinomycetes; order JAFAQI01; family JAFAQI01; genus DATAUK01. Next base: position 334,801 of record CAVYQE010000011.1, read on the forward strand.
GGAGGAGACCTCCGTCTTCGCCACGATCCTGGTGGTCGCGGCCGGGTCCGCGACGGTGGTGCTGGTCTATTCCGGGATCGGCGCGCTGCTTGGCGATGTCCGGATCACCGGCCACTCGACGATTCATTCGCTGATTCCAACGGTTGTCTACGATGTGGTACTGGCACCTTTCGTGGTCCCGTTGGTTTCGGCTGTGGCACGCCGCTTGGAGCCGGCCGGATCCCGATAGCCGCACCGCCCGCGCACACCGACCACCCGCCCGCACGGATCGCCTGACCGAGAGCACCTATCTGTGACCGACCGATCGCGACTGCGGCTCGTCGTTCTCAGCGTGCTCGTCATCTCGCTGGTCGGCACCCTGCTCGGCCGGCTCTGGTATCTGCAGGTGCTGGCCGCACCGACCTTTGAGCAGGAGGTCACCTCCAGCCAGGTCCGCGACATCGTCACCGAGCCGCCCCGCGGCGCCGTCTTCGACGACATGGGCCGGCCGCTGATCGACAACCGCACCGCGCTGGTGATCTCGGTCGATCGCACCGCCCTCGATGCGCAGCCCGACGACGGCAAGGCGGTGCTGCACCGGCTGGCGAAGGTGCTGCACACGTCCTACACCCGGCTGAGCCAGGAGACCCGGCTGTGCGGCAAGGACTCGAGCGGGCACTACGTCACGAGTCCGTGCTGGGGTGGGTCGCCGTACCAGCCGATCCCGGTCAGCTCGCTGAAGCCGGACCTCGCTTCGACCGAGCGGGCCGAGCACATCCAGGAGATGCAGGCGGAGTTCCCCGGCGTGTCGGCGCAGCTCGCCGCGGTACGCAACTACCCGCGCCCGTTCGGCGCCAACGCAAGCGCGATTCTCGGTTACCTCGAGCCGATCTCGGCCGCGGCTCTGAAGAAGCTTTCGCCGGCGCAGCAGACCATTCAACGCAACACGGTGGTCGGTGCGACCGGGCTGGAGTACTCCTACCAGAAGTACCTTCGCGGCCGGCCCGGACTCAAGCAGGTCAGAGTCGATCACCTCGGCAATGTGACGGGCATGATCCGCACGGTGCCGCCGCGGCCGGGTGACGACATCGTCACGAACATCGACGCCAAGGTGCAGAACGAGCTGGAGCAGCAGCTGGCTGCGGCTCGCGTTGCCGCGCAGAACCAGGGCTACACGGCCGACTACGACGCCGGTGTCGTGATGAACGTGCGCACCGGGGGCATCATCGCGATGGGCAGCTCGCCGTCGTACCAGCCGAACCACGCGCCGCCAACGTTGACGGTCAAGCAGTACAACCACCTCAAGCACGAGGCCGGCACCCCGTTGTTCGACAAGGCCTTCGAGGCGGCAGCGGCGCCCGGGTCGAGCTTCAAGCTGATCTCCGCGTCGGGTCTGCTCTGGGACGGCACCGCCAGCACAGAGCAGGTCAGTACAAGTGCTCGGCGAGCTTCGACAAGAAGACCAACTTCGAGGGCGAGGTCGGCGGGCTCGAGACGCTGCACACCGCGATCGTCCAGTCGTGTGACACGGTCTTCTACCGGCTGGCCAACAACGACTGGAAGCGTGACAAGTCGCTGATCAGTCGAGCAGCCAAGAAGCCGATCGAGGGGGTTCAGAAGATCGCGCACGCGTATGGACTCGGCGAGAGCCCGGGCGTCGACCTTCCGAACGCCACCACCGGGCACATCGCCGATCGCCAGAACCAGAAGCTGCTCTGGGAGGCGCAGAAGGCAAACTATTGCGCCGGCGCCAAGACCCGGACGCCGGGCAGATACCTGCAGCTGCTCGACAAGTACGACTGCCGGTTCGGCTACGTCTTCCAGCCCGGTGACCAGATGAACGAGGACATCGGTCAGGGCACGGTCACGGTCTCGCCGTTGCAGCTCGCGGTCGCCTACTCGGCATTGCCAACGGCGGCACGGTCTTCGAGCCGCGGGTCGCGAAGGCGATCCTCAGCCCGACCGGCAAGCTGATCCGCAGGATCAAGGCGCCGGTGCGCGACCACCTCCCGGTCAGCCAGTCCGACCTCAACTACATCCGCCAGGCGATGTACGGCGTGACCACCGAGACGGCGGTACCGCGCAGGGCGTCTTCGCGGGATGGCCGATGAACCAGGTGCTGGTGGGCGGCAAGACCGGCACGGCCGAGCTGACCGGTACGACGACGCAGAACGGTTCATGGTTCGCGTCGTTCGCGGGGCCGGCCGGTGGCAAGCCCGCAGTACGTCACCGTGATCGAGGTCGACAAGTCGAAGGAAGGCGCGATCAGCGCCGCGCCGTTCGTCAAGAACATCTGGTCCGCGCTCTACGGCATCGGGCACCACAACAAGGCGTTGTTCCCCAACGGCGTGCCACCGAACGCGCTGCCGACGATCACCGCGACGAGCGGGACCACGACGCCCGGGCACTCGCACAAGACGCACGGCGGCAAGAGCTCGTCACCGCCGGCGTCGCCGCCTGCATCGCCCTCGACCGGCGCCGGCGGCCTGCCGCCGGGGCTGCCGGTCGAGCCACGACGGGTACCGCTGCAATGAGCGACATCTCCGCGTCGACCCGGTCGGCGCCAGTGGCTGCGCGTCGTGACTCGCTCGCGGCGCGAGCGCTCGACCGCGAGTCGTTCCTGCGCCGGCTCGACTGGGTGCTGGTCGGTGCGGTCGCAGTCCTGTGCGTGATGGGCTGCGCCCTCGTCTGGGCCGCCACCAAGCCACAGGGCCTGTCGTCGTCGTACCTGAAGAAAGACGTGCTCAACGTCATCATCGGGGTCGGCCTCGCAGTCATCGCCGCATCGGTGGACTACCGCACGCTGCGCGCATATACGCCGGTCCTCTATGTCGCCTCCGTGATCGGCCTGCTCGCGGTGCTCTCGCCGCTCGGTACGCGGATCAACGGCGCGCACTCGTGGATCAGCTTCGGTGGCGGCTTCGAGCTGCAGCCGTCGGAGTTTGCGAAGGTCGCGGTGATCCTCGGCATGGGGATGCTGTTATCGGAGAAACGCGAGGGCAGCACCGAACCCACTACGCAAGACATCCTGTTCTGTCTCGCGATCGCCGCGGTGCCGGTGTTGCTGATCCTTGCCCAGCCCGACGTCGGGTCGACGATGGTGTTCGCGGTGATCATCTTCGGAATGCTGACACTGTCCGGCATCTCGGCGCGGTGGGTGGTCGGGATGCTCGGCGCGGCGGTGCTCGGATCCTTACTGATCGCCCACCTGCATCTGCTGCACAAGTTCCAGATCGACCGGTTGACCAGCTTCACCCACCCCAAGGCCGGTACCGAGAGCTTCGGTCTCAACCAGCATGAGTCGATCCTCGCGATCGGGCACGGCGGAATCTTGGGCCAGGGCCTCGGTCACGGGTCACTGACCAATGGGCAGTTCGTGCCTGAGCAGTCAACCGACTTCGTGTTCTCGGTCGCCGGCGAGGAGCTCGGTCTAGTCGGGGCCGGGCTGATCGTCCTGCTCAGCGGGATCGTGCTCTGGCGGGCGCTGCGGATCGCGCGGCTGGCCGAGGACCGCTTCGGCATGCTGGTCGCAGTCGGCATCGTGTGCTGGTTCGGCTTCCAGGCGTTCGAGAACATCGGGATGAACCTCGGGGTGATGCCGATCACCGGGCTGCCGCTGACTTTCGTCTCGTACGGCGGCACGTCGATGTTCGCTTCGATGATCGCGATCGGCTTGCTGCAAAACGTCCATATCCGCACGCCGAGATAAACCTCGTACTCTGGCGCTGTGAGCGTCGACAGCGTCTTCCCCCGGCTGGAGCTGTTGCTTCCGCTCGTGCGGAAACCGGTTCAGTACGTCGGCGGGGAGCTGCACGCCACGGTCAAGGACTGGGACACCGCCGTTGTGCGCTGGGCGTTGATGTATCCGGATGCCTACGAGGTCGGCCTGCCGAACCAGGGTCTGCAGATCCTGTACGAGGTGCTCAACGAGCAGCCGGACGTGCTGGCCGAGCGGACCTACAGCGTGTGGCCAGATCTCGAGGCACTGATGCGCGCCCACGACGTACCGCAGTTCACCGTGGACGCGCACCGTCCGGTGCGCAGCTTCGACCTGCTCGGAGTGTCGTTCGCGACCGAGCTCGGTTACACCAACCTGCTGACCGCGCTGGACCTGGCCGGCATCCCGATTGCCGCCGCCGCCCGGCGCGACGGTGACCCGATCGTCGTTGCAGGTGGGCACGCCGCCTTCAACCCGGAGCCGATCGCCGAGTTCATCGACGCCGCGGTGCTCGGCGACGGCGAGCAGGCGGTCCTGGCAATCACGGACATCGTGCGGGGCTGGAAGGCGGCGGGCTGCCCGGACGGACGGGACGGCCTGCTGCTCGCGCTTGCGACGAGCGGCGTCGTCTACGTGCCGGCGTTCTATGACGTGAGCTATCTCCCGGACGGCCGGATCCATCGCGTCGTACCCAACCAGCCGGGGGTGCCGTGGCGGGTGTCGAAGCACACCGTGATGGACCTCGACGAATGGCCTTACCCGAAGAAACCGTTGGTGCCACTGGCCGAGACGGTGCACGAGCGCTACAGCGTCGAGATCTTCCGCGGCTGCACCCGCGGCTGCCGGTTCTGCCAGGCCGGGATGATCACCCGCCCGGTACGCGAGCGGTCGATCACGACGGTCGGCGACATGGTGCAGCGGGGGATCGCCGCGACCGGCTTCGAAGAGGTCGGGCTGCTGTCGCTGTCGAGTGCCGATCACAGCGAGATCGGCGAGATCGCGAAGGGCCTCGCGGATCGGTATGAAGGCGAGAATGTTTCGCTGTCGCTGCCGTCCACCCGGGTCGATGCGTTCAACATCACGTTGGCCAACGAGCTCTCGCGCAACGGCCGCCGCAGCGGGCTGACCTTCGCGCCGGAGGGTGGCAGCGAGCGGATGCGGCAGGTCATCAACAAGATGGTCAGCGAGGACGACCTGATCCGCACGGTCGCGACCGCGTACGGCAACGGGTGGCGGCAGGTGAAGCTCTACTTCATGTGCGGCCTGCCGACCGAGACCGATGACGACGTACTCGCGATTGCCGGGATGGCGCGGCGGGTCATCGCGACCGGACGGGAGGCGGCCGGGCGCAAGGACATCCGGTGCACGGTCTCGATCGGCGCCTTCGTGCCCAAGCCCCACACGCCGTTCCAGTGGGCCGCGCAGCTCGACCACGAGACCGTCGACCGGCGGCTGCGGGCGCTGAAGGGCGCGATCACCCACGACCGCGAGTTCGGCCGCTCGATCGGCGTGCGCTACCACGACGGCAAGCCGTCGACGATCGAAGGTTTGCTCTCCCGCGGTGACCGGCGGGTCGCGGCGGTGATCCGCAAGGTGTGGGAGGACGGGCAGCGCTTCGACGGGTGGAGCGAGTACTTCTCCTTCGACCGGTGGAACGACGCATGCACCGAGGTGTTCGACGGCCAGCCGGTCTCGCTCGACTGGTACACCACCCGGGAGCGGGTGCTGTCCGAGGTGCTCCCGTGGGATCACCTCGACGCCGGCATCGACAAGGACTGGATGTGGGAGGACTGGCAGCAGGCGCTGGCCGGCGGCGAGGTCGACGACTGCCGCTGGACACCGTGTTACGACTGCGGCGTCTGCCCGTCTCTCGGCACCGAGATCCAGGTCGGCCCGACCGGCCGCACCCTGCTCCCGCTGACCCCGGTCTGATGCCCTGCCCGAGGCAACGACACGCATGGCCCATGCGTGGGGCTATAGCCCCACCGATGGGCCATGCGTTGGGCGATAGCCCCACCGATGGGCCATGCGGGTGAGCCGGCAGCCGGACGGGCCGCCCCCGCCGCCGGTCGTGCAGCGGCTGCGGATCCGCTACGCCAAACGCGACCGGCTCCGGTTCACCAGCCACCGTGACTTCGCCCGGGCCTTCGAACGAGCCGTCCGGCGCTCGGGCCTGCCGATCGGCTTCAGCGCCGGCTTCAGCCCGCACCCGAAGATCTCTTACGCCGGCGCCGCGCCGACCGGGGTCGCGTCCGAGGCCGAATACCTCGAGATCGGCTTGGCCGAGCCGCGCGACCCGGCGGACGTCGCGGCCGCGCTCGACGCCGCGTTGCCACCCGGACTGGACATCCTCGAGGTCGTCGACTCGGCCGAGCACCCGGGCCCGTCCCTCGCCGACCGGATCGAGGCGTCGTACTGGCGGGCGGTGCTGCCGGAGGTGCCGGCCGAGGCACTTCAGGCCGCGCTCGACCAGGTGCTCGCCCGCGAGAGCGTGCCGATCGAGCGGCCGACCAAGGAGGGCACCCGGACGGTCGACGTGCGGGCCGCGCTGGTCAGTGCCGCCGTGTCAGGCGACCCGCCGGAGGGTGCAAATCCGCAGGTGGGGGAGATGAACGCGCGATGTGCGACACTGGACGTGGTAGTTCGGCATTCTTCACCCGCCGTTCGACCCGACGACATCTTGATGGCGTTGCGCACGATCGGCGCACTGTCGACGCCCGTCACCCCCGTGGTGACGCGGCTGGCGCAAGGGCTGATCGACCAAACGTCGCCAGAGGACGCGAGGCGTCTGATTGACCCGCTGAGCGAACCCAGCGTAAGCCGGGGCTAGCTCAGGGAGCGACCACCCGCCGCACCCTCTGTGTCGTCGCCCAACCGGCTTCCGCCGCGCGCCGCTTGATACAAGCGACGTACGGCGACATCTCGCTCCCGAGCGGGGCGCCTTCACCGGCGCACCCGGGAGCGGACAGAGGAGAACACGTGCTCGACGAAGAGCGCACATCCAGCACCACCCCCGGCGCCGAAGGCGCCGGCCCGAACACCCCCGACACCGGGGCCGCCAAGACCGCGACCCGCCGGCGGCGTTCGGCCAGCCGGCCGGCCGGCCCGCCCACTCCGTCCACGCCGGCCGCGACCAGATCGAGCGTGACCGGACCCAAGGTCGCCGACGCACCGCCGCCGGCGACTGCCGCCGGCGACGCCGCAGCGGCACCGGCGCCGGCCAAGCGGACTCGCAAGAAGGCCGCGCCCGCCAAGGCGGACGCCGCCACCGCCGACCCGGCTGACGGCGGCGCACCCGCCGATGCCCCGCCGGCCCGGCGCACCAGGCGGTCGGCCACCGCCGCGGCGTTCGACGGCGACGGTTCGCCGGCTACCGACCGACCAGGTGCCGACGCGGCGGTCCCGGTCGTCCTGTTCCAACCGCCGCCGGCCGAGCCGGCCCCGCGACGGCGGACCCGTGCGGCGGCCTCGCCCGCAGCCGAGGCCGAGCCGGTAGTGGACGAACGTCCCGCCTCCGGCGCGCCCGCCAATGGCGATGGCGATGACGAGGACGGCGGCGGCCCGAGCCGGTCCGGCCGTCGACGCCGTGGCCGTCGCGGCCGTGGTGGCCGCGGCACCGGTGGAGACTCCGCGGAGTCGAACGAGACCGAGGGTCAAGGCGACCAGGCGGCGGACGGCGGCGCGGCCGACTCCGCAGCGGCCGGTAACGGCGACCGATCCGACGGCGACGAGCAGGGCCCGGCCGGCACCCGCCGGCGCCGGCGCCGGCGCCGGACGGTGTCCGCTGACGGCGAGCCCGGCGACGTGCTCGAGCCCGACGACCCGCCGAACACCGTCGTCCACGTGCGACCGCCGCGCAAGGCGGTGGCCGATGACGGCGTACGCGGGGTCAAGGGTTCGACCCGGATGGAGGCCAAGCGCCAGCGTCGCCGGGACGGTCGCGACACCAGTCGCCGCCGCCCGTCGATCATCACCGAGGCCGAGTTCCTGGCCCGCCGCGAGGCGGTCGACCGCGTCATGGTCGTGCGCCAGGGTGACGAGCGCACCCAGATCGCCGTGCTCGAAGACGGCATCCTGGTCGAGCACTACGTCACCCGCAAGGACTCCGCGTCGATGGTGGGCAACGTCTACCTCGGCAAGGTCCAGAACGTGCTGCCGAGCATGGAGGCGGCGTTCGTCGACATCGGTCGCGGCCGGAACGCGGTGCTGTACGCCGGCGAGGTCAACTACGACGCGAGCGCGCTCGAAGGCCGCCCGCCGCGGATCGAGCAGGCGCTCAAGAGCGGCCAGTCGGTGCTGGTGCAGGTCACCAAGGACCCGATCGGTCACAAGGGCGGCCGGCTCACCAGCCAGGTCAGCCTGCCCGGTCGCTACATGGTCTACGTGCCGGACGGCCGGTTGTCCGGGATCAGCCGCAAGCTGCCCGACACCGAGCGCTCCCGGCTGAAGGCGATCCTGAAGCGGCTGACCCCGGAGGACGCCGGCGTCATCATCCGGACCGCGGCCGAAGGCGCGACCGAGGAAGCGCTCGAGCGCGACCTCAACCGGCTCAAGGCGCAGTGGGAGGTCATCGAGACCAAGTCGAAGACCGCCAACGCGCCGAGCCTGATCTACAGCGAGCCCGATCTGGTCATCCGCGTGGTCCGCGACATCTTCAACGAGGACTTCGCCTCGCTCGTCGTCCAAGGCGCCGACGAGTGGGACACGATCGACAACTACGTGCGCTGGGTCGCACCCGATCTCGCCGACCGGACCAAGCGCTGGGACGAGCCGGGCGACGCCTTCGAGGCGTACCGGATCGACGAGCAGCTGGCGAAGGCACTCGACCGCAAGGTCTGGCTGCCCAGCGGTGGCTACCTCGTCATCGACCGCACCGAGGCGATGATCGTCGTTGACGTCAACACCGGGAAGTTCACCGGCAAGGGCGGCAACCTCGAGGAGACCGTCACCAAGAACAACCTGGAAGCGGCCGAGGAGATCGTCCGTCAGCTCCGGTTGCGTGACCTCGGCGGGATCATCGTCATCGACTTCATCGACATGGTCCTGGAGAGCAACCGCGACCTGGTCCTGCGACGGCTGCTCGAATGCCTCGGTCGCGACCGCACCCGTCACCAGGTGGCAGAGGTCACCTCGCTCGGGCTGGTCCAGATGACCCGCAAGCGGGTCGGCGAAGGCCTGCTCGAGTCCTTCAGCGAGACCTGCAAGGAGTGCGGCGGCAGCGGCGTCATCCTCACGATCGACCCGGTGGCCGCCCGCCGGCCGGCGAAAGCGACGCCGCGCGCGGTCGCCAAACCGGCCAAACGGGCCGCTTCGGGACGCTCCGACCGGGCCGCGTCGACCGGGTCCGACCAGGCCACCGACGGCCCGATCGGGCTAGACAAAACTGACGGGGCCGCGGCCAAGCCGGCCCGCAAGCGCCGTACGACGGCGGCAGCCGAGGCCGCGACCGAGGGTCCGGCACCGGCTGCAGCGGAGCCCGCCGCCGAGCCGGCCGAGCCGGTCGTGGAGCCGGTGGAGGCGGTCGCGGCGACGTCCTGAGCGGACGTCCGCGCGCTAGCCGGGTTCGGCCGGCAGGTCCGGGGTGACCGGTTCCGCCGGCACCGAGCTGGTCGCGCTCGAGCGCACGAACCCACCAGCGTGGCCAACGTGCTCGGTGAGGGACTCGCGCGAGGTGGTCAGGGCCGCGTCGATGGCACCCATGGCCTGCTCGGTGTCGCCGGCGACGAGGGCGTATTTCGCGATCGCGAGCTGCTGAACGAGGTCGTCGTCGCGTTCGAGGGCAACGGCCGAATCGATGTCCGGTTTGGATTCGCCGCGCCCCGCGACGTCGCGGTCCGGTTCACTCGAACGGTCTGGCACGGATCCCCTCCTGATTCGCCTGCGATGATTGTCGTGCCCGCTGTACGGCCCGCTAAAGCAAGACTCGCCAAGATGATCACTAAGGGCCATCCGGCAGTGACTGAGCATGGTCAGGCCCGGTTTGACCGGCCAGGTAGGCACTCCGTACTCTGAACGGTCGGACGCGCTCCGTGCGCAGGCTCGGGGAATCCCGGGGCCCACCGATCAGTCATCGAGCCGAGCGCCGTCGTAGCGCCGGAGAAGCAGGGAGTTCGACCGTGTACGCGATCGTCCGCAGTGGCGGCCACCAGCACAAGGTTGCGGTCGGCGACACCCTGACTGTCGACCGGCTGACGAACGCGCCCGGCGAGTCCATCACGCTGCCGGCGGTCCTCCTGGTCGACGACGCCGGCGCGGTCACCACCGACGGCGCGGCCCTGTCGAAGACGACCGTGACCGCAGAGGTCGTCGAGGAGACCAAGGGCCCGAAGATCCAGATCCACCTGTTCAAGAACAAGACCGGGTATCACCGGCGTCAGGGCCACCGCGCCAAGCTCACGACGCTCCGCGTGACCGGCATCGAGACCGGAAAGTAGACCGCGATGGCTCACAAGAAGGGTGCGTCCTCCAGCCGGAACGGGCGCGACTCCAACTCCCAGCGCCTCGGCGTGAAGCGCTTCGGCGGCCAGCAGGTCAACGCCGGTGAGATCTTGGTCCGCCAGCGCGGCACGCACTTCCACCCTGGTGACAACGTCGGTCGCGGTGGCGACGACACTTTGTTCGCGTTGGTGGCCGGCGCCGTCCAGTTCGGTCGTCGGCGTGGCCGTCGGGTGGTCAACATCACGACCGCCGACTCTGCTGCGGCGACGGCCGACAGCAGCGTCTGACCGGTCGCGGCATGGCCGCGACCTTCGTGGATCGTGCCCTTCTCCACGCCTCGGCTGGTGACGGCGGGAACGGCTGCGCCTCGGTGCACCGGGAGAAGTTCAAGCCGCTAGGTGGACCCGATGGTGGCGACGGCGGTCGCGGCGGGGACGTCGTACTGCTGGTCGACCCGAGTGTGACCACGTTGCTCGACCTGCATCGCCACCCGCATCGCCGCGCCGCGAGCGGCAAGGCCGGACAGGGATCGAACCGCTCCGGCGCAGAGGGCGGCGACCTCGTGATCGGCGTCCCCGACGGCACGGTCGTGCGGGACGCCGAAACCGGTGAGCTGCTCGCCGATCTCGTCGGTGCCGGCACCCGGTTCGTGGCCGCGAAGGGTGGGCGGGGCGGGCTCGGCAACGCCGCACTTGCCTCGTCGCGGCGCAAGGCGCCGGGCTTCGCGCTCCTCGGCGAGCCGGGGGACTCGCTCGAAGCCGTGCTCGAGCTCAAGAGCGTCGCCGACGTGGCGCTGGTCGGCTACCCCAACGCCGGCAAGTCGTCGTTGATCACGGCGCTGTCGGCCGCCCGGCCCAAGATCGCCGACTATCCGTTCACGACCCTGGTCCCCAACCTCGGCGTCGTCGAGGCCGGGGACACGGTCTTCACCGTCGCCGACGTGCCCGGCCTGATTCCGGGCGCGAGCAGCGGCAAGGGTCTCGGCCTGGAGTTCCTGCGGCACATCGAGCGCTGCGCGGTGATCGTGCACGTCGTCGACTGCGCGATCGCCGACTCGGAGCGCAACCCGGTGGCCGACCTCGCACAGATCGAGGCCGAGCTCGCGGCGTACGACGAGGTCGTCGACGGCGGGTTGCTCGGCCGGCCGCGGATCGTCGCGCTGAACAAGATCGACGTCCCAGATGCGAAGGATCTGGCCGACATGGTCCGCGCGGACATCGCGGCCAGTTGCGACTATCCGGTCTTCGAGGTCTCGGCGGCGACCCGCGTCGGGCTGCGCGAGCTCGGCTTCGCGATGGCGGCGGCCGTGGCGGAGTCGCGGGCTGCGACGGCGAGCGTCGAGCCGGCCCGGATCGTGCTTCGGCCGGCGGGGGCGCGGGATGCGGGTTTCAGCGTCGAGGTGGTTGGCGAGCAGGAGTTCGTGGTGTCCGGGGATCGGCCGCGGCGCTGGGTGCTGCAAACCGACTTCACCAACGACGAAGCGGTCGGCTACCTCGCCGACCGGCTGGCCCGGCTCGGGGTCGAGGACCAGCTCGCCAAGCTCGGCGCGCAGCAAGGTGCGGCGGTGACGATCGGCGAGGTGACCTTCGACTGGGAGCCGGCCCTGCGTGACGGGGTCGGTGCACCACACGGCCTGCGTGGCACGGACGAGCGGCTCGAGGACCACAGCCGGCCGCGCGCCGAAGATCGCAAGGCGGCCCGCAAGGCCCGGCGGTCGGCGTACGACGAAGAGGTCGAGCGGCTCGCGCGGGAGGCCGCACCCGAGGTCGCCGATCCGGCCGAGGTCACGGACGGAGTCCCTGCCGCGGACGGGGTCGACGAGTGAGCCGGGAGGTCATCGCGTCCGCGCGCCGGATCGTCGTCAAGGTCGGGTCGTCGTCGCTGGCCCACGAGCGCGGCGGCATCGACGCACCCCGGCTCGACGCCATCGTCGACGCGATCGCGACCAGAGTGGCCGGCGGCGCGCAGGTCGTGCTGGTGTCATCCGGCGCGATCGCGGCCGGGCTCGGCCCGCTCGGTCTATCGGCCCGGCCGCGCGACCTGGCCACGCAACAGGCGGCGGCCAGCATCGGGCAGGGGATGCTCGTCGCTGCCTATAGCGCCGCGTTTGCCCGGCACGACCTGACCGTCGGCCAGGTGCTGCTGACCGCGGACGACGTCGTTCGTCGCTCGCACTACCGCAACGCGGCCCGGACCTTCGAGCGTCTGCTCGGCCTCGGCATCGTGCCGGTGGTCAACGAGAACGACACGGTCGCGACCGAGGAGATCCGGTTCGGCGACAACGACCGGCTGGCCGCCCTCGTTACGCACATCGTCAACGCCGATGCGTTGGTGTTGCTCTCCGATGTGGACGGCGTCTACGACACCGACCCGGCACACGGGCCGGCCAGCCGGGTCAGCGACGTACGCGACGACGCGGACCTTTCCCATGTGCGCCTTGGCACGGTCGGCAAGCGCGGAGTCGGCAGCGGCGGCATGGCGACCAAGGTCGCGGCGGCGCGGATCGCAGCTGGGGCCGGGGTGCCGACCCTGCTCGCCCACGCCGACCAGGTGACACCCGCCCTAGGCGGTGCGGACGTCGGCACCTGCTTCCACCCGACCGGGCGCCGGGCGCCGGCCCGCCTGCTGTGGCTGGCGCACGCGACGACGGCTCGCGGCGGTGTACGGCTCGATCCGGGCGCGGTCGCGGCGGTCGTCGAGCGGCGTACCTCGTTGTTGCCGGCCGGGATCGTGGCGGTCGAGGGCGACTTCGCCGCCGGCGACCCGATCGATCTGCTTGACGAAGCCGGCGTCGCGGTCGCCCGCGGGCTGGTGGCGTACGACGCGGCGGAGCTGCCCGCGTTGCTCGGCCGGTCGACCCGCGAGCTCGGCGAGACGCTGGGCTCCGCGTACTCGCGGGAAGTCGTGCATCGCGACGACCTGGTCATCCTCGACCGCTAGCCATCCACACGGATGGCCCATTGGTGGGCCTATAGCACCACCAATGGGCCATGCGTGTGCGGGTTCGTCGTCGCCTGGCACTAACGTGCGGCGCTATGGACGTTGTTGATCGCCCGAGCATCGTCGAGGGCTACGGCATCGCCGATGACGGCGAGGGGATGCTGCCGTTCAGCTGGGTCGAGGACCAGCTGGTCGCGGCGCACAACTACTGGGTCTGCTCGACCCGGGCCGACGGGCGGCCGCACGCGATGCCGGTGTGGGGGTTGTGGGTCGACGGCGCGGTGTGGTTCTCGACCGATCCGGCATCGCTGAAGGCCCGCAATCTCGCCACGCGGCCCGAGGTCGTCGTGCACCTCGAGAGTGGCGACGACGTGGTCGTCATCGAGGGCATCGTGTCGCGGGTGGGCGAGGCCGAGCTGCCGGAGCGGTTCGTCGACCTGTACGAGGAGAAGTACTCCCACCGGATCGACACCTCGGACCCTGCGTTCGGCTTCTACCGGGTGCCGCCCGACCGGGTCCTGGCGTGGCAGGAGCGCGACTTCCCGCGCTCGGCCACTCGGTTCTCCCGGAGTGCGCCGTAGGATTTTCGGTGTGACCATCGCCGATGATGTGCTGGCCTGCGCGCAGCGTGCGCGGGTCGCCGCGGCCGCGCTGGCTCCGGTTCCCCGGTCGGTGAAGGACCGCGCGCTGCTCGCGATGGCCGATGCACTCGTCGCGAACTGCGACGAGGTGCTCGCCGCCAATGCCGCCGACGTCGCCCGCGACGCCGACAACCCGCTGATCGACCGGCTCCGGCTCGACGAGAGCCGGGTCGCCGCGATGGCCGACGGGCTGCGGCAGGTGGCGCAGCTGCCGGACCCGGTCGGTGACGTCGTCCGCGGCTCGACCCTGGCAAACGGGTTGCAGCTGCGGCAGGTGCGAGTGCCGATGGGTGTGGTCGGGATCATCTACGAGGCCAGGCCGAACGTCACCGCCGATGCGGCCGGGCTCTGCCTGAAGAGCGGCAACGCGGTGCTGCTGCGCGGGTCGTCGAGCGCGCGGGAGAGCAACGCCGCACTGGTCCGCGTTCTCTCCGCTGCGGCGACCGAGGCGGGGTTGCCGGCCGACTGCGTGCAGATGGTGCCCGGCGACGACCACGAGTCGGCCAAGTACCTGATGCGGGCGCGCGGGCTGGTCGACGTGCTGATCCCGCGCGGCGGTGCCGGCCTGATCCGCAGCGTCGTCGAGGAGTCGACGGTGCCGGTCATCGAGACCGGTGTCGGCAACTGTCATGTGTACGTCGATGCCGACGCTGACCTCGACATGGCGATCTCGATCATCATGAACGCCAAGACCCAGCGGCCGAGTGTCTGCAACGCGGCCGAGACGATGCTGGTGCACGCCGATGTGGCTGAAGCGTTCCTGCCTCGTGCGCTCGAGGCGTTGCAGGCGGCCGGCGTGACGATCCACGGCGACGAGGCGGTGGCGGCGTACTCGGATTCTGTTGTGCCCGCGACTGACGAGGACTGGGCGGCGGAATACCTGTCGCTCGACCTTGCCGTCGGCGTCGTACCGAGCCTCACCGAAGCGGTCGCGCACATCAGGCGGTGGGGGAGCGGTCACACCGAGGCGATCGTGACCGGCTCGCTCGAGGCCTCGCAGGCGTTCGTCTCGGGCCTGGACTCGGCGGCCGTGATGATCAACGCGTCGACCCGGTTCACCGATGGCGAGCAGTTCGGCTTCGGCGCCGAGATCGGGATCTCGAACCAGAAGCTGCACGCGCGCGGCCCGATGGGCCTGCCCGAGCTGACCACGACGACCTGGATCGTCACTGGCACCGGCCAGATCCGCCCTTAGCGGACCCTGCGGGGCTCCAAGCAATGTCACATTGCCCGCCACTTCGTGGGGGCAATGTGACTCCACCCCCGCAAAGCCCTAGGCAATGTGACATTGCTTGGGGCCGGTAGAATCGCGTTCTAGTGAGCTGAGCCGGGCTGGGGAGTCTGCATGACGCTGTTCGCATCGCCTGATGACGTTCGCGAGCGTCTTGCCGCCACCGGTTACCTGGCCGACGACGCGATCGCGACCACCGTCTTTCTCGCGGACGCGCTCGGCAAGCCGCTGCTGGTCGAAGGCCCGGCCGGCACCGGGAAGACCGAGCTGGCCAAGGCGGTCGCCACGGCAGCGAGCGCCGGTCTGGTCCGGCTCCAGTGTTATGAGGGGCTCGACGAGGCCCGTGCGCTCTACGAGTGGAACTACCGCAAGCAGCTGCTGCGGATCCAGGCGGCCGGCGACCAGGCGTGGGAGGAGACCCACGACGACATCTTCTCCGAGGAGTTCCTGCTCGCCCGCCCGCTGCTCACCGCGATCCGCCGTGACGAGCCGACCGTGTTGCTCATCGACGAGACCGACAAGGCCGACGTCGAGGTCGAGGGCCTGCTGCTCGAGGTCCTGAGCGACTTCCAGGTCACGATCCCCGAGCTCGGGACGATCGAAGCGGTACGACGGCCCTTCGTCGTCCTCACCTCGAACGCGACCCGCGAGCTCTCCGAGGCGCTCAAGCGCCGCTGCCTGTTCCTGCACGTCGACTACCCGGACGCCGAGCGCGAGAAGGCGATCGTGCTGAGCCGGGTGCCCGAAGTGGTTGCCGATCTCGCCGAGCAACTGGTCCGCACCATCCGCACGTTGCGCGCGCTCGAGCTGAAGAAGGCGCCGAGCATCGCCGAGAGCATCGACTGGGCCAAGACACTGACCGTGCTGGGCATCGAGACCCTGGACGAGGAGGCGGTCGCCCGCACCCTGGGCGTCGTCCTCAAGCACTCGTCGGACCAGGCCCGGGCGATCAAGGAGCTCGGGCTCAACCCGTGACGACCGACGCGGCGGCGAGCGACCCCCCGGGCGCCGGCGGGTTGGTCGACCGGCACGTCAGTTTCATGGGGGCGCTGCGATCCGCGGGGCTGCCGGTCTCGGTGGCCGAGTCGCTCGACGCCGGCCGCGCGATGGCGGCCATCGACCTGCTCGAGCGCGAGCAGCTCCGAGCCGCGTACGCCGCCACCGTGGTCAAGCACCCGGCGCACCGCCCGGCATTCGACCGGCTCTTCGACCTGTGGTGGCCGTCGGCGCTCGGTGACGGCGAGTCCGGGCGGGACGACTCGGAGAGCGGCAATCTTGACGACGCCGACCCGGCCGACCTCGCGGCGATGCGCGACCAGCTCCGCGACCGGCTTCGCGACGTGCTGCTCTCCGGCGACGCCGAGTCGCTGCGCCGGCTCGCCCGCGAAGCGGTGAACGGCCTCGGCCGCACCGAGGGCGGGCAGCCTGGACGGCAGTCGTGGTTCACCTACCGCGTGCTGCGCGCGCTCAACCCGGAGACGCTGATGGCCTCGCTGCTCGAGTCGGTCCTCCGCGGCCAGGAGCGCGGCGGCCTGGCCGAGAAGGTCGCCCGGCAGATGCTGACCGAGCGGATGAAGGCGTTCGAGGAGCTGGTCGAAGCCGAGGTACGACGCCGGCTCGCCGAGGAGCGCGGCGCCGAGGCAATCGCGAAGACTGCGGTGAAACCGCTGATCGACCAGGTCGAGTTCCTGCGCGCGTCCCGCGACGACCTCGCCGCGCTGCGGCGCGAGGTCTACCCGATCGCGCGCCGGCTGGCCACCCGGTTGACCGCGCGCCGGCGGCTCGGTCGAAACGGCCGGCTCGACGTGCGTCGTACCGTCCGGGCGTCGCTGTCCACCGGCGGGGTGCCACTGACCACGATCTTCCGGCCGCACAAGCCGCACAAGCCCGAGCTCGTCGTGCTCTGCGACGTCAGCGGCTCGGTGGCGGCCTTCGCGCACTTCACCTTGCTGCTCGCCTTCGCCTTGCGCGAGCAGTTCGCCAAGGTGCGGGTGTTCGCCTTCGTCGACAGCACGGACGAGGTCACTCGGTTCTTCGACCGCGGTGGTGACGTCGTCGATGCGCTGGCGCGGATGTCGTCCGAGGCCGACGTGGTCTGGTACGACGGCCACAGTGACTACGGCCACGCGTTCGAGGTCTTCGCCCAGAAGTGGCCCGACGCGGTGGGCCCGAAGACCTCACTGCTCGTGCTCGGCGACGCGCGCACCAACTACCGCGCACCGTCCCTGCCGGCGCTGCGCGGGATCGTGCGGCAGGCTCGGCACGCGTACTGGCTCAACCCGGAGCCGCGGCAGTACTGGTCGTCGGGCGACTCGGCCGCGGCGGTCTACGGCGAGGCGATGCCGATGCTCGAGTGCCGAAACGTGGCTCAACTGCAGCAGTTCGTCGAGGGTCTGCTCCCGGTCTAAGCCGGGTTGCGCCGGTAGCCTTCGACAGTGTGAGCGCTCCCGGCGGTGAAGCGCGTCGGGTCGGAGTCATGGGTGGCACCTTCGATCCGGTGCACAACGGTCACTTGGTGGCGGCGAGCGAGGTAGCGAGCCGGTTCGCCCTCGACGAGGTCGTGTTCGTCCCGACCGGCGAGCCGTGGCAGAAGACGACCCACCCGGTGTCGCCGGCCGAGGATCGCTATCTCATGACGGTGATCGCGACCGCCTCGAACCCGCGGTTCTCCGTCAGCCGGGTCGACATCGACCGCAATGGCCCGACGTACACGATCGACACCCTGCACGACCTGCGCAAGCAGTACGGCGACGCCACGGAGCTGTTCTTCATCACCGGCGCCGACGCGCTCGAGGCGATTCTCGGCTGGCACAAGTCGGAGGAGCTGTTCACGCTGGCGCACTTCGTCGGGGTGACCCGGCCGGGGCACCATTTGTCCGATCCGGGCTTCCCGGCCGGCGGGGTCAGCCTGGTCGAGGTGCCTGCCCTGGCGATCAGCTCGACGGATTGCCGGTTAAGGGTGGAGGCCGGAGAGCCGATCTGGTACCTCGTGTCGGATGGCGTCGTGCAATACATCTCGAAGCGCAACTTGTACGCGAAAGTTAGGTAATGGCCGGTAAGCGGAGGAAGGGGAAGGACCCCGTTCCGTCGAGGCCGGCCGAGCCGCCGCCGGCGGCTCCGGAGCCGACTCCGCCCCCTCCGGCCGCAGCCCCACCGCCGCCCACCGATAGCGAGCCGGCCCAGCCCGCACCGCCGGCGCCCACGTACCCGGAGCCGGTCGTGCCGCCGCCGGCGCCGCCACCGGCGCCCGAACCACCATTGCCGCCGCCACCGGCGCCGCCACCGGCGCCCGAACCACCACCGCCACCGCCACCGCCACCGCCGCCACCCGAACCACCATTGCCGCCACCACCTTTGCCGCCACCGGCGCCCGAACCACCATTGCCGCCACCGGCGCCCGAACCACCATTGCCGCCGCTACCGCCGCCACCCGTGATCCCTCCGGCGAACCCGCCTACGAGCGGGTTCGCCACGTATCCGGGGGCTGCGACGGCGTTCGAGTCGCCCACGCCTCCGGCGACGCCGCCGGTCGTGATGGCGCCGCCGGTGACTCGTCGCCAGGCCCGCCAGGCGCGCCGGCGGCAGCAACACCGCCGGATCGGCTTGCTCGGCGGCGTGGCGATCGCGGTCGCTGCGATCGTGATCATCAGCGCCATCGCCTTCGGCGTGCACAAGGTTGAGACCAGCTCGCACGGCTCCACCCGGTCCCAGGCGACCTTGCTGATGCAGGTCCAGGGCTCGGACCGGACGGCCGCGGCAAGCGTGCTGCTCGCGCACAACTCGGCGACCAAGTCCGGCGTCGTCGTGCTGGTGCCGCCCCGGGTGATCAGTCAGGTCTGTGGTTACGGCTCGCAGAACTTCGGCGACATCCTCGCGTTGCCCAACGGCCCGGTGCTGTCCCGACAGACGATGTCGATGATGCTCAACGATGTCACGGTGGATGGCTCGTGGGTGCTGTCCGAGGCGCAGCTCGCCAAGCTGATCGACGTCTATGGCGGGATCACCGTCGACGTCGACACCAACGTCGTCAGGCGCACCAGTGGCGGCGGCGGGCAGATCCTGATCCCGGCCGGGACCAACGAGCACCTCGACGGCGCGAAGGCGGTCGAGTACGCGCTCTACTCGTCCTCGCCACAGACCGGTGGTCCGGCGCAGCTGACCCGGCTCAATCGGGTAGTGGCTGCTCTGCTGCAGGTACTGCCGACCGACCCCACGCCGATCGCGGCCTCGCTGCGCCAGCTCGGACCGAGTGGCACGTCGACCCTTGGCGTGGACAAGCTCTCGACCATGTTGGCCGGGCTGGCCAGCGACAGTCGCAAGGCCGCTGGTGTGTTCCCCACCGACCTTCCGGTCACCCCGATCGACGCGGGCGGGTTGAGCCCGTCGTACCGGATCGACGACTCCGCGTCCGGAGTTCCGCAGCTCGTGCACAACCAGCTGGCCGACTCGCTGCCGGCCGGCGCCAACCGGCCGCGCTCGAGTGTGTTGCTGCTCAACGGCGTCGGTACGCCGGGCCTGGTCCTGAGCGCCTGCGCCCGGTTGTCCGCGCGCGGCTACAGCTATGCGGGCAGCGGCAATGCGGCGAACTTCAACAACCCGACGTCGAGCGTCGTGATCAAGTCGGACTCCGATGCCAACGTGGCGCTCGGCGATGCGGTCGCCAAGGCGCTCGGGCTGTCGAGCGGCGACGTGGTGCACAGCACGGAGAACCAGGACGTGGCTGACGTGGTCGTGATCCTCGGCAAGGACTACCACCCGTAGGCTCGATCCCGCTGCGTCGTGGCAGGCTAGAGATGCCGGATTGCCCCCGATTGACCAGAGGATCGATTTGACTGCAACTGCCCGAAGCGTCGAACTCGCCGAGGCCGCCGTGAGCGCGGCCGCCGACAAGCTGGCGACCGACCTCGAGATCGTTGACGTCAGCGACCACCTGGCGATCACCGACTGCTTCGTGCTGGCCGCGGCCACCAACGAGCGGCAGGTCAAGGCGGTGGTGGAGGCGATCGAGGAGCGGCTGCTGACCCTCGGTGCCAAGCCGGTACGCCGCGAGGGCGAACGCGAGGGGCGCTGGGTGCTGCTCGACTACATCGACATCGTGGTTCACGTGCAGCACAGCGAGGAGCGGGTCTTCTACTCCTTGGAACGGCTGTGGAAGGACTGCCCGTCGCTTCCGCTGCCTGCTGACGCGCTTCCGCCCGCCTCGTGAGCCAGCTGCGCCGCGTCGTGCTGCTCCGCCATGGCCGGACGGAGTGGAATGCGACCGGTCGCTTCCAGGGCCAGCTCGACTCACCGCTGGACGGGATCGGCCGGGCGCAGGCGCTGGCCGCGGCGATCGCGGTCGCGCCGATGACGCCGGACGCAATGGTCACCTCGGATCTAGCCCGGGCGCTCGACACCGCCGTCGCGGTCGGTGCGGAGGCGGGCCTCGACCCGGTCGCGGACCCGAGGCTGCGTGAGATCGATCTCGGCGAGTGGCAGGGTCTGACCCGGGCGGAGGCACGGGCCCGGTTCCCGGTCGAGTACGCGAGCTGGCAGGCCGGTGAGGACAGCCGCAGGGGCGCGGGGGAGACCTACGCCGAGGTCGGGGCCCGGGCCGCCGAGTGCGTCTTCGAGTGGCTGGACCGGCTGGGTCCCGGCTCGCTGCTGGTCGCGGTCACCCACGGTGGCACCGCGCGGGCCACGATCGGGACCCTGCTCGGCATGGAGCCGGACACCTGGTGGCGACTTGCGCCACTGTCGAACTGCCGGTGGTCCCTACTCGCCGACATGGGTCGCGGCTGGCGGCTGGAAGAGCACAACGCGGGCAGCCCGCCGGAGGAGGAGACCGGGGACGACGCCCGGTAGGCCCCGGGCCAGGAGAGTTCCAGAATCGGTTGCGACCGCACGTGATCGGTGCAAGCATCTGGCCAGCCGGGTCTAAGGGGGTCTGATGAGCATGTCGTGGCGTCGGAAGACGATCGGATCGGCCGCGATCGTCGTACTTGTTGCAGGGTCCGCGGTCGCTAGCTTGCCTGCTTCGGCGGGGGCGCGGGCCGTCCAGGCGAGGCCGAGCGCGGCGAAAGTCACCGGGCTGAGCTTCGATCCTGCGATCCAGACCATCCTGTCGAACACACACAAGAAGCTGCAGGTACGGCTTTTCGCGTCGGAGAGCATCGAGTCCACGGGTTCGGCGACGTCGGCCGGCGTGACGGTGTCCCGCAACGGCGTGCCCGAGACTCACAACTGGAACTTCAGCCTCACCAACGGCACGTTGACGTTCAATCCGGCCACCGGCAAGGGCTCGCTGAAGACGAAGAAGGAGCTCTTGCCCTACGCGATGGCGACCCTCTCGCTGAAGGCCACCGGCAAGAAGCAGACCACCAAGTGCGGCACCCAGAAGACGATCGACCAGCCGGTGAAGGTCAGCGGCACATTCTGGTTCGACACCCGGTCCGGCAAGCACGGGTGGGGCAAGGTCACGAGCAAGCACCTGTCGGGCAAGACCTTCGTGATCTACGAGATCGGCAAGCCGGGCACTTGCGGCGGGGGCTTTGTCTTCCCGTGCGGTGCGGGTCTGGACTGGGATGTGTTCCACAGCCAGACCGGGACCATCAACCAGACTTCGTTCAGCGGCTCGATCGTGAAGGTCGGCAAGAAGACCTTGCGGACGATCTTCGCCAGTCGCAACACCCAGCTGAGCAAGCCGAAGAACGCGTCGCGGGGTGATGAGACCGAAGTCGCCGACAACAACCAGGTCTTCAAGGTCTCCAAGGCGGGCCTGGCCACCCTCACCGTCAAGGGCGTAGGTCCGCTGAGCGGTTCAGCGACGCTGTCCAGTTCGCTGCCGGGTGAGACCGGCTCGCCCGAGAGCTGCGGCAAGTCGGGCCACACCGAGACCTCGACCGACTGGCAGGTGGCCTACACGAATGGAAAGTCGCCGCTTGAGGTCCACGAGCAGATCGAAGGCGCCTACAAGGTGCCGAACATCGGTAGCGACAGCTTCGAGAACTCGATCGACAAGACCGTCGTCAACTGAGCACCGGCCGTAGGCCTCGGCGGCGTCTGTAGACTGGGCGCCGCTTTGGGGCTGTGGCGCAGCTGGTAGCGCACTTGCATGGCATGCAAGGGGTCAGGGGTTCGAATCCCCTCAGCTCCACTCGACCGTGGGTTCGTGGACCGTTGGACGCTGATCTTCGCGCTCGTGACCGTTTTTCGCACGACCCGCCGCAGAAGTGGTCACGAGCACGAAGATCTGGAGTCGCGTTCCACCGTGGGGTGGGTTAGCTGAGTTCGCGAACCTTGAGGGTGTCGACAGGCCGACCGAACGGTCCGGCTAGTGGTGCTGGGTGAAACCGAGAGTCGCGATCGGCCCGGCACCGGAGTTGTTGCGGGCCCGCACCTCCACCAAGTAGGTCTGGCCCTTGAACAGTCCCGTTCGGCTGGCGTGGCGGCGGAGCCCGGTGCTGGCCCAGCCGGTCCAGGTGTGTCCGTTGTTGGGTGACCAGCGGATCTGGTAGGAGCTGATCGGCGCACTGCCGTGAAAGGCCGGTGCCCGCCAACTCAGGGTGGCCGATCCCGGGTGCGGGAAGGTCACCTTCAGGGTTCGGGGTGCGGTGGAGGTGCCGACAATGACCGCGGGTGAGGTGATGGATGGCGGTCCGGTGCCGATCGCGTTCTGACCTGTGACGACGAACCGGTAGTGGCTTCTGTTCTTCAGTCCGCGCACCGTGCAGTGCAATGTCCCGGTGCTGACGCACTGCTGGCCGCCCGGGGTCGCAGTAACCCGGTAGCCGGTGATGGCGGCCGCACCGGGGGCTGTCGGCGGCGCCCAGCTCACGACCGCGGCCTTCGCCCGTGGGCTTGCGCTCACCGTGCGGGGCGCGGACGGCACCCCGGTGGTGATCCGTGCCACCGAGCTATCGACGAACTCGGTGAACCACATGTTCCCGTCCGGTCCCGCCGCGATTCCGGCCGGACGGCTGGCGGCGGCAATCCCGGTACTGAACTCCTTCACCTTTCCCTTCGGGGTGATCCGCGCGACCTGGCCATCGTTGAACTCGGTGAACCACAAGTTTCCGTCCGGCCCCGCCGCGATGCCTCGCGGATTGCTGTTCGAGGTGATGCCGGTGCTGAACTCGGTGATCGTGCCCACCGCCGATGAGACGCCGGTGGTGATCCGCCCGACCCGGTTGCCGTTGAACTCGGTGAACCACATGTTTCCGTCCGGCCCCGCCGCGATCTCGCTCACGCCGCTGGCGGCCGTGATCCCGGCGCTGTACTCCGTGACCTTCCCGCGGGGGGTGATCCGCCCGATCTGGTCACTGGCGGTTTGGGTGAACCACAGGTTGCCGTCCGGTCCTGCCGCGATCCCGTCCGGTTCGCTCGCCGCGGTGATCCCGGCGCTGTACTCCGTGACCTTCCCGTGGGGGGTGATCCGCCCGATCTGGTCACTGGCGGTTTGGGTGAACCACAGGTTGCCGTCGGGACCTGCCGTGATCCCCATCAGGCCGCTCGTCGTGGTGATCCCGGCGCTGTACTCGGTCACCTTCCCGTGGGGGGTGATCCGCCCGATCTGGTCACTGTCCTGCTGGGTGAACCACAGGTCGCCGTCCGGTCCGGCCGCGATCCCTTGCAGGAAGCTGTGCGCCGTGATCCCGGCGCCGAACTCCGTCACCTTCCCGTTGGGGGTGATCCGCCCGACCTGGTTGGTGGCTCGCTGGATGAACCACAGGTTGCCGCCCGGTCCTGCCGCGATCTCGACCGGCGCGCTTGCGGCGGTGATCCCGGTGCTGAACTCGGTGACCGTGCCTGGCGAGGTGTAGGTCACCGCGACCGCCGGACCCGCTGACTCGGCCCCACCGATCACTGCCGCCACCGCCATCAGCAGGGCGGCGCCTGACCTGCGCCCGCGAGCCACCATCGCCGTGCCCCTTTCAGCCGCCAACGTCTCCGCTGGGATGCCTTGGGTGGGAATTCGTGACACTCGCTCGTCGATCCATCGTTGGTCGTTAGTGCGGTTGAGTGAAGGCGACGGTCGCGACCGGTCCGGCACCGGAGTGGTTGCGGGCCCGGACCTCCACGAGGTAGGCCTGGCCTTTGAACAGTCCGGTTCGGCTGCCGTGCCGGCGCAGTTTGGTGTTGGCCCATGCGTTCCAGGTGTGCCCGTTGTTGAACGACCAGCGGATCTGATACGAGCTGATCGCACCGCTGCCGTGAAAGGCTGGCGCCCGCCATGTCACGCTGGCTGCTCCGGCGTACGGGAAGTTCACCTTCAGAGTGCGGGGCACGCTCGGGGTGCCGGCGATGACCGCGGCCGATTGGGCGGACGCCGGCCCGGTGCCAACCGCGTTGTGGGCGGTGACGCGGAACCGGTAGCTGGTCCCGTTCTTCAGGCCGTGCACCGTGCAGCGATCTGCCCCGGTGCTGACACAGCTGTGCCCGCCGGGGGTGGCGGTGACCAGGTAGCGGCTGATCGCGATCGCACCCGGGTTTGTTGGCGCCGCCCAGGTCACAACCTCTGATGTCGACCGTGGACTTGCCTTCACCGCACGCGGCGAGGACGGCACCCCGGTGGTGATCCGCCCGATCTCGTCGACGACGTCCTCGTTGCCCGGCTGGATAAACCACATGCTTCCGTCCGGACCGGCGGCAATGTCATCCGAAGTGCTGTGCGCGGCAATCCCCTTGCTGTACTCGGTCACTTTCCCGGTCGGGGTGATCTGCGCGACCTGGCCACTCGACCGCTCGGTGAACCACATGCTTCCGTCGGCGCCCGCGGCGATCCCGAGGGGTTCACTGCCCGCGGTGATGCCCGCGCCGAACTCCTTGACTTTGCCTGCCGCTGACGAGACACCGGTGCTGATCCGCCCGATCCGGTCAGTACCGAATTCGGTGAACCACATGCTTCCGTCCGGACCCGCCGCGATCCGAAAAATGTCGGCCCCCGCCGTGATCCCGGTGCTGAACTCCTTGACTTTGCCTGCCGCTGACGAGACACCCGTGGTGATCCGCCCGATCCGGTCAGCACCGAACTCGGTGAACCACATGTTTCCGTCCGGGCCCGCCGCGATGCCGATCGGAACGCTACCCGGGGTGATGCCGTTGCTGAACTCCGTCACCTTCCCCGTCGGCGTGATCCGCCCGACTTCGTTACTGCCCTGCTGGGTGAACCACATGTTTCCGTCCGGACCCGCCGCGATCCCGACCGGATCACTGTCCGCGGTGATGTTGGTGTGGAACTCCGTGACCTTCCCGGTCGGCGTGATCCGCCCGATCTGATCTGCGTCGGACTCGGTGAACCACATGTTTCCGTCCGGACCTGCCGCGATCCCGCCTGGTCCGCTGGCCGCGGTGATGCCGTTGCTGAACTCGGTCACCTTCCCGGTAGGGGTCATCCGACCGACCTGGTCACTGTCCTGCTGGGTGAACCACACGTCACGGTCCGCACCGGCCGCGACCCCCGACGGGTAGCTGCTGACGATACTGATCACTTTGCTGATGTTGAACTCCGTCACCGTTCCCACCGGAGTGAACGTCACCGCGGTCGCCGGGCCCACCGACCCGGCCACGCCGATCGCCGCGATCACCGCCAGTGTTGCCACTCTCGGAGCTGACGTGCGCGCGCCTGTCGCCATGCTGTGCCCCCTTTCGACCGCCACCCGCAGCCCCCACCCGGGTGCGGCGATCAATTTCGAGCCTCAATGATCCGGCGACAGGCGATTCATACCAGCAGGACCGCTCTGTCGGAAAGCCCGGTCGAGCGACCGGCCGTCGGTCAGTGGAGTTGGATGAAGGTGAGCGTCGCGAACGGCCCGGCACCGACGTGGTTGCGGGCGCGGACCTCCACGAGGTAGGTGGTGGCCTTGTGGAGACCAATTCGGCTGGCATGGCGGTGCCGCTTGGTGCTCGCCCACGCCGTCCAGCTGCGCCCGTCGTTGGACGACCAGCGGACCTGGTAGGAGCTGATCAGTGCGCTGCCGTGAAAGGCCGGTATCCGCCAGCTGATGCGTGCCGCCCCGGCGTGCGGGAACGTCACCTTCAGGCTGCGGGGTGCGGCGGCGGCGCCCACGATCACCGCCACCGATTCGGCCGACGCCGGTCCGGTGCCGCTCACGTTGTGTGCGGTGACGCTGAACCGGTAGTGCGTCGCGTTCGCCAGACCGCGCACCGTGCACGTGAGTGCTCCTGAGCTCACGCAAGTGCGCCCACCGGGTGCGGCGGTAACCCGGTAACCGGTGATCGCGGCGGCGCCCGGGTTGGTCGGTGCCGACCAGCTCACGACCACTGCCTTCGAGCGTGGGCTCGCCGTCACCCTGCGGGGGGCGGATGGCACTCCGGTCGTGATCCGCCCGATCCCCGTGGTCTGCCCGCTTTCCGACGGCTCGGTGAACCACATGTTGCCGTCCGGACCGGCCGCGATCCCATCCGGAGAGCTGGCTGCGGTGATCCCGGTGCTGAACTCCTTGACCGTTCCCACCAATGACGAGATGCCGGTGCCGATCCGGCCGATCTGGTCAACGCCGTACTGACTGAACCACATGTTGCCGTCCGGGCCCGCTGCGATCTGCCGCGGAGTGCTGTTCATGGTGATCCCGGTGCTGAATTCCGTCACCTTCCCGGTCATGGTGATCCGCCCGATCTGGTCACCATCGGTGAACCACATGTTTCCGTCCGGGCCCGCCGCGATCCCAAGCAGCCGGCCGCCGGTGATCCCCTGGTTGAACTGGGTCACCTTCCCGGTCATGGTGATCCGCCCGATCTGGCTGTCACCATCGGTGAACCACATGTTTCCGTCCGGGCCCGCCGCAATCGAGTTCAGGCCGATACCTGTGATCCCCTTTTTGAACTCGGTGACCTTCCCCGTGGGGGTGACTCGCCCGATCTGGTCATAGAGGGACTCGGTGAACCACATGTTTCCGTCCGGGCCCGCCACGATCGAGGTCGGCCAGCTGTTCGGGGTGATCCCGATGTCCTGCTCCGTGACCTTTCCGTTGCGGGTGATCCACCCGACCCGGCTAGCCAGCATCTCGGTGAACCACATGGTGCCGTCCGGGCCCGCCGCGATCCCGTACGGGTCGGCGCCCGGGGTGATCCCTTTGCTGAACTCGGTGACCTTCCCGCTGGGGGTGATTCGCGCGATCTGGCCAGCTTTTGGCTCGGTGAACCAAAGGTTGCCGTCCGGCCCGGCGGCGACCAACGGCGGGCTGCTCTTGGCGGTGATCCCCGCGCTGAACTCCGTCACCGTCCCCACTGGTGTGTACGTCACCCCAGCGGCCGGACCCACTGATCCGGCCACGCCGATCGTTGCCACCACAGCGACCAAAACGGCCGAACCTGACCTGCGCGCGCGAGCCACCATGGCCCTGCCCCTTTCGACCGTCTCCGCCACCCCCACCCGGGCACGGCGAACTGGACGAGCCGTCAATGATCCGGCGACAGCAGATTCATACCAGCGGGATCGCTGCAAAGGAAGCCCAGCGCTGCTGGTGCGGCTGGTTCTCGCTTCCGATGCCCGACCTGGCCGCATCTCCTTGCGAGCCATCCGTCGCGGCGAGGCTCGGGGTGATCCGTGCGGTCGAGCGGGCGGAACAACAACCTCGCGTCGGGTCCGGCTAGTCGGCCGTCGTTGTGGATGCTGTGTACAGGACGCCGGTCCGTTCGGCGACGGTCGGCCCTACGGTCGTCGCCTCGGCGACCAGGTCGTCGGCGGACTCGTCGCCGAGCGTCCCGCGGATTTCGTCGATGTTGGCCAGCCACACGTCGTACATGCGCTTGAGGTCTTCGGAGAACCAGGGAATCTCCTCCCTGGCCTCAACGATGAGTCCACCAGCCCTGATCAGTGGCGTCCAGTCGGGCACCGCCGTAGGGCGCTGCGGATCGTCGGATTCGTCGGCGGTGAACATGAATCGGCCGCCCGGCCGAAGGATCCGCGCCACCTCGGTGAACACGGCCACCCGATTGGGGGCGAAGAACACGGCATCGGCACAGATGACAGAGTCGAAACTGTTCGAGGTGAGGCCGGTGGCGGCGAGATCACCCACCACAAACGTCGCCCGCTCCGCCGGAACGAACTCCGGCGTGCGCTCGGTTGCCAGCTTCACTGCCACCGGCGACCAGTCCACTCCCGTCAGTATGGCGCCGGTCGCGCGGGCGAGCCAAAGGCCGACTCCGGCACGACCGCACGCCAAGTCCACCAGTCGTCCACCGACGCCCAGATTCAAGCCCGAGACGAACCGTCCCAGCGTCCACCAGGTCGTCATGCCCCACGGCTGGACCTGTTCGGGGTAGCGCTCGCCGTAGGTCTCACGGCTCAAGCGCCACATCAACTCATTAGCAGTGACTCCGTGGGCGCGATCGAACTCCTTCGGAGTCAGGTCGGGCCCGATGGGTGCGGTGGCGCCGATCAATTCGTCAGTCGTCACGTCCTCCGCCCCTTTGACCGGCCCGTTCTCCGAAGTCTGCCACGGCCGCCGTACGTGCGACCGATGGTCCGTCGGATCCCAAACTGATACTTGATTGATTCCAGAAAATGGGGAAGACTCGCAGCGTGCCGGTGACTGCTGACTTCGAGCAGATGCTGCGCGCGGCAGAGCTCCGAGTGACCCGGCAGCGAGTCGCGGTGCTCGGTGCCGTCCACGCTCATCCGCACGCCGACACCGACTCGATTATCGGTATCGTCCGCGCGGAGCACGGTGAGGTCTCCCACCAGGCGGTCTACGACGTCCTTCGGGCACTGACGACGGCAGGACTCGTACGACGGATCGAGCCGGCCGGCTCGGTCGCGCGCTACGAGGCGCGGGTCGGCGACAACCACCACCACATCGTGTGCCGGTCGTGCGGCGTCATCGTCGACGTCGACTGCGCGGTCGGAATCACGCCCTGCTTGACTGCGTCCGACGACGGGGGCTTCGAGATCGACGAGGCCGAGGTCGTCTACTGGGGCCTGTGCCCCGACTGCGCCACCACATCAGTTCTTGAGTCGAGTGCCTGATCCGGAAGGAATGCCGTGACTGAGATCAACGAGGACACCATTGCCGAGATGAACGAGCCGAGTGCGGCGGAGTGCCCGGTCCTGGTCGGGCGTCCCAACCATCCGACCGGCGGCGGTGGGAACCGGTCGTGGTGGCCGGACCAGCTCAACCTGGCCATCCTGCGGAAGTACCCGCCCGCGGCCAACCCGATGGGCGAGGACTTCAATTACGCCGAGGAGTTCAAGACCCTCGACCTCGACGCGGTACGCCGCGACATCGAGGAGGTCATGACCACGTCACAGGACTGGTGGCCGGCCGACTTCGGGCACTACGGTCCGCTGCTCATCCGGATGGCCTGGCACAGTGCGGGCACTTACCGGATCAGCGACGGCCGAGGCGGGGCCGGCGGGGGCCAGCAGCGGTTCGCGCCGCTCAACAGCTGGCCGGACAACGGCAACCTCGACAAGGCCCGGCGGGTGCTCTGGCCGGTCAAGAAGAAGTACGGCCGCAAGCTCTCCTGGGCCGACCTGATGGTCTTCGCCGGCAACTGCGCGCTGGAGTCGATGGGCTTCAAGACCTTCGGCTTCGGCGGTGGGCGCGAGGACGTCTGGGAGCCCGACGAGGACGTCTATTGGGGCCCCGAGCGCACCTGGCTCGGCGACGAGCGTTACACCGGCGACCGCGACCTGGAGAACCCGCTGGCCGCCGTACAGATGGGCCTGATCTACGTCAACCCGCAGGGGCCGAACGCCGTCCCCGACCCGCTCGCGGCCGCGCGGGACATCCGCGAGACGTTCCGGCGGATGGCGATGAACGACGAGGAGACCGTCGCGCTGATCGCCGGCGGCCACACTTTCGGCAAGACCCACGGCGCGGCCAACCCCGAGGTGTACGTCGGACCGGAACCGGAGGGTGCCCCCATCGAGCAGCAGGGCCTCGGCTGGAAGAACGCGTTTGGCACCGGCAGTGGCGACGACGCCATCACCAGCGGGCTCGAAGGCATCTGGACCACCACGCCGGTGACCTGGGACAACAGCTTCTTCGAGATCCTGTTCGGCTACGAGTGGGAGCTGTTCACCAGCCCGGCGGGTGCGCATCAGTGGCGGCCCATGGGCGGCGGCGGAGCCGGGACCGTGCCGGATCCGCATGACCCGTCGGTGACCCATGCGCCGACGATGCTGACCACTGACCTCTCGCTTCGGGTCGACCCGGTCTACGAGCAGATCTCGCGGCGGTTCATGGCCAATCCGGACGAGTTCGCGGACGAGTTCGCGCGGGCGTGGTTCAAGCTCACCCACCGCGACATGGGTCCGATCCAGCGCTACCTCGGAGCGCTCGTCCCGCAGGAGACCCTGATTTGGCAAGACCCGGTTCCGGCGGTGGACCACGAGCTGATCGGGTCGGCAGACATCGCCGACCTCAAGGCGCAGATACTCGCCTCCGGCCTGTCGGTCTCCCAGCTGGTCTCAACCGCATGGGCCGCGGCCTCGTCGTTCCGCGGAAGCGACAAGCGCGGTGGGGCGAATGGTGCGCGGATCCGGCTCGAGCCGCAGAACGGCTGGGAGGTCAACGACCCCGACGGCCTGGCGATCGTGCTGCGCGCCCTGGAAGGAGTCCAGGAGACGTTCAACAACGCGCAGTCCGGCGGCAAGCGCGTCTCGCTGGCCGACCTGATCGTGCTCGGGGGCTGCGCCGGCGTCGAGCAGGCGGCCAAGAACGCCGGCCACGACGTCGTGGTCCCGTTCACCCCTGGGCGCACCGACGCGTCCCAGGAGGACACCGACGTGGAGTCGTTCTCGGCGCTCGAGCCGGCCGCGGACGGGTTCCGCAACTACCTCGGCAAGGGTCTCGGCCTGGCCGCGGAGTATCTCCTCATCGACCGCGCGAACCTGTTGACGCTGAGCGCTCCGGAGATGACCGTGCTGATCGGCGGCCTGCGGGTGCTCGGTGCCAACCTCAAGCAGTCCACGAGCGGTGTCTTCACCAACGCGGCGGGGTCGCTGACCAACGACTTCTTCGTCAACCTGCTCGACATGGGTACGACGTGGACGCCGACCTCGGACGACGCGGAGACCTTCGAAGGCCGCGACGCCGCGACTGGTGCGGTCAAGTGGACCGGAAGCCGGGTCGACCTGGTCTTCGGCTCGAACTCCGAGCTGCGGGCTCTCGCCGAGGTCTACGCGAGCGACGACAGCAAGGCTAAGTTCGTCGCCGACTTCGTGGCCGCGTGGGACAAGGTGATGAACCTGGACCGCTACGACCTGACCTGATCCCCAGCCAGGTCGACGCGTGGTGCCGACCGGTGCTCACCGACGCGGGATATCGTGCGCGAAATGGCCGGGGGGCTATTGGTCAGTGATCTCGGGTCGGAGGTCAAATTGCGCGCACCACGGGTCGGTCTTGTCCTCGCTGCGGTTGTTGGTCTGGTCGTGCCGCTGGCCGGCGCGGCGAGCGCAGGCACTCACCGTACGGTCGTCGTCACCCGCGGAGTTCCGAGCCCGCTCGGCTTCTTCGGAGCGAAGTGCGACACCGGCCAGATCGACCCGCGCGGCGTGCCCGTGCACGTGCCCGGGCCCGGCAAGCCGCCGTCCGGGAAGGGCAGCCTCGCCCTGCGCGGACCGGACGAGAGGCTGTTCGAGCTGTTCTCGGCGTCGCACCTGGCCACCGCCCTGACCAGCCTGTCGTACTGGGTATACGGCAGCAAGGCGACCGCGGCAGCAACGGCTGACGTCGTCGGTGAGATCGACATCACGACCTCACCGACCACCTTCGACGAACTGGTGCTGGAGACGCCGGTCAAGGCACAGTGGCGACAGCTCAATCCACTCACCGCGAAGGTCGAGCTCATCCATGGCGATTCGTCAACGCCACCAACGGTTTTCACCGATGAAGGCATGACGACGTACGCCGACTACCTGACCGGTCATGTCGGCGCGCACGTCTCCGATGCTGCGATCATTTCGTACAACTGCGGCTCCGGAACGGGTGGAAGCGGTCCGGCCGATCTCAACGTCGACGACGTCCGAGTCGGGTTCAACGGCTCGAGCACGACCTACGACTTCGAGCCCGATCCGACCGTTGCACTCTCCGCGCACGCGCCACACTCCGCGCGTAGGGCGAGCCCGGTTGCGATCACCGGGCTGCTGACCCGCAAGGGCGGAGCGATTGCGGGTCAGCCGGTCGCACTTCAGGCCAAGCCGAAAGGCTCGAAGACCTGGCTCGCCGCCGGCACGATCAAGACGACGTACAACGGGCGGCTCTACAGCGTGCAGCTTCCGACCACGACGACGGAGTTTCGCTGGAGCTTCGCCGGGACGGCGAACGCGGGGGCGGTGACGTCCAAGCCGGTCACCGTTCACATCGCGCACTGAGCCGGCCTCGTCTGGCGTTGCGGAGTCCCGGAGCGTTACGAGGGAGTGGGGACCGCAGCCGGGCCGGTGCTGACGTCAGGCTGCTCGGCCGACCCGGGTGGCGCAGAGTCCTCCTCGTCGTCGGGCGACGCCTCACCGCCGCCCGCTTCCTTCGACGCCTTCCACCGCGCGGCGACGGTCGACGAGTGGGTGATCTGCTCGGAGTCCAGGTAGAGCCGGCGGTACTCGGCCCGCAGCTGGTCGAGCCGCACTCGACGTGCGCGGTCGTCGTTTTCGACCGCGCCGTCGAGCTCGGCCGATACCCGCTCGATGAGGGGCCGGACCGCCGCCGGCAGCTCGAGGTCGGCGAGGGTGGCCTGCTCCCGGCGCAGCCCGGGATCCAGCCAGGCGTCGACCTGCTCGGTCGCGGCCTGGTCGTCGAGGTCGAGTCCCAGGTGCAGCTTCGCGTTGATCCCGGTCAGCACCGACCGCCAGTCGGTCAGCAGATCGGTGTAGCGGATGAATGCTCGTTTGCTTTCCCGGGTCTGCCGCTCGGTGCGCAGCTGCACGTTCATCCAGCCGCAGATCCGCGCGGTCGGCCGGTTCGGGCCCTTGTACCAGCGACTGGCGCTCGCGACTGCCTCGGCCGGCGAGCGGAGCAGCGTGACGTACGACGTCTCGAGGCCCATCTCGCTGCTGACCTGATCCCACAACGGCAAGAACCAGGCGGTGCGCGGATCCTTCACGACGACCCGGTCGTGACCCTCGAACTGCGTGGTCAACCAGGCCCGAAGCTCTGCGGCCACCTCGGCGTCCTGGCCGGCGGATCTGGTGTGGCGCCACGCGTACGGGCGGGCGTCCCAGGTTGCGACCTGCGCTCCGCGCAGCAGCCCGGAGTGAAAACCGACCGCCCATCGTGGCTCACCGAAGCCGCGCGGATTCGTTTCATCGGCCCGAATTTCCGGCTGTGGCACGGCGTATCCGAGGGCCGCGACCGAGCCGCTGAAAGCGCTCGTCCCACTGCGTCCGACGCCCACGACGAGCATCAACTGAGGGGTCGGCGACACCGAAACAGGCTATCCCGGCAACCGGCGCGGCCCGTCGACGAACCTCTGAGTGTGCAGAAGTCCGCACAGTAGGCTCGCGGGTCGGATCCATGCGGAGGGAGCACGCGACGGATGGGGCTTGTGGGTCGGGCCAGCCAGAACGCACGAGCCGGGTATCGGCGGCTGATGTCGCCCCGGCTTCGTCGGCAGTTCTGGCATCTTCGCCAGCGGATTCAGCCGTTGCTCGACGCGCCTCGTCGGGTCGGGCTGAGCGTCGTCATGCCGGTCTACAACGTCGAGAGCTACCTCGCTGAGGCAGTGGAGAGCGTGCTCTCCCAGAGCTACCGCAACCTCGAGCTGATCCTGGTCGACGACGGTTCGACCGACACCTCCGGCGCACTATGTGACGACATCGCGAAGAGTGACCGCCGGGTGCGGGTCATCCATCAGGTCAACGGCGGCCTCGGCGCGGCCCGCAACACCGGGATCGCCGCGGCGCGCGGGAAGTACCTCGCGTTCATCGACAGCGACGACTACATCCTTCCCGACGCCTACGCGAAGATGGTCGGCTCGCTTCGCCGGTCCGGCTCCGACATGGTCACGGGCAACGTCATGCGCCGCGACGGCAAGCGGGTCTATCCCTCCTGGCTGCAGACCAGGTCGCACCTCGGAGACGCGACCTCGCGCACGCTCGCCGAGTCACCTGAGTTGCTGTTCGACACGGTCGCGTGGAACAAGGTCTTCCGACTGAAGTTCTGGCAGACCTACGTCAAGACCTTCCCGGTCCGCAAGCTGTACGAGGACACCGCAACCATCTTCACCGCGATGTTGCACGCCAACGCGATCGACGTCGTGGCAGCGCCGGTCTACGTGTGGCGGCTGCGTGACGAGGGCGGCTCGATCACTCAGCGGCTGCTCGAGCCCGAGAACATCGACGACCGGTTCGAGATGGTCGACCGGGTCGACGAGATGATCCGGTCCAACGGGCTGCAGGGCGCCCTGGGCGACCGGCTGTCGATGAAGGTCCTCGAAGTGGACCTGTGGGTCTATGTCCGCGAGATGCACGACATGCCGCAGGAGACGATCGACCGGGTCCAGCGGGTGGTCCAGCGCTACTGGCCGGTCGCGTCCCCCGCGGTCAAAGCCGCGATCCCGCCGGATCGGCGGATCTGTTACTGGCTGCTGTTGAACGAGCGCGGGCGAGACGTCCCCGCCGTACTCGATTGGTACGCCGCGCTCTCCGCCGCCCCGCCGTTGCTCAGGCGGGACGGCGGCGTCCTGCTCGACGTGGCCGGGTGCCCGGTGGACCTGGCCGGCCTGCCCTCCGAGTTGCTCGACATGGCCGACGCCGCCGAGGTCATCGCCAACGTGACCGACGTCCGCTGGACCGGACCGACGACCGTGACGGTCAGCGGCTATGCGTACACCAAGTTCGTCTCGGACGGGTCGCAGGCGATCACGCTGATCGCGAGCGACGAGCGGACCGGCGAATCGGTCTGCTTCGCGACCGAGCGGGTCGGGTCCGTGGACTCGGCTCGCTGGACGTCGGACCTGAGCTCCGCGCGCGACCACGACGGGTTTGTCGGCGCGATCGACGTCGAGGCACTGCGCTCGTCGCCCGGGTCGGACCCGCGGCGCAGTCCGTGGTCCTTGTCGGCCCAGGTCCAGGACGGCGACGTGGTCAAGACGATCGAGTTGCGGAAGGTCTGGCGGCTCGGATCGGGCGCGGTGGTCGGCGCGTCGCTGCTGTCGGACCACACCGTTGCGATGGCCAAGGTCGAAGCCGGTGAACCGTTGCGGATCCAGTTCGACGACTCCGGTCTGCTGACCGAGTCGGTCGAGGTCACCGGTACGACGGTAGTCATCCGTCCGAACGACCCGCGGCGGCAGGCAACCCGGGTATGGGGGGCCGCGCCCGGCGCCAGCAGCACGGTCGAGGCAGATCGACGCGCGGATGGTTCGTTCGTGCTGCGGCTGCCGAGCCCGATCGGCGCCGATCGGTCCGCGAACTGGCGGCTGCTTGCGCTCGTCGGCGGCCACGAGATGCCGGTCCTTGCGC
Source organism: uncultured Actinomycetota bacterium (assembly GCA_963770565.1). Classification (GTDB taxonomy): domain Bacteria; phylum Actinomycetota; class Actinomycetes; order JAFAQI01; family JAFAQI01; genus DATAUK01. The sequence continues at coordinate 370,152 of CAVYQE010000011.1, forward strand.
CGGCCGGGCCCGACTCCGGATCGGAGCCGAACCCGGACGGACTCCGCGCCGCGGTCAACCGCACTGGCCAGGCAGTGGTCTGGGCACACCCCGGCGCTGCCCTCGTCACTGGGCTCGGCTTCACCGACGACGGCGAGATCGAGGTCGCGGGCTCGCTGTTTGCCCTCGAGCAGTTCGAGATCGGTCTGGGGCCCCGGGTGGGTGCGCCGGCGACCTGGCACCAGCCGACCGTCGCTGACGGAAAGTTCCGGGCCAGGATCCCGACGAACGAGGTCGATCTCGACGGCGTGACGCGACCCCTGCGCTCGGGCAACTACGTGCTGCACGCGCGCCGGGACCCGACGTCGGCGACGACGTCGGAGGTCCTACTGAGCGACGCGGTGTCGCTGACGCTGCCGGTCACGGAAATGACCGAGTCGATCAAGGTCCGCTTCGTCCGTCGGGAAGCCGACTGGACCGGCGTCGAGGTGTCGGCACCCGTGCCCGACGAGCTGCTCGGCCGCTACGCCCAGGAGCAGCTCAAGGCACGTCACAGCGCAAGCCCGCGCGCGCTCGAGAACGCGGTCTTCTTCCAGGTCGATCTCGGCAACTCCGCCGTCGACAGTGCCCTGGCGATCCACCACGAGCTGCGCCAGCGCGGCCTGCCACTGACGTTGTACTGGGGAGTCGAGGACCTCAGTGTCGCGGTGCCGGTCGGCGGGATCCCGATCGTGAAGCGCGGCGTCGAGTGGTTCGAGACAGTGAACTCCTGTCGCTACATCGTCAACAACTACGGCGGCTTGTGGGGTCTGTCGAAGGACCCCGAGCAGCGTTACCTGCAGACCTGGCACGGCACGCCGTACAAGTCGATCGGGCTGACCGAGGCACGGCACAAGCGCGCCTCCCGGACCCGGCTCGAGCACATCGCCCGGGAGGCGGCCGAGTGGGACGCCTTCGTGTCACCGAGTCCGTACTTCTCCGCACTGATCCCGGCCGAGTTCGCCTACCACGGAGCGATCCTCGAGACCGGCTATCCGCGCAACGACCGGCTCGCGACCGCAGGTCCGGCCGAGTGTGCGGCGATGCGCGCGCGGCTCGGGCTCGACGAGTCGGCGAAGGTCCTGCTCTATGCGCCGACCTTTCGCGAGGGCATGCGCGACGGGTGGCGGGCCGAGATGTACGACGGCCTGGATGTCGGGGTGCTGGCAAGGATGCTCGGCCCGGAGTGGCACGTCCTGCTGCGTGGGCACAGCTTCAACGCCCGTGACGACATCGCCGACCGCAGCGACGACCGGGTCATTGACGTCACTCGCCATCCCGACGTCAACGACCTGTGTATCGCCTCTGACGTCCTGGTGACGGACTACTCGTCGCTGATGTTCGACTATGCCGCCACCCGCAAGCCGATCGCGCTGTTCACCCCCGACATCAAGCAGTACATCGCGGTTCGCGGGGTCTACTTCGACCTTGACGAGCAAGGACCCGGGCCGCTGCACGACGACGTCAACAGCCTGGCCGCCGATCTGCGCGACCTCGAGGGCTTCGCGGCCCGGCACCGGGAGAAGTACGACACGTTCCGCGAGAAGTTCGCTCCCTGGGACGACGGCAAGGCCGCGGCGCGAGTCGTGGACGCCTTCTTCGCCGACGTAAAGAGTTAGAGTCGGTTCGAGCGCCAGCGAGCTGAAACGAGCGACGCAGCCGCCCTGGCCGACGAATGAGGAGCGACGCTCGCGGTGACTCGGTTCAGCATCGTGCTACCCGTCTACAACGTGCGGGCGTACCTGCGGGAGTGCCTCGACTCCATCCTCGGCCAGACCTTCGGTGACTTCGAGCTGATCGCCGTCGACGACTGCTCGCCCGACCACAGCGGCGAGATCCTCGACGAGTACGCCGACGCCGATCCCCGAGTGCACGTCATCCACCTGGCCGAGAACGTGGGGCTCGGGTTGGCTCGGGAGGCGGGCATCGCCCGGGCGACCGGCGACTACCTGCTGTTCGTCGACAGCGATGACCTGATGACCCCGGGATCGCTCGCCGCGATTGCGCGGCGGATCGACGCCACGGCAGAGCCGGACATCGTGCTGTTCGACTACGCACGTCTGTACTGGAACGGCTCGCTCGTGCGCAACCAGCTGGCCGGGTTGCTGAGCCGGCCGGGCCCCGAGGTCTTCGCGATCGACGAGCGCTCCGAGCTGCTGACCCTGTTAATGGTGGTGTGGAACAAGGCGTATCGCCGGGAGTTCGTCACCGCCGGCGACTTCCACTTCCCGACCGGCTTCTATGAAGACACACCCTGGACCTACCAGACCCTGCTCTTCGCGAAGCGAATCGCCATCCTCGACCGGGTGTGCATCCACTACCGGATGCGACGGGAGGCGGGCAACATCCTGAAGAGCCGGTCGCGCAAGCATTTCGCGATCTTCGACCAGTGGGCGCTGGTCTTCGGGTGGCTCGACCAACACCGCGACCTCGAGCACTGGCGGGCGTTCCTGCTCCGCCGTGAGCTGGAGCACACCACCACGATCATGGAGAGCCCTCGACGGCTTCCGCCGGATGCCCGCCGGGAGTTCTTCACGCGCACGCACGACGACTATCTGCGCTACAAGCCGGCCGAGCCGGTGCCGGTCCCGGAGGGCCTCGACGGAGCCCGGATCCGGCTGGTCATGCGTAACGCGTATCTGCGCTTCCGCCTGCTGAGCTCGACGATGCGAGCGGTTGCCAAGGTTGGTAAAGCGCGCCGCTCGGTCCGGCGCCGGATCGGGAGGCAGTACCGTCGCGGGGTCCGGGTGGTCAAGCGGGTCTACTACCTGCTTCAGCTCCGGCTGCCGCTCGACCCGAACCTCGCGGTCTTCGGCGCGTACTGGTATCGCGGTGTGCAGTGCAGCCCGGCAGCGATCTACTTCAAGGCCCGCGAGCTGGTTCCGCAGGTGCGGGGCGTGTTCGTCATCGCCGATCCTCGGGCCACTGAGATCCCGCCAGAGGTCGACTGGGTCCTGGTGGACTCAGTGGCGTACTACCGCCTCCTGGCGAGGGCGAAGTACTTCGTCAACAACGTGAACTTCCCGAGCGTCGTCCGCAAGCGACGTGGCGCCGTACACCTTCAGACCCAGCACGGAACGCCGCTGAAGAAGATGGGCCTCGACCTGCAGGACTATCCGGTCGGTGCCAACCAGATGGATTTCGCCGGGTTGATGCGGCGGGTGGATCGATGGGACTTCAACATCTCGTCGAACCGATTCTCGACCGAGGTCTGGGAGCGGTCGTATCCCGCTCGGTTCGAGATCCTCGAGGTCGGCTATCCACGGAACGATCGCCTGGTCAACGCCACCGGCGCGGAGGCATCGGCGATCCGCGAGCAGCTCGGGCTGCCCAGCGATGCTCGGGTCGTTCTGTTCGCGCCGACGTTTCGGGACTATCGCGACTCGTTCGACCCAGAGGTCGACCTGGCCGCCCTCGTCGACGCGATCGGTCCGGACGGCGTCTTGCTGGTCCGGGCGCACTACTTCATCGAGCCGGACGGGAGCCGGCTCAGCGAGCTGGCCGGATCGGGACGGATTCGCGACGTGTCGCGCTACCCGTCGGTCGAGGACCTGTGCGTCGCGTCAGACGCGCTGCTGACCGACTACTCCTCGATCATGTTCGACTACGCGAACCTCGACCGCCCGATCGCGATCTACGCCTACGACTGGGACACTTACGTGCGGACCCGCGGGGTCAACTTCGACCTCGTCGCGGAGCCGCCGGGTGTCGTGGCAGGCACCGCCGAGGAGCTGATCGCCGCGTTTCGCGACGGTGAGGTCTGGGGCGAGCCGGCCGCGAAGCTCCGCGCGGAGTTCCGCCGCAGGTTCTGCTCGTACGACGACGGCCACGCGGCGGAGCGGGTCGTACGACGGGTCTTCCTCGGCGAGCCGCTGCCGCCCCGGATGGACTCCGAGTCGACCGCCGTTGCGGACCTTGACGCCGAGCGCGACGCGGGCGAACCGAGCGAAGGGCCGGCGGCGCTCGAACCCAACGACGATACGGTTGTGGGGTGAAGACGGGGCCCTCGCGCTACGTGGGCGCCGGGGACCGGCCGATCTTCATCGGCGCCTGCCCGCGCTCCGGGACGACCTTGCTCCGGACCATGCTCAACACCCACCCGGACATCGCGATCCCGCGCGAAACGAAGATCGTGCCCATCCTCTGGGAGCATCGGGCGCGCTGGCAGCGGCTGGACGAGGAGTCGGAGCGCGAGCGGCTCGCCCAGACCATCGCGGACACCTCGTGGACCAGGGCCGACCGGTTCGGGACGCCCATCGACGAGCTGGTCAAACGGTTGGTCGACGCACCGCCGACGCTCGGCTCGATCTTTGGCACCTGCTTCCAGCTCTATGCCGAGTCCACCGGCAAGTGGCGCTGGGGCGACAAGCGGCCGATGTACGCGCGCTACATGGACGCGGTCTTCTCGCTGTTTCCCGACGCTCAGTTCATCAACTGCATCCGCGACCCGCGAGCCTCGGTGGCGTCGATGCGCAAGATCGGCTGGTACGACGGGCAGGTCGCGCCTGGCCTCGACCTCTGGGAGCGGTCGGTCCGCGCGGTCGAGCCTTGGCGCAGCGTGCTGCACGCCGACCAGTTGCTCGATCTGCGCTACGAGGATCTGGTCGGCGAGCCGGAAGCGACGCTGTCAGGCCTCGCCGACTACCTCACGCTGTCGCAGGAGTCGGTCCCGGTCATGCTGACCTACCAGGACAACGTGGACGAGACCGCGATGAGATATCACTCCCGGCTCAGCGAACCGATCACTACCGACACCGTGCATGCGTGGGAGGAGATCCTCAGCGCCGACGAGGTCGCGCTCGTGGAGCAGGTCGCCGGGCCGTGGATGGATGCGTTCGGGTACGAGCGATCGGCAACTGGCGCCCGCCCGTCGACGGCGCTCCTCGAGGCCTATCAGCGCCGCCACCGGGAGATCGCCAAGGAGCGCCGCGAGATGGAGATCGAGGAGTTCAAGCGGTTGTTCATCTGCCGCCAGCCGGTTGCGGCCCGCCTGACCACGGCGCAGCAGCGGGTCACCGGACGGCCTGACCTGCCCCCGTTCTGGAAGCGGCATATCGGCAAGCCGCGTTGACTTTCGACGGACGCTAAGCCGGGTCGCTCGCCGCCGCGGGCCGCTGCGGCGACTACGCTTTGGCAGCGGCGCTGACCCTCATCGTTATCGGTGATCCGGTCCTCCGGTGGCGGGCGCCGTCTCTCCACCAGAGCCGACCGGCGCGGGTGCGGGTGCTACCGCTGCAGAAGGAATGCTGTGATCGGGATTGTCCTAGCGGCCGGCGCAGGCCGTCGGCTGGCGCCGCTGACCGACGACCTGCCGAAGACACTGCTGCCGGTCGACGGCGAGACGACGATCCTCGACATCGCACTGTCGAACCTGGCCGCGATCGGGCTGGATGAGGTCGTCGTGGTGACCGGCTTCGCGTCCCACCAGATCGACCAGCGGCTTCCGGACCTTCAAGCCCGGCACGGGGTGCAGTTGCGGGTGGTCTGGAACGAGCGGGCGCTGGAGTGGAACAACGCTTACTCGTTGTGGTTGGCCCGCGACTTCCTGGTCGGCGGGGCAATGCTCTGCAACGGCGACACGGTGCACCCGGTCTCGGTCGAGAAGACGCTTCTGGCCCAGGAGCCGCGGGAGATCCTGCTCGCGCTCGACGACCAGAAGACGCTGGCCGATGAGGAGATGAAGGTGGTGCTCGGCCCAACCGGCTCGATGCAGCGCATCAACAAGGCGGTCGATCCACGCGAGGCCGGCGGTGAATACATCGGCGTGACCCGGATCGAGCCGGCCGCCGCCGAAGGCCTCGCCGACGCGCTGGAGGCGACCTGGCGCCGCGACCCCAACCTGTACTACGAAGACGGCTACCAGGAGTACGCCGACCGTGGCGGGCTCGTCGAGGTTGCCTCGATCGGCGACGCTGAGTGGGTCGAGGTCGACAACCACGCCGATCTCGAACGAGCGAAGGGGATCGCATGGCGCTACTAGCGCGAATGATCTATGCCCCCCTGAGCCTCGACATCGGTCCGGGTGCGATCGCCGGCCTCCATGGCCTGCTGGCCGAGGGTGGGATCTCCCGCGGCGGGAAGGTCGCCGTGCTCGTCGGCAGCGGCCAGGGCGAGGAGATCGAGAAGGTGCTTCGCGACACCCTGGAGTCGGCCGACTTCGTCCGGGTGACCTCGGCCTCGATTGAGCACGCGCGCGACCTCGCCGCGACCCTGCAGCCCTCTTCCTATGACGCGGTGGTCGGAATCGGCGGCGGGCGGACCCTCGACGTGGCGAAGTACATCGCGTCGGTGGTGGCACTGCCGATGGTTGCGGTGGCGACCAACCTGGCCCATGACGGTCTTGCGTCGCCGGTCGCTTCGCTGGAGTACGCCGGGCGCAAGGGGTCGTACGGCGTCCACATCCCGGTGGCGGTGATCGTCGACCTCGACTACGTCCAACGGTCACCGCGGCGGATGCTCGCGGCCGGGGTCGGCGACGTGGTGAGCAACCTGTCCGCGCTCGCGGACTGGAAGCTTGCCGCCGAGGTCCGCAGCGAACGGGTCGACGGCATCGCCGCGGCGTTCGCCCGGTCGGCGGCTGAAGCGGTGATCGGCCGGACGGATTCGGTCGAGTCGATGGAGTTCATCACCGTCCTTGCCGAGGCGCTGGTGCTCTCCGGCCTGTCGATGGCGGTGGCCGGCAGCAGCCGGCCCTGCAGCGGCGGCGACCACGAGATCCTGCACGCGATCGACCAGCTGTATCCGGGCACCAGCAACCACGGTGAGCTGGCCGGCCTCGGTGCGCTGTTCTGCGCGCACCTCCGTGACGACGATGTGCACGCGCAGGCGATCGAGGCCTGCCTGCGCCGGCACGGGCTCCCTCGGTCACCCCTTGACGTCGGTCTGACCGCCGAGCAGTTCGTCACCGCGGTCGAGCTTGCGCCGAGCACCCGGCCAGACCGCTACACGATCCTCGAGCACCTCGACCTGTCCCACGAGGCGATCGAGAACCAGGTCGAGAAGTTCCTTGCGACGATCGGAGAGTGAGGGCGCTTAGCGACCGAGTCGCTGCAGCAGCCCGGTGCGCTTCGACTTGCCCTTGCGCGGCGCCGTCGTCCCCGGCTCCGGGGTGCGGCCCTGACGGCACTGGTCGAGCTCGTAGTTGATCCGCCGGGCCCGGCGCGACAGATCGCCGATCCGCTCACCGCGCTCAGCGATCATCGCGGTGGCCGCGAGGACGTCCGGGCCGTACTCCTCGGTCCTCAGCTTCGGCGGCTTCGGGTCGTCGTAGTCGAGCTTGGCGAAGTCGTCGGCGTACAGCAGCGCGATCGCGTCGAGGATGTGCTGCGGGAAGGCCCGCTCGATCGCCGGGAGCGGGGTCTCGTTGCTGCGGCTCGGCTCCAGCTCACCGGACCAGCCCTGCTTGTCGAGGTGGGCCCGCAGATCATCGAGCATGGTCCGGAACTCCGACGTGTCGTAGATCCGGTCGTACGGCATGGACCCGACGTTGAGCAGGAGGCTCTGCGACTGGAAGTGGTTGTCCTGCATGATCTGTGAGGTCGGATCCGCCGCCGCCGCGCGGACGAACCGATCCCAGTCCTCGAGCACGTCGTCGGTGGACTGGGGGATGCGAGGCATCCAAGGCTCGTTGGCGTACTGGACGAGGAAGCGTGGCTCGCGCAGCAGGAACTTCGACTGCCAGGCCGACCAGAGCCGCATGCCCGGATGTCGGGTCATGGTGAAGGACAACCAGCCGTTGTCAGGGCTGATCTCGGCCAGTTGCGCATCGTCGAGGTCGCGGAGGTTGGGCGTGGTGTCGTTCCAGAGGAAGTGCCGGTGGTGGATCGTGGTGGCGCGGCTGGTCTCGCTGCTCAGCGACGAATAGAAGACCTTGGGCTCGATCCCCTGGATGTCGGCAAGCAGCCACTTGATCGTCGTGCAGGCCGCTTTCGGGGTCGAGACGTAGACCAGCTTCCACTTCGGAAGAACGAAGGTGGCGTGCTTTCGAAGCGGCGGGACCTCGTCAGCCTTCATGTCACCGTTCCGTCGAAGCGGACCCACCGGGTCGAGGTCCTTACCGGATCGACGCTAGCAAACCGAGCGCGCCCGGGCCGGTAGCCCACGACGACCATGGCGGGGCCGGATCCGGCCCGCCCTGGCAGTACCGTGGGCTGACCATGAGCACTCAATCTTCCCTGGCCGATCTTGCCGCGTCCGGTGGCACCCGCTTCGACTTCTGGAGCCGCGTCGTTGCGAATCGCAAGGTGCAGCGACTGGCCGAGATCGGGGTCTGGAAGGGCGACTTCGCCGAGGCGCTGCTCTCGACCTGCCCGGACATCGAGACCTACTACCTGGTCGATCCGTGGAAGCACCTCGACGACTGGGAGAAGCCGGCCAACGTCGACGACGACCGGTTCAGCGAGCACTACGCGGGCGTGATCGCGCGAACCGAGCCATGGGCCGAGAAGCGGGTCGTGCTCCGCGGCCGTACCACCGAGGTCTCGGACCAGATCCCCGATGACTCGTTGGACTTCGCCTACATCGACGGCGACCACTCGTTGCGCGGCATCTCGATCGACCTCGTGCAAATGTGGCCGAAGATTCGCGCGGGCGGGCTGATCGGCGGCGACGACTTCCAGCCGAGTGTGTGGCAGCACTCCGGGAAGTTCGAGCCGACCGTCGTGTTTCCCTTGGCGGTCTATTTCGCCGAGGCGGTCGGCGCCTGCATCGAAGCCTTTCCGCGCAGCCAGTTCGCCATCCACAAGACGAACGATCGGTTCATCTTCGTCGACCACACCGGCAAGTACGGCGATCTCACCTTGCGCACTGCGCTGCGTGGGCGAAATCGCCAGCGCGCCAACAACTAGGCGCTGCCGGACCGCGTCCGGCGGTCACGAAGCGGCCGGGTCAGACGCCGTCTGACCCGGTTGATCACCACCGCTGCCAGTTGGCGGGTCGTCGTGCCGTCGATCGTTCGGGGCTCGACCGCGTAGACCGCCGAGATCGGTTTGGCGCCGGTGTACGCGATGATCGCGCCGGCGACCGCGTCCTTTGCCGCTTCGACACTGAGCATGGCTTCCTCGACCGGCGTCTCGTCGGCGTCTGGTGCCGCTACGGCACTCAGGGCGTCGAGGTTGCCCAGGACGTGAACGCCGCTCTTCGCGATTCGCTCTGCGGCCGCGGCGGCAATGTCGTTCGCCTGCCTGACCGCCCACGACGGCGTTGCAATCCGCGGCTCGTCCGGCGCGGGGAGCCGCTGCTGCAGTTGCCGGACCACGCCGGTTCGTACCAACTTGCCGTAGAGCTCGGCGGACCAGCCCCGCTCGTGAAACTCGATGTTGATGGCGCGGATCAACTCGGTCTCAGCGGCGGTGAGGGAGCGGTTCGTGGATTCCTGATCGGTTCGCAGCAGGCCTTCGGGGAGGTCCAACACCCGCTCGAAGACGCGCGCCAGCCGGGTCCGATCGGACTCGTCGACGACAACCACCAGCACCCGGTCAGGACCCACGATCGAGGCCCAGCGATCGACGAGCATGTCGTGGTGGTGCCTGAACCAGAACTGGCCGGCGGAGCCCTGCCCATCCTCGCCGTTGAGCACCTGGTCGAGCCAGTCGCGGTACGGCGTGCGCATCCGGTTGCGGACGTACTGCTGCCAGGCCGACGGCAACATGCTGGCCAGCGGCCGGAGCGTCACCACGACATGCACCCGGTCACCACCGAGCGCGGTCACCACCTGCCGGGCCACGTCGTCGGTGGCGTCATCGAAGTACTCGCTGCTGATCACCACGCGACGATCAGCAGCCGCCGTCGTGGCGGCGACCAGCTTGTCCCAGTCCGCGGGCTCGGGGGCACGATCACCGGCCAGGCTCTTGCCGCCGCCGATCGCGAGCGCCGCTTTGTGCTGCGGACGGGTTCGCAGCGGGTAGACCACGCCGTGCCGGGCCAGCTCGGCTTGCGCTTCGAGCAGCGCGGCCTGGATTGCCGTCGTACCGGTCTTGTGCGGCCCGACGTGGAGCAGCAGGCCTTGCTCTGGCAGACGCAGGTCGGCGCCGAACGCCATCGAACCCCCGATCCTCAGGCTGCCTGGCGATCCTGCGTCATGTTACGACTAGAGCAAGGCCAGACCCAGGCCCGCCGCGGCGGCGCCGAGCCCGAGTACGACGCTGCCCGCGACGTTGGCCGCAGACCGCCCGATTGCGGGCGTCTCGGCCAGTGCGACCGACTCCCAGCAGTACGTGGACCACGTGGTGAACCCGCCACACAGGCCGATCCCGACGATCTCGGCGAGATGGCTCGACAGTCCGTGGTGGGTCACGAGGCCGGTCGTGAGGCCGAGGACGAACGAACCGAGCACATTGACGACCAGCGTTCCCCACGGGAACTGCGTGTCGTGCCGATGCTGGATCGTCCGGTCGAGGAGGTAGCGGAACACCGCGCCGAGGCCAGCGGCGACACCGATTGCCAACGACAGGATCACGAGCTCGCCACCGGCCGTGAAGATGCAACGGTTCGGCCGATCGCGAGACCGAGCCGGGTAGCCGTCAGCCCGGCCATGATGCTTCCTGCCATGTACAGCAGCGCCAGCCCGGCATGGCCGTGTCCGGCGAGCTGGTCGCTGGCCACCGTCACGGTCGAGAAGGTGGTGTAGGCGCCGCAGAACCCGGTGCCCAGGGCCGGCCGTAGATAGGTCGTGCGGGGCAGCAGCTCGAGGGCGAGCACGAGCAGCAATGCGAGCACGAAGGCGCCCGAGGTGTTGATGGCGAAGGTGGCCCACGGAAACCCGCCCGGCGGGGTGGGCCAGGCCAGCCCGATGCCGTAGCGGGCCAGGCCGCCGGCGAAACCGCCTGCGCCGATGACCGCCACGATCCGCCAGACGTTCGCCGGCATCGGTCCTTGACGGCGAGGTCGTTCGCTGCGGCGATCCATCACAGCCTCCTACCCAGTTGGTAGGAACCATTGGTCGCCGCTGCGACAGTTGTTGGCGGGTCCCACCGCCGTTATTTCTCAGCCAATCGTAGTGGTCGGGACCGCGGCGTCAGTCGACCGGACTCGGCAAGCCCTCCGGAACGACCAGCACGGGCTTGCGTTGTTTCCGCATCAGCGCCTCGGGCACCGAGCCGTGGAGCAAGCGGGCGCCCAGACCACGACGGCTCGCACCGACGATGATGAACAGCGCATCGAGGTCGTGCGCTGCTTTGGCCAGCGCATGCGCCGGCTCGTCGCGAGCAGTGTCGTAGAACCAGTCGACCGAGCAGCCGGACAGCATCGCCTCGGCCTCGCGCCGCTCCTGTGCGATCGTCTGCTCGGCGGAGCTTTCCCAGTCGGCTGAGTCCGGGTCGATCGGGTAGTCCTGTAGATCGATGACGTGCAGGATGAAGAGCTTCGCGCGAATCGTGGCGGCCAGGTCGATGGCCACCTGGAGGGCCCGATGGCTCGCCGGGTGCCGGTCGAATCCGACCAGTACCCGATGCCCGCCCTCGAGATGCGGTCCGCTGAAGGGTTCCATCGCCGCCAAGAGCGTATCGCCGCGTCCGGACGCCGATACGATTGTTCCACGGTTGCCGAGACCAAGCGACTGCTCGTCGATTCGGCGAGCAATGAAAGCCCTCGTCCTGGCGCCGACAGGAAGCGGTTCGCATGGCACCCACCGATCAGTTGGAGCCGGGGCGGCCACAGCCGCCCGATCCACTCGGCCAATTCGCCGCCGGGTTCGTGCACGACATCACCAACTCGCTCGGCGCGATCCTGAACTGCAGCGCGCTGCTTTCACGGCGACTGACCGACCCCGCCACCCTTCGCGACGTCAAGACGATCCAAGCCGCCGCGCAGCAGGCGCTCGAGCTGACCCGAGCCCTGGTCGCAGTCCTCGGCCAGCGGCCCTCGCACACCGAGCCGGTCGACCTGAACGACGTGGTTCGTGCCATTGCCGCGTCCTCCGGGCACGGCATCAACTCGACGGTCCGGGTCCAGCTGGATCTTGCCGATGGCCCGCTGGTCTCGCTCGTGGATCGCGGCCAGTTTGAGCAGATCGTCGAGGCATTGACCCGGAACGGCTGCGAGGCGATGCCGGCCGGGGGTGAGCTCACGATCTCCACGCAGCAATCGCCCGATACCGAGGGTGCGGTCACCGTCCGGGTGACGGACTCGGGATACGGCATGAGTCCGGAGGTCGCAGAGCGCGCGTTCGTACCGTTCTTCACCACGAAGCCGCGCGGGTCCGCCAGCGGCCTCGGGCTGGCTCTCGTCGACAACCTGGTGCAGCGCAACGGAGGAGCCGTCGCGATCCACTCGGTGCTGGGTGAAGGGACCACCGTGACGCTCACCCTGCCCGCGGAAAGCCCGTCGACGCAGGTGCGCGATGGTTGAGCCGGGCGCCGACCCGGTCAGCGTTCTGATCGTCGACGACCACCTGATGTTCGCCGAGAGCCTGGCTCGGTTGCTTCAGGACGAAGGCGACATCGCCGTGGTCGGGCTGGCTCCGAGCGGTGCGGACGCGATCGAGATGTCGGGGCGCCTCTCGCCGGACGTCGTCCTGATCGACTATCAGATGCCAGATCGCGACGGCGTGGAGATCTCGGCCGAGATCAAGGAGCGCAATCCGCAGATCATGGTGGTGATGCTCACCGGCACCTCGGACGACCGGGTGTTGCTCGCCTCGATCGAAGCCGGATGCTCCGGGTTCCTCACCAAGGACCGGGCCGCCTCCGAGGTGGCCATCGCGGTACGGTCGGCGGCCGCGGGCGAGGCGCTGATCACGCCCGCACTGCTCGCCCGGTTGTTGCCCAAACTCAGCCGGCGCCAGGCCGGGGTTGGGACCGAGCTGACCGCTCGCGAGCGCGAGGTCATGGCGTGCATGGCCCGCGGCTGGTCCAACAAGACGACAGCGACCGAGCTGTATCTCAGCGTGAACACGGTCCGCAACTACACCCAGTCGATCCTGACCAAGCTCGGCGCTCATTCGAAGCTCGAAGCGGTCTCCAGGGCCGTGCGGGAGGGAATCGTCGACTACCCGAGCCACTCCTGAGGGCTGATCCGCCGGCCCCGACGTGTGCTCGGCGGAGCCGGAAGAGGGTGCAATTGCATCCCCTTGACCGGTGATTACGCCTCTGTTTGAGCGGCCGCGAGATGTCGTTGTCACTACTGCGTGGGTCTCACGTGATTGCCCAGACCCTGCAACGCAAAGCGTGGGATCCACGCCCGTTGCAACGGATCCCCGATCCTTCAGCCCGTCGACCAGTCGCAAGGAGCCCGCATGTTGCCACTGCCCGAGGATGAGACGTTCACCGCCTTCGTCAACGAGCTGAGCCGTCAGGGCGCCTCGGTGCGGACGATCGCCTCGGCGTTGAACCAGTCCGCGTGGGCCGACCCGAGCGGACGCAAGTGGCACTGGCGACAGGTGTCGGCGATCGTCGGCGTACCCACCGAACCGTCCAGCTCCGAGCCGCCCGCGGTGACCCGACCCCGCCCGGACCGGGCGTCGGCTCGACGGGTCGAGGTCCTTCGGGCCCTCCGTGACTGGCGGCCGTTCGACCAGTGGAATGTCGAGACGATCTGGCAGTACCACCAGGCCGGCGACTCGCTGACTGCGATCGCTCGAAGGATGAACCAGGCCGGTGTGCCCGCGCCGAACGGCCGGCAGTGGAACCGGTTCTGGGTTAACGTCATGCTTCACGCCCAGGAGGTTGCGACTGCTGGTGCCGACCGCGACGCGTGGATCGCACTGACCGCATAGCGCGGCCGCGCCTATCGAGGCGTGCCGATGCTCACGAAGTACTCGTCGCGGGGTGGTGCGGGTTCGCGGGCAGGTCGGTCGATCGGAGGACGAGGCACCCGGACGTCGACCACGATCGTTCCCGCCGCTCGGTCATGCAAGCCGCGGCGCCGGTCGTCCCGTAGCGCCGGTAGGTAGGCGAGCAGTCCGGTCGCCGGGAACGGGATCAGTCCCGGAACCTGCGGGACGACCCACCGCCGCCACGAGCGGGCCCAGCCCGGTGGCTCCAGTTGGCGCTGCTCCGGATGGTCGATGACGACCCGCAGACCCAGCAGGACCTTGCCGACGCCGGCTCCCCATTTGGCCGTCGTGACCACCCGGTAGGCGACCGTCGCGAGCGTGATGACGCTGAGAAGCGCGAGAATGCCCAGGATCGGCTTGAGCGCGCTCAGCTGGGGAGACTGGGGGTTGGTCGCGGCCGCCAGGGCCCGGCCGGTCCGGCCACCCACCGACTTGAAGCTCAGCAGGTGGGCAATGACCTCGAAGTCACCGGTGCCGCCCACCACGAGCACCAGGCCGGTGCCGAGCGCTACACCGATCGCGGCGTCAAGGAGCCAGGCGGCGATCCGGCGTCCGAGCGGCGCGACGGCGTACCCGGGCGCAGCGGTCATGCAAGCACCATCGACCTGGCGCGATCGCGAGTTGACTCCAACCTTCGCCTCCGGATGACCGGAATTGTTAGCCCGACTGCGAAATCGCGAGTACCGTCGTTGTTGAGGCCACTTTCTCCAGAGCCCGGACCGACGCTCTAGCCGCACGTTGCTAGATCGGAAGCCGGATGCCCACACTCAGTCCGACCGATCGAACCGCGCTCGTTGCGATCATGGCGCACGAGATCCGGACGCCCCTGAGCATCATGGTGTTGCTCGCCGAGCAGCTCGAGGCCAACGACAGTGACACCATGACCGAGCCGCAGGTCGAATCGGCGACCGTCTTGCACGCCTGCGGTCGTGACCTGCTGGCGCTGCTGGACAGCGTGCTCGACCTCGCGAAGTCCGACGCCGGGACGTTGGCCGTCGACCTCGTCAGGGTCGAGATCAGCGACCTGCGCGACACGCTGTGCCGGGAGTTCGCGTATCTGGCTCGTGACCGCGGTCTCGACCTGTTGGTCGAGGTCGCGCCGGACGTGCCCGCAGAGTTCGTCACCGACCCGCTCCGGCTCCGCCAGGTCCTGACGAACCTGCTCGCTAACGCGATCAAGTTCACCGAGTACGGCGGGGTGCGGGTGTGCGTCGACGTGGCCGACACCGGACCGACGGGGTCGGGCGCGGATCGCGAGGACGGCCGGACCCTCGCGATCTCGGTGATCGACACCGGCATCGGCATCGATCCGCAGGACCAGGAGCGGATCTTCGAGTCGTTCACTCAAGCGAACGCTGCGAGCGGCCGCCGTAGCGGTGGGGCCGGTCTCGGCCTGTCGATCAGCCGCCAGCTCGTCCAGTTGCTGGGCGGCCGGATCACCGTCAACAGTCAACCCGGCGAGGGAAGCACCTTCACCGTGCATCTGCCGCTGCCTCGATCGATGAGCGAGTCCGTCCCAGCGGGCGCCGACCGGTTGTTCTGGGCCGCGCCCGAACAGTGTGTTCCGACGTGAGCCAGCCGATGTCGGTGCCGGTGCTCGTCGTGGATGACGACGCCAGCAAGCGGTTTGCGTTGAAGTCGGTGGTCGCCCCGCTCGGGTGTGCGGTCATCGAGGCGGGATCGGGGCGGGCCGCGGTCGATTGCGTGCGGGCGCAGGACTTCGCCGTGATCCTGCTCGACGTGCTGATGCCAGGAATGGACGGCCTTGAGACCGCGGCACTGATCCGCACGCACGAGCGGGCTGGTCCGACCCCGATCATCTTCACGACCGCGCTGAGCGCCGATGAGGTCTCCCGCGCCGATCTCTTCGCGCAAGGAGCCGTCGACTTCATCCACGCCCCGATTGCCGCGCAGGAGCTGCGCGCGAAGGTCGCGGTCTTCGTCGGCTTCTACGCCAACACCGCCGAACTGCTGGCCAAGGCCCGCGCTGCCGAGGCGTCAGCGACCCGGCTCGAACGGCTGAACCTCGAGCTCGCCGCGATCGCGCGCCGCGATGCCTTGACCGGGCTACCGAACCGGCGCGCGCTCAGCGAGGATCTCGAGGGCATCGAGGCCCGGGTCAGCCGGTACGGGCACCGCTACTGCATGGCCGTCACGGACATTGACCTCTTCAAGTCCTACAACGACGCCTACGGCCATCAGGCCGGCGACGAGGCGCTTCAGATCGTCGGCGCGCGCCTCGCCGAGTTGCTGCGCACCGGGGACTCGCTCTATCGGTACGGCGGCGAGGAGTTCCTGTGCATTCTCCCCGAGCAGTCCCTTGACTCGGGTGTGACCGCGCTGGAACGAATGCGCCGGGGGGTCGAGGCGCTGCGGATCGGCCATCCTGGCAACCCGGGTGGCGTACTCACCTTGAGCGGCGGGGTGGCGATCCTCCAGCCCCCGACGCGGTGCTCGGCCAGTCACGTGCTCAAGGCCGCTGACGAGGCGCTCTATCGGGCCAAGGCGCTTGGTCGCAACCGGATCGAGTTCACTGTGTGCACCGAATCGGCGATCGGGGAGGTCGCCGATCACGTCGTCGTCCCGATCCACGCGAACGGCAGCCGGGCCGGATCGGACTGCTGGAAATGATCCGCCGCAGCCGCGTCGGTCGCTCGTCCGGCGTGGAGACCAGCAACCAGGCCGGGCTGCTCGACCGGGCGCAGCGGCTGGCTCAGCTCGGCAGCTTCGAGCACGACCTCGTGACCGGCGCGCGGTTCTACTCCGCGGAGTTCCGGCGGATCGTCGGCGCGGTGCCAGGTGAGCCGATCGCGGACGACATCCTCTTGTCGCTCACTCACCTTGCCGACCAGAAGGCGATCCGGGCCGCCTGGACCGAGGCGACGGTTCGAGGTGGCTGCGTCGATGTCTCGGTCCGCCTGCTCCGCGACGACACGGGCTTGCGCTTCGTGCGGCTGCGGGTGGCCGCCGATGTCGGGCCCGACGGCACGATCGGCAAGGTGATCGGCACCTTGCTCGACGAGACCGACCGGGTCGACGGCGCGGAGCGCGGTCGCGAGGCCGAGGTCAGGTTCGAGCTCGGTTTCGAACGTTCCGAGATCGGTGCCGCGATCGTCGGCATCGACGGCGCGCCGAGCCGGGTCAACCCGGCATTCTGCCGGCTGCTCGGACAGTCGGCCGATCAGCTCACCGGCGTTCCCTGGCCGGCGTACGACGACGACCCGCCGCTGTGGTCGCGGGTGCTTGCCGCCGTGACCAACGGGCACGAGAGCTACTCGGACGAGCGCCGGTTCGTCCGGCCGGACGGGTCGATGATCTGGGCGATCACGCACGTCGGCATCGCGCGGGACGCCAACGGTGCCTTCCAGTACTACTTCGTGCAGTTGCAGGACGTGACGGAGCGCAAGCGGATGGAGGACGACTTCGCGCACCACCTGCTGCACGACCCGCTGACCGGGCTCGCGAACCGCGCGTCGCTTACCGACCGGCTCGTGCAAGGGCTCGCGGCCTCGCGCAGAAGGCATTCGCAGCTCGGCATCATGTTTGTCGACATCGATCAACTGCAGGCAGTGAACTCCTCGCTCGGCCACGGCTCCGGTGACCTGCTCGTGCGGCAGGTGGCGAGCCGGCTCGCGGTGGCGATCCGGCCCGGGGACACGCTGGCCCGGATCGGTGGCGAGGAGTTCGTCGTCGTGTGCGACCGCGTCACCGCACCATTGATCGAGGCGATCGCGCGGCGGGTGTTGGTCGCGCTCAGCGAACCTAGCGGCGCGGATGGTCACGGGTTGAACGTGTCGGCCGGCGTCGGCATCGCGGTGGCCGATGAGACCTCGACCCCGGAGACGCTCCTGCGGGACTCGTGCGCCGCGATGTACCGGGCGAAAGCGAGTGGTCACGGCGGCGTGGTGGTGTTCGACGAGACGGTCCGCGCGGACGCACAACGGCGATCCGCCACCGCACTGTCGTTGCGGCACGCCATCGAGCGCGGCGAACTCACGGTGCACTACCAGCCGATTGTCGACCTGGCCACGGGCAACCTGGTCAGCGCGGAGGCCTTGGCGCGCTGGACCGATCCGATCCGCGGTCCGGTCAGCCCGGCGGAGTTCATCCCGATCGCCGAGCAGACCGGGCTGATCGTGCCGATCGGTGCCTGGGTGCTGGAGCAGGCGTGCGCCCAGCTCGCCCGCTGGCAACGGACCCCGATCACGATGTCGCTGTCGGTCAATCTCTCCGTGCGCCAGATGAACGCGCCCGATGTGGTGGCACTGGTGCGGGACGCATTGATCCGTACCGGCGCCCGCCCGGAGCGGCTCTGCCTCGAGCTCACCGAGAGCGTCGTGATGAGCGATGTCGAATCCGCCCGCTGGACGCTGGAGGAGCTCAAGGCGCTCGGGGTCACCTTGTCGATCGACGACTTCGGCACCGGTTACTCGGCGCTGAGCTACCTCAAGCGCTTCCCGGTCGATGCCGTGAAGGTCGACCGATCCTTCGTCGGCGGCCTCGGCACCGACCCGCACGACTCGGCATTGGTGGCCGCGATCATTGCGATGGCCGCCGCCCTCGACCTCGAGGTCACTGCGGAAGGGGTGGAGACACCGAGCCAGCTGGCGGACCTGGTCCGGCTCGGGTGCGGACGGGCTCAGGGCTTCTACCTGGCCTCGCCGATGCCGGCCGAGGAGATGACCGAGCTGGTCGGCGAGCCGCACCGGTGGGCGTTCGACTTCCACGCGGACGCCACCCCGAAGAGCAATGTCACATTGCCCTGGGAAATTCGGGGGTGATGTCACAGGGCCCCGACAAAGTCGGGGCAATGTGACATTGCTTGGCGCGGCCGGTACGGCGCTCACCCGCACGGGTCAGGAAACTGTACCGTCCGGACGGTACAGTTGACGGATGGCCAGCGCGACCCGGGACCGAATTCTCGATGCCTCGGAGAGCATCGTGATCAGTTCCGGCGTCTCCCGGCTCACCCTCGAAGCCGCGGCTGCGGAGGCCGGGTTGAGCAAGGGCGGGGTGCTGTATCACTTCCGCACTCGCGACGCGCTGGTGTCGGCCATGGTCGAACGCTTGGTGGCCGGGTTCGATGCCGACCTTGCCGACGAGAGCGCGCGCGACGACGGCGGGGACGCCGGTCGCTACGTCCGGGCATATGTCCGGGCCACGGTTCGGCCGGCGCAGACCGCCGAGGCCATCCGGCGTGAGCGGGCGGGCGCGGCGATCCTTGCGGCGATGGCCTGTGAGCCGGAGTTGCTCGAGCCGCTGCGCCGTTCATTCGACCGGTGGCAGGCCCGGCTCGTTGCCGACGGCGTCGACCCGGTCCGGGCCACCGTCGCGCGACTGGTCGTCGACGGGATCTGGATGGCCGAGCTGTTCGGCTTCTCGCCCCTGGAGGAGCCACTGCGCAGCCGGGTGGCCGCCTTCGTCGAGGACCTGAGTCGATGACCCGCTCCACTCGGCACTTCCTCTTCGTGCTCACCGGCACCGCATTCATCGAATGGCTCGGGGCGAGCGCGATCCTTCCGCTGCTTCCGGCCTACCTCCGTCACCACGGGACGTCGACCGGCACGGTCGGCCTGGTGATGTCGGCGTACTTCGTGGCCGGGCTGATCGTGCAGTACCCACTCGGTCATCTCGGCGATCGGATCGGGCAGCGCCCGGTCCTGATCGGCGGGCTGTTGAGCTACGCCGTCGGCAGCCTCGGCTTCCTGCTGCATCCGGGCGCCGCCGGCTACATCGCGCTGCGCGGGGCCCAAGGCGCCGGTGCCGGCGCGGTTCAGGTCGCGTCGTTCGCGATGGTCGGTGCCGTTGTTGCGTCGGACCGGCGGGGGCGGGCTTTCTCGTGGTTGTTCGCAGGGCAGCTCGGCGGGATGGCGATCGGGCCATTGGCGGGCAGCTTCGCCGGCATCTCCGGAATGCCGATCCTCTTCGTCGCCACGGCGATCACGTCGACGGTTGCCAGCGTGTGGGCGCTCAGCAGCCTTCCTCGAGTCGGCGGTGCGACCGATGCCGCGCCGTCCCGGCTGGTGGTCAACCGGCTGCTGCTCGGCGTGGTCGTGACTGGTGTCGTCGGCGGGCTGATCACCGGGGTCTACGAGACGTGCTGGACCCTGTTGCTCGACCTGCGCGGCGCGCACGCCTGGCAGGTCGGCCTGTCCTGGACGCTGTTCGCAGCGCCGTTCGCCGCGTTCTCGCCGCTGGCCGGCCGGATGGCCGATCGGTTCAACCGGGTGACCCTCACGATCGCCGCGCTCACGTCCTCGGTGTTCTTCGCGGCCCTGTATCCGTTCCTGCACTGGCTGCCGTTGCTGATCGGCCTCGGATCGGTCGAGTCGATCGGGGTCGCGGTCGCGTACCCGGCCGCACAGTCGCTGCTCGCGCAAAGTGTTCCGGCGTCGGCCTTGGGCCGCGCTCAAGGGCTGTCGAACGGCACGCAGACCGCGGCGATGGCGGTGTCAGCCGCCGCGAGTGGGGCGTTGTTCGGCATCGCCCCGTGGGTGCCCTTCGTCGGTGCGGCCGCGTGCGCCGCGGTCCTGATCGGGTTGCTCCCGTGGATCTGGCGATTCGGGGCGGACCAGCCGAGCCCGGCGCCGCACGACCGGCCGATGAGTCTGATTGTCTGATTGCAGATTTGTGCTACGGTCCGCGCTCGTGATCGAGCCGGCCGCTCTCTGCGGCGCGGCCGCTGAGCAGGAAGGCGTCTGAGCCATGGCTGTACCACCGCCCTCGTCCGGCATCGATGCCGGCCGGGTGGAGGAACTGCTCGGTCGCGAGCGCGAGCGCTTCATCGCGACCCATCCGCGCTCGATCGACTACCGGCAGCAGGCAGAGCGCTCGCTGCTTTACGGCGTACCGATGAATTGGATGACCCGCTGGTCGAGCCCCAGCCCGATCGTCGTCGCGGGTGCACACGGGGCCGAGCTCGAGGACATCGACGGCAACACCTATGTCGACCTGTGCCTGGGCGACACCGGCGCGATGGCTGGTCATGGCCCGAAGCCGGTCGTCGATGCACTCACGGCCCAGATGAGCCGCGGCGCCACATTCATGCTGCCGACCGAGGACGCGATCTGGGTCGGCGACGAGATGAGCCGTCGGTTCGGTCTGCCGTACTGGCAGTTCTGCCTGACTGCATCCGATGCGAACCGGTTCGTCCTCCGGCTGACCCGTCAGATCACCGGCCGGTCGATCATCGTCGTGCACAACTGGTGCTACCACGGCTCGGTCGACGAGACGCTGGCGTCGCTGTCGGACACCGGTACCGTCGTGCCGCGCGAGGGCAGCGTCGGGCCGTCCCTCGATGTCACAAAGTCGACCCGGGTGGTCGAGATCAACGATCTGGCCGGCCTGGAGAAGGCCCTGGCCGACGAAGCGGTCGCGTGCGTGCTGGTCGAGCCGGCGCTGACCAACATCGGCATCGTGTTGCCCGATCCCGATTACCACCGCGAGCTGCGCCGAATCACCCTCGAGACCGGCACCTTGCTCGTCATCGACGAGACCCACACGATCTGCGCCGGCCCCGGCGGCTACACCGCGCGTGAAGGGCTCGAGCCGGACTTCCTGACGATCGGCAAGACGATCGGCGGCGGGGTGCCGGTCGCGGCGTACGGCATGAGTGAAGGCGTGGCCGCGTCGATCGTCGAGCGGACGTTCTGGCAGGAAGCCGACGTCGGCGGCATCGGCGGAACGCTCGCGGGCAACGCGCTGTCGCTCGCGGCCGCTCGCGCGACGCTGTCCGACGTCCTGACCGCCGCCGCGTTCGAGCAGATGGAGTCACTCGCGATCCGGCTCTGCGACGGGATCGACTCGGTGATCACGGCCAACCGCGCGCCATGGCACGTGACCCGGCTCGGCTGCCGGGCGGAGTACCTGTTCAGCCCGGCGATGCCGCGAAACGGCGCCGAGGCCGCCGCTGCCGGCGACGCCGACCTCGACGGTCTGATCCACCTCGCGATGCTCAACCGGGGGGTCGTGCTCACGCCGTTCCACAACATGGCGCTGATGTCGCCGGCGACGACGGCGGCCCAGATCGATGCGCATACCTCGGCGTTCGAGGAGATCGTCGCCGACCTGCTGGCCTGACTCCGGCCGGGGCCGCGCCGACCCCGGCGGGAGTCGTTGACAACCTCAACGCAGGTTGTTGACAATCCTTCCAGACGACAATACCTTGGCCGATCGGGAGCCTCGTTGACGAGGACCGACGCGAGGAGGCTGGGTGCCGCACGCCGGCGAACGGGAGATTCGGGCGGTTCACGCCCGAGAGGTGCTTGACTGCCGTGGTTTGCCCACGGTGCAGGTCGATGTCGTGCTCGGGGACGGGTCGCTCGGCCGCGCCGACGTACCGTCGGGCCGATCGACCGGGGCCTACGAGGCCCGCGAGCTGCGGGACGGCGGCTCGCGCTATGGCGGGTACGGCGTCCGCCAGGCGGTCGCCAACGTCGTCGACGTGCTCGGGCCGGGGGTGCTCGGCTGGCCGGCGGATGCCCAGCGCGCTCTCGACGGTCGCCTGATCGAGCTGGACGGCACACCGGACAAGTCGGCGCTGGGCGCCAACGCGCTGCTCGGGGTCTCACTGGCCGCGGCCCGCGCCGCGGCGACATCGGCCGGGCTGCCGCTGTATCGCTACCTGTCCTCCGACGGTCACCTGCTCCCGGTGCCGTTGGTGAACCTGATCAATGGCGGACGGCACGCGGCCGGACAGCTGCAGTTCCAGGAATTCATCGTCATCCCGACCGGCGCTCCGACGTTCAGTCAAGCGCTGGCCGAGAGTTCCGAGGTCAACCTTGCCCTCGGCGAGGTGCTCGAAGCGAAGTACGGCCGCAGTGCGCTCGCTCTCGGCGACGAAGGTGGTTACGTGCCGCCGGTGTCGGACCCGCGCGAGGCCCTCGAGTTGCTGCACGTCGGTGTCGAGAAGGCCGGCTACACCGGCCGGTTCCAGTACGGGCTCGATTGTGCGGCGACGCATTTCTACGACGACGAGGACGGCACCTACCGGTTGGCCGGCACGCCGATGTCGGCCGAGGAGCTGCTCGGGCTCTACCTCGAGCTGATCCGCGACTTCGGGATCACCACGATCGAGGATCCGTTCGCCGAGGACGACTTCACCAGCTTTGCCGCGTTGACCAAGGAGTCGGGCATCCAGATCGTCGGCGACGACCTGTTCGTCACCAACACCGCGCGACTGCTTCGCGGGATCGAGGTCGGTGCCGCGAACGCGTTGCTGTGGAAGGTCAACCAGATCGGCACGTTGTCCGAAGCACTCGACGCCGCCGCGGTGGCGACCAGTCATGGGTACGGCGTTTGCGTCTCGGAGCGGTCCGGAGAGACCGAGGACCCGATCATCGCCGACCTGGTGGTCGCCCTCAACGCCGGCCAGATCAAGACCGGCGCACCGGTGCGTGGCGAACGGACGTCGAAATACAACCGGTTGCTGCAGATCGAAGAAGAGCTCGGTACGGCCGCGCGCTACCCGGGCGCCCAGTTCCCCGCGATCAGCGTGAGCCGCGGCTCGTGACGATCGAGGCCGCCAAGGCCGATGCGATCGCAGGCGTGGCTGAGCGGGCGGCCGATCTCGCGCCGATCGCGAACGCCGATCGCCTGCTCGACCACGGCTCCGCGGAGCTGCGGCGGGTCGCCCTCGACGTGGTCGCGGCCGGGCTGCGGGCGGCCGACCCCGGGGCCGCGGTCGACCGCACGGTCGAGGTCGACGGGAGCCTGCTGCGGGTAGCGGGCCGGACCTTCGACCTCGATGCCGCGGGCTCGATCGTCGTACTCGGTGCGGGCAAGGCGAGCCTGCCGATCGCGGCGGCGTTGGAAGCAAAGCTCGGCGACCGGATCAGCCGCGGACTGGTCGTGCGGCGGGCGGGCGCCCCCGGCACGCTGGAACGCATCGAGGTGATTGACGCCGATCACCCGGTTCCCAGCGAGGCGAGCGTGGTTGCCGGCCGGCGGCTGGTCGAGATGGCGGCGACCTGTGCGCCCGGCGATCTGCTGATCACCGCGTTCACCGGTGGCTCCTCCGCGCTGGCGTGCCTGCCGCCGGACGGCGTCTCGTTCGAGGCTAAGCAGGCACTGCACTCGTTGCTGCTCGACTGCGGCGCGTCGATTGCCGAGATCAACGCGGTCCGCAAGCACGTCTCGGCGCTCAAAGGCGGCCGGCTGGCGATGGTGGCTCGCGGTGCCAGCATCATCAACCTCACACTGTCTGACGTGGTGGGCGATGCGGTCGATCTCTTGTGCGACGTCGTGGTGCAGGACAGCACCGATCCGGCCGACGCCATCGCCGTGCTCAACCGCTACGGGCTGTGGGACTCCGTCGACCCGCAGATCCGGCACCACCTCACGAGTGACGCGGCAGCCTCGCCCTCGCTGGCGGATCGCGACATCACGACGTGCGTGCTGGTCACCGGATCGACGGTCGTCGAACGGATGGCGGACCGGGTGCGGGCGATCGGCCGGACCCCGGTGGTGCTCGGGTCGGCGCTGGCCGGCGACGCGGTCTGCCTCGGCGGGTTGCTCGGGGCCCTCGCCTGTGAGTCGTCGACCCTCGGCCGCCCGTTCCCGCCGGGCTCGGTGCTTGTCGCGGCCGGTGGTGAGGCCACCGTCTCGATCCACCGCGGGGCGGGTGTCGCGGTCGGACGCGGTGGCCCGAACCAGGAGGAGGCGATTGCCTTCGCCAAGGCGATCGGCGGCGGCCATGTGCAGGCATCCGGGGTGTTCGTCGACAGCGACGGGTCCGACGGCGGCACGGATGCGGCCGGCGGCTGTGTCGACGGCGGCACCGTGAGCCGGGCGGCAGAGCTCGGCGTGGATCTTGACTCCGGGATCGCGGCCCACGACTCATCGGCGCTGCTTCAGCAGCTCGGCGACCTGGTGGTGACCGGACCGACCGGCACGAACATCTCCGACCTGTTGGCGATCGCGATCGACGGAGTCGTCGAGCCGGTGCCCGGCGACTCCGGGGCGGGCCCGGCATGACCCGGCACGACGTCGTCATCGTCGGCGGCGGCCACAACGGTCTGGTCGCGGCGTTCTACCTGGCTCGGGCCGGCTTGAAGCCGCTGGTGCTGGAGCGCCGGCCGTTCGTCGGGGGCGCCTGCGTGACCGAGGAGTTCGCGCCCGGGTACCGCGCGTCGACCGGCGCCTATGTTCTCGCGATGCTGAGGCCGGCGATCTGGCGCGACCTCGAGCTCGACCGGCGCGGGATCGTGGTCAGCCCGGCCGGCCCGTCGCTCAACCTGCTGCCGGACGGTACGTCGCTCCTGCTCGGCGATGATCCGAACGAGGCGATGGACGCGGTCCGGCACCACTCGGCGCGGGACGCGGTTGCGCTCGGCCGATTCGAGACCGAGCTCGGCCAGCTCGCCCAGGTGTTGTTGCCGACGATCGACATGGCCGCGCCGGATCCGTCGATGCACCATCTGCGCGACTGGCTGACCGCAGGCCAGATCGCGCGGACCGGGCTGAAGCAGCGCAAGCAGATCGCCGGCACCCTGCGGTTGCTGGTGGCGTCGGCCGGCGACTACCTCGCGGAGCGGTTCGAGAGCGAAATCGTGAAGGTCGCACTTGGTTGGCACGCGATCAACGACAGCCTGGTGGGGCCCTCGAGCCCGGGCACCGGCTACGTGCTCTTGCACGACCACGCATCCGGCGACCCGGACGGCGGGATCCGGCAGTGGGGCTTCGTCAACGGCGGCATGGGCCGGGTGACCGCGGTGATGGCCGAGGCCGCGATCGAGGCAGGTGCCACGATCCGCACCGACGCGGAGGTGGCGTCGATCCGCGTCGGCGGCGATCGCGCCACCGGCGTCGTGCTCGTGGGCGGTGAGGAGATCGACTGCGACCTGGTGCTGTCGAACGCCGACCCGAAGCGCACCTTCCTCTCGCTGTGCGAGAAGGTCGCCCTGCCTGACGACTTCGTCGCGTCGATGCAGACGTTTCGCTGCGAAGGCACCAGCATCAAGATCAACCTCGGCCTCGCGGAGCTGCCGCGGGTGCGCGACGACCGGTCGGGCGATGCGCAGGACTATCACCGCGGAATTCTCGAGATCGGCCCGCCGCTCGGTGACCTCGACGTCCAGCAGGCGCACGCCCGCCGCGGTACTCCAGGGACCGGCACCCACATCGAGGTCTGTTTCCCCACCGTCCACGACCCCTCGCTCGCGCCCGAGGGCCGCCACATCGCGACCATCGACGTCAACTCGCAGCCCTACACGCTGGCCGAAGGCGGATGGGACGACATCAAGGAGCAGGTTGCGGACCGGGTGATCGGCGAGTTGGGTGAGCTGATGCCCAACCTGCCCGGCGCGGTGGTCGCCCGCCAGGTGCTCAGCCCGCTCGACCTCGAGCGGGTGCTCGGGATGACCGGTGGGCACGCCCTGCACGGCGACATGACCCTGGACCAGCTGTTCATCTTCCGCCCGACGCTGCATTACTCCGACTACCGCACTCCGGTCGAAGGCTTGTATCTGTGCGGCGCAGGAACTCATCCCGGTGGTGGTGTGACCGGCGCCAACGGGCGCAACTGCGCGGCCGCAGTGATCTCCGATCGACGCCGGGGTCGGCGCCGGTGGTCCGGCCGGTCGGCATCATGACGGCCGGGGGCTTCGATGGCCGACCGGTGCCCGATCTCGTGACGGCATTGCCCGGCCCGAAGAGCCAGGCGATCCGGGCGCGTGAGCGCGCCGTGCTCTATCGCGGCACCGGTGAGCATCTCGCGCCGGTCGTCATGGCCCGCAAGTCCGGCTACGTGATCGAGGACGTCGACGGCAACCTGTTGCTCGACATGGCGAGTGCCTCGGCGTCAGTGCCGCTTGGCGCGTCCCCGCCGCGGATGGTCGAGGCCGCGTCGGCGGCACTCGCGCGGTTCGGCAACGAAGACACCCATGCGTTCACCAGCGAGTACGTCGCGCCGCTCGCCGAGCGCCTGATCGAGTTGTCTCCGCCGCGCTGCACCCGGGTCGACATCGCGTTGAACGGCACGGAGGCGATCGAGATCGCGGTGCGGCTGATGCGCCGTGCGACCGGCCGGCCGATCATCATCGGCTTCCTCGGTGGCTATCACGGCGAGTCCTCGACGACCGCGTCGCTCGGTGCCGAGGCCGCGGAGATCAGCCGTGGGGTCCGGGGTCTCGTACCCGGCTTCGTGCATGTCCCGTATCCCAACCCGTATCGCAACCCCTTCGGCGCACCGCGGCCGGGCGGCTGCGGTGACGCGACCATCGACTATCTGCGCGACTTTCTGCTGTTCCACGCCATCGACCCGGCCGACGTCGCGGGCGTCATCATCGAGCCGGTGCTCGGATCGGGCGGGGTCGTGGTGCCGCCTCCGACGTTCTTCCCGGCGTTGGCGCAGTTGTGCGACGAGCACGAATGGCTGCTGTGCGCCGACGAGGTCAAGAGCGGCTGCGGGCGCACCGGCACCTTCCTCGCGGTCGAGCGGCTCGGAGCCGACCCGGACCTGATCTGCCTCGGCAAGGGCCTGGGTGGGGGAGTCATGCCGATCGGCGCGGTGCTCGGCTCCGAGCGCGTGCTCGGCGAGTTCGACGACGTCTCGACCGGGAGCACGTGGGCCTGGCTGCCGGCCAGCTGCGCGGTCGCACTGGTGATGCTCGAGGAGATCACCAATCCCGGTGTGCTCGAGCACGTCAGGGCGATCGAGGCCAGGTCGCAAGAGGTCTTCGGCCGGTTGCTCGACCGGTTCGACGCAGTCGGCGACGTACGGTCCGTCGGAGCACTGACCGCGGTGGAGTTCGTCACGGATCGGGACAGCAAGCAGCGCGACACACAGCTTCAGGATCGAGTCGCGCAGGAGATGTTCAACCGCGGCCTGGTCGCGGACTCGAGCACGACGTCGCTGAACATCCAACCGTCGTTGATCACACCGCTGGAGGTGATCGACCAGGCGGCGGACATCGTCGCTGACTCGATCCGAGCGGCGATGGCCCAACCGAGATCCGGGGATGCCGAGCGCTAGGAAGGGAGTCGGCCCATGAACTGGACCGAGTACCTCGTCAAACGGGTGGCGTTCACCATCGTGACGATCTTCGTCGCGATCTCGTTGAACTTCCTGCTGTTCCGCGTGCTGCCAGGCACTGCGGTCACCAACCTGGCCCGCATCCCCAACGCCTCGCTCGCACTCAAGCGGCACCTGCGCGCCGAGTTCGGCCTGAACCTCTCACTGCGCGCGCAGTACTGGGACTACCTCAAGCAGCTCGCGCACGGCAACCTCGGCGTTTCGTTCGCCAACCAGCAGCCGGTCTCGACGAACCTGAAGAACGCGCTCTACAACACGCTCCCGGTGGTCACGATCGCGACCGTGCTTTCACTGATCGTGGGCATCGGCACCGGCGTGCTCTCCGCGTGGCGGCGCGGTTCGTTGACCGACCAAATCAGCACCAACACTGCGATCGTGCTCTATGCCTTGCCGACCCAGTGGATCGCCCTCGTGCTGCTGATCGCCTTCTCGAAGTACCTCCCGACCGCCGGCACGTCCAACCCGTTCGCGGTCGTGTCGCCGCCGTTCTGGCAACACCTCGATGACGTGCTTGCGCACATGATCCTTCCGGCCATCACGCTGGTCCTCACCCTGTACGGCGGCAATACGCTCATCGTCCGGTCGGCCTTGCTCGAGACGCTCGGCGAGGACTACATGCTGACGGCGCGGGCGAAGGGAATCGGGCGCGGCCGAATGATGTGGTCACACGCCCTGCGTAACGCGATGTTGCCGATCACCACGCTGGTCACGCTGTCGCTGGGCTCGATCGTCGCCGGCGCGATCCTGATGGAAGTGGTGTTCTCCTGGCCGGGGATCGGCTCCGCGCTCTACCAGGCCGTTCAGCAACGGGACTACCCGATGCTGCAGGGCGGCTTCCTGATCTTCACGGTCTCGGTGGTGCTGTTCAACCTCATCGCCGATCTTCTGTACTTCCGGCTCGACCCGAGGATCTCGCAGTGACGAGCGTCGCGGTTGCCCCCACTCCGGTGGTGCCGCCCCGCCAGTCGAGCCTGCGGCGCGGTTGGCACAGCTTCGTGTCCCTTCTGCGGCAGCGGCCATCGGCGGCGGTCGGCCTGGGAATCCTGCTGTTCTTCGTGATCATCGCGCTGATCGCACCGTGGATCGCGCCGCACTCGACCCAGGCCGCTAGCGGCCCGGTGTACGCCGGCCCATCAGCCCATCACTGGTTCGGCACCGACGACGGCGGCGTCGACGTACTGAGCCTGGTGCTCGTCGGCGGGCGGGTCTCGCTCGTCGTCGGCGCGGCTGCCACCGGTGTCGCGATGGGTGTCGGCGGGCTGATTGGGATCCTGTCCGGCTACTTCGGTGGCTGGATCGACATGTTGCTGATGCGGATCACGGACTACTTCCTCGTCGTACCCGACTTGGTCCTGATGATCGTGGTCGCGACTTTGTGGGGTCCGAGCCTGTCGCACGTGATCCTGGTGATCGGCCTGCTGCTGTGGACTTCGACCGCCCGCATCGTGCGCGCGGAGGTGAAGAGCGTGCGGGAGCGGGTGTACGTGCGCCGGGCGCGCACGATGGGTGCGGGACACCTGACCACCGTCTTCCGGCACGTGCTGCCGCAGATCGCGCCGTTGCTCATCGCGAATACGGTGCTCAGTGTCGCGATCGCGATCTTCGACGAGACCTCGCTGGACTTCCTTGGCCTCGGCGACCCCAACGGCACGAGCTGGGGCATCATCCTCGAGCACGCGAACGACCGGACCGCGGTGAGCTACGGAGCCTGGTGGACGGTCGTCCCGCCGGGCGTGTGCATCGCCGCGGTCATTGTCGGTTGCTACCTGCTCGGCCAGGCCCTCGAGGATGCCCTGAACCCGAGGTTGCGGATCTCGCACTTCGCGTTTCGCAGCTGGCGGTTGCGACCACTCGTCGGGCGCGGGAAGGACGCGCTATGAGCCTGCTCGAGGTGGATGGGCTGGAGGTCTTCTTCGACCTTCCGGACGGCGAGCTGCACGCGGTGCAGGGCGTCGATCTTCGTCTGGATGCCGGCGAGCGGCTGGCGATCGTGGGGGAGTCCGGATCCGGCAAGACGACCACCGTGCTCGCACTGATGGGACTGCTCCCGCCGACCGCATCGATCTGTGGCACGGTTCGGCTGAACGGTCGCGACCTGCTCTCCGGTGGAGAGCGCGGCACCGACGACTGGCGCTGGCGTGACATCGCGACCGTCTTCCAGGGCGCGATGAACGCGCTCAACCCGGTGCGCAGTGTCGGCTGGCAGATCACCGAGCCGATGCGGGTGCACGACACCGCGACCGGCACCGCGGCCCGGGACCGAACCCGCGAGCTGTTGTCCCTGGTCGGCCTGCCACCCGCGATCGAGCAGGCATTCCCGCACCAGCTCTCGGGCGGGATGCGGCAGCGGGCCGCGATCGCGATGGCGCTCGCCTGCGAGCCGAAGGTGCTGCTCGCCGACGAGCCGACGACGGCACTCGACGTCGTGGTTCAAGCCGGCATCCTCGATCTGCTGGGGCGGCTCAGTGAGGAGCTCGACCTCGCCCTCGTGTTGGTTACGCACGACCTCGCGGCCGCGGCGGCTACCTGCGGTCGACTGGCGGTCATGTACGCCGGCCGGCTGGTCGAGTCCGGGCCGGTCAGCTCGATCGCCGGTGCGCCGGAGCACCCGTACACCCGCCAGCTGTTCGCTGCGATCCCAGACCTCTTCGACCGCCACTCGGTCCACGCGATTCCCGGTGCTCCGCCCCGGCTCGACCAGCTGATCGAAGGATGTGCGTTCGCGCCTCGGTGCGACGTACGGATCGAGCGCTGCAGTCACGAGCTGCCGCCGCTGGTCCAGATCGGCGAGAGCTGGCAGGCCGCATGCTTGCTGTCCCGACCCGGTGCGGGTGGTGGTCCGGCCGCCCCGGTTGCGTCGGCGGCGCCCGCCGACGCCCCGCTCGAACGAGCGGATGGAGTGCTGCAGACGGACGATGTCGCGTTGGCCCTGGACGAGGTCTTCGTCACCTTCCCGCGCCGCCGTCGGATGGTCGACCTGGTCCGCGGCCGCCCGCGCGCGATCGTGCGAGCGGTCGACGGGTTGTCACTGTCGATCGAGCCGGGGGAGATGGTTGCTCTCGTCGGCGAGTCGGGGTCGGGCAAGACCTCGACCGCGCACGCCATCGTCGGCAATGTGTCGACGAGCGGTGGGCACGTAGTGGTATCCGGCGTCGACCTCGGGACCATGGACCGCAAGGCCCGGCGCCGGTTGCGCCAGCACGTCCAGCTCGTCTACCAGGATCCGTACGAGTCGCTCGACCCGCGGATGCGGGTGCGGTCGATCCTGGATGAGCCGTTGCGGGTTAACCACATCGGACGCAACCGCAAGGAGCGGCAGCGGCTCGCTGCCGAGGCGTTGACCCAGGTCGGTATGGATCCGCCGGAGCTCTTTCTCGACCGCTTCCCGCACGAGCTGTCCGGGGGTCAGCGGCAACGGGTGGCGATCGCAGCCGCGCTCGTGATGAACCCGACCATCCTGGTCGCCGACGAGCCGGTCTCGATGCTCGACGTGTCGGTCCGGGCCGAGGTGCTGGAGGTGCTCGACGCACTGCGCCGGACGAAGTCGGTCGCGATCATCATGATCACCCACGACCTGTCCACCGCGGCGCACTACGCCGACCGGATCGCGGTGATGTATCTCGGCCGGATTGTCGAGCAGGGTCCGGCCACCCAGGTGGTCGCCGCTCCCGGCCATCCTTACACCCGCGCCCTGGTGGCTGCGGTGCCGGTCGCTCACACGCAGCGGCGACCGACGAGCGTGCTGACGGGCGAGATTCCGGACGCGGCCGCGATCCCCGCCGGCTGCCGTTTCGAGCCGCGGTGCCCGATCGCCGTGCCTGAGTGCCGCGAGATCGACCCCGCGTTCGTGCTGGTCGGCGCTGCGCACACCGCGGCGTGTATCCGGGCCGAGATCGCGGCGGGAGTGAGCTCATGAGAGCGCGCCGGCTGGTGATGGCGACGATGCTGGCCGCGGTCGTGCTCACCGGCTGCGATCGCAGCTTCCCGCTGAACGATCCCGGCGTACCGGGGCCGGGTGGCTTCCTGCGGATCGGCACGATCTCGATCATCAACACGATGAACCCGTGGATCACCGACGACCAGCTCGCGCTGAGCACGCAGAGCGACATCTATCCGCGGATCCTCCAGTACAACCTCAAGACGCTGGACTTCGAGCCTGACTTCGCGTTGAAGTGGGTGCTGTCGAACCACGGTCGCACCTGGACCTTCACCACGCGGGCCGGCGCGGAGTGGTCGGACGGTCAACCGCTGACCGCGCAGGACGTCGCCTGGACGATCGCCACGATGGTCCGGCTGCACAAGGGGCCGGCCGCGCTGTGGGCGAGTGCGGTGGCGGGCGTGGTCAGCGCGACCGCACCGAACCCGACAACGGTCGTCGTGACCTACCGCAAGCCAGAAGGCGATGCGCTGTCGAACCTCGAGCAGATCCCGGTGCTGCCGGAGCACGTGTGGGCGAAGTACGCCGCGGGCAATGGCAAGGCACTTCGCAGCCAGCCGAACACACCGTCCGCCGGTCATCCGGTCGTGTCGGGCGGACCGTTCATGTTCGTCAAGTACACCTACAACGAGGCGATCGTCTTCGCCCGCAACCCGCACTACTACGGCCCGCCCGCGCACATCGCGGGCTTCGGCGTCGAGCTGTTCTCCAACGACGACGCACTGGTCGCTGCCATGCGGGCCGGCGAGGTCGATGCGGCGACTGGTGACCCCAACCTGCCGCCGACCGACGTACGCCCGCTGAAGTCAGGCGGGTTCAAGATCCTGGCCGAGCCGGCGGTTGCCTACAACGACCTCATCATCAACACCAACCCGAAGAAGGTCGCTCATCGCGAGCTGCTGAACCCCAATGTCCGCAAGGCTTTTGAGTACGCGATCGACCGCAACACGATTGATCGAGTGGCCTTCCTCGGCTACGCCCAGCCGGCCCAGTCGATCGTGCCGCCGGCGACGGGCAAGTGGTACGACCCGGCGGTCAAGCCGCTCCCGTACGACTTGTCCAAGGCCAACGCGCTGCTCGACGCGGCCGGCTACAAGCGGGGACCGGGCGGGATCCGGATCGCCGACGGTCATCAGATGTCTTACACCGTCTACGTCTCGACCGACAACGGCGGCGAAGGTGTGCGCAGCGGCGAGATCATGACTACCGACTTCCGCAAGATCGGCGTCAAGCTCACGTTCCGGCTCACCGACGACGACGCGCTCAACTCGGATATCTTCGCCGACCACTATCGGAAGTACGACATGGCGATGTGGGGCTGGGACACGTTCATCGACCCGACGTACATCCTCAACGTGCTGACTTGCTCGCAGTGGTACGACAACAGCGACTCGGGCTACTGCAATCCGACGTACGACAAGCTCTACAAGGAGCAAGGGGCGACGACGAACGTCGTCAAGCGGCGCCAGCTGGTCTATCGCATGCAGGAGATCCTTGCGAACGCGCGGCCCTACATCATCCTGCAGGACTTGGATGTGCTGGAGGCCTGGAATCCGCGCTGGACCGACATCGTCGAGTCACCGGATGGATGGTTCAACCAGTTCTCCTCCGACGGCCAGACCTCGATCCGCCTGGCGCCCGGCGCGGGCTGAGCCGGCCGCAAACTCAGGACGAGTTGACCATGCCTCGGCCCAGCCAGTCGTTGCGATCACGAACGCCGGGGAGCGCGAAGAAGTAGCCGCCGCCGACCGGGCTGACGTAGTCGACCATCGGCTCGCCGACCAGGCGGGCCTGGACGGCTTCGAACTGCCGCTTGATGTCTTGCTGAAAGCAGTTGAAGACCAGGCCCAGGTCGAGGTTGCCGTTGAGGTCGACGCCCCGGTCGTAGTTGTAGCCACGGCGGTAGATCCGGCTCGGCTCGGTGCGGTTGGTGCGCGGGTTGGCCAGTCGGATGTGCGCGTCGAGCGGAATCACCTTGCCGAGTGGATCGGCGTGGTAGTCGGGGAGGTCGGCTTCGGTGACACCGTCGAGCGGCGCGCCGGTGTCGCGGAACCGGCCGATCATCGTCTGCTGCTCGTGCAGTGAGACCCGGTCCCAGAACTCGATGAACATCTTGATGATCCGGCAGACGTGGTAGCTGCCACCGATCGCCCAGGTCGGCTCGCCGTGACCTTTCTCGACCCAGAGCAGCTGTCTGGAGACGGCCGGTCGATCGATCTCGGGGTTGGCGATGCCGTCTTTGAAACCGAGGTGGTTGCGCGGTACGCCGGACGGTCGCGACGGCGAGATGAAGCCGTCGATCCGCCAGCGAATCGCCATCCCGCCGCGGGTGTGCTTGGCCAGATCGCGCAGCGCGTGGATCGCCGTATCGGCGCTGCCCGCGCAGATCTGCGCGATTAGGTCGCCGCCGGTCTGGGCCGGGTCGAGGTTGTCGTTGGGGAACGAGCGCATCGGGGTGAGATGGCGCGGTTTCGCCCCGGCCAGGCCGTAGCGGTGGTCGAACAGGGTCGACCCGACCCCGACCGTCATCGTGAGGCCGTCGGCCGGTACGTCGGGTCCGAGCGTGCCGCTGTCGGCAGGTGGCGCGCCGACTCCGAGGTTGCGCGGCGTGCCGCCGGCGGTGAGGAAGCGGGCCCGGTGGGTGATCGTGTGGAACAGCTCGACGAGCTCGTTGCGATGCTCGGCCGTCACGTCGAACGCGGCGAAGCAGGCGGCCGGTGGCGGCGGAGTGCTGATGCCCGCTTGGTGGGCGCCGTGGAACGGCACCGGCGGCAGGTGCGCGGCCGGATCGCGAATGGTCGGAACCTCAGGTGGTTCGTCAGCCTCGCCGGGGCGCGGATGCGCTCGCGTCGCGGCCTCGGCCGGCGTGAGTCCCGCCCCCGCGAGCGCCGCACCGGCCGCCACGATCCCGGAGCGCCCGAGGAACTGCCGGCGGTCGATGGTCATGACTTTCCGATCGTCAGCAGGTCGGGCACCGGCGCCAGGATGTTCAGGACGCGGCCGACGGCCGAGTCGACCGCGTCACGACTGCGCCGGGGCAGGTCGGCGACCGCGACCCACGCGCCGCTCTTCGCTCGGGTCGCGTTCACCGCTGCGGCCAGCCTGGTCAGCGCCTTGCGAGCGTGCGAGACGAGGTGTGACGAGCGCGGCCTGATCAGTTGGGCCAGCAGGCCCAGCAGCTCGCGGGTGCCCGCAACGTCAGCCCGCACTGACGCCAGGCTGGTGCCGCTGCCGTAGTCGTCCTGCCCGGTGAGGGAGTCGCGCAGCGCGTCCTCGAGGATCTCGTGGCAACGCAGTGGCAGGCCGCTGACACCTGCGGTGGTCAGCGGGAGCCACTGCGAGATCGGCGGCGTCGTCAGCCGCGACACGGCGCGGGCGAGAGCTTTGGCATCCGTAGTTGCGGCAGCGATGTCCGCGCGGGTCCACAGGTCGTACTCGACTTTGTGGAAGCCGGTGAACCTCGGGCTCGACGTGCCGCCGACCAGCCCGGCAGTCGTGCCGTCGATGGTGCGGCCCAGGGTGCCGAATGCGCTGTAGGCACCGTCGTCCTGACCGATCCGAAGCCAGGTCAGGTGCGCGGTGAGCGATGCCGTCTTCGCGTCGGCGACGTCGTCGCCGGCCAGGTCGGTCTCGAGCGCGTTCGTTTGGCTGGTGAGCAGGGCGAACTCGTGGCCGACGTAGGCCCGGTAGGACCTCATCGCGGGTGTCAGTTCGCCCCGGGTCACCGGTACGACCGGTGGCCCCGGTCCCCCGTGGTTCGGGTCGACCGGCACGGTCTGGACGTCGGACACTCGTGACGGCCGGCCGGTCAGGTCGCAGCCCCAGACGTATCGCCGGCCCCGGGCGAGGGTGACCACGAGCTCGCGCACCGAGTGCGGCTTGAGGTGTTTGACGGTCGCGACGATCGCGTTCGACCGGGGATGGAACAGGTAGATCGTGGCCGAGTACGCCGACCGGTTGGTGATCGCGAAGTGCGCGCGGCCGGGGTTGGGGGCATACCACCTCGGCGCGCAGGTCGTGGTGGTCACGTAGATCCGCTGGCCGCGAAGGT
The DNA here is from genome assembly GCA_963770565.1 of uncultured Actinomycetota bacterium. Lineage (GTDB taxonomy): Bacteria > Actinomycetota > Actinomycetes > JAFAQI01 > JAFAQI01 > DATAUK01. The sequence continues at coordinate 405,961 of CAVYQE010000011.1, forward strand.
GGCCGCCGACCTGACCGGAGGCGGCAGCACCGCCCGCCGCCGGAAGTGACCCGTACGTCAGTGTGGTGGTGGCGATCGTCGCCACCACCACACTGCTCGTTCGATACCGCACAGTTGGTTACCTCGCGCGAGCCGTCGCTGACATGGCTAGCGGTTCGTATAGACATCCGATCCGAACGACACGACCTTCGGCTGCTGGGCATCGCCGAGGTGATGCAGCCCGAAGATGTCCTCGATGCTGCGCAGCAGCGAGAAGTGGTTGTAGGGGTTCGTGGTCGTCGTACCGGGCTTGACGAACTTCGACAGCACGATCGCGCCCACCCGGCCACCGCCCGGGCCGTAGAGTCCCGGCTCGTTCATGTTCGGGTGCGACGGGGCGGAGTAGCCAGTGCTGACGCGTTCGCCGCAGCAGGCGCCGGCGTCTTCGTCGGACCCCGACTCGTCGAAGTTGATCACGATCATGCCGTTCGCCTTGTAGGCCGGCGAGTTCGTGATGATCGGGATCCACTTCTTCAGGAACTCGTTGACGCGGATCAGTCCGCCCTTGCGGCCGTCCTGGCACTTCGGGGTGTCATGGCCGTCGGCGCAGGTGTTGGGCGTGATGAACGAGTAGTTCGGGGTCGTCGAGATCTTCTTCAGGTCCTTCTGCAGTGGCTTGAGGGTCAACACGTGCGAGTCGCAATAGGCCTGGTTGTCGATGATCGACTTGAAGTAGACGAACGGGTCGTGTCGGGTCGCGTAGCTGTCGGTCTTCGGCCCCGTCGAGTCGGTCAGGTCCTCGGCGCCGAGCGCCGGGTGGCCACACGCCGGGCCGTTGGCGGTCTCGACGGTCTTGTCGCGGTGCGGAAGGTTGCCCATGTCCTGCTCGTAGGCCCGCCAGGTGAGGCCCTTGGCGGTGAGCTGGTTGGCAAGCGTCTTGACGTACTTCGGGTAGACGCAGCCCTCGCCGGAGAGCTGGTGGTACTTCGTCCACTTGTCGAAGTTCTCGCCGCCGAACTGGATGAACGGCTCGTACAGACCGCAGTCCTGGCCGAGCTCGTAGTTGGTGTTCTGTCCTGAGATCATCGCGGTGTAGTTGTCGAGGCTGTCGTGCCCGATCCCGTAGTACTGCGTGAGCAGGGCGCCCTTGGCCGGCAACGTCTTGGCGAGGTACGGCGCCTGCTTTTCGCCGGGCTTTCCGAAGCTGTATCCGAAGGATTCATTTTCCAGCGTGATGATCCACACGTGCTTGATGCCCGGCGGCGTGGAGGCCTTGGCCGGGTGCGCGGCTGCCGCCGGGTGGGCGGCGCCGCGGGTGTGTGCAATGGCCGCGGGAACGGCGACGACCAGGCCGACAACCAGCGCGAAGGCAGCGACCGCCGTGGTCGCGAGACGGTGGGTCTTGAGGGTCTTCGGCACGGTGTGCTCCTCTGTTTGGTGGGTCGCTAGGCGCCACTCGAGCGGCAAAGTAGCAGATTGCCTACAACAAGACAAGCCGATAATCTGATTGCCGTCAGCATAGTTCGGGGCGAGCTCCGGCTGAGGGATGCCCGGATCGACGCCGCGCTGGATGCATTCGCGAAGTTGGAGGTCGGGTGACCGAGATCGACGCGACTCCGTCGTGGCCGAGCGTTCACACCGAGCTGCCCGGCCCGCGCAGCCGCGCGTTCTTCGAGCGGCTCGACTCGCGGGTGATCGCGGGGATGACCGACCACGACGAGGTTCCCTTCGCCGAGGCCCGCAAGGTCGGCTCGCTCATCGAGGATCTCGACGGCAACGTCTTCGCCGACCTGGTGTCGGCGTGGGGCGCGGCGCCGTTCGGGGGCTCACCCGCTGATGTCTTCGAGGCAGTAACGACCGCGCAACGGCGCTATGGGATGGAGATCACCAACTACATCCCGAACGAGCCCGCTCTCGCCCTCGCTGAGCGGCTGCTCGACGTTGCCCCGCCGGGCATCACCCGGGTCGCGAGTGCCCTGAGCGGCACGCTCGCCGTCGAGGCCGGCGTGAAGCTGGCCCGCGAGTCGACCGGCCGGCCGATCATCCTGACCTTCCACGGTCAGTACCACGGCGAGGCGACCTACCTCACCGCGAGCGCGTCGAGCGACCTGTCCGAGGTGGCGAGCTCTAGTGCGGCGTATGTCGGCGGGCTGGTGTTCGCGCCGTACCCGAACTCGTTCCGGGCGCCGTTCCACCGCGGTCCCGGACCGTACGACGACCTGATGTATCTCGACTACATCGAGGACTGGCTACTGGTACATCAGGTCGAGCCGGAGCAGATCGCCGGCGTGCTGATCGAGCCGGTGCTCGGCGAGGGCGGCATCCTGGTGCCATCGGAGGCCTTCTGGGCGCGACTGACCGCGATGTGCCGGCGCTGGGGCTGGAAGCTGATCCTCGACGAGGTGCAGACCGGCATGGGTCGCTGCGGCACGATCTTCGCCTGCGAGCGATGGAATCTCGAGCCCGACATCGTCTTGCTGGGCAAGGGGATCACCGCGGGCGGCCAGCCGATCGCGGCGGTGCTCGGCACCGAAGCAGTGATGGCTGACTCCGACGTGCACGGAGCCGGAACCTTCGCCTGGACGCCGGCTGCGTGCGCGGGTGCGGTGGCCGGCATCGATCGGCTGCTCAACAGCGACGTCCTGGCCAATGTCGCGACCATCGAGGCGATCGCGCACGCCGAGCTCGATCCGCTGATCGAGGAGATCGAGCAGGTCGGTGACGTGCGCGCGGCCGGCGCGCTGATCGGCGTGGAGTTCGTCACCGATCGCGAGACGATCACGCCCGCGCCGGCCTTCCACCGGTCCGTGCACCAGGCCGCGATGGCCCGCGGCGTACTCGGCATCACCCAGTGGGGGAAGTGGGTCTACCGGCTGCAGCCGGCGCTGACGACGGCGCCGGAGCTGTTCGAGTGGTCGTGCCGGGCGATCGCGGACGCGATCCGCGAAGTCGCCGCAGACCCGCCGGAGGAGCCGGCCAGTCTGCTCGACCGCGGCAGCCCGGGCGGCACCCGCCGCCGCTAGTGTCCTGCGTCAGAAGTTGCCTGCCACCACTTGTGGCGCCCGACCGCCGCCTCGCGGCGTTGTCGTCGTCGGCGGTAGCTCCACTACCGCGCTCCTCCTTCGCCTTGCGAGTCCGGCGCCCGGATCACCACAACTGGCGGCGAACTTCTGACGCAGGACGCTAACGGACCGCGGAGCGGGTCAGCCGGCGCCGCCGGCGCACGGTGTGGACGACGAGCAGTCCGGCCAACAGAACTCCGGTGATGGCATGCCAGCGGATCGTGGTCGGGTGCCCGATGACCCAGTCCCAGATCCCGGACGCCAGCATCGCGGCGGTTAGCGATGCGAGGCCCAGGTCGGCGAGGGCCATCCGGCCCGAGCGGGTCCGCATGCTGCGCACCCGGACCAGCCTGGCGGCCAGGTTGGCAGTCGTCTGGCGCCGCTGAACGATATGGACGACGACGAGACCGACGAAGATCAGTCCGAGGCCGATGTGGATCGCCAGTACCGGCTCGAGCACGAGTGACACGAGCGCGGTCGCGATCAGCGCGAGGTGGACGCAGGTTCGCAAGACTGTCTGCCGGTCCCGCGCGGCCAACCGGGTACCACTCACCGGCACAGCGTGTCCCGGCCGCTCGCGCGCCGCATCAGGGGAGTCCCCGATCCGCACCCTGACCCGTTTCAGCACACGACGCCCCTGCGCCGGCGACGCAACTGGCGCGGGTCGGCCGAAACGGCGCGAACCAACGACAGTTGTGTGCTGAAACGGGGGAGCTAGGCGCCCGCGGTCAGGAGCGCGAGGTGGTCGGCGAACGCCGGGTAGCTGGTCGCGACCGCGTCGAACCCGTCGATCCGCGACTCGCCGTGCGCCGCGGTCGCCGCGACAGCAGCCGCCATCGCGATCCGGTGATCGCCGTGGCTGTCGACCCGCGCCGGCTGCAGCCCGTGACTGCCGGTGATGTCGAGACCGTCGGGGTGCTCGGTGACGCTGACGCCGAAACCGGTCAGCATCGCCGCGATGGTCGCGACCCGGTCGGACTCCTTGACCCGCAGCTCGGCGGCGCCGCGGATCCGGGTGACGCCGGCTGCCAGGGCGGCCGCGATCGCGAGCGCGGGGATCTCGTCGACGAGGCCCGGCACTTCTTCCGGCGTGATGTCGGTGGCACGCAGGTCAGTGCCGCGAACCCCTACGGCGAACGCACCGCGCGCCTCGCTCGTGACGCTGATCTCGGCGCCCATCCGGCGCAGGACGTCGAGGAAACCGTCGCGAGCCGGTCCGAGATAGAGGTTGGTGATCGTCACGTCGCTGCCCGGCATGGCCGCGGCGCCGGCGATCCAGAACGCCGCCTGAGACGGGTCGCCTGGCACCGATTCGTCGAGCGGCTTCAGGGTCGACCGACGTACCGAGGTTGTCGTGCCTTCCACGGTGAGATCGGCGCCACGCGCGAGCAGCATCTCTTCGGTATGCCGCCGGCTGACCGCCGGTTCGCGGACCACGGTGGTGCCGTCCGCGGCCAGCCCGGCGAGCAGGATCGCCGACTTCACCTGCGCCGACGCGACCGGCGTGGAGTAGTCGATGCCGTGCAGACCGCCGCCAGTGATGACGAGGGGTGCGAACGACCCACCGGACGGACCGCCGATCTCCGCGCCCATCAGCCGCAGCGGGATGGCGATCCGATCCATCGGACGGCTTCGGATCGACGCGTCTCCGTCCAGTTCGGTGCGGAACGCCAAGCCGGCGGCGACGCCGGCCAGCAGCCGGATCCCGGTCCCGGAGTTGCCGACGTCGATCACCTGGTCCGCCGGTCGCAGCCGGCCACCGGTGATGCGTACGCCGTCATCCGCCCGCGCCACGTCGGCGCCCAGCGCGACGACGGCGGCGAGCGTGTGGCCGACATCCGCGCCGTCGGAGAGCCCGTGCACGCTGCTCGTGCCGTCCGCCAACGCCGACAGCAAGATCGCCCGATGCGAGATCGACTTGTCGCCGGGGACCTCGAGCCGGCCGGTCAATCGGGTGGGACCGGTCACCGACAGCGACCGCGCGATGTCGTCCGTCATGGCTGTGTCGAGGGCGGCCGATCGCGCCACTCCGCCGCTACCATAGTTGTTGCATTGTAAGCAATTTGGCCATGGCTCGGCCGGGGGCGTCGGCGCGGGGTGGTCGAGAAGGGATCCGCGGTGACTGCTCCGTCCTCCGGTGGGTCTGGGTCGCTCGAACCGCTCCAGCTGCAGAGCACGCCGGCCCTGATCGCGGACCGGCTCCGCGCGGAGATCCTCGAGGGTGCCTTTCCCGCCGATTCGCAGCTGTCAGAGATGGAGCTGGCCCGCCAGCTGCGGGTCAGTCGTGGCCCGATTCGCGAGGCGATGCAGCGACTGATCCAGGAAGGCCTGCTTCGGGCCGAACGTAACCGGGGGGTCTTCGTGGTCGAGCTCGACCACGACGATGCCCGTGACGTTTACCTCGCCCGCGGCGCGGTCGAGCGCACCGCGGCAGCGATCGTGACGCAGCAAGCCTCAGCGGAGGCGCTCGCGTCGCTTCAGCAGGTGGTCGACCGGCTCACCGCGTCGCTGGACGGGGACTGGGCGGACGTCATCACCGAGGACCTCGCGTTTCACCAGACCCTGGTCGAGGCGGCTGGCAGCCTCCGGCTGTCCCGGATGTTCCGCACCCTGCTTGCCGAGACCCGGCTGTGCCTGATCCGGCTCGAGCCGTTCTACGACGGCCGGTCCGATGTCGTGGCGGAGCACCAGGACATCCTCGACGCGATTCGCTCCGGTGACCTGGCCACTGTCGACCGCCTGATCAGCCTGCACATGGACTCTTCCGCGGCGCGTTTGTCGGTGCCGAAGACCGGAAGTGCGGGCGACGCACCCGCGGACTGACCGCGGCCTACTCCGCCGGCCGAACTGGTCGGCGGGAGACTGGCCGGCATGAGGGTGTTCGTGGCCGGCGCAACCGGGGTGCTGGGAGCGCGGGTGCTGCCGCTGCTCGTGCAGGCCGGGCACGAGGTCACCGGGATCAGTCGTACGCCGGCTAAGGCGGACCTGGTGCGGGCGGCCGGCGCGACGCCGGTAACGCTCGACCTGTTCGACCCGGAGGAGCTCGCCGGGGCAGTCGCCGGGCACGACGCGGTCATCAACATCGCGACCCACATCCCTGACTTGTCGAAGGCGATGCGAGCGAGCGCCTGGGCCGAGGACTACCGGATCCGCACCGAAGGCGCGCACAACCTGGTCCAGGCCGCGCTGGCAGGCGGCGCCAGTCGCTATCTCCAGGAGTCGGTGGCCTTCTTCTACGCCGATGCCGGCAGCGAGTGGGTCGACGAGGACTCGCCGGTCGACCTGCCGACGTACGCACAGGCGAGCCGGGCCGCCGAAGCCGAGGCGCAGCGGTTCACCGAGGCCGGTGGAGTCGGCGTGGTGTTGCGGTTCGGGCTGTTCTACGGCGCCGGTTCGTCGCACACCGGGAGCCAGCTCGCCATGGCCAGGCGCGGCCTCTCGCCCTTTCTCGGCGGACCGGACGGCTACCAGACCCTGCTCCACCTCGATGACGCCGCCACTGCGGTGATCGCGGCCCTACGCGTGCCGAGTGGGGTCTACAACGTGACCGAGGACGACCCGGCGACCCGCCGTGATCTTGCGCACGCGCTCGGCGCCGCGCTGAACCGTCGGCCCGGTCGAAGCCTGCGCGGGGCGCTGCGGCTCGGCGGCGCCCGGGCGGCGTACCTCGGCCGCTCGTTGCGAGTCAGCAACCGGCGGTTCCGGACCGCGAGCGGCTGGTCCCCCGCGTACCCGACTCCGGCGCTCGGTTGGGCCCAAGTGGTCGAGGCTCAGGCGGCACTGGGTGGCGGCAACCGTCCGGAGTAGCCAGTCGACGGTGTCTGGGGCCGACACTGTGAGGATGAAGCGCTGGCGCTCCGGTGCCGCTGTGGCGGTCGTTGTGGTGGCCGGGCTCGGTGCGGGGTGGTCGGGCGCCGGGTCGGTCGCGGCGCTGGGATCGGCGCCCGCTCATCGGTCCCGACCGATCGCCGTCACGGCCTCCGGCTCGGGTCATCAGGCCCTCCCGCTGCACGTCTCGGGCAATCGGATCGTCAACTCGAACGGCAAGGCGGTCCAGCTGCACGGCTTCAACAACTCCGGCGCGGAGTACGCGTGCATCGAGGGCTGGGGGATGTTCGACGTCGACACCGCGACCAACACCTCGGTCCCGGTGTCACATGTCGTGGCGATGGCGAAGTGGACCGGCGCGAACGCGGTGCGGGTCTCGCTGAACGAGCAGTGTTGGCTCGGGCTGGCCGGGGTCAAGCCGCAGTACGCCGGCGCCCACTACGCGCATGCGATCGAGGGGTACGTCCGGGAGCTCAACGCGCACGGCTTCGCCGTGATCCTCGACCTGCACAACAGCGCACCGGGCAACGAAACCTCGCTGAACCAGGAGGAGATGCCGGACGCGCACAGCATCGCCTTCTGGAAGCAGGTCGCGAAGGCGTTCAAGGGGAACCGGTCGGTGCTGTTCGACCTCTTCAACGAACCGTGGCCGGACGAACAGTCGCTCTCGACCGCGGCCTGGCTGTGCTGGCGGGACGGCGGCTGCCGGCAGACGTCCCAGAACGGCGGCGCGACCTACACCGCGGTCGGGATGAACCAGCTGATCCACGCCGTGCGGTCGGTCGGCGCACGCAACATCGTGCTGGTCGGCGGTCTGAACTTCGCCTCATCGCTCGACAACTGGTTGCGCTACAAGCCGACCGATCCCGACCACGAGCTCGCGGCGTCCATCCACATCTACTCGTGGGGTGGCTGCATCACGTCGTCCTGTTACAACGGCGTACCGGCCAGGGTGGCTGGCAAGGTGCCGCTGGTGATCGGTGAGTTCGGCGCGGACCTCACCGCCGGGTACGCGACGATCGCCGCGAGCTGTCCGCCGAAATACGACGGCACGACCGGTTTCGACCAGACCTTGCTGACCTGGGCGAACGCCCACCACGTCAGCTGGCTGGCCTGGACCTGGAACCCGTGGGGCGACTGCCTTTCCCTCGTGCAGGATTTCGCCGGAACGCCGACCAGCCCCTATGGCATCCGGATCCGGAAGGACCTTCGCGCGGCGAGGCAGTCGCAGCGAGCGTGAGACCATCGATGCTGTGGCGATTACGGCGACCAGCATCGTGCGTGGCCGGGAGGCGCAGCCGGACGCCTACACCGCGCCCGGCCTGACGCTGCGCGGAGCGGCCACCATCTTCGCCGGCACGTTCAGCGCCCGCCTGCTGGTCCCGGTCGTGCTCGCCACCGCGGTGCTGCGGGTCAGCCTCGGTGGCTGGCGCTGGTGGGACCTCGGCATCGCGGCGATCATCCTCGGCGCGCAGCCGTTCACCGAGTGGATCATCCACGTGACCGTGCTGCACCTGAAGCCCCGCACCGTCGGCCGCGTCACGATCGATCCACTCAGCTCGCGCCGGCATCGCCAGCATCACGCCGACCCGAAGATCCTCGGGCTGGTTCTCGTTCCGCGGCCGATCATGGTCGTCACCTGCCTGACCAACGTGGCTGTCTTCTGGCTGATCACGCCGACCTGGCGGCTGGCGCTGAGCGGGATGGTGACGGCGTACGCGATGTATCTCACCTACGAGTGGGTGCACTTCCTGATCCACTCGAGCTATCGGCCGAAGCACTGGTACTACCGCTACATCTACCGGGCCCACCGGCTGCACCACTACCGCAATGAGAACTACTGGTTCGGTGTCACGGTCCACGTCGCCGACCATGTGCTGCGCACCTTCCCCGGTAAGGACGACGTGCCGGTGTCCGCAACCGCGTTCACCCTCGGGGTCGAGCCGACCGGCTGACCAACACCCGACTCGGGCCGGGATCCTGGTTCACTCTCGCGCTACGTCCAGGGAGTCGTTATGCTCCCGCGGACGACACTGCCGGCATTGGGGGAGGCCATGCGCCGACCGAGACTCATTCGTCGCAGCCTTGCTTTGCTCGCGGTCACGACCGCGGCAGGAGCAGGCATCCAGCTGGCCGCCACGCCGCTGCTCGCACACCCCGCGGCGGCCGTGCATGTAGCGAAACCGGCGCATGCGACGCCCACGAAGTGGGTAGCCATCTCGTCGGGCAACGTGAAGACCACCGGCAACCAGCCGTCGATTGCCCGGTTCGGCAAGAACTACGAGGTGGTGTGGACCTCCGGTACCGGGACCACCTGGGCACTCCATGGGCGGATCCTCGACGCGGCCGGCAAGCCGCTCGGCTCGCAGCTGAACATCCTGCCGACGAACTGGACCGGTGTCGCGCTCGACCCGACGATCCTGTCTTACGGTGGCAAGCGCACGATCGCGTTCGGCGGTGGCAAGACCGGCAAGTCCGGTGCGTACGACACGAACGCCGAGTACATGACCACCAGCTCGGACGGGAAGACCTGGTCGCTGTACGCCGGCAGCCTCTCGGCGGACGACGGCGCAGCGAACGGCTCGACCGCCGTCATCGCGGACGGCACCAACCTCGTCGTCGGTCTGGCTCGCACCGACGCCGTCGCCTATCACATCGGCGCGCCGTCACCCGCGGACCCGCAGTCTGGACCCGACCCGTTGACCAGCGACACCGGCAACTTCTCCTACGACCCAGGTCTGGGCAAGGACGCCAAGACCGGTCAGGTGTGGGCGCTGTGGTACTCCAACAGCGGGATCAACGGCAAGGACGGCGTCAACGCCCAGGTGATCGCTCCCAGCCTGGGTGCCCGGGTCCACGCACCCGGTTCATCCGATCCCGTCAACAAGTCGGCCGGTGTCCAGCAGGATCTGCCCGCGGTGCAGCGGGTCGGCGGGGGCGTGTACACGGCCTACCGGGTGTCCAACACACTCTCTATCGACGTGTGGAAGGTCGGGTCGAGCAAGGTGCTGGCCACGATCCCGGACAAGCTGTGGGGGGTCTCCTACGTCACGATGGCCGCCGGGCCGGGCGGCCGCCTGTGGCTGTTCTGGACCGACCGCAACGGCTGGCGCGCGACCCGCAGCAACAAGGCGGGCACGAAGTTCGGGCCCGTCCTCGTCTCGAAGATTCCGGCCAGCTATTACGGCCACGCAGCGATCGCGGCGAACGGAGCGGCCGGCCCGCTGGAGGCGGTCGCGGTGATCGCGAACGCCAAGAACGTGGACGAGGTCATTGCCCGCCAGTTCCTGCCGAAGCTCACTGCAACGGCGTCGCCGCACTCGCTCAAGCCTGGCAAGAAGTTCACCGTGAAGGTCACCGACGCCGGTGATGCGGTGAAGGGCGCGACGGTCCATTTCGACGGTGAGAAGAAGAAGACCTCGACGCACGGCACCGTGACGTTCACCGTGCCGAAGGGCGCCTCCAAGGGTTCGCTGAAGATCTCCGTCACCCTCGGTCACTACACCGGCACGACGACGTCGATCAAGGTCACCTGATCGGGGGGACCTCGTCACGGTGTGCTCGGCCTCCGGGTGGGTAGCGTCGAAGAGGGGAGAGAGACGAAGGAGCTGCCGTGAAGGCCTGCACGGTGAAGCCCGGCGAGATCTCGAGCGCACGCGTGGAGGAGATCGCCGCGCCGCCCGAGTCCGACGGGGAGGTCCTGGTCGAGGGGTTGTACGTCGGCATCTGCGGGACCGACGTGGAGATCTCGGTCGACGGGTACGGCGAGCCGCCGGCCGGTCATGAGCGCCTTGTCCTGTTCCACGAGTCGCTCGGCCGGGTGCTCGAAGCGCCCGCTGGATCTGGGCTCGCGGCGGGTGACCTGGTCGCGGGCGTGGTCCGCCGGCCAGACCCCGTGCCGTGCGAGCCGTGCGGGCAGGACCAGTGGGACTTCTGCCGAAACGGCCAGTTCACCGAGCGCGGCATCAAGGGCCACGACGGCTACGGCTCCCAGCAGTGGCGGGTGCCGGCGAAGTTCGCGGTCAAGCTCGACCCGTCGTTGGACCGGCTGGGTGTGCTGCTGGAGCCGACCTCGGTGGTGGCGAAGGCGTGGGACCAGGTCGACAAGATCTCCGCGCGTTCGGCCTGGAATCCGCAACGCGCGCTGGTCACCGGCGCGGGTCCGATCGGCCTGCTGGCCGCGCTGATCGGCCGCCAGCGCGGGCTCGACGTGACCGTCCTCGACCGGGTCACCGACGGTCCCAAGCCGGGGATGGTTCGCGACCTCGGGGCGACCTACGTCACCTCGGTCGACGACCTGGCCGCGCCGCCCGACATCATCATCGAGGCGACCGGGATCGGCCAGGTCGTGTTCGACGTGATCGGGCGGGCCGCGCCGGACGCCATCGTCTGCCTGACCGGGATCTCTTCGGGCACCCGCGAGGTCGGGATCGAGACCGACGCGGTCAACAAGTCGATGGTGCTGAGCAACGAGGTGGTCTTCGGGTCGGTCAACGCCGGACTGGCCAACTACGGCCAGGCCGCGGACGCCTTGCACAAGGCCGACAATGACTGGCTTGCTCAGCTGATCACCCGGACCGTACCGATGGGGGAGTGGCCGAAAGCACTCGAGCGGCAGCCCAACGACATCAAGGTGGTCGTCGACCTTCGGGCCTGACGCACAGGTCACCTAGGCTCGAGCAACGTGAGCCTCGACGTGCTCGACTGGCGGCGCCAGGTGGCCGGGCTCTACCGAGCGGTGCGCGACGAGCCCGATCCGCTGATCGCATACGCCGGTTGGTGCGCCGGCCGGCAGCGCCTGGTCAGCGAGCACCCGGCGTCACCGAATCGCGGCGCGATCGTGCGACACGCGCCGTACGACCCCACGCTGCGCTTCGACGTCCCCGTCGATCTCGGGGTCGAGCCGGCCAGGCTGGAGATCCCGACCGGCACCGACGGGATCGTGCCGTTCGAGCGGATCGGGCGGGTCGAGCTCGACGGCGTCGGCAGCCTCGACGTGTGGTGGCTCGACTCCTATGGCGGCGGGGTCTGGCTCCCCATCCGCGACCGCGCGCCGGACACCTACGGCGGCGGACGCTACGTCCTCGACACGGTCAAGGGCGCCGACCTCGGCGGCAACGCCGGCCGGTTGGTCGTCGACCTCAACTTCGCCTACAACCCGTCCTGCGCATACGACGAGCACTGGGCCTGCCCGCTCGCGCCGCCGGGCAACGTCGTCGATCGCGAGGTGGTCGCGGGCGAGCTCGTCCCGGCCTAGTGCGAGGGCTTGGAGTGCGAGGGACTCGCTGACGGCGACTTGCTGGGCTTGGACGTCGGTTTCGAGGACGGCGATGTCGTCGGGTGTGGCGACGGGCTGGCCGGCGGGCCCGGGGTGGCAACCGGGGGCGGAGTGGTAGCTGGACCGGCCACGTCGACCAGGGTGCCGTAGTCGATCAGCTTGAAGACCTGCGCGGCGGTCGAAATCGGCAGCTCGAGGCAACCGACCGATTGAGGGAAGCCGTACGACGCGCGTGGGAAGCCGTGTACCGCGGATCCACCGGAGAAGTAGTTGACCCACGGCACGCCCGGGTCCTTGTACTTGGTGCCGTCGGGGTTGGTGCCGGACATCGTGGTCGAGGTGAAGCGCTCGTACACCGGGTAGGTGCCGAGCGGAGTCGGTGCGGCCGCGACCCCACCGTTGACCGGGCTGGTGAGAACGGTCTTGCCGGCGACCCAGACCGTGAGCTGCTGCGGCAGGTAAAGATTGGCCGAGACGAAGCTGTAGCGATCAGGGTCGTACGCCCGGGCCAGGTCGGCCTTGATCAGGGCGTGCCAGGTGTGCGGCCCGATCGTCCCGTCGAGCGGCAGGTTGGCCTGGTGCTGGAAGGCGATCACCGCGCCGCGCACCACGATGCCGTACTTCCCCGGCGACCAGCCCTGCTTGAGCGTGCTCGGGGTGTCCGGGTAGCGCCACGAAAACGAGCCGGCCGGTGGGGTGTAGACGTCGTCGGCTTCCTGCTCGGCGGTCGATGCGGCTGGTGCGGTCGTTGTCAACGGCAGGTAGCGCAGGTGGGCGAGGATCTGCTCGGCCCGCAGCAGCGAGCCGGTCGGGGTCGCCGGGGTCGCGATCGTCTTGACCGAGCCGCCCGGCTTCTTGGCGTAGGTGATGGTGACGTTGGTGTCGGGCGGGTAGGCACGGGTGGGGGTGAAGATCGCGGTCGAGCCCTGCCGGGCCCACTGCCCCGGTACGTAGGGCGACAGGGCCGGAAGCGGCGATTGCGGCGAAAGCACGCCGGCGAACTTGACCGTGATCTGGCCGGTCGCGGACAGCCGCCGATGCGGCTTGACCCACACGACGTCGAGTGGCTTGGTGTTGGCGGCGGCGCTCGACGACGGATCAGTCGAGCCGCTGTCGCCGTTGGAGCCGGAATGTCCGCCACATCCGGCAAGGGCGACGACGGCGATCAGCGCCGCGGTGGCCGCCCAGGCCGACCTGCCGTGGCGCACGATGTGGTCTCCAGCCATTCATCCCCCGCGAATTCACTCTATGTGAGCCTGCCCACTTGTTCGGACGGCCAACACTCCTCGATGGTTCAGTCGTTATAGAGACGTTGCTTGGGTCGGTTTGGTTGACGCCCACCTGATATTCGCGGGCCGGTCGGGATCGGTTGCGATAAGATCGAACTCGTGGGAACCACCATCTGCTTGCTCCTTCCCGGGCCGCGCTGACCACGCACGACGTCAGCGCGGCGGCCCTCCTTCGTCGAGGGCCTTTTCTCTGCCTAGGTGTCGTCTGGCACCGTGTTCCATCCGAGCACCGGCTTGAGAGCGAGAGACTGTGATGAGCGAGCCCGAGCAGGAGACGGCGTACGACCCGTTGGGCGTCGTCGACAAGTGGCTGCCGGTCTGGGATGAGCTGCGGGTCTTCGAGCCGGTCGACGACGGCTCCCGGCCGCGCGCCTACGTGGTCGACATGTTCTCCTACCCCAGCGGCGACCTGCACATGGGTCACGCCGAGGCGTTCAGCATCGGCGACGCGGTGGCCCGGTTCGCGCGAGCCACCGGCCATGACGTGCTGCACCCGATCGGCTGGGACTCCTTCGGCCTGCCGGCCGAGAACGCGGCGTTGGCGCGCAACCTCGATCCGCGCGACTGGACCTACGACAACATCGAGGTGCAGGCCGAGGGCTACCGCCGGATGGGCATGTCCTTCGACTGGCGCACCCGCCTGCACACCTCCGACCCGGCCTACTACCGCTGGACGCAGTGGCTGTTCCTGCGGTTGTACGAGCGCGGCCTGGCGTACCGGAAGGCCGCACCGGTCAACTGGTGCCCGAAGGACCTGACCGTCCTGGCCAACGAGCAGGTGATCCAGGGCCGCTGCGAGCGATGCGGCACCGAGGTCACCAAGCGCAACCTGACGCAGTGGTTCTTCAAGATCACCGAGTACGCCGAGCGACTGCTGGCCGACATGGCGGAGCTGGACGGCGTGTGGCCGGGCCCGGTGCTGACCATGCAACGCAACTGGATCGGCCGGTCGACCGGGGCGTACGTCGACTTCCGGATCGAGGGTCGTGACGCGCCGGTGCGGGTCTTCACCACCCGACCGGACACGTTGTTCGGCGCGACGTTCTTCGTCGTCGCTGCGGACTCCGACCTGGCTGATGAGCTGTGCGCGGACGATGAGCGCGAGGGGTTCACGGCGTACCTGCAGCAGGTCCGGCACTCGACCGAGATCGAGCGGCTGAGCGAGGGACGTGACAAGACCGGCGTACCGCTGGGGCGTATCGCGATCAACCCGGTGAACGGCGAACGAATCCCGGTCTGGGCAGCGGACTACGTACTGGCCGACTACGGCACCGGCGCCATCATGGCCGTGCCGGCGCACGACCAGCGCGACCTGGACTTCGCGCGCGTCTTCGACCTGCCCGTGCGCATGGTGGTCGACACCGGCGAGGCGGACCCGGCGGAGACCGGCGTTGCGACGACCGGTGACGGCACGCTGGTCAACAGCGGCCGGTACGACGGCATGGCGAAGGACGACGGGATCGCGGCAATCTCTGCGGACCTGCAGGCAGCCGGCTTTGGCGAAGCGGCGGTCACCTTTCGACTGCGCGACTGGCTGCTGTCGCGGCAGCGGTATTGGGGCTGCCCGATCCCGATCGTGCACTGCCTGGCCTGCGGCGAGGTGCCGGTGCCGGACGACCAGCTGCCGGTCCTGCTGCCGACCGAGGGTTACGAGCTACGCCCGACGGGTGGTGAGTCACCGCTGTCCTCGGCGACCGCTTGGGTCACGGTCGAGTGCCCGGCCTGCGGCGGCACAGCATCCCGCGACACCGACACGATGGACACCTTCGTCGACTCGGCGTGGTACTACCTGCGCTACCCGTCGGTTCACGACTCGGAAGCGGCGTTCGACCCGGAGGCGACGGCCGACTGGTTACCGGTCGACGAGTACATCGGTGGCGTCGAGCACGCGATCCTGCACCTGCTGTATTCGCGGTTCCTGACCAAGGCCCTGTACGACATGGGCCTGGTCGGTTTCACCGAGCCGTTCACCCGGCTGACCAACCAGGGTCAGGTGATCATGGACGGCTCGGCAATGTCGAAGTCGAAGGGCAACCTGGTCAACCTGCAGGAGGAGCTGGCGAAGTACGGCCCCGACGCGGTGCGGGTCACGATGCTGTTCGCCGGCCCGCCCGAGGACGACATCGACTGGGCGGACGTCTCGCCCACCGGCGCGGTCAAGTGGCTGGCCCGGGTCTGGCGGGCCGCCGCCGACGTCGGATCGGTCGCGTTCGGGTCGGACCCGACTGCCGGCGACCCGGAGCTGCGGGCCGCCGCGCACAGGCTGATCGCCGATGCGACGACCCACGCCGAGACCAAGCGGTTCAACGTCACGATCGCGCGGTTGATGGAGCTGACCTCGCTGGTGCGCAAGGGGATCGACGGCGGCGGCCTGGCGGAGCCGGCCAAGGCCGCGGCGATCCGCGAAGGCGCGGAGGCGCTGGCCCGGATGCTGACGATCTTTGCGCCGTTCACGGCCGAGGAGGCCTGGTCGTTGCTGGGTCACCAGCCCTCGGTGGTCAGCGCCGAATGGCCGTCCTACGACGAGGCGCTGCTGGTCGAGTCGGTCGTGACCTGCGTGGTGCAGGTCGCCGGGAAGGTGCGCGACCGGTTGACGGTCGCGGCGGACGCCTCCGAGGACGAGCTCCGGTCGAAGGCGCTGGCGTCGGCGGCGGTGGCGCGGGCGTTGGACGGCCGCGAGGTGCGGACGGTCATCGTGCGCGCGCCCAAACTGGTCAACGTCGTGCCCGCCTAGCGGTCTGGATCCACCGGATCTGCTTCGTGCGCTGGTGTCCACAGGCGGGGCGGGCTTGCCCGGATCGGCCGGTCACCTTCCTAGCGTCACGAGCATGGTGCGCCCTGGCCGTTCGACCGAGCTCGACGAGTCGGCATCGGCGTCGGCGCGCGAGCGGCTGTCCGCGCTCGGGTTGCGGTCACCGCTTGGGGGATGGGTGCCGGAGCCGCCCCAGGCCGACCCGCCGGTCATCGTGGCCGACGGTGGACCCACACCTGCAGGAAGCGGGCCGGTCGGAGCGCGACCTGCCCTGCCTCGAGCATCGACACCCGAGATCGGCGAACTGATCCGCGGCTGGGCGCTGGACCGGTCGCCGCCGTGGCTGCACGGCGTGATCGAACGGCTAGGGCTGCGTGCGGTCTTGGTCGGAGTCATGGTCGCGGTGGCCTGCGTGATTGCCGGTGTGATGGTGGTCCAGCAGCGATCGCCGGGCACCTACCCAGCGTCCGCCCCGTTGCCGGACGCCGGCGCTTCGGCTCCGAGCTTCGATAGCTCACCGGCGCCGGTGACCGGCGGCGACGCGACCTCGATCGTCGTCGACGTTGGCGGCCGGGTGCGCAAGCCCGGCCTCGTCACCCTGCCGGCCGGCGCGCGGGTCGCCGACGCGATCGCAGCTGCGGGCGGGCCGCTGCACCACCGGGAGATCGCCACGCTTGACCTTGCCGCGCGAGTCAGTGACGGGCAGCTGCTGCTGATCGGTGTGAAGGCGGCCCCGCCCGGCGGGTCGGACGCGGGCGGTGACGCTTCCGGCACATCGCCGGCGCCGGTCGGGCTGAACTCGGCCACGATGGAGGAGCTCGAGACGCTGCCCGGCGTAGGTCCGGTGACCGCGCAGAAGATCATCGACTGGCGCACCGCCCACAACGGGTTTACGAGCGTGATCCAGCTCCAGCAAGTGTCGGGGATCGGCCCGGCCCGCTACGCCGAGCTCGCCCCACTTGTCACCCCGTGACCGGTCGGCCGACCCGCCGGAGTGCGTTGTTGATCATGGCGAAACGCGCGATTTTTCTCACGGAAACGGCTCGCTTCGCCATGATCAACTGTGGTTGCCCGACTCACCGTGCGGGCCTGCTGCTCGGTCCACAGGTCCGAGGCGGGGCCGGTTCGTCCACCGCGTCTTGAGATCCGCGGCGTCGGGCGCGACCGACTCTTAGCGTCGCGGGCATGGGGGACAACAGCCGCGAGGCGGCGCTGAGCGACCGCCGGCTCGTCGCGGTCGCGATCGGGGTCTGGGCGTCGACGGCCGGGTGCACGTTGCTCGCCGCTCGGACCTCTTTCGCGCTTGCCGGCCTGGGGTCGGTGGTGGCGCTGCTGGCCCGCCCGCGGAGCACCGGCTCGGCGGTGGTGATCGCCGCGGTGGCCCTCGGGGTGGTGCTGGGCTCAGTGGTGGCCGCCTGGCACGTGCGCGCGCTGCACGGCGGTGTCGTGCCGAAGCTCGCCGCGCGACATAGCGAGGCCGACCTCGTGGTCCGGCTGGTGCGCGATCCGGTCGCCGTCGTGTCCAGCGCGGGCGGCGGGCTGACCCTCACCGACGCGACCGTCACCTCGGTGCTCACCACCGGCTGGCGGCAGGCCGACTCGCCGATCCTGGTCCTGTCGTACGGCCGAGGCTGGGTCGGGCTGCTGCCGGGGCAACGGGTGGAGGTCTCGGGCCGGCTTGCACCCCCGCGCCGCGGAGATGACGTCGCCGCGGTCCTCGATGCGCGCGGCCCACCGTCCCTGATCGGCCGGCCACCGTGGTGGCAGCGGCTGGCCGGTCGAGCGAGGGCCGCGCTTCGAGCTGCCTGCCAGGGTCTGCCGGGGGATGTGCGCGGCCTGCTGCCCGGTCTCGTCGACGGTGACGTGTCTGCCGTGCCTGCCTCGGTGCAAGCAGATATGCGGCTCACCGGCCTCACGCACTTGGAGGCGGTCTCGGGGGAGAACGTGAGCGTCGTCCTGGCGGTCACGGTCGCCCTTGCCCAACTGCTCGGGTTGCGCCGGCGCTGGCGAATCGGGGTGGCGGCGATGGCGCTCCTCGGCTTCGTCGTGCTGGCTCGGCCGTCTCCGAGCGTGCTGCGCGCGGCGGTCATGGGTGGCATCGTGCTTGCCGGCCTCGCGCTTGGCCGCCGGGTCAGGCCACTTCGGGCGCTCGCGCTTGCCGTCACGTTGCTGCTCGGCTTGAACCCGTTCCTCGGCCGGTCGGTCGGGTTCGTGCTTTCGGTGTGTGCAACGGGCGCTCTGGTGACGGTCGCGCCGATCTGGACGGAGCGGCTGGCTCGGCACTTGCCCCGGCCGGTTGCGGTCGCGATCGCGGTGCCGGCGGCGGCACAGGTCGCCTGTACGCCGGTGCTCGTGCTGGCGTTCGGCATGCTCACGCCGTATGCGATCCCGGCCAACTTGCTGGCGGCACCGGCGGTCGCACCGGCCACCGTGCTCGGGGTCCTGTGCGCGGCGTTCGCCACGGTCTGCCGGCCACTCGCGGCACCGATCGCGTGGCTGGCCGCCATACCGACCGAGGCGATTGCCGTTGTTGCGCGAGGTCTGGCCGGTCTGCCCGGCGCGGGACTGAGGTGCCCGGGCGGCCCGGCCGCAGCTGTGCTCGCAACGGTGGCCGTCGGGGTCGTCCTCGGGGTTCGCCGGCGCCGGGCGATCGAGTCCGGCCGGCGTGACATCCTTGGCGGATGGCCGCCCTGACCGTCGTCGTCGGCGATGAGGACCTGCTGGTCGCCCGGGCGGTGAGCCGCACGATTGCGGCCGCAGCTGCGGCGTCCGCCGATGCTGAGGCCGTCCCTACCGTCACCCTCGATGCCGCCCAGGTGTCGGTGGACGCACTCGCCGAGGCGCTGGCCCCGTCGTTGTTCGCCGAGGACCGGTCGATCGTCGTCCGCAACCTTCAGGATGCCGACAAGGATCTGGTGGCCGCTCTCGTCGGCTTCGCCGAAGCGCCCGAGCCGGGGGTCACGATCGTCGCCGTGCACGCCGGCGGCGCGAAGGGCAAAGCGGCGCTGGAGGCGATTCGGGAAGGCGCCGCCGAGGTGGTTACGGTCGCCCCGATCAAGACGCTGCGGGACCGTGAGCAGTTCGCGGTCGACGAGGTGAGGGCCGCCGGTGGGAGCCTCGATCGCGATGCGGCGGCTGAGCTGGTCGGCGCGATCGGCACCGACCTGCGCGAGATCGCGACCGCGTCCGCCCAGCTGGTCGCGGACGTCGGCGGCCAGATCACCACCGCCGATGTCGCGACGTACTACCGCGGCCGCGCCGAGTCGACCGGGTTCGCGGTTGCCGATCGGGCGGTCGAAGGCGACCTCGCAGCCGCCCTCGAGACGCTGCGCTGGGCGTTCGCGACCGGGCTCGACCCCATCTTGGTGAGCAGCTCGCTGGCGGCGAACCTGAGGTTGATCGCCCAGGTCGGCGCGGCCGGCCCCGGTTCGCCCGACGCGATCGCGGCGAAGCTGCGGATGCCGGCCTGGAAGGTGCGCCGGGCCCAGGGCTGGCTTCGCCACTGGCGACCCGAAGCGGTCGGTGAGGCGGTGTTGGCGGTCGCCGCCGCCGACGCGGATCTCAAAGGCGCCGCCGACGACGCGGCGTACGCCGTGGAGCGCGCTGTGCTCAAGGTCGCCGCTGCCGCCAGTCCGGGCGGCTAGCTCCACGCGACGCGCGCCGGCCCGCACCACCCGCAGTCATACCCCGATGGGTATCCTCGGTTGAGCGGCAACCCAAGGAGGAGTGCGATGGTCCGGCTTTCGGCCGAGGAGATGGCGCCGGTGATCAACCGGTTGCGTCGGGCGCAGGGTCAGATCGGGGGCGTGGTCCGGATGCTGGAGGAAGGTCGCGACTGTGAGGACGTTGTCACCCAGCTTGCCGCGGTGAGCCGGGCCCTCGACAAGGCCGGGTTCACCATCGTTGCCTCTGGCCTCAAGCAATGCCTCGGCGAGCCAGAGGGCGCGCAGGCGCTCGACACCAAGAAGATGGAGAAGCTCTTCCTGTCGCTCGCCTAGGGCCGAGGTTATGAAGCCCGGGCCGTCGCTATCGCCGGCTCGACCAGATCGATCGACACCTCCGGCGTGCTCATCAGGGTGTTGTGGACGGTGCAGTGGGAGGCCACCGCAAGCAGTGCGTCGCGACGCGCCTCGGGAACACCCTCGGGCAGCGTGATGGCGAGGGTGATCCGCTCGACCCTGGCCGGACGGGCGCCCATCGCGAAGTCGGCGGATACGGTCAGCCCGTGTGACGGCAGCGAGTGCCGCACGAGATAGCGGTGCGCATAGAACGCGACGCAGCTGGCGAGGCTCGCGACGAACAACTCGGTCGGTGTCGGAGCGGTGTCGTCGCCGCCGTCCGCAGTTGGTTGGTCGACCGTCACGACGTGGTCGCGGACGGCGATAGCGAACTGGTCGCCGTCGCGGTGGGTGACCGTCAGAGTGCTCATCATGACTCCTACTCTATACCCCTAGGGGTATATGCAGCACGCATACGCTTGACTTTCTGCTCCCGACGCCCGTCCGCTCGCCACCGGACCGTCTGCTCAGATGAAGAGCAGTTGCGCGCCGGCGGTCTTCTCGATGAAGTCGGAGGCGCTGATGATTCCTTCGACGTCGTCCCGTAGGTCGGCGTCGGTGAGCTTCATCATGTCGGCCGACATCCGGCAGGCCCAGAGGTGTCCGCCGGAGGCGACGATCTGGTCAAGGAAGTCGGGGACCTCGGGAACGCCGAGGTCGGCGATCTGCTTCTTGAGCATGTGGGTCGCCATCCCGGTCATTCCCGGCAGCGGGGCGAGCGCCTGAGGCAGTCTCACGTCGCCGATCGGCAGATGCATCGCAGCATTCCCCGCCGGGCTGAACGCCAGGTCGTGCATCCGCGACTTGACGATCATGTCGAAGCCCCAGAACGTGAAGAACATGTCGGTGTGAACGCCTTCCCCGAGCGCGGCGTTGGCGAGGATCAAACCCGGGTAGGCCATGTCCAGGTTTCCCTTCGAGCAGATGATTGCCAGCTTGCGATCGGTCTCGACGTCGTCGTCGAACGACGGGACGATCCTGGGTGTCGCTTCCGTGGTGGTCATGGCAACTCCGTTCACACGCAGCCGTGTGGCTTGGGTAGGCCGGCGATGTAGGCCATCTTCTTGCCGGGCTTCTTCGGGAACAGCGCGAACAATTCTTTGACCGGCACTCCGCCGACCACCTGGACCCGGCGGGTAGTGGCCGTCTCACCCTGGGCCTTGTAGTCCTCGCGGAGGAACCTGATGACGTTCAGGTGGGCGTCGGTCAGATCGATCCCAATCTGGTCGGCGAGCACCTTGGCGAGGTCCTCGTCCCACTCGTCGTACTCGGTCAGGAAGCCCTCGTCGTCGACGTGGATCTGATGGCCGTTCAGTTCGGTGATGGGCATGACTCCTCCGGTGGTGGTCGTCGGCTCAGTTCTCGGGGCGTTTGCCGGCCATCGACATCAGTGCCGGGATCGGTAGCGGGCGGCCTGGAAGCAACAGGTTCCAGTAGGCCCAACGGAATCCCAACTTTCCCCAGTGGTTGAGGTGGCTCTCCTCGAGAAGGCTGAACGGGCCGATCAACGGCACCGGATACTTGCCCGGGAGCGGCTCCGTCTCGTAGTTGAAGTCGATCAACAAACCCTTGCCGTTGCCGGTTTCCACGAAGCAGTTCGCGTGGCCGTCGAACAAGTGAGTCATCGGCCGGTCGTTGATGTAGTCGACGAAGTTGTCGGTGAACAGCTCGATCGAGAAGTGGGCGACCGATCCGGCCTTCGATACCGGGATGTTGTTCGCATCACCGAGCGCGAAGATGTTCGGGTACGCCTTCGACAGCAAGGTGTGCCGGTCGACCGGGACGTAGTTGAGCTCGTTGCCGAGCCCGGAGCGGGCGATGTAGTCCGCGCCCATGTTCAGCGGCACGGTCACGAGCAGGTCGAACGGAATCTCCCGCTCGTCCATCGACACCAGCATCGGTGGGTCGGCGTCGATCCGGTCGACGACGTAGTCGGTCTCGAGCGCGATCTTGCGCTCGGCGAGCAAGCCGCTGAGATGGCGGGCGGCAACCGGCTTCGTGAAGGCCGCGTCAAGCGGTGTGACGTAGGTGATCTCGACCCGATCCCGGATTCCGCGTTCGGCGAAGAAGGCGTCAGCGAGAAAGGCAAACTCAAGGGGCGCGACCGGGCACTTGATCGGCATCTCGACGATCTGTACGACGAGGCGGCCACCATCCCATCCGGCCAGCTTCTCGCGCAGGGCGGTTGCACCGTCCAGGGTGTAGAAGTCGAAGATGCTTCGCCGCCACCCTGGACCGAGCATCCCCGGAGTCTGGTCCGGGCGGGTCGCCGTACCGGTTGCGATGACGAGGTAGTCGTAGCCGAGCTCCCGACCGTCATCAAGCGTGACCACGTTCTGGTCGGGTTCGACCCGTTCGATCTCCCCACGGACGAGCTCGACGCCGTCGGAAAGGTAGTGATGGCGGGGCCGGATGAGATCGACTGGCTCGCACTGGCCGAACGGGAGCAGCAGCAGTCCGGGTTGGTAGACGTGCTTATCGTCCTGGTCGACAACGGTGATCCGCCACTGAGACGGCTCGAGTCGCGGCCGGAGCTTGTTGGCCGCCATCGTGCCCGCGGTGCCTGCTCCCAAGATCACCAGATTCCGCATGGTGCGCCTCGCTTCCACCCCAGGGTGATGCGGGTGCGGGCGTACCGGGTAGGGCCCAAGGGCCTCAGTCGTTCGGCTCTTGGTCCCCTCTTGCGGGGCTCACCGCGTCAGCGCCCGGCGGAGACGCTCTTCAAGCCGCCAACGGCGGCGCCGCTCAGCTCAAGGCCGCAGCTCAGCTGCGGCGAAGGGATTAGAGCGAGTTGGCGCGGTTCGCCATGGCCGACTTGCGGTTGGCCGCCTGGTTCGAGTGGATGACACCCTTGCTGGCTGCCTTGTCGAGCAGCTTCGAGGCGTCGCGCATCGCGGCACCTGCGGTGTCGGAGTCACCCGCGTCGGCGGCCTCGCGGAACCGGCGTACCGCGGTCTTGAGCTCGGACTTCACACCCTTGTTGCGCAGGCGGCGGCCTTCGTTCTGCCGGTTGCGCTTGATCTGGGACTTGATGTTGGCCACGCGGAAACTACCTCGATCGTCGGGTGTGGAGATGCGACCTGAGAGGTTACCAGCCGGCCCGCTCTCGGCGCGAACCTCAACGGGGCGAGCGTGCCGAGCCGGCGGTCGGATTCGTGACACCATGGAATGTGCCCACCGATTCGGACCCCTCGACGTCAGGGCGCACCGATCCCGGTCGGATCCGCAACTTCTGCATCATCGCCCACATCGATCATGGCAAGTCGACGCTGGCCGACCGGATGCTCGAGGTCACCGGGGTCGTCGAGCTGCGGAACATGCGGGCGCAGTACCTCGACAAGATGGACATCGAGCGTGAGCGCGGCATCACGATCAAGGCGCAGAACGTCCGGCTGCCGTGGGTGGTCGACGGCGTCGACTACGTCCTGGACCTGATCGACACCCCGGGGCACGTCGACTTCTCCTACGAGGTCAGTCGCAGCCTGGCCGCCTGCGAAGGCGCGATCCTGCTGGTTGACGCCGCCCAGGGGATCGAGGCGCAGACCCTGGCCAATCTCTATCTCGCGATCGACAACGACCTCACGATCATCCCGGTGCTCAACAAGATCGACCTGCCGGCCGCCCAGCCGGACAAGTACGCCGAGGAGATCGCGCGGATCATCGGCTGCCGGCCCGACGAGGTGCTGCGGGTCAGCGCCAAGACCGGCGAAGGTGTCCGCGAGCTGCTCGACCACGTGGTGCGGGTGGTGCCCGCACCGGTCGGCGACCCCGATGCGCCGCCGCGGGCGCTGATCTTCGACTCGGTGTACGACGTCTACCGAGGCGTCATCACCTACGTCCGGGTGTTCGACGGCCGGCTCACGACGCACGACCGCTGTCTGATGATGTCGACCGGCGCGGCGCACGAGACGCTGGAGGTCGGCGTTGCCGCACCGGACCCGACCCCGACCACGAGCCTCGGTGTCGGCGAGGTCGGCTACGTGATCCCGGGCGTGAAGAACGTCCGGCAGGCCCGGGTCGGCGACACCATCACGAGCGCCAACCGGCCCGCTGCTCAGTCCCTCGGTGGCTATCGCCATCCGAAGCCGATGGTCTATTCGGGGCTGTATCCGATCGACGGCAGCGACTATCCGCTGCTGCGCGACGCCCTCGACAAGCTGCAGCTCAACGACGCCTCGCTCCTCTATGAGCCGGAGACCTCGACCGCGCTCGGCTTCGGCTTTCGCTGCGGTTTCCTCGGCCTGCTGCACCTGGAGATCGTCCGTGAGCGGCTCGAGCGCGAGTTCGACCTGGCGCTGATCTCGACCGCGCCGAACGTGGTCTACCGGGTCGAGCTCGAGACCGGTGGCGAGGTGATCGTCACCAACCCGGCCGACTGGCCGACCGGCAAGATCGGCGAGGTCTACGAGCCGGTGGTCGACGCGATGCTGTTGCTTCCCAACGACTACGTCGGCGCGGTGATGGACCTCTGCCAGACCCGTCGCGGTGCGTTGAAGGGGATGGAATACCTCTCTGAGGACCGGGTCGAGCTGAAGTACGCCTTGCCGCTCGCCGAGATCATCTTCGACTTCTTCGATCAGCTGAAGTCGCGTACCCGCGGCTACGCGAGCCTCGACTACGAGCCGGCCGGCGAGCAGGAGGCCGACCTGGTGAAGGTCGACATCCTCCTGCAGGGTGAGCCGGTCGACGCCTTCAGCGCGATCGTGCACAAGGACAAGGCGTATGCGTACGGCACCTTGATGGTCTCGAAGCTGCGCCAGCTGATCCCGCGGCAGCAGTTCGAGGTGCCGATCCAGGCGGCGATCGGCACCCGGGTGATCGCGCGGGAGAACATCCGCGCGATGCGGAAGGACGTGCTCGCGAAGTGTTACGGCGGTGACATCACCCGCAAGCGCAAGCTGCTCGAGAAGCAGAAGGAAGGCAAGCGACGGATGAAGATGGTCGGCCGCGTCGAGGTACCGCAAGAGGCGTTCATCGCCGCGCTGTCGACGAACGAGCCGGCAAAATCCTGATTGCGGCCAACCCTAAAGTGGGGTTGTGCCCGTTTCGAGCCTGCTTCCGGCCCGAGGCGCGCCAAGAGTCCTTGCCGTCGCGAGCCTGGTCAACACCCTCGGCAACGGGCTGTTCTATACGGTCTCGGCACTCTTCCTGACCCGTTCGGTCGGGCTCTCGGTTCGGCAGGTCGGGGTGGGACTGACCATTGCGGGTGGCGTTGCGCTGTTCGCGAACGTGCCGGCCGGTCGGATCGCCGAGATCGCCGGGCCGCGCGAGGTCCTCGTTATCACCTTTGTGCTCGCAGCCGGCTTCATGGCCGCGTATGCCTTCGTCCACTCGTTCTGGGTGTTCGTCGTGATCGCCTGCGGTGAGCTCGCCGCGACGAACGCCGGAAACGCCGTACGCAACGGCTTGATCGCGACCGCGGTCGCGGGTGAGGACCGGGTTCGCACCCGCGCTTATCTGCGGTCGGTGACCAACCTCGGGATCGGGGTCGGCTCGGCCCTGGCCGGGATCGCGCTGCACGTCGACACCCGAACCGCCTATGTGACGCTGATCGTCGCGGACGCCGCGACCTTCGCGCTCACCGCGCTGTTGGTCACTCGCCTGCCCCATGTCGCGCCGCTGCCACGCGACCTCGGTGACGGCCCGCGCCTGGTCGCGATCCGCGACCGCCCCTACGTGTCGCTCGTCGCGATGAACTCGCTGCTCAACATCCACAACGGCCTGCTCGAGGTCGCGGTCCCGCTCTGGGTGGTGCGGCACACGTCCGCACCACGGTCGATCGTCGCCGCGATCTTTATCGTCAACACCGGGATCTGCGTGCTCTTTCAGATCCGCGCGAGCCGTGGCGTCGACGACATCCCGTCCTCGGCACGGGCCCTGCGCCGGTGCGGCGTACTCCTGTTTGCCGCGTGCGCCATCTATGGGCTCTCGGGCGGCCGCTCGCGGGATGTCGCCATCGTTCTGCTGCTGGTCGCCGAGCTGGTGCACGTGACGGGCGAGCTGTTCCAGGCCGCCGGGTCCTGGGGATACGCCTACGGCCTTGCCCCTGACCACTTGCAAGGTCAGTACCAGGGGCTGTTCAGCATGAGCTATGGCGTGTCCAACATGCTGGCGCCGGTCATCGTGACCACGGTGGTCGTCGGTGGTGGCCTCGGTGGTTGGCTGTTGATCGGCACGATGTTCCTCGTGGTCGGGGTTGCGATGGGCCCGGTCGGGCGGTGGGCGGCAGCGAACCGTCCGGAACTTGCCGCACCCGTGCAAGGCTTGCCGGCATGAAGCTGTTGCTGATCGGCCCGCCCGGCTCCGGCAAGGGCACTCAGGGGCAGCTGCTCGCCGACCGGTTCCACCTGGCGCACATCGCGGCCGGTGACCTGCTGCGCGCCGAGGTCGAGGCCGGTACGCCGCTCGGCAAGCAGGCCGCCGACTATCTCGATCGCGGCGAGCTGGTGCCCGACGAGCTGGTGATCGACCTCCTGATGCCGGTGATCGTGGCCTCGCTCGAGGGCAACGGGTACGTCCTCGACGGGTTCCCGCGCTCGGTCGGCCAGGCGCTCGTCGCGCGCCGGATGGCCGAGGAGGTGGGTGCGACGCCGGACGCGGTGATCTATCTCGACTCCTCGCGCGACGTACTGGTCGAGCGGATCCTGGCCCGGGCCGAGATCGAGGGCCGCAGCGATGACACCGCCGAGGTCGTCCATAACCGGCTCGAGGTCTTCGACGAGGCGACCAGCCCGCTGATCGACTACTACCGGAGCCGCGGTCTGCTTCACGTGGTGAACGGCGACCTGAGCGAGGCCGAGGTCACCGCAGAGATCCTGGCCGCGATCGGGTACCTCGCCTCGGAATGACGGGCTCGGCCTGATGCCCTCGACCCTGCCGGACGGTGATCCGGCGCCCGTCGACGGCGCGCTGCCACCCGAGGCTTTGACCGGTCTGGGCGCGCGGCCGTTCGGCGTCTACGTCCACGTTCCGTACTGCGCAACCCGGTGCGGCTACTGCGATTTCAACACATATACGGCGATCGAGCTCGGTGGCGGCGCCTCCCAAGCGTCGTACGCCGGCACCGCGGCCGGGGAGATCGAGTTCGCCCGTCGGGTGCTGGGCGAGGCCACGGTCGAGGTGTCAACGGTCTTCTTCGGCGGCGGCACACCGACCCTGCTGCCGGCGGCCGACCTGGTCGGCCTGCTCGGGCGGATCGACCAGCGGTTCGGCCTGGTCGCCGATGCCGAGGTGACCACCGAGGCCAACCCGGAGTCGGTGACCCCGGCCTCGCTCGAGGCGCTGCGGGAGGGCGGGTTCACCCGGATCAGCTTCGGGATGCAGTCGGTCGTGCCGCACGTCCTTGCCACCCTTGACCGCCAGCACACGCCGGGACGCGCAGCGGCTGCCGTCCGCGAAGCGCGCGCGGCTGGCTTCGAGCACGTCAGCGTCGATCTCATCTACGGAACGCCGGGGGAGTCCGACGACGACTGGCGGGCCTCGCTCGCCGCCGCGACCGAACTCGACGTGGACCACGTGTCGGCGTACTCGCTCATCGTCGAGCCGGGTACCAGGCTCGCGGCCAGGATCGCCCGCGGCGAGCTGCCGATGACCGACGACGACGTCCTTGCCGACCGCTACGAGCTGGCCGACGACGCGCTGAGCGCGGCCGGTCTGCACTGGTACGAGGTCTCGAACTGGACCCGCGGCGCGGGGAGCCAGGCCCGGCACAACCTGCTCTATTGGACCGGCGGCGACTGGTGGGGGGTCGGGCCGGGTGCCCACAGCCACGTCGGCGGGGTGCGGTGGTGGAACGTCAAGCACCCGCGCGACTACGACGCCCGGCTGGCCGCCGGTGCGTCGCCGGCCGCGGCCCGGGAAACGCTCACTGCCGACCAGCGCGAGGTCGAGGAGGTCATGCTCCGGCTCCGGCTGCGGACCGGCCTGTCGCTGCGCGACCTCAGCGAGCGGGCCGGCGAAGCAGCCGCGGTGGCGCGCGGCGACGGCCTGCTCGACCCCGCGGCGTACGACGAGGGCCGGGCGGTGCTGAGCGAGCGCGGGCGGCTACTGGCCGACGCGGTCGTGCGCGATCTGGTCGGATGATGTTTGTCCACAGGTCACCCAACCCAGACATAATGGACATCGAGGCGGGGCACGCTGATGTCATGGCCGATCTCTTCGCGATCGTCGGACTCATCACCGTGAGCCTGCTCGGCGTCGCCCGGTGGTGGGAAGAGCACTAACGTCCCGCTAGCGTCACGGTCGATGCAACGTTCGGCCCCCCTGCAGCGTTGTTGAGGGTGGGTCGGCGAGCATCGGAGGCACCGTGGACGACGCGTCCTTCCAGGAGTACGTCGCCAGCCGTGGCCAGGCCCTGGCCCGGATGGCGTACCTGCTGTCCGGCAGTCACGCCGACGCCGACGACCTCGTCCAGGCGGCGCTCGCGAAGGCCTACGCCCGCTGGTCGCACATCTCGACGCTGGATTCGCCGGACGCCTACGTCCGGCGAATCCTCGCCAACCAGCACGTCTCGTGGTGGCGCTCGCGCCGGCGCGAGCGCCTGACCGACCAGACCCCCGAGGTCGCGGTCGGCGACGCCACTGCCAACCGGGCCGACGCCGACCTGGTGCGGGCCGGGGTCCGCGCCTTGCCGCCGCGGCAACGCGCGGCGATCGTCTTCCGCTACTTCGAGGATCTCGACGACGCCGCGATCGCCGACGCGCTCGGCTGCTCGGTCGGCACTGTCCGCAGCCAGATCTCGCGCGCGCTCGCGACGCTTCGCAGTCAATGCGAGCTGGTTGACCTACTCACCTCCGGAGGCCCTTCATGACCGATCTCGACGAGCTGATCCGTGAGGTCCTGACCACCGACGCCCAGACGCAACTCCAACCGGATGGGCTGACCGAGCGGAGCATGCAGCTCGGGCGACGGCTTCGTCAGCGCCGCCGGTTCGCCTTCGCCTCGGCCGCCCTCGGGTCGGTGGCCGTCCTCGTGGCCGGTTCGCTCGCGATCTCCGATGCGGTCACCCGCAGTTCGAACCAGGTCGTCGCGCCGGCCGGGCAACTCGGCCATCGCGACCTTCATCCGGTCGGGCCGTGGCGGTCGTGGCCGCGGGACCGTGCGTACGGAACCAAGCTTTCGGAGCAGTCATTGACCGACGTGCCGGCATCACAGCTGCTCGCCGGCGGAACGATGACGGACGGGATCCAGTTCAAGATCTACGCCACTGATCAGAACGCGATGCCGGTCTCCGACATCTTCGGCTTCAGCGACCAGCCGATCTTCGGCGACAACCCCGGCGAGGGCAGCCCACAGTACCGCCCGGACGCGCCGTACTTTGCGATCGAGGCGATGACCGCGACCACCTGGGACCACGGCAACGAGGACCAGGGCACCGGCCAATGGCTGATCGTCGCCGCTCAGCCGGGCACCACCTCGGCGTCGTACTCCGCAGACGGCACCACCTGGCAACCGATGCTGCTGCAGAACGGGATCGCCGTCCTCCAGCTCCCCGCCATCGCACCGCGGGGCGCCCAGCTCGAGCTCAGCGATGCTCAGGGTCCGTACGTCGACGGGCCGCTCGCCATCCTCTGACCCCCAGCCCCACGCATGGCCCATGCGTGGGGCTATCGCCCCACCAATGGGCCATCGGTGTGCCTATGGCCCCACCAATGGGCCATGCGTGTGGGTGTCATGATGCGGTGGTGGTCGACACTGCCGAGATCGACGAGGTCGTCGAGGGCGCTCGCGGCGGCCACGCGCGGTTGATCGAGACGATTGCCTTGCTGACCGACGCGCAGGCTCGCAGCCCGTCGTTGTTGCCCGGCTGGACGGTCGGTCACGTGCTCACCCACATCGCCCGCAACGGCGACTCGCACGTCCGGATGATGCGCGCAGCAATGGCCGGCGAGGCGGTCACGCAGTACGCCGGCGGGCACGACGAGCGGGTCGCCAACATCGAGGCCGGCGCCGCGCGCCCGGCCGCGGAGCTGATCGCCGATGTCGCCTCGAGCTCGGCCGCGGTGGATGCCGCCTGGGCCGACATGACCCCGCACGCCTGGGCCGGGCACGGGCTCAACGCGGCCGGCGAGATCTGGCCTTGTGCCGCGATGCCGCTACACCGCTGGCGCGAGGTCGAGCTCCACCATGTCGACCTCGGCCTCGGTTACGTCCCCGCCGACTGGCCGGATCCGTACGTCGACCGGGAGCTCGCGATCAGCGTGCGGCTCATGCCCGAGCGGCTCGATCCGGCCGACCAGCGCCAGGTCCTGGCCTGGCTCGTCGGGCGGTCCGGCGAGCTGGGCGACGTGACGCTGGCGCCCTGGCAGAACCGTCCGGACCACTACCTGCGCTGAGGGGGTGTCGACGCCGCAACGGCAGTCGTACCGCGCCGTACACTTGGCACTCAGGACAACTGAGTGCCAGACCGGCGCCAGGACCACTCGAGGAGGGTCGCGATGCTCGACGACCGCAAGCTCGAGGTGCTGCGCGCCATCGTCGAGGACTACGTCTCGACCAACGAGCCGGTCGGGTCGAAGGTGCTGGTCGAACGGCACCACCTCGGCGTCTCGCCGGCGACGATCCGCAACGACATGGGCGCCCTCGAGGACGACGGCTACATCACCCAGCCACACACGAGCGCGGGGCGGGTGCCGACCGACAAGGGCTACCGGCTGTTCGTCGACAAGCTCTCGACCGTCAAGCCGCTGACGCCGCCCGAGCGCCGGGCGATCGAGGAGTTCTTGCGCGGCGCGGTCGACCTCGAGGACGTCGTCAACCGCAGCGTCCGGCTGCTGGCGCAGCTGACCCGTCAGGTCGCGGTCGTGCAATACCCGTCGCTGTCGCGGTCGTCGGTCCGCCACCTGGAGATCGTCCGGCTGTCCGAGACCCGGCTGATGATCGTGCTGATCACCGACACCGGGCGGGTCGAGCAACGCGTGGTCGAGCTCCCCAACCCGCTGTCCGAGGACGAGGTCGGCGACCTGCGCACCGCCTTCAACTCACGGATGGCCGGGCGGCCGCTCATCGACGCGGCCGGCCTGCTCACCGATCTGCCCGAGACCGTTCCGGCGCCCGCGCGCCCGACCGTGGTCGCGGTGCTCTCGACCGTCCTCGAGACGCTGGTGGAGCGGGTCGACGAGCGGGTGGTGCTGGCCGGCACGGCCAACCTCGCGCGCGGCGGCGCCCTCGACTTCCCCGGCACGATCCGGCCGGTACTGGAAGCGCTCGAAGAGCACGTCGTCCTGCTCCGGCTGCTCGGCGAGGCCCGCGATCCGCAGACCGTGCACGTCAGCATCGGCGGCGAGAACACCCACGAGGGCCTGCAGACGGCGTCGGTGGTGACCACCGGCTACGGCGCCGACGGTTCGGTGTCGCTCGCCTCGCTCGGTGTGGTCGGACCGACCCGGATGGACTACCCCGGCACGATGGGGGCGGTGCGCGCAGTCGCGAGGTACGTCGGCCAGATCCTCGCCGAGTCCTGAGGCCGGGCCATGCCACCTCGTGACTACTACGCGATCCTCGGCGTCTCGCGAACCGCGACGCCCGACGAGATCAAGAAGGCCTACCGCAAGCTCGCCCGGCAACTGCATCCCGACGTCAACCCGAGCGCGGATGCCAAGGAGCGGTTCTCCGACGTCACTGCGGCCTACGAGGTGCTCTCCGATCCGGCGAAGCGGGAGATCTTCGACCTCGGCGGCGACCCGCTGTCCGCGAGTGGTGGCGGCGCGGGCGCGGGCCCGTTCGGCGGCTTCTCGGACATCATGGATGCCTTCTTCGGCGGCGCGACCGGGATGGGCCAGCGCGGCCCGCGATCGCGGATCCGTCCCGGCGCAGACGCACTGGTCCGCCTCGACCTCGACCTGTCGGAGACCGCCTTCGGGGTGACCCGCGAGGTCACGCTCGACACCGCGATCCGGTGCTCGACCTGTGCCGGCGCGGGGACCGCGCCCGGCACCCATCCCGAGACCTGCCAGACCTGCAGCGGCCGCGGTGAGATCCAGTCGGTGCAGCGTTCGTTCCTCGGGCAGATCATGACGTCCAGGCCGTGCCCCGACTGCGGTGGCGTCGGGACGAAGATCACCAACCCGTGTGCCGACTGCGGCGGTGCCGGGCGGGTCCGGGCTCGTCGTACCGTCACGATCAAGGTGCCGGCCGGAGTCGACGACGGCATGCGGCTGCGGATGTCGGGCGAGGGCGAGGTTGGTCCCGGCGGCGGCCCGCCAGGCGACCTGTACGTCGAGATCCGCGAGCGGCCGCACCCGCAGTTCACCCGCGACGAGGACGACCTGCACTGCAAGGTGTCGCTGCCGATGACGGCTGCCGCACTCGGCACCGAGCTCACTCTCGCCACCCTCGACGGCGAGGAGAACCTGGTGATCAAGGCCGGCACGCAGGGCGGCATGGTCCAGACCCTGCGCGGGCGCGGTGTGCCGCATCTCAACCGCGGCGTCGGCCGCGGCGACCTCCACGTGCACATCGAGGTCAGCACGCCGACCCGGCTCGACGCCGAGCAGGAGCGGTTACTGCGTGAGCTGGCCGCACTGCGCGACGAGGAGAACCCACAGATCACGGTCACCAACCCGGTGACGTCCGCGAACGGCCAGGGATTGTTCTCCCGGCTCCGCGGCGCCTTCAAGTGACCGGATGCGGGAGTTGATCATGGCGAAGCGCGTCAAGATCGGCACGATCTTCGCGCATTTCGCCATGATCAACTCGTGACGGCTCCGCTGTTCTTTGCCGAGGTCGGCTCGGCCGGTTCCGGTTCTGAGCTCGTGGTCGGCGGCGACGAGGGGCGGCACGCGGCCGATGTCCGGCGGCTTCGAGTCGGTGAACTCATCGATCTGACCGACGGCGCCGGCACCCTGCTGCACGCGGTGGTCGCCGAGGTACGGCGCGGTGAGCTGACCGTGACGGTGCGGGAGCGCGTGCAGGTCCCGCCGCAGACGCCTCGTCTCACCGTTGCCCAAGCGCTGGCACGAGGCGGACGGGACGAGCAGGCGGTCGAGACGATGACCGAGATCGGTGTCGACCACGTCGTCGGCTGGGAGGCGCACCGCGGGGTGGCTCGCTGGACCGACCGCAGCGCGGCCAAGTGGACCGCGACCGCCCGGGCCGCGGCGAAGCAGTCGCGGCGCGCATGGTGCCCGCAGATCAGTGGCCCGGCCACGACCGCCGAGGTCGCCGATCTGTGTCGCCGGGCCGACCTCGCCGTGATCCTGCACGAGGGCGCGACCCGGCCGATCGGCTCGCTGGCATACGGAGCTGTTGCTGACATCGTCGTCGTAGTCGGTCCGGAGGGCGGGATCGACGACGGCGAGTTGGCCGGGCTGGAAGCCGCCGGCGGTCAGGTCGTCCGGCTGGGCCCGACCGTGCTGCGCAGCTCGACCGCGGGGGCGGCCGCGCTGGCCGTGATCTGCGCCGCTACCCGCTGGGCATGAGTCGTTAGGCTCGCAGGGTGGCCGATTCCGACTGCGTGTTCTGCAAGATCGCCGCGGGGGAGATTCCCGCCGAGATCGTCGCCGAGTCCGACGCCGCGGTCGCCTTTCGCGACCTCTCGCCGGAGGCGCCGATTCATGTGCTGGTGATCCCGCGCGACCACTACGCCAATATCGCCGAGGTGGCCGCCGCCGACGACGCGGTGGTCGCCGCCATGGTGCGCCTCGCCGCGGAGGTGGCCGAGATCGACGGCATCGCCGAGACCGGCTACCGGCTGGTGGCCAACACGAACGCCGACGCGCATCAGACCGTCTTCCACGCCCACCTTCACCTGCTCGGCGGTCGGCGAATGGGCTGGCCGCCGGGCTAGTGCCCCATCAACCAACGCCTGGCCTGTTGCGCGACGCCCAGGCGGCGACCGGCGGCGTTCTCGTCGGCCCCGATGGCGCTGCCATCGCGACCTCCTCGGCCTTGCCGCTCATCCACCTGGCCGCCGCTCACGACGGCCAACGTTGGTCGATGGGGCACAGCGCCCGGGATAATCCGGGCGTAGGGCACCCGCCGGGCATTAGCATCGGATGTGACCATGGCAGAGCGGGCAGGGACGACGTCGACGCTGATTGTCGTGCCCGGCGCGCAGAGCATGGTGGCGTTGCTCGGCTCGAGCGACGAGTTGCTGCGGTTGATCGAGCGGTCGTTCTCCTGCGACATTCACGTTCGCGGCAACGAGATCACGCTGTCCGGCGACCCGATCGAGGTCGCGGTGGCCGCCCGCCTGTTCGCCGAACTGATGACCTTGCTGGAGCGCGGCGAGGTGCTGACGCCCGACGCGGTCCTGCGCTCGATCACGATGTTGCGGGAGCAGACCGACGAGCGCCCGGCCGACGTACTCAGCCTCAACATCATCTCCAGTCGGGGCCGCACGATCCGGCCGAAGACGTTGAACCAGAAGCGGTACGTCGACGCGATCGACGACCACACGATCGTCTTCGGGATCGGGCCGGCCGGCACCGGCAAGACCTACCTCGCGATGGCCAAGGCGGTGCAGGCGCTGCAGTCGAAGGCGGTCAACCGGATCATCCTGACCCGGCCGGCGGTCGAGGCCGGCGAGCGGCTGGGCTTCCTGCCCGGGACGCTCAACGAGAAGATCGACCCCTACCTTCGCCCGTTGTACGACGCGCTTCACGACATGATCGACCCGGACTCGATTCCGCGGCTGATGGCGTCGGGCGTGATCGAGGTGGCACCGCTTGCCTACATGCGCGGCCGCACCCTCAACGACTCGTTCATCGTGCTCGACGAGGCGCAGAACACCAGTGCCGAGCAGATGAAGATGTTCCTGACCCGGCTCGGCTTCGGCGCCAAGATGGTCGTCACCGGCGACGTCACGCAGATCGACCTCCCAGCCGGCACCCGCAGCGGGTTGCAGATCGTCCAGGAGATCCTCGACGGCATCGAGGACGTGTCGTTCTGCCGACTGACCTCGCGCGACGTCGTCCGGCACCGGCTGGTGAGTGACATCGTCGATGCGTATGCGCGATTCGACGCGCAGTCGGCCGCATCGTCTGCACCGCCGCGCGGCCAGCAGGGACCGCGGCGCCAGTCGCGGTCCGGCCGCTGACCGGCGCCGGTGGCGCAGCGACCGGTGGTCATCCGATGAACGGTGAGCCGTGAGTATCGAGGTTGCCAACGAGTCCGGGGCCGAGGTCGACGAGCGCCGGCTGGAGCGGCTCGCCCGCTTCGTGCTCGACGAGTTCGGCGTCGATCCGCTGGTCGAGCTGTCGATCCGGTTGGTGGACGTCGAGGCGATGACCGCGTTGCACGTGCACTTCATGGACGAGCCGGGACCGACCGACGTACTCGCCTTCCCGATGGACGAGCTGCACGACCACCGTGACGACGTCGACAGCCCGGACGCGCCGCCCACATTGCTCGGCGACGTGGTGCTGTGCCCGCCGGTCGCTGCAGAGCAGGCGCGGGCGGCCGGCCACCCGACCGAGGCCGAGCTCGACCTGCTCTGCGCCCATGGCATCTTGCATCTGCTCGGTTATGACCACGCCGATCCGGATCAGGAGAAGGAGATGTTCGGTCAGCAGACCCGGTTGTTGACCGGCTGGTCCGTGGTGCGTCAACTGTGACCGCGGCCGACGTCTGGGCGCTGATCCTGGCCGGCGCACTGGTTGCGGCGGCGGCGTTGTTCGGCGCGAGCGAAGCCGCTCTTGCCCACGTGTCGAGGTTGCGGGTCGAAGACCTGGTGCGTGACCGCCGGCGCGGGTCGGCACTGCTGTCGAAGGTCGTTGCGGACGCGGCCCAACCGCTGAACGTGCTGCTCCTCGTGCGCACGGTGGCGGAGATGGTGGCGACCACGTTGGTGGCCGTGGTCTGTGACCGGCAGCTCCCGGCGGCCTGGGAGGCGGTGCTGATCGCCGGTGTCGGCATGGCGCTGGTGCACTACGTCGTCGTGGGTGTCGGTGCGCGCAGCATCGGGCGACAGCACGCCAGCCGGGTCGGCCTGTGGTCGGCCGGCATCGTGCTGTGGCTCACTCGGGCGCTCGGCCCGCTTCCGAAGGTCCTGATCGGGGTTGGCAGCGCGCTGATCCCGGGTCACGTCGCGCGCGACGCCGGGTTCACCTCGGAGGCCGAGCTGCGCGATCTCGTCGACCTGGCCGAGGAGCGGCAGGTGATCGAGAGCGGCGAGCGCGAGATGATCCACTCCGTCTTCGAGCTGGGCGAGACGATCGCGCGCGAAGTGATGGTGCCGCGCACCGACATGGTCTGGATCGAGCAGGGAAAGTCGGTGCGGCAGGCGTTCTCGCTCGCCCTGCGCAGCGGCTTCTCCCGGATCCCGGTGGTCGGCGTCAACGAGGACGACGTCGTCGGCGTTGCCTACCTCAAGGACCTCGCCCGCACGGCGTACGACGGCGACGGGCAGAGCAGTGAGCGGATCACCGAGGTCATGCGGCCGGCGTACTTCATCCCCGACTCCAAGCCGGTCGACGAGCTGCTGCGCGAGATGCAGGCCAAGCAGGTGCACTTCGCGATCGTGATCGACGAGTACGGCGGCACCGCCGGCCTGGTCACGATCGAGGACATCCTCGAGGAGATCGTCGGCGAGATCGCCGACGAGTACGACCGCGAGGCGCCCCGGGTCGAGCGGCTCGACGACGGCCGGGTGCGGGTCAACGTGCGGCTGCCGATCGACGACCTCGAGGAGATGTTCGATGTCAGTTTCGATCTGGAGGACGTCGACACCGTCGGCGGGTTGCTCGCCGCAGAGCTCGGCCGGGTGCCGATTCCGGGCGCGAGCGTGACGGCGCAGGGCCTGACCTTCTTCGCCGAGGGCGCCAAGGGCCGGCGCCGGCAGATCGGCACGGTGCTGATCACCCGCGAAGCCGCCACCGACGGGTCAGCCGCCGGCTAGGTCGACGATCCTGGCGCCGCGCAGCCGAGCATGGATTGTCAGACACGACCTAGACCAGGCCGGCGTGGGTGCGATGCTGCCCGGATGGATCCTGGCGGCGTGCCGGCGGTGGCGCCCGGGTTGGACGGCCGGGTGCTGTTCGACCAGCGGTGGACCGATCTCGCCTTTCTGCACTGGCCGGTGGATCCGGACCTGGTCGCCCGGTTCCTCCCGGTCGGGGTGGAGCCCGACGTCATCGACGGGGTCACCTACGTCGGGCTGATCCCGTTCCACATGCGCGCGGCCGGCGCGGGCCGCGGTCATCCTGCGCCGTACCTTGGGGACTTCCTCGAGACCAACGTCCGGCTCTACAGCGTCGATGCAGCGGGCCGGCACGGGGTGGTGTTCCGCAGCCTCGAAGCCAGCCGGCTCGTCACCGTCCTGGCGGCGAGGTGGGGGTATCGGCTGCCGTACGTGTGGTCGCGGATGCGGGTGGAGCGCGACGGCGACACCTGGGTCTGGTCGAGCCGGCGCCGATGGCCGGATCGCGGGCTGCAGACCCGGCTCGCGGTCCGGGTCGGCGCACCGCTCGATGACCCGACGCCGCTCGACATCTGGCTGACGGCCCGGTGGGGCCTGCACCACCGGGCCGCCGGGCGCACGATCTGGACCCCGAACGAGCACATCCCCTGGCCGTTATGTACGGCGGAAGTGCTCGAGGTCTCCGACGAGCTGGTGGCGGCGGCGGGGATCGACGTCGACGGCGCGCCACCGGTCCCGACCCGGTTCAGCACGGGTGTCCGGACCGTCTTCGGCTGGCCGAGACCGATCTGAGCCCGGCCCGCCTTCGCCGGCGGCGGCTCGGTTGTCCGTAACCTGGGATCCGTGGATCCCGAGGACGACAAGCTGGTGACGCTGGCGCGCTCGGCCAGGGCCCGTGCCGGTGGCGGCGAGGGCGCGGCCGTCCGCGACGAGATCGGCCGGACGTACGTCGCCGCGACGGTGACGCTCCCCGCGTTGTCGTTG
The DNA here is from genome assembly GCA_963770565.1 of uncultured Actinomycetota bacterium. Taxonomy (GTDB): domain Bacteria; phylum Actinomycetota; class Actinomycetes; order JAFAQI01; family JAFAQI01; genus DATAUK01. The sequence goes on from CAVYQE010000011.1 coordinate 444,049, forward strand.
ACGGCGTTGCAGGCCGCGGTCGCGTCCGCGGCATCCAGCGGCGCGACCGCGCTGGAGGCCGCGGTGGTTGTGACAACCCAAGCGGAGGCCGAGGTCGACCGGGCGGTGCTCGCCGGCCTCGGCGAGCCGGTCGTACACGTGGTGGCGCCGTGACCAGGCTGCGGCGGGTCGAAGCCGCGGACATCGAGATCCTCGAGGCGCAGTACGCGTCGCCTGACGTCGCGGGCGGGCAGTCCTGGTTCGGCTTCGCCGACGCGGGCCGGGTCCGCCGGCGGGTCGAGGCCGGCGAGACCCTTCAACCCGAGCGCGGGATGCTCGCCGTGGTCGACGACGACGACCTCGTCGTCGGCGAGCTGACCTGGCTCAGGGTCTTCAACGGGCCGCCGCCGAACGGCGACTGCTGGAACATGGGGATCTGGATCGCTCCGGAGCATCGCGGCAAGGGGTACGGCACCGCCGCGCAGCGCCTCGGTGCGGACTATCTGTTCGAGCACACGATGTGCGAGCGGGTCGAGGCGTCGACCGAGTCCGGCAACATTGCCGAGCAACGCGCCTTGGAGCGCGCCGGTTTCACCCGCGAGGGCGTGCTTCGCCGGGCCTGCTTCCGCGGCGGCGAGTGGCGCGACATGATCATGTTCAGCAAGCTGCGCGGCGAGAAGTGAGTTTTCGCTCCGGATTCGCCTGCTTGCTCGGCCGGCCCAACACCGGCAAGTCGACGCTGACGAACGCCTTGGTCGGCACGAAGGTCGCGATCATGAGCGACCGCCCGCAGACCACGCGGCACGCCATCCGTGGCGTGGTCCACCGTCCGGACGCGCAACTCGTCCTGGTCGACACACCCGGCTTCCATCGGCCCCGGACCCTGCTCGGTCAGCGCTTGAACGACCTCGTGCTCACCACTTTGGGTGAGGTCGACGTCGTCGTCTTCTGCATCCCGGCGAACGAGAAGGTCGGCCCCGGCGACCGCTTCATCGCGCAGCAGATCTCCCGGGTGGCCGAGCGGACACCGGTCATCGCCGTAGTGACCAAGACCGACTTGGTCGGGCGCGACGTGGTGGGTGCGCGGCTGCTCGAGGTGGCCGAGCTCGGCGAGTGGGCTGAGGTGGTGCCGGTCAGCGCGGTGGACGGCTTCCAGGTCGACCTCTTGACGGATCTGTTGCTGGCCCGGCTGCCCGAAGGTCCGCCGCTGTATCCCGAGGGCGACCTCACCGACTCGCCCGAGCAACAGGTGGTCGCCGAGCTGATCCGGGAGGCAGCGCTCGCCGGCGTACGGGACGAGTTGCCGCACTCGATCGCGGTCGTCGTCGAGGAGATGCGGCCGCACGCCACCCGGGACGACGTACTCGAGATCGACGCGGTCATGTACGTCGAAAGGGACAGCCAGAAGGGGATCGTGATCGGCGTAGGAGGCCAGCGGCTGCGCGAGGTCGGCACGAAGGCGCGCGCGCAGATCGAGGCACTGCTCGCCACCAGGGTCTATCTCGACCTGCAGGTCAAGGTCGCGAAGGACTGGCAGCGCGACCCGAAACAGCTGCGAAAGCTCGGCTTCTAGCGCCTCAGTGACGCACGATCAGGGCGTCGAGGTCGATTGTCGTCCTGGTCGACGCGGGGTCCTTGTGACCGGTGTAACGGAAGGCGAACGTCCGAGGCCGGTCCTTGGTCGCGGCGGTGCCGAAGAAAGCGATCCGGCGATGACCGGCGTGCGCGGAGTACAGATCGTAGGTGCCGAGCGCCGCGCCGGCATGGTCGATGGTCAGCTCGCCGTAGGCCGGTCCGGTGCGGACCTCGAGCACGTAGCGACGACCGGTTTCGGTGATGGTCGCGAACGACCCGCGGTCGTCGGTGGTGACGATCGAGCCCGCGTAGTCGTGCGGCCCGCTGACCCGGGTCCAGCTGCCATGGAAAGTGAACGCGCGATCGTCGTGCGGCACGACCAGGACCTTGGTGAACACCGGCGAGGCCTGCCCGGCGAGATCGCGCTCCGTCACCGAAAGCCGGTAGCTGCCACCGGGTCGGGTCACCAATCGATGTGATCCGATCGACGCTGCGGATCGAGCCCGGTAGACCACTGCATTGTCGCTCTCGCGAGTGACCGTCACGGTCGCGCCTACCGCGGCAAGCTGCCCCTTCGACGCTGGCGCGGGCCCCCAGCTCACGACGGCCGCGGTCGGCCGGGTCGGGCTGTGCGGACTCGACAGCCGGATCGTCCCGGCGGCGTCCTGCGGTTGCGGCGCGAAGATGAACGGTGCGATCCGCGGCCACAGCGGCGCGCCGAGACCGGTGAGCGTGTCGTACCCGGGTTGCGCCGTGACCGGCAGCTCGGCGGCCTTGCCCCTGGCCGCGCGCCGATCGACGTCCGCCTGGCTGCCATTGACCCCGACGGTGACGTCCCGGAACGCGCCGTTGTGCACGGCGTACGCCGAGTAGAGCGCGTCGTGGATGTCGCCGACGCCGGCGGTCGCGCCGTGCGCGCCGAGCAGGTCGGCGAACAGCGCCGCCGCCTCCGGGGAGGACAGGCTGGTCCCGCCGATCGCGAAGGTCTTCGGGCGACATGTGGGTGCGTGGTGCGGCGCGCAGGACTTCACGTCCGACGGGTCCGAGGTGAGCACGCCGAGGCCGGTCGCCGGATCGCCGTCGTCGGCGATGTCCGGCACCAGCCGATTCGGCTGTGCGCCGAACCGGCCCTTCTTGCCCGTTGTGGTGGTGAAGCGGTGATCGCCGAGGGCGGCTGCCTGATATGACGGCATCCCGAACACTGCCGACTCGCCGCCGCCGGAACCGCCGGTGTCCTTCGGTTTGGTTCCCTGGCAGGTCTCGGGCGAGGTGCACCGCCAAGTCTTGTCGACCCAGTTCGTGCCAGTGTTCGGCGCCCGCGGACCGACCGGCCGAAGCCGGGTGCCGCCGACTCCGACCACCTCGGGCGAGGACGCCGGGTAGTCGACCGCGATCTTGGTGGACGCCGGGAGGTCGCCGCAGTCGTAGACGCCGCTGTCACCCGAGGCAGCGAAGACCGTGACGCCCGCGGCGGTGAGCGACTTCAGCACGTTCTCGACCGCCGTGATCGTCTCGCCGTCGAAGGCGAAATCGAACTCGTCCTCGCAGGATCCCCACGAGGTCGACAGCGCAACGATCTTCTGGTCGCCACCGCCAACTGCGTCGGGACCTTGGGTGACGTCGGAGACCACCTGGCCGATGTCCTCGGCGTACCCCGCGGCACTGTTGTTGGGATTGAAGTACGCCCGCTGGTCGGCGCTCGGATCGGTCGTGAGGATGGTCTCCTGGTCGAGATCGACCTCTTCGTCGGCACTGTGCTCGCCCCGGCTCGCGATCGGCACCTTGTTGCCGGGCTCGCCGACCGGGATCTGGACGTACTGGCCGCTCGCGACCGGATCAGTCTTCAGGTGGATCGAGGCGGCGTAGTCGGCGAGGTCCTGTGGATTCCAGCCGGCGAACTGCAAGGTGGCGATCGTGAGTGGCCCGTTGACGTCGCGGCCGGTGGCCGGCGACACGTGCGGTGCGGTGTAGGCGTTTCGGAAGTCGGTCCCGGTGCGGCAGCCCAGCCGGCAGCTGTCCAGCGGGGTGAACAGCGCAGGTCCGGCAGTGGGAAGCACGGCCGCGGCCAGCCCGGCAAGGGGCGCCGGCACGCGAGGGAAGACCGCAGTCGCGTTCCCGGTCGCTGGTCGGGTGGGCGTGCCGAAGATCGACTCGGCGGTGGCGACCGGAGCCGTCGCGGTGATCGTCCACGCGGTCTCACTCGTGACCGTGAAGCCGTCCGCGTGCAGCTGGTCGACCACCTGCCGGTGCGTCCCGACCGACGGCAGGAGCGGCGCCAGGTCGGCCACCCGCAGCGCGTGGTCGAGTCCTTGTGCGGACGCCAGCCGATCGAGGCCGGGCTGGTCCGGTGCCTTGAGCAGGATCGTCACCGACGTGGTGGTCGTCGCGGCATCGGCAAGGGTGGCGGAAGTCGGGCCTGCCGTCAGCGCCACCATGGTGAAGCCGGCCGCCAGGACGCGGACGATTCGGGCCAGGCGGAGCATCGGGTCTGGATGTCGACGGGCCACTGGCATTGGATTCACGCTACCCGTCGGCTGCGTCGGAGCTTCCAAGTCGGAGTCGGGGGAGAGAATGGGCGGATGCCGCTCTACCGCGACGAAGCCGTCGTGCTTCGCACCCAGAAGCTGGGTGAGGCGGATCGGATCGTGACCCTGCTGACCCGCCAACACGGCCGGGTGCGGGCGGTGGCCAAGGGAGTGCGGCGTACCGGGTCGCGGTTCGGCGCGCGGGTCGAGCCGTTCTCCCACGTCGACCTTCAGCTCTACGAGGGCCGCTCGCTCGACACCGTGACCCAGGCCGAAACCCTCGAGCCGTACGGCGAGCGGATCGCCGCCGACTACGGCCGCTACACCGCCGGCACCGCGGTGCTCGAGACCGCCGAGCGGCTCAGTGCGGAGGAGCGCGAGCCGTCGCTTCGGCTCTACCTGCTGGTGGTCGGGGCGTTGCGGGCGCTCGCCGAGTCGCAACATTCGCCGACCCTGGTGCTCGACGCCTTCATCCTGCGGGCGATGGCGATCGCCGGCTACGAGCCGGTGCTCGATGCCTGCGCGGTGTGCGGCGAGCCGGGCTTGCACCGCTACTTCGCGTCCGCGCTGGGTGGTCTGGTCTGCCCCGACCATCGCCCGCCGGGCGCCGCGAACGTCGCGCCGGCGTCCCTCGAGCTGATGGTGGCGCTGCTCAACGGCGACTGGGCGGTTGCCGACGCGGCCACCGACCGAGCCCAGCGCGAGACCAGCGGGCTGGTCGCGGCCTACCTGCAGTGGCACCTCGAGCGCGGGTTGCGCTCGCTGCGTCTCGTCGAGCGCCCATGAGGTCTCGGGGCGCGGAGTCGGGTCGAGCCACGCCCGTGCGGCCGCCGACCCCGCACGCGTCGGGAGCACGCCCGCCCGACGTCCCGCCCGATCTGGTGCCCCGACATGTCGCGATCGTGATGGACGGCAACGGGCGGTGGGCCAAGCAGCGCGGCTTGCCCCGGACGGTCGGCCATGAGCAGGGCGAGAGCTCGCTGTTCGACGTCGTGGAGGGCGCCATCGAGATCGGCGTGAAGTGGTTGTCGGCGTACGCGTTCTCGACCGAGAACTGGAAGCGGTCGCCCGACGAGGTGCGGTTCCTGATGGGGTTCAACCGCGATGTGATCCGGCGCCGGCGCGACGAGATGCACGCGATGGGCGTCCGGGTGCGGTGGGCCGGGCGCCGGCCGCGGCTATGGCGCTCGGTGATCCGGGAGCTCGAGATCGCCGAGGAGATGACCCGCCACAACCGGGTGCTGACCCTCACGATGTGCGTCAACTACGGCGGCCGCGCCGAGATCGCGGATGCCGCCGCGGCGTTGGCGCGCGATGTCGCCGCCGGGCGGCTCGACCCGGACAAGGTCACCGACCGGGTGTTCGCGCACTATCTCGACGAGCCGGAGATGCCGGACGTCGACTTGTTCGTGCGCTCGTCGGGCGAGCAGCGGACGTCCAACTTCCTGCTCTGGCAGTCCGCCTACGCCGAAATGGTCTTCCAGGACACCCTCTGGCCGGACTACGACCGGCTGACGCTGTGGTCGGCGATCGAGGAGTACGCCCGCCGGGACCGTCGCTACGGTGGTGCGCAGGAGGATCTGTGAGGCTGCACCACGTCAACATCGTCGTACGACCCGGCGAGACCGATCGGCTGCTCGACTTCTATACCGAGGTGCTCGGGCTGGCGCAGGTCGAGAAACCGAGCGAGGGTACGACGCCCGGCGGCGCCTGGTTCGACATCGACGAGGCCCACCAATTGCACATCTCCGAGCGGGTCGATGCGGTCATGCACGACGACATGCACTTCGGTCTGGTCGTCGACGACTTCGACGCTGTGCTGGCCCGGATTGCGGCCGCGGGTGCGCCATGGCGCCCGCAGGCGGATCTGTTCGGCGGGCGGCGCGGATCGACCCGCGATCCGCTCGGCAACCGGATCGAGCTGCTCGAGCCGGTCGGCCAACTCGGGTAGGCCGCCCGCGCTAGCCGCCGAACCGCGCGGCTGCGACGACGGCGATCAAGACGATCACTGCGAGCCTCAGCACCCGGTCGCCGGTCCGCAGCACCGGCCAGGTCACCGTGGCGAGTCCGATCAGGACGAGGTCGGTTGCGGTCAGCAGTGCGCCGCTGAGGACGCCGTGGGTGAACAGGCCGGAGACGAAGAGTGCGCCCACACCGAGCGCGCCCAGCAGCAAGACCAACCGGCGAGGCATAGGTGACATCCTCACAGGCGTGCTCGTCGTCGCGCGGCTGCGCCCACCCGAAGACCTCGCGTCGTTCCGCGCCGGCGTCCATGCCGCGCTGGATGCGCTCTCGGCGCGACCCGGCCACGTGCAGAGCCGGCTCGCCCAGGCGCTCGAGGACCCGGCGGTTTGGGTGCTCGTCAGCGAGTGGCTCGACGTCGGGTCGTACCGCCGAGCGTTGTCGTCGTACGACGTGCGGATGGCCAGCGCGGCTCTGATGGGTGCGGTCATTGACGAGCCGACCGCGTTCGAGGTCGTCGACCAGACCTAGGGCGGCGGGTCGCCTGTGCGGATCGCGGCTAGGCTTGCGTCTTCCCGCCGACCGCCAGCCGGATGGAGCCCGCCGAATGGCCAGCAACGCGCCCGCACGAGACGCCTCCCGGATCGAGGAGCTCGTCAGCCTCTGCAAGCGCCGGGGGATCGTCTTCCCCTCTTCCGAGATCTACGGCGGAAGCCGCTCGGCCTGGGACTACGGCCCGCTCGGCGTCGAGCTCAAGGAGAACATCCGCAAACAGTGGTGGCGGGCGATGGTCCAGACCCGCGACGACGTGGTCGGGCTCGACTCGGCGGTGATCCTCGCCCCTGAGGTGTGGAAGGCGTCTGGTCACCTCGACGCGTTCGTCGACCCGCTGGTCGAGTGCCAGTCGTGTCACAAGCGCTTCCGAGAGGACCATCTGCGCGAGGAGTTCGCCGAGCGGAAGAAGATCGCCGACCCCGACAGCATCGCGATGTCGACCGTCGTCTGCCCGCACTGCGGCACCCGTGGCGCGTGGACCGAGCCGCGGACCTTCAACGGGCTGATGACGACCTATCTCGGCGCGACCGAGGACGAAGGGTCTCTGCACTACCTCCGCCCGGAGACCGCGCAGGGCATCTTCATCAACTTCCTCAACGTGATGACTGCTTCCCGGCGGCGGCCGCCGTTCGGCATCGCTCAGGTCGGCAAGTCGTTCCGCAACGAGATCACCCCCGGCAACTTCATCTTCCGCACTCGCGAGTTCGAGCAGATGGAGATGGAGTTCTTCGTCGTACCGGGCACTGACGAGGAGTGGCACGAGACCTGGATCGAGAACCGCTGGAACTGGTACGTCGACCTCGGGTTGGCCGAGGACGACCTCCGCCGCTTCGAGCACCCGAAGGAGAAGCTGTCGCACTACTCGAAGCGGACCGTCGACATCGAGTACCGGTTCCGCTTCGGCGGCTCGGAGTGGGGCGAGCTCGAGGGGATCGCAAACCGGACCGACTTCGACCTGAAGACGCACGCCGAGCACTCCGGGGCGGACCTGACGTACTTCGACCAGGACAAGAGCGAGCGGTGGACGCCGTACGTCATCGAGCCGGCCGCCGGGCTGACCCGCTGCGTCCTGGCCTTCCTGCTCGGCGCGCTCTCGACCGACGAGGCGCCGAACGCGAAGGGCGTGCTGGAGAAGCGGACCGTGATGCGCCTCGACCCGCGGCTGGCGCCGGTGAAGGTCGCGGTGCTCCCGCTGTCGCGCAACGCCGAGCTGTCGCCGAAGGCCAAGGCGCTCGCCGAGCAGCTTCGGCAGCGGTGGAACGTGGAGTTCGATGATGCCGGTGCGATCGGCCGCCGCTACCGCCGGCAGGACGAGATCGGTACGCCGTTCTGCATCACGATCGACTTCGAGACCCTCGACGACGACGCGGCGACCATCCGCTCGCGCGACACGATGAAGCAGGAGCGGATCCCCCTCGGAGGCGTCGAGCCCTACCTCCTCAACACCCTCCCCCCCTGCTAACCCCGCCAGCCGCTGCGGCGGCCACCTGACTGCGCTAGAACGCACCGAAACGGCCGCCGCGGTGGCCATCCACAGATTCGGTTGCCACGGTCGAGATCTCCGCGGGCCACGACAGCCTGGCGGCATGCCTCGCCTTTGCCCGGTCGATCCGTTGTTCGGCGCTGTTGTCGATGAGCAAGACGGTGTTGTCCATCGAGATCAGGCAATCCGCCACGGTCTGACGCGGACGGCTCTCACTTACCGCCTGAGGAGCCAGCGTTGGCAGGTACTGCTCCCCGATGTCTACCTCGCCCGGGCCGGCGAGCCCAGCCGCCGTCAGATGCTCATCGCTGCTGTTCTGTTTGCCGGCTCTGACGCAGCGGTCGATGACGCGAGCGCGTGCCGGTTCCACGGGATCAGCTCGGTTCCGGACGAGGACGGGCAGGTGTACGTCGTTGTGCCGTGGGGTTCGGCGGCGCGAAGCCGCCGGTTCGTTACCGTCCGGCGGACGAACGCACCGATCCGTTACTTGTCGACCCGCGTCCTGCGATACGTGGATCCCGCGACCGCCGTCATTGCGGCGACTCGGCGGATGCGGAACGAGCGCGCGGTGCTCGCTGCTCTGAGTGACGTGCTTCAGCGGCGCCTCACGACGTACGACGACCTCGTCCGCGCGCATGTCGAGGGGCCACCTCGGAACTCGCGGCTGGCGGACGACGCCTTGGAGCACCTCGGCGCCGGGACGAGATCTGCTCCTGAAGCCGACTTCCGGCGGCTCGTCGGCGCGAGCGCGCTGCTCCCGACGCCCGAGTTCAATCTCTGGCTCCGCCTCTCGAGCGGGCGGGTGGTTTGCGTCGACGCGTTGTTCAGGTCGTCAGCGGTGGTGCACGAGACGAACGGGCGTGCCGTGCACGCTCGCGAGGACCGGTTCGAAGACATGCAAGAACGCCATGACGCGCTCACCGCGGAGGGGTTCACCGTGCTCCATAACTCGCCGCGACGGCTGGGTCTGCGAGGCCGCGAAGTGATCGCCGAGGTCGAGAGGTGCCACCTTCGCTTCAATGGCCGCGGTATGCCGTCGGGGGTGGTCGAGCTCACGATGGCCGGATAGCTGCGTTCTATGGCAGCGAGACGGCCATCGCGGGGTCGGGGTGCGTGGCTGACCGGCGGACACGCGGATTCGTCCCGTCATCTGCGCTGGGTAGTGTCGTAGGGGGCCCGGATGGGTGGATTTTCGTGAGTCGAGGAGCAGGTGTGCCGAAGTACGTTTACGACTTCAGCGAGGGCAATCGCGACCTCAAGGACCTGCTCGGCGGTAAGGGCGCGAATCTCGCCGAGATGACCAACCTCGGCCTGCCGGTGCCGCCGGGCTTCACGATCACGACCGAGGCCTGCAACGTCTACCTCGAGACGGGGTCCGAGCCGGTCGAGCTCCAGCGCGAGGTCAGCGCGCACCTGGCCGCGCTCGAGCAGGCGATGGGCAAGTCGCTCGGCCAGGCCGACGACCCGCTGCTGGTGAGTGTGCGGTCGGGCGCGAAGTTCTCGATGCCCGGAATGATGGACACCGTCCTCAACATCGGCCTGAACGACGACTCGGTCGACGGCCTGGCCAAGCAGTCTGGCAACGAGCGATTCGCCTGGGACTCCTACCGCCGGCTGATCCAGATGTTCGGCAAGACCGTGCTCGGCGTCGACGGCGAGCACTTCGACGACGTCTTCGACGCCGCCAAGCACGCCAAGGGCGTTACCGACGACCTCGACCTCGACGAGTCCGACCTGCGCCAGATCGTCGCCCGCTACAAGACAGTCGTTGCCGAGCACGCCGGCCGCGAGTTTCCGAGCGAGCCGCGCGAGCAGCTCGACCTCGCCGTACGCGCGGTGTTTGAGTCCTGGAACGGCGACCGGGCCAAGCTCTACCGTCGCCAGGAGCGGATCCCCGCCAACCTGGGTACGGCGGTCAACATCGTCGCGATGGTCTTCGGCAACATCGGGATGGACTCCGGCACCGGCGTCGCGTTCACTCGCGACCCGGGCACGGGTGACAAGGGTGTCTACGGCGACTATCTGCAGAACGCGCAGGGCGAGGACGTCGTCGCGGGTATTCGCAACACCGTCTCGCTCGCCGAGCTCGAGAACATCGACAAGCCGGCGTACGACGAACTGATGTCGATCATGGCGACGCTCGAGCACCACTATCGAGACTTGTGTGACATCGAGTTCACCGTCGAGCGCAACAAGCTCTGGATGCTGCAGACCCGGATCGGGAAGCGGACCGCGGGCGCCGCGTTCATCATCGCGATGCAGCTGGTCGACGAAGGCTTGATCGACATCGATGAGGCGCTGCAGCGGGTGACCGGAGCGCAGCTGGCGCAGCTGATGTTCCCGCGCTTCGACGACGACGTGGCCAAGAACCAGATCGCAACCGGCGTAAGTGCATCGCCGGGCGCAGCGGTTGGCAAGGCGGTGTTCGACAGCGTGACCGCCGGTGAGTGGGCGGCGCGCGGGGAAGCCGTGATCCTGGTCCGCCGCGAGACCAACCCCGACGACCTGCCGGGCATGATCGCGGCCGAAGGAATCCTCACCAGCCGGGGCGGCAAGACCAGCCACGCGGCGGTGGTCGCACGCGGCATGGGCAAGACCTGCGTGTCCGGTGCGGACGACCTCGAGGTCGACGTCAAGGCCAAGCTGGTCACGACCAAGAGCGGTACCAGCTTCGGCGAGGGCGACGTCATCTCGATCGACGGGACGGCCGGCCGGGTCTATCTCGGCGAGGTGCCGGTCGTGTCGAGCCCGGTCGTGCAGTACTTCGAGGGCACGATCGACGGTACGGCGGACCCGCTGGTCACTGCGGTCGACCGGGTCATCACCCACGCCGACTCCAAGCGCCGGCTCGGCGTACGAGCCAATGCCGACACCGAAGACGACGCAGCGCGGGCCCGCCGCTTCGGTGCGCGCGGCATCGGGCTTTGCCGGACCGAGCACATGTTCCTCGGCGAGCGGCGCAAGCACGTCGAGCGGCTGATCCTGGCCGAGGGCGCGGAGGAGCAGCACGCCGCGCTCGATGCGCTGCTGCCGCTGCAGCGCGAGGACTTCGTCGGGATCTTCACCGCGATGGACGGTCTGCCGGTGACGGTCCGGCTGATCGACCCGCCATTGCACGAGTTCCTGCCTGATCTCACCGACCTCTCGGTCAAGATCGCCGTGCAGGAGGCGAAGGGCGAGCCGGTCGCCGACTCCGACCACCGACTGCTCGAAGCGGTCCGGCGGTTGCACGAACAGAACCCGATGCTGGGTCTGCGCGGCGTGCGGCTCGGTTTGGTAATCCCCGGCCTGTTCGCGCTGCAGGTCCGTGCGATCGCGGAGGCCGCGGCACAGGTCAAGAAGGCCGGGAAGGACCCGAAGCCGGAGATCATGGTGCCGCTCGTCGGTGCCGTGCAGGAGCTGGAGATCGTCCGCGAGGAGGCGGAGCGGATCCTCGCCACGGTCGCAAAGGAGAGCGGGGTCGAGGTCGACACGCTGATCGGCACAATGATCGAGGTTCCGCGCGCGGCGCTGACCGCCGGGCAGATCGCCGAGGCCGCCGACTTCTTCTCCTTCGGCACCAACGACCTCACCCAGATGGGCTGGGCGTTCAGCCGGGACGACGTCGAGGGCGCGTTCTTCCCGCGATACATCGATCTCGGGATCTTCGGCGTCAGCCCGTTCGAGACGCTCGACACCGAGGGCATCGGGCGGCTGGTCAAGATCGCTGTCGACGAGGGTCGCGCGGTCAAGCCGCACTTGCACGTTGGCGTGTGCGGCGAGCACGGCGGTGATCCCGAGTCGGTGCACTTCTTCCACGCGGTCGGGCTCGACTACGTCTCATGCTCACCGTTCCGGGTGCCGGTCGCCCGGCTCGAGGCCGGTCGCGCCGCGCTCGACGCGCAGGGCAGCGACAGTCGCTGAGCCGCACGTTGTGATCCCGCTCGTACCGTGACCCCGTTTGCGTGGTTCCGCTGGGCGCGCCGCGTCGTCCTCGCGATCGTCGCGTTGGTCGTGGTCGCGGTCCTCTACGTCGCCGTACACATCTGGTGGGTGGCCCGCGAGGACCAACACCCGCGCTCGGACGCGATCGTCGTGCTCGGCGCCAGCCAATACAACGGTGTCCCCTCGCCGGTCTTCGCCGCCCGCCTTGCGCACGCCGTCACGTTGTACGACGAACACGTCGCCTCGCACATCGTCACGGTCGGCGGCAAGGAGCCCGGTGACGCCTACACCGAGGCCGAGGCCGGAAAGACCTTCCTCACCGCGCATGGCGTGCCGCCGACCGCGGTCGTTGCGTTGCAGACCGGCCGCGACACGTTGCGCAGCCTGCGCGCGGTCGATGCGGAGTTCAAGGCGAAGCGCTGGCACAGTGCCGTGCTGGTCACCGACCCGTGGAACTGCCTGCGCGCCCGGACGATGGCGCGTGACCTCGGCATCCGGGCGGACACCTCGCCGGAGCGCACCGGCCCTGCGGTCGCGAGCCGAAGCGTCGAGATCCACTACATCGCCCGGGAGACCGAGGCCTACATCTATTACAAGATCTTCCACAACGACAACGAGCACTCGGCGGGTGTGGTTTGACCGGGTACGACGCGGCCACCCGCGAACGCCGGGTGGCCGAGCCCGAGAAGCTCGCCAAGGGTGAGCGGGACGAGTTCGTTCGCGATCGCGCCCGGGTGCTGCATTCGGTCGCGTTGCGGCGGTTGGCGGCGCGGACCCAGGTGGTCGGGGTGGGGGAGAGCGACTTCCCGCGGACCCGGCTGACCCACTCGCTGGAGTGCGCCCAGATCGGCCGCGAGCTCGCGGTCGCGCTGGGCGCGGACGCAGACCTGGTGGACACCGCGTGCCTCGCGCACGACCTCGGCCATCCACCGTTCGGCCACAACGGCGAGACCGCGCTGGACGAGTTCGCCGAGTCGATCGGCGGGTTCGAAGGCAACGCGCAGAGCTTCCGGGTGTTGACCCGACTCGAAGCCAAGGTTCTCGACGCCGGCGGCGTCAGCGCCGGTCTCAACCTCACCCGCGCCACCCTCGACGCGGCGACGAAGTACCCCTGGCCCCGCCAGCCCGATTCGCCGAAGTTCGGCGTCTACGCCGATGACCTGCCGAGCTTCCAGTGGATGCGCGGCGATGCGCCGGCCCAGGCCCGGTGCGTCGAGGCGCAGATCATGGACTGGGCCGACGACGTCGCCTACTCGGTCCACGACCTCGAGGACGGCGTACAGGCCGGACATGTCTCGCTGCGCCGGATCGACGACGCCGCCGACCGGACCGAGGTGATCGCGGTCGCCCGCGAGTCCTATCTCGACGTGCCGGCCGACGATCTCGATGACGCGCTCACCAGGCTTCGGTCGCAGGAGTTCTGGCTGCACGACTTCGACGGGTCGCTGCGCGCGATGGTCGCGCTGAAGCGCATGACCAGCGAGCTGATCGGTCGGCTGTGCAGTGCCGCGACGCAGGCCACCCGCGAGCGCGCCGACGGTCGCCCGCTTCGGCGGTACGACGGCGACGTCGTGGTTCCGGCGGCGACCCGGGCCGAGTGCGCGGTGCTCAAGGCGATCGCGGATCGCTACGTCATGCGCCGCGACAAGACGGTCATCCTGCAGCGACGGCAGCGGGAGCAACTGACCGAGTTGCTCGCCGCGCTCGTCGACACCGCGCCGGGCTCGCTCGAGCCCTGGCTGCGAACGGCCTTCGACGCGGCGCCCGGCGATGCCGCCAAGCTCCGGGTGGTGGTCGACCAGGTGGCCTCGCTGACCGACCCGTCGGCGCTGGCCTGGCACGAGCGGTACGTCGGGGAAGGCCGCGGACGCGAGGGCAGGCAGGTGTGACCGTCGTGGTTCGACCCGCGACGACCGCGGAGATCCTCGACCTGCGCCTGCGGGTGCTGCGCCCGACCGTGCCCCGCGTGCCGAATCCGCGCGATCTCGAGCCGACCACGATCCACATCGGTGCCTTCGACGGCGCCGACGCGATCGGCTGCGCCACGGTGCAGCCCGAGCCCTACGAGCACGACGTCGCGGCCTGGCGGATGCGCGGGATGGCGGTCGAGCCGGCGTACCAAGGTCGTGGGGTCGGCCGGCGGGTGCTCGAAGCCGCCACTGCCGCGGCCGAGCAGGGAGGCGCGGCGATGCTGTGGGCGAACGGGCGGGTGAGCGCGATGGAGTTCTATCTCGCGCTGGGCTGGGAGCCGGTCGGGCCGGTGTTCGATCATGGCCCCGACTCGCTCCCGCATCGGGTGATCCTGCGGCGCTCCGGCTCGTAGCCGGCGGGCCGGAACTCGTCGGCGGGTCACCGTAGAGTGTCGGAAGGCGACTTCCCCCGCTTGAAAGACGATCGAACCGAACCCGACGGGAGGCGGCCGTGCCCGGACGGATCCGCGACGAGGACATTGCCGCGGTCCGCGAGCGGGTGCCGCTCGAGCAGGTGGTCGGCGACCATGTCGCGCTGCGAAGCGCTGGTGGCGGGCGGTTGAAGGGTCTCTGCCCGTTCCACGACGAGAAGACGCCGTCGTTCACGGTCAACCCGTCGCTCGGCTTCTACAAGTGCTTCGGCTGCGGCGCCTCGGGTGACGCGATCACGTTCGTCCGCGAGATCGAGCACCTCGACTTCTCCGACGCGATGGAGATGCTCGCCCGGCGGGCCGGCATCGAGCTGCGCCGCGAGGAGGGCGGGTCGGCACCCGGGCAGAATGCCGGCCACCGACAGCGGCTGCTCGACGCCAACGCCGCCGCCGCCGCCTTCTTCGTCGAGCAGCTGCATCGCCCCGAGGCCGAGCTCGGCCGGCGCTTTCTCACCGAGCGCGGATTCGACGAGGCGGCCTGGGCGCACTTCGGCGTCGGCTACGCGCCGAACGGCTGGGACATCACCCTCAAAGGGCTGCGCGACAAGGGCTTCACCGACGCCGAGCTGGCGGCGGCCGGGCTGACCAGCCAGGGCCAGCGCGGTCCGATCGATCGCTTCCGCGGCCGGTTGGTCTGGCCGATCCGGGACCGCAAGGGTGACGTCATCGGCTTCGGTGCCCGCCGGCTGCGCGACGACGACAACGGCCCGAAATACCTGAACACCCCGGAGACCGTGCTCTACAAGAAGAGCCAGGTGTTGTACGGCGTCGATCTCGCCAAGCACGACATCGCCAACAACCTCAAGGCGGTCGTCGTCGAGGGCTACACCGATGTCATGGCCTGTCACCTGGCCGGGGAGCGGACCGCGGTCGCGACCTGCGGCACCGCCTTCGGTGAGGAGCATGTGCAGATCCTGCGCCGGATGCTGATGGACCAGGACGAGCTACGCGGCCGGGTGATCTTCACCTTCGACGGCGACGAGGCCGGGCGCAACGCCGCGCTGAAGGCGTTCGCCGGTGAGCAGCGGTTCGTGACCCAGACCTTCGTCGCGGTCCAGCCGGACGGGCTCGACCCGTGCGAGCTGCGCCAGCAGCGCGGCGACCTGGCCGTTCGCGACCTGATCGCCAGCCACATCCCGCTCGCCGAGTTCGCGATCCGGGTCACCCTCGACCGGTTCGACCTGACCATCCCCGAGGGCCGGGTCGAAGCGCTGGCGGCGACCGCTCCGGTCGTCGCCCGACTGAAGGACACCTCGCTTCGCGACGAGTACGCCCGGCGGCTGGCCGGCTGGCTGGGCATGGAGGTCGAGCCCGTGCTCGACCGGGTCCGGCACGGCTCCGGACGGGCGCCCGCGTCCCGCGACGACCGGCCCACCGGCCCGCGCGCCGGCAACCGGCCGAGTGGCGCCGAGCTGCGGCCGGATCCGCGCGACCCGCGCCTGGTGGTCGAGCGGGAGGTCGCGAAGCTGGTCGTTCAGCGGCCGGCGCTGGCCGGCCCGGCGTTCGATGCCCTTGGCGAGGAGTGCTTCACCTCGCCGGCGTACGCCGCGGTTCGCGCGGCGGTCGCCAAGGCGGGCGGAGCGGCCCGCGCGGTCGCCGGCAGCGACTGGGTCACGACCGTTCAGGAGTCGGCCGAGACCGACTCGGTCCGCGATCTCGTCACCGAGCTCGCGGTCGAGCCGATGCAGTCGGTCGAGGACGATGACCCGCGGTACGCCGAGGCGCTGTTGGTACGGCTCGAGGAGATGGCCCTGACCCGGCGGGTGCAGGAGCTCAAATCGCGCCTGCAGCGGCTCAACCCGGTCGAGCAGGCCGAGGACTACAACCGGATGTTCGGCGAGCTGATCGTGCTCGAACGGCAGAAGAAAGGCCTCCGCGACCGCGGCGCCGGCGAACTGTAGAGGCAAGCGGTCAATTGGCGATTCGCCGAGGCTGAGCGAGACTGGCCGCGGGTCGTCACACTTTGGGGGCATTTCAGATGATCAAGACCGGACTTCATCGCTCGATCGGCCTGGCGGCGGTCGGCGTCACGATCGCCGCGGGCGCAGCAGTCGGCTCGACCTCGGCGGCTGCCATGCCCGCGACCACGACGCAAGCTGCGCACCACGCGTCGGCCCGCGGCGACTTCGACGGCGATGGTAAGGCCGACGTCGTCGCCGGTGCTCCGGGCGGCAATCGGGTCCGCGTCATCTACACCAGGGCCAAGACCGGCGGGACCCACTCGCACTTGCTCACCGAGCCGGGCGGCGCCAACGGTTCGTTCGGGTCCGCGCTCGCGGTCGGCGACTTCAACGGCGACGGCTTCGCCGACCTCGCGGTGGGTGCGCTCGGCTACACCAACAGCGACGGCGTCGAGCAAGGCGCGGTCTTCATCTTCACGGGGAGCAAGACCGGGCTGCACTACTCCGGGAAGCGCTTCCTCGGCCCGAACGACTTTGACAACGACAACGAGCTCGGTGCTTCGCTCGCGACCGGCACGATCAACTCGGACCGGTTCGCCGACCTGGCAATCGGCAACCCGGGCCCAGCCGGCGGCGGCGACTCGGAGGGCTCGGTCCTGGTGTTGTTCGGCTCGTCCTCCGGGCTGTCCTTGTCCGGCTCGACCGATCTCACCTCCGACCAGCCGGTCGACGAGGGTGATTTCGGTACGTCGGTCCTGCTCGTCGACGTCAACGGTGACGGGCACAAGGACCTCATCGTCGGTGAGCCGGGCGGTGGCCCGGCCGACCCGTCGCCCGGTGGCGACATCCAGGTGTTCTACGCGACGGCGACCGGAATCGGCGCCAAGCACGCGACGATCGACGGCGCGACCGTGCATGCCGAAGGCGGTTTCGGCACGAACCTGACCGGCGGAGACATCAATGGCGACGGCTTCGCCGACGTGGTTGCCGGCGCGCCCTCGGCCATGGTCGACGGCAAAGCGATCGCGGGGAAGGTGGTGGTGCTGACCGGAGCGAAACACGGGCTGGCCGCCACCCGGCGGCAGGTGTTCAGCGAGGCCTCACCCCACATTCCCGGCGCGCTCGTGTCGACCGACCGGTTCGGATTCTCGGTCGCGGTCGGCGATCTCACCGGTGACGGCAAGGCGGACGTCATCATTGGCGCGCCGGGCGCAGTCGCGGCCGGCGACCCGGCCGGTGGCGCGGTCTACCTGCTCCGCGGCGGCAAGTCCGGCGCGTTGGCGGTGGGCTCCCTGCGGATCACCCAGGCAATGACCGGCGTGCCCGGAGTACCGGTGTCTGGCGCGGAGTTCGGCACTGCGGTTGCGACCATCGGTACTGCCGCGGATGCCCATCGCAACCTGCTGGTCGGCGTTCCCGCGAAGCACAAAGGTGGCGAGCTGATCGAGCTCCGCGGCGGATCGGGTGGGGTCAGCGCTCGGCACGCCCGGCTGTTCGCCGACGCATCACCCGGTGACGGACTCGGCAGCGTGCTGGCGCTGTAGTCGACCGAGGCGGCAGACCCGATCGGGGGCTTTCGACCCTATGCGGTGGTTTTGAGACTGCCGATACCTCTACCGTGCCTATGCGCTTCGCCATACCCGGAAACGCCGACTCGTCGGCGTCGAAGGCACGGCTGAACACCGCGGCCGGCGTCGCGATCCTGCATGGCGATGCTCGTGAGCACTTTTGGCGGGTGTATCTGCGCGCCGGCCTCGGCCTGCTCGGTGCCGAGACGGTTGTCATCCTCGGCTACCTGCTCTCTACCCCGGACGGCACCCATCGGCAGGCGCTCCTGATCGTCACCGGCCTCATCCTGGCCGTCGTCACCTCGCTGATCCCGGTGGTGCCGCGAATCGCCGCCAAGAGGTGGCGGGTGCGATTCGGCCTGGCCATGACGCTGCTGGCCTGCCTCACGCTCACGCTGTGCTCGCTGTGGGACGGCGGGATCGACAGCCCTCTGCTCGACATGATCACGCTTCCGGTCATGTGGGCGGCCGTCGGCCTGACCCCTCGCTCAGTCGCGGTCTGCAGCCTGGCCTCGCTCGCCGACATCGGCATCGTCGGGGCGAACGACTCAAGGGTCTCTGCGCCGGCTCAGCACGTGGGGATGTTGTTCGCGGTCGTGATCGGTGTGGGTGTCCTCGCCTATGTCACCTCGGTCAATCGAGCCAGGCTCGAGCGGAAGGAAGCGTCGCTCGCCGCTGAACTAGCCTTGCTTGCCGATACCGACGGTCTGACCGGGTGCTTCAACCATCGGGTCTTCGAGCGCTCGCTTGCGGCCGAGATCGATCGAGCCCTTCGTCATGGCACGCCGCTGAGCCTGCTGGTGGCGGATGTGGATCTGCTCAAATCGGTCAACGATTCCCGCGGCCACGCCGCTGGAGACCTCGCGTTGGCGACGATCGGCATGGTGCTGCGGGACAACACCCGCAGCTTCGACCAGGCGGCCCGGATCGGCGGCGATGAGTTCGCCGTAATTCTCCCCAACACCGAGTTGCTCGCGGCATCGGTGATCGCCCAGCGGATCTCGGACGCGTTCGACGCGGCGACGGACGGTCAGGTGAGCTTGAGCATCGGCGTCGCGAGCCTTGACGTGATGGCACCGACCGCGAAGCGACTTACCCGGGACGCGGACGTGGCGATGTACGCCGCGAAGGCGACCGGCCGGCACCACGTCGAGACGAGCAGTCACGTTCTTGGGGCCTACAGCGATCGCGAGCAAGCCATGTTCGCCGAGCTCGCGGGGCCGGAGGATCGAGTTCGACTCGAGGAGCGGGTGCGTCGAGCGGACCAGGAGACCGCGCGGGCGACGACCCTACTCGACACGTTGTTGTCGTCGGCCCCGATCGGCCTCGGCTTCGTCGACCGCGACTGCCGGATCGTCCGCTTGAACGCAACGCTTGCCGCAATCAACGGATCGACGATCGAGGAGCAGATCGGCCGTTCGGTCGACGAAGTCATCCCGGAGATGTGGCCGAAGATCAAGGATGCATTCCGCCGGGTGCTCGACGACGGCGTCGAGCTGCTCAACATCGAGGTGGACGGCGAGAGCAGCGCTGATCCCAACAACGTGCAGCACTACTGGCTGGCCAGCTTTTACCCCGTGCGGCTCGGTACCGACATCATCGGTGTTGGAACCGTCGTCGTTGACATCACCGACCGCCGGCTCTGGGAGATCCGCCGCGCTGCGTTCACCCACAAGGCCGTCGCCGCGCTGGCGGCGACGATCGAAGCTCGTGACCCGTACACCGCCGGCCACCAGCGAGCAGTCGCCGATATCGCCGCGGCGATCGCGGCCGAGCTCGGGGTCGACGCCTTCGCGGTCGAGGGCATCCACCTGGCCGCCACCATTCACGACATCGGCAAGATCGCGATCCCGGCCGAGATCCTGAACCGGCCCGGCGAGCTCAGCAGGATCGAGATGGAGATGGTCCGGGCCCACTGCCAGATCGGTTTCGACATTCTCGCCGGCGTCGACTTCCCCTGGCCGGTACGCGAGATGGTCCTTCAGCATCACGAACGGCAAGACGGGTCGGGTTACCCCTTCGGCCTTCGCGGCGAACAGATCGAGCTCGGCGCGCGGATCATCGCGGTCGCTGACGTCGTCGACGCGATGTCCTCTCATCGCCCGTATCGAGCCGCGGTCGGTCTGTCTGCGGCGGTCGAGACCATCAAGGCGGGCCGCGGCACGTTGTTCGATCCGGAGGTCGTCGACGCCTGCGTGCGTTTGCTGCGCCGCAAGCCGGAGAGCCTGCGTTCGGTCTGGTCGGAGGGCGCAACCCTAGTAGCGCTGCCTCGGGACGGGCGCCGCGCCGGCACGGCTGTGTCGGGTTGAGCGTCCGGGTGCTTGTGTTTCCCCACCCTGAGCGTCAGGATGTCGCCGACACCTGACTCCTCTTGGGGGGAACCCGAATGTCCCAGTCCAGCCCGATGCCTGACCTGAAGTCGCTGCCGCCGTTCGACCTTGCCGTCCTCGCGTCCGGGCTGCTGGCGTTCATCGTGTCATTCTTCCCCTACTACGGCGTCTCGGTGTCGGGTGCGAATCTGCCCGGTGGCCTCAGCGTCGGCTCGTTCGGCGCGAGCAGCAGCGTGAGCGCGTGGCACAGCTACTCGACGCTGGCGCTCCTGCTGATCATTGCCGGCACAATCGTTGCGGCGGTGGCGATCTTTGCGCGGGGCTCGGCGCCCAGCCTTCCGATTGGCTTGAGATGGATCGCGGCCGGGCTGTGCTCACTGGGTGCGCTGCTCTACCTGATTCGGCTGTTCACCTTGCCGCATCACCACGTCCAGATCACCTCGTCGATCAGCGCGAGCGAGGGCGTGAAGTGGGGCGGCTACCTGCTGTTGATCATCGTGCTGGCCAACGCGGCGTCGGCGGTGATCAGCGCGCTGAGCAGCGACGAGGCGGTGCCGTGGCAGCAGATGGGGACCATGGGTGGCGGCGCGCCCGCAGCGCCCCCGATGGGCAGCCCGCCGCCGGCCGCACCCCCGATGCCCCCGCCGCCCCCGCCGGCCGAGCCCTCGCTCGGCGACGACCCGCTGGCCCCGGCCTGAGGTTGGTCAGGCCACGGACTCGCTAGGACCGGGCCCGGCCGGGTCGGGAGCTCCGCCGGCCGGACCGGCGGCGAGCGCCGCCATCCGTTCACGGACGTACTGCGTCGTACGCCGCTCCGCGTAGAACGAGACGAGCGGCACCGTGCCAACCACAACGATCACCGCGAGCTGAACCGGATGCATCCGAACGCGACGCCCCAGGTCGAGCGTCAGCAGGATGTAGAGCGGATAGAAGATGACTCCGTGCGGGAAGCCGAGATACAGATCAACCTGGTTGTGCCCGGCGGCGCTTAGGGGGATCCCTACGCAGCACAGGATGAGGATCGACACCGCCACGACGATGGCAATGATCCGGTAACGCAGAAGCGCGGACTCGACGCTCTTCACGTCGAGCAGTCGTGGTGCCATCCGCTAGCCGCTCCGTCGTCGTCCGGTGGTCACGGTCGCTGCTCGCGCGTTGAGCTGCGCGAGGTAGGCGTTGTAGGTGTTGACCTCGTCGTCGTCCGCATCCACCACGATCGCCGGGGTGCTGATGCCGACCCGCACCCCGTCGCGATGCTCGATCGCGGGCTCGGGCAGCGCGGGAGCGGCGAAGCGGGACAGCGGCCGCGGGGCGGCGCCGGTGTCGTCAGCCTGGCCCTCGACCTCGATCTTGAGCGTCTTCCACCACAGCACCAGGCCGAAGGCCGCGAACAGCGGCCACTGGAAGGCGTAGGCGTAGTTCTGGAGGCCACCGCTGGGGGACTGGGCGCGGTGCCACTGCCAGAGCCCGAGCCGCAGGAAGACGAGCACCAAGATCACGACGAACAGGTGCAGACCCCACCACTTGGGCGACAGCAGGATCTTGCGCACGGCCACCAGCGTAACCAGCCTTGGATCGAGCTGACTGGCACTCCGGCCTGATGGCGCCTGCCTGCGGTAACCTGCACATCGTTGGAGCCGGTCAGATGCCCGACCAATCCCGCATAGCTCAATTGGCAGAGCGTTCGGCTGTTAACCGATAGGTTCCTGGTTCGAGTCCAGGTGCGGGAGCCAAATCCGATCCGACCAAGTAGTTTCTGACCCTGTGTCAGATCCTGCCCGGCCGCTGCTCGACCTGCTCGATGGCGAGGCCTACGCCAGCGGCGCCTACGAGCGCTACGCGTGGTTCCGCGAGCATGAGCCGGTCGCGTGGGACGACGGCAACGAGCTGTGGGGCATCTTCCGGTACGCCGATGTCGCCGAGATCGAGACCCGCGACGACGTCTTCGTCAGCTCCGATCAGCACAAGGGCGGGTACCGGCCCAACATCCCGGCCGACCCCGCGATGATCGGTCTCGACAACCCGGCGCATGCCCGGCGACGCCGGCTGGTCAGCCGGCGGTTCACCCCCCGCGCGGTGGCGCAGCGCGAGTCGCAGGTCCGGGCGGTCGTGACCGAGCTGCTCGAAGCCGCGCTGGCCAAGGGTCGGGTCGAGATCGTCGGCGAGCTCGCCTCGGTCCTGCCGGCGCGGATGATCGGCTGGCTGCTCGGTTTCCCCGACGACGCCTGGCCGGCGCTGCGGGACTGGTCGGAGCGCACGATCGTGCTCGGTGGCGGCCCGCGGTACTTCAACGAGGACGGCTTCTCGGCGGCGACCGAGTTCGTCCAGGCGGCCCTGGCGTTGTACGCGGACAAGCAGGCCTGCCCGGCCGACGACGTGATGACGGTGTGGACGACTGCCGAGATCGAGGGCGCACCGTTGTCGCCGCGCGAGGTCGGCAGCGACTGCCTGTTGCTGCTCGACGGTGGCGCGGAGACGACCCGTACCGTGATCGCCCGCTCGATGCTCGCCCTGATCGAGCATCCCGAGCAGTGGGCGGCGCTCCGCGCCGGTGCCGACCTGGCGGTGGCGACCGAGGAGTTCATCCGCTACGTCTCGCCGCTGCACAACATGTGCCGCACCGCGGTCGCCGACTACCGGATCGGTGGCGTCACAATCCGGGCCGGCGAGCAGGTCGTGCTGCTGTACGGATCGGCCAATCGCGACCCGGCGCGGTTCGACGATCCGGAGCGCCTGGATGTCGGCCGGACTCCGAATCCGCATCTGTCGTTCGGGCTCGGCACCCACTTCTGCCTCGGCGCCGGTCTGGCCCGGTTGGAGATTCGGGTGTTCTTCGAGGAGCTGCTCCGCCGGGTGCGCGAGATGCGGCTCGCACCCGGCCACGAGGTGGTCGAGGCGCCGAACGCGTTCGTCTACGGCCTGAAGTCCGCGACCGTCGACCTCATCGCCGACCCCTCGTGATCCGTGCCGGACCGGTGTCGTTCGACGGCCATTCGGCCGGCCCGCGTGGAACTCAGCGCTGGTCGAGGTGGATCAGCACATACGCGCCGTCGTACGTCCATTGTGACAAGGGCTTGCTCCGGTCGCGAGGGTGGGCAAACAGATCCGCGACGAGGCGGCTGCCGGCAACGGGAACGACGAGATGGCAGGAGGGCGGCGCGCCGGGCATCGGCACCGGAGTGCACGACGTTTGCACGGATCCGGTAGTGACGTTGGCGAGTGCCTCCTTCACTGTCGCGACCTGCGCCGTTGGATCGCCTGGACCGAGGAAGCATCGTTCCAGCGTGCCGTTGGAGCAGACCTTATTCCGGCCGTCGGAGGTGTTGGTCGAGTACGGGGACGGAAGCGCAACGTGCGCCAGCGCCCGTTCCCCGGCCGCGTTCCAGGCAGCGTCAAGTCGCTGATGCCGAGCAGGAAGCCAAAGCCCAAGGACGGCTGCGATCGCTGCGGCGACGATGCCGCCGACCGCGAGCAGGGCAAACGACTTGCGCACGAAGTCCTGATCGGCACAGCGCGTCCGCCCCTATAGCGGCGGTCATCTTCGCCCTCGCCACCGCTTCTCGTTCAACCCGCCGTAGAACTGGTCGTGAGCGCGAAGATTGAAGCGCGGACGGTGTCGCCTAGGCTCGGTCGGGTTCGGGGCGATAGCTCAGCTGGTTAGAGCAGGGGACTCATAATCCCTTGGCCGCAGGTTCGAGCCCTGCTCGCCCCACGCACAGCCCCACGCGCGGCGGTTGGCGAACCGGTCATTTGTGGGTCATGTCCCAGAACATGTTGCACGAGGCGGTCGCGTATGGACCGAACTCGATGTGCGCCCGCTTCGGCGACCGGAAGTCGATTTCGAGACTGGTCTTGGTCGGCTGGGTCTTGGTCCCGATCTTGTACGACACGTTGACCTGGTAGACGCCGCCGACCTTGTGGCCGATGTGGTACTTCGTGCCCTTCAGCCCGCCGCGCCGGATCTTGAACGACCCGATGACCGTGTACTTGCCGGGCGTGCAGTAGAGGACGCCGTCGTTTGGTCGGAAGGTGACGTTGCTCACGCGCGTGCCGCCCTTCGACACGTGGAAGGTGCCGACCGCGTAGTACGTCGCGCAGTCCCCGCAGGTCCGCCAGGTGCCGGCGACTGGACGGTGATGGACTGCCTTCGTCGCCGGGTGAATCGCTGCGCTCGATACGGCGGGCGCCGCCATGGCCGCCGCGATCAGGCACGTCATGACAGCGACCAACCCACGAACCCCCCGGGATCTCATTGGGACAACCTAACCCGGCCGGTTCCACTGGCGCGACCGAATCGGGTAATCCCAGCGGCCCGCTCGGCCCGGCGCACGCGACGTGGTCAAGAGGGTGGGCGCCAACCCCTGGCGAGGGTTGTCTGGCCCACTTCGATGATGTAGCCGTCGGGATCGCGGATGTAGCAGCGGATCTCGGTCTCGTGCACCTTGGGCGGGGTGAGGAACTGCGCGCCCCGGGCGCTCCACTCCTCGTACACGGCGTGGATGTCCGCAACCCGGAGGTTGAGGAAGCTGCTCACGCGATCCGGGTCGGGGGGTGTCTCGAGCGTGACGGTCGGCTTGTCGTCGGTCGGACCACCGCCGACGTTGATGATGACCCAGCTGTTCGCGAGAGCGACGTACGTCACGTCATCCGCCGCCTCGCCCGAGATGACCGTCCGGCCGCCGAGTACGTCGGTGTAGAAGCGGCGAGAACGATCGACGTCGGCCGAGACGATGAAGTGGGCCACGACCATCTGTTGCTCGATGCTGCTCATGCTGACCTCCGTTCGCGGAGAGTGACTCCACGGTGCCCCTCATACCGCACATCGTGCCTGCTCTCAGGTCCGAGCCAGCACCGGGAGTCGTTCCACCACGGCCGGTTGCGCCACTGCGGCGGGCGCCGCCGTTCGGCGAACGATCGGCCAGTACGCCGCCGCGAGCAGGACGAGCAGCGGGCCGGTGTTGGGGTCGGTGGCCGACCCGGTCGCGATCTCGCCGAAGTTCTGTCCCACCATCCAGATCGCCGCGGCCAGCACGATCGCGACCGTCAGGCGACCCGTCGTACCGCGGTGTTGCCGAGCACGGAGAGCGCGACGCCCCCGAAGGCGACTGCGAGCGCGATCGATGCCTCGGTGCCGTGGTGGGCAAGGGCGGCCGCGCTGCCTCGGTCGATCGTTTGCAGCCAGTGCGGCTCACCGGCGGCCATGCCTCCAATCGCGTCGTGCAGCGCCGAGGGCGCGCGGTTGGCGGCCTGCAGTGACTCGAGCGCGAAGCCGGCCCACAGTGCCAGCTACGCCGGGCGCGCGGCGACCCCGCGCCGGCGGCCCGCGGTGGCGACCGCGCCCACGATTCCCAAGCTGACCGCGCCGGCGGGCGCGACGCTTAGAGCCCTCATGTTGCCTCCCTGTGAAGCGACGGGCGACTTGCCCGGCTTCACGCAGGCTGTCGGGCGAACGTCACACCAGCGTCAGAGGAATACCCGGACTGGCCGGGCCGGGATTTCGGGCTCACAGCCGACACACAGACGCCGGTCACAGTGCCTTCAGGCCGGGCTGGCACAAAGGTGACATGGCATCGAAACCTCGGCCGGGCAGCGTTCGGGCAATGGGTGCGCGCCGGCTCCAACGGGCCACCGTGGGAATGGTGGTGCTCGGAGTCGGTGGCGTCGCCGGGATCGCCGTCCACGACGCGCAACTCCACCAGGCGAGCTCGGGCTCGACCTCGGTGAGCCAGAGCTCCACGACCGAGAGTGCGGTCGACGGCACGAGTGGTGGCAGCACGAGCAACACGTCGAGCTCGGGCGGATCGTCGACCCTGCTTCCGACCCAGTCGGTGCCGCAGGCGACGTCAGGTGGGTCATGAGCACGAACACGCTCACCGGGCCCGCACCGGAACTCGTCTCGGCCGACTGGACCGCGCTCGGCTGCTCGGTCCGGCTCGTGGTCAACGAGCCCGACGACCTTGCGGTCGCCCGCGCGATCCTCACCGACGAGCTCGCCGCGATCGACCGCGCGTGCAGCCGATTCAGAGCCGATTCAGAGCTGTCGGCGATCGTTGCTGGGCCGCATCGACCGACTCCAATCAGCCCGTTGCTGGCTGAGGCGATCGCCGTCGCGCTGGAGGCCGCGGAGGCCACCGATGGCGACGTCGACCCCACCGTCGGCGGGTCGATGGTCGCCGCGGGTTACGACCGAGACTTCGAGCTGATTGCCACCGATCCCGGACCGGTCACCGTGGTGCACCGGCCCGCGCCCGGTTGGCGGCGGGTGACCCTGGACCCAATCGCGCGCACGCTGAGCCTTCCGTTCGGGCTGCAGCTCGACCTCGGCGCGACCGCGAAGGCACTCACCGCCGACCGGGCGGCCTCCCGGATCAGTACGGCGATCGAGGGCCGCGGCGCGCTGATCGCCATCGGTGGTGACATCGCGGTCGCGGGGGAGTCACCGGCTGGTGGTTGGAGCATCCGGGTGCAGGACATCACCGGACCGGTCGAAGCGCCGGTGGCCGGGCCCACACAGGTCGTCGCCCTCACCGGTGGCGGGCTCGCCACCTCTAGCACGACCGCACGTCAGTGGGTGCGCGGCGGCCGGGTCATGCACCACATCCTCGATCCGCGAAGCGGTGTGCCGGTGGCCTCGCCGTGGCGCACGGTCACGGTTGCCGCGCCCACCTGTGTGAGCGCGAACGTCGCGAGCACCGCCTCGGTGGTGCGCGGGATCGACGCGATCGACTGGTTGATCGGCCGGGGTCTTGCGGCTCGACTGGTGGATGTCGACGGTGTCGTCACGGTGCTCCCGGGCTGGCCGGAGCCGGTCGGTGCGCTCCGATGAGCAGCGCCGCCCTGTGGTATCTCAGTCGCGCGACCGGGCTGGTGTCCTTCGTCGTCCTGTCGCTGGTGGTCGTGCTGGGCACCACCGTTGGCCGCAAGGGCAAGATCCCCGGCTTGCCGCGCTTCGCTGGAGTTGGGCTGCATCGCAACGCGGCGCTGTTTGCCGTCGTATTGCTGGTCATTCACATTGCCACCGCAGTGATGGACCCGTTCGTGGCGATCGGCCTGGTGTCGGCGATCGTGCCGTTCACCTCGGGGTACGAGCCGCTGTGGCTTGGGCTCGGTGCGCTGGCGATCGACCTGACCGCTGCCGTCGTGGTGACGAGCTTGCTGCGGTTCCGGATCGGCATCAAGGCGTGGCGGGCCGTGCATTGGCTGGCGTACGCGGTGTGGCCGCTGGCTGCGATTCACGGCATCGGTGCCGCCGCGGACCTGCGAAGCGGTCTGTTGCTGGACGTGGTGCTGGCGACGATCGCCGGCGTCCTTGTCGCGGTCGCGGTCCGCGTGATCGGCATGGTGTCGCCGAAGCCGCGACCGAGACCCGTCACCCAGGGTTCGTGAGCCGTTAGCGATGCCCCAGCATGGCTAGGGCATCTCAAACCGGTGGCGAGCCGGCTAGGTAATCTCGAAGGCCTCACGCCGACCCGCAGAAGTCCGATCCGACTCACGGTGGCGACCGTACTGTGTGGTTCCGTCGCTCGCAGCGGTTTGTCCACCGACCCGAGAGTGCAACGGCGATCGGGCCACGCCGACGAGTGAATGCTCGGCGGCGCGGCCCGATCTCGGGGACTGGCTGTGCCTACGCGGTGGGATCCTCGTCGGCCGGCGTACCAGGGGTGGTCGTCGGTTCGACGTCGTCATCCTCGGCGAGGATGCGGTAGAGGTCGCGCCGGGTGGCGTTGAGCACGCTGATCGCCTTGGCGACCTGGGCTTCGCTTCCCGCCATGCCGATCTGCCGCACGGCGGCGGCGACCTGCATCACGACGTCGCGCAGCTGGCTCGAGCCGCCGCGCTCGCCGCGGGACGCTGCCTCCCAGGGCAGTGGGCCGTCCTTACGGGACTCGGCCTCGGTCCGCCCGGCGTCGGTTAGGGTGAATACCCGCTTGCCGTCGGACTCGGTGGCCGTCACCAGCCCTTCGTCCTGGAGCAGCTGCAGGGCCGGGTAGACCGAGCCGGGGCTCGGGGTCCACGCGCCGTTGCTGCGCTCGACGATCTCCTGGATGACCTGGTAGCCGTGCATGGGCGATTCGCTCAGCAGGGCTAGTACGGCGGCGCGGACGTCGCCGCGGCCGGCTCGCCGGCCGGACTCGAAGGAGCCGCCGAGGCCGCGGCCACGTGGGCCGCCCCAGGCGCGGTCGAACCCGCGGCCGTGGCGGTGCCCATGGCGCTCGTCGCGTCCCCCGCGATCGTGGATCCGGCGATGGGCCGAATCTTCGGTGTGGTGCTGTTTCATGTCTTTCTCCTTGCTACCGAGCACTCGGATGTGCTCGCGATATATCGCTAACATATCACAACCCATCGACTATTCCCACCTGGATCCGGCTTAGATGGACCGATGATCGAGCTGCGGCTGGCGACCAGCGCCGATGTCGAGGCCTGCCTCGCGGTTCAGCGGCGCTCGGCGATCACCGGCTACGCGCACATCTTTCCGCAGGAGCAGTACCCCTTCCCGGACGATGTCGTCCGGGCCGAGTGGGTCGAGCGGCTCGGCAGCGAGGCGACGGTCGTGCTGGCCGCCGAGGCGGGCCAGATCGTCGGCACGGTCAGTGCCCGCCCGCCGCGGCTCGAGGCGCTGTTCGTCGTACCGGAGTCCTGGGGTGCAGGCGTCGGCGACGTGCTGCACGCTCGCGCGCTCGAGCTGATCGCCCACGCCGGGTACGACGAGGCCGAGCTCGAGGTGATGGCCGACAACGCCCGGGCCCGCCGGTTCTACGAGCGGCACGGGTGGGCGCCGGACGGACGGCAGCTGCGCTCGCCGTTCCCGCCGTTTCCCGAGCTGGTCGGATACCGCCGCGCGCTCGACCGCTGACCGTCCGCGCGCCGCGGGCGTGTCAGTATCGACGCATGAAGCGCGACGAGCGGTTGCTGCTCGCTGCGCTCAGTTTGCTGGCCGCCTTCCTCATCGGTGAGCTGGTCGCGGCGGTGCTCGCCCACTCGCTCGCGCTGCTGTCCGACGCCGGGCACATGGCCACCGACGTCATCGCACTCGCCGCGGCGGTCGTGGCGGCCCGGCTGGCGCGGCGACCGGCGGTCGGGCACTGGACCTTCGGACTGGCGCGGGCCGAGATCCTGTCGGCGGCCATCAACGGGATCACCCTGGTCGTAGTGGCCGCGATCGTGACGGTCGAGGCGATCCGGCGGTTGATCCACCCGGCAACGGTCGGCGGGACGACGGTGATCGTGGTCGCCTCGATCGGCCTGGCGGTCAACCTGGTCGTGGCGTCGGTGCTCGCCCGCGCTGAGCGCCGGTCGCTGAACGTCGCCGGAGCGATCGCCCACGTGATGACCGATGCCTATGCGTTTGCCGCGACGATCGTCGCCGGCGTCGTCATCGTGACGACGGGATGGCAGCGCGCCGACCCGATCGCGTCACTGGTGGTCGTCGTGCTGCTGCTCCACGCGGCCCGCGGCCTGATCGCCGCGTCCGGCCGGGTCCTGCTGGAGGCGGCGCCCACCGAGGTCGACCTCGCGCTGGTCCGCGAGCACCTGATGGAGTCGCCGTACGTCGTCGACCTGCACGACCTGCACGTGTGGACGGTCACCTCAGGGCTGCCGGCGCTGTCGGTGCATGTGGTGATCGCCGAGGACTGCTTCTCGACCGGCCGGGCGCCGGTCCTGCTCGACGAGCTCCAGGCCTGCCTCGCCGGCCATTTCGACGTCGAGCACTCGACCTTCCAGCTCGAGCCGGCCGGCCATAGCGAGCACGAGGCCGCGACCCACCACTAGGCGCCACCGGCAATCGGTCAGCTGGGTTGTTCCTTCGTCAGGTGAAGCAACCAGTCGCGGCCGGTGCGGATCAAGGCGTACCGGTGCGCGCCGGCCGAACCGTGCAGCGTGAAGACGATCCGGCGCTCGTCGCGGTCGTGCTCCTCCCACCAGCCGGTGTCCGCGATCGACTTCTCCTGGTCGGTGTAAGTGAGGTGCTCGAGCTCATGGTCCGGGACGGCGACGGCGAGGCGGTTTCCGGCTGGGCTGGTCGGCAGGCCACGCGGCAGCGCCCACGAACGGAGGACGCCGTCCTCCTCGAGCCGAAGGTCGAAGTGCGGCCGCGGCTTGCGATGGTCATGCAGCACGAACGCGGGCCGCCCTACATCATCCTCGCCCTGCACACTCTGACCGTAGCGATCTACTGCTCGGCGGGCGCATCAGTCACTTGGTAGCCGACCGGGAAGAGCCTGATCCCGAATCGCTCCGCGATACCCCACAAGCCGCGCTGCACCCACACTGCCATCAAGACGGCGACGCTGCCGACGATGATCAGGTACCAACCACCGTGAGACGCGAGCGTCTGCTGCAAGGTGAAGAAAACGATCGTGCCGATGATCGGCCCTTCCAGAGTGCCGATCCCGCCGATCAGGACGACGAAGATCATGTACGCCGACCACTGCACGCCGTACACATTGTTCGGTTCGACATTGAGCTGGCTGATTGCGAGCAGGCCGCCGGCGCCACCGGCGCCGATCGCCGCGGCGAGGTAGACGATCCGCTTGGCAAGCGAGACATGGACGCCGACGCTGCGAGCCGCGGTTTCGTCGTCGCGTACTGCGGTCAGCGCCAGTCCGACCCGGCTGCGAAGGATCAGATAGCAGCCGACCAAAGTCAGCACGACAACGGTGAGCGACGCCCAGTAGGTGTAGGCACCGAGCACGACCGGGTCGAAGCCGTCGAGGCCCGGGACGTTGGTGCCGCTACCGCCACCCAGCGACGCGGACCTGATCGTCAGCAGCGCGAGGACTTCGGCCACCGCCCAGGTCCCGATCGCGAAGTAGCCACCACGCAGGCGGAAGACGAGCAAGGAGATCGGTGCCGCTGCGACCGCGCACAACAGTGCCGCAACCGGCAGCGCGAGAAAGGGTTCGATTCCATGCTGGGCCAGCCACAGCACGGAATACGCGCCGATTCCGATGTAGGCCTGTTGTCCGACCGACACGAGACCCGCGTAGCCGGCAAGGAGGTTCCAGGTCACGCCGAGGGTCAGCAGGATGAAGAAGTTCACCAGCGTGCTGGTCGAGCCCTGGCCGAGGAGGAACGGCAGCAGGCCGAGCACGACCACGACGGCGAGTGCCGGCAGCACCGCCCAACGCGAAGTCCGGGTCGAGCGCCTGATCCGGGACCGCTGGCTGGTCCTGGTAGCAGCCGGCGCCTGAGTCATGCGGCCGCCCGGGCCGGGAGCAAGCCACTCGGGCGCACAGCAAGCACGGCGAGGAAGACCACGTGCCCGGAGAGGACACCAAGGGTCGGGTCGATCTGGGCGCCGATCGTTTGCGCCAGCCCGAGGACGACGCCACCGGCGAGGGTGCCCCACAGCGATCCGAGTCCGCCGATGATCACCGCCTCGAACGCGAACAGCAGCAGGTCCGTGCCGCTGGTCGGTGCGAACTGCGAGTACATGCCGAACGCCAAACCGGCGAGCGCCACGGTGGCGAATGCGATCGCGGCCGCGATGCCGGTGATGTGTCTCGTGTTGACCCCGGAGATCGACGCGGCCTCTTTGTCGTCGGCGACCGCACGGATCTGCCGGCCGGTCGACGTACGGCTCAGGAACAGCTGCACGATCACCAGGACCGCGACCGCAACGACCAGGATTCCGAGCCGCAGGTCACTGATCGAGATTGTCGTATTGAGGGTGATCGACCGGGTTGCGAGCGACCCGATGTTCAGCGAGTGGCTGTCCGCCGAGAACCCTTCGAGCAGCGCATTCTGCAGGACGACCGACAGGCCGAACGTCACCAGCAGCGTTGTGAGCGGGCCATTGTCAAGGCTTCGTTGCAACAAGGTGCGCTGTGCGAAGTAGCCAAACGCCGCGAACATCGGCGGAACGAACAGCAGCGCGTACAGGTCGTTCGTGTGGATCGATGGGAGCAGCGCAATCGCAACGTACGCGCCGAGCACCGCGAGGTCACCGTGCGCCAGGTTGATGACGCCGACCACGCCGAACAGCAGCGAAAGCCCGCACGCGAAGAGCGCGAACAAACCGCCGAGCAGGACGCCTTGCGCGATCGCGTTGAGCCAGATCACGACGCCACCTCGCCGAACCCGAAGTAAGCGGCTTCGACCTGCTCGGCGCTGTGGTCGCTCGGCCGGCCGGCCAGCGTCGCACGCCCCTCGAGCAGGCACTGGAACCGTGATGCCACCCGCAGTGCCTGAGCGACGTCCTGCTCGACGATCAGTACGGCCATCTCGTCATCGAGCAGCGCCGGGAGGGTCTGGTAGATCTGCTGCACGATGACCGGCGCGAGGCCGAGCGAGATCTCGTCCAGCAACAACACTCGAGGGTTGGCCACTAACGCACGGCCGATCGCTACGACTTGCTGCTCGCCGCCCGATAGATGGTCCGTCCGCTCGCCCCGCCGGTCCGGCATCCAGGGGAAGAGGTCATAGACCCGGTCAATGGTCCAGCTGCCGGCGCGGCGGTTGGCGGCGCCCACCTGCAGGTTTTCCTCGACCGTCATCGAGCGGAACAGTCGCCGTCCCTCGGGCACCAGTGCGACGCCGCGTCGGACCCGCTTGTCGGTCGGCAAGTTCGTGATGTCCTCGCCGGCGAGAGTGATCGTGCCGTTGACCGGTCGATGCAATCCCGCCAGCGTGCGCAGCAGGGTCGACTTGCCGGCGCCGTTGGCACCGACGACGGCGAACAACTCACCCGGACGCACGTCGAGGCTCACTTCGTG
The DNA here is from genome assembly GCA_963770565.1 of uncultured Actinomycetota bacterium. Taxonomy (GTDB): domain Bacteria; phylum Actinomycetota; class Actinomycetes; order JAFAQI01; family JAFAQI01; genus DATAUK01. Next base: position 476,968 of record CAVYQE010000011.1, read on the forward strand.
CAGCGCAACCAGCTGGCCATGCCGAACGGTCAGCCCGTGCGCGACCAACAGCGACTCGGTCACGGCGCATCCTTTGCTGGCTCGGCCGGACCCGGCAAAGGCGCAGCGGGAGGTGCGGGCCCGGCTGACGGACTTACGTCGGCGACCGTCGAGTCCGTCCCGAGGAAGAGCTCTTTGACCCGCTGGCGCCCAAGGACCTCGCGTGGCTCGCCGTCTGCGATCAGCTGACCAACGGCGAGGCAGATCAGCCGGTCGACGCTCGACAGCAGGGCACGGACCACGTGTTCGATCCAGACGACCGCGACCCCGGTGCTGTTGACCCCGCGGACGATCTCGACCAGCTCTGCGACCTCGGGGTCGGTCAGCCCGCCGGCAACCTCGTCCAGCAAGAGCAGGCGCGGGCCGGTGGCGAGCGCTCGGGCCATCTCCAGCCGCTTGCGGGAGAGCAGACCCAGACGCCCGGCCGCGGTGTTGGCGTGTGCGCTCAGCCCGACCTGGTCGATCACGTCGAGGGCGCGTTCGGTCGCGGCCGCCCGGCGCAGGCCAGCGCCCTGCTGGGCCGACACCAGGGTGTTTTCGAAGACGGTCATCCCGACGAACGGGTGCGGTACCTGGAAGGTGCGGCCGATGCCAAGCCGGCAGCGCCTCGCGGTGTCCATGCCGAGGATCGAACGCCCGTCGAACCTGATGTCGCCGGAGTCGACCGGGAGGTCGCCGGAGACCATCCCGAACAGGCTGGTCTTGCCGGCGCCGTTCGGCCCGACCACGCCGAGCGTCGCCCCGTCGGACACCTCGAACGACAGGCCGTCCGCGACCAGCACCTGACCGAACCGTTTGCTGACGGCGTCGAGCGTGAGCAGGGCAGGTGCACTCATCAGGTCTTGTGTTGTATCAGGCGTTGGTCGGCAGCAGTTCTCCGGTCAGCGGGACTGCGTTGTTGCCTGAGTTGTCGACGACCTGCATCTCGTACGGGAAGGCGCCGGTGCCCTTCTTCCACTGTGCGCCGACTGGGTGGAGGATCGCGACACCGGGAACCGGTCCGGCCGCGAAGTTGAGCGGGCCGCACATTCCCGTGTAGTTCATCGAACGGAGCTTGGCCGCGACCTGGGTGACGTTGTGCGGGTCGCTGACCGACGTGAACGCGTTGTACGCGACCTCGAACAGCGAGTACGTGCTGCCCAGGGCCTGGACCCATTGCTTGTTGTTCGCGCTGGTGAAGGCATCACCTAGTTCCTTCGAGGTCATCCCGTCGAGCGAGCTCTTGTACGGGTGATCCGGGGTCCACCAGGCGTCGGTTGCGACATTGATGACGAGGTCGCCGAGCGCCGTGCAGTCCGCAGGGAAGAGCAGCACCTTTGCGACCGTCGCCAGCTTCGGCTTGTAGCCCTGCTGCGCCGCTTGCTTCCAGAACACGTTGAAGTCCGGTGGAAGGGGAGCGTTGCTGTAGATGTCGCACTTCTTGCTCTTGAACTTGGCGATCATCGATGTGTAGTCGGTCTGCCCGTCGGTGTAGGCCCCGCCGTCAACGGTCTTGTAGTGCGCCTTGTGCATCAACGGCGGGAACCCGGATCGGAAGGCGTTGCCATCGGGGTCATTGGGATACATCAGCGCGACCGTCTTGTCGTTGCTGATCCGGTTCCACATCGGGATGAAAGTCGTCCCGAACTCCGGAATGCCGAAGAAGAACATCGTGGTGTAGGTGAACGTCGTACCGGGCTTGGCTCCACGGCCGAAGTACCACGACTCCCACGGCACGACCGTCGACACACAGGGCACGTGCTGTGCCTCGCAGACGGACGCCACCGGGTTGGTCACCTCGGGTGTCGACGTGACCAGCACCATGTCCGCGTGGTTCTGGGTGATCAGCTGCCTGGCTACCTGCGACGCCCGGTTCGGGTCGGACTGGCTGTCCGCGACCACGATCTTGACCGGGTAGGTCGTGGAGCCGATCTTGAAGCCCTTTCGTGTACTGCGTGGTCTTGCGGATCGTGTCGACGACGAACTGGTCGCTGGTGGCAAAACCGGCGAGCGGGCCGGTCAGCGGGGTGACGAAACCGATCGTGATCGTCTTTCCGTTGGAGGACGAGGAGTTATTGCCTTTGAGGCTCGAGGAGCATGCGTCGAGGAAGGACCCACCGCCCAGGAGGGTCGCACCGGCACCGATACCGCGCAGCAAGGTACGGCGACTGAGCGGTGTGTTGAGTGGACCGTCGATCGGACTTGGAGTGCGCTCAGAGATGTCCTTGCTGCCGCCATCTGCCATGGCTTGACTCCCATTCCCTGCCCGGCGCCCTCGGTGTTTTGGCCAACGGCCAAACGACCGAGTTCGCAATGCGAACGAGTGTCCGCGTGCTGGGTCACACTTTCGACGGTGCTGCGAGGCCTGTCAAGGATCGCGGGGTCACGAACGAATTTCGGTGTCACCGGGCCCGGTGCGCACAGTCCTTCCAGCCCGCGCCGGGCTGACTCCGCTCGCGTGCTCCTTGCTCAGTCCGCCAGCGCGCTCTGTGCGACGCGAAACGCGGTGTTCGCCGCAGGAACACCGGCGTAGACCGCGGTATGCAGCAAGACTTCCGTGATTTCTGCCGCGGTGACGCCAACCCGCAACGCGGCCTTGATGTGCAGCGCGAGCTCCTCCTGATGGCCAAGCGTCGCCAGCAGCGCGATGGTCAGACAGCTGCGGGTTCGCCGATCCAAACCCGGGCGCTGCCAGACGTCGCCCCACGCGATCCGGGTGATGAAGTCCTGGAAGTCCGCGGTGAGCTCAGTCGTTGCCGCGACGGCTCGGTCGACATGCTCGTCACCCAGCACCTCGCGCCGGGTCTGCAGACCGGATTGGCGCCGCTCGTCGTCGTCCATGGTCAGTCCCCTTCGAAGTGCTCGAGGAGCAAGGTGGTGATCCGCTCGGGTCGTTCGACGTTCGCCAGGTGGGCAGCCGGCTCGACGAGGCACAGTCGGGCGCCGGCGACCGAGGCGACAATCGACTCCAGGTGAGCAGGGGGGATGGCGGCGTCATCGGCCGCGGCGATCGCGAGGGTCGGGGCGGTGATGGCGGCCAGCCGGTCACGGAGGTCCATCACCGCGATCGCCTCGCAGCAGCCGGCGTACCCCTCGACCGGCGTCGCGCCGAGCATCCTGCGGTAGGCCGTGACAACGTCCGGGCGCTCCACGGCGAACCCGGGGGTGAACCAGCGCCCCGTCACCAGGTCCGTGATCGCCGCAAGGCCGCCCGCCCGCACCGTGGCCGCACGTTCGTGCCAGGCATCGGGCGCCTCAAGTGCGGCCGAGGTGCACAGCAGGCACAGCTGCCGGACCCGGTCCGGCGCCTCGGAGCCGATCCACATCCCGACCATCCCACCGAGCGAGAGCCCGGCGTAGGCGAAGTGCTCGACACCTAGCGAATCGAGCAGGTCGAGCACGTCGCGCCCGAGCTCGCCGATCCGGTACGGCGCGGGTGTCAGCTCTGATTCACCGTGGCCGCGGTGGTCGAAGCGAATGACCCGGAACTGCTGAGCCAGCGCGGTCAGTTGCGGGTCCCACATGGCACGAGTGGTGCCGAGGGAGCTGCCGAGGACCACGACCGGCGCGTCGGGATCGCCGGTGACGTCGTACCCGAGTCGGGCGCTCACCCGGCCGGCGCCGACGGGTGCGCCTGGCGGTGCTCGGCGAGCGCGCGATCGACCATGGCGGAGGCGCTCCCGAGCCAGGCCGCGGGGTCGAGCGCAGCCCGGACGGTGTCGCCGTCGAGGGCGGAGCCGACCGTGGCGTCGGCGAGCAGTACGTCGGCGAAGCCGCGGCCGCTTGCGACTGCCTCCTTGGCACAACGCGCCACGACCCCATGCGCGGCGGCCCGGCCGATAGCGGGGCTCAACCGGCTGGCAATGCTCTCGGCCATCACGAGGCCGTTGGTCGCGTCCAGGTTCGCCCGCATCCGCGCCGGGTCGGGGCGCAACCCGTCGAGCATCTCCGAGGTGTGCGCGACGAGCCCGCCGACCACGCTGAGTAGCTCCCGCCATGGTTGCCACTCGCTGTGCCACGCTCCGGTCGCGCGCTCGTGCTCGGGCGCGGTGGCGAGGAGCGTTCCGACCAGCCCCGGCACTCGAGCGGCGCCGGCCATGACGAGTACCGCTTGGACTGGGTTCTGCTTGTTCGGTAGCGACGACGAGCCGCCCGAGGTCGCGAGCGAAATCTCAGCAACCTCGCTCTGGGCCAGCAGCAGCACGTCGATGGCGATCTTCGCGGCCGCCGATGCGACCCCGCCTAGCGCGCCGGCCAGCTCGACGACTCGTTGTCGGTCGGTGTGCCAGGGAAGCACGGGCGCGGCCAGGCCGAGCCGCTCGGCGTACGCCGCTACCACGGCATCGCCGTCGTCGCCGAAGGCGGCCAATGTGCCGACCGGGCCGCCGAGCTGGACAGCCAGCCGATCGCGGCACACTGTGTCCAGCCGAACCTGCGCGCTGGTCAGCCCGCTCAGCCAGCCCGCGCACTTGCGGCCGAAGGTCGTCGGCGCGGCGGCCTGGCCGAGTGTTCGGCCGACCATCAGCGTCTCGCGATAGCGCGAGCAAAGCTCAACGCAGGCGTCGCCCGCCAGGCCCATCAAGCCGAGGATTTCGGCGCCGGCCGAATGCGACATCAGCATCAGCGCGGTGTCGACGATGTCCTGACTGGTTGCGCCGAGGTGCACCCATGGTTGCGCGTCCGCACTGACCGCATCGCTGATCAGGCCCACCAGGGGAATCGCCGGGTTGCCGCCGGTCAGGCTGGCCCGGCCGAGCGCGTCGATGTCCACCATCAGCCCGTCGCAGGTTGCGGCGATCTCCGCGGCTGCTTCCCGCGGCACGACTCCGACGTCGGCTCCGGCCAGGGCGAGCGCGCCTTCCGCCCGCAGCATCGACGAGACGAACGCCGCGTCGTCCAGCAGTGCGTCGACCGTGCCGGCGCCGAACAACGGTCCGGTCAGCCCGTGGCTAGAGGTCGAAGAAGACAGTTTCATCCCTTCCCTGAAGGTGGATGTCGAACTGCAGCATGTCACCAGCGGGCCGGGCGATCAGGGTGCCGCGTCGCGTGGGATCGACGCTCGACAGCACCGGATCCGCGCTGTTGGCGGCGGTCTCGTCGGGGAAGTAGATCCTGGTCACCACCCGGTCGAGCAGGCCTCGGCCGAACACGGATACATCCAGGTGAGGAGCCTGGGCCCGGCCATTGAGATCGGGCAGTGCGCCGGGCTTGATCGTGGTGACGTGCCAGCGTCCCTCGCGATCGGTCGCGCTGCGACCGAAGCCGCGAAAGCTGCTAGGTGTCGGCAGCATGCTGCCGCGCGGGTCGTCAGGGTGGCTAAAACGACCGTCCGCGTCCGCCTGCCAGGTCTCGATCAGACCGTCCGGTACTGGGACGCCCTCGCCGTCGTACAGGTGCCCGCCGATCTCGATCGCGCCCGGCGTGCCCGGCGGCACGACGTCCGAGCCGTCCGCCCAGCTCATCCCGATGGTCAGGAACGGGCCTACTGTCTGCGATGGCGTCAGGGGGAGGCGCTCAGTCATCTGATCCGCTCTCGAAGGGGGTCGCCTCGCGCCCGCGTAGCACGATGTCGAAGGCATAGCCGAGCGCCCACGACTCCACCGTGGCGGCATGGTCGTACGAAGAGATCAGCCGCAGGCGACCGGCCTTGTCCGGAATCGAGTTGATGATCGGGTCTCGGGCCAGCATCGGATCGTCGGGGAAGTACATCTGTGTCACGAGGCGTTGCGTGAAGGCACGTCCGAACAGGGAGAAGTGGATGTGTGCAGGGCGCCAGGCGTTCGGATGGTTTCCCCACGGATAGATCCCGGGCTTGATCGTCGTAAAGCGGTAGCGGCCGTTCGCATCGGTTACGACCCGTCCGTGGCCCGTGAAGTTCGGGTCGAGCGGACTCGGCCAGTTGTCGACGGCATGGCGGTAGCGGCCGCCTGCGTTCGCCTGCCAGATCTCGACCAGCGTGTTCGGGACTGGCCGGCCGTCACCGTCGAGGACGCGGCCGTGCACGATGAGCCGTTGCCCGATCGGCTCCCCGGCATGCTGCCGGGTGAGGTCGTCGTCGTTCGGTTGCAGGCGCTCGCCGCCGAACATCGGGCCGGTGACCTCAGTCAAAGCCTGGGGAAGCATCACCAGCGGCAAGCTTGGAGCCCGCAACCTTGTCGATCGGTAGTCCGCGCTGGCAAGCGGTGGATGTACCTCGGGCTCCCTTCGGTATGACGGCAGGTGCAGCGCGGCCATGTCTCGGTCACCGGATCCTTCCGTTTGAACGCTAGGCGTGCTGGGTTCGGTTCGTCTTGCTTGACTGGCCGGCGGACAGGTCCGCTTCGATCGCGGCTGCGGTCTCGCGGAGGTGGGGGAGCAGCTCGCGACGGGCGGCGTCTGCGCTGCCTCGACCGACATGCATCGAGACGTTGAGAGCCGCCACCACCTTGCCGTCGACGTCGTGGACTGGAACCGCGATCGATCTCAACCCGACCTCCAGTTCCTGGTCGACCAGGGCGAAGCCGGCGCTGGCGACCCGCTGCACTGCGGCGCGGAGCTCGGCGGGTTCGCTGATCGTCTTCGGGGTGATCTGACGCAGTTCGGTGCCGGCCAGGTAATCGTCCAGCTCGGCCGGACTAAGCCCGGCGAGAAGGACCCGTCCCATCGAAGTGGCGTAGGCGGGGAAACGGGTCCCCACATTGATTGCGACCGTCATGATGCGTCGAGTCGGGACCCTGGCGACGTAGGTGATGTCGCCGCCGTCGAGCACGGAAAGCGAGCAGGACTCGTGCACTGTCGCGGCGAGGGACTCCATGTGAGGCTGGGCGACGTCGGGCAGCGCGATGGCGGACAGGTAGGCGTAACCCAACTCGAGGATCCGTGGACGTAGAGAAAACAGCTTTCCGTTGGTGCGGACGTATCCAAGGTCGACCAGGGTCAGCAGGAACCGGCGGGCAGCCGCTCGCGGCAGCCCGGTCGCGCGAGCTACGTCGCTCAGGCTGAGGTCAGGATGCTCTGCGTCGAAGGCTCGGATTACTGCAAGGCCACGTTCGAGTGACTGCACGAAATCCGTGCTTCGGGCCCTGCCGGCGTCACCCATCGCCGCCTCGCTGACGGTTGGTGAGGTCGCGCAGCACGCGGAGCTCCTCGCTGCCGGGAGGGTCGGTGGTGTGGAGATTGGGGGCGATCAAGAGGTTCCAGCCGGTGTTCTCGCGGGCCTGGGCGACCGTAGCGCCGGGGTGCAACGCGGTAAGCGTGAGCTGGCTTGTGGCGGGGTCTGGTTGGAGGATGCCGATGTCAGTGATCACGGTCTGCGGTCCGCGGCCGTGTAGGCCAAGGGCCTCTCGGTCGCCTGGACCCGAACCAAAACCGACCGAGGTGATGAAGTCGACGTGTTCGACGAAGGTGCGACGGTTCTGGCGGACGACGATCACTCCTTCCTGACAGGAGGCGGCGATCTCGGGCGCTCCGCCCGCGCCGGGGAGCCGGACCGTGGGCGCCGCGTAGTCGCCGATGACTGTCGTGTTGATGTTGGCATAGCGATCGAGCTGCGCTGCGGCGAGGAACCCGATGTCGATCCGGCCCGGTTGCAGCCAGTAGTTGAACACCTCCGGAACGGTGATCACTGCAGTCGCGGTGTCGGCGAGAATGCCGTCGCCGATGGACAGGGGTAGCCGGCTCGGCTGGGCACCTAGACAGCCGGATTCATAGATCAGCACGAGGTCAGGAGCATGGGTCGCCCGCGCAAGGTTGGCCGCAGTGGACGGCAGCCCGATCCCGACGAAGCACGACGTACCTGGATGAAGTTGGCGGGCGGCGGCGATGGCCATCATCTCGTCGGCGGACCACCCCAGGCTTGTCACGACGCGACCGTCCCGGAGGCGGTGCCCGGATCCGTGTCGATGATGTGACGGGTCACCCACTCGGTGAAGGTGTCGCGGTCCCGGCTGATCGCGTCCCACCGGACGTAGAAGTCGTTGTCCCGGTCGTAGTAGCCGTGCGCGTAGGAGGGGTGGGCGCCGTTCGGGGCAACGGCCACACAAGTGATCGCCCAGCCCGGGATGATCACCTGGCCCGGCATCGGCTCCAGTTCCTCCACGATCTCCTCGACCGTGACCAACGAGGTCTTCGCGGCGAGCAGCGCTTCTTTCTGCACTCCGGTGATTCCCCACATCTGCACGTTGCCGGAGCGATCGGCACGTTGGGCGTGAATCACGGTCACGTCCGGGTTGAGTGCGGGCACTGCGGTCAAGACCTCACCGGTGAACGGGCAGGTGATCAGTGCGATGTTCTCGGTCTGGTTCATGAGGTCGGTGCCGCGATACCCGCGGAGTACCGCGAAGGGCAACCCTGATGCGCCCGCGACGTATCGGTTGGCCATCCCGGCGTGGGAGTGCTCCTCGACCTCTAGCGGGACGGGCCAGCCAGAGGTCACGGCATCGCGGAAGCGGTGCAAAGACCCCACACCCGGGTTGCCGCCCCAGGAGAAGATGACCTTGCGAGCGCACCCCATCCCGATGATCTGGTCATAGATCACGTCGGGCGTCATCCGCACGAGCACCAGGTCTCGGCGACCCTGCCGGATCAACTCGTGGCCGGCCGCGAAAGGGATCAGATGGGTGAACCCTTCCATTGCTACCGTCGCACCATCGTGGACCAACTCCGCTATTGCGGCCCGAAGGGACACCAGCCGAGCCATCCACCTCTCCCGTCCGACCTCAGGATCGAATCCGTGCCATGTCGGCAATGTTCGGCTACCGCACTTGCGTACCTATCGTGAACCTACTCGCCGCGTCAATCTCAGGCCACGATCGCAGATCCATCCGTTGACGCGGTCGGGCACCGCGGTTAGGTTCAGGAATAGAACACTAGTTCGCCCAGCGAACGCCTGGAGTCTACCCATCGTTGGAGGGCGTCATGACGCTGCTGGACTCGGCCACCTGGACGGGGCAGGTCTTCTCAGGTGGCTGGCGTGAATCGCTCGGTGGCGCCCGTTCGGTGATTGAGCCGGCGACCGGCGAGTCGCTCGGCAGCATCGGCGTGGCTGGCGCTGCGGACATCGAGCAGGCTGCTGCGCTTGCGGCCAAGGCAGCTCCGGAGTGGGCCGCGACGCCGTTCCAGGAGCGGGCTGCGATCCTCCGGCGGGCCGGCGAACTGATCGAGCGCAACCGGGACGAGATCCACTGGTGGATCATCCGAGAGGCGGGTTCGATCCCGCCCAAGGCCGAGCTCGAGACCCACGTCGCGGCCCAGGAGTGTTTCGAAGCGTCCGCCCTTCCCTCGCACCCGTTGGGCAAGATCCTGCCGAGCGAGCAGCCGCGGCTGAGCGTGGCCCGGCGGGTACCGGCCGGTGTGGTCGGCGTGATTGCGCCGTTCAATGTGCCGTTGATTCTTGGCATCCGCTCGGTTGCTCCCGCGCTTGCACTCGGCAACGCGGTCGTCTTCAAACCGGACCCACGGACGGCGGTGTGCGGTGGCGTCGTCATCGCGCGGATCTTCGAGGAAGCCGGCTTGCCAGCTGGTGTCCTGCACATGGTGCCGGGCGGTGCGGACGCGGGCGAGGCGATCGTGGCCGACCCGAGGATCCCGGTCATCTCATTCACCGGGTCGACCGCCGCCGGCCGCAAGGTCGGCGAGCTGGCCGGCCGCCACCTCAAGCGCGCGCACCTGGAACTCGGGGGCAACTCTGCCTTGATCATCCTCGACGATGCGGACGTCGCGCTCGCAGCGTCGGCCGGGGCGTTCGGCTCGTTCCTGCACCAGGGCCAGATCTGCATGACGACGGGCCGGCACCTCGTCCACGACAAGGTCGCCGATGCTTACATCGAGGCGATGTCCGAGAAGGCCGGCCACCTCCCGGTCGGCGACCCAGCCCGCGACCAGGTGGCGCTCGGCCCGGTCATCGACGCGGCACAGCGCGACAAGATCCACGGATTGGTCACGGCCAGTGTCGAGTCCGGCGCGCGGCTCGTGGCCGGTGGCACGTACGAGGACCTGTTCTACCGGCCGACCGTCCTGGTCGATGTCGAGCCGAACACGCCGGCGTACGCACAGGAGGTCTTCGGGCCGGTCGCGCCGATCATCCGGTTCGCTTCGCTTGAAGAGGCGGCGCAGCTCGCAGCGGCGACCGACTACGGACTGTCACTCGGGATCATTACCCGCGACCCGTTCAAAGCCCTCGAGCTGGCCGCTCGGATCCCGAGCGGGATCGTTCACATCAACGACCAGACCGTCAGCGATGAGGCGCAGATCCCGTTCGGCGGAGTTGGGGCGTCCGGGACCGGGTCGCGATTCGGTGGGGCGGAGGCGAACATCGACGCCTTCACCGAATCTCAGTGGGTCACGATGCGGAGCGAGGTTCCGCCGTATCCGTTCTAGCCGGGCTCTAGTGCTCCGTCTAGGTTCGTCGTATGCGCACACAGGTCGGCATCATCGGTGCCGGTCCGGCGGGCCTGACTCTCGCTCGGCTGCTAGAGCGCGAAGGTATCGACACCGTCGTGCTCGAGTCGCGGAGCCGGGCATACGTCGAGCAGCGAGTGCGGGCCGGGGTTCTGGAACAGGCCACGGTTGACCTGCTGGATGATGCCGGCGTTGGCGACCGGATTCGAAGCGAGGGCCTTGTGCACGAGGGGGTGGTGTTCCAGGTCGACGGCGAGCGGCATCGGATCGCGCTGTCGGACCTGACCGGTCGCACCATCGTCATCTACGGCCAGCAGGAGGTCGTCAAGGACCTCGTTGGCGCGCGGGTCGCGTCCGGGCTGCCGCTGTTGTTCGAGTCCGAGTGCATTGACATCGCAGACAGCGATCTCGACCGACCGTACTGCCGCTTTCGGTGCGCGGACGGCACACTCGAAGAGCTCGAATGCGACCTGTTGGTCGGGGCCGACGGGTTCCATGGGGTGTCGCGGCCGTTCGTCGCGGCTGAGTCGACGGTCTACGAACGCGACTATCCGTTTGCCTGGTTGGGCATCCTTGCCGAGGTCGCGCCGTCGTGCGTCGAGCTGATCTACTCGCGGCACGAACGTGGGTTCGCCTTGCACAGCTTGCGCTCGCCGAGCATCAGCCGGCTCTACCTCCAGTGCTCACCCGAGGAGAACGTCGACGACTGGTCCGACGCGCAGATCTGGGATGAGCTCCAGACTCGCTTTGCGGTCGACGGGTGGACGTTGCACGAGGGCCCGATCATCGAGAAGTCCGTCACGCCGATGCGAAGCGTGGTCGCCGAGCCGATGCGGCACGGCCGGCTGCTGCTTGCCGGTGACGCCGGACACATCGTGCCGGCGACCGGTGCCAAGGGCCTTAACCTCGCGATCGCCGATGTGGCCGTTCTCGCCCCGCGGATCGTCGACCTGCTGCGTCACGGTACGACCTCTGGCATCGACGACTACTCCACCGTCGCGCTGCGCCGGGTCTGGCGCGCGCAGGACTTCTCGAACGAGATGACCTCGATGATGCACGCCAACCCGGATCCGTTCGAGGACCGGCGGCAGCTTGCCCGGCTGCGGTACGTCGTGTCCTCTGAAGCTGCGCAACGCAGCATCGCGGAAAACTATGTCGGCCTCCCGTTTTGGTGATCGGCCGGCCTGGTGCCGCCGCGCCGCGAGGGTCGACGGCCGCCGTGACGTCGCCCTCGGTGGGCCTTGCGGTCGCCGTGCTGGTCGTCGCGTTGAACCTCCGATTCGCCGTGGCGAGCGTCGGGCCGGTGCTGAACGAGGTCAAGGCCGGCCTCGGCCTGTCCTCGACCGGCGCATCGGTGCTGACCTCGGCACCGGTCTTCCTGTTCGGGCTGCTGGCCGCGGTCGCACCGAGGCTGGCCAGGCGATTCGGCCTGCACCGGGCCATCCTCGTGCTGGTCGGGGTCCTGCTCGCCGGCCTGGTGCTGCGGATCGGTCCCGACACCGCGACGCTGTTCGTCGGCACGGCCCTCGCAGCCGGCGGGATCGCGGCATGCAACGTCTTGATCCCGGTGATCATCAAGCGGGACTTCCCGGCCGCGACCGGACTGATGATGGGCCTCTACACGACCGCGGTGGTCGGCTCGGCGGCGATCGCGGCCGGACTCACGGTGCCGATCGGCGATGCCATCGGCCACGACTGGCGAGGTGGCCTGGGGATCTGGGCGATAGCCGCCGCGATCGCGTTGCTGCTGTGGCTGCCGTACGGGCGCCGCCCCGACCGGACCGACGCGGTCATCGACGTGGACGACGTACCGGTGCGGCTGTACCGCGACCGGTTGGCCTGGACGGTCACCGCCTTCTTCGGCCTCCAGTCGCTGGGCTTCTACGCCGTACTCAGCTGGCTGCCGTCGTTCTACCAGGACCACGGCTACTCCGCCGCGTCCGCGGGCGGTTTGCTGTCGTTGAGCTCCGCACTCCAGATCCCGGTCGCGCTGTTCCTGCCTTCGGTGGCGTCGCGGATGCGCAGCCAGGTCAGCCTGGCCTGCATCGCCACCGCCTTCACCGCGAGCGGGTTCGCCGGCCTGCTCCTCGCTCCGACGCCGGCCGCGGTCCTGTGGGTGGTGCTGCTCGGTATCGGCCAGGGGTCGACGTTCGCCCTCGCGCTCATCCTGCTCGTGCTTCGAACTCGCGGGCATGGGTCGACCGCACAACTGTCGGCGATGGCGCAGTCGGTTGGCTACGTGATCGCCGGGATCGGGCCGCTCGTCGTCGGCGCGCTGCACTCGGCGACCGACAGTTGGAAGCCGCCGTTGATCGTGCTGCTGGTGCTCCTCGTGCCGCAGATCCTGACCGGTATCGCGGCTGGCGCACCTGGTTTAGTCGCAAGTGCGACCGGTCCACCGCTACCAACCACCGATGTCGCGGCGCCGCTTCGCGATGTCCCGCAATGAATGGACGTTCCTGATGACCCGACGGACTGAGCCACCGTTCCGCGCCGACCACGTCGGTAGCCTGCTCCGACCTCAGCGGTTGATGCAGGCCAGAGCCCAGCGGGCCGACGGCACGATCTCCGGTGACGAGTTGCGTGCGGCCGAGGACAGCGCGATCCGCGATGTCGTGGCGATGCAGCGCGACGTCGGTCTTCAGTCCGCGACGGATGGTGAGTTCCGTCGTACTGCATGGCATATGGACTTCATCTATGCGCTCGACGGGGTGACGCAAGCCGACGAGAAGCTTCACGTGCAGTTCTTCAACGAAGGCGGCACGATCGACTTCGCACCCGCCGCGCTGCGGATCGCCGACCGGATCCGGCTCGGGGAGACGATCTTTGCCGACCATTTCGTCTTCCTGAAGGAACAGGTCGGCCCCGGAGTGACGCCGAAGCTGACGATCCCGTCGCCGAGCATGGTGCACTATCGAGGCGGTCGGGCCGCGATCGATGAGACCGTCTATCCCGACCTCGAGGAGTTCTGGGACGATCTCACCGCGGCGTACGCCGATGAGGTCCGCCGACTGGGCGAGCTCGGTTGTACCTACCTGCAGCTCGACGACACCAGCCTGGCCTATCTCAACGACCCGCGACAGCGAGAGCTGATCGCCTCGCTCGGCGGCGACCGCGAGCATCAGCACGAGCTGTACATCCGCAACCTGAATCGGGTGATCGCGGCCCGGCCGCCGGGGATGCGGATCACTACCCACATGTGTCGCGGCAACTTCCAGTCGTCGTGGGCGGCCGAGGGGAGCTACGACTTCGTCGCCGAGGCGCTGTTCGGCCAACTCGACGTCGATGGCTTCTTCCTCGAGTACGACGATGCTCGCTCAGGCGGGTTCGAGCCGTTGCGGTACGTCCCCTCGGGAAAGTACGTAGTCCTCGGCCTGGTCACCACAAAGCGCGGCGTCCTGGAGCACAAGGACGACCTGAAGCGACGAATCGACGAAGCCGCCAAGGTCGTACCGCTTGAGCAGCTGTGCTTGTCGCCGCAGTGCGGGTTCTCCTCGACAGTCGAGGGCAACACGCTTAGCTACGACGAGGAGGTAGCCAAGCTCAGCCTGATCGTCGAAACCGCCGCTGAAGTCTGGTCCTAGCGGGGTCGTGATTCGACCGCCAGCTCGCAGCACTTCAGGACTCAGTTGGAGGGGGTGGTGCGGTGGATGTTGGTGCAGGGGACGGTCGGGTTGCAGCTGACCGAGTCGACGCCGTTGATGTTGACCAGCCGCTGCACCAGGTCGTTGCGCTCGATCAACGTCGCGGTTCCGACCAGCACCATGCGGTACGACGCCGGAGTCTGGGACCTCGAGACCGAGGTCCAGCAGGTGTAGAGGCGCTGGAACTCCTGGTATGCCTCGTCCTGCGACTCGTAGTAGACCTTGTGCACCAGCGGGTCGGAGTGCAGGGTCGCGGCGAGCTGCGCGACCTGCGCCTTGCTGGCCGAGGTCGAGATGAAGACCGAGACGTCGACGTGGCCGACCCACGGCGAGGCCCGGCCGACGGTCGAGCCGCTCACGGTGCTCGGGCAGGCGCTCGGCGTCGCGACCGGCAGCTGCAGGAACTTCGCGAGGTCGGGCGGGGACTCGCCGCTCGGCGAGGACAGTGCCGATGGGCTGGAGCCGGACCCGCCGCACCCGGCCGTGACGGCCAGGACTGCGATGAGCACGAAAATGGCGCGGCGCAAACGGACCAGGGTGGAGCCGGTCACCGGCGCCGGATCAGGCGGAGCGCTGCGTTGCCGAGGAACACTACCCACCACACGAGTCCGGTCAGGAAGACGACCGCAAGGACGAGCAAGGCGATGTAGCGCACGTCCAAGAACCTATCCGGGCGCTTCTGAAACGCGCATGAGACGCCGGGAAACCTGGCCCCGGTGCTGGTACTCGTGTGACAGATGGGGCACACTGGGGGGCGCACACGCTCGTCCTGTCGAGTCGGGGCCGCTGGGGAAGGCGATTCACGACACGACGGAGGTCACGGTGAGCGCTCGAGGTGTGCTGTTCGTGCATTCCTGCCCGCCTGCGGTGCGCCCGCACGTCGAATGGGCGATCGCGGGTGTCCTCGGCGTACCCGTGCGCCTGGACTGGCTCGATCAGCCGATCCAGCCGGGCTGCCTTCGGGCCCAGTCGGGTTGGCGCGGTCCCAGCGGTACGGCGGGGCGGATCGCCGCGTCGTTGCGGGGCTGGCCGTTGATCCGGGCCGAGGTCACCGAGGAGCCCAGCGACGGGTGCGACGGCGAGCGGTACGCGATGACCCCCGACCTCGGCGTGTTCCGGTCGGCGATGAGCGCGAACGGCGACGTGCTGGTCCAGGAGGACCGGCTCCGCTCGGTCCTGGCCGAGGCGGGCGACTCGCCATCCCTTCAGCACGGCTTGCAGCGGCTGCTCGGGGCGCCGTGGGACGAGGAGCTCGAACCGTATCGCTGCGCCGGCGACGGCACCCCGGTCCGCTGGCTGAGCGCGGCGGTCTGAGCCGGCGACGCGGTCCGCTACAGTCCGCGCGTGCGGCGGCGCGCGACTGAGCACGTCGAGGGGATCCTCGACCGCTCCGGGGCAACCCCGGGGCA
The DNA here is from genome assembly GCA_963770565.1 of uncultured Actinomycetota bacterium. GTDB lineage: Bacteria > Actinomycetota > Actinomycetes > JAFAQI01 > JAFAQI01 > DATAUK01. The sequence continues at coordinate 492,416 of CAVYQE010000011.1, forward strand.
GACCAATCGCGTCACGCAGGGCATCGCACGTGTCGGTTTGCGCTCCACGCAACTGCGCACGCGCACAGCGGGGCTGGTCAGCCGCGTGCCGCCGCCCGACCGGTGACCAGGCCGAGGACCGCAGCGGCCGTCGCCGTCAGCGCCGCGTTTCTTGACGGACCCTGGACGACGGCCGCGGAGCTCGCCCGCCGTGGCGCGGAGGCGATCGACGTCTCTCCGCGCCGGCTCGGGCCGACCGCCCGTGCGGTCCTCCGGGCCTACCAGGCTCCGCCGCGGGACCGGCCGCGCGAGCTCGCCTCCTTCGTCCTGACCCTGCCGTCGTACGAACGGCTGTGGCGACGAGGTCGACGGCCACAGGTCCGGCGCTACGCAATGCCCACTGTGGCGATGGCGCCGATGCGTTGGCACGTCCCGCCGATCGACTCGATGGCGGACCTCGCGACCTGGGCGGACCTCAGCGCCGCGCACCTCGACTGGTACGCCGATGTGCGGTCGCTGGAGCGCGGCGCGCCGGCGGCGATGCGGCACTACGACCGCACCTGGAGCTACAACCGGCGCGGGCGAGTGCGGTTGTTGGAGCAACCCCGCCCGCGGCTGAAGGCGCTGCAGCGCCGGTTGCTGCACGAGATTCTGGACCAGGTGCCGGCCCACGATGCCGCACACGGGTTCGTGACCGGCCGGTCGGTCCGTTCCTTCGCGGCGCCGCACGGCGGTCGCGACGTCGTCATCCGCCTGGACCTGACCGCGTTCTTCGCGACCATCTCGGCCGGCCGGGTCTTCGGCGTGTTCCGCTCGATCGGCTACGCCGAGCCGGTCGCGCATTGCCTGACGGGGATCACGACCACGGTGCTGCCGCTGGCTGATCGCCGGCTGGTCCCGCCGGCGTTGCGGGACGACGACCTGGACGCGCGACGCCGGCTGCTCGAGCACCTCGCCCGTCCGCACCTGCCGCAGGGCTCGCCCACCTCGCCAACCCTCGCCAACCTGGTGGCTTACCGCTTGGACACCCGGCTGGCTGGTCTCGCCCGCGCGGCCGACGCGACCTACACCCGGTACGCCGACGACCTCGCGCTCTCGCTGCACGGCCTGGACGCCGCCCGGCGGGCCCGGCGGCTGGTCGACACCGTCCGTGCCGTCGTCCGCGAAGAGGGCTTCCGGGTCAACGATGCCAAGACCCGGATCGCCACCCGCGGCCAGCGCCAGCTGCTCTGCGGGATCGTGGTGAACGACCGGCCCGGCGTGCTGAGACCGGAGCGCGACGAGCTGCGGGCGCTTCTCCACAACTGTCAGCAGCACGGACCCCCGTCGCAGAACCGCAACGGGCACAACGACTTTCGCGCACACCTGCTCGGCCGGATCGCGTGGATGTCATCGGTGAATCCGGTTCAGGGCGCCCGGCTGCGGCTGCAGTTCGACCAGATCACCGGCTGGTGAACGCGCGCTACGGATCGAGCCGCACCCGGACGTCGCCCTCGTCGGGTCGGACCAACGCTGCCCAGCCGAGCGGGACGCGCAACGAGCGGTTCGGGATTGCTGCCCGCACGGTGAACCGCGCGAGCCGCCGCCGACCTTGTTCGATCACCACCGCGGGCCGTCGCCGGAACTCCGCGGTGCGCAGGATCAGCCCGCCCGGCAGGTCGGCTGCCAACGGCGAGTCGATCGGACCGACCCGGCCCGGCGAGGCCCACCGCAGCGGCGACTCGACCACGATCGCGACCCCGCTCGGCTCGAGCGCACCGGACGCAGCGAGAAGGCGGCGGGCCAGGCCGGCGCCGACGGCCGCTCCGCGCATTGCCGCGACGTCCGCGGTCTCGGCCGGGTGCACCAGGTTGCCGGCCGCATACAACGCCTCGACACTGCACCGACCGGCAAGGTCGACGACCGGGCCGCGCGACGCGACGTCGACGGCGGCGCCGGCCGATCGGGCCAGCTCGTGGTCGGGGATCCAGTCGCCGGTGAAGACGACGGTGTCGACGCCGAGCGTCGAGGTCCGGCCGTCGGCGTGATTCACGAGGTCGACCGCGTGTACGCGTCCGTGGCCACGGATCGCAGCGACATCGGTGTCCGTCAACAGCGGGACCCGCAGGCCGCGCCGGGTCACCGCGGCGAAACCGGCGCACGACTGGTGGCGGGGCAGGTCGGTCACCATGGCGACGGTGCGGACGCCCGCTTCGCGCAACGTCAGGACGGCCGAGTACGACACGTGCTCAGCCCCGACCACGACGGCCCGCTCGCCGACCGGCAACCCGTGGAGATGCGACCACTGCTGCAGCTGGCCGGTCGTGAAGACGCCGTCGCCGCGGTCGCCGGGCACCAATCGGGCGCCGCGTGGCCGCTCGCGCGCCCCGGTCGCGAGGACGATCGCGTCGGCCGCCACTGTGCGCACCCCGCTGGGCGAGGTGAGCGTCAGCGCGCCGGCGGAGGCCCAGCCGGTCGCCATCGTCTCGGTCTCGATCCGTACGCCGGCGTCCTCCGCCATCCGCACCAGCCGGTCGGCGTACCGGGGTCCGCGAAGCGATCGGTGCAGGTCACGCAGGCCGAAGCCGGTGTGGTCGCAGTGCCGGGGAACTCCGCCGGCCGCCTGCTCGCGCTCGACCACGAGTACGTCGCGCACGCCCCCGACCGCTAGCGCTCGCGCCGCCGCCAGCCCGGCCGGGCCGCCGCCGACGACCACGACCTGGTGTCGGCATCCGGTCGCGCTCACGACAAGCCCCGCCACGTCGATCGCGCGGCCGCGAGTGCCGCGGCCACCTCCGCACCGCAGTAGAAGCCCTGGCAGCGGCCGTTCGAGGCCCGGGTCCGGCGGGCCAGACCGGCCCGGTCGACCGGCGGGAGCGGGGAGGCGAGGGCATCGCGCAGCTCGCCGCGGCTGACCCGTTCGCAGAAGCAGACGATCCGGCCGTACTCCGGATCTGCGGCGACGGTCTCGGCCGTCGTGGCCGGTCGCGGGAAGGCTTCGCCGAGGTTCGGCAGGCGCGGCGGTGCGGGCAGGTCGGCGCGCTCGGCCACGGGCAGCCCGGCGGCGCCGAGCAACCCGGCGACGTGCTCGGCGATGGCCATCGATGCGCTGAGGCCGGTCGAGCGGATCCCGCCGACGCAGACGTAGCGGAGGGCGGCGTCGCAGCGGATCTGGTAGTCCCGGTGCTCGGTCGCCGCCCGCAGTCCGGAGTAGGTGCTGGTGACCTCCTCGGCGGCCAACGCCGGCACGATCGCGGCGCCCGCTGCCACCAGCGAGCGGAGCCCTTCGGCCGTGGTCGCGGTGTCGGTCTTGTCGGCAAGGTCCTCGGCGGTCGGTCCGACCAGCACGTTGCCGTAGACGGTCGGGCTGATCAGCACGCCCTTCGTCGTCCCGGTCGGGATCGGCAGGATGATCGACGACACCAGCCGGCGCGCCTGCTTGTCCATGACGACGAGCTGGCCGCGGCGGGGCGTGACGGTGAAGCTCGTCCCGCCGAACATCCGGTCGATCTCGTCGCTGCGCAGGCCGGCCGCGTTGATCAGCCAGCCGGCGTGAACCGGTCCGGCCGACGTCGAGATCAAGTGCCCGCCGGCCGGGTCCGCTTCGACCCCGGTGACGGTCGTGGAGAGCCGCAACCGGACGCCGGCCGCCACCGCCTCGGTCGCGTAGGCGAGCGTCGTGCTCCACGGGCAGATAATCGACTCGTCGGGCACTCGCAGCGCACCGAGCGCTCCGGGCGCAAGGTGCGGCTCCCTGCGGTAGAGCTCGTCCGCGTCGATCAGTTCGGCGGCCGGGTAGTCGTTGGCCCGGGCCTTGTCGAGCAGACCGGGAAGCGCTGCCTGCTGCTCCGGAGTCCAGGCCACGACGACGGCGCCGGTGCGCTCGACGGCGATGCCGGTCGCTTCGGCGTACCCGCCGAGCAGGTGGTGCCCGGTGCGGACCAGTTGCGCCTCGAGGCTGCCGACCGGGGCGTCGAACCCGGTGTGCAGGATCGCGGTGTTGGCCTTGCTGGTGCCGTCGCCGACGTCGTTGCGGGCATCGATCACGACGGCGGTCAGGTCGCTTCGGCCGATCCGCCTGGCGATTGCGGCGCCGACCACCCCGGCCCCGATGATCGCGATGTCGAAGCGGTCGGCCGGCCCGGATCCGGCGCTCACGTCGACGCGGCGCCCGCGCCCGCGGCCGCGATGACCCGGGCGATCGCGGCCTCCATGCCGGCGAGTCTGGCCTGCGCCTCGTCCGCGCTGATCATCGGCTCGTAGCGTTCGCCGCCGGTGACCGCCGCCGCCCGGCCCGGCGCGAGCCCGTTGCGGGCCAGCTGGGCGACGCCGAGGGCGGTCGCATGCGGCGAGGTGAAGACCTCGACCGGAGCCTGCAGCAGGTCGGCCTGGGTCTGCATCAGCAGTCGCGACCGGGTGAGTCCGCCGTCGACCCGCAACGTCCCGATCGATCCGCCCAGGTCGGCGGCTGCGGCGTGCGCCAACAGGGCGACCTGGCCGGCAATCCCGTCGACCGCCGCGCGCACCACATGAGCGCTGGTCGTGCCGAGCGTCAGGCCCTCCAACGACGCGCGGGCATCGGGCGCCCAGTACGGCGCACCGAGGCCGGCCAGCGCCGGGACGCACACCACGCCGCCGGCATCGGGAACGCTCGCGCCGATCCGGTCGACATCGGCCGGCGCCGCGATCAGGCCGAGCCGGATCAGCCAGTCCACGATCGATCCGACGGTGTAGAGCTGGCCATCGAGGCAGTAGGCGACCGACCCGCCGTCGACCCAGCCGACCGATGCCGACAGGCCGTGGGTCGAGCGCTTCGCCGTCGGCCCGGCGTTCGCGAGCAGGAACGCACCGGTGCCGTAGGTGCACTTGGAGTCGCCGGTCTGCAGGCAGCCCTCGCCGTACAACGCGGCCTGCTGGTCGACCGCCAGGCCGGTCACCGGCAGCGTCGGACCGAAGGCGTCCGTCGTCCCGACCGTGGTCGTGCAGGCGACGATCTCTGGAAGCTCAGCCGGGTCGACCCCGAAGAGCCCGCACGCCTCGGGCGACCACTGCCGCCGGTCGAGATCCATCAGCGCACTGCGCGACGCCGTGCTCACGTCGGTCACGAACGCCCCGGTCAGTCGGTGCAACAGCCACGAGTCGGTGGTCGTCACCACGCCCTCGCGGGTCACGTGCTCGCGCAGCCAGACCACCTTCGGTCCGACGAAGTACGGGTCGAGCGGAAGCCCGGTCAGCTCGGCCAGCCGGTCGGCGGCGGGGGCAAGGGCGGTGCAGACACCCGCTGACCGGCGGTCCTGCCACGACAGCGCGGGCGCCAGCGGCGCGCCGGACCCGCGATCCCACGCCATGACCGTCTCGCCCTGGTTGGCGAACCCGATCGCCACCACCTCGCCGCCGGCCTGGGCGAGCGCCGCCCGCCCGGCGGTCACGATCGAGTCGAAGAGCTCGGCCGGATCCTGCTCGACGCCGCCCTCACCCACCGAGACCGGCTGCACCGGCGCCTGCGCGGTCGCCAGCACCGACCCGTCCGGGCCGACCATCAGCGCCTTCGTCGACGACGTGCCCTGGTCGATCGCGAGGATGTTGCCGTCGCGCATCGACGCGTCGGTCATGCTCCGCCGGTCGCTGTCTCGTGGCCCGCCGCCGGGTGCAGTCGCTCCTTGAAGAAGGCGAGCACCTGGTCGAGGGCGGCGCGGGTCGGCGTACCTTCCCGGTCGTCGAGATGCTCGGTCAGCACCGAGTGCGCGGTCCTCGGGTGGCCGTAGGGATTGCCGGCCGAGGAGTCGAGCTCGACCCCGATGAACCCGTCGCCGAACTCGCGCCGCAACGTGGCGAACCGGTCGGGCGGGCTGGACGCGTCATTGCTGAAGCGAAAACCGAGCAGGCAGATGCCGGCCGCAACCCGGGACTTGACGGTTGCCAGGTCGGCATCGGAGATCCCGAGGTCGGCTTTGCGAGCCTTGCCGATCGGGAACGGCAACGAGGGCTGGCTCAGCACCGGCGCGACCACTGTGTCGTCGACCAACATGGCGAGGGCAAATCCGCCGGTGAGGCACATGCCGACCGCACCCACGCCCGGCCCCCCGCACCGCGCGTGCTCGGCGGCCGCGAGTGCGCGCAGCCAGACCGTCACCGGGCTGGCCTGCTTGCGTGCCAGCATCGTGAAGTCGCGCGAGATGCACGTGCCGGCGAGCACCTTCATCGAGTACGCCACCGTCGGTGGCGCGCCGGGTGTCCCGAACAGGTGCGGCAGGACGGCAGTGCAATCCTGCGCGGCGACCTTGCGGGCGAAGTCGGCCACCAGCGGCGTGATGCCGGGGATCTCCGATACGACGATGACCGCCGGCCCCGCACCGAGCCGGTAGATGTCACGGGTCTTGCCCTCGGCGGTGAACGGCTCGCGGGCAAAGTCCCGCAGCGGGTCGGGCGCTGGTGCACCGCTCATCGACGAATCGTCCCCTACCGACCCGCGATGGTGCGCCTCAGCCGCCCGATGCAGGTCGGTGGGCCGGGAGCAGGCAGCTCACCGGTGTGACCAGGACCTCGACGATGTCCTCGTCGAGCGTCCCGGCGACGAGCAGCCCACACGCGGCGTCGACGCAGAGCGTCAGCACCCGGGTGGTGTCGGGGTCGCGGCGGCGTTGCCGGCAGGTCGTGCAGTAGCCGTTGATGCTGTCGGCGCCGGTGCTGCACAGCAACTGCCACACCCGGCGTCGTGAGGTCAGCACGGCGGCGTGCCAGGCCTCGTCCTGGGCCGCGCTCCGCACCTCCTCGTCGATGTTCGCGCCGGCGAGCAGGATCGATGCGTACTCACCGGCTGCACTCGCGTCGTGGCAGCGGGCCGCGAGCCGCGGCATCGCGGCCAGCAGTGCCATCACGTCGTCGGCGCGGCTGCCGAGGTCGGGGTCGGCGACCTTGTCGGTCGGGAAGACGGTCCGCCACGCCTGCATCAACGCGTCGTGCTCGATCCCGGTGAGGATCGGGCGCGCATAGGCGGCCGCGATCGCGTCCCGGATCGCCTTCAGCGCGGTCGAGGTGACCTCGGGGTCGACGGTGAGGTAGTCCGCGCCGCCGCGGATCTCCTCGGCGTACAGCGACTGGACGGTTTCGAAGCAGGCCAGCACCTCGACGACGAGCGGGGAGTCGGGCTCGAGCGCGCGCCGACGCGCCTCGGCGAGCAACGTGGTGTTGTGCCAGGCGCCCGCGAGCAGCGGAAGGGCGCTGTCGGGCAGGCACGGCAGTCGGGACAGGACCGCGCGGATCTCGGTGAGGTTCGGGTGCGCGTCGAGCGACCCGATCGGCGTGATCGTACGGCGATGACTCACGACATCTCCTCGTCTCGAGGAGAATCCTCCGACGCGGATGCGCTCGATCCGTGCAGAACACGCCGGGGAGCGACCGGCCGAAATCGGGCGGTTTATGCCTGGTTGAGCCCGTATTTCTCGATGGCCTGCCCGGGTGCCTCGGCTTTGACCTCGCCGCGGCGGGCCAGCTCGGTCAGTGTGGCGAGCACCACCGACTCGGCGTCGACGGCGAAGAACCGGCGCAGCGCCTCGCGGGTGTCGGAGCGGCCGTAGCCGTCGGTGCCGAGCGACGACCAGTCGCCGGGCACCCATTGGGCGACCTGGTCCGGCACCGCACGCATCCAGTCACTGACCGCGATCACCGGCCCGGGTGCGCCCTCGAGCTGGTGGGTGATCCACGGTGTGCGGTGGTCGTCGCCGGTGCCGGTCGCGGCGGCGAGCCGGTTCTGCTTGTCGCACTCGAGTGCCTCACGGCGCAGCTCGGTCCACGAGGTCGCGCTCCAGACGTCGGCTGCAACGCCCCAGTCGGCGGCGAGCATCGCCTGGGCGTCGAGGGCCCAGTGGATCGCGGTGCCGCTCGCCATCAGCTGCGCGCGCGGCGCGTCGCCGTTGCCCTTGACCTCCGGAGCGTTCGCGAACCGGTAGAGCCCGCGCAGCACCGCGGCGTCGAGGCCCTCGATGTCCGGTGCGGGCGGCTGCACCCTCGGCTCGTTGTAGACGGTGAGGTAGTAGAAGACGTGCCTGGCGTCCTCGCCGCCGCTGCGCTCGCCGTACATCCGTTCCAGCGCGGCCTTCATGATGATCGCGATCTCGAAGGCGAACGCCGGGTCGTAGGAGATGCAGGCCGGGTTGGTCGCCGCGAGCAGTAGCGAGTGGCCGTCCTCGTGCTGCAGGCCCTCGCCGTTCAGCGTCGTGCGGCCGGCGGTCGCACCGAGCAGGAAACCGTTGGCGAGCTGGTCGCCCATCGCCCACATCAGGTCGCCGGTGCGCTGGAAGCCGAACATCGAGTAGAAGACGTAGACCGGGATCATCGGCTCGGAGTGGGTTGAGTACGCCGTGCCGGCCGCGATCACACTGGCCATCGAACCGGCCTCGCTGATGCCCTCGTGCAGGATCTGACCCTGGGTGTCCTCGCGGTAGGACAGCAGCAGGTCGGCGTCGACCGGGTCGTAGCGCTGGCCGTGTGCGGAGTAGATCTTCGCGGTCGGGAACATCGCGTCGATGCCGAAGGTCCGCGCCTCGTCCGGGATGACCGGCACGAATCGCTTGCCGATCTCCTTGTCCTTCATCAGGTCTTTGAGCAGCCGGACGAAGGCCATCGTGGTCGCGACTGCTTGCTTGCCGGATCCCTGGCGGAAGACGTCGTACACCTTGTCGCCGGGCAGGACCAGCGGCTTGGAGCGGTCGAGTCGCTGCGGCAGGAAGCCGCCGAGCGCGCGCCGGCGCTCGAGCATGTAAGAGATCTCGTCGCTGTCCTTGCCGGGGTGGAAGTACGGCGGCAGGTCCGCGTCCAGCGCGGAGTCGGGGATCTCGAGGTAGAGCCGGTCGCGGAACTCCTTGAGCTCCGGCTTGGTGAGCTTCTTCATCTGATGCGTGGCGTTGCGCGCCTCGAAGTCTTTGCCGAGCGTCCAGCCCTTGATCGTGTGCGCCAGGATCACGGTCGGCTGGCCGACGTGGTCGCGGGCAGCCTTGAACGCGGCATAGACCTTGCGGTAGTCGTGGCCGCCGCGCGGCAACCGCGTGATATCCCCGTCCGAGAGGTGCTCGACCATCTTGCGCAGCCGCGGGTCGCGGCCGAAGAAGTCGTCGCGGATGAACGCGCCGTCACTGACCGAGTACTTCTGGAACTGCCCGTCCGGCGTGGTGTTCATCGCGTTGACGAGTACGCCGTCGACGTCGCGGGCGAGCAGCTCGTCCCACTCGCGGCCCCAGACCACCTTGATCACGTGCCAGCCGGCGCCGCGGTAGTAGGACTCGAGCTCCTGGATGATCTTGCCGTTGCCGCGCACGGGTCCGTCGAGCCGCTGCAGGTTGCAGTTGACGACGAAGGTCAGGTTGTCGAGCTCCTCGCGGGCGGCGACGCCGAGTGCACCGAGGGACTCGACCTCGTCCATCTCGCCGTCGCCGAAGAAACCCCACACGTGCGAGCGCGAGGTGTCCTTGATCTGGCGGTCGTGGAGGTAGCGGTTGAACCGCGCCTGGTAGATCGCCTCGATCGGCGAGAGCCCCATCGACACGGTCGGGAACTCCCAGAAGTCCGGCATGAGCCGGGGGTGCGGGTACGACGGCAACCCGTGGCGGCTGATCTCCTGCCGGAAACCGTCGAGCTGCCCGGTCGAGAGCCGGCCTTCCAGGAAGGCCCGGGCGTAGATGCCGGGAGCGGCGTGGCCCTGGAAGTAGACCTGGTCGCCGGACTCGCCGCCCTCTTTGCCGCGGAAGAAGTGGTTGTAGCCGACTTCGTAGAGGCTGGCCGCGGAGGCGTAGGTGGCGATGTGGCCGCCGACGTTGGTCAGCGTGTTGGCGCGGCTGACCATGATCGCGGCGTTCCAGCGGATGTACGCGCGGATCCGGCGCTCGACGAACTCGTCCCCGGGGAACCACGGCTCGGCCTCGGCCGGGATGGTGTTGACGTAGTCGGTGGAGCGAAGGGCGGGGACGCCGACCTGCTTCTCGCGGGCTCGTTCGAGCAGCTTCAGCATCAAGAAGCGGGCCCGGCGTGGGCCGGCGGTGTCGATGACGCCGTCGAGCGAGTCGAGCCATTCCTGGGTTTCCGCTGGGTCGACATCGGGGATCTGACTCGGCAGCCCGTCGCTGATCACCGAGTAGCGGTTTCGTCCTGAAGCCATGATGTGACGGTACGCCGGAGCGGGCATGAGATGTCGGGTCGCCGCGGCGAGCGTGTCGGCCGGGCGCCCGGTGGGGCCTCCGGGCAGGCGGGTAACTTGCGTTTGGCGCGTTCAACGGGTGGACTGTGCCCCATCGACCGAATCGCGGTCGGTCCCGGAAGAGCGAACGAGGAGGGCCACAGCACGTGAGCGCCACCGCAGGCGGTGCGGCGGGTCCGCGGAGCGTCGCGGAGAAGTTGGGCATTGCGGCCGGCGCGGTCGTCCAGGAGCTCGGCTGGGACGACGACTGCGACGAAGACTTCCGCCAGACGATTGCCGCTTGTGCGCAGTCCGAGCTGGTGGACGAGGACTATGACGACGTCGTCGACGTGGTCGTGCTCTGGTGGCGCGAAGGTGACGGGGACCTGGTCGATGCCCTGGTCGACGCGCTCACTCCGCTGACCGACAATGGCGTGATCTGGCTGCTGACCCCCAAGGCCGGCCGGGACGGCCACGTCGAGCCGAGCGATGTCAGTGAAGCCGCACCGACGGCCGGGTTGCAGCAGACCTCGAGCATTTCCGCGGGCGGCGACTGGAACGGCGCCCGACTCGTCTCGCCGAAGGCAGCCAGGGGCAAGGGCCGCTGAGCATGCCGCAGGTCGGCGACGATGCTCCCGAGTTCGCGATCCAGGACCAGCACGGCCGGGAGCAGTCCTTGGCGAAGCGGCGCGGCGATCGAAACCTGCTCCTCGTCTTCTTCCCGTTCGCTTTCACCGGCGTGTGCACCGGTGAGGTCCACGCGCTGGCGGACAACGCCGGCACCTGGGAGTCGTTCGGGACCGATGTGATTGCCGTCTCGTGCGACAGCGTGCCCGCGCTGCGGGCCTTCGCCGATCAGGAGAAGGTGGACCTCCCGCTGGCCTCGGACTTCTGGCCGCACGGCGAAGTGGCCCGGGCGTACGGCGCATTCGACCCCTTCCTCGGCTGTGCGACCCGCGCGACGTACCTCATCGATCGGCGCGGGGTCATCCGCTGGACGGTCCGCACCGCGATCGCCGACCCGCGCGACGTCGACGCCTACGTCAAAGCACTGGCCGAGCTGTAACGCATGCCCTGCTACCGGTGCGCCTCGCGCCAGACCGATCCGGGGAAGGGCCCGAGCGACTGGAGGCGCGGAGTCGTCGACGGCGTACAGGTCCTGATCTGCCCGAGCTGCCAGCGCGCCCACGACTGGCACGCCGATCTCGACCATTGTCCGGGGTGCGGGTCGACGATGCTGGTGCGAGCGCTCGGCGACACCCGGTGCCGCGCGTGCGGCTTGGTGTCGACCGGTGGTGGGGGACAGCCGCCGACCGACGTGACGTTGGCGGCCGACGTCGCGGAGGCGCTCGAGCGGCAGTTCAGGTCGTCCGCGCCGTGACGACGCGGCGCGAAAAATCTTTGCCCGGTCCTGTCCACCCCGGTGGGCCCTCGGGCGTTGGACGGGTGTCCGTCGTCGACGAAGGGTGACTCAGATGTCCGCACGCGCTCGTCGGCCGCTGGCCGGCCGGATCGTTCGCACCTGGCTCGGCATGACTGCACTGGTCATGTTCGGAGTCGCGCCACAGCTCGCGGCCATGGCGAGCGCTTCGCCGGTGGCCGCCGCGGCGTCGGCCGGCGTACCGCTGTGCTTCGGGCACAAGGCGACGATCGTCGGTACGTCGAAGGACGACGACATCATCGGAACGCCCGGCAACGACGTGATCGTGGCGCTGGGCAGTGCGGACAGCGTGTTCGGCGGGGACGGCAACGACCTGATCTGTGGTGGTAACGGTGACGACACGATCCATGGTGGCAACGGCAACGACAAGATCGACGGTGGCGCAGGCGACGACCAGATCTTCGGCGACGACGGGGCGGACCTGATCCTCGGCGGGGACGGCCAGGACTTCCTCGACGGCGGCGTGGGCAACGACCGGATCCGCGGCGGGGCCGGCGACGACAATATCCAAGGCGACAGCGGCAACGACCGCATCACCGGTGGAGACGGCAACGACAACATCGACGGCGGTCTTGGCAACGACGTACTAACCGGCGGCAACGGCCGGGACGAGCTCGGTGGAAGTCACGGCAACGACGTCATCAACGGCGGTGCGGGCGACGACGACATCAATGGCGACAACGGCACCGACACCATCAACGGTGGCGACGGCGACGACTTCGTGTCCGGCGGCAACGGCCGGGACACCATCAACGGTGACGCAGGCAACGATGACCTGAGTGGCGACATCGGCCAGGACGTCATCAACGGCGGTGCGGGTAACGACTCGATCGACGGCGGTGACGGAGTCGACCAGCTCTCCGGCGGACCTGGCGACGACACCATCCAGGGCAATGACACCTGTGAGTTCTGCCGGCTCGCGGACGTGCCGACACCGTCGAACAACACGATCGATGGCGGCCCGGGGTCCGACACGGTGGTCCTCATCCGCAACATCAACGAACCGACCGGGCTCAACGTCAATCTCGGCACCGGTACGGCGACGGGTGACGGCACGGACAGCCTCGTCGGCATCGAGAACATCGACGCGGACAGCAACGTCAGCAACACACTGATCGGCGATGCCGGTGACAACACCTTCCATTCCGGCGACGGCGACGATGTCGAGCAGGGGCTCGGCGGGGACGACGTGTTCGTCGCCTCGCCCGGCAACGACACGATCGACGGCGGGGACGGCTCGGACACGATCTCCTATGCGGACCAGTTCGTGTCGGGTGGCGCCTTCGTCAACCTGGCGGTCGGGATCTCGCGAGGCGTCTTCGACCAGGCGACGAGCACCGACACCTTGACGTCGATCGAGAACGCGACCGGATCCAACCAGTCCGACACGTTGATCGGAGACGACGGCCCCAACACGATCAGCGGCGGCGAGGGCAACGACGTCATCCGTGGCGAGGGCGGCGACGACGTCTTGCGGGGTGACGAGGGCATCGACCACATCGACGGCGGCGACGGAGACGACCTCATCGACGGCGCCGACCCGTTCGAGCGGGCCCACAACACCGCCACAGCGGGCGACGTCGCGGTCTTCACCTCGGCCACGTCGGGCGTGGATGTCAACCTGACCACCGGGACCGCCACCGGCCAGGGCAACGACACCCTGGTCAGCATCCAGGACGTGGTCGGCTCGGTGTTCGACGACACGTTGATCGGTGACGACAACGCCAACCGGCTCAGCGGTCAACCGGGCAACGACATCATCGACGGGATGGGCGGGAACGACGTCCTGGTCGGCGGCGACGGCGACGACGCGTTTGACGGCGGTGACGGCACCGACCTGATCACGTTCAACGGGTCGCCCAACCCGGTGGACGTGGACCTCGGGGCCGGCACCATCACCGGCGACGGCAACGACACGGTGACCAATGTCGAGGACATTCGCGGATCGATCTTCGATGACACCATCGTGGGCGACGACCTGCCCAACGTCCTGATCGGCGGGGCCGGCAACGACACCCTCGACGGTGCGGGTGGCGACGACGTCCTCGAGGGGAAGACCGGGAACGACACCTTCGACGGTGGCGATGGCGACGACAAGATCTATCCGTCCACCGGCAACGACACCGTCGATGGCGGGCTGGGCAATGACCTGTTCGCGGCGTCTCCGGGCAACGACTCGTTCACCGGGGGAGGCGGGGAGGACACCCTCGACGAGACCAAGGCGCCGGCCGCGATCAATGCAGATCTCCCGGACGGCGTGGTCACCGGTGCAGACACCGACACGGTCTCGAGCGTCTCGGACATCATCGGTACCCGCTTCGACGACGTACTGATCGGGGACGATACCGACAACGTCCTCACCGGCGGGCCGGGCTCGGACGAGCTGGAAGGAAACGGTGGTGACGACACCCTGATCGGTGACGCCGGCGCCGACTTCCTCGACGGTGGCGACGGGACCGACACGGTCAGCTTCGTCGACGCACCGAACGGCGTCTCGGTCGACCTGAGTACTGGCGCAGCCGCGCACGACGGCGGCGACACGTTGGTCGAGGACGAGAACATCATCGGGTCGAACTTCAGCGACCAGCTGCGCGGCGACGACAACCCCAACGTCATCGAGGGTGGTTTGGGCGATGACACGCTTCAGGGGCTCGGCGGCGACGACACGCTCGACGGCGGTCCGGGCGACGACATCGTCGACGGCGGCGACGGCAACGACACCTGCACCGGCGAGCACCTGTTCAACTGCGAGGTCACGACCTGAGACCGGCGGGTCGGTTCGCTCGTATCCTGGCCCGACGGTCCCATAGCTCAGTTGGCTAGAGCGCCTCGCTTACAACGAGGAGGTCGCAGGTTCGAGCCCTGCTGGGACCACGGGCCAGATCGAGTATTCCCAGCGCACCGAGGAGCACCACCTGCGCGCGAACACGAGCGTCATACGGAGGAACTGAAGGCGTGGCCCAGATGCCACTCTGCGTCCCCCGCGTGCGGGATCGCCGCAGCGCTGGCCTGATCATCGATACGACGGGGCACCTCACTGTCGTCCTCGATCGCATCCTCGCCGCCGAGCCCAGCGGCCTCGACCCGCGATAGAGCCGCCCAAGGCTGGTTCACGCAGCCGTCGAGGCGGCCACAACGGCGGTGGCCATTACCGCGCGCAAGTGCCTCCCGTTTTTGTATTCTTCGGCCATGCGCGGATGGTTGCGACTGCTCGGCGGCCTCACAAGCGTGGTCGTTGTGCTGGCGACCCTGGTCGCGGCGGTGGGTATTGCCTCGGCGGCTTCGCCGCTGAAAGGCAGGGCTTACAAGGGCGCCGTGGGAGCGGTCGTGAAGGCGGGCAGGGGCTCGGATTCCGGCTGGACCGGGGCCGCGATCGAGTTCTCCGTCTCCGCCAAAGGCAAGGACGTGCTCCACTTCTCGATCGCGCACTCGCAGCTACCGTGCAGCCAGGCCGCCTCATACTCCCCTGCCGACGCGGCCAAGGCCCCGATCAAGCACGGGACATTCCGGATCGACACGGTCACGAGCAACCACTACGGAGCCGTGATCACCGGCAGGTTTGCCGCTCATGGCAAGGTGTCGGGGACGTTGACGGTCGAGGGCCACAGTCCGTTTCCCGGCAGCACGATCTGCACATGGAAGTACAAGTGGTCGGCGACCGCCGAGCATAAGGGGGTGTCGTTCTGCCCCGATCTCGGAATCGCACAGAGTGGACCGTACGAGACCAACATTGTCGCGACCACGGTGAGCTGCAAGAACGTGGACAAGGCGCTGCGCGCCGGAACCTACAAGCAGACGACCTCCGGCGCGCTGCCGTTCACCACGAAGGGATGGACCTGCAAGCAGGCCGCCGCCAGCGTGGACACGCAGCCGCAGTACACCTGCTCGCGAAAGCATCCGAAGGCTCACTTCACCTTTACCCAGGCGGGTAGCCCCTGCCCGGGCAAGCAGTGCAAGGCACCGCAGGCCGCCGAAGCACGTCGAGCGGCGTAACACCTGCGAGGTCCGTGGTCGGCACCGCCGAGGGAAGGATCCGGCCGCTCATCGCCAGCGGGCGCTACGCCTTGATCGACGGGCGCTACGCCTTGATCGAATAGTGCACCGTCTTCTTGGTCGTGCTGCCGTCGGTGTCGACAGCGGTCACGCTGAAGTGGTGCTTGCCGACCTTTGCGGACGAGATCTTGGCGTGGTCGGCCACTGGTCCCTTGCACGACCTCAGCTTCTGCCCCGGCGCTGCCTTGCACTGGTAGGATGCCTTGATCGTCGAGCCTTTGAGGTAGCTGTGGCCGTCCTTGGGTCCGGTGATCGTTATCGTCGGCCCCGAGTGCACGCGCTCGGCCTCGTAGTAGAACTCACCGGCTTTCGTGTTGGCGACCCCGAAGATGTCGCCGGCTCCGTCGACGGCCACCGCGGTCGTCAGGAAGATGCCGGGAGCCGTCGACAACGACTGCAGCGTGCGCAGGCCCGACGCCGGTGTCCAGATCTCTGCGACGCCACCCGATCCCTGATACCCGACGACGACGTTGCGACCCACTGCCTGGGCCGTAAAGGTGCTGCTCGCGGGCGCGACATCTGCGACGTGCCCACCGGCGATGTACTCGATCCCGCCCTTGTTGTCGCCGCGGAATCCGAGAAAATCACCAGCTGAGTCCCAGTACCGGCCGGTCGTTGACGCCTCGAGGTTGGGGCGGTTGTACAACGTGGTGAGCGCCACCGGTGGGTTCGTCGCCTGCCACTCGACCACCCCAGCCTCGGCCGAGCCCACGTAGATCCCGCCGTCGGTGACGTAGAACGCCTGGGTCGGGTCGGTAGTGGTGCCGCCGTTCTGACCGATCGTGTGGAGCTTGTCCTTGGGGCCGGTCCCGTCACCCACCGCGACCTGGTACGGCGTTCCGTTGCAGCTCCATCCTTCGTAGCCCACGATGCGTGCGGCAGGGGAGATCCAGTTGAAGCCGGTCGTCTCGTTAGACGGCCCGCCGCACTTCGCGATCGAGCCGACCGGGTTGACAAACCTCAGGTGGCCGCTGTGCCAGATGTAGGCGGTGTCACGGCCTAGCGGCGTCAGTTTCGTCCCGTCACTGAGTGCGGTGCCCACCACCTGCCCGTAGTTGTCGATCGCCTCCGATGGTGCGGCGATCTTGCCGACCCGCTTGCCGGTCCGGGTGTTGTAGACGATGGTGTTGGTGTAGTTGTTCGCGAAGAACGTCCCGTTGCCGCTCACGATCCCGTACGTCGACGACAGGTCCTTGTCGGGCGCAAAGGTGTGGACCTTGTAGTGCGGAAGCGGCGCCTTCGACCCGGCGAGGGGCGCATGCTGCGAGGGCGAACCTGCGTCGTAGGTCTCCGACACACCATTCGCCGTCGCGCCGGCGCCGAGGACAACCAGCGCTGTCACCACCGACCCTGCGAGCAGCAGAGCGCGCATCCCAACCCCCACATCCCGCCGCGCACGGCGTGATCGATCCAGTTGAGGCCCACCTTGTCAGGTCTGCGAGCAGCACGCATCTCAACGTGGACAAATCACCTGACGATCGAGGACCAAGGCAGTGCTGTGGACGGATTTGGCCCGCGCACTCAGGGGCGGGTGGCCTCGCAGACGAACCAGTCGTGCTCGATCGGGGTCACGGTCGCCCGCCAGCCCAGCTCCTCCAGCTGCCCGATCAACCGGTCCGGCTCGTAGAAGATCTTGACCAGCTGGTGCTGCGAGCCATCGGCGAGCGTGCGGGTCGCGACCGTGCCTTCGAGTCTGGTCTCGTGGATCGCGCGGAGCGGTAGCTCGTCGAGGACCAGCACCCGGCCGCCGGGCTTGACCGCCCGCGCGACGAGGGCCCAGAACTCCGCGAACAGCTCCGGCGGCACGTGCGAGAGCCAGGCGGCGAAGAAGACGACGTCGTACGTCGCCGTCGGCGACCACTCGAAGATGTCGGAGCACACGAACTCGACGCTCGACCTGGCCAGGCGCTGCTTGGCCAGCGCGAGCATCTCGGGTGCACCGTCGACGGCGGTGAGGGTCTTCGCGTGCCGTACGAGCTCGACGGTCCAGAGTCCGGTCCCACACGCCAGCTCGAGGACGTCGCCGGTCGCCGCGAGGCGGTCGACGATCTGGGGGACCGAGTCACGCTCGCGGGTCAGGACGCCGTAGCTGGTTTCGTCGTACTCGGCGGCCCGGGCCCGGTAGTAACGAAGCTGCCGGTCCATGCGGTCGTCGGTCGGTGGCATGGTCGGCCGGCTCAGAGCTCCGCCCGCAGGATCGCGGCCGCGCCGGACATCGCGCGCATCTTGCCGGCGGCCGAGTCCCGGGGCAGGTACTTCATCCCGCAGTCGGTTGCGATCACGATCTGCTCCGGCGGCAGGTAGTCGAAAGCGCGCCGGGTGCGTTCGGCGACCAGCTCCGCGCTCTCCACCTCGGGCGTCGAAAGGTCGATCA
This sequence comes from uncultured Actinomycetota bacterium, assembly GCA_963770565.1. Lineage (GTDB taxonomy): Bacteria > Actinomycetota > Actinomycetes > JAFAQI01 > JAFAQI01 > DATAUK01. Next base: position 510,410 of record CAVYQE010000011.1, read on the forward strand.
CGCCGAGCACGATCGTCTTCTCCGACAGGTCGGCGAGCACGCCGAGGTCCAGACCAGACTGCGCGGTCTCGATCGAGATCTGGTCGGTCGAGCAGCCAGCCAGCTCGGGCAGGAACGAGTAGCCCTCGGGACGTTCGTGGATGATCGCGGCGTAGCCGAAGCACAGGTGTACGACGGTTGTGCCGGTCACGCCGTCCAGGGCAGCATTGAGGGCGGCGAGACCGTAGGCGCGCGCGGCGTCCGGACGGGCCTGCAGGTACGGCTCGTCGATCTGTACGATGTCCGCGCCCGCGGCGAACAGGTCACGGACCTCGGCGTTGACCGCGGCGGCGTACGCCATGGCCGCGGCCTCCGGGTCGGCGTAGTGCTCGATCTGTGCCTGCTGAGACATCGTGAACGGCCCGGGCACGGTCATCTTGATCGTGCGGTCTGTGTTGGCCCGCAGGAAGCGGATGTCGTCGACCTCGACCGGATGCGGCCGGTGAATCGGACCGACCACGCGAGGGACCGGGTTGGGATGGCCGCTGCGGTCCAGCGCCGTACCCGGGTTGTCGATGTCGACCCCGTCGAGCGCAGTCGCGAAGTGGTTGGAGTAGCTCTCGCGGCGCATCTCGCCGTCGGTGATGATGTCGAGCCCGGCCTGCTCCTGGGCGCGGATCGCGAGCAGGGTCGCGTCGTCCTGAGCCTGCGCGAGGTATTCCGGCTCGACCCGCCAGAGCTCCTTGGCCCGCACCCGGGGCGGGAACCGGCCGGCCAGCTTGGCTCGGTCGATCAGCCACTCGGGCTGGGCGTAGCTGCCGACGAGCGACGTCGGCAGGATGGGGAGCTCAGGCACGGCGGCCTCCGGTTTGTCCGGGAATCGGTTTGCGGGCCATCATTGCAGGCCTCTGACGCGGCGGCTCAGGCCGCGGCCAGCTCAGCCGGAAGCGGCTCGCTGTGCACCACGTCCAGCGACGAGACGGCCCGGGTCAGCGCGACGTACAGCCAGTGCAGGCCGCGGTCATGCGCGCGCACGACCGCCGCCGGTTCGACCACGATCACATGGTCGAACTCCAAGCCCTTGCACAACGTGATCGGGACCAGCTCGACCCGGGCGTCCATCCCGTCCTCGACCCGCGCGGTCTCGACGCCGGCCCGGGCGAGCGCCCGGCTGGCCTCGGCCAGGTCGCCGGCCGCGGCGATGACTCCGATCGAGCCCTCCTGCGCGAGCCGGTCGGTCACCGCCTCGACGACGGTGGCGGGCAGGGATGTCGACGACCGCACGCGCAGTGACGCTGCGGCGTGCCGGATCGAGATGGCTGGCTCGACGTCGACCGCGAGCGCCGGCAGCAACCGGTTGGCCAGGTCGAGCACCTCCTGCGGCACTCGGTAGCCGCGGGTGAGGGCGACCAGCGACGCGGCCGGCTTGCCCAGGTGGCGCAGGGTCTCGGGCCAGTTCGCGAGGGCATCGGGCGCGGTCGCCTGCGCGATGTCGCCGAGCACGGTCGCCGAGCCGGTGTCGCAGCGCCGGCCGAGCGCGCGGCACTGCATCGCGGAGAGGTCCTGTGCCTCGTCGACAACGACATGGCCGTACGACGTGGGTCGCGAGACGTGCGCGGCGACCTCGTCGACCAGGAACGCGTCCGCCCGCGACCAGCGGGCCCGTGCGGTCGCCGCCGGTTGGGCGTGGTCGAGCAGCAGCTTCTGCTCGCCGGCGTCGAGCACCCCATCGGCGACGTGCGCGAGCCCGTGCTCGTCGCTGAGCAGCCTGGTCACCAGGTGCTTCGGCGCGACCGCGGGCCAGTGCGTATCGACGAACTCGCGAATCGGTGCCGACCGGGCCAGCCGGGTCACCCACCGGTCGTCCGGCGATCCACCGGTGCTCTCGGCCCGGCGACGAACGGTCTCCGCGATCAGGGTCGGCAGCCGCGAACGGATCACGCCGTACGGCTGGCCGGTTGCGAGCTCGCGCTGCATCAGGTCGGCGGTCTCGTCGGCCGGCAGCCGCCAGCGCCGCGAGCCGACCGGGACGACCAGCGACTGGGTCGGTAGGACGATCCCGGCCCGCACCGCGGTGTCGATGACCGTGGCGAAGCGCGGATCGCCCTTCAACCGGGCCACTTCCGGACGGTCCTGGCCGCGCACGGTGACACCCGCGACCAGTTCGTCGACCACGACCTGCGCCACGTCCACCTCGCCGAGAGCCGGCAGCAGCTCGCCGATGTAGGAGAGGAACGCGCGGTTCGGCCCGACCACCAGCACCCGGCTCTTCCGGAGCTGGTCGCGGTGGGTGTAGAGCAGGTACGCCGCGCGGTGCAGGCCGACCGCCGTCTTTCCGGTGCCGGGCGCCCCCTGGATGCAGGTGGTCTGCGCGAGCGGGGCCCGCACCAGGTTGTCCTGGTCGGGCGCGATCGTGGCCACGATGTCGCGCATCGGTCCGACCCGCGGCCGTTCGATCTCGGCGGTGAGGATCCGGCTGTCGGAGACGCCGTGCTCGTCGCCGGCGGTGAGCCGTTCGTCCTCGAGCGAGGTCAGCGTGCCGGCCGAGTGCCCGAACCGCCGCCGCATCGCGACATCCATCGGCTCGGTCGCGGTGGCTTGGTAGAACGCCAGCGACACGTCGGCGCGCCAGTCGACCACCACCACGTCGCCCGCGTCGTTGCGCACGTGCCGACGGCCGACGTGGAAGGCCTCGCCGGTCGAGTCGCGGTCGATCCGGCCGAAGAACAGCGGCACGCCGGGCACTTCGCGCAGGGCGTCGGCGCGGCGGGCGAGCTCGGACTTCAGGAACTCGGTCGAGACCGGGTCGCCGCCCTGCGGGTCGAGCGAGCGCACCGATTCGAGCATGTCGGCGAGGCATCGTCGGGCATAGCCGAGGTACTTCGCCTCGGCCGCCAGAGTGGCTTCCGGGGTGGCCATCGACGTCGGTTTCGGGACTGGTTGATGAGCAGGCGACACGAGTCGAGAACTGTAGTCCTGTCCGGCGCGGCGTCCAAGCGCCATGTCGGCGTCAGGTGAATGTCATTCGCCCGGATGGTCGTCGTCCGGGTCGTCCGGGTCGTCCGGGTCGTCCGGGTCGTCCGACTCGTCGCCGGCGAGGCGGTATGGCGCGATCAACCTGGTGGTGCCGGCCGGCGTGGTCCATGCGGTGTAGCCGTTAGGCAGCTTCGCGACTTTCCAGTCGGCGTGGGTCTTGCAGCGATGGTGGCGGCGGCAGCGCGGGCACATGTTCTCTTCGTCCGTTGCGCCGCCGGAGCCGTGCGCTTTCGTGTGTTCGGCGTCGCAGCGCTCCGCAGGGATCGGACAACCAGGAAAGTCGCAGGCCGGGGTGGCGGCTCGGAGGAATCGGCGCAGCACCGCCTTGGGTCGGTAGGTGGCTTGGCCGATCGCGATCAGCGCGCCGGTGTCGTCGGCGGTGAGGAAGCGGTGCCATTCGCCGTCGGCCGCGAGCTCGCGCAGGTGCTCGGCGGTGATCGGGCCGTATCCGGTCAGCTCACCCGGGTCGTCGCGGAGGCCGAGCAGGGTCTTGATCCCACCGGTCACCTGAACTGTGACCTTGCCTCGGACCGCCGGGCTGACGTCGTCGCTCGCAAGCGCCGAGGCACACAGGTCGATGAGCGCGTCGGCCCGGGCCTGGTCCATGGTCCGGCCCTCGGTCAGGGCGCCGGCCTTCACTTGCTCGCGGTCGCCGGCCTTGTAACCCTGGGCGATCTTGGTGAGCGCGTTCATCGCGGTGATCGCCGCCTCGGCCGGGACCTCCGCGTAGAGCGCAGCCATCCCGTCCGGCAACGGCCAGAATGCAACCCGCCGGTCCGCAACTGCGCGTTGCCGCTTGGCTTCCGCGGCCGTGGTGTCAGCTTTGAGGACCTCCCGGCGCAGCTTGCGCCGCCAGGCGGGGAGGTCTCGGTCGATGTCCCAGGTGGCCATCATCGCCCGGTCGACGTCCACTCGGGCCCAGGCGGGGAGCGCGGCGGTAGCGTCGGCGACTGCCCGGGCCATCAGCCAGCTGATCGCCCCGCGCTCGAGTGCGCTCCGGACTCCCGCTAGCTCTCGGACCACGGTCCGCGCGGTGGTCAGCTCGTTCGCGGCGCTGTTCAGGGACAAGCCGGTGACCAGCGCGACGACCTCCTGGCCGAAGTCGTCGACCCCGAACGGCCCGGACACCTGCTCGTGCTCGGTGGTCGCATCGACCATCGCCTCCGCGCGGCGCAGTGCAGTCCAGGCCGAGAACCGGTCCCAGCAGCCGAGCACCCGCTCCCGATCGGCGTCGGACAGCTCTTCCTCGCGCAGGTGATCCAGGACGGAGAGCATCCACGCCCCGGGCCGCTCCACCTCTAGATGGTCGAGCAGCTCGCCCGGGGTGGCGCCGAGCAGCACAGCGAGCTGCGCTGGTACGTCGTACTCGCTTTCGAACACGTGTTCGACGCTAACGCCTGCCACCGACAAGAAAGGACCAGCTATCCACTGGCGCTGAGGCGCCGCCGCCCCGCGCGTGAATGCCAGAGACGAGTGGACTGGCAGGGGGCAACGCCGACCGCACACTGCTGCAGGTCGGCCGGTGGCGGAGGAGTGGGTCCACGGTGTCGGAGGGGTAGGGCAGGGTGGACCGAGACCTGCAATGGAGAGGACACGCTGATGGTCGAGGACCTGGTCGACTCCCGCCGTACCGAGCCGGCTTACGGCCTGCCCGAGCGGGCGATGCTCGAGGCCTGGCTCGAGTTCCACCGCACGACCCTGTTGCTCAAGTGCGAAGGGCTCGATGACGCGCAGCGCAAGGCCCGCCCGGTCGCGACGTCGAACCTCTCGCTGCACGGCCTGGTCCGGCACATGGCGGAGGTGGAGCGCAACTGGTTCAGCCGGGTGCTGTCGGAGTCGGGCGCGAATCCGATCTGGTACGACCCCGACGTCGAGGACAGCGAGATGGTGCCGCTCGACCACGCCGACTGGGCGGCGGACCTGGCTGCATGGGAGGCCGAGTGCGCGCACAGCCGGCAGGCGGCCGCGGAGCGCGGGCTCGACGACAGCGGGCGCCGGCGCAACGGCGACGTGGTGACGCTTCGCTGGATCTACGTGCACATGATCGAGGAGTATGCCCGCCACAACGGGCACGCGGACCTGATCCGCGAGCTCATCGACGGCGCCGTCGGCTGGTAGCCCGGCGGCCCGGGTCGGCGAGCAGCCCGAGGCCGATCCCGAGCATCCAGACGTCCTTGCTGACTGCCATCCCGGCCGGGGTCGGCCAGACGCTGCCCGGCTTGTGCATCGTCGGCGTTCGCCAGTACATCGCCAGCAGGGCGCCGGAGAACCCCGTCAACGCGAGACCGGCCAGGCGATTGGACGTGAGCGGGTTCAGCAACAGCGCGCCGGTCGCCAGCTCACCGGTCGCCAGCATCTTCAGGAACGCAGTTGACGGGATCGGCTCGAGGACCGGGAAGGCTCCGGAGGCCATGGTGTGAACACCGGCCGCGCGCTCGGGGGTGCCGTGCCACTTCTCGAAGCTGGCATGCGCGATGTAGGCGCCGGTGGCTACCCGGCCCGGGACGTTCCTGGCCTTGATCCGCCACCTCATCGGCAAGGTCCGGCCGAGCAATTCATACGCCGGGGAAGATCCGGCGCAACACATCCAGGTCGATGCCCTCCGCCTTGAGCGGCGGCGTGTGCTCGGGATCGAGCCGACCGTAGACGAGCCGGATCAACGCCTCTGCAGGCAGCTCCAGGCCCGCTACTCCGGAGCCGGCCGCATCGTCAGGTTCGGCCGCGACGAGCGAGACGCCGTCGTCGCTTGCGGTCAGCCGCAACGAGCGACTCGGGTCGGTGGTGGTGATCGACACCTCGACCGGCTCGTCCGGTGCCTTGCCGGCCCGAGCCGCGAGCTGGCCGAGAGGGTCGATCAGCAGGTCCACACCCGCCGGTGAGAGCGTCGCGGCCGGGTCGAGTGCGACCGCGACGTCCCAGGTGTGCAGGACGTGCTCACCGAGCCGCAACCGGGCGACATCGGCGATTCGCTGATGGCCGCCGAACATCTCGAGTTCCCAGGTCTCCCGAGCGTCCTCGTCGAGCTCCTGGAGCAGCCCGAGGAACGCGGCGTCCGCGCTGAGGCTGTCCTTGGCCTGGTCGGAGGGTGTCTTGGCGTTCCACTCGTCCCAGATCGGTTGGATCTCCTCCATGCCGGGCGCCGGCGAACCGCTCGTGCCGGCCTTCACGAACAGCGCAAAGATCACCGCGCCGGACCCGAGATGGGACAGGACCTGCGCAATCGACCATTCGCCGTCGTACGACGGGGCCTCGACGGCATCGCCGCTCAGCGGAGCGACGAGATCCGAAAGGCGCCGTTGTGATTCGCGCAGCGCTGCGAACCAGTCAAGCGTCGAAGGGGGAGAAGTCATGGGCCAAGGGTACTTGCGCCCGCAACTGACAATTCGGGCGACCCCGCCGCGCGGCTCAGCTCGCGACGAGCGACCGTACCGCGCTCACCAGCGCGGCCAGGCCGGCCTTGGCGTCGGCGAAGTACATCCCGGTCTTCGGGTTGGTGAACAGCTCGTTGTCGATGCCGGCGTAGCCGTGACCCATCGAGCGCTTCATCACTACGATGCTCTTCGCCTGGTCGACGTCGAGGATCGGCATCCCGGCAATCACCGAGTCGGTTCGGCGGGCGGCCGGGTTGACGACGTCGTTGGCCCCGATGACGAGCGCCACGTCCGCGCGCGCGAACTCCGGGTTGATCTCGTCCATCTCTTTCAGCAGCGGGTAGGGCACGTTGGCTTCGGCGAGGAGGACGTTCATGTGTCCCGGCATCCGGCCCGCCACCGGATGGATCGCGTAGGAGACGTCGACGCCGCGCTGCTCGAGCAGGTCGGCGAGGGCGGCCAACTCGTGCTGCGCCTGTGCGACCGCAAGCCCGTAGCCCGGCACGAAGATCACCTTCTGCGCGTATGCCAGCTGGAGCGCGACATCGTCGGCCTCGACCGCCCGGACGGTCTCTCCGGCGCCGACGACGGCAACCCCGGTGCTGTCCGCAGCGCCGAACCCGCCGACGATGATGTTGCGGATCGAGCGGTTCATCGCGGTAGCCATCAGCTTGGTGAGGATGCTGCCGGAGGCACCGACCAGCGCGCCGGCGATGATCAGCACACTGTTGTCGATGACGAAGCCGGCCATCGCGACCGCGGTGCCGGTGAAGGCGTTGAGCAGCGAGATCACGACCGGCATGTCCGCGCCGCCGATCGGCATCACCATCGTCACGCCGAAGATCAGCCCGAGGACGAGGAAGGCGACGAGCGCCAGGGTCGCCCGGTGGTCGCCCCAGATCAGGTAACCGCCGCTCCCCAGCGCTCCCAGCACGAGGACCGCGTTCATCGCGCGGACTGCGGGGAAGGTCACGGGCGCGCTGGTGATGAGGCCCTGCAGCTTGCCGGCCGCGATCAGCGATCCGCTGAAGGTGACCGCGCCGATGATCACGTCCAGCACGGTCGCGACGGTGGCGCGGGTGCCGAGCTCGGCGCCGTGGATGCTGACGACCCGCACGAACTCGGTGATCGCCACCAGTGCGGCTGCACCACCGCCGGCAGCATTGAACAGACTGACCAGCTGAGGCATGTCGGTCATGTGCACGGTGCGCGCGCCGACCAACCCGGCGATGCCGCCGACCAGGATGCCCGCGACGACGATGATCCAGCCGGTGGCCGAGATCGTGCCCCGATGCGCGACGAACGCGATCGTCACGACGATGGCGAGGGTCATGCCGGCGGCCGACACCGTGTTGCCGTGCCGGGCCCGGGCGGGGGAGTTCATCAGATGCAGGCCGAGCACGAAGCAGACCGCAGAGACGAGGTACGCCAGGCGCACGACTGTGTCGAAGTCGCTCACTTCGCAGGGCCGGCTTCGGAGTCGCTGGACGGGGCAGGAGCCGGTCGGCGGCGGAACATCTGCAGCATCCGGTCGGTGACGACGTACCCGCCGACGACGTTGGCGGTCGCAAAGGCCACGGCAATGAACGCCAGGATGTAGCCGAGCGGGTTGTGCGCGGTCGAGGCGGCGAGGATCGCGCCGACCAGCACCACGCCGTGGATCGAGTTGGCGCCCGACATCAGCGGCGTGTGCAGCGTCGCCGGCACCTTGCTGATCACCTCGAACCCGACCAGCAGGCTCAGCACGAAGATGCTGAGGTCGGAGAGCAGCGCGGCGCTCATGACTGACCCGGCGTTGAGCTCAGCGCGGCCACCGCGGCCGCGACGACCGGGTGTACGACGGCACCGTCGTGGGTCATGACCACACCTGCCTGGATCTCGTCGCTCAGGTCGATGCCGATCTGGCCGTCGGCGAGCAGGTGCAGCAGCAAGGCACCGATGTTTCGAGAGTAGGCGGCCGAGGCGCTGGTCGACGCCGACGACGGAAGGTCGTCGGCGCCGATGACGGTCACCCCGTTGCTGGTCACGATCGTCTCGCCCGGCCTGGAGGTCGCCACGTTGCCGCCGAGCGGGCTGCTCGCCGCGTCGACCACCACCGAGCCGGCCCGCATGCCGTCGACCGCGGCCGCGCTGACGAGCAGAGGCGGCGTGCGGCCGGGTACTTGCGCGGTGGTGATCACGATGTCGTGTCGCTTCACGTGCGTCGCGAGCTCCTCGACCAGAGCGGCCTGCTCCTCGTCCGTGAGCGCCCTCGCATAGCCGCCCTCGCCCGCCGCCGCTGTTACCGATTCGATGTCGAGGAACGACGCGCCGAGCGAGAGCACCTCGGTGCGGGAGTCCGGCCGGACGTCGAAGGCGCGGACCTGGGCGCCGAGCCGGCGGGCGGTCCCGATCGCCTGGAGGCCGGCGACTCCGGCGCCGAGGATGAGGACCTCCGCTGGCCGTGCGGTGCCGGCGGCCGTGACCATCATCGGGAAGTACCGGCGGAAGGTGTCCGCGGCCAGCAGCACGCTGCGGTATCCGGCCACGTTGGCCTGCGAGGTGAGCGCATCCATTCCCTGGGCCCGGCTCAACGTGCGGGGCAGGCCCTCGAGGCTGATCGCGGTGACGTCGCGGCCGGCCAGGCTGCTGGCCAGATCGTGGTCACTGAGCAGGCCGAGCAGCCCGATCAGGACCTGGCCGTCACGGAGCGTGTTCACGATCTCGGGCGCCGGTGGGCGGACACAGAGCAGGACGGAGGCGGCAGCCACCAGACCGGTGGCGTCGGCGGCGATGGTGGCGCCGGCATCCGCGTACGCCGAGTCGCTGAACCAGGACCCGTCGCCTGCACCCGCCTGGACGACGACCGCGCAGCCGGCCGCAAGGACGCGCGCGACCCCGTCCGGGTCAAGAGCGACGCGTCGCTCGCGGGGAGCCGTTTCCTTCACGACCCCGACGGTCAGCTGGTCCATGCACACCTCTCGCTCGGCGATCCTGGTAGCACATCATCGTCGTCGCTCACCTCGGAACCCGCACTGGGTCCGCGTCATCGGGCCGGGGTGTCGAATCGGACCGTTCCGCCACCCCGCCGAATCCGCTGCAGTAGAGTGTGCTGATACAAGTAGTTGCTGAGCCGCTCGGTGAGGACGATCTCCGGCCCGGGTTCCCGGCAACGTGAGAGCCAACGCGGATCGAGGCACGTAGCGTCACCATGCTTGCCCAGGACAGCAGGTCTACCGCGTCGCGATGAGCGCTAAGGAAACCCAGCAACGCGACCGGGTCGTCATCCGATTCGCCGGTGACTCCGGCGACGGCATGCAGTTGACCGGCGACCGCTTCACCTCGGAGACCGCAGAGCTCGGCAACGACATCTCGACCCTTCCCGACTTCCCGGCCGAGATCCGCGCGCCGGCCGGAACCCTCGCGGGCGTGTCGGCCTTCCAGCTGCACTTCGCCGACCACGACGTGATGACCCCAGGTGACATCGCCGACGTCCTGGTCGCGATGAATCCGGCCGCGCTGAAGGCAAACCTCAGCGAGCTGCGGCCCGGCGGCGACCTGATTCTCAACACCGACGAGTTCACTTCGCGCAACCTTGCGAAGGTCGGGTACGCCGCCAACCCGGTCGACGACGACACGCTCGCGGCGTACCAGGTGCATCCGGTGCCGCTGACCTCGCTCACGGTCGAGGCGCTGAAGGACTTCGACCTCAGCCGCAAGGACGCGGAGCGGGCCAAGAACATGTTCGCGCTCGGGCTGTTGTCCTGGCTCTACAGCCGGCCGACCGAGACGACCAAGGAGTTTCTCGGCCACAAGTTCGCGAAGTCGCCGGTGCTGGCCCAGGCCAACCTGACCGCGTTCAACTCCGGCTGGAACTTCGGCGAGACCACCGAGGCGTTCACGATCCGGTACGAGGTCAAGCCCGCGGTCATGGCGCCCGGGCTCTATCGCAACATCACCGGCAACACGGCGCTGTCCTATGGCCTGCTGGCCGCGAGCCTGCAGTCGAAGCTGCCGATCTTCCTCGGCGCCTACCCGATCACGCCGGCCTCGGACATCCTGCACGAGCTGGCCAAACACAAGCGGTTCGGCGTACAGACCTTCCAGGCCGAGGACGAGATCGCCGGCATCGGCGCCGCCCTCGGGGCGTCGTTCGGCGGGGCGCTCGGCGTGACGACGACGAGCGGCCCCGGGGTCGACCTGAAGTCGGAGGCCATCGGTCTCGCGGTGACCCTCGAGCTGCCGCTGATCGTGTGCGACATCCAGCGGGCCGGCCCGTCGACCGGGATGCCGACCAAGGTCGAGCAGTCCGACCTGCTGCTGGCGATGTTCGGCCGGCACGGCGAGGCGCCGGTGCCGATCATCGCGCCGCTGTCGCCGTCGGACTGTTTCGACGCCGCGATCGAAGCCGCCCGGATCGCGGTGAAGTACCGCACGCCGGTGTTCCTGCTCTCCGACGCCTACCTCGCCAACGGCTCCGAGCCGTGGCTGATCCCTGACGTCGAGACACTGCCGGAGCTGCCGGTCGACTTCGTCACCGAGCCGAACCACGAGGCCGCCGACGGCACCCCCGAGTTCTGGCCGTACCTCCGCGACCGTGACACCCTGGCCCGCCCCTGGGCGGTGCCGGGCACGCCGGGCCTCGAGCACCGGATCGGCGGCATCGAGAAGTCCGACGGGTCCGGCAACATCTCCTACGACCCGGCCAACCACGACTCGATGGTGCGGCTGCGCCAGGCCAAGGTCGACGGCATCGCCCGCGACATCCCGCCGCTCGCGGTCGACGACCGGGACGGCGACGCGGGCCTGCTCGTGCTCGGGTGGGGATCGACGTACGGCCCGATCGGCGCGGCCGTCGCCATGGTGCGGGAGAGCGGCGGCAAGGTCGCGCAGGCGCACCTGCGTTACCTCAACCCGTTCCCGGCCAACACCGGCGAGGTGCTCGCCCGCTACCGCCGGGTCTTGATCCCCGAGATGAACCTCGGCCAGCTCGCGATGCTGGTCCGTAGCCGGTATCTCGTCGACGCGATCTCCTTCACCCGGGTGCGCGGCATGCCGTTCAAGGCCGACGAGCTCGCGGACGCGATCAAGGACGTGAGCGAGTCATGAGCCGAGACCTGAGCGAGGCCGAATGAGTATCCCGGTGCAGCCGATCGGCCCGGACGGCCGGAGCGGCCTCGACCTGATCCCGGTGGTCAGCGAAAAGGGAAACAAGAAGGAGTACACCTCCGACCAGGAGGTGCGCTGGTGCCCGGGCTGCGGTGACTACGCGATCCTCGCCGCCGTCCAGTCGTTCCTGCCGGACCTCGGCCTCAAGCGCGAGAACATCGTGTGCGTCTCCGGGATCGGCTGCGCCGCGCGGTTCCCGTACTACCTCAACACCTACGGGATCCACTCGATCCACGGCCGGGCCCCCGCGATCGCGACCGGTCTCGCGACCTCGCGGCCGGACCTGTCGGTGTGGGTCATCGGCGGCGACGGCGACTTCATGTCGATCGGCGGCAACCACCTGATCCACGCGCTGCGCCGCAACGTCAACCTCAAGCTGCTGATGTTCAACAACCGGATCTACGGGTTGACCAAGGGCCAGTACTCCCCGACGTCGGAGGTCGGCAAGATCACCAAGTCGACCCCGGCCGGCTCGGTGGATACCCCGTTCAACCCGGTGTCGCTCGCCCTCGGCGCGGAGGCCACCTTCGTCGCCCGCACGATCGACTCCGACCGCAAGCACCTGACCGCGGTCCTGCGTGCGGCGACCGAGCATCGTGGTGCGGCCTTCGTCGAGATCCTGCAGAACTGCAACATCTTCAACGACGGCGCTTACGACGTCCTCAAGGACCCGGACACCCGCGACACCGCGGTGCTCCGGCTCGAGGACGGCGAGCCGGTGACCTTCGGCTCCGAGCGTGAGAAGGGCGTGCGGTTGACCGGTCGCGGCGGGCTCGAGGTGGTCGATGTCGCCGACGCGGGAGCGGACACGATCCTCGTACACCACGTCGACCACGACGAGCCCGCGCTCGCCTTCATGCTGTCGCGGCTGGGCAATGTCGATGGCGGCGTGACACCGATCGGGGTCTTCCGGTCGGTCAATCGGCCGACGTACGACGACGACGTCCGGGCCCAGGTCGACCACGCGGTCGCCACCCGCGGTCCCGGTGACCTGGCAGCGTTGCTGGCCAGCGGGGACACCTGGCGGATCGGCGCCTCGGGAGCAACCGGCTGAGTCGCTCAGCCGAGCACACAGATCGACCAAGTCAGTCCGCCGCGGCCCGTGCCGCAGCGTGGGGGCGTGATGGGATCGGGCGCGGTATCAACCCGAGCGCAGGGAGGGTCACGTGGTGCTGGGCCTGCCCGACGGCGTGACCGCCTGTTTGTTTGACCTCGACGGGGTACTGACCGATACCGCTGCAGTGCACGCCGCCGCCTGGAAGGACACCTTCGACGCTCTCCTGCGCGCACGGTCGGAGCAGGACGGCGGCGAGTTCGTCCCGTTCGACGCGCACCGCGACTACCTGTCCTTCGTCGACGGGAAGCCGCGCGAGGCCGGGGTGCGCGACTTCCTCGCCAGCCGGGGCATCACCTTGCCCGAAGGCACGCCGGACGACCAGCCCGACGATGACACGGTCTACGGCGTCGGCGCGCACAAGAACCGCGACCTGCGCGAGCGGATCCGGACCGACGGGGTCAAGGTCTTCGAGGGTTCACGCCGCTATCTGGAAGCGGCGCGCACGGCCGGGTTGCGGCGCGCGGTGGTGTCGTCGAGCGCCAACACCGCGGACGTCCTGGCGGTGACCGGGCTCGGCGACTACATCGAGCTCAGGGTCGACGGGGTGACGATTCGCGAAGAACACCTCGCCGGCAAGCCGGCACCCGATACCTTTCTCTCCGCGGCTCATCGGCTCGGCGTCCAGCCTTCAGCGGCCGCGGTGTTCGAAGATGCCATTGCCGGGGTTCAGGCCGGCCGGGCCGGCGGCTTCGGCGCGGTGGTGGGGGTCGATCGAACGGGACAGGCAGCGGCGTTGCGGGACAACGGGGCGAGCGTGGTCGTGCGCGACCTCGCTGAGCTACTCGACGGGGTGACGGAGTGATTGAGCAATCGGCGTACCCGGTTGAGCCGTGGGTGGTGCGCGAGACGAACCTCAACCTCGACCTGCTGGCGCAGTCCGAGTCGGTGTTCGCGCTATCGAACGGCCATATCGGGATGCGCGGCAACCTCGACGAGGGCGAGCCGCACGGCATCCCCGGCATGTATCTGAACTCCTTCTACGAGCAACGGCCTTTGCCGTACGCCGAAGCCGGGTACGGCTATCCCGAATCCGGCCAGACCGTGGTCAACGTCACCAACGGCAAGCTGATCCGGGTGCTCGTCAACGACGAGCCGCTCGACGTCCGCTATGGCGAGCTGCGCGAGCACGAGCGGCTGCTCGACCTCCGCGCCGGCACGCTCACCCGCTCGCTCGACTGGGAGTCGCCGGCCGGCCAGCGGATCCGGGTGCGCTCGCGACGGCTTGTCTCGTTCGTGCAGCGGGCGGCGGCCGCGATCGAGTACATCGTCGAGCCGATCGACGCGCCGGCCCGATTCGTCGTGCAGTCCGAGCTGGTCGCCAACGAGGAGCTGCCGCGGCTGTCCGGCGACCCCCGGGTCTCCGCGATCCTCGACAACCCGCTGGTCGGCGTGGAGCACTCGCGCCAGGACAACGGCGGGATCCTGATGCATCACACCCGGGCGAGCAACCTGTCGATGGCGGCCGGGATGGACCACCTCATCGAGGGGCCGGGCCGGCTCGAGATCGACATCGACTCCCGCAACGACTGGGTACGCACCACCGTGGTCGCCCAGCTGCGCCCGGGCGAGCAGCTGCGGCTCATCAAGCTGCTGGCCTACGGCTGGTCGAGCCTGCGATCGCGGCAGTCACTGCGCGACCAGGTGGCGGCGGCGCTGCGCAGTGCGCGCTACTCCGGCTTCGACGGCCTGCTCGAGGAGCAGCGTGCCTACCTCGACGAGTTCTGGGAGTCCGCGGACGTCGAGGTCGATGGCGACGCTGAGATCCAGCAGGCGGTGCGGTTCGGCCTGTTCCACGTGCTGCAGTCCGGCGCCCGCGCCGAGCGGCGCTGCATCCCGGCTAAGGGCCTGACCGGCCCGGGCTACGACGGGCACACCTTCTGGGACACCGAAGGCTTCGTCCTGCCCGTGCTGACCTACACCCAGCCGAGCGCGGCGGCCGACGTGATCCGATGGCGACACTCGACCCTCGACCTCGCTAAGGAGCACGCGGCGAAGCTCGGCCTGAAGGGGGCGGCGTTTCCGTGGCGCACGATCCGCGGGCATGAGTGCTCCGGCTACTGGCCGGCCGGCACCGCCGGGTTCCACATCAACGCCGACATTGCCGACTCGGTGGAGCGCTACCGGACCGTCACCGGTGATGACTCGGTCGATCGAGCCGGCGGCGTCGAGCTGCTCGTCGAAACCGCGCGGATGTGGATGTCGCTCGGTCACCATGACGAGGACGGCGCCTGGCACGTCGACGGGGTGACCGGGCCGGACGAATACAGCGCGATCGCCGACGACAACGTCTTCACCAACCTGATGGCGGCGCGCAACCTGCAAGCCGCGGCCGAGGCGACCGTTCGCCATCCCGATATCGCCCGCGACCTCGGCGTCGATCTCGAAGAGGCCGCGAAGTGGCGCGACGCCGCCGCCGACGTCTACATCCCGTACGACGACAAGCTCGGCGTCCACCCGCAGTCGGAGGGCTACACCCGCCATGAGCTGTGGGACTTCGAGGCGTACAAGGACCGATACCCGCTGCTGCTGACCGCGCCGTACTTCGACCTGTATCGCAAGCAGGTGGTCAAACAGGCCGACCTGGTGCTGGCCATGCACTGGTGCGGCGACCAGTTCACGGCGGAGGACAAGGCCCGCAACGTCGACTACTACGAACGCCGGACGGTCCGCGACTCGTCGCTGTCGGCGTGCACCCAGGCGGTGATGGCGGCCGAGGTCGGCCACCTTCAGCTCGCCCATGACTATGCCTACGAAGCGGCAATGATCGACCTTCGCGACCTGCACCAGAACAGCCGGGACGGCCTGCACATGGCGTCGCTCGCCGGCGCGTGGATCGCGCTGGTCGCAGGCTTCGGCGGGCTGCGCGACTACGGCCAGCGACTGATGTTCGACCCGGCCCTGCCGCCCGGAATCAGCCGGCTGTCCTTCAGCATCCGCTGGCGCGGGGTGCGGCTTCGGGTGGCGGTCGACCACCGTCAGGTGACCTACTCGCTGCACGACGGCGACAAGGGCGAGGTCGAGCTGCGCCACGACGGCGAGGACATCGTGGTGACCGCGGCCAAGCCGGTGACCCGGCGGCTGAAGGCGCGCAAGCCCCGGCTCGAAGCGCCGTCACAGCCGGTCGGCCGGGAGCCGAATCGCCGGATGGCTGCCCCGTCCTGAGCCGGCCGTGACCTGGCCTGGCCGGTCAGCCGGCTGAGTTCCAGCGGGTGATGGCGGCGGTTTCGCGTTCCCAGCCGAGCACGCTGATGGTCGCCGTACCCAGCACCACCCGGGAGCCGCCGACCGGCGGCAGCTCGATCCAGCGGGCCGCCAGGATTCGCAGAATGTGACCGTGCGCGAACAGCATCACCCGGCCGTCGATCCCGCGGATGGTCTCGATGACGTGATCGGCTCTCGCGCCGACCCTGGCCAGGGTCTCGCCGTTGGGGCAGCCGTCGTCGAAGACGTCCCAGCCGGGATGCTGCTCGCGAATCTCGTTGGTGGTCAGGCCCTCGTAGTCGCCGTAGTCCCACTCGCGCAGGTCGGGGGTCACGACGGCGCGATCGCCGAATCCGGCCAGCGCGCAGGTCTCGAGCGCGCGCTGAAGCGGGCTGGTGAGGACGAGGTCGAAGTGCTGCCCCGCGAGCAGGGCGCCCAGCGCGCGAGCGGCGGCCCGGCCGTCGTCGTTGAGCGGGATGTCGCTCCGGCCGGTGTGCCTGAGCGCGACGCTCCAGTCGGTCGCGCCGTGCCGGGCCAGCCACACCTCGGGTTGGATCACATTCGCAGGATGCCCGCTGATCTTCGGTCTGACGACCAGTTGTACGGCGTGTCGCGGCCAAAGTGGTCTCGAGCGCGAAGGTGGACGGTGGCACTAGGTTCAGCACCATGCGGGGAGATGCGTTCACGGCCGCGGTCGACGGCGGCCAGGTCAGCGGCTGGGTGGTCGGCGACGGAGTGCCCGTGCTGATGCTGCACGGTGGCCCCGGGATGTCGTACGACTACCTCGAGGATCTCGCGGACGAGCTCGGCCCGGGCTACCGGATCGCGTCGTTCCAGCAGCGCGGGCTGGCGCCGTCGATGCTCGACGGCCCGTTCGACATCGACACCCATCTCGCCGACGTCAGCGCCGTGCTCGGAGCGCTGAACTGGCCGACCGCCTACGTCGTCGGGCACTCCTGGGGCGGTCACCTCGCCTTCCACGTCGCGGTCGCCCTCCCGGATCGGACGTCGGGGGTGCTTGCGCTCGACCCGCTCGGCGGGGTCGGCGACGGTGGCGAGGCGGAGTTCGGTGCGGAGATGGTGGCGCGCGTGCCGGAGGGCAGCCGGACTAGAGCGGCCGAGCTCGATGCCCGCGCGATGGCCGGTGAGGGCACGGAGGAGGACGAGTTGGAGAGCCTCCGGCTGTTCTGGCCGGCGTACTTCGCCGACTTCGATTCGGCCCCGGCGATGCCGCCGCTCTCGCTCTCGGTCGCGGCGTACGCGGAGTGCTTTGACTCGGTCCGGGAGCGGCTGCCGGCCCTCGAGGCCGCCTTGCCGACCGTCTCGGTGCCGGTCGGAGTGGTGTCCGGCGCGCGCAGCCCGATGCCGGTCTCGTCGGCGCACGACACCGCCGCGGTGATCCCCGGGGCGTGGGTCGAGGTGGTCGAGGGCGCCGGCCACTTCCCGTGGTTCGAGCGGCCCGGGTCGGTCCGTTCGGCGTTGGCCCGGCTGGTGGGGAGTTGATGGCGGCGCTCGCCGATGTGGTTGCCGCCCTCGAACGCCGGTATGACCCGAGCTGGGCCGCGGAGTGGGACTCGGTCGGCCTGGTCTGCGGCGATCCCGGCGCAGAGGTCGACACCGTGCTGTTCGCGATCGACCCGGTCGAGGTGGTGGTCGACGAGGCGGTCGCCGGCGGCGTGCAGCTGCTGGTCACCCACCATCCCTTGTTTCTCGGCGGCACCGACTCGGTGGCTGCGACGACGGCCAAGGGCCGGGTGGTCCACCGGCTGATCACCAACGGGATCGGGTTGTACGTCGCCCACACCAACGCCGACGTCGCCGACCCGGGCGTGAGCGACGCGCTGGCCGGAGTCCTCGGCCTCGCCGACGTGCGGCCGATCGAGCCGACCGTCGAACGCGGGCTCGGGCGGATCGGTCGGCTGGCGGAGCCCATGACGCTGGGCCGCTTCGTCGCGATGGCCGCCGGGGCCCTGCCGGCCACCGTGTGGGGGCTGCGGGCCGGCGGCGACCCGGATCGTCGGGTCGCGAGCGTCGCGGTCTGCGGCGGCTCGGGCGGCGAACTGGCGGAGTCTGCCGCGGCGGCCGGGGCCGACGTACTCCTGACTGCGGATCTGAAGCACCACCGCAGCTCCGAAGCACTGGCCGATGTCGACATCGCCCTCGTCGACGCCGCGCACTGGGCGACCGAGCAGCCGTGGGTGGCGCAGGCCGCCGCCCTCCTTGCCGACGACCTGCGCGCGGCGGGCACTAACGTGGAGACCAGATCGTCAACCATCGTCACCGACCCGTGGACCCTGCACGCCCACTCGCCTGAGGAACCGTGAAAGCCGCACCCGACGACCAACTTCGACTCCTCGATGTCCAGGTGCTCGACTCTGCGCTCGATCGCCTGGCGCACCGTCGCGCGACGCTGCCCGAGCTCGCGACCATCGACTCCCTCCGGGACCGGAGCGACGAGATCGCCGATGACATCGTCCGGGCCGAGACCGAGGACAGCGATCTCGGCCGCGAGCAGGCGCGGGTCGACGCCGACGTCGAGATGGTCCGGAGCCGGATGGAGCGTGACCAGCAGCGGCTCGACAGCGGCCAGGTGGGCTCACCGCGCGAGCTGGAGAACCTGCAGTCGGAGATCGAGTCGCTGCATCGGCGGCAGTCGGATCTCGAGGACGCCGAGCTCGAGGTCATGGAGCAGCGCGAGAGCATCGAGGCGCGGCTGAAGGAGTTGCGCACCGAGCAGGAGCAGGTCACCTCCTCGCTCGCCGGTGCCGAGCGCACCCGCGACGCGGCGTGGGCCGAGATCGACTCCGAGACCGAGAAGTCGCGGGCGCAGCGGGCGGAGCTCGCGGGGACGCTGCCGGACGACCTGGTCGCGCTGTACGAGAAGCTGCGCGCTTCCTCCGGCGGAGTCGGCGCGGCGGCATTGCACCGCGGCCGATGCGAGGGCTGTCACCTACAGCTCAACACGACCGACCTGAACAACCTGCGCGATGCGCCGGCCGACGACGTCGTGCGCTGCGAGGAGTGCCGGCGGATCCTGATCCGCACCGCCGAGTCCGGGCTGTGACTGCCGCCCGTCGCGTCATCGTCGAGGCGGATGGCGGCTCGCGCGGTAACCCCGGCCCGGCCGGGTACGGCGCCGTGGTTCGTGACGCCGAAACCGGTCAGGTGCTGCGCGAGGTCGCGGCCGGGATCGGGGTCGCGAGCAACAACGTCGCGGAGTACCGAGGCCTGATCGCGGGTCTCGAGGCCGCGCTCGACCTTGGCGCCGACGACGTCGAGGTCCGGATGGACTCGAAGCTCGTCGTCGAGCAGATGAGCAGCCGGTGGAAGGTCAAGCACCCCGACATGAAGGTGCTGGCCGGCAACGCGGCCGGCTTCATCCGGCAGTTCCCGGCGGTGCGGTTCGTGCACGTGCCGCGGGAGCAGAACAAGCACGCCGACCGGCTCGCCAACGAGGCGATGGACGACCAGGCAGCCCGACGCCCTTGGCAGCAACGCGGCGCCGGATCGGCTCGCGATCCGGTCGCCGCACCGGCCTCGGCCCGCAACTCGCTGTATGGCTGGGGCGGGCCACCCGGCGCGCCGACGGTCGCGATCCTGGTCCGTCACGGCGAGACCCCGCTGTCGGTCGAGAAGCGCTTCAGCGGTCACGGCGATGCCACGCTGACCGAGCGCGGCGAGGCCCAGGCGGCTGCGGTCGCGACAGCGCTGTCCGGCGCCGGGGTCGACGCGATCGTGTCATCGCCGCTTCGGCGCACCCGGCAGACCGCTTCGGCGATCGGTACTGCGATCGGCGTCGACGTGCAGGTGGATGACGGCTTCGCCGAGTCCGACTTCGGCGAGTGGGAGGGCTCGACGTTCGCCGAGCTCGCCAAGGAGCACGGCGCGCAGCTGCAGGCGTGGCTCGACGATCCCCGGATCGCGCCGCCCGGCGGCGAGAGCATGGCGGCAACCGCGGTACGGGTCGCGGCGGCCCGGGAACGAGTGGTGTCGTCGTACTCGGGGAAGACCGTCGTCGTGGTCTCCCACGTCACGCCGATCAAACTGATGCTGCGCGACGCGCTCGATGCGCCGATGGACGCGGTCTTCCGGCTGCATCTGGACCCGGCGTCGGTGTCGGTCATCGACT
This sequence comes from uncultured Actinomycetota bacterium, assembly GCA_963770565.1. Taxonomy (GTDB): domain Bacteria; phylum Actinomycetota; class Actinomycetes; order JAFAQI01; family JAFAQI01; genus DATAUK01. The sequence continues at coordinate 530,391 of CAVYQE010000011.1, forward strand.
GGTACGCGGACCGGGCGTCCGTCGTCCGCCGGATGAACGACACCAGCCATCTGGGGGTTCTCTCCACCGGTTCGCACCACTGACGGCTGTGCACGAAGCGGTTGCCCTGCTCGCGCTCGTTGCGCTGCTTATCACCGCGGTACGCCGGCCCAACGGGCTGCCGGAGCTGGTGGTCGCGGTGCCCGCGGTCGGTCTGCTGCTCGCGGTCGGCGCGGTGTCGTTCCATGCCGCGAAGACGGTCGTCGAGCAGCTCGGGCCGGTGGTCGGCTTCCTGGCTGCGGTGCTGGTGATCGCCGAGTGTTGCGAGGAAGAGGGCGTGTTTCGCGCCCTCGGCGGGTTGATGAACCGCGGGTCGAGACGGTCGTCGTCGCGACTGTTGCTCGCAGTTGTCGCGGTGGCCTCGGTGACCACGGCGTTGCTGTCGCTCGACACGACGGTGGTGCTGCTGACCCCGGTCGTGGTTGCGACACTGCGCGCCAGCCGGGCGGCGCCACGCCCGCCGCTGTATGCGACTGCACATCTGGCCAACTCGGCCTCGTTGCTGCTGCCGGTGTCGAACCTGACCAACCTGCTCGCGTTTGCCGTCGTGCCGGTGTCGTTCGGCCGGTTCGCGGCCTTGATGGCCTTGCCGTGGCTGGTGGCGATCGTGGTGGAGATCGCCGGGGTGCGGTCGGTCTTCCGAGCCGACTTCTCGGCCGCGCTCGCGGCGGTTGACGATCAGCCGCGGCCGCTTCCGCTGTTCGCGACGACCGTGGTCGGGGTGACCGTTGCCGGGTTTGCGGTCGCGTCGTTCGGCGGGATCGCGCCGGTATGGGTGGCGACCGCCGGCGCAGTAGTCCTCGCGGTGCGGCAGATGGTCGGACGGCGTACCGGTATCGCGGGGATCGTGCGGTCGACGTCGCCGTCGTTCTGCTTGTTCGTCCTGGGGCTTGGCATCGTCGTCAGCGCGGTCTCCACGAATGGGCTCGGCCGGGTCGTGGCGCATCTGGTGCCGGGAGGCAGCGGATTCCTTTCGCTGCTCGGTGTGGCAGCGGTCGCGGCGGTCCTGTCGAACCTGATGAACAACCTGCCCGCGACGTTGCTCCTGCTACCGATTGCCGCGGTCGGGGGAGTGGGGCCGGCGCTCGCGGTGCTGATCGGGGTCGACATCGGCCCCAACCTCACCTACCCGGGATCGCTGGCCACCCTGTTGTGGCGCCGCGCGGTCGCGGGTGTCGACGGCGTGCCTGAGATCGGTGACTTCACCCGGCTCGGGGCGGTCACGGTGCCGGTCGCGATCGTCGGCTCGACCGCGGCGTTGTGGCTCTCGCTGAAGGTCATCGGCGTGGGCTGACGGTGAATCTGCAGGGCTCGCGCTAGCCGCCCATCGTGGCGAGGGTGTCGCGCAGCACCCGGCAGCCTTCGCTCTTCGGGTCGAGGTGGACGAAGTGGTCGCCCTTCACCACCTCGAGCCGGCAGTCGTCGCCGGCCTCGGTGGCTTCCTCGACGTAGCGCCGGCTCTGGCTGAGCGGGACCAGCCGGTCGCGTCGGCTGTGGATCAGCACCGACCGCACCCCGGTCGGCAGCAGCAGCAACGGATCGGCGACGGCGTACCGGTCGGGTACGGCGGCCGGCAGTCCGCCGAGCAGGGCCTGAACCGCACCGCGGCCGAGCTTGGCCTCGGCGGCGACGGACAGCGCGACGACGCCGGCTTGCGGGATTGCGAGTGCGGGGCGGAGCGGGTCCGGGTGGTAGCCGGGAGCACCGGGTGAAAGCCGGTGGCGCGAGGCGAGCCAGGCGGCCAGGTGACCGCCGGCCGAGTGGCCGACGACCGCGACCCGACTGGTGTCGACCCGGTGGGCAAGCGCGCCGCGGGTCAGGTGGTCGTAGGCGATCGCAACGTCGCTGATGGTTGCGGGCCACGGGTCGGCGCCGGAGCGGTAGTCGATGTTCCAGCAGAGGTAGCCCTGCTCGGCGAGGTCCATCGCGACCGGTAGCTCGAGATCCCGGTCGTAGTCGGTGCCCCAGAAGCCGCCGTGAATGAGCACGACAGTTGGACGTGGGTCGTCACCGGGTGGCGCATACCATTCGCCGACCTGGAGCCGGTGGGCGCCGTACGCCTCGACCAGTGTGGTGACCTCGGGACGTCGTCGTCTCACCCGGTGAGTCTCACATCTCCCGCACCCGCGCGTGCTGCGGCCGCTGCTGGGCCGGGGGAGCGGTCGGGTCAGACCTTGGTCAGGAGGTTGTCGCAGCTCGAGGCATCGACGCCGGGCTTCTCCTCGACCTCGAGCTCGGTGAGCACGCCGTTTTCGATCACCGCTGCGTAGCGCGCCGAGCGGCGACCGAGGCCGCCGCCACTGAGATCGATCGCGAGGCCCATGGCTTCGGTGAACTCGCCGTTGCCGTCGGCGAGCATGACGATCTTGTCGCCCACGCCCTGGGCCGAGCCCCACGCGTCCATGACCCAGGCGTCGTTCACCGAGATGCACGCAATGGTGTCGACGCCCTTCGCAAACAGCTCGTCGGCGCGCTGGACATAGGCCGGAAGGTGGATGTTGGAGCAGGTCGGGGTGAAGGCACCGGGTACGGCGACCAGGACGACCTTGCCCTTGCCGAGTACGTCGCCGGATCGCACCGCCTCGGGTTTCCCATCGCGGATCGTCTTCAGCTCGACGTCCGGGATCGCGCTGCCAAGTGTCAATGCCATGGGGTCCTGAGCTCCTCGTGCAGTGGGCGCCGCTCACGTGCGCCCGTCGTTTGACTCTCTTGAGCGTAGGCGGCGCTGGCTCGGCGCTGATCTTCGCCGTACCCTGATCGTGGCGGACGAGTTGGCTGGACGGTCGCGTCGACGCTTCCACGGAGGCGTCGCCGAGGAAAGTCCGGGCTCCGAAGGGCAGGGTGGTCGGCAACACCGACCCGGGGTGACCCGCGGGACAGTGCCACAGAAAACAGACCGCCCGGCGGCTTCGGTCGCCGGGTAAGGGTGAAACGGTGGGGTAAGAGCCCACCAGCGTTCGGGGTGACTCGGGCGGCTTGGCAAACCCCACCTGGAGCAAGGTCAGACAGGAAGCGTTCGAGGGCGGCCCGCCTGAGCTTCCGGGTAGACCGCTAGAGGTCGTCGGCAACGGCGACCGTAGATGGATGACCGTCGGCTCGGACTTCGGTCCGAGCTACAGAACCCGGCTTACAGGCCAACTCGTCCGCTTCTAGGCCTGTGACCTGGGGTTTTACCTGGACCAAGATCGCTAAGTCCGCGAATAGTCCGCGGGAACTTCGGAGAGAGTTCAGTCGGTCGCTCGGAGCGCCGCGTCCAGAACGCCGCGGCCCTCTTCCTCACTCGCGGGGAACAGGTGCCCGTAGGTGTCGAGGGTCTCGACGATGGAGGCGTGGCCGAGTCTGTCCTGGATGGTCTTGGGGTGCAAGTTGGCTGCGATCAGGGCTGACGCGTAGAAGTGGCGCAGGTCGTGGAACCGGGTGCCGGTCGGTAGCCCGGCGGTCTCGACGGCGGCGCGCCATCGGTCGCCGAATGATGAGCGACGCACTGGGCCTTTCAGACGGTTGGTGATGAGCAAGCCGCTGTCGCCGGTCGGCCAGTCGCGAAGGTGCTGGGCGATCGCGTCGAGCAGTCCGTCGTCGGTCGGCACGGTGCGCCGCGACGCCCGGGTCTTGAGTGGCGCGAGGTGCGGGATATCACCGTTGCCGGTGAGCTGCTCCTCGACGTAGATACGCCGGCGCTCGAAGTCGACCCGGCTGGTCAGCAGACCGAGCGCCTCGCCCTGGCGCAGACCTGCGGCTGCGCCTAGCAGGACCGCGATTGCATATCGAGGCGTGATGGCGCTCGTCGAGGGCAAGAACCGCGTGCGGTGCCAGCGGCTCGACGACACGGGGCTCGACGCGGGGGAGCGGTACTCGCGAGCAGGGGTTCGCGGCGATCAGGTCATCGTCGACCGCCGACTGCATGATCGAGCGAAGCACTGCGTACGCGGTCTGCGTGGTGCTTGGCGCGAGACGGCTCGAGAGCTCGGCGACGACCGCTTTCATGTCGGGGCGGCGTAGCGATGCGAGGGTGCGCCGGCCGATCAGCGGAAGGATGTGCGTGCGTAGGTGTGCGCGGTAGAGGTACTGGGAGTTGGGTCGCAGGTGGACCTGCGCCGGCAGCCACCGCTGCTCGACGTAGTCAGCGAGAGCGATGCGACCGGCGCTCGGGTCGACGTAGGTGCCGGTGACGAGGCCGGTCGTCATCTCGTCGAGCCAGCGTTGTGCGGCGGCCTTGCGGTCGAAGTGGCGGGCTCGCTCTCGACCTGATGGGTCGTGATAGCGGGCTCGCCAGTGGCCGTCCGGTCGTCGCTGAATGCTGGCCAAGCCCTACCTCCGTCGAGGCGCGCACGCTAGCGACGGGTGCGCTGTCTTTGTGCTGGAGTCGAGCAACATGTGGATGAGCCCAGGAAGTTGTGGATAGTCGGTCTGACGCCGCGACAGCGGGAGTCAGGCGCCCCCGGCCGGTGTGACCCGTCCCGCGGTGATGAAGGCCTCCAGGTCGGCGGTGTCGATGCGGACGTGGCTGCCGAGCTTGACGTAGGGGATTCGTCGCTCGGCGATCAGTCGGCGGATGAAGCGGGTCTTGGTCGCGAGACGCTCGGCGGCCTGGTCGACGGTCAGCAGGGTCATGGCGTGCTCCTTCAGGTTGTGACGGTGAGAACACGGTTAGTGCGGGGCGTCCCCACGAACGTCCCCGCGAACGTCCCCACCGCAGGTCAGGACGCTGCGGTGAGGCGTCTCGACCGGGGTCGGAGCGGTGGACATGAAGGCGAGCATGCGCGTGAGGCGTACCGCTGGGCGTACCGGTTGCCGTACCGCCCGGCGTACCGGTTGGTGTGTTTTCAGCGGGCGGCAAGTGCTCATGCGGCAGCGTGCACTCGGGGTGTACCCCCGGACGTACCCCGAGGTCCGCTGATCAGGTGGGGGTACGTCTGGGGGTACGCCTGGGGGTACGCCTGGTGATTGTGACTAAGCAGCCCGACTGAGTATGGTGGTCAGCGACGCCGCGCGGCCCTACGCTGGTTGTGTGCTCTTCGACCGCATCACCATCGAGCCCGACCTCATGGCCGGGCAGCCCTGCATACGCGGGCTGCGGATCCCGGTCGCGACCGTCGTCGCGATGGTCGCCGACGGCATGACGGTCGAGGAGATCCTCACCGACCTTCCCGAGCTCGAAGCCGAGGACATCGCGCAGGCGCTTCGCTACGCCGCGGCCGCCGTCCGGGAGCGCGAGCTGCCCTTGCGTCACCCGGCGTGAGGTTCCTGGTCGATGCAAACCTCTCGCCGCGGCTAGCCGCGAGCCTTGCTCACGCCGGGCACGACGCCGTCCATGTGTCCGATGTAGGGATGAGCCGCGCGACCGACACCGAGATCCTGGACATGGCCGACGGACAGGACCGGGTGGTCGTCTCGGCCGACACCGACTTCGGCACCCTGCTCGCGGTCAGCAACCGACGCGGGCCGTCGGTGCTGCTCGTCCGGTTCACCAGCCCGCGGCGCGTGGAGCAGGTCGCGTCGGTGGTTCATGTGAACCTGCCGGCCGTCGCCGAATCGCTCGAGGCGGGTGCGGTTGTGGTGCTGGAGGATGACCGGGTCAGGATTCGCTCGCTGCCGATGCGGTAGCCGGCCTCGACACGCCCGACCCCGTGCAAATTTCTCAACTTTCTTCTCATCTCAACTTCGACTCACTGTCACACTCCGCCTTTTTCCTCTACTTCCCAACGCTTTCCGCCACTTCCACCCTTCGATCTACCGCTCGTCTGACCGTCCCACGGCACCGGCAGACATGTGCATTTCCAATGCGTACGGTCACCGCATGTTGTCGACCTCGAAGATCGGAACCGCGTCCTGGCGGTACTACTCCAACCAGGTGCAGCGCGGTGTGTGCGAGTACTACCTGGGTGTCGGGGAGGCCCCTGGCCGCTGGCAGGGCCGCGGCGTCGAAGCCCTCGGGCTAGAACCGAGAGCCGTTGTCGGCGAGCGGGAGCTGGAGGCGCTGTTCGGTCGCGCGCTGCACCCCACGACCCGTCAGCGACTGGGTAGGGCGTGGCGCGCGGACGGGGTGACTGGCTATGACTTGTGTTTCTCGGCGCCGAAGTCGGTCAGCGCGTTGTGGGCGGTCGGTGAGGGCAGTGTCCCGGGTGAGGTGATGGCGGCGCACCGCGCTGCGGTGGCCACCGCGCTGGACTACTTGGACAGCCATGCGTCGTTCTCTCGGGTCGGCACGAACGGGCACACCCAGGTCGGCACGGACGGGTTCGCCGCCGCGGTGTTTCCGCATCGCACCAGCCGGGCGGGGGACCCGCAGCTGCACTCCCACGCGCTGGTAGTGAACAAGCTCCGCTGCCCAGACGGCGGCTGGCGCACGATCGACGGGCACGAGATCTACGCGCACAAGAAGTCCGCGGGGACGGTGTATCAGGCCGCGTTGCGCAACGAGCTGACCGGCCGGCTCAACGTGTCATGGACACCGGTGTCGAAGGACGGTCAGGCGGAGATCGCCGGCGTCCCCACTGCGCTGATGAAGGCCTGGTCGAAACGGGCCGTGCAGGTGACCGGTGAGGCCGCCCCGGTGATCGACGCCTACGAGCAAGAGCTCGGGCGGCCGCTGTCCTCAGCGGAACGCACCGCGGTGCTGAAGGTCGCGGTGCTGAAGACTCGGCCGGGGAAGGACCCGGTCGACGTCGTCGCGCTCTCCGACCGGTGGACAGCAGAAGCCGCCGAGCTGGGGTGGGACGGGCACGGCGTGCAACGGGAGATCGGCAGGGCGAGCCAGCCGCTACCGGGATCCGCTGAGCTGGCCGCCGAGATGGACCGAGCGGTCCTCGAGGCGGTCGGGGCGGCCGGGGCGCGGCGGGCGGTGTTCACCCGGTCCGATCTGGTGGCGGAGGTCGCGACCCGGCTGCCGAACGGCGGGTTCGACGCGAGCCTCGTCCGCACGCTGGTCGAGCAACTCACCGATCACGCCGTCGGCACGCCCGATACCGTCACGTTGCGCCCTCAGGTCGACGGATGTCGCCGTGGCTCCGACGCCCGCTATGCCTCCCGGGCAACGGTGGATGCGGAGCTGCGGGTCCTCGGCGTCACTTCTGGCGGCCGGGCGGCGGGTCTCGCGGCGCTCGACCCGGCCCAGGTCCGGCAGGTCGCGAAGCGCCACGGATTGGACGGGTCGCAGCAGGCAGCACTCGTCCAGGTCGCCGGGAGCGGTGACGCGGTCTCGGTGCTGGTCGCCCCGGCCGGGACCGGGAAGACCACCGCGCTGGGCGCGGCGGTCGAGGCGTGGCAGGCCGACGGTTACCGCATTGTGGGGCTCGCACCGTCGGCCCGCGCCGCCGCCGAACTCCGCGACGCCACTGGCACTGCTGCGGACACCGTCGCGAAGTTCCTCCACGAACACGACAAGCCGACCCGGCGAGGCGGACGCTGGGACATCGACCCGTACCGGCTCAACGCCGGGGTCGTGATGATCGTCGACGAAGCCTCCATGCTCGCTACCGCCGAACTTGACCGGCTGACCCAGGCGACGGGGGCGGCCGGCGCGAAGCTGCTGCTGGTCGGTGACCCAGCCCAGATCGGTGCCGTCGACGCGGCCGGCGGGATGCTCCCCGTCCTCGCCCACCGCCTCGATGCGCCGACCCTGGACACGGTGCACCGGTTCACCGAGCCCTGGGAACGGCATGCCTCCCTCCGACTCCGGCGCGGTGACCCGACCGTCATCGACGACTACCTCGCCGCCGGCCGGGTCCACCACTGCCCAGATGAGTCCGCGGCCTATCAGGCAGTCCTCGCCGCTTACCTCGACGCGAGCACGGCAGGACGCAGGGTGTTGATGCTCGCCCGGACCCACCACGACGTCGACACCCTGAACACCCTCGCCCGCGCGCACGCGATCGAGACCGGGCAGGTTCACGGACCGGTCCTGCTCGACGGGCCAGTCGAGTGGCGGGCCGGGGACCGGCTCCGCGCCACCCGCAACAACCGCACGATCAGCGTCGGCGCCGACTACCTGCGCAACGGTGAACGGTTCACCGTGCTCGGGGCTGACCGTCACGGACTGCACGTCCTAACCGTTGACGGCGGCCAGACCGCGCGACTCCCCGCCGAGTACGTGGCCGCACACAGCACCTACGGGTGGGCGACGACGATCGACGCCGCGCAAGGCGCCACCGTCGACCATGCGATCCTGCTCGCCCGACCCGGCATCGACCGCGAACACCTCTACGTCGGGCTCACCCGCGGCCGAAACGCCAACCACGTGATCGTCGCCCAGCCCACCAGCGACGTCGATCACCACGGCCTGCCGAAAGCAGGGGTGCCTCGGGCGGCTCGGGAAGTCCTTGCTGACGCACTCAGTGGCAGCGGCGTCCAGCAAGCCGCCCACACCCGGCTCCCCGAGCACCAACAAGTCGAGCCGGCCGCAAAGCCAACAACAGCTCGGCCCATCGTTCGGCGGCCAAGACCGGCACGAGTGCCGCTCCGCCGGATCGAACGGCCCCAGCGCACCATGGAACCCGACCACCACTACCGCGGCCTCACACACGACCACGGGCTCGACCAAGGACGCGACATGGGCCGCGGACGATAACAACGACCTATTCGACGGCCCGGGACACACACGAATCGCTCCGAGCCGGCGCTATCGCTCGCATGATTACTGACACGATGCAAACATGCCGATGATGGCGGTCACGTCCTCAACAGCCGGTCGGCGGCATGTAGCCGATCCTTCAGCCGCGGATGTTGTGGCTGCTATCCGGGCGCTCGACGGAGAGGGTGAGGTTGAACTCGATGCACCCGGTCATGGCTGGCTCGGCGTGGCGGGAGGGCCGGACAAGTACTTCCTCGGCTACTGCCGGGAGGGCGATGGCGCGATCTTGCAAGCTCGTGCCGTGGAGTCGGTCGGCGGCACCGTCGAGATGGTGATCGGAGGCCAACCCACCTCAATCGAAGCCGAGTACACGGTCACTCTGGATGCGGCAACGGCGGCCGTCCTGCACTTCTTGGAGACAGGTGAGGCCGACCCCGCCATCGGCTGGGAGCAGATGTAGAGGTGCGATAGGGAACGACGCACTCTGTCCGGCCTACCGACGCGAGGCGTCCGATCCTCGCCGGCGCTATTCGACGCGGCGTTGCGAGATCATCCCCCTTCAGCGGATGGATGATCCGTCGCGGCATGAAGGGACGGCGTACCGTTCGGGGTTCGGAGCCGGTGGCTCAGATATCGCTGGAGTGTGAGGAGACTGGGCATGTCAGCAGATGACGCAGACGAAGCGGATGACGAAATCCTGCGTGGCTTCCTCAGAGCCCAGCGCGAATCGGTATTGGCAATCGTCGAGGGGCTCGGCGAGGACGCGTGGCACCGGTCAGTCGTACCCACCGGCTGGACGCCGGCTGGGTTAGTGGAACACCTGGGCGGCGCCGAATGGCACTGGTTTCAGGGCGTCGTAGCGGGCAAGCAGCCGGAGTTGCCGGGCGACGTCGAGGAGGATCAGGTGCCTTACGACCCCATGTCGGTGGTGTTCACCTCAGACGCGTCCCCCGCGGAGATCACTACCTTCTACCGCGACCAGTGCGCGCAGTCGGAGGATGTGCTGGCGACCACAGCACTGTCGGCGTCGCCACTCGGTAAGCATGGCCGATACGAGCCGCCAAATGTTCGTTGGGTTGTACTGCACATGATCGAGGAGACCGCACGTCATGCCGGGCATCTGGACATCGCTCGGGAGCTTCTCGACGGCACGGTTCGGCAGGGCGGCCGGTGATGCGGCGCCTGTGTTTTCCTCCGTGAGCTCGCCGCCGTCGAGAGCAACACGCTTAAGGATCCCGGTCAAACCGTTCCCGCCGCCGCCCGGATCAGCGCAGTGCGGATCCCACCGACGACCGCTCTCATCAACCATGGGCTGGATGGGATCGTCCCGAGTTCCGCTCGGCAGCTGATCACTGACCGTCGCTGGGAAGAGCGGTGATACCGAACAGACGTGCCGTTCTGCATCTTTCGTGACGAGGGCGTCAATCGACCAGAACGGCATTACTTCTCGTCGTTCGGTCTACGCCGGGCGGACGGTTGGGGGATGGCGATGGGGGACCCTCCTCGGCCGGGCACGGCACCCGGCCAAGGCCGAAGCGTCTAGCGCGGTGCTTGCAGCACCATAAGGCGCCCCTGAGCATTCACCCCGAGCACGCCGCCGTTCCATACGCTTGGCGCGCAGGGTGCTGCGGCGTTGTGATCAAAGGTGACCGATATGACGTCCACTTTCGGTCGGCTTTCGGCGCGGTCGTAAAGCTTCACCTCGAAGGTGTGTGGTCCGGCGGTGTGGATGGTTTCGCCTAGCCGCGTGCCGGGGTTGCCGCAGTATCCAACGAAGCAAGCGACGATGTGCCCGTGTGGATGGCTGCGCGCCCATACGTAGGTGCTGAGTACTACGCCTTGCCACGGCGCCATCGCACCTTCACGCCGCTGAGTCGGCGCTACAGCCCGGCATCAACGCGAAGACCAGCCCGATAGCCGCGAAGCCATACAACGGAGATCGCACCTGGCAAGTTTGGCTGACCGGCTGGCCCTCGACGGTCACGATCCGGACTCATTCGGGCTCTGCGAACGGTGCGCCAGAACGGCACGTATGGATCACCTACACCACGCGAGGGCGGCCCACTACGAACGCTCGTGCTCCTACGGCGGCGGGGCCACATTTAGGCGCGCAGTCGCGAGCGTCGCCAAGCCGCCAACGCAGGGCACGTTCTTCTTCGGGCGCGCGTTGTCGCACATCGCGTAGTTGATGGGAACACTGACGCGGCCTGGGCGGGTCAGGAGCCAGCCATGATCCTGTCGCCGAAGAGGCGCACCAGCAGCCTTGTTGGCCAGCTGAAATATGTGAGGACAGCCCGACCGACTGACGACGCGCACGACGTCGCCAACTTGCGCGTGGAGTTGCACGTCGCCGGTAACCGGCGTTGCGGCGCGATTGATGAGGAGTCGTGCGGTCGTACCTCGGCAAGGCCCAGGGCCGAGGGCGAGGGCAAGAGGCAATGCAGGGCGCGGGACCGGAGTAAACGTCACAGGACGAGTGACGCTGGGCGACGACGCTGCACCACTACACGCGGCGACGAGAAGCGTGAGCGAAAGGCCCGCAAAGACGCGCACTCTCATGCCCGTAAGACTCGCACGCAGCAACATCGGTTCCAAGGGACTTGATGATGACCAGGTGCCTCCGGGCCGACGCAAGAGAAGGTAACGCCGGTTAAGGTCGGCGAGCAGAAAGGCCAAATCGCGAATGCGGAACCTACAGACCAACTCGATGATCCGCGCGAAAGTCCGCGAGGTCGGAGACAATCTGTACTTAGCCGCACCTCGCACAGGCGGCCTGTAGGAAATCAACTGGCGGCTCGGCGGTCCCGCGAGTCCGCGACAAGTCCGCGACAATTTCAGCAGTCCGCCGAAAGTCCGCGAAAAACCGGACATTCCCGGCAGCCGACGGTCACTGGCGGTCAAGGTGTTGCCGCAGGTCGGGCCCGTAATTCGAGGAAAATGCCTGGTCAGCCAATCGCTCCGGAGGCATCCCGGCTTACAGGCCAACTCGTCCGCCACCCGAGCCCCCGACTAGCGTCTTCGCAGCATGCGACTAGGCAACGACGAGCGAGGAGCAGGCTTCACCCATCGTCTTCGCGCGGTGCCGCGATCCCGGGCGTCCAGCAGGTTATCGGTGTCGCTGAGTCGCCGTGCCACGTTGGAGATTCTCTTTTTGGCCTGCGAAGACCTGCGAAGCCGACGAGGATAGCCGCGTGGGAGCCCGTCCGCCCAGGCTCCCGCAGATCGAGTGCGGACAAGGAGTCGCCGTGTCGTACGCAGTTCTCGTTGCTCCCCAGACCCGTCCGCTGCGGCAGCCATTCACCGTTCATCAGCGAGCCTTTGTCGGGTTCGCGGCGCTTGCGCTCACGGCACTGACCGCGGCAGGTCTGCCGACGCTGTGGCCAGGTCACCCGGGTGGATCTCAGCCGCTCCCGGCCAGGGACGGCGTCAGCTCCCTGACGATGTCGAACCCGGCGCAACGCCTGACCGCGAGCTTCGGGTCGGGCGGCGCAACGGTCAGGTCTGATGGCGCTCGATTCACCCTTGGACTGACAGCCTTCGGCCGCGGTGCGCAGCTTCAGTCCGTCGCACCGGTCCAGCCACAGCTGCGGGACGGGATGATTCGCTACGCATATCCGGCTGCGGTGACCGAGACTTGGCGAAACGGACCCCTCGGGCTTGAGCAGGGCTTCGTTCTCTCGCAGCGGCCCGCCGGCAATGGAGCGCTGAGCATTGCCATGACTGCTCCGGCAACCTCGCTGCTATTGCGCGGCGCCGTGTTGCTGCCGGGTGGCCTGCGCTATGCCGGACTACGTGTGAGCGACGCCAGCGGTCGGGTGCTGCATTCGTGGCTCGCGCTTGCGCACGGGCAGTTGCTGATCAAGGTGTCCGATCGCGGAGCGCATTACCCGGTACGGATCGATCCGCTGGTGCAGCAGGCCAATGTGACCGCCAAGGATGGTGTGGTCGGGGACTACTTCGGGAGCAGCGTCGCAGTGTCCGGGCACACCCTGGTCGCGGGCGCTCCGTACCACAAGGTCGGTGTGAATTCGAACGAGGGCGCGGTGTACGTCTTCAGTGACCGCTCGGGTCATTGGAAGCAGATCGCCGAGCTCGCGGTGGCGGGCGGTTCGGCAAACCTGTATTTCGGCTCGACGGTCGGGATCTCCGGCAACACGATCGTCGCGAGCGCACCGTACGCGGGCGCGGCGAGCCAGGGCGCGCTGTACGTCTTCGGTGACGGCTCCGGCCGTTGGAAGCAGATCGCCGAACTGACCGCCTCAGACGCCGTGGCCGGCGACCAGCTCGGCCACTACTCCGTCGCGATCCAGGGCAAGACAATAGTCGCCGGCTCACCCGCACACGCAGTCAACTCAATCAGCGGTCAAGGGGCCGTGTATGTCTTCAACGAGCCTTCTGGTGGTTGGCACACGATGACGCAGAGCGCCGAGCTGAGCGAGGCACATGGGGCGCTCGACGATTGGGTTGGCTGGTCAGTGGGGATCTCCGGCAACACGATCGTGGCCGGCGCGCCCGCCCCGTACGAGGAGAGCAACCACCACGCGGCGGTGTTCGTCTTCACCAAGCGCTCAGGTCACTGGAAGCAGACGGGTGAGGTGCATCAGCGTGATGCCTCCATCAACAATGACATCGGCCAGGAGGTCGCGATCTCCGGCCACACGATCGCGGCGGGCGCACCGGAGTCCAACAACTTGTACATCTTCCAATCCGCCAGCGGCAAATGGAAGCAGACCGCGGACTTGACGTACAACGTGTGTGACTCCACCGAATGCTCGGGCGATTCGCTGGGCACTGCAGTCGCGTTTGCGGGCAACGCAATCGTTGCGGGTGCTGCTGCCGTTCGGAAGAACGACTACGTGGCCGCATTCCCCGAGTACCGGGAGTTCTCAGGCAAGTGGCGGCAGGTTGCGACGTTGTTTGCCGGCGCGAACCAGCACAGCACAGCGCAACGGTTCGCCGAGGCGCTCGCGAGCTCGGGCACCACCGTGGTGGCGGGTGTGTTCAATGGCGTTGACACCGGTTCGGTCGTGGTGTTGAAGGGCCGGGTCACCAGCGAAGGCCCGCTGATCGGGCAGATCGGTAGCGGTGCGGCTGGGGAGGCGGGAGTGCCCGTCACCTGCGAGCTTCCCGCCCATTCGACCTGCCGGGTGACCATCGGCGTGCATCGCTCAGGAAGCAAGCAGGTAATGGGACACGCGAAGCCGAAGAACATCCAGGGCACCGATATCAGGACCATCACGGTTCACTTCAATGCGGCCTTCGAGCGGCTGCTCTCGAGGCCGAAGGGCGTGAAGGTTACGTTCACGGTTCGCGAGACCTCTCATGGCAAGCTGAAGGCCTCCGGGAGTTCAACGGTCCAGTTCATCCCTGAATAGAGACAACGATCCGCACCGGAATCAGGTGACTGGGTTACCGGTGATCAGTCTGGTTTGTCGGGTGTTCGCAATCGCCCGATGGGGCGTGGCGGAGTCGCCCTACCGCCGCAGTAGCGGTGTCTCAGTGGTCGCCGCTCGGCTGTCCGGGACCTCCACCGGGCCTTGCAAACGTGCCCGCCGCGGCGCTCGCATCAAGGCGCCGAGCCGTCGCCGCCGCGGCCGGTGGGGAGGGCAGGGCGCGGCGCTGCAGGCCAGGCAGCGTTCACCGTCAGGGCCCAGCAACGCGCCGCAGTACGAGCAGAACATGCCGATGACGTCGACCTGACCGGCAGGCCTCTGATCACCCGGATGGGCGAGCGCCCATACCTCCCGGGAGCCGCGGGAGCTTGAGTCGAGCCCCGCAGACCACGGGCGACTCGGCTTCAGCGGACAAAGAACCGCCCCCGCTGGGGGAGAGTCCTGCGGGGGCGGTGTGCCCGGTTAGCACTTCGTGCTTCGAACAGGCGCTAGCCGGCGCAGCTGTGGAGCGGCTGATCCAGGTGGCACATCGCCGACTGGTCCCTCCGGTATGCCCGGAGGGCATCCTCCGCGCGCTCGAGGTGGGCGAGGGCGAGCTCCTGCATCAGGTTGAGCTGCACGGACCGGACCGTCTCGCCTGAGTGCAGTCGGTCGAAGACCATGTGGCGTGCCCGCCGGTATGCCCGTTCCACATCGTCCAAGAGCATGTCCAGCTCGGGGCGGAGCGACGGCTGGTCGGGGAAGCTGAATTCCGTCCGGTTCATGCCTCTAACTGTCGGCGTCGATGAGTCTGCGCGCCACCGCCAAAAGTCCTGAACGGGACGGGACCTCTGACATCGGTTGGATGGTGACAGGAACGGTGGTCCAGGCCGATCGGCGCCGATGCCAGCCGTTGATGACGGTGGTCGCCGCGCGCGCCGGGATTCCGGCGCGGTTCCTGGCCGCCACGGTGATCTGGTGCATCCCGCGCCTCGCGACCGGCTGTACCGTGTTGGTCCCCTGGCGCTTCAAGGGTGCAGGTGCGGTCGCCGGGAATGCGGCCGAACGGGTGAGACCGCGGCGACGAGCAACGTCGCTGGGCGCCCGATGTCAGATTGGTTGATGGCGTTGGCGGTCGGCGGCGCCCAATCCGGGAGGAATCGTGCGAATCAGTACTGCCAAGTCGGCGCCGATGATGGCGGTGGCCGTGGTCGGCCTCGTCGTCGGGCTTGCGCTGCCGGCCGCGGCACGCGAGACCAAGTTGATCATCAGCGGTAGCCAGATCAAGGCGAACACCGTGACCGGGAAGCAGGTCAAGGAGTCGACCCTGGCCACCGTGCCCAAGGCGACGCTGGCGACCAAGCTCCCACCCCTGGTCTGGCACCCGCTCGCGCTCGATGCTCCCTGGAAGAGTGTCGGATTCACGAACTTCGCTGCCGGGTACGCCGTCGACGCCCAAGGCATCGTGCACCTTCGCGGTGCGATCACCGGAGGCGAGGAGAACCAGGATGCATTCACCTTGCCGGCCGATTTGACCCCGTCGTTCCTGAAGGTCCCGGTCCAGTGCACGGCGGGCGTCGGATTCCTCGAGATCAACGAAGACGGCGACCACGCCGTAAAGGTGGAGAGCCAGGAAGAGACCGAGGACGGTGGCAACCAGTACACCGATCTCGATGGTGTGACGTTCGCATCTTGACTCATTGAGTGCTCGCCGATCGTTGCAGGCGCCGGATCGACTGCAACACCATTGCAACGGGCGCTGACAACGTGAGTGTGCGCGATCATTGTGTACGGAACGCGACGCTCAGGGGGCAACGGATGCATCAGATCAGGGTTGCTGCGGTTCAGACCGCGCCGGTCCTGCTGGACCGGGACGCGACGATCGACCGGGTGGAGCAATGGGCCGAGAAGGCGGCCGCTGAAGGCGCGGGCCTGGTCGCGTTCCCCGAGGCGTTCATTCCCGGCTATCCGGACTGGGTGTGGCGGACCCGGCCGTGGGACGCCAATGCCACCGCCTGTTACGCGCGACTGCTCGACCAGGCGCTCGTCGTCGGCTCACCGGCGTGCGACCGGCTCGGGCGGATCGCAGCCCGGCTCGGGATCTGGCTGTCGGTGGGAGCCGACGAGCGCGATCCGGACGGCTCAACGATCTACAACTCGTTGCTGCACTTCGCGCCGGACGGATCCCTGGCGGCCAGGCATCGCAAGCTCATGCCGACCGGTGGCGAGCGGCTGGTGTGGGGGATGGGTGATGGCTCGACCGTGCGGGTCGTCGACACCGACTTCGGCCGGCTCGGCGGGCTGATCTGCTGGGAGAACTACATGCCCTTGGCCCGGACCGCGCTATATGCCCAAGGGATCGACGTCTACCTCGCCCCGACCTGGGACAACTCAGACGAGTGGGTGCCGACCCTGCGCCACATCGCCAAGGAGGGGCGCACCTTCGTGATCGGCATCACCGCCTGCATTTCGGCGGCCGATGTCCCGGCGGATCTACCCGGACGCGACGAGCTGTACGCCGATCCCGCCGGGTGGCTCTCCCGCGGCAACTCGGCGATCGTCGGACCTGATGGTCAGCTTCTGGCCGGTCCGCTGATCGGGGAGCCGGGCGTCTTGTATGCCGACATCGATGTGTCACTCGCCCGGGTGGCGCGTCAGGAGTTCGACCCGGTCGGCCACTACAGCCGCAGCGACGTGTTCCGCCTGGTGCTTGACGAGACACCGCGCACGGCGGTGACCGTCGTCGGCTCCGATCACGGGAGCGAGTCGTCCGTCTCGCCCTTCGTGCCGCCGGCCTCGGCTACTCCGGGCTGACCGTCGTCCCCACCCGTCGGTGGCCTTGCTGCACAGCGTTGACTGGCGCCGGCTCAGATCCGGCGGTAGTCCTGGCGGGACAGCCGCGGGCCTCGCCGCGGCGGCAGGCTGCCGGGAGTGAGCTCCAGCAGCCGTACGACGCGGAACCGGTGCGGCCGCCACGGCTCGTAGAACGCCTCGACGTCGTCCTCGTCGAGGGCGGTCCCGGTCAGCGCCCAGCCGGTCATCGCGGCCAGGTGGTAGTCACCGATCGGCAGGGCGTCGGCATCCCCGAGTGCGCGATGGCCGACTTGCGCCGCGGTCCACGGCCCCACTCCGGGGATCGCGAGCAGCAGCCGGTAGACCGCGCCCGGATCCGTCGCGGGGTCGGCGGCAACCCGTTCGAGCTTCGCGGCGTACCGGGCGCAGGCCAGTGCCGTCGTCGCGTGGCGCTGGTCGACGCCGGCCTTGTGCCACTCCCATGACGGCACTGCCAGCCACTGCTCGGCGGTGGGCGGCAGTCGCATGCCGCTCGGCACCGGCCCGGGCGCCGGCTCGCCGAACCGGCTGACCAGCCGTCGCCACGCCGCCGCTGCGTCGATGCCGAGCACCTTCTGCTCGAGCACGGCGGGGATCAGCGCTTCCAGCACCCGGCCGGTGGCGGGGATCCGAAGTCCGCCGAGTCGGGCGTGCGCGCGGTGCAGCAGCGGATGTCGGGGCTCGAAGCTGTCGGGGTCGTCGCGCGCGCCGAGCAGGTCGGGAACTGCAGCGATCAACTCGGCGGCGCCCGGCCCCCACGCGGTCGCCGCCACTTCCCGCTGGCCAGGCTGGGTGATCCGATAGCTGACCGGGCCGGTTGGCATCCGGCTCGTACGCCACACCGCGCCGTCGGGGGTTTCGCGGTGGCGCGGGTCACCGCGATGGTGCCCGAGCAACGACAGCGTGAGCCGGGCGTCGACCGGGTACGCCGGCCGCCAGACCGTGCTGATCTCCGGCTCGGCGACGACGGTCACGCCGCCAGCCTGTCATCCGGCTGCGACCGGCGGTCCGGCTACTGTCGAGGAGTGCGCCCGCCGACCCCGCCCCGGCCGTTGACTGCACCGGCGGCGGGTCGATGACGTCGGACCTCGCCGGTGGCGCGGAGGACTCCGAGGACTCCGATCTGGGCATCGCTCCGACTCCGTCGCCGTATCCGGCGTCGGCGACTGCGCAGTGGTGGGACGAGGCGCAGCGACCGTCGCGGGCGCCGTCGGCCGCGTCGTACACCGAGCTCGGCCGGGCGGTCGGCCAGCATCTGATCGATGTCCACGACCACTTGCGGGCCGAGCTCCGCCAGCTCCGCGAGCTGGTCGAACAGCTTCGGGTCGGCGCCGTCGATGCGGCGCAGGCCCGTAACTTCATCGCGCAGATGACGATCCGGCAGAACAACTGGACCGTCGGCGCCTACTGCGCGTCGTACTGCCGGATCCTGACCCAGCACCACAGCATGGAAGACATCGCGGTGTTCCCGCACCTGCGATCCGCCGACCCGAAGCTTGCTCCGGTGCTCGACCGCTTGGCCGAGGAACACCTGGTCATCCACGGTGTGCTCGAGACGGTCGATCGGGCTTTTGTGGACTTCCTTGCTCAACCGGGCGATTTCGCCGCAATCGATGCCGCCTTGCATGCACTCGATTGCACCCTGCTGTCGCATCTGTCCTACGAGGAGGGGCAACTCGTCGAGCCGCTTGCCCGGCTCGGCTTCTACCCCGACCAGGTGACCTGATCGGCCCAGTCTGGACCGACCATCTGGCCTAGTGCTACCGTTTTTCTGCCCACCAAAAAGAGTAACTGCCGGTTCCTCAGCGTCCGCAATCGCGGGCGCTGGCGTCTACTCCGAGGTGTCATGGCTGTCGGGTTCGCATTTACCTCACGAGCAGCAGAGTTGCTGAACCTCGTCATCGAGCGGCTAGAGGCCGAGTTCCCGTCGATGCCGCGCGGTCAGGTCGAGCGCTGCGTGGGCTTCGCGCGTGAATCGGCAAACACGACCGCGACCGATCTCGGCGCCTACGCCAACA
The DNA here is from genome assembly GCA_963770565.1 of uncultured Actinomycetota bacterium. Taxonomy (GTDB): domain Bacteria; phylum Actinomycetota; class Actinomycetes; order JAFAQI01; family JAFAQI01; genus DATAUK01. The sequence continues at coordinate 549,221 of CAVYQE010000011.1, forward strand.
TCGTCGAGGCCCTGGCCCGCGACTATCTGGAGAAGCTCCAGGCGGTCCACGGCAAGGGGTGACCGGGCCGCCGATCGCGCCCCGCCTGCGATCGGCCGAGAAGTGCCACACTGTGCCGCGTGAACGAGTTGCCGCCTGAGCTTGCCGACGAAGCACAGCGCCGGCTCCGCGCAACCCGAGCACTCGACATGCGCAACAACCGGTACGGCGCGGCGTCGGCGTACATCGCGTGGGCGCTGGAGATCCTGCTCGAGCTCGACCCACTCGACACCGCGGTCCTGCTCGCCGACGGCGCAACGCTCGACTCGGTCCTGGCCCCGCATGTCCCGGTGGCCGAAGCTGACCTCGACCGGCTACGGGCCGAGGTGCGGCAGATGTATGCCGGCCTCGAGGCGACCGCCGACCCGTCGCGACGCTCGGTCGAGGCGGTCCACAACATCGGACTGGCCTTGAGCCTGATCGAACAGACCCTGTTGCCGGAGTAGCGGTCTGGTCGATCACGGCCTGCGCGCGACGACTTCCGCGGTGCAAACTGGTGGTATGGCTCGCCGGGAGGACGATGCGTCCACGGCGAAGGCGACTGCCCTGTTGCGATCGGCCGGTCAGCGGGTGACGAAGCCTCGGGTGGCCTTGCTGGCCTGCGTGGTCGCGGCCGGCGGCGATCACCTGTCTGCGGACGCGTTGCTCGACCAGGTGGCCGGCAGCGATCCGCCGATCCATCGGGCCACCGTCTATCGCACGCTCGAAGGGCTGACCGCGGCCGGCGTTCTGCGGCACGTGCACCTCGATCGCGGTCTCACGGCGTACCACCTGGCGGACGCTCGGCAGCTGGCCAACCACGGCCGGCCCGAGCATCTACACGCGCAGTGCTCGCAGTGTGGTCAGGTCACCGATCTCCCCGCCCACGTCCTGGGGGACACCGCTGCCCGGATCCGCCGGGTCAGCGGGTTCCGGCTCGACGCGAGCCACGTCGCGCTGTCCGGCCGCTGCCGTAACTGCGCCGAAGCCGGCACCCACTAGCGACCGGGTGATCTCTCGTTCGTCGGGCAACACAACGGCCGACCCTCCGATACTCTGACCCCTCCTCGGATCGAGCCGTCGAAGCCCGGCGGCGGAGAGGCAGCGATGTCGCGTCGCGTGTCGAAGGCATCCCGCACCCTAGCCACCCTCGCGGTCGCGACCGTCGTACCTGCGGCGTTCGCGGGTGCGCTCGGATCGGCGACCGCCGCTCCGCTCGGTCACGCTCACGCCGGCCGGACCTTCGTCGTCACCACGACGGCTGACAGCGTCGACGCCGACGTCGGTACGCCGAAATGCGCGGACGCGCACGGCAAGTGCTCGCTGCGGGCGGCGATCATGCAGGCGAACTTCGACGCAGGCCCTGACACCATCAAGGTCCCGGCCGGCACATACCGGCTGACCCGCAAGGGCCTCGACGATCTGGACGTGCTCGGTGACCTGGACATCGCTCATTCGCTGACGTTGCAAGGTGCCGGCGCCGCCAAGACGATCATCGACGGCAACGGCAAAGTCACCGGCGACCGCGTCCTGCAGGTCCTCGGGACCGCAACCGACGTGACGATCACCGGTGTCACGATTCGCGGCGGAACCGCACTGGACGGGACCTTCGACGAAGGCGGCGGCCTGGACTGGGCGGGGCAGGGCGGCAACAAGCTTGTCATGACCCATGTGGTGGTGACGGGTAACCAGGCCTACTACGACGCCGGGTTGGCGCTCACCTTCAGCAACGACGAAGACATTGCGACCTTGACCGACCTGACCGTGCAGGACAACCACGCGACTTCGGCAGCCGGGGGAGTCGGAGTGCACGTCGGCACTCAGGGAACGTTCCTGATGCGCGACAGCCTGGTCGTGGCCAACCGGGCGTACGAGGGCGCGGGTATCTACCTCGATAGCAACGGTCCCTCCGATGCCAAATCGATCCAGATCCGGCACACCGTGGTCGCGTCCAATCAGGCCTCCGGGCTGTCCGGTGGTATGGAGAACCATGCCGGTTATGGCGGGAAACCGGTACTAATCGTCGGCACCTACTTCCACGACAACACCGCCAAATATCAGGGCGGCGGGATCGGGAACTATGGCAATCTCCATCTGAACAGCTCGACGGTCGAGGCCAACTCCTCCGGCCTGGGTGGCGGGATGTATGACTACGAAGGTGGCCTCGCGACGCTGACCAACGACACGCTCGCCGCCAACTCGGCCACGTCGGAGGGCGGAGCGGTCTACGTCGAGTTCTTCATTCACGGAATGGCCGACGTCGCGTTCCGGAGCTCGACATTGAGCGGCAATTCGGCCCCGACCGGTGGCGGTGTCTTCGTCGATCCGGCCGGCGCCCGCGCGTCGTTCGCGAATACGATCATCGCCAAGGGCACCGGTGCCAACTGCAACGAGAACCTAGCCGGATTGACCAGTCTTTCGGACGACAGCTCGTGTGGCTTCGGGGCGGGCGATGGGATTGCGAACCTCGGGCTCGGCCCGATCGGCGCCCACGGCGGCTTCACCAGAACGCTGGTTCCCAAGGTCGGGAGCCCGGCTCTGGACGTCGGGACCGCGGCTGGCGCACCGGCGACCGATCAGCGCGGGATCACCCGGCCGCTGGGAACCGGGGTGGATATCGGCGCGGTCGAGGTCTGCCCGCTTGCGCCGGGAGTGCCGGTCCGGGTGGCTCCGCTCGGCGCTGCCAAGGGTCCACGCCTCACCCTCGACTGGAAAAACGTCGCGTGCATCCAGACGTACTCCGTCGTGATCAGGGCCAAGTCGACGAAGGGCAAGATCGTGCAGTCGAAGAGCGGATTGCTGACTTCGACGTTCCGTACGAAGAAGTTGGGCAAGGGCAAGACGTACTTCTGGCGGGTCAGCGCGATCGGCGACCGGGGGACCACGGTCTCCGGCTGGCACCGCGTACGGGTGAAGTTGCACTGACCCAAGCAATGTCACATTGCCCCGCACTTCGTGGGGGCAATGTCACATCACCCCCGGAAACAGCTGGGCAATGTGACATTGCTTGGAAACTGACGGGGGCTAGTCGACGTTCGCCGAGAGCCACGCGCCGAGGGCCACCGCGCTTCGCTCGATCGTCTCGGCCCACGACAGTGCACCGGCGTCGGCGTTGTCGCTGACGTGCTTGACCAGTCGGCACCGCACGCCGGCTTGTCGGCAGGCCCAGGCGACCGCGAAACCCTCCATGTCGACGAGCGCTGCACGCGGCGCGAGCGCGGCCCGCTCGTGCGGGTCGGCGATGAACGAGTCACCGGTCGCGAGGACGACATCGTCGCCGCCGGGAATCTCGATCCGGTCGGTGATGTCGACGCCCAGGCTGCGGATGAGCTCGGCGGACAGGTCGTGGTTGATGACCGCACCGGGTAGGTGCAGTCCGTCGAGACCGTCATGAAGCGCCCCCGCCGACCCGATGTTGACGACGGTGACCTGCGCATCGCGGTCGGGCCGGTCGGCCAGCGCGTGCGCGACCGCGGCAGCAGCCGCGACCTTGCCGATCCCGGTCAGCAACAGCGGTAGGCCGGCCGGCACGTAGCGTGCCTCCGCGGCGGTCGCCGCCACGACGAGTACGTCGTCGCGCGCCTCGCCGCTGCCGGTGCCATACCCGCCGCCCACGAGCCGAGCCTACGAGCGCCTCTCCGGTTCGACGACCCGCAGTCGGGTGAGTAACTCGATATTCCATAGTGGATTACACAAAAATGCTCGGCACGCTGCGATCGAAGGTGCCTCGGGGGCGTCCCTCCCAGTGAACAACTTCGCGATCGACCTGGCGAGATTGACCCGCCAGCCCGCCGGGTCGCGCTCAGACCACGACCGTCGAAGCGGACGGAGCATCGAGCAGTGATTTAGCCATTCAGGCCAGCACGACGCGGTACCCAAGCGAGTCGTACAAGTGTCGGGCGACTGCGTTGAATTCGAAGACGCTGAGCCCTAGTTCCGTGTACCCCGCGTCACGAGCAACACGCTCGGCCGAGCATCGCGGCCCTGCCCAGACCACGACCGCGGTGGCTCTCATAGACCTCGATGTCCTGGACGTACGCCGCCGCTGCGCGGTCCGGATCGGCGCGAATCCAAAGGGTTCCGGCCTCAGCACCTTGCTCATCGAGGATCATCAACAGCCAGGTGCGCTCGGTGTTCACGCCGTCTGGCAAGAGCTGGTGCAGCTGCTGCTGAGCGCGTTCTCGGGTGACATCGACGGAGTTGCCGGTGGCGCGGGCGAGGTCGTCGGCGTACGACGTGACTGCCCTCACAGACCAGATCTCGAACTCCTCGCCGGTCATCGGCCGGACCATCGCAGGTTGCGCCGCGCCCGTCACGCCGGCTCCCAGTGCGCCAGCCATCGTGGCCCGATGACCGGAAGCCCCTGCTCGAATCTCCGTGCGCGCCCCGCATCGCCACGCGTCAACACCTGCTCATCATGACCATGATCGAGCGGGTTGGACAGGACCATGTTTCCCGTAGAGCGCATGTCGAGGCCTGCCAGTGTGGGCGGCGCCGGCTCCACCTGGTGACTGAAGGGCTTCTCGCTCAGTTGGTCGGGCGGTCGACGGCGTACCCGGGTCGAGTGCCTTCACCCGGTTGCTCCGCCGACGACCGCTCCCACCCGGCAAGCCGTACGAGGCCCGAGCTCTGTTGCGGGTCATCGATGCACACCCACGCGACGTAAGTGCGGCCCGTTCGTCTGGCCTCGTCGTCCGCCCAGGTCAGCACCTCGGGAATGTCGGCCTCGGTGATCTCGTACTCGTCGGATCTCCCGCGCTCCCAGAAGTAAACGCGGTAGGTGGCCGAGTGTTGCTCCCAGCTCGTGTCCCGCGGATCGACGCCTGCAATGTTCATCGCGGAAGTATCGCGCCAGCCCAGTCGCACGGACCCGGAGGACCAATGACTCTGGTCGCGCAACAGGGGCGACCGCACAATTCGTGACATGGACGAACCGCCGGAGCTGCAGTTCAACCGGCACTGGAGGATGGCCGTCTGGGGCCTCCGAGTGGGGTACGTCGGGCTGGCCGTCGCCCTCGTCGGCCTCATCGTGAGGTCGTCGGGATCCACGCCGTGGGTCCTGGCCGTCGGGGTGATTATCTGGCTTGCCGCCGCCATCGTCACGTTGGTCGGGTTCCTCCGCGGCCGGCATGAGCTTCCCGAACCGCGACCGGGGTTCTGGCCGATGAGGTTCATGCTCATCCGCGACACCGTCCACGCCCGCCGCCGGTAGCGGCCGCATCGGCCCCCGGTCCTGTTGATCGCGCTGGCGGCCCTGCCGCCGCTGTGGGTACCCGCGACCATCCGCGGCCGCATGCTTCCGCGCAGCGTGCTCCGATCCGCCGCGAGCCACAACGACCCGAGCGCTGACCCGAGGACCGCACCAATCCTTCCTCGTACCGACTGGGTGCACCTTGGTGTCGTCCTGATCGAAATCGCAATCCTCGGGTGGCTCCTGCGCGGCGGAACGGCGTAGGGACCCAGCCAGCGAACCTGGACGTCAGTCCGGCATGGGTATCTCCCGCTCGGCCGCCGGGATTGCGAGCGCGTCCTCGGGCACGAGGACAACGTCGTACACGCGGCCCGGCATACCCGCGTCGGCGCCAGCAGCCAGAGCCGTGTCGACGGCCAGCTGCGCCGCGCTTCCGTAATCCATGCCCCGCACCATGAAGGTGAGCCCGATGACCGGCGAGCCTTCATGCCCGCGACCCTGGTCGACCCCGACCAGGTCGCGATCGCCACCATTGCCGAACGGCAACTGACGGATCACCGCATCAGCGAGCAGGCCGACCGAATGGCCATCGGCATCGGGTGCGACGAGATCCACCCGAACGCTGAAGAGCTCCGGACCGTCACCGACCCACCTCATGACGAGCAGCCTCGCACTCGCCGGGCGCCGGGGTTCGAATCCGGACCACAGCGGTCGCTCGTGTCAGACTGAGCTCCGACCTGACAAGGCGAGGTATCCCATGACCGCACCACCGCTGCCGCCCGACATCCCCGACAACCCCGATGACCCGGATCCCACGCTGGACCAGCCAGAGCGGACCCGCGAAGAGATCGGTGACGACGAGTCGGAGCCCAACGAGGCCGACTGACCGAACGAACCGGCCGCGGGTAGCGGACAAGTTGATCCGGCGAGTGTCGGCCTACTCCGCTTCGACCGTTCGGGCCAGGATTCCCAAGGTCGCGCGCAAGGCCGACTCCGGGATGACCGGGAAGATTCCCGCGTCGCGATACTGCGGCTCGATCTCGCTCCAGTCGTAGTAGGACATGACGACGGTGCCCTTCTCGCTGGGCTCGAGGCGGTATCCGTACAGGTGCCTGATCGGCGGCTGAATCACGCCGGAGACCGTCCATTCGATCAGCTCGTTGCGCTGGAACTTCGTGATGATCACCGTGACGTCGTACTTGCCGAGCGGGTAGTCGTTAAGGGCTTCACGATCCATGTGCACGATGAACGTGTCGCCCACGCGTTGCACGCTCTCACCATCGGCAGACTGCAGCATCCCGGAGCTGTCGATCGCAACGTGACCGCGCGGGTCGCGCAAGAGGTCGAACACGACCGCCGGATGCGCGCCGATGTCGCGCAGGATCTCGAATCGCTCGGCGGTCGCGCCGCCGCCATCCCGATCTTGTGCGCTCGACGTCTGCACCATCAGTCGATCATGCCCCACAAAGCCCGGTTGAGGGCTAGAACAGTGGGTCGAAGCGTTCGGTCGCGACGACCTGAGGCGACGAGGCGGCCCGCAGATGCAGGACCGTCATGCCGCCCTTGCGCACGGTGGGATCGCTCGGCGGCGTCGCACCCAGCGCCGTGCAGGCGGCGCTCAGCAAGGCCGGCAACGTCTTGCCCTGACTACATACCACCGACGGCGCGCCGCTTCCGATGATCTCGAGCAGCCGCTCCAATGCGCGGTCGGGTTGTTCGGCGTACCCGGCCTCCGACAGCAGCGGCTCGCTTTCGACCGGAAGGTGCGCGCGGGTTGCGTACGGTCCGATCGTCTCCATGCAACGCAGCACGTCGGCGGACAGCACGATCCGGATCCCGTACGCCGAAAGCAGGGGCACGAGTGCCTCGGCCTGCTCGTCGCCGAGATCGTCCAGCGGGCGTTCGCGATCGTCGCCCTGCCAGGCCGAACGATCACCGGCGCTGCCATGGCGGACCAGTAGGCACGGCCAGGTCGTGACGGCGTCGACGTCGACACCGGTGAGGATCCGCTGGTCGCGATCCGGCAGCAGGTGCCGCATCGCCTCACGCGGCGGCAGCCACATGATCTGGTCGACCTCGGCGTTGGCGGCGAACTCGCCGGCCGCGACCCGCATCGCCCAGTAGCGCACCCGCTTCGGAGTGCCATCCTTCACGTAGCGAATCTCGCCGAGCGGTCGCCCTGGCACACCGGTGTAGCCGGTCTCCTCCCACACCTCGCGGACGCCGCCGACCACTGGGTGCTCGCCGATGTCGAGCTTGCCCTTGGGGATCGACCAGTCGTCATACTTGGGGCGGTGGACCAGTGCGATCTCGATCCCCGAACCACCGGTCGCGTGCCGCCACAACACTCCACCGGCGGCTTCGATGACCTTTTCTGGCGCCATCAGGGCGTCAACCATCTCCGGAGTCTCGGTCGCGAGGCGTCCGCCCACACGCGTCCGAATTCGGCGCGCGCGGCGAGCGCTGCTGCGGTTTGGCGGGCATGGAGCACTCCGAGCGTAAACGCCGTCGTACCGGCCCCCTTCGCGGTGGCCATGGAATAGAGCAGATCCGCGGCGATGACCGCGTCCTGGTGCTCGCCGAGCGCCTCCTGGACCCGCTCGGCCTGCTGAGCCAGCGCCCGGGCCGGTTTGCCGAACATCGGCTCGACCGCCTCGCAGGCGTAGCGCAGCTGCTTCGCGTCGATGCGCACCCGGTGCCAGTCGTGCTCGGTGGCGTCGGGACGCGACAGCCGCCGGGCCTCCTTCGCCATCCGGGTCCAGGCCGCGCCGACCAGCGCGGGGAGCACCTCCTCGACCGTTGCGTCAGCGGCCGGCGCGGTCATCGGCTCCCAGGCCGCGTCCACCAACCGCTCGAGCAGTACGACGTACCGCTCGGAGCGAAGGGTTTCCAGTGCCTGGCTGCCGCCGGCGGCCAGATCGCCGCCGACCACGTGCTCGATCCGGGCCCGAACCGGGCCGAACACGAGCTGCGGGGGAAGTCGGTCAAGGTCGCTGAGCAGGCGTTCGAGCAGGACCTCGTTGTCCCGGGCGCCGGCGAGTGAGTCGCCGAGCCACTTCAGCTCGGCCCGCAGCGAGGTTGCCCACTCCGGATCGAGCAGCGGCCCGAAGGTCTTCAACCCGCTGCGCAGCCGCCGCGAGTTGACCCGCATCTGGTGGACCGCATCCGGGATGTCACGGCGGACCGCGACGTCGTGAATGATCAGCGCCCGGACATAGCGGCGCAACATGTCCCGAATGCCGCAGCGGGCCGGCTCACCGAGCCCGACCGGCCCGGGCAGCGGCGGGTCCGGGTCGGCCGTCGCCTGCGGGCCGAGCGCCCGGACCACCTTCGGGAGGAACTCGCCGCCGACCGCCCCGCCGGCGCGCAGCACGTTGCCGACCGCCTCGATCGCCTCGACCCCGCCGCCGCAGTCCTCGACCTCGATCTCGCGGAACCGGCCGGCGACGTGCCCGGAGCTGAGGACCGACACCAGATCGTCGGTCAGCTCCACCAACGCGTTGCCGCGCTCGTCGCGCAGGAGGTAGACCGTCCGCTGCGTCACCAGGGTCGCCACCGGTCCGAGTACGGCGGTGCGGGTCCATGGGGTGATCAGGTTGCGCAGGCTGTCGGGGATCGTGTCGCTGATGCCGGTTGCGTGCAGCTCGTCGCGGGTGCCGATGCTGCCGTCGGGCACTCGTCCTTCGCCGACCGGCAGTTTCAGATGCCAGCCGTCCTTGCCCGGCCCTTCGCCGAAGCGGTGCCGCAGCGTCACGCCCTCGCGGGCCAGCCGGAGGTCGCTGGTGTCCCAGTAGACCGCGCGCAACTGCTGTTCCTGCGCGGCGTCGACGGTGGCCGCGCCGCTTCGTTCACCGGTCAGGTCGGGCAGCTCGAACGGCGGGTGGACCCGAAACTTCGCCTCGACTTCTCGGATGGTCGAGGTCGCGGGCTTGGCGCTCACGGATGCGGCTCCGCCCGGGCCTCGGCCGCGCGGGCGGCAGTTGCTTTGAGCAGGGTGAGCTGGTAGTCGCGCAGCGGTTCGCCGTCTTCGTTCTTGGTCTGGCGCCGCCACGATCCGTCCCGGCGCAACTCCCAGGCCGAGGTGCCAGGGTCGGTGACGAGGCCGAGCAGGCGCTGGAGGCCGGCGCGGGCGTCCGGGTCGCGGACCTCGACCAGCGCCTCGACCCGGCGATCGAGGTTGCGGTGCATCGCATCCGCGCTTCCGATGTACAGCTCCTCCGCCCCGTCGTCGCAGAACCGGAAGATCCGGGAGTGCTCGAGGAACCGGCCGAGGATGCTGCGGACCCGGATGTTGCTCGACAAGCCGGGCACGCCGGGGCGAAGGCAGCACATGCCGCGAATGACGAGGTCGATCGGCACACCGGCGGCGGACGCGTCGTACAGCGCGTCGATGATGAGCTCGTCGACGATGCTGTTGAGCTTCCAGGTGATGCCGGACGGCCGCCCGGCGCGGGCGTTGTCGGCCTCGCGAGTGATCTTGGCGACCAGGCTGCTGCGCAGCGTCTCGGGGGCGACCAGCAGGGTGCGGTAGTCGCGATGCTTGGTGTAGCCGGAGAGGTGGTTGAACAGGTCGGCCATGTCGGCGGTGACGGCTGGATCGACGGTGAGCAGGCCGAGGTCCTCATAGAGTCGGGCGGTCTTCGGGTTGTAGTTGCCGGTCCCGATGTGGGCGTAGCGGCGCAGGCTGCCGTCCGGCTCCTGCCTGACGACGAGGGCCAGCTTGCAGTGCGTCTTCAAGCCGACGACGCCATAGACGACGTGACATCCGGCGTGCTCGAGTGCGCGGGCCCACTTGATGTTGGCCTGCTCGTCGAAGCGGGCGGTGATCTCGACCACAACGAGCACCTGCTTGCCCGCCTCGGCCGCGTCGACCAGGGCGTCGACCAACGGTGAGTCGCCACTGGTCCGGTAGAGCGTCTGCTTGATCGCGAGTACGTCGGGATCGGCCGCGGCTTGCTCGACGAAGGCCTGGACGCTGGTGGCGAACGAGTCGTACGGATGGTGCAGCAGTACGTCGCGCCGCCGCATCGCTGCGAAGACGTCGACCGCGCTCGACGTCTCCCCGCTGCCTCGCAGCTGCGGGTGGGTGACCGGGGGAGTGGCGTCGTACTTCAGGGCCGGCAGGTCGAGGTCCACGATCGCCCAGAGCCCGGCCAGGTCGAGCATGCCCTTGATCCGGTAGAGCTGCGGCTCGCTGATGTCGAGCTCGCGCACCAGCAGGTCGAGCACCCGGTCGCCGATGTCGGCTTCGACCTCGAGTCGTACGGCGGGGCCGAACCGGCGGCGGACCAGCTCGCGCTCGAGCGCCTGCAGCAGGTTGTCGACGTCGTCCTCGTCGACGGTGAGGTCCTCGTTGCGGGTCACCCGGAACAGCGACGCCTCGATCACGTCCATGCCGGGGAACAACGCCGGCAGGTGGGCCGCGATCACTTGCTCGATCAAGACGAAACGGCGGGCGCCGACGCTGATGAAGCGCGGCAGCAGCGGCGGCACCTTCACCCGGGCGAAGTGCTCGCGGCCGTTCTCGCGGTCGCGCACCACGATCGCCAGGTTGAGGGAAAGGCCGGAGATGTAGGGGAACGGATGCGCCGGGTCGACGGCGAGCGGCGTGAGCACCGGAAACACGTGCTCGTCGAACAACGCATCGGCGGTCTTGCGCTCGTCGTCAGCCAGCGCGTCGTACATGACGACTTCGATGCCCACCTCTTTGAGCGCGGGCAGGATCTGGCCGCGGAACAGCTCGCCGTGGCGGGTCGCGAGCTCGTGCGCCCGGGTGCTGATCAGCTCGATCTGCTCACGGGCGGACAGGCCGGCCGGCGAGGCCACCCCGAGCCCGGTGGCGATCCGGCGCTGCAGGCCGGCGACGCGCACCATGAAGAACTCGTCGAGGTTGTCGGCGAAGATCGCCGCGAACCGGGCCCGTTCGAGCAACGGCACCGAGGCATCCTCGGCCAGCTCGAGCACCCGGGTGTTGAAGTCGAGCCAGCTGCCCTCGCGGTCGAGGAACCGATCCGGGTCGGATGGGCGGTCGCCGGGTTCGGCATCCTGGCTGAGATCCTCGATTTCCTCCGCGAGCTCCTCCGCGTAGCGCGGCAGGTCCCTGGAGCTCGGGGTGGTCGTGCTCACCGCCTTACTCTCGTCGCTGTAGTCGGGCGGCATCCGAGGCCAAGGTGAACGCCTGATGAACGGGAGTTGAACAGTCGCCGAAAATGATCATCGTCAAGCGTGGACAACCCTGTGGATAATCCACCCGGGGTTGCGTCTGCCTGTTGACGGCGCGAACGTTTCGCCATGGCGCCGACACTCTCACTTGCCGATCAGGTCGACAAGGTGACGCAGCGGCTGACCGCGGAGTTCTCGGGCAGGGTGCCCGATCCCGAGGTACGCCGGATCGTGACCGAGGTCTACGGCGAGATGTCCTCAGCGCGGGTCACCCAGTTCGTCCCCGTGCTGCTGGACCGTGGCGTCCGCGATCGGCTGCGGTCCCGAGCCGGCTGAGCCGCCGCCCGGATCGCGGGCGCTGATGGGCGACCACCTGCGGTGGCCGCAGCGAAACCTCGCGTTCATAAACCCATGCAACCGTGGAGGCATGGAAGGAACACGCAGTCATGAGGCACCGTCGGGTCGACGGATCGCCTTGATCGCCCACGACAACAAGAAGCAGGACATGCGGGAATGGGCACGATTCAACCTGCACCGCCTGCACGAGCACGAGCTGTTTGCCACCGCGACCACCGGCCGGATCCTGATCGACGAGCTCGGCCTACCGGTGACCTGTTTCCGTAGCGGCCCGTACGGCGGCGACCAGCAGATCGGCGCCCGGATCGCCGAGGGCGAGATCGACCTGCTGGTTTTCTTCTGGGACCCGCTGGAGCCGCATCCGCACGACCCGGACGTGAAGGCCCTGCTCCGGATCGCCGTCGTCTGCAATATCCCGGTGGCGTGCAACCGCGCGACCGCCGACTTCATGATCTCCTCGCCGCTGATGCATCAGCCGCACCTCGGGATCGTGCCCGATCTCCTGACCGCCTGACCGGCTGGACCGCCGACTACACGGCCGAGGGCAAAGCCGGGTCTGGTCTCACTGTGAACAGTTAGTACTGGACTACTCAGTACGGTTCACACCGCGCCTAACGGGCTTGGGCTATTTCGTCATCCTCCGGAGGTCGTTTCGAGCCTGATGCCGGCGTGGCGCCGGACGCCGCTGCGCCGGACGACTGGCTCAAGCCGTTGCCGCCCAGTGGGAGCACACTCCGGGTCAGGACTCCAGATAGCGGAGGACGGCGAGCACCCGTCGGTGGTCGGCGTCTGAGGGTGCCAAACCGAGTTTGGCGAAGACGTTGGCGACGTGCTTCTCGACTCCCCGTTCCGAGATCACAAGGGTGCCGGCGATGGAGCCGTTCGACTTGCCTTCGGCCATCAGGGAAAGGACGTCGCGCTCTCTGGGGGTGAGAGCGTCGAGGCCATCGGTGCGCCGGGCGGCCTCTCGGAACAGTTGCGTGACGACCTCGGGGTCGAGGGCGGTGCCGCCGGCCGCCACCCGGCTCAGCGCGTCGACGAACTCCCCAACATCGCCGACGCGGTCCTTGAGCAGGTATCCGATGCCGGCGGCACCGCGGCTGGATGCCGCTTCAAGGAGCTCGGCGACGTGGCGGGTCTCGATGTACTGAGAGAAGACCAGCACTCCGGTGCCGGGGTGGTCACGGCGGATGGCGATCGCGGCCCGGATGCCCTCGTCGGTGTAGTCGGGCGGCATTCGCACGTCTACGACGGCAGCATCCGGCTCGTGCTCGTCCACGGCCGCTCGCAGCGCCTCGGCATCGCCTACCGCGGCCACCGTCTCGTGTCCCCGGTCGGCGAGGATCTCAACCAGCCCGGCCCGGATGACTGCGGAGTCTTCGGCGATAACGATCCGCATTCGAGCTGCTCCTATCGGGTCAGACGTGAGAGGGCAGTACGACGGTGACCACCGTGGGGCCGCCGGCCGGACTTTCGACCTGCAGCCTGCCATCAACTGTCTTGACCCGCTCTGCGAGACCGGCCAGGCCTCCGCCGGGCTCGAGCCGGGCGCCGCCGGGTCCTTCGTCGCTGACCCGCATCGTCACCAGGCCGGCGTGGTTGAGCACCTCCACCTTGGTATGCTGGGCACCGCTGTGCTTCGCGGCGTTCGTGAGCAGTTCGGCAGCGCAGAAGTAAGCCATCGTCTCGATGGCAGCGGACGGACGCTCCGGCAGGCCGACGACCAGTTCGACTGGCAGGTCGCTGCGTGCCACGAGGCCGGCGAGGGCGGCACCGAGGCCTTCGTCCAGGGCCGGCGGATGGATACCTCTGGCCAGGTCACGCAGTTCGGTGATCGCCTCCATCGCGCCGCGGCGGGCCGCGGTCACCAGTTCCAGGACCCGGTCGAGATCGGCGCCCCCTGGCCTGGCCGCCGAGGTGTTGAGATGGTCCTGAGCGAGCCCCAGCTTCATGACGACAGCGACCATCTGGGCTTGGGCTCCGTCGTGCAGATCCTGCCCGATGCGGCGTAACAGGGCTGCCGCGTCGTCCACCACGACAGCTCGGGATCGTTGCAGCTCGCGCACGCGCTCGACGTTCTTGGGGGCATCCCGGAGTAGGTTCCAGCGCGGCACCAGGTAGGCGAGCGAGCCGTTCAGCCCGGCCGGCACGAACAGGAACACCCCCCACCACTGACCCAAGGCCAGCAACACCGCCCCCCAGACCACGAAACAGACCGCGGCAACCCAGCGCGCGACTGCCACGCCTTTGACATGACGCGCCCCGAACGCCGTGAAGGTGCCCCTGGTGGCCGATGGACCCGCCTCGGTCATATCGAGACCTACGTCGAGAGGTTGGCGTTCTTGGGGGCATCCCGGAGCAGGTTCCAGCGCGGCACCAGGTAGGCGAGCGAGCCGTTCAGCCCGGCCGGCACGAACAGGAACACCCCCCACCACTGACCCAAGGCCAGCAACACCGCCCCCCAGACCACGAAACAGACCGCGGCAACCCAGCGCGCGACTGCCACGCCCTTGACATGACGCGCCCCGAACGCCGTGAAGGTGCCTCTGGTTGCTGATAGAGCGACGTCGGTCGGTCGCTGATGTTCACTCATGTCGGGCATCGGACTGCCTCCTTTGATCTTCGGCATCGACCACCTTGGTCGTCCACGGTTCGATCTTCGTCCCCAACGAGCCACAGATTCCACCGTGCGAGCACCCGAATCCGGGGTACGGCTAGCACGGTGGTCATCGCCTGACATAAGCATCGAACCGGGAAGTGCGCCCGCCCATTTACACCGGCTTCCGGACGCTGCCGCCAGACCGATCGGTCAGTGAATGCCGTTCTAGGGCACTTGAACTGACGCTCTGATGGGTTGTTGGGCCTGGGATGAGCGCCGGAGTCCGGATCGAGTCAGTGGGGCTCGCTGACCGCCTCGGTCTCGAAGCGGTAGCCCATCCCCGTCTCGGTCAGCAGGTAGCGCGGGCGCGAGGGGTCGGGTTCGAGCTTGCGCCGCAGCTGCGCGACGTACACCCGCAGGTAGTTGACCTCGGTGGAGTACGCCGGGCCCCAGACGTCGTGCAGCAGCTGGCGCTGCGTGACCAGCTTGCCGGGATTGCGGACCAGCACCTCGAGCAGCTGCCACTGCGTCGGCGTGAGTTTGATCTCGCCGTCCGAGCGGGTCCGCACTCGCTTGGCGGCGAGGTCGATGGTGAAGTCGTCAGTGGTGATCACCGGCGCGTCCTGGGCCGGCGCGGCCCGCCGGACCGCCGCGCGCAGTCGCGCGAGCAGCTCGTCCATCCCGAACGGCTTGGTGACGTAGTCGTCGGCACCGGCGTCGAGGGCGGCGACCTTGGTTACCTCGTTCTCGCGTGCCGACAAGACGATGATCGGTGCACTCGACCAGCCGCGAATGCCGCGAATCACCTCGGCTCCATCCATGTCGGGCAGGCCGAGGTCGACGATCACGACGTCCGGCCGCTCGCGGGCGACCGTGGCGAGCCCGCTGATCCCGTCACTTGCGGTCTTCACGTCGTACGAGCGGGCGGTGAGGTTGATCCGGAGGGCGCGGCAGATCGCGGCATCGTCGTCGATCACGACCACCTTGGTCACGACTGTGACCGGGGCGCCTCGGCGTTGGCGACGGTGGCAGCGGCCGGCAGGGAAATCGTCATGGTGAGCCCGCCGCCCGGCGTCTCGCTGGCCTCCAGCGTGCCGCCCATCACCTCGACGAACCCGCGTGCGACGGCGAGCCCGAGGCCGATGCCGGTCGCCGTGTCGTGGTCGCCGAGTCGCTGGAACGGCTCGAACATGGTCTGGCGCTGCGAGGCGATGACGCCCGGCCCGTGGTCGACGACCGTGATGAGGACACCATCCGGTCCGGACCGGGCCCGCAGCATCGGCGGGCGCTGAGGCGGGGAGTAGCGCAGCGCGTTGCTGAGCAGGTTGGCCACCGCGCGCTCGAGCAGCCCGGCGTCCGCACGCAGCAGGGGCAGGCCCTCCGGGATGTCGAGTCGCACGGTGTTGGCGCCGTGCAGGCCGTGCAGGGCCAGCGGGGCAACCTCCTCAACCGCGACCGGCTGCACGAACGGCTGCAGCGCGCCGGTCTGCAGCCGGCTCATGTCGAGCAGGTTGGCGATCAGTACGTCGAGCCGGTCGGTGGAGTCCTCCACGGTGGCGAGCAGCTCGCGCTCGTCGTCGTCCGAGTAGGCGACGTCGGGCTGGCGCAGGCTGCTGATGCTGGCCTTGATCGATGCGAGCGGCGTCCGTAGGTCGTGGCTGACCGCCGCGAGCAATGCAGTCCGCATCCGGTTGCCGGCCTCGAGCGCCTCGGTCTGAGACGCCTGCGTCCGCAGTCGATCGCGGTCGAGTGCGGCGGCCGCGAGGCGGGCGGCGGCTTCGAGCAGCGCGGGCGCAACCTCGCCGATGTTGTCGCCGACGATCAGGCGCAGATCGCTTCGGACCACGAACGTGCGAGCGGTCTCGGCATTGACGTCGCCGGTATCGGCGATCCGCACCCACCGGTCGCCGACCCGTTCCTGCAGCTCGGCGGTCACACCGAGGTGGTCGTGCAGGTGCTGGAGGACCGAGGTTGGGGTGTCGTTGGCGCCGAGCACGGTGCGGGCGAGCCCGAGCAGCGCCTGGGCTTCTCCGGCGCTCTGGCTGGCCAGCGTGGCCCGCCGTGCGGCCACGTGGACGACGCTGGACACGCTCATCGCGACCAGGATGAACAGCAGCAGCGCGAGCAGGTTGCGCGGTTCCTCGATGGTCAGCGTGTGAACCGGGGGGGTGAAGAACCAGTTCAGGCAGAGGCTCGCGGCCGCGGCGGCGAGCACCGCCGGCCCGAACCCGCCGATGACCGCGACCGCGACGACCGCGAGCAGGTAGATCAGCAGGTCGTCGGCAAGGTTGAGGTCGCTCTGGATCAGCGAGAGGAGGAGGGTGAGCAGGCTCAGCATGACGACCCCGACCGCGATACCCAGTCGGCGACGGCGCCCGTCAACCGCCGCGACGAAGTCCGTGATGGACGGTCGGCGCGGCTCGCTCACCACGTCGGTTGGCGGGACCACGTCCTCCAGTGTGATCCCAAATCCTCTCGACGTCGCGCCGGCACCCAGACCGATCGCCGCCGCGGTCACGAGCACGATCGCTCCGAGCGCAACCGGGCGGTGGTGAGCGGTGAGGACGGCGTACGGCGCGTTGGCGAATGCGATTGCCGTCATCCAGCCGATCCCCGTGACCGCCGCGGTCGCCGACAGGTTCGAAACCGCTCCGGTCGCGGCCACGATCACCGCGCAGCCGGCGAGGACACCGCTGCTCGGCA
Organism: uncultured Actinomycetota bacterium; assembly: GCA_963770565.1. Lineage (GTDB taxonomy): Bacteria > Actinomycetota > Actinomycetes > JAFAQI01 > JAFAQI01 > DATAUK01. The sequence continues at coordinate 566,251 of CAVYQE010000011.1, forward strand.
ACCCGCCGTGCAGGCCGGCCGCGAGGGCGCCGAGGCACAACAGGGCCGAGGACGCGATCGGGAGCACGAGGTGGGCAGGAGCGCGCCTTAGCAGTGCCCGCTCGGTGTCCATGACATCGAGGACACGCCCCCAACGCGCGCAAAGCCAGGATTTTCACACTTTCTTCACGCCTCTCCAGCGGGTCTTGACGCTGCCTTGACGCGGGAAGGCCTCGTCCGCTCTACCGTCGAGGCGTGGATGACGCGGCTCGGCCGTTGCCGATCGACGTCGACTTGCCGGAACGCCTCAGCTACCGGATCAAGCGACGCCTGCTTGGCCTGCCGCTGGTGACCGACAAGCTCGCCGAACAACGGTTGCCGAATCCGGTCGCCTTCGGGGTCTTGTCACCGGACTGCATCTCGTCCTCGGCGTACGGCACCGAGGAGATCCTGATCGAACTGTTGCCCTACGCGGGCATGGCCGCCTTCGCACTAGTGCTTCCGATCACGGCGGTGATTCTCGGGATCCTGCTCCTGCTGCTGTTCAGCTACCGGCAAGTCTTGACGGTCTACACCAAGGCCGGTGGGTCGTATGTGGTCGCGCGGGACAACTTCGGCCCGCGGGTCGCGCAGATTGCTGCGGTAGCGCTCCTCATCGACTACGTCGTCACGGTCGCCATCCAGACCGCCGCCGGCTCGGCGGCTGTGGTGTCCGCGGTTCCATCGATTGGTCGGTTGTTCGGCCATCACGGCACTATCGTGCTGACCTTGGCGGTGGTTGCGCTGCTGTTCTACGGCAACCTGCGCGGGATCCGGGAAGCGGGTCGGGCCTTTGCCTTCCCGCTCTACTTCTTCATCATGATGGCCGGGTTGACCGTCCTCGTGTGCGTCGCCCGGGAGATCACCGGACACCTCACGATTATTGACCCGCACTCGCTGCATGGCGTTTACCAGATCCGGAAGCGCGGCGGGTTCATCGAGGGTGCCACCCTGATCGTGGTGTTGCGCTCGTTCGCCAACGGTGGATCATCGCTGACCGGGTTCGAAGCGATCAGCAACGGCGTAAGTGCCTTCCGGCCGCCGGAGGGCCCCAATGCTCGCAAGGTGCTCTTGGTGATGGCGTGCACCCTCGGCTTCCTCGTCGGCGGGGTGTCGTGGGTGGCGCACGTTACGCATGCGACGCCGTACCTGAGTGGTACGCCCACGGTGATCAGCCAGGAAGCCCGCCTCGCGTTCGGCCACAGCGCGATCGGTTCCCTCCTGTTCTACTTGATGCAAACTGCAAGCGCCCTGATCCTCTACACCGGCGCGAACACCAGCTTCAACGGCTTCCCGTTCCTCGCGAACTTTGTCGCCGAGGATCGCTTCCTTCCCCGCCAACTCACCCGGCGTGGCCACCGGTTGGTGTTCAGCAACGCGATTGTCGTGCTGACCCTGATTTCAGGCCTCCTGTTGCTGATCACCGGGGCAAAGGTCAACAACTTAGTGCCGTTCTACGCAATCGGGGTGTTCACCGGATTCGCGATGGCGGGTTTCGGGATGGCAAAGCACTACTCGAGAACCCGCGACGGTCGCTGGCGGCGAAGTATCGCGATCAACATGGCCTCCGGGATCGTCTCGACCATTGTGGTCGGGATCTTCGCGATCGCGAAGTTCACCGAGGGCGCCTGGGTCGTGGTGATCGTCTTCCCGGTGATGGTATTCGTGCTGATCCGGCTCAACCGCGAGTATCGGGAGGAGGCCGAGGCGCTCGGCTCGATCACGCCCGAGGTGCTGTCGTGCCCACCCAACTTCTCCCGGCACGTCGTACTGATCTTCGTCAACGAGCTCGACCTCGCGGTGATCGGTGCGCTTCGTTATGGGCAGACGCTCAAAGCGACTGAGCTGCGGGCCGTGCACTTTGCATTGGACACGGCGGCCGCGACCGCGCTCGATCGGCAGTGGGAGCAGACCGCCCAGAGCGTCGTGCTCGAGATTGTCGATGTCCCCGACCGGCGGCTCGGGCGGGCCGCACTCGAGCTTGTGATGCGCGAGACGTCGGTGCCGGGCACGCACGTCACCGTCCTGCTGCCTCGCCGCGGCTTCTCACCGGCCTTCGGCCGGCTGCTCCACGACCGCACGGCCGACAAGATTGCAGCGGTGATCAGCCGGATCCCGAACGCGGCTGCCACGATCGTGCCCTTCGACACCTCGAAGCCCGAGCAGGCGATGATGGCCGTCGGCGGCTTGGCCGTTGGCCGTCAGTCGAGGTCGGCCCGGGCAGCAGCTCGGGTATCGGGCCGGGGCTCGGTTCGGGCCAACGGCGCGGCGCACAATCGTAAGGGCGAGCCCGGGTCCGCGGCGCAACTCGACATCAACCGATTGCTCGGCAGCGACCTTTCGCCCGGCCCGGATGCGATCGGCAGCCTTGCTTCGCGCCAGCCCGCGACCATTCACGGGCGGATCCGAAGCGTGCGGATGCGGTCGGTCGCGGACACGCCGATGCTGGTGTGTGAGGTGGTCGACTCGACCGGCGGTCTGGAGTTGTTGTTCTACGGCCGCCGCTCGATTGCCGGCATGGTCGCCGGCGCCACCATCAAGGCCACCGGCCGGACGTTGAGCCATCACGGCACGCTGGCGATGGCCAACCCCCGCTACCAGCTCAACCCCGAGTCACGGCACTAGCAAGCTTGGTAGACGTAACCTTTCGTTCCGCGCGGTACGACGTCACGGTCGCGCAGGATGACCGAGATCTGTGCTCCGCGTCTCGTGCACGCGGTCTGGTAGGCGGCCCGGCCGTTGTCGGTGTACTCGATCTCGTAGACCTCGTCGCCGTAGGTCTTCAGATAGAAGCTGCACTCGTCGTAGACCTGGCATTCCTCGGCGATCGCGAAGTCGAAGTGGACCGTGCGGCGCAGGTGGTTGCTCTGCTCGGCGTCGTTCTTCTGCGCCATCGCCAGGCCGTCCGTGTGGCCCTGGGCGACCAGCAGCTTGGCAAACGCGAAGTCATCCGCCTGGCTGAGCAGGCCGTGCGAGCGGGTGTTGGAGTCGAGGTTGTCCGACTCCACCGCGGCGAACCCCTTGCTCTTGCAGCCGTGCAACCAGCCGGTCTCGATCTTGAGCAGGGCGCGTCGGTCGGCACTCGTTGACGTGTTCAGGATGATCTCGCCCGGCCAGCCCGGGTCCTCGATCAGCGCACCCTTCGCATTGCGCAGCAACAGCTTCGGATGGTGCCGCTTCCACCACCCGTCGTTCTCAGGCTGGGTCTGGAAGGCGTTGATGTAGCAGATGTTGTAGACCCCCGACGCCGGCTTCGAGGTGCGGTCACGATCCACGATCCGCACCGACGGCAGCGGCTTGTACGACCCGCCGAGCTGGTAGTCGAACCGACCGTTGGCTGGCGGAAGGCGCACCTTGGGCGTGATCGCCGGTCGGGTCGCAGCCGAGCTGCCGACCGATGTTGAACCGACGATCGCGGCGATGACGGCACCGGCGACGATCATCGATCGCCACGGTGCACGCATCGCTACTCTCCCAGTCGGATGATCTGGTCGCAGGTCTCGGCCACCGAGTCGTCGTGAGTCGAGAGTACGACGATGCTGCCTGAGCGGGTGGCTTCGTGCAGCACATTCACGGCGTGCTCGCGGCTGTCGTGGTCGAGCTCGCTGGTCGGCTCGTCGGCGACGATCAGTGCCGGGCGCGGCGCGACCGCCCGGGCAACCGCAACCCGCTGGCGTTGCCCGCCGGACAACCGGGTCGACTCGCGGTCGGCGATCCCGACGAGTGACAGCTCGGCCATCAGCTCGGCGACTCGCTCGCGAATGTCTTCGGCCTCCCAGCCGATCGCCTGCAGCGGCAGGCTGATGTTCTCTGCCACGGTGAGGGTCGAGGCGAGCAGCACCGGCTCGGTGACGACGCCGATCTCGCCGCGGCCCACCCGGCGTACGTCGTTGCCGTCGAGGGCGATGACGCCGCCGGTCGGTGCGACCAGGCCGGCGATCGCCATCAGTACCGAGGTCTTGCCCGCACCGCTCGGCCCGACCACCGCCAAGCTGGCCCCAGGCGGCAGGTCGAGGTCGGTCGGCGGCAACAGGGTGCGCTCGCCGACCGCGACGTGCAGCGCACGACAGGTGAGGGTCACGGCCGCCTGCCCTCGTCGTCGTACGGCCTGAGCAGGATGCCTTCGCTGGTGATCTCCACCCGGGCATAGTGGCCGGGGGGCAGCACCTCGAGCGCCTCGCCGGACAGCGCGATCGAGCCGTCCGCGCCGACGACCGCGAGCTGGGTGCCGTCACGTCCTTCGGCGCCGACCCGCCCGTCCCGCATCGACAGGGTTCGCTCGAAGGAGCCGGCGACGACCGGGTCGTGGGTGACCACCACCAGCGTGCTGCCGGTGCGCGCGACCGCGGCGTGCAGCGTCGTGATCACGACGTCGCGTTCGGCCGGATCGAGCCGGCTGGTCGGCTCGTCCACGAGCAGCAGCCCCGGTCGCCGCGCCATGACGACCGCAAGGGCGAGCCGCTGCAGCTGGCCGGCCGAGAGCTCGCGGGCCGGCCGGTCGGCCACCTCGTCGAGCGCGAAGTCCGACAGCGTGGTCGCCGGGTCGGGCGCGCCGGCATTCTCCAGGGCGAGTCGCGGGCTGGCGTAGGGGAGCAGCGCCCGGCTCGGCTCCTGCAGGAGGAGCGCTACGGTCTCGGCCCGCAGTCGCCGCCCGGCGAGCGGGTCGGCGGTGAGGTCGTGGTCGCCGACGACGAGCCGACCGGTCGACGGCCGTTGCAGCCCGGCCAGCAGGCTCATCAGGGTCGACTTGCCGCAGCCGGACGGTCCGAGCAGGGCGATCGACGTACCCGCCGGGATGGTCAGGTCGACGTCGCGGAGCGCGACGACCTGCTCGTCGCCGGTCTGGTAGAGGTGGGTGATCCGCTCGCAGACGACCGCGACACCGAGGGATGTGGTGAGCATCTCGGTGGTCATGGCAGGGCCGCCCGCAGGCTGGCCGCGTCGGTGCGTTTCGCGGTGTAGGAGCAGATCGCGATCTCGGCCACCAGCGCGGGGATCAGCGCGATGGTCACCGCGATGAAGGCCGGCGAGATCGGTAGCGGCAGCAACGGCGACGGTACGGCGCCAGCCGCAGTCTGCGGAATGAGCCGAGCGGACAGGTGGGCAGTGGCGATTCCGCAGACGAGGGCGGCGACCGCGGCCGCTCCGAGTCGGGCGGACGCTGCGGCCGTGCGGCCGCGGACGATCGTGCTCCTGGACACCCCGGCCGAGGTGAGCGCGAGCGCCTCGGTGCGCTGCCGGCTCGCGGCGGCGACGCTGGTGCCGATCAGCAGCGCGATTGCGAGGATCGCCGCTATGACCGCGACCGCGAGGTATCCCGAGAGCCCGGCCGTCTCGGCGCTGCGCTCGAGGACTTGAGTCACCTGGTTGCGGGTGGTGATCCCGGTCACGATCAGGCCCTGGGCGCGCAGCCGGGCGAGCGCGTTCGCGGGCGCCTTCGCACCCAGCCACACCTGATTGGACAGCTGCGTGGTGCCGAGCCGGGCTTCGGGGATCGGCTTCGCGACCGCGATGATCGAGCTGAGGTCGGCCATCGCACCCTGGTCGAGCAGTTCGGGCAGGACCGATGTCTGGCGCACCTGCATCCGCGCCAGCGGCTCGTTGTCGAGACCGAAGGTGGAGCCGTCGACCGGCCCCGCGGTCAGCAACGGCAGGGCGAGCCGGGCCACGCCGCTCGGCACATGGAGCAGGTGCTCCACTCCCTTCGGACCCAACCCGTCGATCCGCCGGTGCCAACCCGCGACCGCGGCCAGCCTGGTGGTGTCGATCGCGAGAGTGCGCTGCGCCTCGGATCCGAGCGGAGCGAGCAACTCGGCAGCCATCGCCCAGCGCCCGTTGGGATCGGCCGCGTCGACCGCGGCGATCAGCGACTTGCCGGGCGGCACTGCCACGGTGGCCACGGTCGGTGCCCCGACGATCAGGCCGGCCCGATCGGTGCGGTCGCTGGCCGCGCCGCGGCTGACCGTCACCGCGAACGCGAGCAGGCTGAGTGCGAGCGCGACCATCGCGGTTACCCGCCAGGCCGCGCGGTCGCGCCGCAGCTCGCGGATCGCGAGGAATCGGGCGAGATCGCGCGACTCCGCGGTCGACCGAACCGCGGAACGCAGCAGCGCCGGGACCAGCCTGCCGAGCGCAAGGCCGGCGGCCAGACCGGTCAGCGAGGGGGCGAGCAGCGACCACGGCGTCGACGAGCTGCCCGAGTGGGTCGAGAACAGCTCGATCAGGCCCGCCGCAGCGAGCGTGATCGCGATGACGTCGATCCAAGCCCCACCGCGCCCGCCCGCGGATCGGGCGTCCTCGGCGAGTTGCTCGGCCAGTGGCCGCGATGCCACGACGAATCCGACTACCACGGTCACCACTGCGGAGATCGCGGTCACGATGAGTGCCGCGGCGACCGAGCTGTCCGTGAGGTGCACCGGCGTACCGGGTCGCAGCCACAGGTGCGAGGCGATCACCGCCAGTGGCGCGCTGACAAGCAGGCCGGGTATGACGCCGACCAGGAGCAGAAGCACCGGCTCGGCCGCGATCGAGAAGGCGGTCGCTATCGGCTGCCGGCCTTGCAGGGTGGCGATCACGAGCTCGGGCCGGCGCCGGTCCATGCTCGCCGCCAGGATCGCGATCAGCACCAGTCCCACCAGCAGGAGCAGCTGGAGTTGGGCGAGCGTGACCAGGTGGTCGAGCTGGACCCGATCGGCCGCGTCGGCGTGCAGCAAGGCCGGGATCGAGGTGAAGATCGAGATGTTCTCGGCCCGGTTGGCGTTCAGGCTCGCGATCGCGCTCTTGACCCCGGCCAGCTCCGCCGGGGTGGCATGGCTCCAGTCGAACGGTTGGTCCACCGTCACGTTCGCCCGGTACGGCGGTGGGAGGCCGACCAGCGTGGCACGCGGTACGAGTGCGGTCACCGTCGAGACCTGCGTGCCGTCACCGCTGACGATCGGTGCGCTGATGTTCTTGCCGAACCAGTACGTCAGCTGGCTCGGCGGGACGGTGAAGAAGCCGACGATCCGTTCGTGCAGCTCGTAGCTCGAGGCGTCGAAGTGCGGATTCCCCGGGACGGTCTGGTCATTGATGTTGGTGACATCGCCGAACACCGGCCGGTCGAGACCCGACGCGACGATCGGGCCGCCGACCGTTGCGGACAGGACCTGCGCCGCGCTGACCGGTAGCGCGATCTCATGCGGTCCGGTTGGGCACCGCCCCGACGTGAACGTGACGTGTGCGCAGTCGTCCTGCCGCCACTCGAGCGCGGCGTACTCGACGAACTTGCCCGGCACCTGCAGCTGTGTGGTCGTGCCGCCGACCGACAAGCCGCGGATCACCGCACTCGACAGCGGCAGGCGCGGCACTCGCTTTTCGAGGATCTCGTCCGGTGAGTCTCCCGGCCAGGACGCGCCGGCCACCTCGACACCTGAGGCGTCCACCGACGCGCCGGTCATCCGCGCGCGCAGCGCCGAGATCGCTGCGGCAGAGCGGTAGGTCGGTGCGACCGCGGCGGCCGCGCAGGCAGCCATCGCTACCACGACGATGAGCAGGGCGATTCCGCGCCGGTAGAGCACGCCGCGAAGCAGGAGGCGAAGGACCGCGCCGATGCGGCGTCGACCCTGCATTGCCATCCTCTCCTCGCCGTCAGGCGATCTTCAGCGACCCTCGCACGATTCACAAACCTTGGCACGCTAGCCCGCGGGCGCGCCCGGTCCGTGACGGGATTGTGATCGGCGCGTGCCGATGCCGAGCCGTTCGCGAGCCGTTGTGCGTGCCTCGCTACTGCTGACGGCTCACGAACTCGAGCCGATGCCCGTCCGGTGGGCGCCGGCGTGGATGGCCAGACGGAGTGCGCCGAGCACCAGCGCCTGTGCAGCGAAGCCGAGTAGGCCACTCCATTGGTAGCGGACGAACACGAAGACCTGGGTGAAGAGCAAGGTCACCAACGCCGAGCGGTACAGCACCCGCATCGCTTCCTGGATCCGCCCGCGCTGCATGAACCAGATGCCGACCGCGGCGTAGGCACCGGATACCGCGGTCGAGATCTCGGCGCCGAGGTCGGTCACGTGTGACCCGCGACCGAGGCCGATGTCCGGCCGCAAGATCACCAGCAGCAGCTGGGCGACCATCCCGATGACCTGGAGGACGACGAGCACTCGCAAACCCGGGACGAACGCCGGGTGGTCGACCGCCTTTCGGGCGAGGACGAGTAGTCGCTCGCGCACCCGGGTGGCGCGGGTCAGCGGGCGGATGTTGGCGCTGTCAGCGCCGGTGAGGCAGTTGCGGATGCCGGTGGCGAGCGGGCTCGGGGCGGCGTCGTCGAGCAGACCGAGGGCGTACTGCTGGCCGGCGCTGTCGAGCTGGCCGAGGGCCAGGTCTCCGGCTGCGGCTGCGGCGATCGCCAGCCGGCGGGGATCGGTCATCGGCCGCCGGAGCGCCAGCTCCCGGACAACGACATAGAACAGCACGAAGACCGCGTAGATGATGGCCACCGCTGGCCGGAAGAAGTAGTTGACGTCCTTGGTCAGAAACTTGCCGACCTCGTCGATGAACAAGCCGAAGCCGATGCCGCCAATGAAGGCCGCATGCACCCTGGCCCTCGTGCCAGGGGCGATCTCCACGGTCACGATCGCGGCGCCCATCAGCAGTCCGCCATACAACACGTGCGCGACGTGCAGGCCGTTGCCGCCCACCTGCGGATAGCCGGTGGCGGCCAGAGCGGACCGTACGACGAGGACGGTCGCGACCGCGGTCCCGAGGAACAGCTCGAAGCGAGCCAGCGCCTGGGAGTCGCGAAGGTCGTGTCGCATGACGCGACCGTAACGAACGTCGAGCCGATCCGAGCGCGATCAGCGCTTAGAAGACCACCACGGAACGCAGCACGTCACCTTTGTGCATCTTGTCGAAGGCAGCCTCGACGTCGTTGATGCCGATGGTCTCCGAGACGAACTTCTCCAGCGGCAGCCGACCGGACAGGTGCAGGTCGACCAGCATCGGGAAGTCGCGGCTCGGCAGGCAGTCGCCGTACCAGGAGGACTTCTGCGACCCGCCGCGGCCGAAGATGTCGATGAGCGGCAGCTCGATCGTCATGTCCGGTGTCGGTACGCCGACGAGGACGACGCGCCCGGCCAGGTCGCGGGCGTAGAACGCGGCCTTGTAGGTGTCGGGGCGCCCGACCGCCTCGATCACGACGTCGGTGCCGAGCCCGTCCGTGATCGCGTGGACTCCTTCGACGATGTCGGTGGTGCGCGAGTTGACCGTGTGAGTGGCGCCGAATCCCTTCGCCCACTCGAGCTTGCGGTCGTCGATGTCGACCGCGATGACGGTGCGGGCACCGGCGATCGACGCGCCCAAGATTGCCGCGTCACCGACGCCGCCGCACCCGATGACGGTCACGGTCTCGCCGCGGCGAACCGCAGCGGTGTTCAGCGCGGCACCGAGCCCGGCCATCACGCCGCACCCCAGCAGTCCGGCCACCTCGGGACGGGCCGCCGCGTTGACCTTCGTGCACTGGCCGGCTGCGACCAACGTCTTGGTCGCGAACGCGCCGATCCCGAGCGCGGGGGACAGCGGCGTACCGTCGGTCAGGGTCATCCGCTGCGTGGCGTTGTGGGTGGCGAAGCAGTACCAGGGCTCGCCGCGCGAGCAGGCCCGGCATTGGCCGCACACGGCCCGCCAGTTCAGGATCACGAAGTCGCCAGGCGCGACGTCGGTGACGCCCTCGCCCACCGCGGACACCACGCCGGCCGCCTCGTGCCCGAGCAGGAACGGGAACTCGTCGTTGATCCCGCCCTCGCGGTAGTGCAGGTCGGTGTGGCAGACGCCGCACGCCTTGACGTCGACGAGCGCCTCGCCCGGCCCCGGGTCCGGGACCACGATCGTCGTGACCTCGACCGGGTCACCCTTGCTTCGCGCGATGACGCCTTGGACCTCGGTGGGCATTGATCTGGATCCTCTCGTCGGGTTGGGCCGGGCCGAGCGATCGTACGCCGCGCGCGCTTGCGGCGGTACTGTCCGGGGGTGGTGTCGAGCGACCCTGGCGAGCACGCGGGCGGCGACGGAAGTCTCGGTGAGATTCGCCGGGTCGACCCGGCGTCGTACGACGCGGCCGCAGCGCTGCTGAAGGCGCTGGTCGCGCCGATCCGGCTGGCCCTGGTCGACCTGCTCTCGGAGGGTCCGCGCTGCGTCCACGAGCTGGTCGCCGCCCTCGACGCATCGCAGCCACTGGTCTCCCAGCATCTGAAGGTCTTGCGCAGCGCCGGCCTGGTCGCGACCAACCGTCGAGGCCGGGAGGTGGTCTACCGGCTCGCCGACGACCACGTCGCTCATGTCGTGCGGGACACCGTGGCGCACGCCGGCGAGGTCTAGGAGCAACTGACCCTAGGCCATCGGCGGGGTCGGAGCGGTGCAGCCTTCCAGCCCGTCCCGCCGAACTGAGCAGTTGCGGTAACCGACGCTCTCGATCGGTTCGTGAGCCGCTGGCGGTGCCGGGGTACCCGTAACGGCTCACGAACCACGCAGAGGGGAGCCGTTCTTCTACGTCGCGTCCGCCACCTATCGCCGTCGTGTAATGACGGCGACAACGCAGCGGCGCACCGACAGGATGTGTCGACCGAGCGGGCGCTGGGCGTCGCCCACCGCCGGATAGTCATGCAGCTGGGCGCATAGTGTCGCTGCCGTTCATACCGTTCATGCCGTTCATGCCGTTCATGCCGCTCAGCAGCGCCACGCAACTGGCCTTCTGTTCGATTTCGGCGGGCCGGCTTCGGCTCCCGAACCCGGGTCACACGGTCCGCGGTGTGCGGCACGGGCGCGGTCGCGGCAGTAGTGGCCTCCTACGTACGTCAGGCATCTCGTACCCGCAGCAGTACGCCGCCGAGCAGCAATGCGCCCGCGGCCCAGGCGGCGAGCACGCCGAGGCCCGCCCACGGACTGAGCGGCATGCCGGCGAGATTGGTGGTGGCCTCGACGGCCTGTCCGGCGGTCATCGGCCCGATCTGCTCCAGGTGCCGGTGCCAGGTCGGGGTCGCTGACCATCGAGGCGAGGATCGGTAAGAGATACAGCAGCCCGAGGACGAGGCCGGTCGCAGTTGCGGCGTCACGGACAGCGGTCGCGATGCCCAGGCCGAGCAGCCCGATGAGGACGAGGTAGAGCACCGCGCCGACGGCCGCGCGCACCGTCGTCGCATCGGTCACGTCGACCAACGCATAGCCGTGCGCCGGCGTGAGGCCGGCGCCGGGCAGCAGCAGCCGGGCAAGGAGCAGGCAACCGAGCACAGCGAGCCCCCCGGTCGCCAGCACGATGCCGCTGAGCAGCGCGGCCTTACCCGCCAGCACCGCGAGCCGTCGCGGCATCGCGAGCAGCGTGGTGCGGATCATGCCGGTGGTGTACTCGCCGGCGACGACCATCACTCCTAGCCCCGCGACGGCGACCTGGCCGACATCGATTCCGGTTAGTCCGAGGCGTACCGGATCCTGTCCGGATCCGGGGGCGACGTGCACGGTCGCGGCGACGAGCGCGCTGACCCCGACGGTGAGGCCGATCACCGTCAACGCCAGCGACGCGGGGGCCGGTCGTGGTGCGCAGCTTGGTCCACTCGGCGTGCAGCACCCGCCTCACGCGTCGCGCCTGCGCAGCAGCCATCCGGCGGCGCCGAGCGCGAGGAGGGTCCAGCCGCACAACACCGCGAAGCCGGCCCAGGGCGCAAGCGGGTAGTACCCGTTGACCGGGAGGTAGGAGTTCGCCACCTGGTGGTAGCGGGTGAGGCTCTGCTGGACGGCGAAGCCCGCCGCGGGGGTGACCCGCAACAGCCAGCTCCCGATCGATCCGGACAGTGTGAGCGCCAAGACGTACGGCACAACCGTTGTCGCGACGACGGCAATGACCGCAGGCGGAGCTCCGCCGGGTGAGGGTCGCCACTGCGAGTGCGAGCGCCGAGGTGACCGCGATCAACCCGCCGATGCCCACGACCACACGGAGCTCGGTCAAACCGCTGAGCGGAAACAGCGCGTTGCCGTTCTTCGACAGCACGTGACGGCTGACGGCAGTGGCGACGACCGCGCCGATCACTGCCGGGACGAACGTCGCCGCGGCGAGGACCAGAGCTTTCGCGGCGAGGACGCGGCCGCGATGCGGCGTCGCGGTGAAGGTGGTGCGGATCAGGCCACGGCGGTACTCCGAGGTCATGAACAGCGCGCCGAGGATCGCCACCACGATCAGCGCGGCGAACGCCCCGACGAGCCCGAGTGTCGCAGGTCCACCGCTGGCGCCGTTGCCTGCGACGGCGGGGGCGATGTCGCCGGAGCCGCCGACGGTGTAGCCGGTGGCGGTGCGCTGGAAGTGCCCGCGGGCGAGGGTCTGGTAGCCCGGGCCGCCTCCGATGGTTGGTTCCGACCCAGGTGGGCCCGTGGACGGAGCGTCGACGGAGACATGGTCGAACCCGGCGGTCGCGTATGTCGAATGACCGGGTCCGAACCCGTTGTGCGAGGTGACCGGTGAGGTGACGAACAGACCGACCTGTACGGTCGCCGGCAAATCGTGCAGCCGCGCGGTGGAGACCGTCGTCCAGTGCACGCCGTCGGTGGAGTCTGACCCGGTGATGATGTCGCCGGATCGGGTCAGCCGCAGCCATCGCGGAGAGGTTGCCGAGACCGCCCCGGGCATCCCGGCGGTGTCATGGGTGTAGTCGCTCTGCATCCGCACGCCGTTCCCGCCGGTGGCCATGACCGCGGCGTACTGCGTTCCTTGCTTCAGGCTCGGGGTGACCAGCAGGCCGGCCTTCGCCCATGTCGCCAGACCGGCGCGGCTCATCGGAGAACGGGTTGGTGCCGGCGCGCCACCGCGTTGCCTTCGGTCGAGACCGCGCCGGTCAGCGCCGTGACCCGCGTGGTGATCGTGGCGTCGCCGGTCAGCGGCTGGTGGACGAAGTAGTAGCTGTCCGCGACCGCCTCCCCATCCGGTCCGACCGGCAGCGGCGGCTCGCCGTGGCAGTTGCCGGGGGGCGGACCGGTGCACACGCCGGCGTGGATGCCCGTTGGAGGTCAGCCAGGAGAACAGTACGAGTACCAATGCGGCGAGGACCGCAGTCACCATCCAGGATCGGACGGTACGGAGCTTCGTCCACTCTGCCCTGCACCAGTTGCGGGAAGCCGGTCCGGGCGTGGCGGGCCGGCTGCATACGCCGGCACCCCGGCGCTCATCAGGCGCCGTCGGTCGGCTCGGCGTGGAACTCCACCGCGTCGCGGGTCAGCGCGCAGGTAGGCCTCCTCGAGGCTGGCGCGATGCGCGGAGATCTCGGAGAATGTCACGAGCCTGCTGCGGCGAGCACCGCGACCATCCGCTCGGCGCTCAGCCCGGTCACGCTGAGCGCGTCGGGACCCGCAGCGGTCACGGTCGCCCCGGCGCCGGTGAGCACTGCTGGTCGCGTCGGTGGCGGCGGTCGTGCGCAGCATCACTCGGTCGCCGGAGACGGTGGCCACGAGACGCATCGACGCGTTGTGTCGGCGAGGATCCGGCCGCGCCCGATGACGATCAGGTGGTGGGCGACGTCTTCCAGTTCGCTCATCAGGTGGCTTGAGATCGAGCACCGCGCGACCGCGCGCGGCGAGCGAGCGCAGGAAGCCGCGCATCCAGACGATGCCCTCCGGGTCCATGCCGTTGAACGGCTCGTCCATCAGCAGCACCGGCGGGTCGCCGAGCATCGCCGCAGCGATCCCCAGGCGCTGCCGCATGCCGAGGGAGTAGCCACCGGCCTTTCGCCGCGCGGCCGTCCCGAGCCCGACGAGGTCGACGACCTCGTCGACCCGGCTCGGCCGGCAAACCGTGCGAGTGCGCCAGCCACAGCAGGTGGTTGCGGCCGCTGCGGTTGGGCTGCACCGCACCCGCGTCGAGCAGCGCACCGACCTCGCACAGCGGCTCCGGAAGCTCCGCGAAGCGGCGCCTGCCGACCAGGGCGGTGCCGGCCGTCGACCGCGTCGAGGCCGAGGATCACCCGCATCGTCGTCGACTTCCCCGCGCCGTTCGGGCCCACGAACCCGGTGATCTCACCGCCGCGACACGGTGAACGACACGTCGTCCAGCGCGACGGTCGCGCCGTACCGCTTGCGCAGGCCCGCTACCTCGATGGTGGCGCGCTTCCATGCGTCGATCTCCTTACCGTCCGGTGCTGATCACCGACGGTTGTACGGGACGGGCGGTGTCAGCACGGTGACAGACTACTGACACCACGCTGACACCGCGGCGCCTGGCATCGTGGTGCGGGTCGGAGGTCGGTTGCCCATGCGAGTGCTGGTGGTTGAGGACTTCGAAGTGCTCGCGCAATCGATCGCGACTGGCTTGCGGAACGAGGGCATGGCGGTGGACGTCACCCTCGACGGGCGACAGACGCACTCGAGCATCTCGGCGTGACGCGCTACGACGTCGTGGTACTCGACCGCGACCTGCCCGGCGTGCATGGCGACGAGATCTGCCAGCAAGTGGCCGCGACCGCGACGACGTGCCGGATCCTGATGCTGACCGCATCCGGCACATTGCAGGACCGGGTTGACGGGCTCGGAACTCGGAGCGGACGACTACCTGCCGAAGCCCTTCGACTTCCCCGAGCTTGTGGCGCGGGTGCGTGCGCTGGGCCGGCGCAGCGCGCCGGCGCTGCCTCCGGTGTTGCGCGGCGGATGACGTGACGCTCGACCCGAGCCGGCGCGATCGCCGACCCGTGGCGGGCGGCGACTCGATCTGAGCCCGAAGGAGTTCGCCGTCCTTGAATACCTGCTGTCCTGCGAGGGTCGGGCCGTCTCCGCGGAGGAGCTCCTCGAGCGGGTGTGGGATGAGGACGGCGGACCCGTTCACGACGACGGTGAAGACAACCATCCGGCGGCTGCGGGCAAAGCTCGGCGAGCCGCCGATCATCGCGACGGTGCGGGAAGCCGGCTACCGGATCGGCGAGCGGTGAGGAGGCTCCCCGACGCTGTCCGGGCGCTCTACCGTGCCCGGGCACACCGTGCGGGCCCGGCTCGCGATGCTCTACTCCGGCGTGTTCTTCGTCTCGGGGCTCGTACTGCTCGCGATCCCCGCAGGATTCGTCCGGGTCGGATCGACATCGCAGGCGGCAGCCGTCCCTGCCAACGGTGCGCCATCGTCACCGGGCGATGTCAGTCGCGACCTCGCAGCACAGCACCGACCTGCACTACCTCGTCGTCGGCTCGGTCGTGGCGCTGGCGGTGCTAGTCGTCGGTCTCCGCGATCCTCGGCTGGGTGCTCGCAGGCCGAGCGCTGCGGCCGTTGCGCACGATCACCGAGACCGCCCGCGACATCTCCGCCAGCAACCTGCATCGCCGGCTGGCGCTGGCCGGGCCGGACGACGAGTTCAAGGAGCTCGGGGAAACCCTCGACGAGCTCTTCGCACGGCTGGAAGGGTCGTTCGACTCGCAACGACGGTTCGTCGCCAACGCCAGTCACGAGCTGCGCACGCCGCTGACCGCCGAGCGCACGGTGCTCCAGGTGGCGCTCGCCGACCCGGGTGTCGACGTGGGCACGTTGCGCGCCGCGTGCGAGAAGGTGCTCGCTCTCGGCGAACAGCAGGAGCGCCTGATCGACGCGCTGCTCACGCTTGCGGCGACCGAGCGAGGGCTCGAGCGACGTGAGCCGTGCGAACTGGCCGACCTCGCCGCGTCCGTGCTCGCACGTCGTCGCAGCGAGATCGACGCCCACGCCCTGCAGGTCGAGGCGACGTTCGCCTCAGCACCGGTCGCCGGCGACCGACGCCTGCTGGAGAGCCTGGTCAACAACGTTGTCGACAACGCGATCCGGCACAACCGAAGCGGCGGCCGGATCCAGATCGCGATCTCGACCGTCGACGGACACGCCAGGCTGTCACTCGCCAACACCGGAGCGGACATCCCGGCCGAAGATCTCAGCCGGCTGTTCCAGCCCTTCCAGCGCCTGGCCGCAGACCGTACCCGATCAGTAGAGGGGCATGGGCTCGGCCTCGCCATCGTGCAGGCGATCGTCGACGCGCACGGTGCGACGCTTCACGCCATCCCTCGACCGGAGGGCGGTCTCGAGGTCACGATCGACTTCGCCACTGGCCATCCTGACGTCGCGCTTCGTCAGCGTTACCCCTGAAGGTGGCAATCGTCACCCGGTCGTCGCAGATCCGGCATTAGTTCACGCTCGCCGACGTTACGTCCGACCGCGTCGTGCTCAGCACCCTTGCATAACCATGCGCTGGTGACTGCCATCGACACGGCCGGAGTGCCGAAGCCGCACGGCCGTTTGCAGGCCGATAGGCCGTCGTGCTGGCGCAGTTACATGTCGCCTTGCGACGGCAGAGCGGCGACGAGGAGGTGCCGTCATTCGACAGGTGACGACCATTGCCCGAACGATGAAAATAGCATCACTTCTGCGTCGGCTACCTGGCGCGTCGGCGATGGTGAACACAGCTGATCTCGGAGTCCATCGCAGCGCCGGTCTTCTCGTTCGACACGTTGACGATCATCCGGATTCGACCCTGCTCGTTGACGACTGACGGCCCGTAGCCACCAGCGCAATCGCCTGCGACCGGCGGGTTGAACACGGTGCGTACCACCTTGACGAGCAGCCCCGGGTGGACGTTCGCCTCGCCGGTCAGACCCGGGTTGCGGTTGTTCAACTCCCGGTAGGTCATGACCGTGGTGGTGACTACCGTCGGACGAGGGCGCGGTGAACTCGATGGTGCCGTCGGCGCGACCGTGCTGCCGTGCTGAGCCGCCGCATGCGGAGCCGACCCGCCACCCGAGCAGCCGACGGACAGACTCAACGCAGCGAGGACGGCCAAGCCGCGAACCACCCCGCCCCTTGGACGCCTAGGCATATCGACAGGTTTCCATATATTCGCAGGGCCGACCGGAACGTCGGCTCTGCGTGGTTCGTGAGCTGTTACGAGTAGCCCGGTACTGCTAACGGTTCACAAACCATTCGGGAGTGCGGGTTCGGCGCGGTTCGCCGGTGCGGCTCAGGAGGGCAGTCCTAGAGCGTGGGGCTATGACCCCACCGATGGGCCATGCGTGGGGCTATGACCCCACCGATGGGCCATGCGTGGGGCTATGACCCCACCGATGGGCCATGCGTGGGGTCGAGGCTGAGCGCTCCGGTCGCGTCCTGGATCAGCTCGACCGGCAGCCGCTCCGCCGGCGGTCCGCCGATCTCACCGATCCGCAGCCACACCCCCCAGCGTCCTGGTGACCCTGGCAGTTCGGGTACTCGGGCGTCGATCGTGGCGCCGTCCGGCCTGATCTGCATGGTCGCGCGGCAGCTGACGACGCCACCGTCGGGACCGTCGAGTGGGGCGAGGATCAGGTCGGTCGGTGCCTGGTCGGACTCCGGCCCGAGCACGCCGGTGACCGGCAGGGTGATCCGGCGGTCGGCGCCGATCGATGGCGGAGCAGACCGGGCGAGAGCGATCGAGGCGCTGAGCGAGCGGACCGATTCGTCGATGTCGAGATGAAGGATGGGCGGCTGCGAGCCGGTCGTGAACGTGGCCGCGGAATGGAGGCCGGACTCACTGACCTGCACCCACGCGCTGCTCGCCGTACTCGCTTCCGTCAGTCCGATCGGAGCGGTCCGGGACAGCCCGGCGACGGTCGTACGCAACCGGAGGCTCCAGCGGCCCGGCGTCAGTGCCGCGCCTCCCATCACGGTGGCGGGGTCGAGCTCGACCTCGCCGTGGATGCGCGGATGGCCGTCGTCGATGGCGAAGCGGAGTCCCGCAGTCGTCGACCACAGCGCCGCGTCCGCGAACGACACGGTCGCCAGGTCGAGATCGAGGTCCTCGTCGTCGGCCGAGGTGAGTCGTCGGTCAGCCGGGTCGGTGCCCGGCGCGAGCGAATGCGGGAGGAGCCAGCCGGCATCGTCGCGTTCGAGTTGTAGCGGCTGGTCGCGCCAGGACAGCCCGGCCTCGAGCGCGAGCACGAGCCGGCCGTCTCGCCACAGCGGCGGCGCGGCCGTCGCGCGCAACCGGATCGCTTCGACGCCCTCGGCGAAGGCGACCAGCCCGGCGATGTCGTTGTCGAGCAGCAGCCGTGACTGGACCCGCTGGAAGGCGGGCAAGCGATCGCGGAACTCCGGATCGAAGCGGGTGGCGGCGAGCGCCCGCACCTCGCTGACCAACTCCGCTCGATAGTCCGGCTCGTAGCTCAGCATGGCCGGGCCGCGGAGCCGTCCGAGCATCTCGTTCCGGTAGAAGCGGGACAGGACCGCCGCCCGGGTCTCGGCGGATTCGACGGCGGCGTCGACCAGATCGAAGATGCCGGCCAGCTCCCGGTAGTAGTCGGCCGGCACGATCGGGGTGTCGCCGTGATGATGACCACTCGTACGCCGGCGCCGGTAGAGGTAGCAGACGAGGTCACCGACGATGGCCACAGACCGGGCCCGCGCATAGGCCTCGATGCACAGTCGCTGGTCCTCGATGTAGTGCGGGCCCTCGGGAAGCCGGATCCCGTGGTCAGCGAGGAAAGCGCGGCGGAACATCTTGCAGACGGTGAGGTTGAGCATCAGCGGGGAGTCGTCGAGGGTGCGGCCGGTGACAGTACGCCGGAACAGCGGTTGGTGGATCCCGCGGAAGTCGCTGGCGAGCTTGCCGATCACGATGTCGGCGGCTGAGGAGTCGGCGATCTCGAGCTGGTGCTCCAGCGCTCGCGGCGCGAGCGCGTCGTCGCTGTCGAGGAACTGGATGTAGCGACCACCAGCGGCGTCGATACCGATGTTGCGCGCCCGACCCGGCCCGCCGCGTTCCGGCAGGTGATGGACGGTGGCCCAGCCGGAATGTCGCGCGACCCAGTCGTCGACCCGCGAGCCACTGCCGTCCGTGCTCCCGTCGTCGACCAGGACCACCTCGAACCGATCGCGGGGCAGGGTCTGATCGCGCAGTGATCCCAGGCAGTCTTCGAGATTGGGCCCCGGGTTGTAGAACGGGACAACCACGCTGACGTCGAGAGGCATCCGGGTCAGTCTCGCAGACCCCTCCGACGGCCCGAGCGGTTGCGGAATATGGTCCTCTGGTGGCCAAGCCTGCACCGCTGACGGTGGATGACCTCGAGGACTCGATCGGTGCACTCCGCCGGATTGTCGATGAGCAGGCCTATCCGCCGATCGCCATCCAACGCGGCTATCTGCGCGACCTACACCAGTTGCTGGCGCGGGCGGCAGCCTCGGGTGCCGACGTGCCGCAAGCGAGCCTGACCGCGTCGGTCGAGATCCTCGCGAAGTGTGAGGCCGGGGTTGCGGACGGGTTGCAGCCGCGGCTGCGCACGGCCTTCCGGTTGCTGCGGGCGGGTGCGTTCGACGCGGCCTGGGCGGTCGTGGGCGAGAACGCGATCGGTGTGGTTGACGAGCCGTTTCGGGGTTCGACGGCGACCGGCGAGCAGCGGGCGCCGTCGCGTCTGCCGCTGCTGACCCGGATCGAGAGCCTGCGGGTCTTCGCGGAGCTCCCCGGGTTTCGCGACCCTCGCTTCGATGCGCCCGACGGTTGCTACGACATCACCGCGACGATCCGGGTGCGCTTCCGGCTCGATGAGGTTGAGATCACCGACGACGCGGTGAGCTTCGGCGGCTCGGCAGCACTCAACGTCTTCCCGGCCCGTGCGGATGAAGGGGTGCGGCTGATCGCCAGCGGTCGCGGTGGCGCGTTCGCGGTCGTGGGCCGTCGGTGCCGGCAGCCGGACCTACAGCCCGGGACAGCGGACCTCAACCTCCGCCGCGAGTGGGCCGGTTGGTCGGTCCGGCTCGAGCTGGCCGATCCGCGGCTCACCCCCGGGTCCTGGGGACTGGCTCTTGAGATTGCGCATGCCGGGATCGCCCGTCGAGCCCCGATGGGGGCAAATCCCCAGCCACTGGCGAGCGCCGCGATCCGCACCGTGACCCGGGCCGGCGGCCGATCGCTCGGCTGGGAGACCCGCGACAATCAGCTGCGGCTCGTCGTCGGGGAGTGACGCGAGGCCGGGTCAGGTCGGGTATCGACCTCGCCCGCGGCTTGCCGCGGATGGCCGCCACAGCGCGGCGCCGGCGGCGACCAGGCCGCCGGCTGCCGCGAGCGCGACCGGCGCGGGTCCAGCGAACCCATTTCCGAACAGTGCAATCGACGCGACGATGGCGGCGCCGGCGAGCACGAAACACCCGACCGCACACAACCGCCGCGCGACCGATGGTCGACGCGGCGGTTGTTGGGACTCACTGGTGTTGCTCAGTGTGTTACCTCTTGCGTGCGGTGGTCTTCTTCGCGGCGGCCTTGCGAGCCGGTGCGCGTCGTGCAGTGGTCTTGCGGGCCGTCGTCTTCTTGGCGACGGTCTTGCGTGCGGTCGTCTTGCGGGCCGCGGTCTTGCGCGCTGGTGCGCGCTTGGCCGGAGCCTTCTTCGCCGCGGTCTTGCGGCGGTCGTCTTGCGCGCGGTCGTCTTGCGCGCGGTGGTCTTACGCGCAGTCGTCTTCTTGGCCGCGGTCTTGCGCGCGGTCGTCTTGCGCGCGGTGGTCTTCTTGGCCGCGGTCTTGCGTGCGGTGGTCTTCTTCGCGGCGGCCTTGCGAGCCGGTGCGCGTCGTGCAGTGGTCTTGCGGGCCGTCGTCTTCTTGGCGGCGGTCTTGCGTGCTGGTGCGCGCTTTGCCGGAGCCTTCTTGGCGGCGGCCTTGCGTGCTGGTGCGCGCTTCGCCGGAGCCTTCTTGGCCGCGGTTCTGCGTGCGGTGGTCTTGCGTGCAGTGGTCTTCTTTGCCGCTGCTCTTGCCACGTGAGCCCCCTAGCTCGAATAGTGGAGGACTGTGCTGCTCGCAACTGTTTCATCGAATGTCGGCTCATTCCATTACCGCGCGTGTGAACGCAATGCGTGTCGCGCGACCGGTTTGGCGCGCGCAACCCAGTCGACATCGGGGTCGCATTGACGGTGACCGCGAGAACGTCAATGTTCGCAACGCGTTTGAGTGCGTGTGAGCGCTCAACACACGCTGGAAAACGCGCTTTATGGGGGTGGCGGCGCGCAAAAACTTTCTTGCGACTGGGACGATGCGACAGCTGACAATGCCGGTCGAAACGGAGGATTCGTGCGCACAACACCCGACCCGGAAGTGCAGACGGCGCGTGCAGGTTTGAGTGTCACGGACGTTTGACGACGACGCCGGCAACCGCGTTACTGTCACCGACCTGACCACTTCGGTGATCAGCCTGGTGCCGTCTCTCACCGAGGCAATTGCAATGACTGCACCAGGTCTGCTCGTCGCGGCGACCGACTGGTGCACGCACCCGCCGACACTCGGCGTCGCACGGATCGGTGGCACGAAGAATCCACGGGTCGATGACATCGTCGCGCTCGGCGCGGATGTCGTGATCGCGAATGACGAGGAGAATCGCGAGGCCGACATCACCGCACTGCGTGCGGCCGGTCTGCCGGTATGGGTGACGGCGCCGCGGACCCTGCCCGGTGCGTTCGTCTCACTCGATCGGATGTTGCGCTTCGCATGCGGTCTTGCCCGTCCGGACTGGCTCGACGCCGCGACCGCCGCGTGGCATGGCGGGTACGCCGGGCCGCGCCGCCGCGCCGCGGTATTGATATGGCGCCGACCGTGGATGGCGGTCGGACGAGACACCTTCGCCGGCGACGTGCTCGCGCGTCTCGGTGTCGACAACGTGTTGGCCGACTCGACCGAGCGTTATCCGCAGGTGGACCTCGCGGAGTTGCGCGACCGCCGGCCCGATCTCATCGTCCTTCCCGACGAGCCCTATGCATTCGGCTGGTCGGACGGTCCGGAAGCCTTCGCCGACTGGGCAGTGCCGATCGCGTGCGTGAGCGGCCGGCACTTGACCTGGTACGGCCCTTCGCTGATCGAGGCGCGCGCGATCCTGACCCGCCAGCTCGCCGAGGCGCGCGAGGGACGGGCCTACTCGAACGAGTGCTCGGGTCCCGGGTAGATGCCGTCGGCGACGTCGTCGGCGTATGCCCGGGCGGCGGCTGTGATCACCGAACGGACGTCGGCATAGCGCTTGACGAACCGCGGGGTCGGGCCGGAGTTGAGACCGGCCATGTCGGTCCACACCATGACCTGGGCATCGCACTCGGGTCCGGCACCGATCCCGATCGTCGGGATCTTGACCTCCTTGGTGATCTGACCGGCGACGTCGGTCGGAATCATCTCGAGCACGATCGCGAAGGCACCGGCCTCCTGCAGTGCCAGTGCATCGTTGAGCAAACGCTCGGCGGAGTCACCACGGCCCTGCACCCGGTAGCCACCGAGACCGTGCTCGCTCTGTGGCGTGAAGCCGATGTGCGCCATGACGGGCACACCGGCGTCGACGATCGCTCGCACCTGACGCAAGACCGGCGCGCCACCTTCGAGCTTGACCGCCTGCGCGCCGCCTTCCTTCATGAACCGGATCGCGGTCTGTAGCGCCTGCTCCGCGGACACCTGGTAGGAGCCGAACGGCAGATCGGCGACGATCAACGACGAGCGGGTCGAGCGGACCACGGCGCGAACCAGTGGCAACAACTCGTCCACGGTCACGGGCAACGTCGTGTCGAGACCGAACACGTTGTTGGCTGCGGAGTCACCGACCAGCAACGCCGGGATCCCGACCTCGTCGAAGATCGACGCGGCATGCATGTCGTAGGCGGTGAGCATCGCCCACCGCTCGCCTCGGTCCTTCATGGCCTGCAAGTGATGGGTACGGATCCGGCGGACCGTGTTGTTGCGTGGGCTGCCGTACGGCGAAATCCCGCCCTCGGTCATGAGATGTCCTCCTCGTCTCGAGGCCCGTTCGGGTCCCCGGACAACGACCAGTGTGCCACCTTGGTGGCTAAGTAGGTGACTTGCCGGTCGGTTCGCGCCAGGCATTCGTGATCGGCAGCCGGCGGTCCCGGCCGAAGCCCTTCGATGTCACCTTCGGCCCGGGTGGGTACTGGCGCCGTTTGTACTCGGCGGTATCGACGAGTCGGATGACGCGGTCGACGAGCGCGGGCTCGTAGCCCGACGCGACCAGCTCGTCGTGCCCGCGATCGTGCTCGACATAGTCATCGAGCAACCGGTCCAGGACCTCGTAGTCCGGCAGACGGTCGGAGTCGAGCTGTTCGGGGGCGAGCTCGGCCGACGGTGGCTTGTCGATGATCTCGCCGGGGATCGGCTCGACCTCGCCCCGGTCGCGCGCCTGCGCGTTGCGCCAGCGGGCGAGAGCCCACACCATCGTCTTGGGGACGTCCTTGATGGGTGCGAAACCGCCCGCGCTGTCGCCGTACAGCGTGGAGAAGCCGGTGGCGAGCTCGCTCTTGTTTCCGGTGGTGAGCACCAGGTGGCCGCACTCGTTGGACAGCGCCATCAGGGACAGCCCGCGCAGCCGGGCCTGGAGGTTCTCCTCGGCCAGGCCGTGCAGGCCGCCGGTCGGCGTCTCGGTGAAGGCCTTGTCGACGCTGTCGACCATCGACTCGATCGGGATCAACATCCAGGACAACCGCTGCCGGGTCGCGAGCTCCTCGGCGTCGGTGACGCTGCCGGCCGAGGAATAGCGGCTCGGCATCCCGACCACCGTGACCGCGTCGGGGCCAAGCGCGTCGGCCGCGATCGTCGCGACCAGGGCCGAGTCGATTCCACCGGAGAGCCCGATGACGACGGAGGTGAAGCGGTTCTTGCGCACGTAGTCGCGGGTGCCGGTCAGAAGCGCGGCCCACACTTCGGCGAGGTCGTCGAGGCGTTCCGCCACGACGGCCGGCTCCGGCGTACGGTCGCCGATCGGCGCCGCATCGACGACGATCCGCTCGACCCGCATCCGGGTGCCGTCGGCGGCATCGACGTCTCCGAGGAGATCGGAGGTCGCGGCCCGGAGCTCGAGATCGGCCACCAGCAAGTGGGACTCGAACTGCGGCGCGCGGGCCACCACGTCGCCGGCGGCCGTCACGATCATCGAGTCGCCGTCGAAGACCAGCTCGTCCTGACCGCCGACCAGGTTGACGTAGGCCAAAGTTGCGCCGGCTTCCGCAGCGCGGGTCTGGTTCAACGTCAGCCGGACGTCGTCCTTGTTGCGTTCGTACGGCGAGCCGTTGATGCACAGCACCAACCCGGCATCCGCCGCGCGGGCAACCGCGACCGGCCCGCCGTCCTGCCACAGGTCTTCGCAGATCGTGGTCGCGATGTCGACGCCGTTCAGCCGCACGATCGGCAACCGGTCGCCGGGTACGAAGTACCGAACCTCGTCGAACACCCCGTAGTTGGGCAGGTGGTGTTTCGCGTAGCGGGCGACGACCGCGCCGCCCGCGATAACGGCAGCCGCGTTCTGCGGCTCGCCGGCCGGACGGCCCACTCGCGGGATCGCGTCGGGGCAGCGGTCGACGTACCCGACGACCACCACGATGCCGCCGAGGCCCTCCTCGGCGAGCCGGCCGGCCAGCGCGTCGAGCGCGGCCCGCGAGGCGTCGACGAAGGACCGGCGAAGGACCAGGTCCTCGGGCGGGTATCCGGTCAGCGCCAGCTCGGGAAACACCGCGAGGTCGGCGGCGCGCTCAGCCGCTCCGCGGGTGGCTTCGACGATGATGTCGGAATTCGCGGCGAGGTCGCCGACCGTGGTGTTGACCTGCGCCAGCGCGATCCGCAACCGAGGCACGGCTCCAGGGTAGGCCGTCGCGGGCGAGCGTGATCACGCCATCGTGATCGAAGCCGCGGGCGCGCCGATATCCCCTTGTAACACGCGCGCCGTACGCTGAAGGGCATGGATCGCCAGCAGGAGTTCGTGCTGCGCACCATCGAAGAGCGAGAGATTCGTTTCGTCCGGTTGTGGTTCACCGACGTGCTGGGTTTCTTGAAGTCGGTGGCGATCGCGCCGGCCGAGCTCGAAGGGGCGTTCGCCGAGGGGATCGGCTTCGACGGGTCCGCGGTCGAGGGCTTCGCCAGGGTCCACGAGTCCGACATGCTGGCTCGCCCTGACCCGTCGACCTTCCAGGTCTTGCCCTGGCGGGAGGAGCAACCGGGCACCGGGCGGATGTTCTGCGACATCTTGATGCCCGACGGTTCGCCGTCGTACGTCGATCCACGCCACGTGCTCCGCCGGTCGATGCAGCGCGCGGCCGATCTCGGCTTCACCTTCTATGTCCACCCGGAGGTCGAGTTCTTCCTGCTCCGTGGCCGCCCGACGCCGGAGGAGATCCTGCCGGCGCCGATCGACTCCGGCGGCTACTTCGACCAGACCCCGCACGACCTCGGGCACGACTTCCGTCGCGACGCCATCACGATGCTCGAGCGGATGGGCATCAGCGTGGAGTTCAGCCACCACGAGGTCGCGCCGGGGCAGCAGGAGATCGACCTTCGTTACGCCGATGCGCTGACGACCGCCGACAACCTGATGACGATGCGCTTGGTCGTTAAGGAGGTCGCGCTCGCGCAGGGTGTCTACGCGTCGTTCATGCCGAAGCCGTTCGCCGACCAGCCCGGCTCGGCGATGCACACTCACCTGTCGCTGTTCGAGGGCGATCGCAACGCGTTTCACGACGGCAGCGATCCGCTGTCGTTGTCGAAGGTGGGACGTGCATTCGTCGCGGGACTGCTCACCCACGCGCCCGAATACACCGCGGTCACCAACCAGTGGGTGAACTCCTACAAGCGGCTCTGGGGTGGTGGCGAGGCGCCGGCGTACGTCTGCTGGGGTCGCAACAATCGCTCGGCGTTGATCCGGATCCCGATGTACAAGCCGCAGAAGGGCAACTCCACCCGGATCGAGATCCGCTCGCCCGACTCGGCCTGCAATCCCTATCTGACGTACGCCGTGCTGCTCGCGGCCGGCCTGAAGGGAATCGAAGAAGGCTACGAGCTGCCGGATGGTGCGGAGGACGACGTGTGGGCACTCACCGACGCTGAGCGCCGGGCCATGGGCATCCCGCCGCTGCCGGGATCGCTGGCCGATGCGATCGGCGCGATGGAACGCTCGGAGCTGATGGCCGAGACGCTCGGTGAAGGGGTGTTCGACTGGTTCCTGCGCAACAAGCGCACGGAGTGGGACGACTACCGCAGCCAGGTGACCCCGTTCGAGCTCAAGCGCTACCTCCCGGTCCTGTAGGGGATGCGATCAGATGGCGCGCGTGCATGTCGTCCAACACACGGTGACCGAAGGGCTCGGCCTGCTGGCTGACTGGTTGCCGGCGTTCGGCGTCGACGTCCACCCGACGCATCCCTATCTCGGGAACCGGGTGCCGCCGTCGGTCGAAGGCGATGCGCTGATCGTCCTGGGCGGGCCGATGGGTGCCCTCGACGACGAGGCCGCCCCGTGGCTGCCCTCGGTCCGGGAGTTGTTGGCGAGCGCGGTCGATGACGGTGTCCCGACGATTGGGATCTGCCTGGGCGCCCAGTTGCTCGCCGTCGTGGCCGGAGGCGCGGTCGAGCGCGGCCAGGCAGGCCCGGAGATCGGGCTCGGCGAGGTCACCGTGCCGACCGGCGACGAGCTGTTGAACCCGGGCGTGATGCCGGTGGTGCAGTGGCACTACGACGCGATCACGAACCTCCCGGAGTCGGTCGAGGTATTGGCGTCGAACGACTGCTATCCGGTGCAGGCGTTCCGCGTGGGCGAGGTGGCGTGGGGGTTGCAGTTCCACGTCGAGACCACGGCTGAGATGGTGCGGGGCTGGGCCATCGAGGACGGAATGGACCCCTCGATCGGCGATCCGATCGCGTTCGCGGCCGGTCGGCTGGCTGAGGTCAACGAAGCGATCGCGCGGCGGTTCGCGGCGATCATCACCGGCTGAGCACCTCCTCGCTCGATCGAGCGCGGAGCCACGGGTCCGAGCCCGGCAGTAGCGTTCCCGATGTGACGGTGCCGGAGCGGTCGGAGGCGCTGCCGGTCCGGCTCGCTCGTACCGGCTTCGGGGACGGTGACTGGGCGCACCTGCGGCTCGCCGATCTGGGTCTGACCGAAGCGCCAGCCGATGCGGCGGTGATCGAGGCGCTGGGCCGGGCCGCCGATCCCGACTTGGCGCTCGCGACGCTGTGCCGCTTGGCAGAGGCGATGAGCCCGGCCGAGCGGGCCGATTTCCTGGCCGCGATCCGGGCTCGGGAAGGTCTGCGGGTCCGGCTGTTCGCCGTGCTCGGGGCGAGTGCTGCGCTCGGTCAGTCGCTGGTTCGCCGGCCGCAGGACTGGCGTGCTCTTGCCGAGGACTCGATGGCGCACATGCGGCCCACGCTGCTGGGGATGCAACGCGCCCTGCTCGACGCGGTCGGTGGTGCTCTCGGGCGCGAGGGCTATGACGCGTTGCGTGTCTCCTATCGGCGGCTGTTGCTCGGGCTCGCCGCCCGCGACCTGGCCGGCGACGTGGTGGTCGACGACGTCGCCGCGGAGCTGGCCGACCTGGCCGAGGCCACGCTCGGTGCCGCCCTCGAGCTGGCCCGCGCCGAGGCACCGTTGGAGCGCGACGGCCGGCTCGCGGTCATCGGCATGGGCAAGTGCGGCGGGCGTGAGCTCAACTACGTCAGCGACGTCGATGTCATCTTCGTGGCCGAGCCGGCCGACCAGGCCGCCGCGGCACTCGCAGCCGGTCTGATCCGGGCCTGCTCGGAAGTCACCGCGGAGGGTGCGATCTGGCCGCTCGATACGGCGCTCCGTCCGGAGGGCAAGGCCGGCCCATTGGTCCGGACCTTGGCCAGCCACGAGGGCTACTACGAGCGCTGGGCGAAGACCTGGGAGTTCCAGGCGCTGCTGAAGGCCCGGCCGGTGGCGGGCGACGGTGCGCTCGGGCGCGCCTACATCGACACGGTCGCGCCTCTGGTATGGGCCGCGGCCGGGCGGCCGAGCTTCGTCGCGGACATCCAGGCGATGCGACGTCGGGTGGTCGACACGCTGCCACCCGACGACGTCGAGCGTGAGGTGAAGCTGGGCCCGGGCGGGCTGCGTGACGTGGAGTTCGCCGTCCAGTTGCTCCAGCTCGTGCACGGGCGCACTGACCCGTCGTTGCGCAGCTCGACGACGCTCGTTGCCCTGCAGGCGCTGTCCGACGGCGGCTACGTCGGTCGCGACGACGCGGCCCGGCTGGCCGCGGCGTACCGGTTCCTTCGGACCGTCGAGCACCGCCTGCAGTTGCAGCACCTGCGGCGTACCCACCTGCTCCCGACCAGCGAAGCCGGGCTGCGCTGGCTGGCCCGGGCGATGAACTTCCGTGACACCGCCGAATGGCGCCACGAGTACGACGGTCATGTGCGCGAGGTCCGCCGGCTGCACGAGAAGTTGTTCTACCGGCCGCTGCTCGACGCGGTCGCGCGGCTGCCGGTCCAGGACTCGAGCCTGACGCCCGAGGCGGCCCGCGAGCGGCTCGAGGCGCTCGGCTTCTCCGATCCGGCCGCGGCGCTCCGCCACCTCGAGGCGCTGACGTCGGGCGTGAGTCGCAGTGCGGCGATCCAGCGGACGTTGCTGCCCGCGATGCTCGGCTGGTTCGCCGATGCGGCGGACCCCGACGCCGGCCTGCTGTCGTTCCGGCAGGTCAGCGACGCACTCGGCAGCACTCCCTGGTATCTGCGGGTGCTGCGCGACGAAGGCGTGACCGCGCAACGGCTGGCTCGACTGCTCGCCACCAGCCGCTACGTCGCCGACCTGCTGGCCAGGGCCCCCGAAGCGGTGGCCTTGCTGGCCGACGACGCCGAGCTCCGGCCCCGCGGGCGCGCGGTCCTGGGCGGCGAGATGCTCGCGGTTGCCCGCCGCAACGACGACTGGGACGGTGCCGCCGCGGCGGCCCGCTCGCTGCACCGCCGGGAGCTGCTCCGGATCGCCTGCGGCGACCTGCTCGGCCTACTCGACGTCGCCACGGTCGGGCAGGCGTTGTCCGACGCGGCGGCGGCGACGCTGAGCGCGGCGCTGGAGTCCGCCCAGCGCAAGGTCGAGTCCGACCGCAACGGCGCGCTGCCGCTGCGGCTGGCGGTGATCGGCATGGGCCGGTTGGGCGGCTTCGAGCAGGGGTACGGAAGTGATGCGGACGTGTTGTTCGTGTTCGAGTGGCTCGAGGACGACGAGCGCGCCTCGACGACCGCCGCCCACGAGATCGCCCAGGAACTGCGCCGATTGTTGTCCATGCCCGCACCCGACCCGCCCCTGCTGGTCGATGCCGACCTGCGGCCCGAGGGTCGTCAGGGGCCGCTCGTGCGCAGCCTCGACTCCTATGCCGAGTACTACCGCCGGTGGTCGGTGCCATGGGAGAGCCAGGCGCTGCTACGGGCCAGCCCGATCGCGGGCGACGTCGACCTCGGCGGCCGGTTCGTCGACATGATCGCGGCGTTCCGCTATCCGCCCGGCGGGATCGACGACCACGCCCAGCGCGAGATCCGCCGGCTCAAGGCGCGGATGGAGGCCGAGCGGTTGCCGCGCGGGGTGGACCCCGCCATGCACATCAAGCTCGGGCGTGGTGGGCTGGCAGATGTGGAGTGGACCGTCCAGCTCTTGCAGCTGCAGTACGCCGGGCAGGTGCCGTCGTTGCGGACGACCTCGACGATTCAGGCGCTGGCGGCTGCGCGGGGCGAGGGCCTGCTGGGCGATTCCGATGAACGCGCCCTGCGCGAGGCGTGGCTGATCGCGACCCGGGTGCGCAACGCGATCATGCTGGCCCAGGGCCGGTCCTCCGACGTCGTGCCGTCGGACGCCCGATCGCTGGCCGCGGTCGCTCGGGCGATGGGTTATCGCGCCGGGCACACCGGCGATCTGCGTGAGGACTACCAGCGCGCGACCCGACGAGCCCGACGAGTGCACGAGCGGTTGTTCGCTTCGTGAGGGTCGACCGGGCCCGGCTCGCCGACTGGTCGCCGTACTTCGTTGCGGTGGCGATCGCCGCCGTCTACGTCTGCTTCGCGCCGCACACCGCCGACCTTGCCGGGCAGACCGCGCGTGAGGAACTGTTCCGTCGAAGCGGCTTCGTGGCCTTCTGGTCCGGCTGGTACGCGGGGGTGCCGAGCGCTGAGTACAGCCTGATCACGCCACCGTTGCTCGGGTTGTTCGGCGCGGTCTGGCTCGGTGCCCTTTCGATCGTCGCGACCGCGCTGGTCGTCGTGCCGATGCTGCGCACCACGGTCCGGCCGCGGTTGGGCGCGATCGCGTTCGTCGTCGCGGCTTCACTCGACGTCGCGTCGGGGCGGACGACGTTTGCCGTCGGCGCCGCCGTGGCGCTGGCCGCGATCCTTGCGGTCGAACGGCGATCGGTCCCGCTGACCGTTTCGTTGGCCGCCCTTGCCACCGCCGCGAGCCCGGTCGCCGGCTTCTTGTTGTTGGTGGCCGCAGCGACGTTGCTGCTCGCGGACCGGTCGCGTCGGCAGGTCGCGATCGGCCTCGTAGCCGGCGGGGCCGTCATGCTCGGGGTCGTGGCGCTGCTCTCCCGCGGCACCGTCGGATATGAGCCGTTCTCCCGGGTGTCGCTGCTGATGGCGGTCGCGACCACGGCGGTGGTCGGACTTGCTCCGGTCGGTCGCCGGCTCCGGGTCGCGGCCGCCGTGACGATCGTCATGCTGACGGGGGTCTACTTCGTGCACTCGCCGGTCGGTGCCAACGCGACCCGGATCGCGGTGCTGGCCGCTGCGCCGACCTTGATCGCCGCCGCGAAGGTGTCTCAGCGAATGGTCCTGGTGGCGGCTGGGGTGCTTGCCGGGTTGCTGCCGCTCGCGCAGTTCCACAACGACCTGCGCGCCTTGACCGCCGACGACAGCTCGCGGGCGTTCGTTGCCCCGTTGCTGGCCCAGCTGTCGACCGATCCGCTGGTCAAGAACCACCGGGTCGAGCTGGTCGACACCGCAACCCACTGGCCGTCGACCTACCTGCTGCCGAAGGTCGAGCTGGCCCGGGGCTGGGAACGTCAGGTGGACGAGTCGCGAAACCCGATGTTCTACGGTCGCGGGCCGCTGACCGCCCGCACCTACCGCGAGTTCCTCGACCGGAACGCGGTCGGGGCGATCGCGGTCGCAACCGGCGTACCGCTGGACTACGGCGTCACGCGCGAGGCTGCACTGCTGAAGACCGGCCTGCCGTACCTGCAGCTGGTCTGGAGCGACCAGCACTGGCGGCTCTACACCGTCGATCGGCCGACCCCGATCGTCGCCGCTCCGGCCCGGGTCCTTCGCCTCACCGACACCGGGATGACGATCAAGGTGCCGGCCGCGGGCAACTACTTACTGCGGATGCAGTGGTCGCCGTACCTCGCAGTGACCGGCGGCCAGCTGAAGGAGACCGCGAACAACCAGGTCGAGCTAAGGCTCACCAGCGGCGGGACCCACGAACTGCACGCCATCTGGCGCCTGCTGTAGGCGGGCTCAGACGCGGACCAACTCCGGGGCGAGCTCGGCGTCGGGCAGCACGATCGTCCCGGGCCGGTAGACGGGCCGGCCTGCCAGCATCCGCTGGATCACGATCGCCACGCCGAGCGTCACCGCACCGCCGATCGCATCGAGCACGAAGTGGTTGGCGGTGCCGATGATCACGAAGAACGTGGCTAGCGGGTAGAGCGCACCGAGCACCTTGACCCAGCGGCGTTCGGCGAGGGCGACGATCGCGAAAGCGCACCACAGCGACCAGCCGATGTGCAGCGACGGCATCGCGGCGAACTGGTTGGACTCCTTCGCCAGGCCCGGCGAGGCGAGCGAGCCCCAGGTGTGCAGCTTCACCACGGTGTCGACGTACCCCGCCAGCATCCGAGGCGGCGCGACGGCGATCAGCCAGAAGCCGATCAGCGCGACCAGGTTGGTCAGGATCAGCACCGAGCGAATCGATCGATAGCGCAGCGGGTGCTTGACGTAGAGCCAGACCAGTACGCCGATCGTCACGACGAAGTGCAGCGTCGAGTAGTAGTAGTTGCAGATGTAGGCGAGCCAGTCGTGGCTCGCGACGAAGTGGTTCAAGGAGCGCTCGACGTCGATGTGCAGCCGGGCCTCGATGGACAGCACCGTCCGCGCGCGGTTGAACGCGCCCGCATCACCGGTGGGGACCGCGTTGCGGACGAGTGAGTAGAGGTAGTAGACGATCCCGATAAAGGCGATCTCCTGCCACCAGCGCGGCGGTCGAACCGAGCGGACCCGCGCCGGCAGCCAGGCAAAGCCGCGCTTGGCACGATCCACGCTCACGCCGCCACTCCCTGCGCTCGATCGGATTCGTGCCACGCCTCGTCGATTCTGCCAGATCGCGGGCGGTTGGAACCGGCCCCGCGCGCGGCGCGTCCAAATCATCGGACGAGTGGGAGGGTGATCCGGACATGAGGAAGGTCAGCCGCAGCGTGGCTGCCGGTGTATCGCTTGCGGTCGTAGCTGGCCTGGCCGGCTGCGGCGGGTCGGCGAGTTCGGGCGGGTCGGCAGGCCCGCGGGTCGCCGGCAACGCGATCCTGGTCGGCCAGGTCGAGCCGCTCCATCCGGGGTCATTGACCGCGCGCCAGGTCGCCGCGGACGACACCGCATTCGGGTTCGCCCTGTTCCACCAGCTGTGCACGGCCGCGCCGACGGCCAACCTGACCATCTCGCCGGCGAGCGCGGCCCAGGCGCTCGGCATGCTCGACGCCGGCTCGGTGGGCGGCACTCAGGCCGCCGTCAGCCGGCTGCTGCGCCTGCCTAGCTGGAGTCCGGCGGTAGTGGCTGCCCTGCACGCCCAGACCGCGGCGCTCAAGACCGTCTCACAGGTGACCGTGACCAACCACGTCTTCGAGCAGACCGGTCTGGCGCCGACCAAGAACGCCCTCGATGACCTGCAGACCGCGTACGCCGCCGACCTGCGGCAGCTCGATTTCGCCTCGGAACCGGGGGCCACTGACACGATCAACTCGGTGATCAGCCACGACACCGACGGGTTGATCCCGTCGTTGTTCGGTCAACCGCTCGACCCGAGCACCAGGACGGTGCTCGCCAACGCGATCCTGCTCGACGCGAAGTGGCAGCAGCCGTTCCCCACCTCGGCGTCCGGGACATTCCACTCCGCGAGTGGCACGACCGTGACGACGCCGATGATGTCCAATGAGAACGGCTCATTCGCTAGCCGGACGGCGGATGGCTGGCAGTCGGTCGTCCTGCCCTACGTCGGCGACCTGCAGGCGGTGGCCATCCTGCCGCCGGCCGCCACGGATCAGAGCTCCGCAGCCGGGTGCGCAACGCCGAGTGCGCCGACCGTGGCGGCGTTGACGACCGGGAGCGCCCAGAACGTCGAGGCGGTTCTGCCCAAGCTGAACCTCTCTCAGACCCTGCCGCTGACCAGCACGCTCGGGTCGATGGGCTTGCCGCTGTCGGGCGACTACTCCGGCCTCGGCGCGGGTGACAGCCAGATCTCCGAGGTGGTCCAGAAGGTCGTCATGAAAGTCGACCAGCGTGGCACGAAGGCAGCCGCGGCAACGGGCATCGCGGTGACGTCATCGGCCCGGGTCGGCGGAACGGTCGTGACCTTCGACCGGCCGTTCCTGTTGCTGCTCGAGGACCGTACGACGAACACCCCGCTGTTCCTCGCCCGCGTCGCGGACCCGACCCAGCAATAGCCCCACCAATGGGCCATGCGTGGGGCTATGACCCCACCAATGGGCCATGCGTGGGGCTAGCGGCGGACCCGAGCCGGTACCCGACGTAGCCGGCGCCAGCCGGCCGCCGCGACCACCGCGATCGCCAACAGTCCGCCGTACGGCCAGGGCAGGCCGAGCCCGCCTTCCAGCCGACGCGACTGGTAGGGCCGCGACTGGTAGGGCTTCGTGTGCGACGACGCGCACCATGGGTTGGCCGGCACGCCCGCGCACGGGTTGGGCATCGTGCGCTGTTTGGGAAGCGGCTTGAGCCTGACCTTGGTGGTCTTGGGGTAGTGCGCGACCACGCCGCTCGGGCAGTCGATGAGCAGACCGCTTGCGCAGCTGGCCTGCTCGGCGAGGGTGAAGGTCGGTCCGGACCCCGGGTAGATCGCCTTGCCGCAGGCGCCTTCGTACTTCTGCAGGTGGTGCGGCCAGGTGCTCAGACCCGCGCTGTCGGTGTTGTGGGCGAAGCAGTTGCCCGGCTCGTGCGGCCGGTTTGCCGGGTCGAGAGCCAGGTTGGCGATGTCGCCGTTGGTCACGTTCCCGTAGCCGCCGTTGTGGCTGAAGGTGTTGTCCTTCACGATGTTTGCGGTTGTGTAGAACAGGCACTTCACCGGGATTCCGAGGATGTTGCCGTTCGCCACGCCGCCGTGGCAGTTGCCCGGTGAGTGGGCGGCCGTGTGACCGGTGTCCGGGAAGATCGTGGTCAGGACGCCCCACGACTTGTTGTCCGTGATCCGGTTCTTGTACAGCGTGATGTTGTGCGTCCCCGCCAGCACGATCCCGGTGCCGACCGGCCCGAACCCGGCCGTTCCGGCGTACGGCACGTTGGGGTTGTTGTTGTCGTGTACGTAGTTGTGCCGCCAGATCTCGCATGACGTGGTGCCGAGCGGCCCCGTCACGCCCTTCCGGCAGCTGCCGAGCTGGGGTGGCGGCGGGTCGCCGCTGTTCATGCTGTTGGAGACCATGCCGGCCTTGTTCTGGTCCCACTCGGTGTTCTCGATGATGAAGCTGCCGCCGGAGTTGGTCGCGGACAGGCCGAGTGCCGAGTTCTCCGCGTGGCCGTGGTTGATGATCGCGTGGCAGTTGCGGCAGGCGCCGATGTAGTAGGCGGAGTCGTTGAAGTTGCTCGAGTAGGTGTGATTCATCTCGCCCGGGCCACGTGAGTTGCTGACGAACAGGCCGTACTGAGCGGCGCTGTCCGGGTGCTTCGGGTTGAAGAACGTCGTCGTGGCGGTCAGGTAGTTGCCGTACCACGAGCCGAGCCCGATCTTGCCGCCGTCGTCACCGCCGTTCCACCAGATCTCGTTGCCGGTGTCGGCGCTTCCGGTCAGGAAGTTGCAGACCGTGAAGTTCTCGAAGTAGACCCCGCTCGCGCCCAGCGCCTCCGGGCCATTGCGGCCCTGGGCGACGCCGTGGACCTTCTGTCCGTGATCCTGCGCCTGCTTGCTCTTCGAGCACGGCTTCGAGCCGACCTTGGTGCCGTCGATGATCACCTTGTTGCGGTTCATCCCACGGATGTGGACCTGCGGTGTCGTAACCAGCATCGCCGACGGGAACGGCGTCCCCGACTGTGCCTTCGACTTGTCCATCTGCGGGTGCCAGTCACCCGGGCCGATCAACAGCCAGTCGCCCGGCTTGAGGGCAGCGATCGCCGCATCGATGGTCGGCTCGTTGCCCGCGATGCCGTGCCAGGTGCCGACTCGAAGGACCTGAGGGGTGGCGGCGCTGCTGCCGGCGACCCCGACCGAGGAGGAGGCGAGCAGCGTGAACGCCGCGATGCCGACGACGAGGTGGGTGACTCTAGGTGGGCGCATCACCCGGGCACCATACGACCCTTGCCCGGCCTTGGCGAGCGGTCGCCGGTTACTCCGGGCGGTCGACCTGCAGGCGGATCGTCGTGCCCGCCGCGGTGGACCGCAGCTGGACCAGGTCGCACAGCTCGTTCGCCATCCACAGACCGCGGCCGTGGTCGGCTCCGTCGCTCGGCGGCCGCCGCCCGGCGAGCGGGTCGGCGATGAACCCGGTGTCGCGGATCTCGCAGACCACCGTGTCCGGTGTCGACCACATCCGCAGCGTGCCGGACCCGGGCGTGTGCACGATGGTGTTGGTGGTGATCTCGTTGACCGCCAGTACCAGGTCTTGACAGCGCCGCGGTGTCAGCCCGCTGGCGAGCGCGAAGTCCAGCACGCAGCGCCGCAAGCCGGTGACGTCGTCGTCGACCGCCACGATCGATGCACCGTCGGGCGGGTCGGGCAGCGGGTCGGCCTCGGTGTAGAGGCGAGCCGGGTCGGCGTAGTGCGCGCTGCGACGGTGCCGGGCGGCCTCGATCATGCCCGGATGCGTGCGCCAGGCGTCCGCGATGATGCCAGGAGCGAGGCGGGTCACGTCGTACGGGCACAGGATGTCGACCGCAACCCGGCGAAACGCCGAGTTGATCATCGCCTCGTGCCGGGTGGCCTCGTGGATCTCGGCCGCCGAGCGGCCGGCCCAGATCGGCTCGCCGACGAACCGGACCCGGCGGGACGGATGGGCGTCGACGAAGCGGTAAATGGCGGGCATGATCCGGCCCGGGTTGCGCCCGATCTCACTCATGTCAGCGAACCGGACGTCCCGTCCCTCACCGTCGAGCCGGTCGCGGATCGCGCTGAGGTTCGGCTCCGGCACCGCGACGAAGACCGGTTGGTCCGCGTGCAGGCCGGCCCGCAGGAAGCCGAGGACGCCGGCCAGGTAGTCGTTGCGGTCACGGTAGAGCAGGCCGTCGTGCGTCAGGGCGGCATCGCCCGTCGCCTGTTCCTCGAGGACCGCGCTCACCATCGAAGTGTTCCCGCCGCCTAAACACCGCTTCAAACCCGCTGGCACCGGCGTCGTACCGGATTTGTCGCCCGCGCCCCACTTCGGCGGCCTGGTCCGCCCCCGGTGGTTCGCATCCGGCCGGTGCGGGTCCGTACCCTGCAGGTATGCAGACGTTGATCGCGCATTGGATTGGTGGAAAGCAGGCGCCGAGCGAATCGGGCCGGACCTCGCCGGTGTTCAACCCGGCGACGGGGGAGCAGACCGGGTCGGTCGGCCTGGCAAGCGCCGCGGAGGTCGATGCCGCCGTAGCGGTCGCCAAGGAAGCGGCGCGGGAGTGGCGGACCGCTTCGCTGTCGAAGCGCGCGGCCATCCTGTTCGAGTTCCGTGAGCTGCTGCACCGCCGCCAGACCGAGCTGGCCGCCATCGTGACGAGCGAGCACGGCAAGGTCCTCGCGGACGCGCTTGGTGAGGTCGCTCGTGGCCTGGAGAACGTCGAGTTCGCGACCGGGGTCCCGCAGCTGCTCAAGGGCGGCTTCTCCGAGCAGGCCTCGACCGATGTCGACGTGTACTCGATCCGCCAGCCGCTGGGGGTGGTGGCCGGGATCACGCCGTTCAACTTCCCGGCGATGGTGCCGCTGTGGATGTGCGCGAACGCGATCGCGGCCGGCAACGCCTTCGTGCTCAAGCCGAGCGAGAAGGACCCATCGGCGTCGTTGTTCCTGGCCCAGCTCTGGAAGGACGCGGGTCTGCCCGACGGCGTGTTCAACGTGGTGCAGGGTGACAAGGAGGCGGTCGACCGGCTGCTGACCCACCCGGACATCGCCGCGGTGAGCTTCGTCGGGTCCACGCCGATCGCCCGCTACATCTACGAGACCGGTACGGCGCACGGCAAGCGGGTCCAGGCGCTCGGCGGTGCCAAGAACCACATGCTGGTGCTGCCGGACGCGGACGTCGACATGGCCGCCGATGCCGCGGTCTCAGCGGCGTACGGCGCGGCCGGAGAGCGGTGCATGGCGATCTCGGTGGCGGTTGCCGTCGGCGACGTGGGCGACCGTCTTGTCGATGCCATCGCCGCGCGGCTGCCGAAGCTCACGATCGGCAACGGCGCCGATCCCGACACCGACATGGGGCCGCTGATCACCGCGGAGCACCGCGACAAGGTCGCCGGCTACATCGCCGCCGGCGCCGAGGCCGGCGCGCGCGTGGTGGTGGACGGCCGCGAGGCGCAGTTGCCCGAGGCCGGTTTCTTCCTCGGCACCACGTTGCTCGACAACGTCACCACCGAGATGTCCGTCTACGTCGACGAGATCTTCGGTCCGGTCCTCGCGGTCGTGCGGGCCGACACCTATGAGGACGGGCTCGAGGTGATCAACTCGAACCCGTACGCCAACGGGGCCGCGATCTTCACCCGCGACGGCGGCGCCGCTCGACGGTTCCAGTTCGACGTCGAGGTCGGGATGGTCGGGGTCAACGTCCCGATTCCGGTGCCGGTCGCGTACTACTCCTTCGGCGGCTGGAAGGCCTCGCTGTTCGGCGACCAGCACATGTACGGCCCGGAGGGCATCAACTTCTACACCCGGGGCAAGGTCGTGACGTCGCGCTGGCCGGATCCGGCCGACTCGATGGTCGACCTCGGCTTCCCCCGCACGCGATGACCGAGTTGATGCCGGCCCGGGCCGGCGAGACCCTCGACGAGGCGCAGGTCCGCGCGCTCG
The DNA here is from genome assembly GCA_963770565.1 of uncultured Actinomycetota bacterium. Taxonomy (GTDB): domain Bacteria; phylum Actinomycetota; class Actinomycetes; order JAFAQI01; family JAFAQI01; genus DATAUK01. The sequence goes on from CAVYQE010000011.1 coordinate 604,230, forward strand.
ACCGCGCCCACGTGTTCCACTCGTGGTCGGCGCAGGCGCTGATCGACCCGCTGCCGATCGCCGGTGCGCTGAGGGTCGCTGCTTCTGGGACTACGACGGCCGGCGCTACCTCGACTTCTCCTCGCCAGCTGGTCAACGTCAACATCGGCTACCAGCACCCCAAGCTGGTCGCCGCGATCCAGGCCCAGGCGGCCAACGCTCTGCACGATCGCACCGTCGTTCGCCAACGACGCGCGCAGCGAGGCGGCCCGGCTGATCGCGGAGCTCGCCCCCGGGGATCTCAACCAGGTCTTCTTCACCAACGGCGGCGCCGAGGCCAACGAGAACGCGATCCGGATGGCCCGGCTGCACACCGGGCGGCACAAGGTGTTCGCGGCGTACCGCAGCTACCACGGCGCCACCGCCGGCGCGATCGCGCTGACCGGCGACCCGCGGCGCTGGGCCGTCCGAGCCGGGCATTCCCGGGCATCGTCCGCTTCTGGGGCCCGTACCCGTACCGGTCGGCGTTCCACTCGGCCGACGCGGCCGAGGAGTCGGCAGCGCGCGCTGCAGCACCTGCGCGACCTGATCATGGTCGAGGGGCCGCACACGATCGCCGCGATCATCCTCGAGACGGTCGTCGGCACGAACGGCATCCTCGTGCCGCCGCGACGGGCTACCTGGCCGGCGTCCGGGCGATCTGCGACGAGTTCGGGATCATGATGATCGCCGACGAGGTGATGGCCGGCTTCGGCCGCTGCGGGCGAGTGGTTCGCGGTCGACCACTGGGGCGTCACGCCCGACCTGATCACCTTCGCGAAGGGCGTGAACTCCGGCTACGTCCCGCTCGGCGGCGTGATCATCTCCGACGCGATCGCCGCGTCGTTCCAGACCAGCGCTCTACCCCGGTGGCCTCACCTACTCGGGGCACCCGCTGGCGTGCGCGTCGGCGGTGGCCTCGATCGGGATCTTCCGTGAGGAAGGGATCATCGAGAACGCCCGGCGGATCGGGACCGAGGTGCTCGGGCCCGGCCTCGACGCACTCGCCGAGCGGCACCCGTCGATCGGCGAGGTGCGCGGGCTCGGCGTGTTCTGGGCGGTCGAGCTGGTCCGCGACCGGCGGACCCGGGAGCCGCTGGTGCCGTTCAACGCCGGTGGCCCGGCGGCCGCGCCGATGGCGGAGTTCACCGCGGCCTGCAAGGAGCGCGGGCTCTGGCCGTTCGTGCACTTCAACCGAACGCATGTCGTCCCGCCCTGCACGGTCACCGACGACGAGGCCCGCGAGGGACTTCAGATCCTCGACGAGGCGCTCGAGGTCGCGGACCGCTACTACACCGGCTGACCGATCCGCGGATCTGGTGATCATCGCCGCGGGTCTTGTGTCAGACTGGTCGGCATCTAGCGCGCCTGGATCTGACCCGGACCCTGTGCTCCTCGCCGCTTGGCAACGCCAGGCGAAGGTGGCAAGCGTGACAAAGCGACGTGACTCGAAGATCGACCCCTACCCTCCCGATCCGGCTGCTCTGCCGCGCTGGGATGTCCCGCCCCGGGTCACCCGGGGCGATGCACGATCGGTTTCGTGCCTGTACTGCGCGGCCGCGATTCCGGCCAGTGCGTTCGTCTACTGGACGCGCAAGACCCGGCTGTTGTCCGCGGACTGCCCCGAGTGCACCCGTCGTACGACGTTGGCGGTGCGCGGGCTCGGTCCGCTCCTGCTGCCGGCTGAACGCGGGATCACGGTCGTGCTGTCGCGATCAACGCTCGAACTGGTGGATGCTCACCCGGCGGGTTGAGCGCTCAGCCTGCCGCCCGACGGGCGACCGCGGGTGCGCGCAGCGCCGGGTCCGCGTGGTGCGGCATCGGCCGGCCCAGCAGGTAGCCCTGCGCGAGCGTGACGCCGAGTTGTTGCAGGAGCGTGGCCTGCTGCTCGGTCTCCACGCCCTCGATCACGAGCTTGAGCCCGCAGCCGGTGGTCAGCTCGACCATCGCGCGGACGATGTGTTCGCTGATCGGCTCTAGGCCGAGCCCGGTCACGAAGCTGCGATCGACCTTGACGATGTCGATCGAAGGGAAGCGCTGGAGGTAGCCGAGGCCGGCGTACCCGGTGCCGAAGTCGTCAATCGCGAGCGAGACGCCGAGCGCGCGAAGTCGGTCGAGCAACGCCGGTCCGTCCGGTCGTGAGAGCAGCCGGTCCTCGGTCAGCTCGAGCACGAGGTCCCGCGGGTCGAGATCGGCCTCGGCGAGGCAGCTGCGGACCATGTCCGGCAGGTCGCTTCGCCCGACCTGCAGCGAGCTGATGTTCACCGAGACGGTCCGGGCGCGGCCGGACTGCGTGCTGGCGTCGAGGCAGGCCTGCCGGAGCACCCAGTCGGTGACCGGCGTCTCGTACTCGCTGTCGAGAATCACATCCAGGAACTCGGCCGGCATCAGCAGGCCGCGCTCGGGGTGCTGCCAGCGCAGCAGCGCCTCACGGCCCATGATCGTGCGGTCCTCGAGCCGGACGATCGGCTGGTAGTGCAGGACGAACTGCCCGTGTTCGAGGGCCGGCCCGACGTCGTTGCGGAGTTGGAGCTCGGCGGCCGCTGAGGTCCGCATCGTGGGGTCGTAGACGTACCACGCCCCGCGCTCCTCGAGCTTGGCCCGGTACATCGCGGTGTCGGCCTGCGCCAGCATCTCGTCCGCCGTCGTCGCGGTACCCGCGCCGTACGCGATCCCGAGCGACAGCGACGGGGTGAAGCTCACGCCACCGAGGCGCAGCGGCTGGCGCACTCCCTCGACCACCCGGGCGGCCAGGCTGATCACCTCGACCTGGGACCGCACCCCGCGCACGATGACGACGAACTCGTCTCCGCTCAGGCGGCCGACGATGTCTTCCTCGCGAACACTGGCCCGGATCCGGCGGCTGACCTCACGGATGTAGGCGTCGCCGACCGCGTGGCCGTGGCCGTCGTTCACCAGCTTCAGCCGGTCGAGGTCGCAGAAGAAGATTGCCGTCACCGAGTCCGGGCTGGCCTCGGCGCTCAAGGCCTCTTGGAGGCGCAGCATCGAGAGCGCCCGGTTCGGCAACCCGGTCAGTGCGTCGAAGTGCGCCTGCTGGACCAGCCGCTCCTCGACCCGTTTTCGGTCGGTGACGTCCTCGACCTGCGCGATGACCGTGCTGGGCTCGTCGACGCCGTCCAGCGAGGCCAGGTGGAGCCGGCCCCAGACGATGTTGCCGTCCGGGAGCATGTACCGCGACTCCAGCGGGAAGCCCTTGGCCGACTCGACCGGCCGGCCGGTGATCGGGCTGGTCAGCGAGAGCAGTCGGGCCGGGATCACGTCGTCGGGGTGCATGAACTCGGTCAGGCGGTGCCCCACCAGATCGGCCGGTGACCGCGACAGGAATGCACAGAAGGCCGCATTGACGCTGGAGAACCGGCTGTCCTCGTCGAGGAGGGCGATCGCGACCGGGCTGGTGTCGAACACCGACTGGAAGCGCCGGACGCCGCGCCGGCTGTCGGCGGCGAGGGTGGCGTGCTGGATCGCGAGCGATGCGGTGACGGCGAACGCCTCGAGCGCGCGCCGGGTCGCCGGACCGGGCCGCTTGCCGTCGCGGGGGACGTCGACCGAGAGCATGCCGAGGTGGCGGCCGTCGGAGGACTCCAGCGGCGCGAACAGCGCGTCCTCCGGGTGCCAGGCGTCGGGGTCGTCGGAGACCGGAAGGTCGGGAACCCAGGAGAAGATGTCGGCCGGGTCCTCGACTGAGGTCGCGTGGTCGAGGAAGCGCAGCCGCCCCCACGGCTCGCTGGCGGCGACCAGCTTGGCCCAGCCGTCGCGGCCCTGCCGGCGGTTCAGCAGCTGCTCGCGCACCTCGTCCGGGCCGGAGACGGCTGCGACGACCATTGCCTCGTCGTCATTGACGATGTTGACGACCGCGACCTCGAAGCCCATCGACTCGACGATCGTGTCCGCGACGAGCTGGAGCATCTCGGTCAGGTCGAGCACCGAGTTGCCCGCTGCGGCTGCTTCGAGCGCGCTCGAGGTGGAGCGAAACCCAGGCATGCCGTCCCCTCGTGAGCAGCGCACTGCGCTGACGTGGCGTACCAACTCTGTCGGCAAGAATCGGTGGGAACTTGTCCGATCTCGCACGTCTGTCCGGCGGAGCGAAGATTGCGTCAATCGGCCTACGGGTGGTGGGTGCAGCCGCTGTACGGCACGTGGGCGAGATCCACGAAAGCCGGGAGCAACTCGGTGAAGGCCTGTCCGTTTTGTACGTAATGGACAGTGAACAGCACCGGGTCCGGCCCAGGACACCGGACCAGCACCCGCTCGGTCGCGGTCAGCCAGATCGAGGCGCCGGCGGGTGCCCGTGCGTTCGAGAACGGCTCGAAAGGGAGGGTTCGTTGGTCGCACGGTCCCGATGCCGTGCGGATCAGCCGCAAGCCGTGAAGGGGCTGACGCGTGCGCACGCCGATGACGTCGAAGGCCTGGGGGGACTGGTTGTTGATCTGGATGCCGAGCTGCAGGCGGTGCCCGTGCTGCACCGAACAGGTGGCACCGGTCTGGACCATCGGTGGGCCACCCACGGCGGTCGCGCCGCCCCGGGCCGCGGGCTGCGTGGCCTGCGGCGACCGACCGGGCCCGGCGTGGGGGTGCTGCCGGGCGCCGATGGCGTACCCGCCCAGGCCGCCGGCCACGAGCACGATCACCAGCGCGAGGGTCCGTCGAGGGGCTCGCGAGCCGACCGGCCAGGACTGGTCGCCCGCGCCCTCGAGCAGCTCGGGCTCGCGATCGAAGCGGCCGTCGTCGACCATCAGCCCCGACGATAGGCGCCGGATGAGAAGGACGGAAATGGAATGATGTTCGGATGGCGGCCGAACACGTCGATCTGCTGATCGTCGGCGCCGGACTGTCCGGCATCGGTGCCGGTCATCAGTTCCACGCCGAGTTCCCCACGAAGACCTACGCGATCCTCGAGGCCCGGGACGAGATCGGCGGGACGTGGAGTCTGTTCAAGTATCCGGGCGTTCGTTCGGACTCCGACATGCACACGCTCGGCTACCGGTTCCGCCCGTGGACCGACGGCAAGGCGATCGCAGAAGGACCGGCGATTCTCGAATATGTGTGCGACACCGCGCAGGCCGGCGGGGTCGAGGACAAGATCCGATTCGGCCAGCGGGCGGTGCGGGCGGCCTGGTCATCGGCTGACGCGCAGTGGACGGTCGACGCCGAGGACGTCCATACCGGTGCGGTCACTCAGATCACCTGCGGCTTCCTGTTCATGTGCAGCGGCTACTACCGGTACGACGAGGGGTACCGGCCGGAGTTCGCGGGGATCGAGCGGTTCCGAGGCCGGATCGTGCATCCGCAGCACTGGCCCGATGACTTGGACTATGCGGGCCAACGCGTGGTCATCATCGGCAGCGGGGCGACCGCGGTGACGCTGGTGCCGGCGATGGCCGCGACGGCGGCCCACGTGACGATGCTGCAGCGCTCGCCGACCTACATCGTCACCTTGCCCAGCCGCGATCGGCTGGCCGACCGGCTTCGCGACCTGGTGCCGCCGCGGCTCGCCTACTCGATCGTCCGCTGGAAGAACGTGGCGCGGATCATCTTCAGCTACCAGCTGAGCCAGCGCGCGCCCGGGGGTCATGAAGGCGATCATCCGCAAGGCAGCCGAGAAGCAGCTGCCGCCGGGCTACGACATCGACACCCACCTGACCCCGTCGTACAACCCTTGGGACCAGCGGCTGTGCGTCGCGCCGGATGGCGACCTCTTCCGGGCCGTGCGCGGCGGGCGGGCGTCGATCGTGACCGACCGGGTCGAGACGTTCACCGAGACCGGGGTGGCGCTGGCGTCGGGTGCGGAGCTCGAGGCCGACGTGGTCGTGACCGCGACCGGGCTGAACATGTTGGTGTTCGGCGGCATCGCGCTCTCTGTCGACGGTCGCGACGTCGAGATCCCCAAGACGATGAGCTACAAGGCGATCATGCTGAGCGACGTGCCGAACTTCGCGTTCGCGATGGGCTACACCAATGCGTCGTGGACGCTCAAAGTCGATCTGACCTACTCCTACCTGTGGCGGTTGATCCGGCACATGGATGCCACCGGCACGCGGTGGTGCGTCCCGCGCCGTCATGACGACTCGGTGACCGAGCGCCCGTTCATGGACTTCTCGCCCGGCTACGTTCTGCGCTCGATCGAGGACTTCCCGCGGGCCGGTTCGAAGTCGCCGTGGCGGCTGCGGATGAACTACTTGTTCGACGTGGTCATGCTGGCGCGCGGGTCGGTTGATGACGGCACGATGGAGTTCGGGGTCGGACGTCCGAAGTCGGGCATCGCGAGCGACCCGGCACCGGTCGACCTGGCGTCGTAGCCACCCGGTCGCTCAGCTGGCGCGATCTGCGACCGGCCGGGCCAGGCAGGCAGGTCGCGACCTGATCGGTCCGCCGGCCGGTCGCCATTGCCCCGTGCACCGCGCTGCTCGAATGGCTCGGTGGGCCGGCTCGGCGTCGCGGACCAGTCGCGGACAGGTGTCGTGGAATGCTGGGGTCGACGTCGCCTGCACGCCGGTGACAGCATCGACGAGCACGGCGACGTAGAACGGGTCGGGTTTGGGGTGGGCCGGCACGTAGTGGTAGCCGCGTCGCCCGCCGGGTCCGTCGAGGCAGTCGCCGAACAACAGACCGGCCGCCGAGCTGCGATAGACCGCGACCCAGGCCAGCCGCCGGTCGAAGCTCGGCTGCCCGTCGACGACATCGGTAGGGGCCGACACCCGGCCGTAGCCGAAGGCGACCAGGTCGTTGCTCCGCCCGCCGGGCGGCCAGGCGAGCGGTCGTTGCGCGATCGCGCGGGCCTGGGTGACCGGCACGAGCGGCTGGTCGCCGGCCGCGGGCGGATCGATCGTGATCGCGCCGAACTCGAGCGGGCGGGTGAACGGCCGATCGGGGTAGGACTGACCCACCCGCGCTGCGGGTGCGGGTCCCGCACAACCGGCGATGCTCGCCGCCGTCGCTGCGGCGAGCATCGCAACGGCAACAGCGACGGCACGACGCCGAGCCGGCCCTCGCCTCATCCGCTCACCCGGCCTCGCCGGCCACCACCGGGTCGATCAGCTGCGGGCCGTCGTGGCGCGCGGAGTTGACCTCGGTCGACACCTCGTAGGTCTCCAGCCGCGGCGGGGGAATCGAGGCGAGGAGCTCGCGGACCGAGCCCGGGTCGGTGAGGTGCGGGTCGAGCCAGGTGGCGCTGAGATCCCTTGGCACCACCACCGGAGACCGGTCGTGGATGTGCCCGAGCGCGTCCTGCGTCGTACAGGTCAGGATCGCGTAGGTCCACAGCCAGCGGTCCGGGTCCTCCAGGTCGGGCCGCAGCTCGTAGACGCCGGCGAAACCGAGTACGCCGTCACCGTGCAGGTAGATCGGGGTCTTGCCGGCGTCGGTGACCATCCACTCGTAGTAGCCGTCGGCGGGGATGAGGCAACGCCGCCGGGCCGCCGCCGCCTTGAACGCGGACTTCTCGGTGACCGTCTCAGACCTGGCGTTGACCAGCTTGCTGCCGATCCGCAGGTCCTTTGCCCAGGAGGGCACCAGGCCCCAGCGAAGCGTCCGTAGCTGCCGGTCCGGCTCGTCGTCGACCAGTCGCTCGAGCACGACCCGGGCGTTCTGCGTCGGCGCGACGTTCCACGACGGCGGAAGTGGCGGGTCGACGACCGAGGCGACCGCGAACTCACGAAGCAGGTCGCCGTCATGGCGCGAGTTGGCATAGCGGCCGCACACGTCACCGTTCTACCTCAGCCCACCGACGGCAGCCTTGTCGCGGCGCTGGGACTCCGGCCGGTGCGGTTGCATGGGAGGCTGGCAACCGGCAATCCCGCATCCCCGAACGAAGGGCATGCTGATGAAGCCCATCGCACTGTTGGGCGCCGGCGCCTTGGTCGTCGTCGGCGCAGGCCTCGCCGGCCCGGCGCTGGCGGCCGGTACGTCGCACACCCTGCACCTGACCACGACCCGGCTGCAGTTCGTCAACACCAGTGCCACGACCTTCGTCGAGACCGACGCGGTCTTCCGGGCCGGCAAGAAGGTCGGCTACGAGACGATCAGCTGCGACGACGGCGGCCATCAGATCGTCTGTTCGGTGAGCGTGGCGCTCGAGGACGGAATGCTGTTGGGCCACGTGACGATCCCGATCACCAGCGGCAAGACGAGCAAAGTGACCGGAAAGGTGACCGGAGGCCTCGGGCGGTTCAAGGGCGACAAGGGCACTGTCAAGGGCACGATCAGTGGCAAGCACAGCACCTTGACGTTGACCTATCACGCGTAGCGCGTCGGAGCGCTGGGTCTCAACACCCGCCCGGGCAGACCCGGAGCAGACCGGCATACAACGTCAGGCCTGGTCCGAAGGCCATCGCCACGACCGGGTCTCCGGGGTTGAGGGCGGTTCCCTTCAGCAGCCGCTCGATGACGAGCAACACGGTCGCGGACGAGCAGTTGCCGACGTCGCGCAGGACGGCGAACGACGGCTCGGCCAGCGCGGCCGGCAGGCGCAGCTGCTCGGCCGCGACCTCGACTATTCGCCGGCCACCGGGATGGATCGCCCACCCGGCCACGGCGCCGACCGCGAGATCGTGCCGGTCGAGCAGGTCGCGGATGACCGGCTCGATGTGCCGGGCCAGCACGTCCGGAACCTTGGGCGACAAGCCCATCCGGAAGCCGAGATCGGTGATGTCCCAGGTCATCTGATCGACCGTGGAGACGTCGGTCCTGGCCACGATGTCGATCAGCTCGAGGCCGCGGGCTTTCCGGTCCGCGTCGCCGTGCGGCAGCAGGACGACGGCAGCGGCCGCGTCGGCGAACAGCGCGTGCGCGACCATCTGCTGGACGTTGTCGGTGGCCGGCTGGACGTGCAGGCTGGTGAGCTCGAGGCACAACAGGACAGCCGGCCGGTTGCGCGCGACGACGAAGTCGCCGACCGCGCCGAGTCCCGGCAACGCGGCGTAGCACCCCATGTGCCCGATGTGTAGGCGCTGCACATCGTCGGCCATCCCGAGATCGCGGGCCAGCAGGATGTCCAGCCCGGGGGTCGAGTAGCCGGTGCAGGAGGCAACCGCGAACAGGCCGACGTCCCCCGCGTCGAGGCCGGCGTCGGCGAGCGCCTGGGCGATCGCCGCCTTGCCGAGCGGCATCGCCTCGGTGGCGAAGCGGCGCATCCGGGCGCCGGTGCTCCACGACGTCACGTCCTCGATCCTCGGGTCGATGACGGCGTGGCGGGTGGTGATGCCGGCGTTGCGCCAGATCCGCTCGGCGGTGGAGCTGCCGTTGTAGTGCGCGGCAAAGAAGCCGTCCCAGACCGCGGCGTGGTCGATCGCGGGCGGAAGCGCGTGCCCGTGTCCGGCGATTCGTGCCGCGGTCACGGCCGGCTCACCATCGCGCGACCTCCGCTTCGGCATCAGGATCGCGCCCGAGGGCGGCGTACCCCAGCCAGTCGGCGCACACATCGCTGGTGGCCGGCTGCAGCGAGCCGCACCGGGCATCCCGGTAGATCCGCTCGAGGGCGGAGCCGCGCCGGGTCGCAGCCGCGCCACACGCTTCGAGCAACGACGCCGCGACGTCCATCGCGGTCTCGCCGGCAATCAGCTTGGCCCGCCAGACCCAGCGGTTCGTGGCCGGTTCGCCGGGCGCAGTCGTGACCGCCTCGGCCATCGCCCGGACCACCTCGCGCGCGGCCGCGACCGCACAGTCCGCGCGGCCGAGCCGGGCCCGCACCATCGGCAGCCGGCCCAACCCGCGTTCGTCGACGTACGCCGCGGCCGCGGTGAGTGCGGCTTGCGCCACGCCGACGTATACAGCGGCGTACGACGCGACCAGCCATTGCGGCATGACCTGGGCCAGCAGGACGGCCATTCCTTCGACCTGGCCGAGCAGGGCGTCGGCCGGCACGACGACGTCGAGCTCGAGGTCGTGGCTCACGGTGGCCCGCATGCCGAGCGAGTCCCAGGTCGGCACGACGGTGACCCCGGGCCCGCTCGGCACGAGGAACTGGCTGATTGCATCCCCCCGGCGGGCCGCGACGACGTAGGCGTCGGCGTGCCCCGCGCCGGAGCAGAAGGACTTTGATCCGATGATCCGCCACCCCGACTCGACCGGTTCGTACGTCGTGGTGACCTGCGACAACCGCGAGCCGGCGCCGCGCTCACTCATCGCGACCGCGTAGTGCCGACCGGCGGCCGCCCCGCGCAGCACGTCGTCGCGGGCCGCAAAGAAGGGCTCCGGCACGCCGAGCGCCCTGGCCAGATCGTCATCGGTGAGCGCCAGGGCGCCGGTCACCGAGGCGTGCATGTTGAAGATCAACGCGGTCGAGCCGCTGCCGGCGCCGAGGCTCATCGCGATCTCGGCGTAGTCGGCGAACGAGGCGCCGATCCCTCCGAGTCGCTCGGGCACCATCAGGCCGAGCAACCCATTGGCCCGCAGGTCATCGAAGTCCTCGGCCGGAAAGCTTCCGTCGATGTCGTGCTTCCCGGCCCGGAGGGCGAAGGCCGGCGCCAGCCGCTCGGCGGTCTCCTGCGCCAGCGCGACTGCGGTCATCCGGGCCTCGTCCTGACGTTCATGCCGCCTTGGTCCCGACTGCCTGGAACAGCCCGGCGCTCGACCCGACCTCGATCATCCGCACGGAGTCGCGCTTGCCGATCAGCCACATCACATAGTCCACGGCCGACGGTCGCAGGCCGTTCAATGTCAGCTGCACCCCGTGCCGGGCCGCCTCGGCGACCAGCTGCTGGCGGTCGACGAACAACGCCCCGTCGTGCAGCCGGTGCGGTGGGCCGGCCGGGAGCCGTTCGGCCAGCGTGATCGAGGAGAACCGCCCCCACCAGGTGTTCGCGATCGTGTCGATGACCAGGGTCCCTCCGGGCCGCAGGACTCGGCAGACCTCAGCGACAGCACCCGGGAGGTCGGAAACGTGTTCGAGGATCTCGCCGGCCACCACGACGTCGAACGCCTCGTCGCGAAACGGCAATCGCGTGACGTCGCCGCGCACCCCGAGGATGCCGTGCGCGGTCGCGCTTGCCAGCGCACTGGCAGTGAGGTCGACGCCGATGTGGGAGTAGCCATGATCGCCGAGATGTGGCGCCAGCAGGCCACCGCCGCACGCGACGTCCAGCAGGGGAGCGCTCGGCCGGGCCGGCCGCGGCACGTGCCGCATCCGCGCCGCGGCGATCCAGTTGAGCATCACGAACTCGCCGCGCGGCGCCCACCACTGGTCGGCCAGGTCGTCGTACTGGCGGGGGTCGTTGCGCGGTCGGACCGGCAGGCCGGGCATGCATCGAGCCTTCCACACCCGCGCACTGGCAAGGCATGCTGTATGCGATTGCGCGACGGGGGTGGCAGGAGGACCGGCCATGCGACGGATGCGTGCTGGGCGAGTGGAGGAGCTCTACAGCGTCAGCGGCGAAGGCCACGAGTGGCCCGGCCGGCCACCCCTCGCCCGGCGGCTGACGGCTCTGCTCGGTCCGCAGTCGCACGCGATCAATGCCGATGCCACCAGATGGTCGTTCTTCGCTGCACACCCGATGCCGTGACGCCGTCCTGGCAGGCCATCGACATCGACGGGCGGAGGCGCGACTACCTGCTCGCCGAGCCACCGGGCCAACCGCGGCTGGTGATCCTCTCGTTGCACGGCACCCGGTCCGAGGCCAGCGACCAGATCCGCCTGAGCCGGTTGGACCACGCCGCGGTCGAGGCCGGTGCGGTGGCGGTGTTTCCGCAAGCGGTGATGCCGATCGGCCGCGGCTACGAGTGGGGTCACGATGCGGACCTGCCGTTCCTGTCGCGACTGGTCGAGGCGCTCGTCGCGCGCTATCCGGGGGCCGGCGGGCGGGTGGTCATGACCGGGATGTCCGGCGGAGCCCGGATGTCGTGTCACTTCGCGTCATTGCGACCAGAGCTGGTGAGCATGGTCGGTGCGGTCGCCGGGTTGCGCGCGCCGAGCCGGCCAACGCTGTCGACCCCGGTGCCGATGTACGCCTTCCATGGCACGTCGGACCGGATCAACCCCTATCGGGGGAGCGGCACCGCTCGCTGGGACGAGAGCGTGCCGGACGCCGCGATGCAGTGGGCGATCGCGAACGGTGCAGGTCCTGAGCCGGTCAGGACCCAGGTCAGCTCGCACGTGAGCCGCACGTCGTACGGCGCCGATGGTGCGCCGAACGAGGTCGTGCTCTGGACGATTCGGGGTGGCGGCCACACCTGGCCGGGCTCGCCGCTCGGCCTCCTGCTGTGGCTGTTCCTCGGCAAGACGACGACCGAGATCGACGCCACCGCCCTGATCCTGGCCGCACCTCACCCGGGCACCAGTCGGAGCGGCTGACGATCAGCTGTCGGCCTCCGCCGGGGCCGATCCGGACGCGTCGGTGCGACGGCGGATGTCGTGCAGGCTGGCCTCGACCGCGCGCCAGATCTCGGCCAGGCTGACGGCGGCCGGAAGGTCACCGCGGATGACTCCGGGCGGATCGCTCGCGGTGTCACCGAGTGCCTCGACCGCACGGTTGGCGAGCGTGACCAGGGTCGGATCCGTGATCACCACGCTGAGCCGGTCGTCGGCGACCTCGATCTGCATCTGCCGGCGCCCGGCCTGCTCGGGCAGTTCGTCGGTCGTGCCGGTCACGTCCGCGTCGCGCAACGCCTCCCTCGCCCGCTCGAGGTCGACGCCGAAGATCGTCAGCACTCGCGCGGCGGCGTTGTTCGGGTCGGCGAGGGTGGCGAGCATCACGTGGTGCGAGCCGATCGGTGCCCCGGCGGCGAGGCGGGTGGCCTCTACGAGACTGGCATCCACCGCTGCGGTCGTATGCAGGCTCTCGGGCTCGATGCCTGCCTCGCTCTGCCGTGGCCGGAGCCAGCGCAGCCACTTGCGCTCGTCGTCCGGCTTGCCGGCCGGCACCAGGTCGAGCACCGCCATCCGCACCCGCAGCGGGTCGCCAACCTGGTCGCGGACGATCTGGGCGCCGACCCCGTCGCCCTCCCGGATCAGGCCGAGCAGGATGTGCTCGGTGCCGATGTAGTTGTGGTGCAGGGCCAGCGCCTCGCGCAGCGCGAGCTCGAGGATCTTCTTGGCGCGCGGCGTGAACGGGATGTGGCCCTCGACCCGCTTCTTGCCTTGGCCGACCGTGCCCAGCACCTGCTCCCGGGCGACGGTAAGGGTCAGGCCGAAAGACTCGAGCGCCTGGCCGGCGATTCCTTCTGGCTCGCCGAGCAGGCCGAGCAGGATGTGCTCGGTCCCGATGTAGTTGTGCTGCATCTCACGGGCTTCGTCCTGGGCGAGCACGACGCTGTGCCGGGCCCGGGCGGTGAATCGTTCGAACATGCCGCCAGCGTGCGTGCTGACGCCTAGATAGTCAATACCATGCTATTAATAAGGTCCGAGAGGCGGGCAGCCATGGAGTGGGAGGACCGGCTCGACGACTGGGAGCTCCAGCTCGAGCTGACCGCGCAGTACGAAGACTCGGAGTGGGTCACCCTCGAGCGGGCGGCCGCGCAGACCGGGGTGTCGCGGGCTGCGCTGCGCACCTGGTACCGGTCCGGCGTACTGCCTTCACGGCTGGTAGCGGGCCCGCACGGCCCGCAACGGCTGGTCCCGCTCGCGCAGGTGGCCGCGCGGGCTGAGGCGTCTCCACGGCTGCGTCAGGCCGCGGCGCGACGCCTTGCCGAGGAAGCCGAGCTCGAGATGCTGCGGCATCGCCTCGAGGTCCTCGAAGCGCGGCTCGCCGCGATCGAGGACGTGGCCGCGCCCTGATCGGGATCTCGAGCAATGCCAGCAGCGCCCTCGCCTCGGCGTGAAAGCGCTCGTCGGAGAGCAGCGACTGCCGCCGCTCACGCCCGAGCAAGCGTCGACTTGCCGGCCGCGTTCTCACCGGTGATCGCGACGACCTCGCCGGCGTTGACGTCGAGATCCACCCGGGTGAGCACCTGCCGGGGCCCGTAGTACGCGGCGAGGCCGGAATGCCAAGAGCGGTTCGGCCGGGCCGCGACCATTGTCGGCGGCGCCGGTGCCCACCATCCAGCCATTGTCGCGCCTATAGCTGGGATTCGGTGTTGCGCTTCATTGGTTCGGCGGCCGGACCGATGAAGTTCGGGTGGGTGTACGTATTTCGCTGGTCCTGCTGACCACGACCTCGGTTCTGTCGCTGGGACTCGGCGCCTCGGTCGCGGATGCGACCCACGCCGGTGCACAGCGTCCGACGCCGAGGGAGCTCGAGCGCCTCGACGAGGCCAACCTGGTGGCCGCGACGAATGACATCCAGACCCAGGCGCTGGCCAGCGGTGGGCTGCAGAACGGGCCGCCGTACTGGTCGCCGGCCAAGCGGCTGCTGGCGTCGGTCGACGCGCTCAGCAACCTGGCCATCGCCGATGATCCGTCCCTGGCGCCTACCGACACGACGGCGATCATGGGACCGGTGCCGACGACGATCGCGCATCATCTGCGCAAACGGCCGCACCACGTGCACATCGTCCAGACCCGCACCCTGATGCCGTTCGTGGCGGCAATTCCCGATGGTGGGTCGAGCGGGATCGGTCACAGGCATCGGCACGACGGAGCCAAGCCGGCGCCCTACCAAGCGCCGGACGGGCTGTTTGTCGACCCGGACCTCGAACCGACCCAACCGGCGACGATCGGCCTGGCGGCCCTGCGCTCGGCGATCAAGGAACTCGGCCAGCCGTATGTGTGGGCCGCTGCGGGACCGAGCACATTCGACTGCTCGGGCTTGGTGCAATGGGCGTACGCGCACGCCGGAATCGCGCTGGCCCATCACGCGGCGACTCAGTGGAACGAAGGCCGGCTGATTCCCGGCCGCGACATCCTGCCCGGCGATCTGATCATGTTCGGCCATCCGATCTTCCACGTCGGGATGTACCTCGGCTCGGGCTGGATGATCAACGCGCCGTACACCGGCCAGTACGTCAACATCGTGCCGGTGCCGAACCGGGTCGCCGGAGTGGTCCGCCCCTGACCCTCGGCCGTCCCGGCCGAGCGTCAAGAAAAGGCAATGTCACATTGCCCCTGCTTTCGCGGGGGCAATGTGACACCACCCCTCGATCTGGCTGGGCAATGTGACATTGCTTGGGAGGGGTAGGGGTGTCGTACCTTGCAGGGCATGGTGGAGGAGCGGGTTGTGAGCGCGGTCGACAACACCGAGTTGCAGGGTGGTTTCGTCGAGCTGATCGGTCTCACGATCAGCGAGGCCGGCCCCGACAAGGTGGTCGGGTCCCTGACGATCCGCCCGGATCTGTTGCAGCCGTATGGGATCCTGCACGGGGGAGTGCTGTGCGCCTTGGTTGAAACGGTGGGAAGTGTCGGGGCTGCGCATTGGTACGGCGGTCGCGGCAACACCGTCGGTGTGTCCAACAGCACCGACTTCATCCGCGCCACCAGGACCGGCACGTTGACCGCGGTCGGCACCCCGATTCACCGAGGTCGCACGTCGCAGTTGTGGCTGGTCGATGTGACCGACGACTCCCACCGGCTGATCGCGCGCGGACAGCTGAGGGTCGCGAACATCGAGGATGCCGGCCGATTGGCTCCCGCGCCCTGAGCCGACCGGTCAGCCGAGCCGGTAGACCTCGACCGCGTTGCCGGCTAGCACCCGTGCGGCGGTTTCCTCGTCAGGGCACAGGTCGGCGACCGCGCGGGCGTTCTCCGCGATCCCTGGTACGCCGGGCCAGTCGGTGCCGAAGATCATCCGTTGACACAACCGGTCCCAGTTGTGCCGGGCGTAGTAGGTGCGCAGCCGGGACGGCGGCAGGCCGGACAGCTCCAGCCACACCCGCTCGTTGGTCAGCGCCAGCACGGCCGCGGCGTCGTACCACCAGCCGCGCCCGCCGTGCGCGAGCACGAGGTTCAGCGATCTGAAGTCGCGGAGGAGGTTGCCGATGTCGGCCGGGTCGCCGAACCGGTGCTGCGCGCCCGGAAAGCTGGAGGTGCCGGTGTGCACGATCACCGGCAGTCCGCGGTCCTGACACAACGAGTACGCCGGGTAGAGCGCGCGGTCGTCGACCGGGAACCCGGCGTGCACCGGATGCACCTTTAGCGCGATCGCGCCGAGCCCGATCTGTCGGTCGAGCTCCTCGTCGATCGGGTAGTGCAGGTGGGGATTCACGTTGGCAGCGAAGCGAAATCTGGCCGGGTTGTGGGTCGCGATTGCGGCCATGTCCTCCACCGACTGGGTGCCGGTGACCTTCGGGCTGTATTCCGCGATCAGCACCGCCACGTCCACGCCCTCGCGCTCGAGCAGCGCGTCGAACCCGGCCGGGTCGAGGACGCCGTCGGCGTACAGCGCCTCGAGCTCGGCGGTGCCGAACTGCTGGACCCAGACCTCCCACGGCAGCTTGAGCTGGTCGAGTCGGGCCGGGTGCAGGTGGACGTCGATGAGCCGATGGCCGTCGAGCATCAGGTGAGTCCCGCCTCGAGCTCGGTCGGCGCAGCTTCGGCGAGGACGATTTCGGCCATTGCCCGCAGCTCGACCCGGCGAACCTTTCCGGTCGCGGTGGTGGGGTATCCGTCGATGGTGACGATCCGGCGCGGCCGCTTGAACGACGGAAGGCCGGCCCGGCAGAACTCGATCAGCTCGGCCTCGCTCGCCAGCCCCTCCGGTCGAAGGACGACGTAGGCGACCGGCTTGTCCAACCCGTCCGGGTCGGCGGCGCCGACGACGATCGCCTGAGCGATCGCCGGATGCGCGAGCAGCCGACTCTCGACCTCGGCCGGCGAGACCCAGATCCCGCCGGCCTTGAGCATGTCGCCGGTGCGGCCGAGGCAGCTGTAATAGCCGTCGGCGTCCTGCACGTAGGTGTCTCCGGTGCGCAGCCACTCGCCTTGAAAGACCTGCCGCGACGCGTCGAACCGGGACCAGTAGCCGGTCGCGGTCGACCCGCCGCGGACCATCAGGGTCCCGGAGGTCCCGGTCGGCACGTCGTGCCCGTCCTCGCCGACGATCCGCAGGTCGTAGCCCGGGACCGCGACCCCGGTCGTCCCAGGGCGGACCTGGCCGTCGCGGTTGGACAGGAAGATGTGCAGCATCTCGGTCATCCCGAGCCCGTCGAGGACGTCGACGCCGAAGCGCTGCGTCCACCGTTCGTACAGCGCCGCGGGCAACGACTCACCGGCCGACACTGCCAGCCGCACGCCGGACAGAGAATCCGGCGGAAGGTCGGCGCGCAGCATGTTGGCGAAGAAGGTCGGGCTGCCGAAGAACAGGGTGGCGCCGAAGGTCTGCACCCGATCGATGAGCAGGTCGGGTCGCGACGGCGCCGGCTCGAGCACCGCGCAGGCTCCTACCGACAACGGAAACAGCATCGAGTTGCCGAGCCCGTAAGCGAAGAACGCCTTCGCGACCGACAGGCACCGGTCGTCGGGCCGGATCCCGAGCACCTGTCGGCCGTACGTGTCGCACACCGCCTCGACCGCGCCGTGACGGTGCATCGCGGCCTTCGGGCGGCCGGTGGTGCCGGAGGTGTAGAGCCAGAACGCGGGGGAGTCCGCCGACGTCGGGTACGACGACTCCGGCTCGGACTGCAGAGTGAGGTCGCTGATCCGGTGGGTCGGGAGCGACGTGGTGAGGTCAGTGGCGTCGTCGACCAGGACGCCGATGAGGTCCGGGGCGTGCCCGATCGCCTGCGTGGCGACCTCGACGAAGTCGGCACTGATCGCGAGCAGTCGGGCCCGGGAGTCGCGGAGCAGCTCGACCAACCCGTCTGCCCGCAGCATCGTCGACACCGGCACCGGGACGGCACCGAGGCGCAGCGCGGCAAGGTAGACGCCGACGAAGTCGGGGCCGTCGGCCATGAACATCAGCAGCCGTTGCTCGGGCAGCAGCCCGATGGCTCGCAGCCCCGACTCGATCCGCCGGGTGCGGTCGGACAACTCGGCGTACGTGACGTCGCCGCCGACGCCGGTCAGCGCCAGCCGCTCGCCGTCGCCGGCCCGCAGGTGGCGGTCGACGAGGTAGTCGCAGGCGTTGAACTCCGGCGCCGGCTCGGTCATTGCGCCAGGTGGACGTAGTCGTAGTCGAACGGCTGGCCGTTGATGCCATTGCGAGGCGGAGCGATCCAGTCGGCGATCTTGCCGCGTTCGTACACCGGTCGCATCAACGACCGAACGTACGTCTTGTCGACCTCGGTCGGCAGCCACTCGTTGTGGCGCTGCCGCCAGTCATCGGCCGATATCCGGATGCCCGCAGGGGTTGCCTCGATCCCGGCGAAGGCGCCGACCCGGCGGTTGAACGCGACGCTCGGCAGCGCGAGTCGATGCGGCAGCCCGGCATCGGCGAGGATCCGGTTCCAGCGGTTGACCCCGCTCTGGCAGTCGGTGACGTACTCGCGGCGGAGGTCGGTGTTGAGCCCGACGAGCGCGGGCACCTCGGCGGATCCGATCTCGCCGTCCTCGGTCAGCGCCTCGACCGTCATCGCGTCGCCGGTCAGCCGATGGTCGTCGCGTCGCCGGTCTTCCATCCAGCGACCCTTGAGGCCGGCCGAGAAGTAGTTGCCCGCGTTCGTGGACGTCTCGGACCCGAACAGGTCGAGCGACACCGAGTAGTGGAAGTTGAGGTAGCGCTGGATCACCTCGAGTGGGATCCCGCCCCGGGCGGACACGTCCTCCGAGTCGATCTCGACCATCAGCTCGGCCGTGCGCTGGACGACCCGGTCGATCCCGGTCGTGCCCACCATCATGTGGTGGGCCTCCTCCTTGAGCATGAACTCGCAGGTCCTGGACAGCGGGTCGAAGGCGCTCTCCTTCAACGTTCCGAGCTGGTACTTGCCGTCGCGGTCGGTGAAGTACGTGAACATGAAGAAGCTGAGCCAGTCCGGCGTCTCCTCGTTGAAGGCACCGAGAATTCGTGGCGCGTCCGCACTTCCTGAGTTCCGGTGCAGCAACTCCTCGGCCTCCGACCGGCCCTCCCGGCCGAAGTGCGCATGCAGCAGGTACACCATTGCCCAGAGGTGGCGGCCCTCCTCGACGTTGACCTGGAAGAGGTTGCGCAGGTCGTAGAGGCTGGGTGCGGTCGCGCCGAGGTTGCGCTGCTGCTCGACGCTGGCCGGCTCGGTGTCGCCCTGGATCACGATCAGCCGGCGGAGGTCGGCGCGGTATTCACCCGGGATGTCCTGCCACACCGGCTCGCCCTTGTGCTCACCGAAGCCGATCCGGCGATCCGGGTCGCGTTCGCTGAGGAAGATTCCCCAGCGGTAGTCCTTCATCGGGACGTGGCCGAAGTGGGCCCACCCTTCGCGGCCGACGTTGACCGCCGTACGCAGGTAGACGTCCTCGGTCGGCAGCGCCGGCCCCATCGACTCCCACCAGGTCAGGAAGCTCGGCTGCCAGGACTCAAGCGCGCGCTGCAACCGGCGATCGTCGTCGAGATCGACGTTGTTCGGGATCTTGTCGCTGTAGTCCGCGGTCAGCGTCATCGGTCAGACTCGCCTCCGATCGAACTTCGCCCGTTGCCCGGTGCCGAATTTTCCCAGTGCGCCGGACGGCCCGGAGGCATTGGGTCGATAGAAGATCCAGTTCTGCCAGGCGCTCAGGCGGCCGAAGATCTTGGTCTCCATCGTCTCCGGGCCGGCGAAGCGGTAGTTCGCCTCGAGCCCGGTGAGGGCATCGGGGCTGAAACTGGCCCGCTCCTCGATCGCCATCCGGATCTCGTCGTCCCAGTCGATGTCGTCCGGCGCGAACGTGACGAGGCCGGCCTCGATCGCCTGGTCGGCCTGGAGCGGAGTCCCTTCGAGCTCCTGCACTCGCTCGTAGCTCGCGTCGTCGCCGTAGAAGCGGGTCTGGAGCCGGCTGAGGCCGTTGCCCATCGGCAGCGCACCGAGGTTCATCGCGGTCACCGTGACGGTGGCCGGCTCGATGCCCGGATCGCCGGACTCGAACCGGCCTTCGAGCATGTACGACCGGTCGGCAGCAAGGGCCAGCTCGAGCAGCGAGCCGGCAAAACAGCTGCCGGGTTCGATCAACGCGATCAGGCTCCGACTGGTCACGTCGAGCCGCTTCAGGGTCCGCTTCAGGTAATGCCGGATCTCGGCCACCAGCCAGTCGGCGAGGTTCGCGAGCAGCAGCTCGTCGTATGCCGTCACCAGGCGCGGGTCGCCCTCGGTGCGGAAGATCCAGGTGCCCAACTCGGACTCGTTGGTGCGCAGGTCGAGGATCAGATCGTCGAGCTCGCGGCTGAGTGCAAGCGGCCAGAAGTCGGAGCCGAGCGAGTGGACTGCGGCGACATCGGCCGGTGGGTCGGCGTCCGGTCCGGCCACCGAGATCTCGACGACTCCGCGTTCGCGGTCGAGGCGGGCGGTCACGTAGCGGTAGGTGACGAGGTGGTCGAGGCGCTCCTTTGTCAGTGGCGCCAGAACAATGCCGGCCGCATCAGCAGGTCGCGTTGACCGGTCGGCAAGTTGGGTTGCCCGCTCCGCCACGGTCGCCGCCCAGGCGGCCAGCGGGACGACTTCATCGACCAGGCGAGCCTCGACCGCCTTCATGCCGACGACTCCCTCGGCCTTGGTCGAAAAGTAGTCGGCGAGGTCCCGTCGGACGTGTCGCTTGTCGACGAGCCGGGTCAGTCCGCCGGTGCCGGGAAGCACTCCGAGCAGCGGCAGCTCGGGAAGCGAGACCGCCGATGCCCGGTCGTCGACGAGCATGAGGTGATCGCAGGCCAGCGCCAGTTCGTAGCCGCCGCCGGACGCGCTGCCGTTCAGCGCGGCGAGGTAGGTCTGGCCGCTGTGTGCGGTGGCGTCCTCGATCCCGTTGCGAGTCTCGTTGGTGAACTTGCAGAAGTTCACCTTCCACGAGTGCGACGAGCCGGCCAGCATGCGGATGTTCGCGCCGGCGCAGAAGACCTTCGGCTTGCCGCTGGTGATCACCACCACCTTGACCTCGGGGTGCTCGAAGCGAAGTCGCTGGACCGCGTCGTACAACTCGATGTCGACGCCGAGGTCGTAGGAGTTCAGCTTGAGCTCGTATCCGGGCGCTAGTCCGCCCTGCTCGTCGACCTCCATCGTGAGGGTTGCGACCGGGGCATCGATCGACAGCGCCCAGTGTCGGTACCGAGCCGGCTCGGTCTGAAAGCTGACGAACGGCTCATCGACCGCGGGCTCCGCGGGGTGGTCGACGAGCTGGCTCACGACGCGACGGATCCCGCGTGACCGGCCGGCTGCGCGTCACCGATGGGTTTGCCGTCGATGATCGCCATCAGTTGCGCACCGTCGATCGTCTCGCGTTCGACCAGGATCTCGACCACCCGATCGAGCTCGTCCCGATGGGTGCGCAGGAGCGAGGTCGCGCGTTCCTCGGCTTCGTTGAGCAGGCGGGCGACTTCCTCGTCGATCACCCGCTGGGTCTCCTCGGCGTACGGGCGTCTGGTGAACGCGCTGTCGCCGAGATAGCCGGGGGAGTCGTCGCCGTAGCCGATCGGGCCGATCCGGGGCGAGAGTCCCCACTCGCGGACCATCTTGGTCGCGAGCTGGGTCGCTCCGGACAGGTCGTTGGCCGCACCGGTCGATGCCTCACCGAGGACGAGGACCTCTGCCGCCCGGCCGCCGAGGCGGACCGCGAGCGAGTCGAGCAGGTAGCTCTCCGAATACAGCCGCCGCTCGTCCTCAGGAAGCTGTTCGGTGACTCCCAGTGCCATCCCGGCGGGCAGGATGGTGATCTTCGCGACCGGATCGGCGTGCGGTGAGAGCGCGGCGACGAGCGCGTGTCCGGTCTCGTGGACCGCGACCGAGTGTTTCTCCTCGGGGCGCAACGCGTTCGAACTGTCCCGTCGACCCAGCAGGATGCGGTCGCGCGCCGCGTCGAAGTCCTCGGCGTCGATGATCGAACGATCGAAGCGCACGGCATGCAGCGCCGCTTCGTTGACGAGGTTCGCCAGGTCAGCGCCGGAGAAGCCCGGGGTGGCCCGGCTGATGATCGACAGGTCGACGTCGGGGGCGAGCTTCTTGCCCTTGATGTGTACGCCGAGGATCGCGGTGCGCTCGACCTGGTTGGGCAGCGGGATCTCGACGGTGCGGTCGAACCGGCCCGGCCGGAGCAATGCCGGGTCGAGCGACTCCGGCCGGTTGGTGGCCGCGATCACGACGATGTCGGTGGCCGGGTCGAACCCGTCCATCTCCGCGAGCATCTGGTTGAGGGTTTGCTCGCGCTCGTCGTTGCCTCCGAACGCGCTGCCGCGCCGGCCGCCGATTGCGTCGATCTCGTCGATGAAGATGATGGCCGGCGCGCGTTTGCGGGCGTCCGCGAACAGGTCCCGGACCCGGGAGGCGCCGACGCCGACGAACATCTCGACGAAGCTGGATCCGGTCAGCGCGAAGAACGGCACCTCGGCCTCGCCGGCGACTGCGCGAGCCATCAACGTCTTTCCGGTGCCGGGTGGACCGATCATCAGCACGCCCTTGGGCCCGACCGCGCCGGCCCTGGTGTAGCGATCAGGGTGTTTGAGGAAGTCGACGACCTCCGAGACCTCTTGTTTGGCGCCCTCGTAACCGGCCACGTCGGCGAAGCGAGTGGTCGGTCGCTCCTCGTCGTACACCTTGGCCTTCGACCCGCCGAATCCCATCAGTCGGCCACTCACCCCGGCGCCGCCGAGCTGCGACCGGGCGCGCCGGGTGATGAAGATGAAGAAGCCGACCAGGAAGATCAGCGGCAACAGATCGACGAGCGCGCCGAGCAGGGTGATGCCGCTGCTAGGGGGAGACCCGACCACCTGCACGTGATGCGCGGTGAGCAACTGGTTCAGGCTGGTGTCCTGAAGCGCGGTCGGGATCTGGGTCGTGAAGGTAGCGCCTTTGATGAAGGTGCCCGAGACATGCCCGGTGGTTCCGATCGTGGCCGACTTGACCAGCCCGGACGTGACGTCGTTCTGGAACTCGGTGAACGACAGCTGCTTCGGCGATGCGCCGTGGTTGGTGCCGGACAGGATGAACAACGCGGCGGTGAGAGCGACTCCGACGATCAGCAGCCAGTGCCGCCACGGCGGGGGAGGAGGCGGTGCCGGCGCAGGGCGGCGATCGTGCGGCGGTCCTGGCTTAGCCGATGCCGACATGTGGACCTGGCGTCTCGTCATGCTCGGACTCCCGTCGGGGCCGGGGCCTGCGTCGCTGGAACGGCACGCGCGGATCCCGACCTGCTCGCTGCCCACGATATTGCGACCGCGCCGGGAGCGCCGCTCACGGCGTCACGCCCGGGCGCGGACAACCCTGATCAGCTCGTCGAGTAGCCGGTCGCCGTTGGCCCGCAAGGCGTTGTGCTCGAAGTCGGTCGTCACCCACGGGCGCAGCCCGCGCACCCGGCCCGCGGTCTCCTCCGAGAGCATCCGGTCGACGTACATGTCGCCGTCGAAGATCGCGGCTGCGGCCGGTACGTCGTTGTGGGCAAGCTGGTCCTCGTCGTACAGCCGGGGCCAGGTGTGGGCGGCGAGTGCGTCGGCGGCCGCGCGAAGCGGCGCGAGCGCGGCGATCTCCTCGAACATCCAGGGATAGACGTGCTCGCCGGTGAACAGGGTGGGATCGCTGCGGTAGTCGGCCGGCCGCAGCCGTTCGGCCGCCCAGCGGGTCGAACCACCGTCCGCCCAACACGCCTCGTGCACCACCGCATAGAGCGGGTTGCGACCCCAGGTGGTCACCTCTTGCACTGCATGCAGGAAGCCGGGCGAGGCCGGGTCGAGCTCGAGGATGTAGTGCAACTGCTCGGCACCGTCGCTCGAGCCGAGCATGATGCCGAGCTGCTGGATGCGGGGGATGCTGAGCCGGTCGCCGACCGGGAGCCGCAACGCGGCAGCGCCGTCGAGCGCGGCGTGAATGCGCTGCACGCGGTCGCGATCCCCGGGGTAGCGCGCGTAGTAGCGATGGCTCCGCTCGATGACCCTCGGGTAGGTCGCGCGGTAGACCTCGTCGATCCGGTCGCCGATCGGCGGCAACCCGCCGGTGAACAGCGCCTCGCTCAGACCTTCCGGCGCCTGGGACAGGTAGGCGAGCAGGGTGAAGCCGCCGAAGCTCTGCCCGAGCACGCTCCACGGCGGCGCGTCGAGGTGCGCCCGCAGTGCCTCGGCGTCGCGCACGATCGCGTCGGCCCGGAAGTGGGTGAGGTAGGCGGCCTGCTCGACGGCCGGGCAGTCCGCGAGTGCGCCGACCGGGGTCGACCGGCCGGTGCCGCGCTGGTCGAGCATGACGACCCGGAACTCGGCGAGCGCGCGGTCCAGCCAGGCCGGAGATGCCGGTAGCCGGGTCGGGCGGGGCGCCTCGAAGCCCGGCCCGCCTTGCAGGAACAACAGGTACGGCCGGTCGAGACCCTCCGGGTCGGCGACCTCGCGGGCGAAGACCGAGATCCGCGCGCCGTCCGGCTCGTCGTGATCCAGCGGGACCTCGATCGTGTGCTCGGTGAGGACGAGCTCAGGCGTCCGATAGGTCACGCTCGCCATTCGCAGATCCTGGCAGAGCGGAGTCCTGATGTCGCCCGGGCGACGCTGCCACACGCATGGCCCATTGGTGTGGCCATCGGCACACGGATGGGCCATTGGTGTGGCTATCGGCACATGCATGGGCCATTGGTATGGCTGGGCCGTCGGGTCAGCCCTTCACGTAGGCGAGCTTTCGACACCGGATGTGCCTGTGCGGCATGTTGGCGGCGGAGTACCAAACCCTGCCTGAGCCGATGCGCGAGGCGGTCATCGGCTTCTTCGACGCCAACGAGACCTGGCTCGCATGGGTTCTCAAGTCCGGCGTCGAAGCCGGGTCGTTGTCCTTCGCCGGATCGGCCGAGGACACCGCCCGGATGCTGGTCGGCGCGCTCGAGGGCGCATTGCTGGTTGCGCGCCCGTATCGCGACGTCGCGAGGTTCGAGGCGACGGCCGGGCAGTTGCTTGCCACCATGGAGTCTCATCCGGCTGGTTGAGGACCGGTCCGTCAGTGGATCGAGCCGTCACGATCGCGCAGGGCCCCGGGGGTCCGACCGGTGCTGACCGCCAAGGCCTCGGCCAGGATCGACAGCGCAATCTCCGGTGGGGTGCGCCCGCCGAGGTCCAGCCCGGCCGGGCCGTGGATCCGGTCGAGATCGGTGATGCCGCGGTCGGCCAGCCACTGCGCCCTGGCGCGTTGGGTGTGCCGCGAGCCGAGGGCACCGATGTAGCCGACGTCGCCTGCGAGCGCCGCCTCGAGGGCCGGGCCGGCCAGGTCGTGGTCGTGGCTGATGACGACGACCTTGTCGATGCCGGCGAGACCGCTGATCAGCCCGGTCGCGGTGTTGACGTCGACCACGGTCTGGGTGTGCCAGCCCAGCAGGTCGGCGGCCGCGGTCAGCGCCTCGGCGATTGCGCCCGCGCCGGTGACGATGAGGGTGGGGACCGGCCAGAGGACAGTGATCACCTCGCCGTCGGTGACGGTCGTCGCGCTGGTCGCGCGGCCGAACAGCTGCGCCGCGTCCTCGCCCGCGGCATCGATCGTCGCCGCCGTGAACAGATCGGTGCCGACCACCCGGTCGCCGTCGAGATGAGTGACGAGGCAGACCGGGTCGCGGTTGCGCAGCTGCTCCCAGAGCTCGGCCGGCAGGTCCGAGGCGGAGACGAGCAGGCAGCGCGCATCGCCACCGCACGACAGGCCGGCGATGCCGGCGTCGAGATCCCCGACGTGCAGATCGACCAGCCGGCCCGCCATGCTCTCCGCGGCCAGCGTCGCGAGCTGGTCGTTGAGGGCCCCCGACAGGACCGACCCGACCCGGCCGCCGCCCGGGGTCAGGGCCAGTGCCTCGGTGTTGTCCCGCGCGCTGAACCCGCGGGTCTCGACCGCCCATGCGACATCGACCTTGGTGCCGGCGCGCAGACACGCGGCAACCGTCAACGCAATCTCATACACACCGGTGAGCCTAAGGTCGAACCGCTGCGACCGCGCAGTCATCGAGGGAGGTCGGGGTGGATCCCCGTCACGCCGTACTGTTCGAGCCGATCCGGATCGGGCCGAAGACCCTGCCGAACCGCTTCTATCAAGTGCCGCACGCGTCGGGCTTCGGGGTGACCGAACCGCGCAGTCAGGCCGCGTTCCGGGCGATCAAAGCCGAGGGCGGCTGGGGCGGTGTGTGTGTCGAGTACGCACCGGTGACCGCGGACTCCGAGGAAACTCCCGCGGTCGCGGCGACGTTCTGGGACGACGATGACGCCGACGCATTGCAGCTGGTCGTCGACGCGGTGCACGCGCACGGTGCGCTGGTCGGTCTCGAGCTGTTCCACGGCGGGTCGAGCAGCGAGAACGGCAAGTCGCGGGCGGTCCGGGTCGCCCCGAGCCAGGCGGCCGCGGAGCTGCAGTGGGCCGGCCTGGCGAAGGAGATGGACCTCGACGACATCGTCCGGATCCGCACCGCCTGGGTGGATGCGGCCCGCCGGGCCCGCGACACCGGCTTCGACATCGTGTACGTCTACGGCGCCCACGGTTATCTGCTCACCCAGTTCTTCTCGCCGGCCTCGAACCTGCGCACCGACGGGTACGGCGGTTCGCTGGCCGGTCGCGGCCGGTTCTGGCTCGAGACCCTCGAGGCGGTGCGGAACGCGGTCGGTGCCGACTGCGCGATCGCTTCCCGGATTCCGGTGCACGGCGGCTCGGGCCTGCCGGGCATCGAGGTCGACGAGATGGTGCAACTCGTTGCGCTTGCCGAGGACCTGGTCGACCTGTTCGACGTCAATGTCGGGAGTTGGCCCGAGGACTCGGGGACGTCGCGCTACTTCCCCGAGGGCTATCAGCGGCGCTGGACCGATCAGGTCCGGGCCGCAACGACGAAGCCGATCGTCGGCGTCGGCCGCTACACCTCGCCGGACCTGATGGCCGACGTCGTACGGTCCGGAGCGCTGGACATCATCGGCGCGGCCCGGCCGGCGATCGCGGATCCGTTCCTGCCGCGCAAGATTGCCGACGGCCGGCTGGCGGAGATCCGCGAGTGCACGGGCTCGAACGTATGCATCGCACGCGAGGAGTCCTACCGTCACGTCGGCTGTATCCAGAATGCGACCGCCGGGGAGGAGTATCGGCGCGGTTGGCATCCCGAGGTGTTCCTGGCCGCCGCGAACAACGAACAGTCGGTCCTCGTGGTCGGTGCGGGTCCGGCCGGCATGGAGTGCGCGATCGTGCTGGGCAAGCGCGGCTTCGCCGTGCATCTCGTCGACGCCGCGGCCGCGATCGGCGGGAGATTGCGGTGGATCAGGCAGCTTCCGACGTTGGGCGACTGGGGCCGGATCGTCGATTGGCGTTCGGTGCAGCTGGCGTCCCTCGGCCAGGTCGAGGTCATCACCGGGCGCGGGCTCGACATCGGTTCGGTGCTGGGGTACGGCGCCGAGATCGTGGTGGTCGCCACCGGCTCGCACTGGCGGACCGATGGCGTCCAGCCGCATGGCGGCCAGACGATCGCCGGTGCCGACAGTGACCGGCCGTGGGTACTGACGCCGGAGCAGGTGATGGTGGACGGCAAACGGCCGGCCGGTTCGCGGGTCGTCGTGTACGACGCCGACGGCTACTTCGTCGGGCCCGGTGTCGCCGAACTGTTGGCCGGCGAGGGTCGCGAGGTCGATCTGGTCACCTGCTACCCGGTCGTGTCGCCCGACTCGGACCCGACCTTGGAAGGCGACCTGCTGCGTCGCCACCTGCATGCCAACGGCATCCGGGTGCACCGAGGGGTGACGATCACTGCGGTGAGTGCCGAGGGGGTCAGCGGGCACGACGAGTTCGACCAGGCCTGGTCGGCACCGGCCGATGGGATCGTGCTGGTCACCCAGCAGCAATCGGACGACGCGCTGTATCACGCACTGCGGGCGGCGCCCCACGCGTTGACCGAAGCAGGGATCCGCGCGGTGTACCGGATCGGCGACGCGGTCGCGCCTCGGGCGATCAGCGAAGTGATCTTCGACGGTCATCGGCTCGCGCGCGAGATCGACCGGCCCGACCCCGCGCAGCCGCTGCCCTACCTGCGAGAGCGCACCCGCCGGTAGCCCGTTTCGGCCCCCGTGAGCGTGGCGTTGCTCCGAATGGATGCGGCATTTGCGCACTTCAGCCCCATCAAGGCAGGCACCCAAACGTGACGAAAAGAGGACGTGGAGGGCGATCGCTCGGCGACGAGCCCGGAGCCGCTGGAGCATCCACCGGCGGCTCCGGCTCCACTCGACCGTTGGGACGCCCGGCCGGTCGCGGCTGGGCTGCTGCGCGCCGGCATCCTGCTCGCCCCACTGGCGGCCAGCAGCGTGGCGCTGCTCGTTCTGTCGCATCTTTGGCGAGCCCCGGCCGGTGGCCGCGGCTGGTGGTACGCCGCCTTGGCGGTGACAGCGGTTCTCGTCGCCGCAGTCGTTGAGCGCGGCGCGCGCCGGTTACTGCCGTTGGCCAGCCTGCTCCGACTGACCATGCTGTTCCCGGACCAGGCGCCCTCACGGATGCGCATCGCGCGCTCGGCCGGCACCACCGGGCAGCAGCTCGAGCGGCTGGCCCGCAGCGACGACGACACCGCACAGGTCGCCGCCGAGAAGGTCCTCGCCCTGATCACCGCGCTGGGCAACCACGACCGCAAGACGCGCGGCCACTCCGAACGAGTGCGGCTGTATTGCGACCTGCTGGCCGAGGCGCTGCATCTGCCACGGGCGGATCGAGATCGGCTGCGCTGGGCCGCCCTGCTCCACGACATCGGCAAGCTCGAGATCGCACCGGCCATCCTCAACAAGCCGGCCAAGCTCTCGCATCGCGAGTTCGCGCGGATCCGCCAGCATCCGACCGTCGGCGCCGAGATCGCCGCCCCCCTGCTGCCGTGGCTCGGTGAGTGGGGCGCGGGCATCGTCGATCACCACGAGCGATGGGACGGGAACGGTTACCCCGACGGCCGGACCGGCGCCGAGATCTCCCGTTCCGGCCGGATCGTCGGGTTGGTCGACTCGTTCGAGACGATGACCGCCGCCCGGGTCTACAAGAAGGCGATGACGACGCGCGCGGCCCGCACCGAACTGGCTGCGTGCGCTGGTACGCAGTTCGATCCCGACTATGTGCGGGCCTTCCTCGGAATCTCGTTGCCGAGGGTGCTGTGGGCGATGGGCCCGCTGGCTTTCGTCGTGCAGCTGCCATTCCTCCGCAGCCTCGCGAAGCTCGGGACCCAGGCGGGTCAGCTCCCGTTGCAAGGCGCGTCGACGGCTGGCGTCGCTGCGGCGGCGAGCGTCATCGGTGTGGCCGCGGTGCCGCCGCTGATCAGCACACCCGCGCACTCGCATTCGCATGCGCACTCCCATCCGTCGACCGTGACCGCCTCGCGGTCCGGGTCGGTCACCACGGGCGGGTCGGTCGACGGCACGAACGCGGTCGTGGGTGGCGCGCCGAACGGCGGCGCCGAGCCGGTGTCGGATCCGCGGACCGGCTCGGTGCCCGGCAGTCAGCCGGTGCCGACCTCCGGACCGGTCGGGCCGACGCAAGGGCAGCCGCCCGGCGGAACCACGCCGACCGGCCCCGGTGGTGCCGGTGGGGGCACCGGCGGCACCGGATCAGGCGGCGGCGCGGGTCCGAGCCCGAGTGCGGGTCCTGGGCTGTTGATCAGCTCGACTACCGCGTACATCGTCGAGAACCTCGCCGCGACCGTCGACGTCCTCCGTTCCACGGTCGCCGAGGTCGAGGCATCGACCTTGAGCATCGCGGGGGGTCCGGCCAACGGCACCGCGACCGTGACCGACGGAGTGGTCAGCTACACCCCCGATCGCGGATTCGTCGGCGTCGACCACGTGAGCTACCAGGCATGCGACTCCGACGGCCGGTGCGGCGCTGCGGTGCTGACCGTCAACGTCCTCGGTCCGCAGCAGGCCCACACCAACTACGACGGCGTCGACTTCGCCGGCATGGACCTGGCCGGCTTCAGCTTCGTCGGCGCGTCCCTCCGCGGTGCCGACTTCAGCGGGGCCACCCTCACCGGCGTGAGCTTCACCAACGCCGACCTCACCGACGCCGACCTGTCCGGCGCGACGGTGCACAACATGGTCGTCAACGGGGCGACCCTGAGCGGAGCGAACCTCTCAGGTCTGTCAGGAGGGGTCGGGCCGCAGGTGAGTCCGATCAACCTCTCGGCCACGATCGGTCAGCCGGTGACGATCGACGTGTCGAGCCTGGTCAGCGACCCGGACGCGCCGATCGACTGGTCGAGCTTGCAGATCACCGGCGGGCCCAAGCACGGTACGGCGCGGATCACCGGCACCCACACGATCGTCTACACGCCGGCGGCCGGCTTGCTCAGCACCGACCAACTCAGCTTCTCGGTCGTGAACGTCCTGGGGTTCGGCTCGACCGGCACCGCGCACTTCGTCGCCGTTCTCTGAGCCGACCTCGCAGGCCGGCTCGCGTGACAGCGCTAGCGGTTGGCCGGCTTGAACGGGCGCGGTGGCGGGCTGAGGTCGGCGCGTGGGCAGGTTGCCAGCGACAGGCCGCCGAAGTTGAGCGCTTCGTCGCACAGGCTTGTGACGGTCATCCCGTGGTCGACTCCGAGCCGGGTGATGGTGGCCCGGTAGATGGTGATGTCGAAGCGGGTCGGCACGCCGTACGCGATCTGCATGGTGCCGAGCACCTCGGCGCCGCCGGCACCTCCGTCGATTGCGGTCCACGGCGCGTCGTAGCGCCGCCAGATCGTGG
This sequence comes from uncultured Actinomycetota bacterium, assembly GCA_963770565.1. Lineage (GTDB taxonomy): Bacteria > Actinomycetota > Actinomycetes > JAFAQI01 > JAFAQI01 > DATAUK01. The sequence continues at coordinate 634,839 of CAVYQE010000011.1, forward strand.
GCTCGGACCACCACAGGCCGCCCATCCGCACGTCGCGCATCGCGAGCTCGACCAGCACCTGGCGCGCCGCTTGTTCGGGGACGACCGCCGCCGGCCGGATGACCTCGGTCACGACACCTTCGTCGTAGGCCTCGGTCAGTAGCATCTCGCGGTCTTCCATCGGTGCTCCTGAGCTGGTGGGCGAAGTTACGTCTCGTAACGTTCTTCGGCACCGCGATTAGCCCGATTGACAAATCCGGTCAATCTAACGGCCTAGTGGAGGCAATTTCCCCTCGCGAGCACGCAAATGAGCGTGCGGCGGCCCAGCCGCCCGCTCGTTTCGTTGTACATCCGTCACATTTCGGTTGTCCTTCCGTGACGGCACGCCGCTAGACCTGAGTCAGGTCGTTCGCCTGGATCGAGGGCGGCGATTCGCGGTCCCGGTCGTTGGAGGATGCCCAGCGGCCGGGACTGTCGCGCTCCGCCGGATCGCTAGTGCCCCGTCTCCGAAGTCCTTTTGCCGCCTGCGGCATCGTGGCGAGGGACTTCGAAGACGGGACACTAGCTCGCCAGGCAGTCGATGTAGTCCGTGGTGAGCACGAGCGGCAGAGCCGCGGGAAGCCCGAGGTGGTAGCCCTGGCCGTAGCGCACGCCGAGCGTTCTCAGGCTGCTGAGCTCGCCGGGCGTCTCGATGCCTTCGGCCACGATGCTGGCACCGATTTCGGCACCGAAGGCAAGCAACGAGGCGGCCAGCGCGCGCCGGGCCGGGTCCCGGTCGATGCCGCGAGTCAGGGCGAGATCGAGCTTGATCAGGTCCGGCCGCAGGTTGAGGATGTGGCGCAGGCTGGCGAAGCCGGCCCCGGCGTCGTCGACGGCGAGCCGCACGCCGCTGGTGCGCAGCACGTGCAGGGCCGCGATGACCTCCTCGTAGTCGTCGACGCTCGCGTGTTCGGTCAGCTCCACGACAATTCGGTGCGCCGGCGCTCCGCTGAGCAGTCGTTGCAGTTGCGGTGAGAGGGCCGCGCTCGGTGAGACGTTGATCGACAGGTAGGAGCCGGCCGGCAGGTCGTTGAGCCTGCCGAGGGCAGCACCGACGGCAGCCAGCTCGAGATCGATGCCGAGGTCCTCGGTCGCGGCCTCGGCAAACCAGACGTCGGGCGTCGGGTTGGGATGTCCGGGGAATCGCGCGAGCGCCTCGGCCCCGACGATCCGGCCGGTGTCGAGCGCCACGATCGGCTGGAAGACCATCGTGATGGCCTGGCGCTCGAGGATGTCGATGATCCGGTGCCGGCGCTGCGCTGCGGCGGTCGCGGCGGCGAGCTGTGCCGAGTGTGCGCGGGTGATGTCGGTCAGGCAGGTGATCACCGCTTCGACCGAGCCGTCCGGCGCGGTCGCCGCCGCGGTCCGCACCGACATCCAGGTCGGCTCGGCCGCCGGTGTGGTCACCCCGACGATCTCGTCGCGTTGCGGTTCGCCGGTCCGCATCGTCTTCTGCGGCGGCGTCAGGGTGGTGTTCTTCCACGGGCTGCCGTCGGGTTGCAGGAGGCGAGCCCGGAAGTTCTCGAGCGCCGCGCCACCGCCTCGCTCATCTTCGTTGATCCCGAGGATGTCGAGCGCGGCTTGGTTGATGGCGACGAACTTCCCGTCGCGGTCCTGCATGAACACCCCGTCGACCATGTGGTGCAGCAAGGTGGTCTGGACCCGCTCGAGCTCATCGGTCCGGGCCAGCTGCGCGCGCAGCAGCTCGCCCTCCTCGGCCAGCCGGTGCTTCACCGCGCCGAATTCTGCAAGCAGGGCAACGAGAACTGCCGCTGAGGACACGACGGTGAGACTGCGGCCGGCGTACCAACCGATGCTGTAACGCAGTTGCGAGAACAACGTGAGCACGGTGTCACCGGTTGCGGCGGTCGCGGCCACCGCGGCCCAGCGAGCCGGTCCCGGCCGTCGCGCTCCCGCGATCGCCACCGCGGTCGCGATCACGACGACCGGGAGCATGTACGGCCCGACCCGATGCGTGAGTGGGGCGAGGCTGAGGCCATCGATGACACTCGGCAGCGACCCGATGCCGAGGACGATCGCGACCACCACGGCGACGCCGATCGCGAACGAGCCACCGACCGTCTGCCAGACCAGCCGCCGACGTCGCGCGAGTGCCACTTCGGCGTCCCAGCGCCGCGGCCAGGGCGCGAGTGCGGCCCCGAGGAGGATCGGGAAGCCGGTATGCCAGGCGACCCAGAGCCACGGCGCGGTCGAGGGGTTGCTGCCCAACGGCGGGTGCGTGCTGATGACGCCGGGGAAGGCGGCGGAGTAGCCGCCGAGCAGGATCAGGGCGAAGACGTAAGCCCACGACAGCGCAAGTGAGCGTCGGTCGCCGGTGTCGCGGAACTGCTGGATGAGCAACAGGGCGGACATCAGGTCGAAGCAACCGACGATGGCGATCACCGCTACGGCGAAGCTCGGGTCCGATCCGGCCTGGATTCGCGAGAACGGCATGACCAGGGCGACGGTGAGGACCAGCACGGCGATCGCCGCCCCGACCCCGAGCGTGCGCGGTCGGGCCAGCGTGCCGGCGTCGTCGACGCTCGACGTCATCGGGCCCTCATGTCTACCTACCGTCGCCGTTGCCTGCCTCGGTGCCGCTTTGATCGGGCGACTCCACGACTGCCCGATCCCGGCTGCGTAGTCCTGACAATCCGCACCTTTTGTATCGGTCGAGCCGAAGTGTCCCTTGACTCGCTGCTTGCCCCTTGATGACGCGGAGCGTCCCCGGGGATCGGCCGAAGATGAGCGCTGCCAACGAATTACCAGGCGTCGCTGAGACCGCGCTCCGATCAACCGACCGATGAGGGCAGCGCCTCGGTGAGCCGGTTCGCACCGGCCCGGGGCGGGGTGTGGGCGCAGTCGCTCCTGTCGACGTCGCGGGTTCCCCAGCTCTCGTCGCGCACCGTGAGCCCGGCGTGGAACAACGCCGGCCGCAGGATCATGAGTTGCAGCACGATGAGGAAGGGGGTGCCGATCAGCCAGGTCAGCCAGCGTTGCCGGCGGCTCAGCCACGGGCGCCCGATTGCGTACGTCAGCGTGCTCGCGTAGAGGAGCAGACACCAATAGAGCCAGGCGATCCAGTAGATCTTGTGGGTGGTCACCGGGATCACGACGAAGGCCGTGACGAACACGAACGGCATGATCATGATCAGTACGGTGTTCCACATCCGCAGCACCAGGGCCGCACCGCTGAGGTTGGCGAGCTCCCACGGCAGGTACTTCATGTAGCCCTTGCACCAGCGCACCCGCTGCCGGTACAGCGAGCGGATCGTCGACGGCATCTCCATCTCGACGATCGCGGTGTCGCACACCACTACGCGGCCGCGGAGCAGGCTGTAGTGGGTCAGCCGGCGGTCGTCGCCGTAGGTGCCACTCGTCAGGTAGTCCTCGGCGTTGTCGATCACCACCGCGGCGCGATACAGCGAGAGCGGACCGGAGGTCGGCGCGACCGCGCCGAGCGCCGACCGCGCGCGACGCGCGACGAAGTTGCCGCTCACGAACTCGAGATCGGTCAGCCTGGTGATCAGGTTCTCCGAGCGGTTGCGCACGAGGCAGGTGCCGGTGACCGCTTGGACGTTCGGTGCCGACATCGCGCGCAGGATCTCCTCGAGCGCATACTTGTCGACGATCGAGTCCGAGTCGACGGTGAGGACGAAGTCGGCGTCGAGCTGGTGGCGCAAGCCGTAGATCTGCGCCGCGCGCTTGCCCTGGTTGGCGGTGCGGTGCCAGAACACCCGGGGATGCTCGAAGGTCGTCACCGGGAAGGCCGAGCCGTCGTCGACGACATGAATCGCGTCGGGAACGATGGTGCCGTTGAGGAGCGACCAGATGCAGGCGTGCAGGGTGTAGGGGTTCTCGTTGTATGCCGGCACCAGGGCAACCACCTTGCCCGGCGCGACCGGCAGCTTCCGGAACGACTTGCCGTTCGCGGACAGCGTGAGCATCACGATGATCATCACCGAGACACTGGCGAAGAACCCGGTCTCGACCGTCCAGTCGCGATGCCAGCTGGTCTGGTGGAACCCGACGACGATCGCCGCGCTGAGGATCGCGCTCAGCCAGGCAACCAGCCGCGAGTTCAGCAGCCGACGACGCTCACCACGGTCGCGATGGCGACCGATCCACTTGTGTGCACTGCCGCTGCGGCTGCCATAGTCGCTCATGACAGTGGATCAGTGACTCTGCCTGCGGCTCCAGATCCGAAGACCAAGAGTCAGTAGCAGTACGACGAGCACGACCGCGACGATGGTCCAGGACAGCCAGGCTGACAGCCCGAGCAATCCGGTCGCCGCAGCGGTGGTGGCCGCGGTATGTGGTGCGTCTTCGTCGTACATCGGGTCGTTCCCTTCAAACCATTGATTGATTGGGCGCGGTCGCGACGTGGCGGTACGTCGCGTTGAGCAGCAGTGACGTCTTCGGCAGCCAGTCGAGCGTGCTGTCGGTGTGATGGGTGTGCAGGAGCACCAGGTCGGCATGGCCGTCGGCCGGGTTGTCGATGGAGTAGAGAACCGTGCCGTCGCGTAGCGCGAGCCGCGGCACATACGGGTCGACGTAGCGGACGTTGGCCCCGGCGGCGAGCAGGGTCTCGATGATCACCAGCGCCGAGGACTCGCGAACGTCCTGGACGTCGGGCTTGTAGGCCACACCCACGATCAGGACGTCGGCGCTGGCCAGGGTCGTGTCGGTCTCAGCGAGCGCGCCGCGGATCCGCTCGACGACCTGCAGCGGGCGTTCCTCGATCGCGGTCATCGCCTGCTCGACCAGCGGCAACCGGTAGTCCGCGGCGCGCAGCTGCCACAGCAGGTAGTGCGGGTCGCAGGGGATGCAGTGGCCACCGACACCCGGGCCCGGCGTGAAGGGCATGAACCCGTACGGCTTGGTCGCGGCCGCCCCGATGACCTCGGTGATGTCGAGGTTCAGGGCCCGGGCGGCGACGCTCATCTCGTTGACGTACGCGATGTTCACCGCGCGGAAGGTGTTCTCGTGCAGCTTGGTGAACTCCGCGCACTCGGCGCTGCTGACGACGTGCAGCTTCCTGACGTACCCGGCGAGGGCCATCGCGGCTCGCTCGGTGCAGGTGTCGGTGAGGCCACCGACGACCCGCGGCACGTCCTCGTGCGAGTGCCGTTCGTTGCCCGGGTCGATGCGTTCGGGGCTGAACGCCACGAACAGCTCCCGACCCGGGTGCAGGCCGCGCTCGGCGAGCGCCCGGCCGAGCATCTCGCGGGTGGATCCGACGTAGGTCGTCGAGGTCAGGATCAGCGTCTGTCCGGCGACCGCGCGGTCGACCACCGTCGCGCAGGCGGCTCGGATCGCGGTCAGGTCCGGAGCGCGATCCTCGGTCACCGGGGTCGGGACACAGATGATGACGGTCGCTGCTTCGGCAAGCCGATCGGCGGAGGCCGCCATCGAGAACGTGTGGCTGGACAGCGCGGTGGCGAGCCGGCGGAGGTCGTGCGAGCCGAGGTCGGCGGCGCCCGATCGGATGTCCTCGACCCTGGATTGGTCGACGTCGACACCGAGCACCCGGTGCCCCGCCGCATGGAAGGCAAGGGCGGTGGGCAGGCCGACGTAGCCGAGCCCGACGATGGCGATGTCGAAGCTGAACCGGCGGGCCGCACGGCCATTGGCAGCGGGAGCGGCGGTCTCGGTGGCAGCACCGGTTTCGAGCGCAGCCGAAACCGATGCATCGGCCGCTTCCGCGACCGATGTGTCAAGAATTCCCTGCGTCGGTACCATTTTGTCCGATCCTGGGCCATATTGACTAGGGTCCTTAGTCCCTGTTCGGCAGGAAGGAAAGGCCGGTCAAGGAATTGGCTGGGAGTTGCTCCGAGCGCGCGTCGGGGCTAGTCCGTTCGCCGTACCGCGACGGAGAAACCGTGATCGATTCGAGTCTCGGCCGGCGCTGATTCCGGCCGGCCGCTATGCCGGCTTGGCCTGCTGATTGCCCGCCCGGTGCTCGCACGGCAGCACCAGCTCGCTGCCCCAGACGCCGAAGTCGCTCGAGCCGAACTCCTCGAGCTCGGCGCACCATCCGCAGAACCAGGTCAGGCCGACCCCGTGCTCGCAGCACTCCGGGCACAGCGCGGTGCCGGGCTGACGATCCTTGCGGGCCATACCGGGAATCTACCGAGCCGTGGCCGGGATCGCAGGGACCTCGACCGCCCCGCGAGGCGCGTCGCCGGAGTCCGATCAGGCTCAGGTCCGACGTCGATAGGGTGGACGGGTGGCTTCGGCGCCCGCTGCGGTTGTGGTGGGCGCGGGCGTCGTCGGCTGCAGCATCGCGCTCGCCCTGCGCCGCGAGGGCATCGCTGTGACGGTCATCGACCGCGCGGCCGGTCCCGGCCTCGGCTCGACCAGCGCGTCGTCGGCGATCGTTCGCTTCCACTATTCGACCTTTGCCGGGGTTGCGGTCGCCTGGGAGGCCAAGCATCACTGGGAGCGATGGTCGGAGGTCCTCGGCGCCGCCGACGAGTCGGGGTTCGCGCGGTACTTCGCCACCGGATTCCTCGTGCTCGACACCCCAGGGCAGGACAGCTCCCGGGTGGCCGCTCACTACGACCGGCTCGGGATCCCGTACGAGGTCCTAGGCCCGGCCGCACTCCGGGCCCGGTTCCCGCACCTGTCCACGACGGCGTACTTCCCGCCGCGAGCGCCGGACGACGACGAGTTCTGGTCGGAGTCCGACCGCGAGCTCGGCGGCTTCTACACCCCTGAAGGCGGCTTCGTGGACGACCCCGGGCTGGCTGCGCACAACCTGTGGTCGGCGGCCGCCGCCAACGGGGCGCGGTCGATGTTCCGGTCTGAGGTGTCGGAGATTCGCCGCGACGCCGACGGCATCGCGGGTGTCACCCTTGCCGACGGCCGGCGCGTCGACGCGACGATCGTCGTCAACGCCGCCGGCCCGCACTCGGCCGCGATCAACGAGCTGGCCGGCGTGCTCGACGACTTCGCGGTCCGGACCGCACCGATGCGGCAAGAGGTGCACACCCTCGATGGTCCGCCCGACCTCTCCGGGGGCTTCGGGCCGACCGTCGGCGATGGCGACCTCGGCACCTACTTCCGATCGGCGCCGGGGGACAAGCTGCTGGTCGGCAGCCTCGAGCCGGCGTGCGACCCGCTCGAGTGGCTGGCCAACCCCGACGAGTACGACGTGCACCCGACCCCGCCGGTGTATGAGCGGCAGACCCTCCGGCTCGCGCGTCGGGTGCCGTCGGTCGCCGTACCGAACCGCCCGATCGGGCATGCGGGGGTCTACGACGTCACCGACGACTGGATTCCGATCTACGACAAGACCAACCTGCCCGGCTACTTCGTGGCGATCGGAACCAGCGGCAACCAGTTCAAGAACGCGCCGGTCATCGGCGCCATGATGACCGCGGTGATCGTCGACTCGCTGGCCGGCCGGGATCACGATGCGGACCCGGTCCACTGGACCGCGCCGATGACCGGGTCGGTGGTCGATCTTAGCCACTACTCGCGGTTGCGGACCCCCAACGCCGACAGCTCGAACACCGTGCTCGCCTGACCGGCCGGCCGGCCGGCCGGTCAGGCCGATGTGACGCCGGTGTGACGCACCCGTCTCACGCTGACGTCGAAGCCACCGGCACCGGAAGGTTGGAAACCAATGACGATCTCGAAGCGAATCCGCGTGGGCCTGTGCACCGCAGTCGTGGGTGCCGGCTTACTTCCGCTGTCGGCGGCGGGCGCGGCGTCGGCCGCCCCGACCGCGGTCCAGTTCACCTGTGTGTCCGCCACCATCAACACCTGCGTGGTGACGATCCCGTTGACGTCCTCCATGAACGAGCAGGTCGGGTCGACCATGCCGGACCACCACCCGTGGTTCAACAGCGAGCTGGACGGCAACGGCAAAGTGTCCGCGCCGTACACGATGAGCGGGCCGGGCGCGCCCGACACGTACTGGGACGGCGTCTCCGGTGGCACGCAAGGCGTGGTCTGGTCAGCTCTTCTCCAGACCGGGCCGAACGAGCCGTCCGGTGGCGACGCCGTACTGACCTTCCAACACGTCACTCCGTTGAAGGCCAAGCACTATGCGTCGATCTCGTGGAGCGCACCCTCGACAGCGGTCCGCCATCAGACCGTGTCGGTCACCGCGGTCGTCAAGCCGTTGCCGCCGAAGGGTCATGTCCAGCTGCAGCGACAGAACGGCAAGTCCTGGGTGAAGGTCGCGACGATGAAGTTTGCGTCGAAGCGCCATGACTGGACCGCGCACTTCACCTGGACCGCGCGCAAGCACGCCAAGGTGCGGTTCCGGATCTTTGCGGCCGCGGCACCGCCGCTGCTGCTCGCCACGGCCGGGCCTGCCTTCACGATCCGGACGACCGGCTGATCTCCTGACCCCCGTCGTCGCGGATCGACGGGTTTGACAAAGACCCCGCGGCGGGGCGCCGGCGTGCCTGATCATGGGGCGGACGGCTCGCGAGGGGGTGGCTTGAGGTGACGGGTGGGCGCCGTACCGCGCTGAGCGTCACGCCCCTGCTCGCCGTTGGTTGGCTCGCGGGCGTCACCGGATCGACCGGCGCGGTCGCGGCGAACGCCGGCTCCGGGCCCACCGTCCTGACCACCTGCACCTATGCGGCGCTGAAGGCCGCGGTCGCGGCCGGCGGGGTCATCGACTTCGGGTGCTCGGGCACGATCACCTTCCACCACGCGATCACGGTCACTGCGGGCAGTACGACGATCGACAGCTCGGGCCACGCGGTCATCCTCGACGGCGCCAAGTCCAGCCGGTTGTTTCGCGTGACCGGTGGCGCACTGACCCTCGTCGACCTGACCATGCAGAACGCTAGGGCGACCGGGTCGGCGGGTGTGCCGGGCCAGGCGGGTGATCCGGGCAGTGCCGGCTCGGCCGGCGGGGACGGCGGACCGGGCGACCCCGGCGGGCTCAGCGGTGACGGCGGCGACGGTGCCGGGGGCGCGATCGACGTTTCCGGCGGCGCGTTGACGGTTTCCGGGGGCGCGTTCGTAGGCGATATCGCAACGGGCGGTGCCGGCGGGACCGGTGGCGCTGGCGGCGCCGGTGGCCAGGGCGGGGCTGGCGCCAGCGGTGCCACCGGGGGGAACGGCGGGGCGGGTGGCACCGGCGGCGACGCGGGGATCGGCGGTGGCGGCTTCGGTGGCGCGATCTACAGCGAGGGCGAAAGCACCCTCACGGTGATCGGGACGACGTTCACCTCCGACGCTGCGATTGGTGGCAACGGTGGAACCGGAGGCGGCGGCGCTCAGGGTGGTGCCGGCGGCGCGGGAAGTGCCGGCAGTGACGGCGCAGTTCCCGGCGCCTCGGGTCCCGGTGGTTTCGGTGAGCCTGACGGCGACGGCGGAGCGGGCGGCATCGGCGGTGACGGTGACGGCGGGGCGATCTACAGCGACGGCAACGGGTTGTTCGTCTTCGGGGCGAGCTTCCAGCAGGACGCCGCCACCGGCGGCACCGGTGGCGATGGCGGCACCCGGTCCCAGCGCTCGACCCCGGCAGCCGACGGCGGCGTCGGCGGCCACGGTGGCGGCGGCGCGAGCGCGACCACCGACGGGTCCGACGGCGGTGGTGCCGGGAACGGTGCGGCCGGCGGCATCGGCGGGAGCGGCGGGACCGGTGCGGGTGGTGCGGTGTTTGCCGCCTCCGGTGGGGTGTTCGCGGCGGTGACATTCACGTCCAACACGGCAACCGGTGGCAGCGGCGGCGGGGGTGGCGGCGGGGCGATCGGTGCGACCGGCGGTGCTGGTGGCGCCGGAGGGTCCACGTCCGGGTCGGGCGATCCGGGTGCGGATGGCGGCAATGGTGGGGTCGGCGGCAATGGCGGCAATGGCGGCGACGGCGGTGCGGCAGCCCGCGGGATCGCGGGTGCGATCAGTACGGGTGACCAGATCACGTACGCCGGTACGGTGCCGACCTCGGACCTGGCTGCGGCCGGCGCGGCCGGCCCTCCGGGCGCCGCGGGCGCGGCGGGCGTCGGAGGCAGCGCGGGCCCCGCGGGTGCCGGCGACCCGAACGGCACGGATGGATCAATCGGGGCGGCCGGTCTGGCCGGGGCGGAAGGCGCCGCCGGAGCCACTAACCACCCGGGCGTGAAGGAGATCTCCGGCAGCAACCCGCTGGCCGGCGCGATCGTGACCGTGACTGCTCCGAGCTCGACCAAGGCGGTGACCGGGGCGTCGTACCTCGGGAGTGCGGGAGCGACCGGCGGCACCGGGCCCTATGAATGGGAGGCGTTCGGGCTCCCGCGCGGCCTCGCCATCGACCCAAGCACGGGCGTGATCACCGGCCGGCCCAGCATTCCCGGTTCATACCGGGTCGAGTTGCTCGCGCAGGACGCGAGCGGCCCGGTCCGCAATGCGGGCGTGGCCAGGCTCACCGTGACGGTCGCGAAGGCACTGTCGGTCGGCCGGCCGAGCCTGCACAGGAAGAATGGCACCGCAACCGTGCCGGTGACACTGGCCGAGCCCGGCAAGCTCACGCTCACCGCTCACGGCGTGCGGAAGGTGACCAAGGCGGTTGGCAAACCGGGTCGGGTCACCCTCACCGTCACGCCGACCGGGGCGCTGAAGAAGATGTTGGCCAAGCACCACAAGGCGAAGGTGGTCGTCACCGTTACCTTCGTCCCCAAGGCGGGCCTGACGGTCCGGGACACGCTGACCGTTCACCTGCGCAGGTGAACGCCACCGATCGGTAGGTCACCCCCATGCGGAAGCTGATCACGATGATGTCCGTGTCGGTGGACGGCTTCTTCGAGGGCCCCGATCGTGATCTCGACTGGCATCTCGTGGACGCGGAACTGCACCGCCACTTCAACGACGAGCTTCGAACGATGGGCGCGTTTCTCGACGGCCGCGTCACCTACGAGTTGATGGCGGACTTCTGGCCTACCGCCGACCAGGATCCAGCGGCGACCCCGACGGTCGTGGAGTTCGCCCACATCTGGCGCGAGATGCCGAAGGTGGTGTACTCCAGGACGCTTCAGGCCGCGGCGGGGAACGTGACGGTGGTTCACGAGGTCGTGCCGGAGCAGGTCCTGGCGCTCAAGGCGGAGCCCGGCGGCGATCTCATGCTTGGTGGCGCCAACCTCACGGCGACCTTCATGCGCCACGACCTGATCGATGAGTATCGGCTCTATGTCCATCCGGTGGTCCTCGGCGCCGGACACCGGTTCTTCCCGCCCGACGTGCCCGTACCGCTGTCGCTGGTCGAGACCCGCACGTTCGGCAATGGGGTCGTCCTGCTTCGCTACGTTCCCCGCCGGTGAGGCGTTCGGGTCATTGCACCGTCGCTCGAACGGCCTAAAGCCCGCCCTATCGAAGCGCCGACATATAGGACAGCAACGCCGTTCGAGGCCGGGCGGGCAGGCAACGGGATCCCGGCTGCGTCGAGGGCCGGATGAAGGACGGGAAGTGGTGGAGTGAGACGCGTCTCGCGCGTCGAGTCGGTGGCGGCAATCGTCAACGGCCCGCGATCGGTCATCGGGCAGGTGGCGTTGGGCCGTGCCCTGTTGCTGACCTGTGCCGCCATCGTGGCATCGACGCTGTGGGCGGTGCACCCGCCCCAGCTCTCGCCGGTGGCCTTGGCGCTGACCGGCGCCGGCGTGCTGGCCGTCGTCGCGTTGAGCCCTTATCTCCCCTGGGACGATGACCAGTCGCGGCTGGCGCTGCTCTTCCCGCTGACGATCCTTGCCGCCCTGACCGTCCTCGGGGTCACCGACAACGGTGCGGCAGTTGCCTACACCGGATTCATCAACCTGTGCTTCGTGTACGTCGGATTGACGCAGCCGGCCGGAACGAGTGTGGCGCTGGCTCCGGTCGCGGCCGGGGCATGGATCGCGGCGCAGGACAGCTGGTCGGCCTCAGCATCGGTTCGCCTGGCGATCGGCGTGCTGATCTGGGTCCTGGTCGGCGAGTTGCTGTCGTTGCGAAGCGACCAGGCCGCCAGGGACCACCAGGTCCTGTCCCGCCATGCGCACGTCGACGCGCTGACCGGCCTGATCAACCGGCGCGCGCTCGACGCCCGACTCACCGAAGCGCGCGGCGGCGACACGATCGTGATGTGCGATCTCGACCACTTCAAGGCGCTGAACGACCGGGAGGGGCATGCGGCCGGGGACCGGGTGCTGGCCGACTTCGGCGGGCTGTTGATCGCCGCGTTGCGCGGCGAGGATGCGGCCGGCCGGTACGGCGGTGAGGAGTTCGTTCTACTCCTCGCGGAGACCTCTCCGGAGGCGGCGCTCGACGTCCTGATCCGGATGCGGGTGAGATGGGCGTCGATCCACCCGGGTCTGACCTTCTCGAGCGGGATCGCCGCGGTGACCGACTCCGCGCCGATTGCCAACGCGCTGACCGCGGCCGACGAGGCCCTGTACGCCTCGAAGCAAGCCGGCCGCAACTGCGACCACATCAGCTATCAGCAGATCGTGCGAGGCAACTAGTTCCGCTGGCGGGTGTAGTTCCGGTACGCCGGGCAGGCCTCGTAGCGCCGTAGTACGGTGCCGCGATGAAGCCTCGCCGCCTGACCGTCAGTGCCTTCGCTCTCGCCGCTGCGACCACCTCGGTGCTCGCGGTCAGTCCGATTGCGTCCGTGGCGCATGCAACCGGCACGTTCTGTTCGGTGGGCACGTCGTATTCGGGGACGACGATCACGTGGACCGGCAAGGGCAACGGGCACAGCTGGTCCCAGGCGGCGAACTGGAATCCGAGCACCGTACCGGATGCCACCGGGTCCACGACGTTCCAGACGCAGTACGTCTGCATCGGCACAGGCACGGGCAGCAAACCGGCCGGCGTCACCATCGCAGCGGGCGATGTCCGGTACATCGCGGGGATCGACATCGGGCAGGGCGCGACCTTGACCGTCGACCCGGGCGCGCAGCTCTTCCTCGGAGCGGCGAAGGGCTCCAGCGTCTCGGCGTCGTCGGTGGACAAGAACAGCACGCTTGCGCTCGATGCATCGACGTTGGGAGGAAACAGCCCGCTCACGGTGTCCGGCACGTTCAAGTGGACCGGACAGATCGTCAAGGGACACAAGGAGGTCGCCACTCAGACCTCGGCCGGCCGGACCACGATCGCCGCCGGCGGCAAGTTGCTGGTCGACGGCGGGAAGTTTGGCGGCACCGACCTCACGGCCGGCCGGGTGATCGACAACTTCGGAACGCTGACGTTGACCGGCTTCGGCTACATCGCGATGAACAACGGCACCCAGCTGATCGATGAGGCGCACAGCCGGCTCAACGTCGACGGCGTCGGCGGGATCTATCGCGGCGCGAAGGCTGGCTCGTCAACCGCGCCCACCCTCCTGCAGAAGGGGTCGCTGATCCGCAAGGGGAGCGGCCACAACGTCGCCGTGCTCGGTGTGCCGGTGGTCTTCGGGTCGACCAAGCCCGCGATCAGCGTGCGCGAAGGATCGATTGTGCTCGATCGCTCCAGCGCCCCGAAGTCGCCGGTTGCGCGGGCCGGCGGGTACGGCGTCGGAAGCTGTGACCTGGTGAAGGTCGCCGTGTGCAAGCAGCCGACCGCGACCTCGGACGCGCCGCAGGTCGCGTTCCTCGGGGCCTCGAATGAGAGCGGGTCGCCGAAGGTCAGCAAGATCTCGGTGTCGCTGGCGAAGGCGCCGGCGAAGGAGCACGGCCACGGTGTGCTCGGCCGGGCGATCAACGTCACCGCCCCGACCGCGCACACCACCCACTCGAGTCACCTGACCTTCATCTACGACGCAACGACCAGTGGGCTCAAGGCCAACATCACGCCGATCGTCTACCGCAACGGTCATGCGATCACGCTGTGCAAGGTCCACGGCCTGACCGCGAAGAACACCTCGTGCGTCGTGAGCGAGAAGGTCGCGCACGGTGGCGCCGCGACCAAGGGCGACCTCACGATCATCTTGATCACGATCCAGCCCGACGCCCAGTGGCTCGTCGCGCACTGAATCGGTACGGCGGTCAGCCGGCGGCGGTCTCGAGTGCGCGTCGGGTCAGGACCCGCGCGAGGTGGCGGCGATAGTCCTGATCGGCGTGCATGTCCTGCACCGGCTCGGTGTCCTCGGCGGCGAGCGCCGCGGCTGCCTCGATCGAGGCACCCGAGGCGAGGTGCTCCTCGGTGCGAGTCGCCCGAAGCGGCCGGCTCCCCATGTTCGCCAGGGCGACCCTTCCCGCAACCGTCGCCACCGCCACGATGGCCCAGTCGTTGGCGCGCCGGACGAACTTCTCGTAGTGCCAGCCGTTGGGACCGGTGCGGGGGACCCGGATCTCGACCAGCATCTCGTCGGGGTCCATCGCGGTCTCGAAGTAGCCGAGGAAGAACTCGGTCGCGGTGACCGTGCGTCGCGCGTCCGGACCTTGCAGCACCAACGTGGCGTCCGATGCGAGCACCGCGGCAGGCAGGTCGGCGGCCGGATCGGCGTGCGACACCGATCCGCCGATCGTGCCTCGATGGCGGATCTGCGGATCTCCCACGTAGGAGGCCGCGCCGGCAATCAGCGGCGCTTCGGCCCGCAACACCTCGGAGCCGACCAGGTCGCAGTGCCGGGTGAGGGCACCGACGGCGACCTCGTCGCCCTCGACCCGGACGTAGGAGCCCTCCGGCATCCGGCCGATGTCGATGAGCACGGACGGGACCGCGAGCCGGAGTTTCATCATCGGGAGCAGCGAGTGCCCGCCGGCGATCAGCTTCGCGTCGTCGCCGTGCTCCCGGAGCAGGGCGACCGCTTCGTCGACCGATCCGGCGCGAAGGTAGTCGAACGTCGCCGGGATCATCGCTGACCTGCTGGGGAGTCGGCCATGGACTCAGCGGCGGTCAGCACCGAGCGGACGATGTTGTGGTAGCCGGTGCACCGGCAGATGTTGCCCTCGAGGCCCTCGCGTACCTGCTGCTCGCTGGGGGCCGGGTTCTCGGCCAGCAGTGAGGCCGCGGCCATCACCATCCCGGGCGTACAGAAGCCGCATTGCAGACCGTGCTCGGCCTGGAACGCCGCCTGCACGGGGTGCAGGTCGGCGCCATTCGCCAAGCCTTCGATCGTGGTGACCGATGCGCCGTCGGCCTGCATCGCGAGGACGGTGCACGACTTCACCGACTCGCCGTCGAGGTGGACGGTGCACGCACCACACGACGACGTGTCGCAGCCGATATTCGTCGCCTTGAGGCCGCAGACGTCGCGCAAGTAGTGCACGAGCAGCATCCGCGGCTCGACGTCGTCGACCCGGGCGGCTCCGTTGACTGTGATCGAGACCCGCATCAGGCGCCCTTCGCGTCGTTGATCGCCGACCAGACCCGCATCGAGGTCGTCGGCATGTCGATGTGTCTGACCCCGAGGTGCGAGACCGCGTCGATGACCGCGTTCTGCACCGCAGGGGTTGCCCCGATCGTGCCGGCCTCGCCGATTCCCTTTGCCCCCAACGGGTTGTACGACGTGGGGGTCTCGGTCGTGACGAGCTCAAAGCTGGGCAGCTCGGTCGCGGTGATAATGGGGTAGTCGGCGAACGTCGTGGTCGTGGGGTTGCCGTCCTCGTCGTACAGCACTTCCTCGACCAGGGCTTGGGCCGCTCCCTGCGCAAGGCCGCCGTGCCGCTGGCCCTCGGCGATCAGCGGGTTGATCAGCGTGCCGGCGTCGTCGAGGGCGATCAACCGGGTCAGCACCGGCTTGCCGGTCTCGACGTCCACCTCGGCCACCGCGACGTGCGCGCCGAACGGGTACGTCGCCCCCGGTGCACTGAAGACCGCCCTGACCTTCAGCGGCTTTTTCTCGGCGAGCGACGCGAACGTGACCCGGGCGCTGGGGTCGCCGCGCACGGCCAACCCGGCGATGTCGAGATCGACCACGAGGTCTTCCGGGGCCACCTCGAGCTCGTCGGAGGCCCGGTTGCGGGCCACCTCGACCAGTTCGATCGCGGCCTGCTTGACCGCCGCACCGCCCTGCTGGAGGCTGCGCGATCCCATCGTGCCACCACCCTCCGGCACGAGATCGGTGTCGCCCCACTTCACCGTGATCTTGTCGATCGGGATGCCGAGCTCCGCACTCGCAAGCATTGCCCACACGGTGGAGTGACCCTGACCGTGCGGCGAGGTGCCGGTGAGGATGGTCGCCGTACCGTCCGGGTGGATCTCGACCGTGGCGTTCTCACTCGGCGGGCCGGACTCATCGCCGCCGCCGGTGATCTCGACGTAGACGCTCAGCCCGATCCCGAGCTGGTTGCGGTCGCCGCGCTTGCGGCGGGCGGCCTGCTCGCGGCGCAGCCCTTCGTAGTCCGAGGCCGCGAGGATGGTGTCGAGCGCCATCTCGTAGTTGCCCGAGTCATAGAGCGCGCCGCCCTTGGTCGGGAGCGGCTCGGTGAACGCCGGCAACAGGTTGCGCCGCCGCACGTCGGCGGGATCCATCCCGATCTCGGTCGCGAAGACGTCCATCATCCGCTCGATGACCGCGGTGGCCTCCGGCCGGCCGGCGCCGCGATACGCACCGAGCGGGGTGGTGTTCGTGACCACACTGGCGAACGACGTCTCGATCCGGTCGAAGTCATACACCGCCGGCGCCATCAGGAGGGTCAGGGTCGGCAGAACGGCGCCGAAGCGGGGATAAGCACCGGCGTCCTGCAGGATTCGGAGCCGGTAGGCCTTGACGTTGCCGTCCCGGTCGCCGCCAAGGCTCGCGGTCTGGATCTGAGCCCGGCCATGGGTCATCCCGACCATGTTCTCCGAGCGGGTCTCGACCCAGGTAGCCGGACGACCGAGCTTCTTGGCGACCCAACCGACCAGCACCTGCTCGGGGTCGGAGCCGACCTTCGCGCCGAATCCACCGCCGACCGCGGGCGTGATTACGCGAACCTGCTCGATCGGCAGGCCGAGCATGCCGGCGATCGCGTCCTGGCTGCCCTGCGCGGCTTGGTTGGGCAGCCAGACGATCAACCGGTCGTCCAACCAGACCGCGGCCGCGCTGCGAACCTCGAGCGGCGCGACGGCGACCCGCTGGTTGATGATCTCCTGCGTGACGACGACCTCGCAGTCGTCGAACAGGTCGTCGTGCTCGTCGGGGTCCTGCTTGATCACGATGTTGTGACCCAGGTCGGGGAAGAGCAGAGTAGAGCCGGCCAGCGCCTCCCTGGGATCGACCACGGCGTGCAGCGGCTCGTAGTCGACGACGACGAGCTCCGCGATGTCCTCGCCGGTGTAGCGCCCCTCGTGGACGACGATCGCCACCGGCTCGCCGACGAAGCGCACCGTGTCCACGGCAAGCAGCGGTTGGGCCACCTCCGGCGGGTACATCGGCAGCATCGTCTTCTGCGCCGGCAGATCCGTTAGCTCAGCGGCGGTGTACACCGCGATGCAGCCGGCGGCCGCGCTCGCGGCACTGGCGTCGATCGAGACGATCCTCGCGTGCGCCACCGGCGACCGGACCACCGTGATCCGGACCGCGTCGGCGAGCCGGTCGTCGACGAGGTCCTCGGTGTAGACCGCGCCGGTGGTGAGGAACTCCGGGTCCTCGACCCGGTTGACCCGGGTGCCGAGGATGCTCCCGCGCGGGGCGCCGACGGTGGTCATCGTCGTACCACCGGCTCAACGGTCATTGCGATTCCTCTCGATCACCGCGAACGACAAGATGACATTTCGCGGGCACACGCGAACTGCCCCCTGGATCCGGGCTCGGTCCCGGTCAAACCCTAGTACCGGCTAGTGTCCCGTCTCCGAAGTCCTTTTGCCTCCTGCGGCGCCCAGATGCACGCTCGCTACGTTGTCGTCGTCGGCAATGGCGCTGCCATTGCACTCCTCCTCCGCCTTGCGAGCGCACACCTGGACGCCGCATCGTGGCAAGAGACCTCGAAGACGGGACAGCTAGGTGATCCGCTTGACGAGCAGTCCGGTGCTGATGTGCAGCTCGGCGAGGGAGTTGTTGCGCGGGCTGACCACCCAGAGGTGGGAGCCGAACACGGTCAGGCCGGTCGGGTAGTCGAACTTCGGGTGTGGGGTGTTGTTGTTGCACTCGTACCAGTCACCGTTCGCGGTCGAAGTCTCGATCTTGGTGACCATCGGGCTCGAGCCCGGCGGGCTGATCACGTAGACCTGCGCTCCGTGGGCGACGACGACGCTGGGCGCGTCGAAGCCGTAGTTCGCATTGTTGCTGGAGTTGGAGATGACCTGGACCAGATCGCCCGACGACGTCGTCTCGGTGACCGAGTCGGTCGCGCTGTCGGAGATCCACAGCCGATGTCCGGCGTACGCGATTCCCTCGGGCGCGGCCAGGCCGTAGCGCGCGGCGGTCAGCCGCCGGACGAGCACGCCGGAGCAGGCGTTGAAGCCGGTGACCGAGCCGACCTGGTTGACCACCCAGGCGGTGGTGCCGGCAAAGGTCAGGGCGACCGGAGCGTCGAAGCCCAGGCCAGGTCGCGCGGAGCGCGACAGCACCCGGGTCAGGGAGCCGTCGCCGGCATTGATCTCGGTGATCGCGTCGGCGGCCCGGTCGACCACCCAGACCTCGCCGCCGTGCACCGCGATGGCAACCGGGTCACGAAGGTCGTAGCGCTTGCCGCGCACGACCCGGACCAGGGACCCGTCGCCGGCGTCGAGCTCGGTGATCCGCCCGGCCCGGCTGGCAACCCAGACCTTGCCGCCGCCCGCCGCGATGGCGTCCGGCTGACCGAACTCGTCCTTACCGGCCCGGATCACGCGGAGCAAGGCGCCGTGTCGGTCGGTGACCGTGACCGAGTTGCCGGCCAGGTTCGCGATCCACAGCTTCCGGTCCGCGATGGCGATGGCGGTCGGTTGGCGGAAGCCGTACCCGCTCGATGCGACCGCGGCGGCACTCGCGCCCGGTGCGACGACGCCGAGCCCACTCGCGATCGCAATCGAGGCGGTGGCCGCGAACGCCGACCATGACCATCGTGACATGAAGCCCACCTTGCCCCGGGGATCTTTCGATTCGACCCTTCCGACGGTACGACGCGTTCCGGTGCGCGGTTAGCCGCCGCGCGGGTGACGGCGCGGGTCAGCTACGGCCGCTGACGACGACCAGCGGATCGAGGTCGTTGGCAGCAAGCAGTGTTTCGGGCGCGACCGATGTCATCCAGTCGAAGGTGTCGAACGGACCGTCGGTCACCGCGTCCAGGGTGGCGGCTTCGAGCAGTCGGCCCGGTGCGTACCGCGCCCAGCGGGCGACGTAGCGGCCCTCGAGCACCCGGTAGACCCTGCCGTCCTCGATCCCGAGTACGTACGCGGCCAGTTCGCCGTCCAGCCGCAGGGTGGCCAGCCGCAGCTCGCCGCTGCCGGCCAGCGCAAGCACGCGCCGATGCCAGAGCCGGCGCCGGGCCGGATCGTCGAGCGGGCTCAGCCGGCCGCCGGCGTGGTCACGGTCACGGCAGATGCTCTCGAGCAGCGGCAGCGTGGCGGTGATCTCGCGGCCGTCGCTGGTGACGTCGACGGTCGAGACGACGCCGTCCGCGACCAAGCGGTTGCGGGCCTTGCGAAGCGTCCTCGCGGTCCCGTGGCTCATGCCGTTGGAGTCGACGGTGCCGGCGGTCCGGACGATCGGTACTGCGACGTGCTGGATCGTGAGCGCGACCGGCAGCGCCCGAAGCAGTGCCGCAAGCGCCGGACCGTGGCTGATCGGCCCGAGGCAGAACTCGCGCGGCTCGCGGCTCAGCGCGTCGGCGAGTGAGGCGCCGAGCTGCTCAGCGGCGTGATCATCAACTGCGAGCAGTGCGCCGCGGTGATTTTCGGCGGTTCCCGCCAGGCTCGTACGCCGTAGCCCGCCCGGTGCGTCGAGCAGGAGCGCGGCGCCCACCAGCTCGCTGCCGGCCGCGACCGAGACCAGCCAGGGCTTCTCGCCCGGTGCGGGCTTTGCCACCGACGCGGCGAGCCACGGCCAGCGGGCCGTGACCGGGGCACCGGGGACCGCCTCCGTGAGCGCGGCCAGCCGGGTCGCTTCCGCGAGCACGGCATCGACGCCGTGGGCAACCTCGGTGTGGAGCGGTGGCGCGACTCGATAGCTCTGACCTGGGGCGGTCATCTGCTAGGCACCCACCCTCAGTTCGGCGTCGTCGAGCGATGCTTCGTAGTCACTGAGCCAGGTCTCGAACTCCGCCACCGGAAGTGCCTGGCTGAAGTAGAAGCCCTGTGCCTCGTCGCAACCGGCATCGCAGAGCCGGCGCGCGGTGAGCTCGTCCTCGACGCCCTCGGCGACCATCCGCAGGCCGAGGGAGTGCGCGAGATCGATCGCCGACTGGACGATTGCCAGCGAGCGGTCGTCGGCGCTCATCGTCGCGATGAAGGAGCGATCGAGCTTCAGCTCGTCGATCGGCAGCTCGCGCAGGTAGGCCAGCGACGAGTAGCCGGTGCCGAAGTCGTCGACCGCGACCTGGATGCCGATCCGGCGCAGCTCGTCCAGGATGTGGCGGGCGCGCTCGCGATCGCTCATGATCACGTCCTCGGTGATCTCGAGGATCAGAAGGGACGAGTCGAGCGACCGCTCGATCAACATCCGCTCGACCCGTTGCGGGAGTTCGATGTCGACGAGCGACGACGGTGAGAGGTTGACCGCGACCGGCAGCCGCAGCCCGGCGTTCGACCAGGTCATCACCTGGTCGAGCGACTGCTCGAGCACGGCGACGGTCATCTCGTGCATCAGGCCGGAGTCCTCGACCAGCGGCAGGAACGATGCCGGCAGCAGCAGACCCTTCACCGGATGGTTCCAACGGACCAGGGCCTCCACGCTGAGGACCCGAAGTGACGAGGCGTCGACCTTCGGCTGGTAGTGCATCGTGAGCTCGCGGTCGGTGATCGCGCCGCGGAGCTCGTCGATCAGGTGCAACCGGTCGCGACCGTCGACGTCCTCGCCGGTTCGCGAGAACACGCTGTAGCCGCTGTGCTGAGACTTCGCGCGATACATCGCGATGTCGGCGTGCCGGAGCAGCGAGGACATGTCGAGGCCGTGGTCGGGCGCAACGGCGACGCCGATGCTGCCCGTCATCCGGACACTGACGTCCTCGAGCGCGAACGGCGTCGACAGCGCTTCGCGGATCTCGATCGCAACCCGCTCGGCCATCGCCTGGTCGGCGTTGAGCAGGAAGACTGCGAACTCGTCTCCACCGAGGCGGACCAGGAGCGAACCGTTCGAGGGCACCGACTCCCGGATCCGGCGGGCGACCAGCCGCAGCAGCTCGTCACCGGAATGGTGCCCGAGGCTGTCGTTGATCTCCTTGAACCGGTCGAGATCGAGCAGCAGAAGTGCCGCGTTGACGTCCGGCTCGACCAGAACCTGCTCCGAGCGGATGTAGAGCGCCCGGCGGTTGCCGAGCTCGGTGAGGTCGTCGGTCAATGCCAATTGATGGCTGTCGGCGAGGTTGGACGCTTCTCGGAACGTCACGATGAGCCGAACCAGCGCGACGACGATCGTCGCCGCGGCCAGGCCGACGGCGATTGGGTGGATCTTGCCGTACACGAGCAGTGCCAGGGCGGCGAGAACCGAGAACATCGGTACGGCGAGCAGCGACCACCCCGACAGCCGCAGACCGGCCAGTCGATCCGGCCAGCCCGGCGACATCGCCATGATCATCGTGCCGGTGACCCAGAGTGCGTCGTTGATGCCGCCCGGTTGGTAGGAGTTGTGCGCAGTGGCGACGAGGTAGACCCCGTCGGCCACGACGAACACCAGCAGCCCGATCGCCAGCATCCACATGCCGACCGGCGGACGCCAGTGGTACAGCGAGAGGGTGGCGACCAAGGTCAGGAGCAGGACGATGTCGAGCAGCGGGTACGCCGTCGTCGTGATCACGGCGGCGGTGCCGCCGCTGGTCGTCGACAGCACCGGCCCGAGGATCGCGGCCGCCGCTCCCGCTGCCGCCGCGAGACCACCGACGATTCCGTCCAGCCACAAGCTCAGGCTGAAGCGCTTGAAGTGCTCCCGGACCATCAGCACCAAGGCGATGAACGCGCACGGGTAGAGGCTGAGGAACAGCGCGTCCGCCAGCGACGGGAACGGCTCCGGGTCGAGCGGCCGGATTGCGATCGTCCAGTAGATGTTGCCGCCGCCGTAGAGCGCGAGGCCGAGCGCGAGGATGTGCCAGCTCGGCCGGAATGTGGTGGCCTGGCGGGCCCGGACGAAGCACACCGCCGCCGACAGCGCGTAGACGATGTTGTTGAGGAAGCCGTCGAGGATGAGGTTGTATCCGGGCTTGGGGCGGACGCCCGGAATCGTCGAAATCACGAATGCGGCGAGCGCAATCATGGCAAGGGCAGTCACCACGCGACTGCTTTTGCTGCGCGACACAATGCCCCCTCTCCCAGTCCTTAGAGCGTGCATCGGCCTCTGGAAACCCGCTGTGTTCGCCCAGAGATGACCTTGGTCCTCACCCAAACGGGCCAATAAGCGTTGCGCCGACCGTGCGAAGGGCGGCCGAATTGTCGGCGATTAGGCTTGGTGTCCGTCACGGCCGGCGCGCAGCCAGCAGTGGCTCAACCGGGACGACCAATGCGCATGGGGTGTCAGAGCACGTGCAACGTTCCGGAACTGGCTCGCTCGGCTGGGCCGGCGTCGTACTCGCCGGCCTCGTCCTCATGGTCGGGTCTGGGTGCGCGGCACCAGCCGGCCAATCCGTTGCTCAGGCCCAGAATCGGCGCGGGCCGGCGGTTCAGCCGGTGGCCTCCGCCGGTCCCGACCGCACGGAGGTCGGTCGGCGTGCGGTTCCGCGACCATCGCACACGATCGTCGTGATGATGGAGAACCATTCCTACTCGGACGTCATCGGTAACTGGCAGGCGCCGTACCTCAACTCACTCGCTACCCACGGTGCGTTGTTCACGCACTCGTCCGCGATCACCCATCCGAGCGAGCCGAACTACCTGGCGCTGTTCTCCGGCTCCACCCACGGCGTGACGAGCGACTCGTGCCCGCACACGTATCGGACCGGCAACCTCGGCTCCGAGCTGATCGCCGCGAAAAACACCTTCGCCGGGTACGCCGAGGGCCTGCCGAAGGCCGGTTACGCCGGTTGTTACGTCGGCGCCTATGCGCGCAAGCACGTGCCGTGGGTGAACTTCAGCGACCTGCCGACGTCGACCGACCAGCCGTTCTCCGCCTTCCCCGCGCGGTTCAGTGCGTTGCCGACGCTGTCCTTCGTGATCCCCAACCTCAACCACGACATGCATGACGGCACGATTCGCCAAGCCGACAACTGGATGAAGCACCGGCTTGGCAAGTACGTCGCGGCCGCGGAGCGGCACGGTGGCCTGGTTGTCATCACCTGGGACGAGGACGACGGAAGCGTGCCCAACCGGATCCCCACCATCGTGGTCGGCGGCGACGTCAGGCCTGGGCGCTACGCGGAGCGGATCGACCACTACCGGCTACTGCGCACGCTCGAGGCGGCGTACCGCTTGCGACCGCTCGGAATGAGCGGTCATCGCAAGCCGATCACGAACATCTGGAGCTACCCGCACGGCTGATCGATCAACGTCGGGCGCACGGCGTCGTGGCTGCCAGCTGCACGAAACTGCGCGCGTCGGCAGCGCTGATGCCGCCTGAATACGCCGCCACGATGCGTGCGGTCTGGTCGACGTCGTGACCGGTGCGCAGTTGGCCGCAGATCCAGTTGCCGGACTTGGTGACTCCGTTGGGATCGGCGCCGGCAAGGGCCGCGAGGGGTTTGCCGGCCCGTCCGGCGAGGGCAGCGGCTACCAGAGCATTGGCGGTCGTGGCGGGGCGGCGGACGTGGCCGAGGTCGACGACGGCGTGTTGGCAAGCGCGAAGCTCGTCACGAGTGAGATCACGGCGACGACCAGATCGACCACCAAGAGCCGGGTCGCCCCGCGCCGGAACCGGCCGCCTGCCTTCGCGGTCGTTCGTACGCGGATGCGACGGATCGGGTTCATCTCGAGTCCCTGATGACGAGCGCCAGATGTGCGGACGCGCTCGAGGATCGGGTGCCGAGGTCAGAGGACCGTCACAGCAGTGTTCGAACTTCGTTAATCGCGACCGGCCCGGCGCTTCGGTCAGCTGGGCCGGTGCGCGGTGACCGCGAGCCGGGAGCCGATGAAGATCCTGGCGATGATCAGCAGCGCCGCGCCGTACAACGCGATCTGCAGGATCGGGCCGGCTAGCGGGCCATGGCCGTCCAGGCTCTCCTCGATCAACCGTCGAGCGCCGTAGAAGGGCAATGCCTTGGCGACCGTGGAGTCGGGCTTGACGGCCAGCTGGATCCCGACGACGCCGATCAGCACGAGCGTGCCCTCGAGCTCGCGCGGCACGATCGACGCGATCGCGATCCCGAACGGCACCGACTGCAGGCCGACGAAGGTGACACCCAGCAGCAGGACGCCCGGGCTGCTCGGGTGGGATATCCCGGCCATCAGGGCGGTGAAGGCGCCCGCGATCACGATCGCGACCGGACCAAGGAAGGCGAGCCGGCCCACGAGGAGCTCGATCGGGCGGTAGCCACCGAGGATGAGCCGCTGGTCGACCTCGACGGAGGAGAGCGCGGAGAACAACGTCGCGCCGCCGACCGCGAACGCCATCGCCACGCCACCGGTCGACACCGCGTCGCGCCCGGTGCCGACCGAGCTGAGATAGAAGGAGGCGGGCAGCAGGAGGAGCAGGCCGAGCGCCACGTGTCGCCGGAGCAGGTCGCGGCCGTGCATCTCGGCCATGATCAGGATCCGGTTGATCGTCGTCATCGGTGCACCTTCGGTCGTAGCGGGTGCGGGCTGAGTTCGACCACCCGGTGGACCCGTTCGAGCTCCGCCAGCATGTGTGTCACGACGACGATCGCCTTGCCCTGCGCGGCCCAGGTCTGGCAGTGGTCCCAGAAGTTGACGTAGGTGCCACGGTCGAAGCCCTGGTAAGGCTCGTCGAGGAGCAGGATGCCGGGATCCGACATCAGTGCCAGCGCGAGGTTGAGCTTCTGTCGGGTGCCGCCCGACATCTGCGTCGTGACCGTGTTGTGCTCGGCCGCGAAGTCGAGCTCGCTCAGCAGCTCGTTGCCCTTCGCAAGTGCGGCCGTGCGGGACAGGCCGATTCCGCGGCCGAACATCACCAGGTGCTCGTCGGCGTTGAGCAGCTCGAACAGGCTCGGGCTCTGTGGGCAGTAGCCGATGCTCGCCGACACCGTCACCTGACCCGAGTCGGCCCGGGTGAGCCCGGCACAGATTCGCATCAAGGTGGTCTTGCCGGCACCGTTCTCCCCGGTGAGAGCAACGATCTCGCCGGCGTGGACGGTCAGATCGACGCGATCGAGGATCGGCGTCTGTCCATAGCGCTTCGAGACCTGGGTCACGACAAGCTGGCCCGGACATGCCGACATACATCGAGAGTCGCGACCGGAAGACTCGGTTGCCAGGGACTTAGGTCCCGATGAGGACGACGAAGGGCCGGTCACGCCGCGTTCGGCGCGGTCGGATGCCGGCGCCGGAGGACGGCACGGCGGATCTCGTCGGCGCCCCACACGATGAACGGGTACGGCGCGACGATGGCCAGGTCGGTCAGAGGCAGCGCCGCCGTCCCGAAGGTCGAGTGCATGACCGGAAGGTAGACCAGGCCGAGCGCGAAGGCGATCGCGACGCCGACCCCGCCGAGGAGCGGGCGGTTGCTCAGTACGCCGACCGACCACAGTGAGGCGCGCTCGGTGCGAACCGCGAACGCGGTCCCGACCTGGCAGGCAACGACGCCGAGCCATGCCACCGTCGTCGCCCGGCGATAGGTGAGGTGCAGTGCGGAGCCGGTGCTGGTGGCCGCGCCGGGATGCCACCCGCCGTGACGCAGCACGAGGAAGAAGCCGAACATCGTCAGCGTGGCCGAGATCAAGCCCATGAAGCCCCAGGCCCGGACCAGGACGGCCCGGGTGATGACGTTCTCGCCGCGCGGACGGGGCGGGCGCTCCATCAGACCGGGCTCGGCCGGCTCACGACTGAGGGCGAGCGCAGGAAGGGTGTCGGTACCTAGGTCGATCGCGAGGACCTGCATGACGGTCAACGGGATCGGCATCGCGCCGCCGGCGAGCGCGAAGGCGAGGAAGGGAACCACCTCGGGCACCGCGTGGGTGAAGATGTAGGTGATGAACTTCTGCACGTTGTTGTAGGCCCGCCGGCCGGCCTCGATCGCGCTCACGATGGTGGCGAAGTTGTCGTCGGTCAACACCATCGTTGCGGCTTCCCGCGCGACGTCGGTGCCGGAGGCTCCCATCGCGATTCCCACGTCCGCGCGCCGCAGCGCGGGCGCATCGTTCACGCCATCACCGGTCATGGCGACGACGTGACCGAGCGAACGCAGCGCGTCAGCGATCCGGAGCTTTGCCTCGGGCGAACTGCGCGCGAAGATGATCTCTTCCGGACCGCCCAGGGTGGCGTCGAGCTCGCTGTCGGTCATTGCTTCCAACTCGCGACCGGTGATCATCCGTCGCGCGCCGGTGCCGATCCCGACCCGCCGGGCGATCTCCGCCGCGGTCAGCGCATGGTCGCCGGTCACGACGTGGATCCGGATGCCGGCTGCGTGGGCGCGCGCAACCGCGTCGGCGACCCCCTGTCGCGGCGGATCGAACATCGCCACCAGGCCCAGCAGCTCGAGGTTGATCTCCGCGTCCTGGCGGCCGATGTCCTCGGATCGGTCGATGGTGCGTTGCGCGATCGCGAGGACGCGGAGTCCTTGCCGGGCCCAGGCATCGACCTGGTGGTCGACGGCGTTGCGGTCGCTGGCGGTCAAACGGCGGATACCAGAACCGTCGTCGAGGTGGTTGCACAGCGGCAGCACGGTCTCGGGCGCACCCTTGGTATGCAGAACAAGCCGGCCCGAATCGTCGGCATCGAGCGTCGACATCCGGGCCAGCCGAACGTCGAAGGAAAAGCTCTGGCGGCGCTGCGCGTCACGCCGTACCGGAGCGAGCGGGACACCCGCCTGGGTAGCCAACTCCGCGATCGCGACCTCGGTCGGGTCGCCGACCGGCTTGCCGTTCTCACCGATTTGCACGGACGCGCACCACGCGCCTGCAGCGGCGAGTTGCTGAACCAGGCGCGGCCACTCGGCCGGGAGCACGCCGCCCTCGAGGTCGAGCGAACCGGCCCCGGTCCACACGCCGACCACTTGCATTCGGTTCTCGGTGAGGGTGCCGGTCTTGTCGGTGCAGATCACGCTCGTGGCACCGAGGGTCTCGACCGCCGACAGACGCTTGACGACCGCTCCGCGGCGGGCCAGGTCGCGGACGCCGACCGCGAGCGCCAGTGTGATCGTCGGCAGTAGGCCCTCTGGCACGTTGGCGACCAGCAGTCCGATCGAGAAGCTCAGCGCAGCGCCGAGGGTCAACCCCGCGGCGAGGCCGAGCGGCAGGAACGCAGTTGCCATGACGATGGCGACCGCGCCGATCAACAGGGCCACCCGCCGGACCTGCTGCTCGAGCGGCCCGATGTCGCGATCGACGCGGGCCGAGAGGGCCGCGATCCGGCCGAGTTCGGTGTGCATCCCGGTCGCCGTGACAACCGCGCGACCCGTACCCGACGTGCAACTGGTCCCGGTGAAGACGACGTCGGTCGCCTCGAGCAGCGGCACGTGTGGGTCTGCGTGACCGGCACTGCGGGTTACCGGTTGCGACTCGCCGGTAAGGGTGGACATGTCGGCCTCGATCGCGCCGTCGACGAGGCGTCCGTCGGCGCTGATCCGTTCCCCTTCACCGATCAGTACGACGTCACCGGGCACGAGGTCGCGGGCGTCGAGTTCCGTGACCATCCCGTCTCTCAGCGCTCTGGCTCGTGGTGGCAGGTAGGAAGCCAACGCCTCGACCGCACGTTCGGCCTGCATTTCTTGCGCGAACGCGAGGGCTGCGTTGATGAGAATCACGGCGACGATGGCGATGGCGAGCCGGGGAGTGCGGTTGATCAGTGACAACGCTGCGGCCACCGCCAGCAGCAGCGCCAACGGGTGGGTGAACTGTGCGACCAACTCGGCCGGCCACTGCCTCGTCCGGCGCCGTGACAGTTCGTTCGCGCCGACCGCCAGTAGTCGGCGCTCCGCCTCGCGGGTCGACAGGCCGGCTCGCGATGTCCGGAGGTCGCGCAAGAGCGTGCTGAGCGGCTCGTGCGCGGCCTGGTCCGAGCTGAGCCCGGTGTGGATGCTCGCGAGCGGCGGTTGCGTGGTCGACGTCACGGCCTCACCCGTGACCCGCTCGGTCTGGTCGGACCCGGCCACCGCCCGCAACCCGGGCCCGGCTCCCGTGGCGGGCGCGATCAAGGAGGTTGACGAAGGTGTAGTGGTGGCTCTGATAGAAGCTGATGATCGCCGGTAGAGCCTGCACGGTGGCGGGCTCACCGCCTTCGGGGTCGTGCATGAGGATGACCGGGTGGGTCTGGCTGACTCC
This sequence comes from uncultured Actinomycetota bacterium, assembly GCA_963770565.1. GTDB lineage: Bacteria > Actinomycetota > Actinomycetes > JAFAQI01 > JAFAQI01 > DATAUK01. The sequence goes on from CAVYQE010000011.1 coordinate 663,173, forward strand.
GGCCTCGGCCCGGGACGTGATCCGGTCGACCCAGGAGGCGGACGCCGACCCCTCTGCCTTCCAGTCCTCGGTGTCGACCGACCAGAGCCAGACGGCGAGGTGCCGCTCGGCGGCGAGCTTGAGCGTGGTGTGGTCATACGTGCCGAACGGCGGGCGCAGCAGGCAGGGCATGGCGCCGACGAGGTGCTTCTGCTTCTTGCTGGTGCGGTCGAGCTCGCGTTCCTGTTCGGCCTGGCCGAGGTCGGCGAGGTCGTGATGGTCCCAGGTGTGGTTGCCGAGCGCGTCGCCGTCGGCGTACTCCCGGCGAAGCAACGACCGCCCGGCGTCCATCTGTTCGCCGATGTTGAAGAACGTCGCGGTCACGTGGTGGAGCTTGAGGATGACGAGAATCTCCTTCGTGCTCCTACCCGGGCCGTCGTCGAAGGTGAGCGCGACCGTCCGGCCGGAGCCGGGCGCGGTGTGGCGTACTCGTTTCGAGGCCGGGCAGGTGTTTGCTCGCCGGACGGTCGGCAGCCGGGGGTGGGCGGAACCCACCGCCCGGCTTGGAACGACCGGCGCGACGAGGGCCACGAGCGCGAGGATCAGCAGCCAGGGCAGGCGCCCGGCCGGGCGGAACATGTTCGGCAGGCTCCGGAAGGTCGGCGAGGTCATGGTCGGCTTTCGGGTCGGGGTCAGTAGATGACGACGGTGGTGCCGATCGGTGCGATGTCGTGCGCCCAGATCCAGTCGATTGCCTCGTTGCTGATACGTACACAACCATGTGACACCGGGTACGGCGGCACCGAGGAGTCACCGTGGATCGCGAAACCGCCGCTGAAGAACTTCGGTCGCCACAGCTGGCCGAGCGGGTCGGTCACGAGGCCGTCGACCTGGCGGTAACACGTGGAAGGTCCCGGTCGGGGTCTGCGCAACCGCGCTGACTCCGTTCTCGGTGTAGGTGTAGCCGCCGCCGGTCGAGGTGTTGAGAACGTGGGTCAGCGCGCCGTTGCGCACCACCATGACGAGATCAGCCTTGAGGTCGACCTCGATCGCGTCGCCCTGTGTCGTGCGTGGCACGGGCAGGACTCCCTTGCTGAGCGCGCGCGCGGTGTGTGCCCCGACCACTCCGTCGCGAGTGAGGCCGGCCGCCTTCTGGAGCGCGTATACGGCCTGTTCCGTGCTGTCGCCGAAGTTGCCGTCCGGGCGCCCGAGCCAGTATCCGAGTGCGCTCAGCTGCTGTTGGAGCGCGAGGACCGCAGGCCCGGTGTCGCCCGGGCGGAGCTGCTGCGCTCGTTTGGTCGGGTGGTGGTGGTTCGCCGTCGGCGACCGGTGGGTCGCGCTCGGCGATGGTGTCGCGATCGACGGTGTAGGCCAGGGAGTCTGGCTGACGCCGCCGGGGCCCGCTGTCGGGCTCACGCTCGGCTGGTTCGCCGGGCCGGACGAATGGTCGGTCGCTTCCGCGCACCCGGCGATGGCGCTCGCGAGCACCACGAGCGCGAGCAGGGCGCCCGTGGACCGTCGGCGGAGAATGCCAGACGTCATGGGTCCCGACGCCTTCCGCGGCTGTCGGGAGGTCCGGGTGCTTCGGGACCGGGGGTGAGGTGAACCGCGGCTTCCTCCGCCGCGAGCCCGCCGGTGTCGCCATCCGCCAGGGTGGGATCGCCGTCGATGACGAGACGGCCGGCCGGCCGGCTCGACGTGACGCGGTCGGGATCGACCGGTCGATGGGTCATCGGGATGTCCGGCAGTTCCCTCTTCAGCCGAGCGGTGAGCGGTTCGGGGTGGGACTCCTCGTACTCGGTGGTGCCATAGTCGGTGACGGCCAATGGCGTATCGCGTGGGGAATCCTCGACGTCCTCAGCGACGAACGGTTCATCTGCGTCGGTCACCCAGCTGCCGAGGTCGGGGCCGTCGGTCCACGGCTCTTCGGGGTCCGAACGTTGGTCGGTTTGCATGGGGACTCCTTCCATCAATTCCCACCATGGACCGAGCAATGACCGCAAGATAGGGACCTTTGGCCCGCGCTGCGCAGCCAGAGGCCCCTCGCCGGAAATTGCCCCGCCGTGACCCTGACCAGCACGCATGCCTCAGCGGCGACTCTGCGCGCGGCGGTGGGCACCGAGGAATCCGGACCTAAGACCCTGTCTCGAGGGCCCGGGTTAGGCAACGGTGTAGCAAGGTGGACAGAACAGGAGAACTGCTTCATGCCGCGCGTGCCCGACCTGCTGCACCGCTTCCTGCCGGCCGGCGCGCCGGGAGCGGCCGGCGCGGCCGCGGTACCCATCGACCGGGTCGCGGTGGAGACCGCCGAGCTCGCGCAGTTGTTCGCCGAGCTTGCCGCGACCGAGTCCGAGTGCGATGCCATCATCAGCCATGCCCGCGATGAGGCGGCCGCAGCCGTCCGAGACGCGGCAGGTCGGGCCAATGAGATCGCTGAAACAGCAGACCAACGCACTGCGGCCGAGCTGGCCGAGGCGATCGGACGGGCGCGAGCGGGGCTGCGGACCGACGCGGCCGATCAACTGGCTGCAGCCCACGCGCAGGCCGCCGAGCTACGCGACCATGCGAGCGCACAGATCCCGGAGTACGTGACTCGTGCCGTGGGGGCGGTGGTCGACCTGATCCACGCGGCCGGCCCGGCAGGTACGCCGTGAGCACTGCCTGGGTCGCCGTCGGTGTGCGCTCCACGGCCATGAAGCGGCGGCGTATCGGCCGGGAAGCGGTCCGCCGGCTGGCCGCCGTTGGATCACTGGGCGAAGCGCTGGCAGCGCTGGCCTCCGGGCCGTACGGGCACGAGGTGCGCACCGGCCAGTCCCTTGCCGAGGCCCAGCGCGCGGTCGTCGCAAGCATGGTGTGGAACCTGCGGGTGCTGGCCGGTTGGGCACCGCGGTCCGGCGTGCTGATGCTGCGAGCGTTCGCGGCCACGGTCGAGATTGCCAACGTCGACGACCACCTGCGGTCGCTCGCCGGCGCTCTGACGCCCCCGCCGTACGTGCTGGGAGCGCTGTCTACGGCGTGGCCGCGGTTGGCGAGCACCTCAACCACGGCTGATCTGCGGGGTGCCCTGGCGACCTCGCGCTGGGGCGATCCGGGCAGCGACGATCCGCATGACATCGCGGTGTATCTGCGACTGTCGCTCGCCGGGCGGATCCGTACCGATATCCCGCAGGCCAGGGCCTGGGCGGCCGGAGCGGCGGCTCTCGTGCTGGCCCGCGAGGTGGCCTTTCACCGCACTCCATTACCCGATCGCGCTCGGCGGATAGCGTCGCGAACCGTCGGTCCGACCGCGGCCGCGGCGAGAGCGCTGCCCGAGCTGGCCGCCCACCTGCCGGTCGACGCCCGCTGGGCACTCGCCGACCTGGACGCACCGGCGGACCTCTGGCGAGCCGAGCTCGCGTGGTGGCAGCGGGTCGACCGCGATGCGAACACGTTGGGAAGAGCCGGTGTGACGGTCTCGGACGTGCTGCTCGGCGCCACGACGATGTTGGCGGTCGACGCCTGGCGGGTGCGGGCGGCGCTCGAGGTTGCGGCACGCGGCAACGGCCGGCCGGAGGACTTCGATGCAGTGGCGTGAGGCGTTGCGGCCGGTCACGATGCAGCGGGTTGCCCTGCTCGCACCGGCGGACACATTGCGCGACCTGCTGGTCGTGGTTGCCGATGAGGGGTGCGTCGATCTTGACGACCCGCGCGAGGGCGAGCCGGCCGGCACGCCGGAGCCGGCGACGGCCGCCTTGCAGCGGGTTGACGGCGGCAGTGCGGTCACCGCGAAGGTGGCCGGAAAGGCAGACCTGTCTCAGTGGGAGATCGACGGCCGGGTCGACCTCATCGCCGGCGAGGCGCAGCTGGAGTCCCACGCCTCCCGCGCGCTGACCAAGGGCCGGGTCGCGGCCCTGACTGGCTGGGCGCCGGCGGACACACTTCCGCCGCTGGCCGAGCGGGCGGCGGCGGTTGGCGGCTCCGTGGTGGCGCTGCCGGCGCCGCGTGGAGTCGATCCACCGACCCTGTTGTCGCAGGAAGGTGTCGCCCGCGAATTCGCTCCGTTGGTCGAGACGTACGCGACCGTGCCGTACCGCGACGTCAACCCGTCCGTTATTGCCGGCGTGGCCTATCTCGCCATGTTCGGCATCATGTTCGCCGATGCCGGCCAGGGAATCCTGCTGTTGCTGGCCGCGCTCGCGGTCCGCACCGCGCGGTGGAAGCGGCTCGCCCGGCTTCGCCCCTACTGGTTGTATCTGGCCGGCGCCGGGCTGGCCAGCGCCGTGTTCGGTGCGCTGTACGGCGAGTTCTTCGGTCCCACTCATGCGATTCCGGTCGTGTGGCTGGCACCGTTGGACCACCCGGTCACTCTGTTGTCGGCGGCGGTCGCGGTCGGGGCGTTGCTGTTGGCCGGGTCGTACGCGCTCGGCACGGTCAACCGGTTTCGCGAAGGCGGCTGGCGGCGGGCGATCTATGCGCCGTCGGGGTTGGCGGGCTCGTCGCTCTTTCTCGGTTTGGGCGCGGTCTCCGGCGGCATCTACCTGCACCTGGTCTGGCTGGCGGTGGCTGGGGGAGTCGTCGCGGCAACTGGGCTGGTCGTGGGCTACGCGGGCCTGCTGGCCGCCGCCGGCGGAGGGGTGGCGGGCGCGAGCCAAGCGGCGATCGAGATGTTCGACCTCGTCATCCGGCTCGGCTCGAACCTGTTCAGTTTCGCGCGACTTGCTGCATTCGGCCTCACCCACGCCGCCCTCGGCCAGGTGGTCTGGCAAGGAACCACCGGCCTGGTCCACCACGGGCCGCTCGGGATCGTTGGTGGCGCGGTCATCTTCACGGTCGGCAATACCTTCACGTTTGCGCTCGAAGGACTGGTCGCCGCCATCCAGGCGCTGCGGTTGGAGTACTACGAACTGTTCTCTCGGATCTTCGACGGCGAGGGCAGGCCCTTTCACCCCTGGCATGTTCCTATGACGGAGGCATGATGCTGATTTGGATGATCTGCCTGCCCGCGCTGGCCGCGGTCGGGTGTGCGACGAGTTGGGCGCTTCGCCGGCTCGGCCGCCCGGCACTGCGAATCCTGCTGGCGACGAACGGGATCCTCATGCTCGGCGCGCTCGTGTTGGTGGCCCTCGCGCTGACGGCCGAACCGTCATCGGCGGCAACCCTGCCCCACGCAGCAGCGTCCACGGCGAGCACCACGACGAACGGCTCAGCGCTGATCGGTGCCGCGATCGCGGTCGCCGGCTCGTCGATCGGCGCCGCCATCGCGGTGGCCTACACCGGGGCGGCCGCGCTGGCGGCGATCAGCGAGCGGCCGGAGCTGTTCGGCCGGGCGATGGTCATCGTCGGCCTGGCCGAAGGTATCGCCATCTACGGACTCATCGTGTCGATCATCCTGATCGGAAAGGCATGAGCGAAATCGCTGCGATCGGGCCGGAGGCGCAGGTTGCCGGCTTCGCGATCGCGGGTGCGCGGGTGTATCCGGTCACGACCGCGGACGAGGTTCGAGCCGCGTGGCACGACCTGCCGCACTCGGTCGCGGTCGTGATCCTCTCGCCCGGTGCCGCCGAGGTCATCGACGCGGGTGAGCGAGCGAGCTCTGCCCGGTTTACGGTCGTCCTGCCGGCATGACCACGGAGACCGCGGTCGCGCTCGAGCCGCTGCGTGCGGCGCTGCTCCGGCGCGCCCGCGAAGCCGCCGCCGACCTGCGGGCCGACGCCGAACGACAGGCTCGCGCGATCGTGGACGCGGCCGAGCAGCAGGCGGCGGCGCGACTGGCTCAGGTCCGCTCGGAGGGCGAGGCGGTCGCCGCGCAGCTGGAGGCACAGGAGCGCGGCCGATCGCACCAGGCGGCGCGCGGGGTCGTCCTCGCCGCCCAGCGGGCGGTCTATGACGACGTACGTTCGCAGACCCGGGACCGGGTGCGGGAGCTGCTCGCCGACCCCGAGCGGTATCAAGAGTTGGCCGAGACGCTTCGCCGCGAACTCGGCCAGGACGCGGCCATCAGCGAGCACCCCGGCGGAGGAGTGCTCGCGGAGGCGCCGGACGGGCGCCGGATCGATGCGTCCGTCGACGTACTCGTCGACCGTGCGCTGAGCAACCTCGCACTGGAGCAACTGTGGTCGTCCCGGTAGCCGGACAGGTGCTCCGGGTCAGCGGCCCGCTGGTGGAGGTCACCGGGCTCGACGGCGTCGCGATGTCGGAGTTGGTGGGGCTCGGTCATGACGAGCTGCCCGGCGAGGTGGTGGCGATCCGTGACGGCGTTGTCTCGGTCCAGGCCTATGAATACACCGGCGGAGTAGCCGCGGGAGATCCGGTGGTCGTCCTTGGTCAGCCGCTGTCGGCTCAACTCGGGCCGCACCTGCTCGGTGGCGTCTTCGACGGGCTGCTGCGTCCGCTCTCGACTGCATCGGTGTGGCTCACGGCCGGTGCGGCGCACGATGCCGACCGAGCTGAGTGGACCTGGCAGCCCGTCGTCGATGACGGCGACCTGATCGGCGCGGGCGGAATGCTCGGGACGGTGCCCGCTGCCGGCGGCGTCGACTACCGCGTGCTGACCGCGCCAGGCGTCGCCGGCCGGATCGAGGGGCTCGCACCGGCGGGGACCTACCCGGCCGATCATCAGGTGGCGGTGGTCGGCGGCACCAGTGTCACGATGAGCCAGCGGTGGCCGGTTCGCCGGCCCCGACCGGTGCATGAGCGGCTCTCACCATCGGACCCGTTGATCACCGGTCAGCGCGTCCTCGACGCGGTGTTCCCGGTGACCCAGGGCAGCAGCGCCGCGGTCCCGGGCGGCTTCGGCACCGGAAAAACGATGCTGCTCCAGCAGATCGCCAAGTGGTGCGACGCCGATGTCATCGTCTATGTCGGTTGCGGCGAGCGCGGCAACGAGATGGCCGACATCCTCGCCGAGCTGGGCAAGCTGGCCGACCCGCGCACCGGCCGGCGGCTCGCCGAGCGGACCGTGATCATCGCGAACACCTCGAACATGCCGATGATGGCTCGGGAGGCCAGCATCTACACCGGTGTCACGGTCGCCGAGCACTTCCGCGACATGGGCTACCACGCCGTTGTCATCGCGGACTCGACGTCCCGCTGGGCCGAGGCGTTGCGGGAGTTCTCGTCCCGGTCGGGCGCACTGCCGGCCGAGGAGGGCTACCCGGCCTCGCTCGCGACCGCGCTGGCCGCCTTCTATGAACGCGCCGGTCGGGTCGTGACGCTCGGTGGCGCCACCGCCTCGGTCACGATCATCGGCGCGGTCTCCCCACCCGGTGGCGACACCACCGAACCGGTGACCGCCCAGACCGAGCGCTTCGTCCGGGCGCTGTGGAGTCTCGATCGAGATCTCGCCTACGCGCGCCACCACCCGGCAGTCGGCTGGGCCGGTTCCTTCTCCCGCGACGCCGACTCGCTTGCATCCTGGTACGCCGGTAACGGCGATCCGGGGTGGGGGACCCGCCGGGCCCGGTTGATCACCCTGCTCGCGGAGGCCGACCGCCTCGGTGAGCTTGCCGAACTCGTCGGAAGCGGTTCGCTGCCGGGCCACGGGCGAGTCATACTCCTGGCCGGCCGGCTGTTGCGCGAGGGGGTGCTGCAGCAGAGCTCGCTATCGGCGAACGACGCGCACTGCTCGGCGGTGAAGACCGCGGCGCTCGTGGACGCCGTACTCGATGTCGTCGACCGCTGCGACGCGTACGTCGAAGGAGGAGGGTCGGCCAGCGAGATCGAACAAGTCGACTTCACCGCTTTGCTGCGCGCCGCGGAGGAGACGCCGCCGGACGACCAGGCCGGGATCGCCGCGCGCCGCCAACAGGTGCTTGACACGCTGGCGGCATTGCGATGACCGGGAGTGGGCGCCGGTTCGAGGTCGACTACGGCGGTGTGCGCGAGCTTCGTGGGCCGCTGCTGATCCTGCAAGGCGTGTCCGGGGTGGGCTGGGACGAGTTCGCCGTGATCCGGATCGAGTCCGACGTCGATCCCGCGCCGGAACGGCACGGGCTGGTGCTCGAGGTCGACCGGGACCTCGCCGTGATTCAGGTGCTCGAGGGCACCGAGGGTTTGGTGCCGGCGACGACTCGGGTGGCGTTCTCCGGCGCGCCGTTGCGGGTGCCGGTCGGACCGGGCTGGCTCGGGCGGGTCTGCAACGGCCGAGGCGAGCCGATCGACGGCGGTCCGCCGATCTCGAGCGCGATCACCGCAGCGGTTGCCGGCGATCCGCTGAACCCGACCCACCGGGACCCGCCGGCCGAGCCGGTGCTGACCGGCATCTCGGCGATCGACGCCCTCACCACGTTGGTGCGCGGGCAGAAGCTGCCGATCTTCTCGGTGGCGGGCCTGCCGCACCTGGAGCTGGCTGCGCAGATCGCGGCGCAGTCGACCGCCGGCGACGAGCCGTTCAGCGTGGTCTTCGCAGCGATGGGACTGACCCATGCCGACGCGGACGCGGTGCGCGGGTCCCTCCAGGAGCGTTCCGCGGCCGGAGAGCTGGTCCTGCTGCTCAACACCGCGGACGATCCGGTGATCGAGCGGATCCTGACACCGCGGATTGCCTTGACCGTCGCCGAGCATCTCGCGTTCGAACTGCACCGCCATGTGCTCGTCGTGCTGGCCGACATGACCAGCTATGCCGAGGCGTTGCGCGAGGTGTCGGCGGCGCGTGGTGAGCTGCCGGGCCGGCGTGCGTACCCGGGCTATCTGTACAGCGACCTCGCCTCGCTGTACGAGCGCTGCGGGCGGATCCGGGACACGGTCGGGTCGGTGACGGTACTGCCGGTGCTGACGATGCCGGCCGGCGACATCACCCATCCGGTGCCCGATCTCACCGGATACATCACCGAGGGCCAGATCGTGCTCGCGCCGGACGCCCATGCGCGCGGGGTCTACCCGCCGATCGACCCGTTGTCATCGCTGTCGCGGTTGATGCGCAGCGGTGCCGGTCCCGGGCGCACCCGCGAAGACCATCTCGAGTTGGCCGCGCAGTTGCTCGCTGCGCTGGCTCGAGCCCGACAGGTCCAGGAGCTTGCGGAGATCATCGGGATCTCCGCGCTCAGCAGCGCCGACCAGCCCTACCTGGACTTCGCCACCCAGTTCGAGCAGTTGCTCGTCAACCAGCGTCGCGGTGAGAAGCGCTCGATGGAGGAGACGCTCGACCGATGCTGGGACGCGGTCAACGTCCTGCCGACCCGCGAGCTCACCATGCTTTCGAGCCGGTTCCTCGAGGCCCATCCTCGAGCGGAGGCATGAGCCGATGCCCGTCGCCAGGAGGATTCCACCGGGTCGGGCCGGGCGGATGTGGTTGCGCGGCCGGCTGGACACCGCGACTCGCGGGCGTGACCAGCTGGACCGCAAGCTCCGCATCCTGATCTCGGAGCAGGAGCGCCTGCAGGCCCGCGCGCAGGAGCGCCAGCAGGCGTGGACCAGTTCGTGCGCCGAGGCGCAGACCTGGTTGCTGCGCGTGACGCTCCTCGGCGGGCAGGATGCGGTACGCAATGCGACTCCGCTCGAACCGGCGCAGGTGCAGCTGTCCTGGGCGTCCACGATGGGACTGAGGTATCCGGACGATGCCGACCTCTCCGATGGCCCGGCGCGGTCGGTCTCGGGCAACTCGGCAATCGTTCCGGCGGTCGCCGCTTTCGGCGCCGCACTTCTGGCCGCAGCCCAGGTAGCGGTCGCCCAGGAGGCCTTGCGCCTGGTCGAGGCCGAGGTCGCGGTGACCCGCCGCCGGTTGCGAGCGCTGGACAAGCGGTGGTTGCCCTGGCTACGAGCGCAGCTCGCGTCCCTGGAGCTGACCCTCGATCAGGCCGAGCAGGAGGACGGGATGCGATTGCGCCGCGCGATTGACAGCTCGCCCGGCTAGTGCCTTCGCCGCCGGCGTACGAGTGACTCGCCCGGGCGCCAGCGGAATGTTAAGCCGATCACTACGGCGGATCCGAGTGCCCAGAAGCCAAGCACCGCAAGCTGTCCGTGGGTGAGAACTGGACCGGTCGGGTCAGGTCGAAAAAGATGCTCCGCCGCGATGGCGATTGACCGGACCGGGAGCGCAGCCGCGGCATGGCGGAGCCAGTCCGGCGAGCTCGTCGCGGGGAAGAAGACGTTGGAGATGAACGCAACCGGCAAGAGCGTTCCGTACGAGATTGCCAGCGCCGACTCCGCGTCCGAGACAAGTGTTCCGACGGCCAGTCCGACCAATGCGAAGCACACCATGCCGAGGGCGCACACCCCGATCAGATCCGGCACGACGCTGGCGTTGAATCGCGCATGCAGCAGCGTGGTGCCGAGGACGACAACCGCGGCGGCAGACGCCGCTCCCATCGCGATCGCCGCAACGATCCGTCCGGCAAAGTACGCCCACGACGGGAGCGGGGTGCTCCGGAAGCGCTTGAGTACGCCGTTCTCGCGAGCGGCAACGACCGAGGTCACGACGTTCACGTAGGAGGCGTTCAGCAAGCCGAAGACCGCCATCGCGGGCGTGAGGAAGTCGGCGTACTTCTGGCCGTTCAGGTCGCGGGGCGGGAAGCTCGGGCCGACCAGATCGAGAGCGACCAGAAGCATGAGCGGAATCACCAGAATGGTGAATGTGCTCATACGGTTCCGCAACAGCAGTCGCAGCTGGTATCGGGTCTGCGCGCCCGCGAGCACGATCGTCGGTCGACGACGGTGCTGAACCGGAGCGGTCATTGCGCTGTCCCCGTGACGGGTGGGTTGACGGTGGTGAGGTGAAGGTAGGCGTCTTCCAGCGACGGCCGGGTGACGGTAAGTCCGATGAGCTCTTCGCCGCGGTCATGTGCCCACGCAGTAACCGCGGCCAGGGTTTCGGTCGGCTTGGCGGTCGTGATCCGGACCTCGTGTGCGTCGGTCACCGTCATGGTCCATGGACCGGCCTGGAGCTCGCCGTGCCATCCCGGGTACGGCTCCTGGAAGGAGATGATCGCCTCGCCGGCGTCTCGGCCGCCCAGCTCGTTGGGGGTTGACTCCGCGACGACCCGCCCTTTGCTCATGACGGCGACTCGGTCGGCGAGGTGTTGCACCTCGTCCATGTAGTGACTCGTCAAGAGGATCGTCTTGCCCAGCCGGCGCAGTTCGGCGACGAGCTCCCAGGCCTGATGGCGGGCACTGGGGTCGAAGCCGGTGGTCGGCTCGTCGAGGAAGATCACTTCGGGATCGCCCACGAGCGCAAGGGCGAGGTCGAGCCGGCGAAGCTGACCGCCGGACAGCCAGCGAACATGCTGGCGCGCCTGTCGCGAGAGGCCGACCAGCGTCATGACCTCGTCGACCTCGCGCCGCCTCGGATACAAGTCGGCAAACAATGCGACTGTCTCGCGAACGGTCAGGTCGCCGTCGATCCCGCCGGACTGAAGCACAACGCCGATGCGTTCGCGGAATCTCCGGTTCGCCCGCCAGGGGTCGACGCCCAGCACCCGAACGCTTCCAGAGTCAGGCTGGCGATGGCCTTCGAGAATCTCGACGGTCGTCGTCTTGCCCGCGCCGTTGGGTCCGAGGAGGGCAAAGACCTCACCGGTCAGGACCGTCAGCGACAGACCTCCGACCGCAACCAGGCCGCCGTACGTCTTATGGACATCGGACGCCTCAATCGCGGGAATCGGCTCGTTCGAGCGGGTCCCGCCGACTCGATCAGAGGGTTGCATAGCGTGATTTGCGGGCCGCTAGTGTCGCGCGTCATTAGTTCCTTTACATTGGGGTGAGTTCGCGTCATGCTGTGGCATGGCGCTGTTGACTGCAGGTGTGCAGATCCCTGAGGCGGACCGGGCGACGCTTCAGAGCTGGTCTCGGTCGACGTCGATCAAGGCCGGGCTGGTGACTCGGGCCAGGATCGTCCTTGCTGCCGGTGACGGCTTGGGCACGACCTCGATCGCTTCGAAGCTTGGGGTGTCCAGGCCGACGGTGATCCAGTGGCGTGAGCGGTATGCCGCCGAAGGCTTGGCCGGGCTGCAGGACGATCCGCGGTCGGGTCGGCCGAAGACGGTCGACGACGCGGCGATCCTGGCGATGACGCTCGACCCGCCGCCGGAGCGCCTTGGGGTGACGCACTGGTCCACCCGCCTGCTGGCGGCGGAGCTGAAGGTCGGCGATGCGACCGTGGCGCGGACGTGGCGCAAGTACTGCGTGCAGCCGTGGCGGCGCGGGACGTTCAAGTTCAGCACCGACCCTGAGTTGGTGGCGAAGGTCCACGACGTCGTCGGCCTCTACCTGAACCCGCCGGAGAAGGCAGTCGTGCTCTGCGTCGATGAGAAGAGCCAGATCCAGGCACTCGATCGGACCGCCCCGATCCTGCCGATGCGCCCAGGGCTGCCGGAGAAGGCCACCCACGACTACAAGCGCAACGGCACCGCGACCTTGTTCGCCGCTCTAGAAGTCGCGACCGGCAAGGTCACCGACGCCGTCTATGAACGGCACGGAAAAGCCGAGTTCCTCGCGTTCATGAAGCAGGTCGCGAAGGCCTACCCGCGACGTGAGCTCCACGTCGTGCTGGACAACTACCACACCCACAAGCACACCGAAGTCCAAGCCTGGCTAGCGAAGAACCCTCGCGTCACCTTGCACTTCACACCCACATCGGGGTCGTGGATGAACATGGTCGAGATCTTTTTCGGGATCATCACCCGCCAAGCGATCCGGCGCGGCAGCTTCGCCAACGTCAAAGAACTCATGGTCGCGATCAGCCGCTTCATCGACGGCTGGAACAACCGCTGCCACCCATTCACCTGGACAAAAACGGCGGACGAGATCCTGCCTCACGCCACCCGTCAAGCAACTTCAGACGCGCGACACTAGTTGTGCCCGGGCGGCTCGCTCGGTCGCGACGATGAGATCGTCCTGCACTCCCATCGCGAGCAGCCGCCAACGAGCGCGCAGCACGCATTGCGTGACGAGCTTCGCGGATGCGACGTCGGAGTATTCCGCGATGAGGTCCTCGACGAGGTGTGCGAGATCCTCGTTCAGCGGTGGAGCAGTCGGCGAGATCATGGCCAGCCTTTGGTCGGGATGGTGATCCCACGTTTCCATCGGCGGCGGTTGGCTCACAGGGGCGAAAGTCCCGACGCCGCACCGCCAATCGCCCTTCCACACGGGACCGGATGCGGCCCGCTCTCACGGGCTGCTGGGGAACTTCTCCAAGATCGCGCGAAGTCGCGCAGCGAACCGAATCGACTCGTCGTGCTCGCGTTGCCACACGTTGCGGCCGAAGATCAGCCCGGTCGCGCCTGCCTGGGCGGACTCCTCGGCCTTCGTGATCATGGCGTCGTCGCCGGCCTTTTCGCCACCTGAGATCAGGACGAGCGCATGGCCCGCCGACCGCACCACGGCATCGATCGCCTGTTGTGCGGAGAAGTCCTGGTCATAAGGCGCCGGCACGCTGGTTTTCTTGGTCGGGTTCGGGAAGTTGACCTTCACGACGTCGGCCCCGAGCTCACTGGCAACGCGCGCGGCATAGTCCACTGCGTAGAACGAGTTGTTGCCGCCCTTTCCGTCGATCGCACTTCCACGCGGGTACGACCAGACGACGAGCGGCATCCCCAACCGCTCGGCGTCGATCCGCACGCTGCGCAGCTGGTTGAAGTCGTGCTCCTGCGCCGGGCTTCCCACGTAGAGCGTGTAGCCCACCGCGTCCGCGCCGAGCCGGACCGCGTCCTCGACCGTGCCGTTGAGCGGCGACAGCGCCTCAGCGGACGAGGGGATCTCGGTCTTGCCATTGAGCTTGAGAATCAGCGGGACCTGCCCGGCGAACTCCCAGTAGAACTTCTCGGCGAGGCCGATCTGGATCGCAATCCCGTTGAATCCACCTTCCAGCGCGAGCTGGATGATGTAGCGCGGGTCACCGGCATCTGGGTTGGGCGCAAAGTCCCTCGGGCCGTGCTCGAGTCCCTGGTCGTAAGGAAGGAAAAGCGCGGTGCCGTTCCGCAGCCCGTGATCGAACAGGATGCGGTGCAGGCGGGCCTTCTTGCCTGTGGTCAGGCCGCGCTTGTGAAGCGGAAGTCGCTCAGTCATGGCTGGCTCCGATCGTGGTGACGTGACTCGGCTACGCGGTAAGGCTTGCACCCACCAGGCGGCACAAGTCCGCGAGGCGGCAGGTGTAGCCGAACTCGTTGTCGTACCAGCCGAAGATCTTGACCAGCTCGCCGTTGACCTGGGTCAGCGGGGCGTCGTACACGCACGACGCCGGATCACCGATGATGTCGCGCGAGACGATCGGATCGGTGTTGTAGCGCAGGATCCCGGCCAGCGGTCCCTCGGCCGCGGCCCGGAAGGCCTCGTTGACCTCGTCGACGGTCGTCTCGCGCGAGACGATCGAGGTGAGATCCGTGAGCGAGCCGTCGTCAACCGGCACCCGGACTGCGATGCCATCGAGCCGGCCGACCATGTCCTCGATCACCAGGCCACTCGTTCGAGCCGCGCCCGTCGATGTCGGGATGATGTTGACGCCGGCCGTCCGGCCTCGGTGCAGGTCCTTGTGCGGGGAGTCGAGGACGACCTGATCGTTGGTGTAGCCGTGGATCGTTGTCATGAAGCCCTTGACCAGCCCGAACGAGTCGTGCAGGACCTTCACCAGCGGTACGACGCAGTTCGTCGTGCAGGAAGCGTTCGAGATGATGTCGTGGACCGCGGGGTCGTAGTTGCCGTCGTTGACTCCCATCACGACCGTCAGGTCGACGACGCCCTTGCCGGGTGCGGAGATCAGCACCTTCTTGGCACCGGCCTTCAGGTGCAGCGCGGCATCGTCACGGCTGCGGAACTTGCCGGTCGACTCGATCACGATGTCGGCGCCGAGGGTGCCCCAGTCCAGCTTGGCCGGGTCCCGCTCGGCGGTGACGACGATGCGGCGCCCGTCGACGCTGATCGAGGTGTCGTCGTGCTCAACCGTGCGCCCGAAGCGCCCGTAGGTCGAGTCGTAGCGCAGGAGGTGAGCCAGCGTCGCCGTGTCGGTCAGGTCGTTGATCGCGACGATCTCGAGATCGGTCTCATCGGCCATCCGCAGCAAGCTCCGGCCGATCCGGCCGAATCCGTTGATGCCGATGCTGGTGCTCATGGTGTCCTCCGTGAAGTCGATGTAAGTCCAGGCTGTGTCAACAACCGTCGGGGGACTAGGGGCAAAGGTCCTGCGATCGGCCGAGTCGGTCCCGAGATCCGGTCGTTGCGATCCGCGAGCAGCGAGCGGTCAGGCGATGGCGGGTGAGCGGTCCGCGACGCGACCACTCGTCGTACCGGTGGTCATGTATTCGACCACGCTCTGCCGGTCGAACTCGGCGGCCGGGCCGCTCGCGACCAGGTGCCCGAGCTGAAGCACCGCGATCCGGCCGGCGACCTCGAACACGTCGTTGAGGTTGTGCGAGATGACGATGACGGCGATGCCTTGCGAAGCCAGCCGCTTGATCAGGTCGAGGACCATCCGGGTCTGGGTCACGCCGAGCGCGGCGGTCGGCTCGTCCATAATCACGAGCCGGGAGTTCCACATCAGGGTCTTCGCGACGGCAACGGCCTGCCGCTGCCCGCCGGAGAGCGATCCGACGTGCTGCCGGATCGAGCGGACTGAGGTTACTGAGAGTCGATCAAGGGCGTTGGCCGCCGAGCGCTCCATCTTGTCTTCGTCCAACAGGAGGTGATGGCGGAGCTGCTCGCGGCCGAGGAAGAGGTTCTGGACGATGTCGAGGTTGTCGGACAGCGCCAGGTCCTGATACACGGTCTCGATGCCGAGCGTAGCCGCGTCCTTCGGGGAGCGCAGGTGGACCGGCTTGCCCTCCCAGAACATCTGGCCGCTGTCGGGGGCCCAGATGCCGGCAATGCACTTGATCAGCACCGACTTGCCCGCGCCGTTGTCGCCGGTAAGCGCCGTGACGACGCCGGCCGGAACGTCGAGAGTGATGTCCTCGAGGGCACGCACCGGACCGAAGGACTTTCCGACGCCCTCTAGCCGCAACAGTGGAACCGGGCTCTCAGTCATTCCTTCACCTCGGGCTTGCGCGATCCGTGCCGTCACCTCAAGTAGGTCACGATCACTAATCCCGGGCCAGGGCCGAAAGGCCCACGCGGAGCAGGCAGTCGGACCTCAATGTCAGGCCGTCGGGTCAGGTCTGCTCGGGCACCATGTCGATCGCGCCGCAGGGACACTCGGCGACGCACAGCCCGCATCCCTTGCAGTGGTCGAAGTCGAAGGCGTACGAGCCGCTGCCGAGCTTGATGACGGCGTTGTCGGGGCAAACTCCGTAGCAGTTGTCGCAACCGAAACAGTTGCCGCATGACAGGCAGCGCCGGGCTTCGAACAAGGCAGTGGACTCGTCGAGACCGGCGTCGATCTCGTCGAAGGTCGATGCCCGGCGGGCCGCCTCGAGCTGTGCCTGCACCGACGGCGGTGCATCGGAGTAGTACCAGGTGTTGAGCCGGTCACTCGTCGCGAGCGCAGGTCGCGTGGGCGCCGCCCACTGCTCGTTGCGCAGCCAGGCATCGATGTTGCGGGCCGCTCGCTTGCCATGACCGATTGCCGTGGTCGCAGTTCGGTGTCCGGCGGTCATGTCGCCGCCGGCGAAGATCCCGGTGTGACCGGTCATCTGGTCCGAGCCGACCATCACCGCGCCATCGCGGACCTCGATGCCCGTGACCTGGTCGAGAAGGCGAAGGTCGACGTCCTGTCCGAGCGCCAACACGACCGTGTCGGCATCGAGTTCCTCGAACTCGCCGGTCGGCTGCGGGAAGCCGCTCTCGTCGAGCTGCATCCGCTCGACCGTGACGTGTTCGCCGTCGGTCGCGGCGATCGTGGACAGCCACTGGACTCGCACGCCTTCGGCGATCGCGGCCTCGAGGTCCTCAGAACGGGCCGGCATCTGCTCGCGGTTACGGCGGTAGACGATGACGGTGTCGGTGGCGCCCAGCCGCTTGGCGGTGCGGGCCGCGTCCATGGCGGTGTCGCCGCCGCCGTACACGATGACCCGGCGTCCGATGTTCGGCCGGTCGGCAGCGGCGTTGGTGTCGTGCAGCAGCGCGATCGCGTCGACGATCCGAGCCGAGTCGCCGGCGGGGATGTCGGCATGCTTGCTCACCTGCGCGCCGACCGCGAGCAGTACGGCGTCGGCGTTCTCGGCCTGCATGGTGGCGTCGAGGTCGTCCACCCGCGAGCCGGACCGGACCGTGATCCCCAGCGCGACCAGCCTGGCAATCTCGGCATCGAGAACGTTGCGAGGAAGGCGGTATTGCGGGATTCCGTAGCGCATCATTCCGCCGAGCTCGGGCTCGGCGTCGATGATCGTGACGTCGTGGCCGTAGCGCCGTAGCTGGTACGCCGCCGACAGACCGCACGGGCCGGAGCCGACGACGAGCACCCGCTTGCCGGTCGGCGCCGCGTCGACCGTGATCGACCAGCCGTTGGCGATCGCCTGGTCACCGAGGAAGCGCTCGATCGAGTGGACCCCGACCGCCTCGTCGACCTGTGCACGATTGCACGCCGTCTCGCACGGGTGATAGCAGATCCGCCCCATCACCGCCGGCAACGGGTTGTCGACCATGATCTGCCGCCAGGCCTGCTCGTAGTCGGCCGATTCGGCGTGGTAGAGCCAGCCTTGGATGTTCTCCCCGGCCGGGCAGGCGTCGTTGCAGGGCGGCATCAGGTCGACGTACAGCGGCCGCTCGGTCCGCCACGTCCCAGTGAGGTTGGCTTTGCTGGTCGCGATGTCGAGCGTGATTGCGAAGGGCTTCTCGCTCATCGCGCACCGCCTTCGGTGATGAGGCCGTAACGGGCGATGTTGCGGTCGGCGTCGGCTTGGATCCGGCCGATGACCTCTTCGTTGGGTTCCGGCCGGAACAAGTGCGCGTAGCGGCCCTGCAGCTTCAGGTAGTCGGTCACCGGGACGGGTCGACGGAGCGGCGTGACCTCGACGACCGCACCGTCCTCGGCCGCGAACACCGGGAACAGCCCGGTCTGGGTCGCGAGCCGGGCGATCAGGATGGTCTGGTTCGAGTCGGTCTCCCAACCGAGCGGGCACGGCACCAGGACGTGCAGATAGCGCGCCCCGCGAAACTCCATCGCCCGCCGGACCTTCGCCTCGAGGTCGCGCAGGTCGGCGACGGTCGCGGTTGCGACGTACGGCAGCCGGTGCGCCATCGCGATCGTCGGCACATCCTTGCCCTGCCCGAACCGGTTGCCCGGGTGTGGACCAAGGGCAGGGGTCGTCGCAGTCCGTGCGGCCGGAGGCGTCGCGCCCGAGCGCTGGACGCCCGTGTTCATGTAGCCCTCGTTGTCGTAGCAGATGTAGAGCACGTCGTCGTTGCGCTCGAACATGCCGGACAGGCAGGCGAAGCCGATGTCGACCGTGCCGCCGTCGCCGCCCTGAGCAATGACTCGGATATCGGTGCGACCCTGCGCCTGCAGCGCGGCCGCGACCCCGGTGGCGACCGCGGCGGCATTGCCGAACAACGAGTGCAGCCACGGCACCTGCCAGGCCGACTCGGGGTAAGGCGTGGTGAAGACCTCGAGGCAGCCGGTCGCGTTGACGACGACCAGCTTTCCGCCGCTCGCCTCCAACGCGGTGTCCAGCGCGTAGCGGGCGCCGAGCGCCTCGCCGCAGCCGCGGCAGGCCCGGTGACCGCAGGTGATCGCGTTGGCCCGGTCGGTCTCGGACTGGACGGACTGCAGTTCGAGCGGGAGCAGTCGGTTGCCGACCGCGTGGCTGCCGACTTGGTAGAACTTCACCGGTGTTGCGGTCATCGGGTGCCTCCGGTGCGCGCGGGTGTCGAGGGGAGTACGGCAGCGATCGCGGCGCGGTCGAGGTCGAGGAAGGTCAAGGGGTCGAGCGTGTCGCCTTCGGCGGCGGTGATCATCGTGCGAAGCGAGGAACGGGTGATCGGCCGGCCGCCGAGCCCGGCGATCACCGTCGAGATCTCGACGCCGGTGCCGGCCAGCGCGGAGCGGACATCGGTGGTGACGGTTTCGCCGCTACCGGGGGCCAGTGAGCGCTCCACCACCACCACTCGCCGTGCCCCGTCGATCGCGTCGCGAACGGCGGCCGCGGGGAACGGGCGGTACGACGTGATCCCGAGGACGCCGACCCGATGTCCATCGGCCCGCAGGCCGTCGACGGTGTCCTTGAGGGTGCCGAGCACTGAGCCGAGCGCGATCACGACGGTGTCGGAGTCGGCGCTGAGATACGGGGAGACCAAGGATGCGCCGGCCCGCCCGACGATCGACTCGAACCGCGACCCGACCTCGGGGATCACGCTGAGCGCGCGCTGATGAGCAGCGTGGGCGAGGTAGCGGACCTCGGTGAATGCCTCCGGACCGACCATGGCACCGATCGACACCGGCGCCTGCGGGTCGAGCACCTGCCGTGGCTGGTAGGCCGGCAGGAACTCGTCGACCTGCTCAGCAGTCGGCAACTCGACCTGCTCGAAGGCGTGCGTGAGAACGAAGCCGTCCATGCAGACCATGACCGGCAGGGACAACTCCTCGGCGATCCGGAACGCCTGCACATGCAAGTCGACTGCCTGCTGGTTGTCCTCGGCGAACAGTTGCAGCCACCCGCAGTCGCGCTGGGACATGCTGTCGCTGTGGTCGTTCCAGATGTTGATGGGGGCACCGATGGCGCGGTTGGCGACTGTCATGACGATCGGCAGACCAAGACCGGCGGCGTTGTAGAGCGCCTCGGCCATATAGAGCAGGCCCTGGCTCGCCGTTGCGGTGTAGGCACGGGCACCGGTGGCCGAAGCGCCGATCGCCACGGACAGGGCAGCGAACTCCGACTCGACGTTGATGAACTCGCACGGAGACAGTGATCCGTCCCAGACCATCCGGCTCAAGCCCTCGACGATGTGGGTCTGCGGGGTGATCGGGTATGCGCAGACCACTTCGGGGCGGCAGCGGGCGACCGCTTTGGCTACTGCCACTGACCCTTCGAGCTGCTCAAACACCGGCTGCCTCCTGATGGCGGGTCTGCACGCTGTCGAAGGCTTCGCGCGCGGCGGCGGCGTTCTTCTCGCCGATCGGGCCGGCGAATCGTTCCTTCAGTGCGCGCTCGATGTCGGCGATCGGCACCACGCCGGTCAGCGCCGCGAAGCCCCCGAGCATCACGCCGTTGGGCAGCGGTCGGCCGAAGTGCCGCAGGGCGATCTCGGTTGCCGGCACGCAGACCACGCCGGCCCGGCCTTCGTCGGTCAGCTCGGTGAGGCCGAGTTCGGCGACCGGATGCGCGGAGTTGATGAGCACCACGCCGCCCGGCTTGAGTCCCTGGAAGACGTCGACCGCGTGGAGCAAGGTCGAGTCCAGGATGATGACCGCATCCGGGGTGACGACGGGCTCGCGCAACCGGATCGGCCGGTCGTCAATCCGGCAGAACGACGCCACCGGGGCGCCCGCTCGCTCGGATCCGAAGCTCGGGAACGCCTGAGCGGTGCTGCCGGCATCGAAAGCGGCGACCGAGAGCAACTCGGCGGCGGTCACCGCGCCTTGCCCGCCCCGCCCGTGGATCCGGACCTCATACATGGCGGCCACTGAGGTGGCACAGAATTCGGGTCATGACTTGATCGTGCGTGCCGGCCGGGCGCAGTGATAGGGGAATTGGTCCCGTGCTCGGGGTATTTCGACCCCGTCAGCCGCATCGGGTCGATGCGTTACCTCGCCGCCCTGCGGTGATGGACCTCGGTGTCGTTGCCGGGGAAGAGCAGGCCCTCGTGACCGGTGTCGGCCCACCGGACGAGGTACGGCGGTGCGCCGTCGGCGCCGTGCACCTCCAGGACCTCCGCATCCCGAACCGGGCCGTCGACGACCGGGGACTTGACCACAAGCCGGTCTCCTGGTGATGCCTGCACGGCTCCTCCTTCGCTCGGATGTCACCCGGAGTGTGAGCCGACCGCGGGCCTGACTAAAGAGTCAGAGGTCACCGCGCCCCAGGCCCAAGGTCCCTAGTCGCGGTCGCCCAGGGCGAGAAGAATCGACGTCGCAAGGCGATGCGCCGTCAGTCGGTGCGCGCCTTCGGGTGGATCAGGAGAGTCCGATGGACGATCGCGCCGAGGCTGTCAGCAACCGTCCGATTCCGTGGGCGGCCTGCGTAGAAACGCAATCCTCCGCCGTGTTCATGGCCGGTGACCGGGTGTTGAAGATGAAGAAGCCGATCCGGACCGCCTTTCTCGACTACAGCTCGCTCGAAGCCCGCGAAGCTGCCTGTGACTCGGAGGTGCGTCTCAACGCCCGGCTGAGCCCGGATGTGTATCTCGGGGTGGTCCACATCGGGCTGTACGACGGCGGCCCTGGCGAGCCGGTCGTCGTGATGCGTCGGCTCCAGGAGCGCGATCAGCTTCGGGTCCGGATGGCGCAGGGCGACCCGCAGCTGCGCGCGGAGATCCGCGAGGTGGCCCGGCGGATTGCCGTGTTCCACAGCGAGTGCGACGTCTACTCCGGACCCGACTCGGCCGGATCGTGGGAAGCCGTTCACGCCCGCTGGCTCGAGGAGTGCGACGAAATCGACCTGCTCGGGGACGCCACGTCCGACGCCGAGGACCGGCGGGCATTGCGGGTGCTCGGGACGCGATACCTCGCCGGGCGCGAGCCGCTGTTCGATGGCCGCCTCCTTGACGGCCAGGTGCGGGAGGGTCACGGCGATCTCCGGTCCGAGCATGTCTACCTGACCTCGGACGGCCCGCGAATCATCGACTGCGTGGAGTTCGATCCGCAGCTGCGGGTCGCCGATGTGCTCTCCGACGTCGCGTTTCTCGCGATGGACCTCGAGCAGCGCGACCGGGCCGATCTCGCCGAAGCACTGCTCTCGGACTATCGGGAGTTCAGCGCGACGCAGTACCCGGAGTCCCTGCTCGAGTTCTACGTCGCCTATCGGGCCCTGGTGCGCGCCAAGGTCCACGCCATCCGTGCCCGGCAGATCGGCGTCACCGACCCCGAATCCGCCCGGCTCGTGCAGATGGCGCTGGTGCACCTGCGCCGGGCGATGCCGACGATGATCTGCGTCGGTGGCCTTCCGGGCACGGGCAAGTCGACGGTCAGCGAGGCGTTCGCGGCCACCCGCGACGCCGTTCATCTGTCCTCGGACGAGATCCGGCACGGGCTCGCGGCCGGCACCGGCAGCAGCGGCGATGGCGCGAAGTGGGAGACCGGCATCTACGCGACCGAGGTGACCGAGCGGGTCTATCGCGAGCTGTTCGGTCGGGCCGAGGCGGCCTTGCGCGAGGGCTACAGCGTGGTTCTCGATGCCTCCTGGCGCGACGCCGGGCGTCGTAGCCAGGCGCGCTCGGTGGCCGGGGCGTGCTGGAGCGTGCCGGTCGAAATCAGGTGCGATGTCGACCAGCGGGTGGCGTTGCAGCGCCTGACCGGGAGCCGACTGGGCTTCTCGCAGGCCGGCGTCGACGTCCGCGAGGAGATGCGCAACGCGTTCGCCGAATGGCCGACGGCGCGGGTGCTGACCACGAATCGCGACCTCGAGGCCACGCTGCGTGAGCTTGGCGAGTGGGTCGACGCTGAGGTGGTCGCCGTCACCGCGGGCGGAGGGTCGTCTCCACGAGACGCGCGATCTCCAGCTCTTCATGGGCAGCGATGACCAAGATCTGACACGTCGCGTCGGCCGCCGCGATTGCGCAGTCCGGCCGCGCATCGGCGTTCAACGCCGCGTCGAGGTCGACGCCGAGGTAGCCGACCCGCTCGCAACAGCGCCGCCGGATCTCCGCCGACCGTTCACCCACCCCTCCGGTGAACACGAGTACGTCGATTCCGCCGAGTGAAGCCGTCATTGCCGCGATCGCCGACGCAAGGCGGTGGAGGTAGACCTCGATCGCGAGGCGTGCCTCGGGGTCGTGTCGCGACAGGATCTCGGCCATGTCGGCGCTTCCGCTGAGCCCGAGCAGTCCGGAGCGATGCTCGAGGGCGTCGGTGACCTCGCGCGCGCTCAGCCCGGCGTGTTCCTCCAGCCAGGTGACCAGACCCGGGTCGAGCGATCCGCACCGGGTGGCCATGACGAGCCCGTCCAACGGCGTGAAGCCCATGGTGGTGTCGACCGACTCGCCGTCGAGCACCGCCGTGACCGAGCCGCCGGCGCCCAGATGGCAGACGACCACGCGCCGGGCTTGCGGGAGAAGCTGTCGAGTGCGGTGGGCCGACCAGGAGTGTGACAGGCCGTGGAAGCCGAAGCGCCGGATCGGCCATTGCTCGCGCCATTCCTTCGGCAACGCGTACGTGTAGGCCTCGGCCGGCATCGTGGCGTGGAAGGCGGTGTCGAAGCACCCGATGTGCGGCACGTCGGGCAGCAACCGGCGGGCGGCGTCGAGCGCGCTCAGCGACTTCGGCTGGTGCAGCGGGGCGAGGTCGGTCAGCTCG
The DNA here is from genome assembly GCA_963770565.1 of uncultured Actinomycetota bacterium. Lineage (GTDB taxonomy): Bacteria > Actinomycetota > Actinomycetes > JAFAQI01 > JAFAQI01 > DATAUK01. Next base: position 686,439 of record CAVYQE010000011.1, read on the forward strand.
CGCAGCCGGCGCTCGACCTGCTCGTCGATCACGGTCGGTGCGACGAACTCGGTCCCGCCGTGCACGATCCGATGACCGACCGCGTCGACCGCCGGCGCCGGTGCGGGAAGCTCGTCGAACGTTCCCTCGACGACCCCGTCGGCGACGAGGGCGACTTTGAGGGAGCTTGAGCCGGCGTTGACGGTCAGGACACGCATCAGCCGGGCCAGGTCCAGCCCGAGATGTCGGGGCTGTCTTCGCCGTACTCGCGGGTGTAGGCACGCGCGTGCAGCCGCGCGTCCACCATGTCCTGGCGCACTCCGGCGGCACGTTCGCCGAGCGACGGCACACGGTCGATGACGTCGATGACGAGGTGGTAGCGGTCGAGGTTGTTCATCATCACCATGTCGAACGGGGTCGTCGTCGTCCCTTCTTCGATGTAGCCGCGGACATGCAGGTTGTGGTGGTTCGCCCGGCGGTACGTGAGGCGGTGAATCAGCCATGGATAGCCGTGGTAGGCGAACAGCACCGGCTGGTGCGTCGTGAACAACGCGTCGAACTGCGCGTCCGGCAGGCCGTGTGGGTGCTCGCTCTCGGGTTGGAGCCGCATCAGGTCGACGACGTTGATGACCCTGACCTTCAACTCCGGGAACCGGTCGCGAAGGATCGCGACGGCGGCGAGAGTTTCGGCGGTCGGGACATCGCCGGCACAGGCCATGACGACGTCGGGCACCTCACCTTCGTCGTTGCTGGCCCACTCCCAGATGCCCAAGCCGCGGCTGCAGTGGGCCTCGGCCTCGTCGATCGACAGGTAGGTCAACGCGGGCTGCTTGCCGGCGATCACGACGTTGACCCGGTTCTGTCCTCGCAGGCAGTGATCGACGGTGACAAGCAACGTGTTGGCGTCCGGCGGAAGGTAGACCCGCACGATGCCGGCCTTCTTGTTGACGACGTGGTCGATGAAGCCGGGGTCCTGATGTGAGAAGCCGTTGTGATCCTGTCGCCAGACCAGGCTCGAGAGCAGGTAGTTCAACGATGCGATCGGTCGCCGCCAGGGGATGTCCTGGGTCGTCTTGAGCCACTTCGCGTGCTGATTGACCATCGAGTCGATGATGTGGATGAAGGCCTCGTAGCAGTTGAAGATGCCATGCCGGCCGGTCAGCAGATAACCCTCGAGCCAGCCCTGGCACAGATGCTCCGAAAGCACCTCCATCACGCGGCCGTCGGGGGAGAGGTGGTCGTCGCCGTCGACCGTTTCGGCCTCCCAGGCGCGATCGGTCACTTCGAACACGGCGTCGAGCCGGTTGGAAGCGGTCTCATCCGGTCCCATGACCCTGAAGGTCCGCGGGTTCTGCCGGATGACGTCGCGAAGGTATTGCCCCGCGACCCGCGTGGCCTCGGCGAGGTCCGCGGCCGGCCGACTCACCTCGACGGCGAAGCGGCGATAGTCCGGGAGCATGAGCTCGTCGAGCAGGATGCCGCCGTTCGCATGCGGGTTCGCACTCATCCGGGCCGGCCCGACCGGCGCGTGCGCGGTGATCTCCGGACGCACCGCCCCGGCGGAGTCGAACAGCTCCTCAGGTCGGTAGCTTCGCAGCCATTGCTCGAGCTGGACAAGGTGCTCCGGGTTGGTGCGCACCTCGCTCAGCGGGACCTGATGGGCCCGGAACGTCCCCTCGATCTTGACGCCGTCGACCACCTTGGGGCCGGTCCAGCCCTTCGGGGTGCGCAGCACGATCATCGGCCAGGTCGGCCGGTCCAGATTCCCGTTCGCGGCGCGTTCCCGGATTGACGCGATGTTATTGAGCGCGTCGTCGAGCGCGGCCGCCAGCTGCTGGTGGACATCGGCGGGGTCGGAGCCGGAGACGAAGATCGGCCGGTGCCCGTAGCCCTCGAGCAACTTGCGCAGCTCGGCTTCGGGGATTCGGGCCAGCACGGTGGGGTTGGCGATCTTGTAGCCGTTCAGGTGCAGGATCGGCAGCACGGTGCCGTCGCGCTCGGGGTTGAGGAACTTGTTGGAGTGCCAGCTGGCCGCTAGTGGCCCGGTCTCGGCCTCGCCGTCGCCGATCACACAGGCCACGATCAAGTCGGGGTTGTCGAACACCGCGCCGTAGGCATGCAGGAGCGAGTATCCGAGCTCGCCGCCCTCGTGGATCGAACCCGGTGTCTCCGGCGCGACATGGCTCGGGATCCCGCCGGGGAAGGAGAACTGGCGGAACAGCTGGAGCAGCCCGTCGGCATCGCGGCTGACGTGCGGGTAGACCTCGGTGTAGGTGCCCTCGAGGTAGGCGTTCGCCACGATGCCCGGGCCGCCGTGGCCAGGACCGATGACGTACATCATGTTGAGCCCGCGCAGGCGGATCTCCCGATTCAGGTGCGCGTAGACCAGGTTGAGTCCTGGCGTCGTTCCCCAGTGACCGAGCAGGCGCGGCTTGATGTGCTCGGGCTGCAGCGATTCACCCAGCAACGGGTTCGCCATCAGGTAGATCTGACCGACCGATAGGTAGTTCGCGGCCCGCCAGTACGCGTCGATGAGATCGAGGTCGGCCGGACTCAGCGGGCCGAGCGACGAACTCGGATCGACGTCGGGTGTCGCGGTGACCGAGTGATCGCTCATTACCAATCACTGTGTCACCGCAGCGGCAGTCCCTCCTCAGTGGCCCGTGCGAGGTGGACTATCCGGCCGAGCCCCCGCTCGCGCCGGCCATCTGCCGGGGTCGTGTCCATATGCATCGCGAGCGGGTTCGGATGGGGTGCGTGCGGCGTAGGTTTGCGCTGTGGTTCTCGACCGCCCGGCGACCGCCGACCACCCACCGCGCACCTCGCCGGCGGGTGGGGACATCGGGTCTAGGGGCCGGTCGGTGCGCCTCGGTCTGACCGCCGTCGCCGTGTTGCTCCTGCTGTACGGCACGATCGCCGGCACCGACGACATGTTCCCGTTCGGGCCGTTCCGGATGTACGCCGGCTACTACTCGCCGGACGGCGTGATCACCTCCAACGTGCTGCTGGCCAGGACGGCCGATGGCCAGGTGGTGACACCGACCCAAGCGGACATCGGCCTCGCCCGGGGCGACATCGAGGGGGAGCTCAACGCTTTTCGGGCCGACCCAGGCCGGCTGGGCGATCTCGCCCGGACCTTCCATCGACGCCACCCGGCCGCCTCGCCGTACGTCGCGATGTGGATCGTGCAGAAGCGTTGGCAACTGCACGACCGCGCGGTCGACGGTCAGACCTCGGTCACCCTGGTCAGCTGGCGGGCCGGGTGACCGGCACCGGAGGGGTCGGCGTACCTGGTCGGGCCGGCCGGGCTGGCCGGGCTGCCGCGAGTGTCGAGAACTGGTGGTTCACGCCGTTGCCGCTGGGCCGGGTCGCGGCGATGCGGGTCGTGATCTATCTCTTCGCGTGGTTCGACGTCTACTTCTATGCGCCCAAGGTCACCGAGCGGGTCGACGCGACCAGCGCCTACCGCCCGCTCGCTGTGGAGCGCTACCTGCACCTGCCAATGCCTACGCACACGATCGCGCTCGCGGTCCAGATCGGCCTGCTGTGCTGCGCGACCGCGGCCGCCACCGGCCGCGCGGCCCGGATCCTCGGCGCGGTCACGTTCGCGCTCTACTTCGACTGGCTCGTCATGGGCGACTCGTTCGGATACGTGCCGCACGACCGGTTCGCGTTCGTCGTAGCGCTTGCGGTGTTGCCGACCGTGGGTCCGGCCCGACGTGGTGACCGAACGACCTCGCAACGGGTCGGCTGGGCGCTGCGCTGCATCCAGGTCGCGGTGGTCGCGACGTACGCGCTCGCGCCGTGGGCGAAGTTCCGCTACGGCGGATTCGACTGGGCGAACGGCGCGGTGTTGACGTGGGCGATCCTGCGTCGCGGCACCTTCCTCGGCACCCCGTTGCTGCGCGCACCACGGCTCCTGCACATCGCCCAATGGGGCATCCTCTGCGGCGAGCTGGTGTCGCCGGTGGTGTTGTTCCTCCGCGGTCGGTTCGTCTACATCGCCGTCGCGGCGATGCTGACGTTCCACTTGCTGTCGGAGGCCACGATCACGATCAGCTTCCTGCCGCACGTCCTGTGCATCCTGGCGTTCCTGCCGCTCGAGCGCCTCGGCGAGCTCGGGTCTGCGGCATGGCTGCGCCGGCCCTGGGGCCCATCGGCGCCACTGCAGCCGAGTCCCTGAGCGATCGTCAGCCCTACTTGTAGACCGCCTCGAGCAGCATCAGGCAGCCGTCGACGTGGCTGCTGTGGCGGTACTTCGCCCCGGCGACCAGCGGTGGCTCGAAGGTCAACTGGCTGAATCCACCGCCGCTGCAGTATTCGAAGCTGATCTTCGTCGCGCGGACCGCCAGGTAGTCGCCCTTTTCGACCGGGACGCTCACCTTGAACGACTCGATCGTGTACGGCGGGCCGTTGTCCTCGGTGGTGCCCTGACCCTTGTAGTGGATCACCGGGCCGTTGCGGACCACCTTGGCCTGCTGCGATCCGAGCTTGGCCTTGACGATCTGTAGTCGGAACGTGCCGGGCACCCCGGCGACGATCATGATCTTTCCGATCGTGCCGTTCTTCGGCGCTCGCTGGTCGGTCTCGGGGTCAGGGCGCCGGTAGGCCTCAGTCATGACGCGGGTGCACTTGACCGTCTTGGGCTCACAGGGCTGGCCGCCGAACGCGTTCGACGGCTGAGATTGCCTTGTCAGCAGTGCGCCGAACGTTACCGGCTTCTTCCGGGCCGGTGCGGCCGCGTGGCCGATCGCGGGGAGCAAGGCGCTGATCGCCAGCGCGGCCACCAGGACGACCACGGTGAAGATTCCGAACGTGGCCCGCCTACGGGAGATCAAGAGCATCGTCCACCACCTCACGAGTAGTAACTGTGTATAGCCCTTCTGGTGCCGCCGGGCAATGTCGCCGTTGGGCTCAGACCTCCAGGGTGTCGCATCGCCGCGCCACCTGGATCTCGCCGGTATAGGCGGCGGTCGCCTCGGCCAGCGTCCGGGACTCGTCGTTCCACGACACCAGGTGGGTGAGCATCAACCGGGATGCGCCGGCCCGGGTCGCGTGCTCGCCGGCCTCCCGGCCGGTCAGGTGGATGTCCGGCGGGTTGTCCTCGCCGTCGAGGTATGACGCCTCGCACAAGAACAGGTCGACGTCGCGGGCGAGATCGACCAGCGCGTCGCAAGGGGCGGTGTCCGCGCTGTAGGCGAGGGTGCGGCCGCCGGCGCTGACTCGCATGCCGTAGGTCTCGACCGGATGGTTGACCCGGCGAAGGTCGACCTCGAACGGCCCGATGCGCACCGTGCTGTCGACCCCCACCGGGTGGAAGCCGTAGACCGAGCCGAGCAGTTCTTCGGCGTTGCGCGGGTAGGCGCGATGGACCGCGTCCTTGATGCCGCTCGGGCCGTAGATCGGGAGCCGCGGTGCGGCCCCGTCGGGGTGGTATCGCCGCGCATACGCGTAGGTGATGAGGTCCAGGTAGTGGTCGCCGTGCAGATGCGAGACGACCACCGCATCCGGGCCGAGCAGCCCGCAGGTCTTGTCCAGCGTGCCGGTCGATCCGTTGCCGACGTCGAGCAGCAGGCGGAACCCGTCCTGCTCGATCAGGTACGACGAGCAACCCGAGTCGGCGGCCGGAAAGGTGCCGGCGCAGCCGAGAATCGTGAGTTTCACGGCCGGCTCGACCGGGGGTCGGCAACGTCATCCACGCCAGAACAATACGGGTTGCCGGGATCGGTTCTGAGGGCCTTCGTCCCTTGATGTCGGGCCGTTCGCCACTGTCGCCAGGACCGGCCGGCGTCAATGCTCAAGGTAGGAGCCGTCCTGACCTCAGCGGGTTCGCGGCGGTTCGCACATCCCGGGCGTTGCCCGATCGGCGACGCGGCCACCGGAGAGGAGTGCGTCATGCCATCGAAGATCAGTCATTCCGACCTCAGCGAGTCGCAGGTCAACTGGGTGGTCAGTCAGGCGACCCGAGCACCATCGGTCTGCAACACCCAGCCATGGCGGTTCCAGTGGGACGGCAAAACCTTCTCGTTGATCGCCGATCTTGGTCGTGGCCTGGTGGTCAGTGACCCGGTCGGCCGCGAACTTGTGATCAGTTGCGGGGCGGCGCTGTTCAACCTCCGGCTCGCTTTGCGGCATCTCGGGCTGCAGGGCCGGGTTCAGATCTTTCCCGACCGAAAGGACCCACACCTGCTCGCGACCGTCGACGTTGTGGACGGGACTCCGATCGAGCCCGCCGAGAAGCGCTGGTTCACCGCGTTGCCGCGGCGGCACACCCACCGGACCCGGTTCAGCGATCGCCCGATGAGCCCGGCGCTCGCCGTACGACTGCAAGAGGCGGCGGAGTCAGAGGGTGCAGTTCTCGAGTACGTCCGCGACCCCGGCCCGACTCGCCGGATCCTGGACCTGGCCCGGACCGCTGAAGCGTTGCGCGCGAGTGATCCCGAGGCGCAGGCCGAGATGGCGCAGTGGACCCCGGAACCGAGCAGCGCCCGGCGCGACGGCGTACCCGCGCGCTCCTACAGTTCTGGCCCGCCGGCGGCAGGCCAGGGCGACCTTGCCGGTCGCGACTTCGACCTGGGTCGCGACTTCGGCCGCGCCGAGCCCGAGCAGCAGCCACCGACCGCGATCGCGGCCCTTGTCACCGAGGGTGACCTTGCCCCCGACTGGCTCCAGGCCGGCCAAGCGCTCGAGGCGGTCTTGCTCGCCGCCGCGGCGGAGTGGTCGTTTGCTTCCATTCACAGTCGGATCACCGAGGTTCCCAACCTGCGGGCCGAGTTGCGGCGCGAACTTGCCACCGCCGGTTATCCGCAGCTCCTCCTTCGGTTCGGCTACGCCGAGGCCACGGCGACCACCCCGCGCCGCCCGACCGCGGAGGTCATCGACCTCACCGCGCGAGCCTGATCAAAGCTGGTCAGGGCCCGGCTGACTATGCGCAGTGGGGACCTTCGGCCCTACCCGTCCAGCAGGTCCCGATCTGAAACTTGGTGAGCGGAGCCCACCGAGGAGTGTGAGCAATGAGCGTTGCGCAGCAGACCCAACTTCGTGACGACACGCTCGACCTCGTCAGCCGCTTGGTCCTGGAGTACGACGGACGGGTTCCGCCGGCCGTGGTGATCCGTTGCCTTTCACAGGTCCGCTGGGAACTGCAGGCGGTTGGACTCCACGATGACCTGATCGATCTCACCGAGCAGCGCGCGCGGATGCGGCTGGACGATCGGCCCGGAGCACGCGGCGCCGCCTGAACAACGGCGAGGGCTCCCGCCGCGGCGGGGTGAAGAGCAAGATGTCGTCATGGCGGCGAAACCGAGGCAATCGACACCGGTGCGGTTCCCGGTCACGGCGCGCTGGGTCGTGCCGTTCTTCGGCTTGGCCGCGATCGGGTTGCTGACCTGGAGCATCTGGCTGGGTCTGTCCCTTCCCACGCATGCGACCGCGGACAACTACCGAGCAGCCTGGGTGGGGGTCGACGTGCTCGAGGTAGTCGCCCTCGGGTGCGTCGCGGTGTTCGCGCGAAAGGGCGATCCGCGGGTCGAGCTGCCGGCGGTCGGCTGTGCCGTTCTTCTGCTGGTCGATGCCTGGTTCGACATCATGACCGCCGCGACGGCGTCGGCGCGGACCGAGGCGATCGTGCTCGCGGTCGTCGGCGAGCTCCCGCTCGCCGCCTGCTGCTGGTGGATCGCGCTGCACGTCGAGGGCGTGGTCCGGCTTGGTCGTCGGGGTGCCCTCGGCGAGTCCGACGACTAAGTGTTGGCCGCCGATTGGCGTAAGCCCATAGCGGCCCTTGGCACCCTTGGGGTTCGGTCGCCGGCCGCCGAGGAATCCTTCATGGGAGAGCGCACGCGTACGGCCTTGGACCATCCGCACCCTTGCGGGGCGTGCGGTGCGCCCTGGTCGCGGACCGAGCGGGCGGTGCGGTTCGAGCCGGACGGGGTCGAGATCTGGGTTCCCGTCGACCGCGACGGGAAGTGCTCCGCGGCGTGCTGGGACATCAGCATCGAGAAGTACGACCAGGAGCTCGTACGTCGAACCGACCTCACGATGTCCTATCGCTGGCTCCATCACCGCCGGGGCCGGCCGGACGAGCCGGTGTCCGACGCCCTGCAGGACGTTCGCAAGGCGCTGATCGAGGGCGTCGACGAGGACGACGCAGGCGCCGAACTGGTGACCGTCATGGAGGAGCCGGCCGGCGTGTCGATCGACCGTTCGCTGGCGAACATCTCGCTGCTCGAGCGCGCCGTCCCGGCCGCCCGGGAGGCGTGAGCGGCGCCAGGCGTCGTCGCCGCGCTCAGGCGTTGATGTGCCAGAGCGCGTCCAGCCGCTGGGCGATGTAGTCGTGCGGTGAGAGCCCGGCCTTGGTGGCGAGCTCCTCGATCCGAGCAACGATGGTCGGGTCGTCGATCACGATCGAGTTCGTGGCCGGGGGCGGAGTCGGGGTAGGAGTGGGCGCCGGCACCGCGAGCGGTTGGAGCACGGTTGCGTCGCCTTGGGTGGCCAGCAATGCCTCGAACGTCGCGGTCGAGTAGAAGAAGTGGCCTTCGACGCCGTAGCTCGTTCCCCACGAGTTGACCAACTCCCACAAGTCGGCGGTCGCGTCGTACCCGATGCACTCGTACTCGTGCCCACCGCGCACGGTTGCGCCCTTGGCGATGGCGACCAGACCCTTGGCGTCCGGGGTGTCGAACGAGGTGTACCAGTCAGAGCCGATGATGAACGGCCCGGTCTGGATCGCGGTCTGTGCTGCCGCAATCGAGGTGATGTGGGTGTAGCCGGAGATCAGGCCGGCCTTCGTCGCTGCCTTGGCAACTGACAGGCCGGAGGAGCCGTGGTCGTTCGGCGGGTACGGGCCATCGCCGTCGATCGTCTCGGCGGCGCTGTAGAGGCTGAGCGCTTCGGTCTCGTCGAGCTTCAGCCCTTTGGCGATCATGTCGGTCAGGCTGTCGAAGCCTGGTTCGGTGCCGAGCGCACCGGTCGCTGCATTTCCCGTGCAAGCGCCGACTGATTTCTGGTCGAGCACCGGGATCTTGCGGTCCCAGCGCGCGGTTGCGACGGTTCCGTCGGCCTTGACCAGGTAGGCCAGCGACCGGGAGTCGTGGTGCACGTGGCGGCCGAGCGGCTTGCCCTCGACCGGCGTCTCCGGGATGTTGCGGTGCGTGATCGTGTAGAGCGAGCTGTCCGTCATCGTTCGTCCTCCGTGCCCGAGAAGGATGTGCCTAGGGGTGAGTGCGGACATGTTCAGTGCGCACCAATGGCGCCGCGCCCGGCGAGGTCTTCGGCAACCGGCTCGTGCAGCGTGGGCGAGGGAGCGCGGGATCGGCTGTCTTCCCTGGAGGTTGCGGTGGGTCGATCGGCGAGGTCGACCGGGGTCGGTCTACCACCGCAGGTAGAGGTCGTCAATGAGCGTCACCCGACCGGACGTGTCGCGGTGTCAGCGGGTGACACCCCTTTGCGCGCAGGCGTTGGCACGTCATGATCAGTCGGTCGGACCGCGCCCGCGCGGTCCGGAGGTACGCCGTGGGCCGTGCCTGCAGGTGCACCGGACGGGAGGAACGATGGGCTCGAGGAAGCGAGTGGGGCCGACGGCGGCGACGGCGGCGCCGGCGGTTGCCACTGATGCGGCCTTCGCACCGGGCGGCTCGTCGACGGCGCGCAAGCGCCGGACTCTGCGCAACATCTCCGAGGTGCGGCACTTCTTCCGGACCAACGACGTCCCGATCTATTTCGTCGGCGCGACCCCCTTCAACCTGCTCGGTCTCGACCGATGGGTGCGCGACTTGTGGTTCGTGGCCTACTACGACGGCTGGGACGGCGCGCACCCGCGGATGTTCACGCCGAAACACAAGCCGTACACCGAGTTCGGCAGTGGCGAGGAGATCAACAACTGGCTGCTGAACAACCCCGAGGTACGGGCATTCATGGGCCGCGGGCTGCGGCCGGGTGTTCGGCCGAAGGTCGCGATGGTGTTCTTCAACGAGGAGACCGAGGCGATCTGCGCCGAACTCGGCTACGACCTGATCCTGCCGCCGGCCGCGCTGCGGGAGCATCTGGACTCGAAGCTCGTCACGACCCGGCTCGGCAACGAGGCGGGCGCGCTGAGCGTGCCGAACACTCTCACCAAGGTCGACGACTGGGAAGGCCTGTGCAAGGCGGCCGCGAAGGCCGGGCTCGGCGAGGACCTGGTGGTCCAGACGCCGTACGGCGACTCCGGCAAGACCACCTTCTTTGTCAGCTCGGAGACCGACTGGAAGAAACACCAGAAGGAGATCGTCGGTCAGGACGTCAAGGTCATGAAGCGGATCAACAACCGCCCGGTCGCGGTCGAGGCGGTGCTCACCCGGTGCGGGACGGTGGTCGGGCCGTTCATGTCGGAGCTCACCGGCTACACGAAGCTCACTCCTTATCGCGGTGGTTGGTGCGGCAACGAGATGTTCGCCGACGTGTTGTCTGGCCAGCTGCGCAAGAAGGCGACCAAGCTGGTTCGCCGACTCGGCAAGCGCTTGGCGGCAGAGGGCTACCGCGGCTTCTTCGAAGTCGACGTCCTGGTCGACACCGACACCGACGAGGTCTATCTCGGCGAGTTGAACCCGCGGATCAGCGGTGCATCCGCGATCACCAACGTGACCGCGGGGGCGTATGCGGATGTGCCGCTGTTCCTGTTCCACCTGTTGGAGTTCATGGACATCGACTTCGACCTCGACGTCGACGAGATCAACAAGCGTTGGCAGGCCCTCGCCGGCGAAGACGTGTGGAGCCAGATGATCATCAAGGAGACCTCGCCCGGCGTCCAGCTGATCGACACGACCGCCCGCACCGGGCAGTACGCCCTGGACGGCAGTGGTGCGCTGGTCTTCCGGCGGGCCGGGCTCGACTGGCACCAGCTGCAGAACGAGTCGGAGGCGTTCTACCTCCGGATCTACGGCCCGGGGGACTACCGCTGGAAAGGCGCTGACCTCGGCGTTCTTGTCACTAAAGGTCGACTACAGGTCGAGACTGCGTCCGGCGCCACCGCGCTGACGATCCGGGCCCGGCACCTGATCGACTCGATCCGGGCCGAGTACTCGGGAACTGCGCTGGCCGACCCGGCTGAGGTCAAGAAGCACGTCGGGGTGAAGTCGGTCTGACCGACCGACCCGTTGCCGGCCATCGCCTGGCCGGTGTGCGAGTCTCGGGCACGGTACGGCGCGCGACCACAGTCGGGTGCAGGCGCGGTCTGCGCGGTAGTCCGGGACGAGGAGGGTCAGGTGATCGGGGGCGATCCATCCCGGGTGCCGAGCGGCGTGGCCCTGGACAACTGGCAACTCGCCCCTAACCTGCACTGGTCGTTCCAGCACATCGCCGACTTCCTGCCGACCGCATCGATCTCGCGCGGCGTTGGACCGGTCGCGCTGCTGCCGTTGGCGGCGTCGGCGATCAGCGAGATCGTCGTGCCGTGGAGCCGCGGACCTGAGGCCGGCCAGAGCCAGCGCACGGTCGGCGATGTCATCGCCTCGTCGATGACCGACGGCTGGATGTTGTTGCACCGCGGTCACGTGCTCGCTGAGGAATACTTCGGCAGCCTGGACGTCGGCACCCCGCATCTGCTGATGTCGGTCACCAAGTCGATGGTCGGTTGCGTGGCCGGCTCCATGGTCGACAGCGGCGCGATCGACCCCGAGGCGGAGTTGACCGCGTACGTTCCGGCGCTCGCAGCCTCCGGGTACGCCGGTGCGACGGTTCGGCACCTGCTCGACATGCGCTCCGGCATCGACTTCTCCGAGGACTATCTCGATCCGGACGCACATGTGCGGGTGCTCGAGGAGGCGATCGGCTGGGCCCCGCGCCGGACGCCGGGCGTGCCGACGACGATGTACGACTACCTGCTCACGTTGGCGCAGAAGGGCCCGCACGGCGGGCCGTTCGAGTATCGGTCGTGCGAGAGCGACGTCCTCGGCTGGATCTGCGAGGCCGCCAGCGGGATGCGGATGCCGGACCTGATGTCCGAGCTGCTGTGGGGCCGGATCGGCGCCGAGTACGACGCCAACATCGCGATCGACTCGATCGGCGTCGGCATGTTTGACGGCGGGATGAGCGCGGCGCTGCGCGACCTGGTGCGATTCGGGGCGATGATCCTGGCGGAGGGCACCTCGCTCACCGGGGCCCACGTGGTGTCACCGGCGTGGGTCGCCGACACGTTCGCCGGCGGCCCGGACTCGCGCGCGGCGTTCGCGGCCAGCCCGACCGAGACCTTGATGACCGGCGGGATGTATCGCAACCAGTTCTGGTCGCCGTCGGCCGACCCGGATGTCGTGATCTGCCTGGGGATCCACGGCCAGATGATCTACGTCAACCGCCGGGCTGAGGTCGTCGCGGCGAAGCTGTCGAGCTGGCCGACGCCGCAGGACCCCGGTCTGCTCTTTGCCGCGCTCGATGCGTTCGACGCGGTCGCCAACGCCCTGTCGCTCTGACTTTCGGGCCTTTCGGCACCGGCTGCCGACCGTTGCGGCGGATCAAGACGCGGTAAGCGACTGCCGACGTTTCTTGGGTGACCCCGAGCCCGGCTGCGTTCGTCGAGGTCGACGTCACCTTCCGCGCCGTCGACGCCGGATCGAGCGTCGACGGCTGGCTCCCCGGCATGTTCGCCGCCGCGTGGCCGTCGTACCGGGCCTGGTTCCTTTCCGAAGGCGAAGCGGCCCGACCGTCGTACGCCGAGTGTGCCGAGCAGTTGCGATGGCACATGCCCGAGCTGGCCGGTACTTACGACGCGTTGGTTGAGGCGGTCGGTGGCGGCGACATCGAGGCGCGCTTCCTCAGCCACTGGTGCCCGCCGCCGCTCGCGACGGCTTGTTCGCTCGGCGTCTGGCCGGGCGGACCCAACGTGCTGGTCCGCAACTACGACTTCCCGCTCCAGCAGTGCGATACGACCGTGCTCGCGTCGGTGTGGCACGGCCCGCGCGTGCTGGCGATGAGCGACTGCCTCTGGGGTGCGGTCGATGGCATCAACGAGCACGGTCTCGCGGTGGCGATCGCGTTCGGCGGACGCCGCGTGGTCGGGCCGGGATTCGGGATCGGCCTGGTCGTGCGCTACGTCCTCGAGGTGGCTCGTTCAGTGGCGGAGGCGATCGAGCTGCTGGCTCGACTGCCGGTCAGCATGGCGTACAACGTCGGCCTGATCGACCGGCTCGGGCACGGTGCGATCGTTGCGGTGGCACCGGATCGGCCGGCCGTCGTAACGCCGGCGCTCACTGCGGGCAACCGGCAGGGCCCGACCGAGTGGCCGGAGCACGCCGCGATGTGCGCGACCGTCGAGCGCGAGGAAGCGCTCGGTGTTGCCATCGCCGACCCGCAGCTGACCGCCGCCGGTCTCGTCCAGACCTTCCTGCACCCGCCGGTGTGGCGCGATCCCGCGACGACGCCGTGGGGGACGGTTTACACCGCGGCGTACGACAGCGACTGGGGCACCCTGGACCTGCTGTGGCCGGACGAGGCGTGGCGCTTGTCGGTGCACGACGCCGTTGACGGCAGGCGGATCCGTCGCTCCTGGGTGGCGATGCCGACTGCGGTCTGGCCGGTGGAGGGCGACTCCTGGGCGATGCCGGTCCCGGTGGGCTGGTAGTCGCTCGTTCGCGACCGCACGGTTCGCCACGTCAGCCGGCGACGGTGGCCGCCTTCGCAATCGCGCGCACTGTTGCACCGAGGTCGGCCCCGGCACGCCCGTTGTAGAGCGGGCCGGTTCCGTCGGTCAATAGCAGGCCGGCCATGGCGACCCCGCGGGCCGCGGGTGCGAGCGGTGCGGACAGGACGCCGGCGAGTTGCCGGATGTCTCGTTCTGCGGCAACGATTCGGCCGCGCTGCAGTGGCACCTGACGGCCGGTGCCCGAAGGCGGCCGCTGCGCCCGGCTGATCAGCTCGCGCCAGTCGTCGGCCAGGCGCTGCCGCGACGTCGATGCCATCAGCAGCTGGGCGCGGGTGGCCAGCAGCCGGCTGGTCTCGGGCTCGTGACCGGCAGCGAGCCGACGGTCGAGCGATGCGCCGCGCAACCGGCTCAGCAGCCGGGTCAGCCGAGTGACCGGCCGGATCACATAGCCGGCGCCGCCCCGCGTGTCGATGACGAGCACCTGCGCGGGTGCGCCGACGTCGATGGCCGGGAAGCGGGACTGTGTCGTCGTCATGGCCCGATTCTCCCGGTGACGGCGACGAGGCAGGTGTGGCATTATTGTCCTTATGCGCGACAAAACTGCCAACCCTCGGCCGCGCGAGGTGGCCCTCCTGGTCTATGACGGCGTGCAGATGTTCGACCTCGGGGTGGCGTGCGAGGTCTTCGGCGTCGACCAGTCCGAGCTGTTCGGTGTTCCGTGGTACCGGCTGTCGATGTGTGCGGCCGTGCCGGGCCCGGTCACGGTCGATGGCGGATACTCGTTGCAGGTGCCGTACGGGCTCGACCGGCTCCGCCGGGCCGAGACGATCGTCGTACCTCCGACCGAGCGCGCAGCCGAGGTGCCCGAGGAGGTTCTCGCGGCGCTGCGGCGGGCGCATGCCCGCGGCCGGCGGATCGTCTCGCTGTGCACCGGCGCCTTCGTGCTTGCCGCGGCCGGCTTGCTCGACGGCCGGCGGGCCACGACGCACTGGACCGAGTGCGATGCCTTAGCGCGGGCATTTCCGCGGGTCAACGTCGACCCCGACGTCTTGTACGTCGATGAGGGCGATCTGATGACCTCGGCGGGCTCGGCCGCGGGGATCGATCTGCTGCTGCATGTCGTACGACAGGACTACGGCAGCGAGGTCGCCACCCAGCTCGCGCGCCAGTTGGTCGTGCCGCCGCACCGCGACGGCGGCCAGGCGCAATACATCGAGACACCGATGCCGAAGGTAGCCAGCACGAACCTGTTCGCCGAGACCGTCGACTGGTTGCAGCAGCACCTGGCCGAGCCGGTCACGATCGAGGACCTGGCGGGCCGCGCTGCGATGAGCCCACGGACGTTCGCGCGGCAGTTCCTCGCCAGCACCGGGACGACGCCGTACCAGTGGTTGCTGCGGCAGCGGGTGCAACATGCGCAGCGACTGCTCGAGACCTCTGACCTGACCATCGACGTGGTGGCCTGGAAGAGCGGATTCGTGAGCTCGGACAACCTGCGCAAGCACTTCAAGCGGAGCGTCAAGACCACACCGCAGGGCTACCGGAACGTCTTCAAGGCCAGGGTGGCCAGCTGACTCGCTGGTGCTAGTGCAGCCCCGCGGCGAACACCCGGTCCTCGGTCGACTTCTTGGCCGGCACACCCTGCAGGTCGCGCCGGGTGATCGCCAGAAACGCGACCAGCACAACGATCAGGCCGGTCGTGACCAGGCTGACGTGACCGTCGCCCCAGCCTCGCCCGCCAACCTTGGTCGACTTGCCGAGCCAGTCCGCAACCGATGCGCCAAGCGGCCGGGTCAGCACGTAGGCGGTCCAGAAGGTCAGGATCGGGTTGGCGCCGAACCCCCAGAAGGCGACCGCCGGGATGATGATCAAACCGGCGAACAGCAGCGCGGAGGAGAAGTAGCCGAGGTGCAGCGTGGTCGCGGTCAGGTCACCCACCGCTGTGCCGAGGGCGAAGGTCGCCACCACGGTCGCCCAGTAGAACGCCTCCCGGCGGAAGGTGTCGACGCTGTGGATCGACAGCGTGCCCTCGGTGTGCTGCCAGGTGACGAACACGGCGGCGAGTGCGACGGCGTAGAGCGCCGATGAGGCGATGTAGGGGACCCCGAAGCCGACGTGGAGAACGTCGGCGGCCATCGTGCCGAACACGCCGACCATCACGACCGCGAACCAGTAGGTCCAGGCCAGGTAGCGCCGCATCGACAGTTGCACCGCGAGCGCAGCGACGAAGCCGGCGAACCCGATCAGCACGGCGACCTTAGGGTCGATCCGGTGGACCAGGTAGTCCGAGGTGGCCTCGCCCATCGCGGTCGACAACGCCTTGATGACCCAGAAGTAGATCGTGATCTCCGGCACCCGCAACGCTCGTGCGGTTGCCACTGCGCGGTTGGTCATGGCGCCTCCTCGCCGATCACTACAGCATGTCGTAGCTGAGGCAAACCTGAAGAGCGTTTCAGCCTTTGCGGGCCGAGCGAGATCGGGCTGGTCGGGCCAGTGGCGTGCATGCCAGTGTGGTCGGGTGTTGTTCGAACAGCGGCTGAAGGTCGGGATCCACGACGGGTCGATCACGGTGATCTTCCGCCGGTGGAAGCGGCCCCAGGTCGTCGCCGGTGGTCACTACCGGACCGGGGTCGACATGATCGCGGTCGACACGGTCGATGTGGTTGCGCCCTCGGCCATCACTCTCCGGGACGCCAAACGGGCCGGCTACCTCTCCGTCGAGGCAGTGGTGCGCGATCTTCGCGGAGCCGACGATCTGCCGGTCTACCGAATCCGGCTGCACCGGCTCGACTCGCCCGACCCGCGCGATGTCCTTGCTGCTGTGGCGGTGCTGAGCGCGGCCGAGGTCGCCGAGATCGACAAACGGCTGGCCCGGCTGGATGCGGCCAGCTCGCACGGCCCATGGACGAGCCGCGCGTTGGGAATGATCGCGGAGCAACCCGACGTACGAGCACCCGACCTTGCTGCGTCGGTCGGGCTAGAGACGGCCGTCTTCAAGCTCGACATCCGCAAGCTCAAGGCGCTCGGTCTCACGTTGAGCCAGCCGGTCGGCTACCGGTTGTCGCGGCGCGGCCGCGCTTACCGGACGGCGGTCGCGGACCGCGCGGAGCGCTTGGAGACAATGACATCGTGACATCACTAGATGCCGAGGAACTGCTGGTCACGCACATCAGCAACCACGACTACGCGGACACGGTCCAGCGACTGGAAGCCGAGCTGGCCCGGCGCCTGGTCCCGGTCTTCGCCCGGATCGACCACGCCGCCAATGCGAGCGCGGTCGGCCTCGACATGCCGCCGACGATGGTGCTGGTCTTCGGCAACCCGAAGGCCGGTACGCCGGTCATGCTCCAGCAGCCCGAGATCGCGATCGAGCTCCCGCTCCGAATCCTGGTTCGCCAGGCCGGCGAGGACGTGATGGTGCAATATCGCGATCCTGCCGAGCTCGCCGAGAGCTATGGGTTGGCCGACGATGTGGTCGCACCGTTCCACGTGATCGCCGACATCATCAACACCGCGCTGTAGCCGAGGTCCAGCGCCGAACCGTGGTGCTCGTCACCGGATCGGGTCGGCGGCTGCGGCGGCCCGCAGGACGGTCGCGTCTGCCCAACGCCGTCCGATCAGTTGGAGGCCCACCGGCAGGCCGTCGCGCCCAGTGCCGATCGGGATGGATGCGGCGGGCAGGCCGGCGAGGTTGGCCGGCAGCGCAAGTGCGCACCACGCGTCGAACGACTCGGGCACCGGTTGGCCGTCGATGGTGGCCGGCGCTAGCCGGCCGACCTCGAACGCGGTGACCGGCATCGTGGGTGTCAGCAGCACGTCGAAGTTGTCGAAGAAGGCGTCCCACATCGTGGCGTACAGGGCTCGCTCGTGTTGCGAGTCGAGATACTGCCGGGCTGAGTACGACGCGCCGGCCATGGCGATCGCGGCGGCGTCGGCGCCGACCAGCGCCGGATTCGCCTCAACCAGCGGCCCCTCGGAGGCGTAGCCCTCCGGCATCGCGATCGAGTCCCACAGCGCGAGCGGATCGACCACCTCAGGATGCGCGACGCTGAGGTGTGCACCGGCGTCGCTGATCGCGTCGATCGTCGCTCGGAACGACGCGCGCACATCGGGGTCGACCGCTGCGTACCCGAGGTCTTCGGAGACCGCGACTCGGAGCCCGTCCCAGCCGGGCGAAGTGACCGCGGCGAGATAATTGGCCGGCGGCGCGGGGTAGCTCAGCCAGTCATCTGCCGACGGTCCGGCCATGACGGACAGCGCCAGAGCGAGGTCGCGGACCGAGCCGGCGATCGGACCGGTCACCGAAATCGTCGGCCAGCCGCGGAATCCGGGCATCTTCGGGACCAGGCCGAAGCTCGGCTTCAAGCCATAAGTGCCGCAGAACGCGGACGGGATCCGGATCGAGCCACCGCCATCGGTACCGAGTGCCAGCGGGACCATGCCACCGGCCACCGAGGCTGCGGCGCCGCCGCTCGACCCGCCACTGGTCCGCGTCGGGTCGGCGGGATTGCGGGTCACGCCGTACAGCTCGTTGGCAGTGGTGCCGCGGTAGCAGAACTCCGGGTTGTTGGTCTTGCCGACGATGACCGCGCCGGCGTCGAGCAGCCGTCCGACGCAGGCGCAGTCGGACGGCGCGATGAAGTCGCCGAGTGCTCGCGAGCCGTTGGTGGCGGGCAGGCCGGCCACCCAGATGTGGTCCTTGACCGAGATCGGTACGCCGGCCAGCGAGCCGGTTCGCTCGCCGCGGTCCACCTCGGCGGCTCGAGCCAGCGCGGCCTCCCCGGTGACGACCGTGAACGCGCCGATGCCCGGGTCTACCTGGGAGATCCGCTCCAGCGCGTCGGAAACCGCGGCCACCGCGCTGGTCGACCCTTCGCGGATCGCGGCTGCGGTCTGCCAGGCGTCAATCACGGCTCCATGCGCTCGTGCGGTAGTAGGGCAGCGTGGTGCGCCACGGCCTCCTCGAGGCTCGCCTGCTCGGCGACGGCGATCCGCGTCTCGGCCTCGACGTCGATCGACCGGGCGAAAACGTAGTAGAGGACCGCTGAGATCGGTAGCCCGATGAACAGCGAGATGTCAGCACCGTGCAACTTGTGGGAGACGAAGCCGACGTAGGCCGTCCCGATCGAGAAGAACGGCACCATGCAAGCGAAACCGACCATGTAGGCGCTAATACCTCGCCAGCCCCAACGGCCGTACATCCCGTTCGGGTTGAAGATCTCAGCGATCGCGTAATGGCCGCGTCTCACCACGTAGTAGTCGACCAGGTTGACCGCCGTCCAGGGGATGAAGAAATACAGCACGAGCAGCAGGAAGTCCTCGAAGTGGCTGAGGAAGTGGCTGGTCGAGGCCAAGGCACCGATCAGCGAAAGTGCGGCCGTGAAGCCGATCGTGATGATGCGCACGGTGATCGTTGGCGTGACCCGCTTGAACGAGTCGATCGCGCTGATCAGCGTCAGGGATCCGCCGTACATGTTCAGTGCGGTGACCGACACCAGGCCGATCGCGGCGAGGATCAGCACGATTGCGCCGAATCCGTCGAACACCTTGTCACCGACCGTGTTGAGCTCCGGGATCGCGGTGCCGCTGAAGTCGGCACCCGCCCAACCGGCGAGGAGCGCCCCGACGACCATCAGCCAGGCACCACCGAGTGCAGAGCCCCAATAGGTCCAGTAGAACGTCTTGCGCACCGTCACGCTGGGCGGCAGGTAGCGGGAGTAGTCCGAGACGTAGATCGCCCAGCTGATCTGGTAGCCCGCAACCACACCGAACTGCGCGAGGAACGGCGTCCACTTGAAGCCACTGAAGGTGAACGACCCGGCCGGATAGTGCAGGGTGAAGACCGCAATCGTGAAAATGCCGAAGATCGCCAGCATCAGGAAGGTCAGCACCTGCTCGGCCCGGTGGATCAGGTCGTAGCCGACGAGGGCGATGACGAAAGCCACCACGGTGGCGATGACGACCCATAGCTTCACCGCGCCGTGCGCGGTCACATGCATGGCGTCTCCGGCCAGGATCGTGTTGAAGATGTTGAAGCCGAAGTACTGGACGTAGGCGAACAACCACACCAGTAGGGCGCCCACGTAGCCGAACTGTGGCCGCGACTGGATCATCTGCGGCAGCCCGAGTTGCGGACCCTGGGCCGAGTGGAACGCCATGAACAGCGTCCCCAGCAAGGTGCCGAGCAGAATCGAGATCAGTGACCAGGTCAGGTTGCCGCCGTCGTAGAAGCTGATCAGGCCCACTGCGAGGGTGGCGATCTGTGCGTTTGACATGAACCACAGCGGTCCGAGGTGCCAGAGCTTGCCGTGCCGTTCGTTCAAGGGCACGTAGTCGATCGACCGAACCTCGACGCCACTAATCCGGGGCTGGTCCTGCTGGGTGATTGTCATCGCTGCACTTTGCACTATTGGTGCGGTGTTGGGAAGGGGTTGCGCCGATCAAGATCAGTGGCGGCTCGGGTCAGCTCCCGGCCATCACGGATAGCAGTTCATAGCCCGCGTGGGATGCGGCGATCCCGGTGATCTCGGCGTGGTCGTAGGCAGGAGATACCTCGACGATGTCGGCGGAGACGAGCTGCGCGCCGGTCAGGCCTCTGAGGACGCCGAGCAGCTCGCGCGAGGTCATTCCGCCGGCTTCGGGCGTGCCGGTGCCGGGTGCGTGGGCGGGGTCGAGGACGTCGATGTCGACCGAGACGTACACCGGTCGATCGCCGAGCCGTTCGCGCATCCGCTCGATCGTGCCGTTCACCCCGAGCGCATCCAGCTCCGTGCAGTGGATGGTGGCGAAGCCGAGGTCAGCTGACTCGGGTAGGTCGCTGGGTTGGTAGAGCGGGCCGCGGATGCCGATGTGCAGGCAGTGGTCGCGGTCGAGCAGCCCTTCCTCGGACGCCCGCCGGAACGGCGTCCCGTGGGTGAACGGCTCGCCGAAGTAGGTGTCCCAGGTGTCGAGATGGGCGTCGAAGTGCAGTACGGCGATCGGCCCGTGCGTCGCATGCATCACCCGTAGCAACGGCAGCGCGATCGTGTGGTCGCCGCCGAGGGTAAGGAGCCGGGCACCGCTCGATACCAGCTCGGCGGCGCCGGCTTCGATCTGGGAGATCGCCTCGGAGATGTCGAACGGGTTGACCGCGATGTCGCCGGCGTCGACCACCTGCTGGGCGCCGAACGGCGAAACGCCGAGGGCCGGGTTGTAGGGGCGGAGCAGGCGCGAGCTCTGCCGGATATGCGACGGCCCGAACCGCGCGCCAGGGCGATAGCTGACTCCGCTGTCGAAGGGGATGCCGACCACCGCGACGTCAACAGCGGCCGCGACGTCCTCGAGGCGCGGCAGCCGGGCGAACGTCGACAGGCCGGCATAGCGGGGCACGACCGAAGCATCGGTCGGCCCGACCGGACGATCCTGGCCGGCGGAGCTCACGCCGACAGTATTGCCGCTCGCCACCCGCTGGTGACCAGTAGGCGAAGATGCGTGCATGGTTCGGGCGGTGATGGCCGCGCTCCGCCGCTACCAGGGGCTCGGAGCGGTACGCCGGGCTGCGCGGGCGGCGATCGTGATGCCCGGGATGTTCGCGGTCGGCGACAAGGTCATCGGTGATCCGACCGTCGCGACCTTCGCCGCCTTCGGCAGCTTCGCAATGGTCCTGCTGGTCAACTTCGGCGGGTCGCTCCGCGAGCGGCTGGAGGCGCAGGTCGCGCTCTCGGTCACCGCCGCCGCCCTGGTGTGTCTAGGCACCCTGGTGTCGCGGACGACCTGGCTGGCGGTCGTGACGATGGCGGTGGTCGGGTTCGGCGTACTGTTCGCGGGCGTCGTCAGCTCGGTTCTCGCGAGCGCAACCACCGCGCTGCTGCTGGCCTTCATCCTTCCCGTCTCGCTCGCCGCGGCGCCATCGGCGATCCCGTACCGGCTCGAAGGGTGGGGGCTGGCCTGCGGCGCCGCGCTGCTTGCGATGGCGCTGCTGTGGCCGGCGCGTACGCCGGACCCGTTGCGAACGGCGGCCGCCGATGCCTGCCGCGCGCTGTCCGAACGGCTCCGTTCCGATATCGCGTTCCACGTCGGCGGCGGCGTGGGGGAGTCTGCCGCCGGGCATGAGCTCGCGGTCGAGGGGGCGAGGAACGCGGTCGCCGCCTTGCACAAGACCTTCCTCGAGACGCCGTACCGACCCACCGGGTTGGGGACCGCAGCACGAACGATCGTGCGGTTGGTCGACGAACTGAACTGGCTGGATGTCGTGCTGGCGTACGAGCATCCGGTGTCGGGACCGGTGTCTCCGGATCGGCCGAGCATCGCGGTCAAGCAGGCTGCCGCGACGGTGCTCGCGCAGTGCGCCGACCTGTTGCAACGTCCGGAGCAGTCGCCGGAGTCGTTGCGCGAGGCACTGGCCACCTTGCATGGGGCGCTCGAGGCGATGGAGGTCGACGCGACCTTCGAGCTGCCGGTGGTTCGCGCACCGGCCATGGCCGCTGGCGGTATGGATGACGACCAAGTGGTCGAGTTCGTGACCTCGCTGGACCCGAGCTTCCGCGCCCAGGAGCTGAGCTTCGCGGTCGCGCTGGTCGGGCTCAACGTGGATCGAACCGTCACGGCGGAACGCCGTGGGTGGTGGCAGCGACTGCTCGGTCAGCAGCCGGACGGAGTGGCTGGCCCGCTCTCCGCCGCCCGGGAGCGAGCCGGCGCACATCTCGAGCTGCACTCGGTCTGGTTGCACAACAGCGTGCGCGGGGCCGCGGCTCTGGCGAGCGCCGTCCTCATCGCGGACCTGACCGGTGTGCAGCACTCGTTCTGGGTCGTGCTCGGCACCTTGTCCGTACTTCGGTCCAACGCGCTCAACACCGGGCAGAACGCGCTGCGCGGCGTCCTCGGCACGTCTGCCGGCTTCGTGCTCGGTGCGATCCTGCTCAAGCTCATCGGCACCGATCCCACATTGCTGTGGATCCTGCTACCGATCGTGGTCCTGCTCGCCGGCATCGCTCCGGCGCTGGTGTCGTTCGCCGCCGGACAAGCCGCGTTCACCTTGACCTTGGTGATCCTCTACAACATCGTCCAACCGGTCGGGTGGCGGGTGGGGTTGCTCCGGGTCGAGGACGTCGCGCTGGGGTGTGCGGTCAGCGTTGCGGTTGGGATGCTGTTCTGGCCGCGTGGAGCGGTGGCGACGCTACGCACCGCGCTCGCTGAGGCGTACGCCGACAGTGCGACGTACCTTCACAACGCGGTGATCTACGGCGCGAACCGCTGTGACGCCGGGCGCGCCCCGTCGGTCGAGCCCACTACGGAAGCCGTCCTGGCCGCGGCGTCGTCGCGACGCCTCGACGACACCTTCCGCAGCTATCTCGCCGAGAACGGGCCTAAGCACGTGTCGCTGGCCGAGATCACCAGCCTGGTCACGGGCGTTGCGGCCCTGCGGCTTGCGGCCGACGCGATCGTGGATCTCTGGGAAAGTGACCATGAGCGAGGAGGAGACCGCGCCGCCGCGCGCGAGGAGCTGCTGACCAACAGTGCCATCGTCCGCGGGTGGTACGCCGACTTCGCGAACAGCCTGCTCAGGACGCGCGAGCCACCAGCGCCGCTCCGCCACGATCGCGCCGCCAACGGTCGCCTGGTCGACGCGGTGCGTCGCGACCTGCGGACCGACGACGGCCGCTCGACCGCGGTAGCCGTCCGAGTGATCTGGACCGCTGACCATCTCGACGCCGCGCGGCGCCTGCAGCAATCGATTGTGGGTGCGGCCCGCGCCGCCTCGACGAACTGACCCGTGGCCGAATTTCGGCCTCTTTGGAGCGCAGCGTCTCAGGTCTCAGTGACCGTGCGGGTTGGGGGAGTGCGTCGGATGCGGTTGCTGCGTCGGGTGCGGTTGCTTGCGTCGGGTGCGGCTTCTTCGTCGGGTGCGGCTTCTTGGTCGGGTGCGGGCTCTTGGTCGGGTGCGGGCTCTTGGTCGGGTGCGGGCTCTTGGTCGGGTGCGGGCTCTTGGTCGGGTGCGGGCTCTTGGTCGGGTGCGGACTCTTGGTCGGGTGCGGACTCTTGACCGGATGAGTCGGGTGGTTCGAGGGCGTCGGCTGCGCCGGTTGAGTCGGGGCTGCCGAGGATCCTGGGCGGTGGCTCCCGCTGGTGACGCCGACCGGCGCGGTGGCGCTGGAGGTCGGGGTCACGGCCGGGTTGGGCTTCGGCCCGGATGAAGGGGCGCCCGGCGTGGGGGTCGTCGCCGGTCGCGGCGCCGGCGTCGCGGAAGTGTGGTGCGAGGGGTGCGGGTAGAAGATGTCGTCGACGACCGTCCTGACCGCATGCGGCGTGTGACCGGTCGCCGCGACCGCGACCCCGCCGGCAACCACGATGCCGCCGGCAATGCTCGCTGCGGCGGCCCAGCCTGAGAGTCGACCGACAAGCCGGCCGAACGGGGATCGCCGCGTTGCCTGGTGGGCCCGGAAGTACCGGAGCGCTTCCTGTTCGCCGCGGGCCGGACCGTCGTCCGAAGCCCGGAGCGTAGTGAGCAGGTCCTCGACCGGTCCGCCGACATGCGAGGTCGCCGCGAAGAGTTGCTCGCACTCTTCGTCGGACAGCTCGCGGTCGCGCGGTTCGTCAGTCATGTCACTCCTCTACCGAACCAAGCGGGATTTCCGTTACACCGTCGCCGAGGATCCGGGCGAGCGTACGAAGCCCGCGATGGGACAGGACCCGCACGGTGCCGGGCTTCTTGCCGACGATCCGAGCCACCTGCTCGACGCTGAGTCCGGCGATCGCCCGCAATGTCACGATCTCCGCCTGGTCGGTGGGGAGCTGCCGGATCAGCGCCATCGCGGCGTCGGTGCCCGAATGCTCCGCAGCCTCGGCCTCGACGTCGGACCCCGACGGGCCGTCGATATCGGTCAACGGCCGGTCGAGCACCTCGGGTCGGCGCGCTCGTCGGCGTACCTCGTCGACCCATCGCCGGCGCGCCATCGTGAGCACCCACGCGTGAAAGCTGCCGAGGTCGTCATCGCGGAAGGTGCGCATGGACTTGATGATCGACACCCAGGTGTCACTCGCGACATCGTCGATCAGGTCGGCGCTGGCGAAGGACGCGAGGTAGCGGAGCACGACCGGCCGGGTATGGCGGAACAGCTGTGTGAACGCCGCCTCGTCACCGGCTCGCGCCAGTCGAAGGACGTCCGGAAACTGTTCGGGTTGCACGGCATCCCATCGGCTCAGATGCACGGTTGGTCAAGAAAACCGATCCGTAGCCGCCCGGACTGTAACGCTCTGCGGGTTGCGGGCGATTACGCAGCGAGTCCACCACCAACCGGTATTACCCGCGACTCGGCAAGGAGAAGATCACCATGAACCGGATCTCCCAGGCAGGAACCTTCCTCGGCACGGCCGCGCTCAGCCTGGCGGCAGTCGCCGGCCCGGCCGCGGGCGCCACGCATACCAACGCCAAGCCCACCAAGCTGGTGCACACCCATCTCACGCTCAAGGCAACGCAGGAGCGGGTCACCAAGAACGACAAGTTCAAGGCCACCGTCGTGGCCAAGCTGCGTGCGAGGAAGGCTGGTCTCGCGGGCGAGACCGTCGACCTCGAGCAGCACGCCAAGGGCGCGACGAAGTGGGTCGACACCGGACTGACGGGCACCACGGCGGCTGACGGCACCGCGTCGTTTGCCTTCGTTCAGGGCGCCACGACCGTGCAGTACCGCGTCGTCTTCGCCGGCGACTCGGCGTACGCCAAGTCGCACAGCGGCACCGTCACGATCCGCAAGTTCAAGGCGGCCTCCGCAAGCTAGCTGCGAAGCCTGCGGCTGACCGCTGGTAAGGCGTGGGGTGGGTGGCGACGAGCGCTACCCACCCCACGCGCCTGCCCCGATCACGCCGTCGTCGACGAGCCGTTCGATCTCGGCCGGGTCGAACCCGGCGAGCTCGGTCAGAACCGTTATCGCGTCCGCACCGAGATCCGAGGCGGCGCGCACCGGCGGGTCGGAGTCGCGCCACCGCATCGCTGAGGTCGCCGAGATGACCGGGCCGATTCCGGGTTGGTCGATCTGCTGAAGAGGCGCCGGCATCGCTTCGGCGGTCTCGGCCAGTGAGCGGAACGGTCCCCACAACACCCGCGCCTCGGTCAACGCGCCGGTGATCGCGGCGAGGTCGTGTGCGCCGAACCACGGCTCGAGGATGGTCGAGATCTCGGCCCGGAGCCGATATCGCGCCGACTCATCGCGGATCAGATCGACGTCGTGCTCGGCCTCGAGCGTCGCGATCGCCGCGCCACTGCCGGTGACGCCGATCAGCGCCCGCCATTGCGACGGTGTCAGCGCGACGACCATCACGTACCGGCCGTCTGCGGTCGCGAAGTCGCGACCGTAACTGCCGTAGATCGCGTTGCCCTGCCGGTCGCGGTCCTGACCGCTCGCCGCGACCTCCGAGAACCAGCCGAGGTTCGCGACGCCGGCGAGCGCGACATCGGCGAGCGCGATGTCGATCCGAGCACCCGCACCACTTCGGTCGCGGCGATGCAACGCGGCGAGCAATGCAGTGGTCACCGTCATCCCGGTCAGCAGGTCCCAGGCCGGCAGCACGTGGTTGACCGGCCCGATCTGCGCCTCCGGCCCGGTGACGAACGGGACTCCGGTCTCGGCATTGACGGTGTAGTCGACCGCCGGCCGCCCATCGCGGGTGCCCTCGATGTGGACATGGATCAAGTCCGGGCGGCGGCGGCTCAGTGTCTCCCACGACAGCCAGTCCGCGGCGACCGCGTTGTCAACGAGCACGCCGCGGTCCGTGCCGGGCGCGCAGATCAGCCGGAGCGCAACCTCGCGGCCCTGCTCGCTGTGCAGGTCGAGGGTGATCGAGAGCTTGCCGCGGTTGAGCGCCGACCAGTACAGACTGCGGCCGTTCGGCGCGAGCGGCCACCGGTTGACGTCGACCGCCCCGCCGAGTGGGTCGATTCGCACGACGGTGGCCCCGAGCTGCGCCAGCGCCAGTCCGGCCGAAGGGCCGGCGACGAACGTCGCCAGCTCGATGACCACAAGACCGGTGAGCGGGGCCGTTTCGGGCCAGGGAGTGCTGACGGCGACACCCCTCTCTCATCCGTCGTGCGGCGCCCCAGTATCTCGTTCGGAGTCCCTGGCTCGATCGCGGATCGGCTGCCGACCAGCGGAACATCTGCGACTGGTTTGCGACCGGGCCGCCACAGACTGCCGGCACAAGTTCGGTGCTCCAAGGCGGCCCGGCAAGACCAGGGGAAGAACCATGCCCAGCAAGCGAATCGCGTATCTCACCACCGGTGTGGCGCTCGGTGCCGTTGCGGCCCTGACTGGCTGTTCGAGCTCGAGCGGCTCGATCTCGGGCTTGCAAAGTATTGCGTCGCCCGCTGCTGCGACCGGCGGCGGATCACCGGCCGGAGGGTCGCCAGCGGCATCGACCGATCCGCTTCAGGGAATCATCGGCTCCGGCGGTCCGCTCGATGTCAGCAAGGTGTGCGCGGCGGTCCCTCCGGCCGACGTCCAGAAGCTGTTCAAGGCCACGGCATCGGCACCGGCGCTGGCCTCCTACCCCGGCGAGTGCAACTGGGGTGGCGGCGGGATCACCGTCGATATCTTCCCCAATGACGCGGACAAGTCGCTGTACGGCGGAGGTGCCGTTTCGCCGGCAACCGGTGCCCATCTGTCCGGGGTGGGTGACCTCGCACAGTGGACCCAGCCGGTCCCGGGTCACACCGTGCCGTTCCTGGTCGCGCACAAGGGAAGCATCTCGATCAGCGTCAGCCCGAGCCTCAATGTCGATCAGACCTCGATCGCCTACACCGGCAGCGCGCCGTTCTTCGACGTGTCCAAGGCGGAAGCGTTGAAGTACGCGACCGAGGAGGGTCAGATCTGTAACGACATCTTCTCGGCGATGAGCTCCTGAGACGACGTCTTCAGGGCGTGAGCACGACGCTGAGCGTCGTTTCCGCCGTGAACAGGTCGTTCGCGGTGGCGGTCAGCCCGCCGCTCGAGCCCGCCGAACTGGACGGCGCGGAGTCGGCGAGCAGCGTGCTGATCCGGCCGCCGCCGGTGCCGATCTCGGAGCTCCGAACTGTCGCGGCAGGCGAGCCGGCCCACGCGGTGACGTCCGAGGACTTCACCGCCCAGTACGAAACCACGACGTCGCCCGCGGCGGCCATGCCGACGCTCGGAGTGGCGACTGCGCTTTCGGTCTGATGTGCGCCTGCACCGGCCAGACCGGGCGCGACCGTCGGGCTGACGCCCGAATACGCCACGACCTGAAGACTGCCCTTGATCGTGGCGGGGAATTGAACGCTGACCGTTGACCCCGGGTCCGTCGTCGACGCGACCTTGCTCCACACCATCGTTGTCATGACCGGATTGCGTACCGTGCCGACCGGGGTCCAACCCGCAGGCGTGGCGATCGGAGCAGTGCCGACGGCAGAGGCGGTGAGCAGCAGCTCATCGCCGGCATCGGCCGTGGTCGGGATGGTCACACTCGGCGACGCGGAGTCGACGGTCGTTCCGCTCGCGCCGGAGAACGCGATAGGTGACAAGGGCGGCGCCGGCGAAGAGACCGACGTCGAGCAGATGCCGAATGGTCCGCACAGGTCAGCTGTATCCGCGTCGGCCGCATGACCCAGCAGCGGAAGGCGGAGCAGTTCCTCGGCCGTCTTCAGCAACGAGTAGTGGGAGAAGTGGGCGCCGGACACGACGTGGGTGGTGTACGGCGAAATCACGATGTTCGGCACGACGCAGTCGGTGGCCGACGAGGACGTGCAGCTCTCGCCGTTCGAGCCGCCGCGGCCCTCGTCCCAGGTGACATCGATCAGCAGGTTCCCGTTCCTGTAGTCGGGGCCCCCGGTCAGAATCGGGATCCACTTCGCCAGCCACGCGTCGCCCCCGGCGACGAGATCCGGGCACGACGCGTCGCTGGGCGGCAGCTCGTGCATGTCGTCACAGGGGCCGGGCGTAACAAACGAGAACCCCGGCAGCGTGCCGCCCGTGACCGCGGCGACGAGCGGACCGGATGTCGTCGTACCCAGCGGTACGTCGTGGGTCCCACAGTCTCCGGCACTCGGCGCCCCGATCGGCATCGCCGAGTACGACGCCGCCGGGTTGTGCCGGCCCAGGTAGTACTGGCTCGGCGGCTCGGTGCCGGTCTGGGGAGTGTGGTCGCAGTTGGCCGGCATGTATTCCTCGTAGCTGCGCCAGTTCGGGTCGGCCTCCGAGAAGATGCTCGGCGCGGCGTAGTAGCCGAGCGAGTCACCCGTCGCGCCCTGAGTGCTGCCGCTGGTCATGGCCAGGTAGTTGGGATAGCTCGGGTGTGTGACGGCGTGGTAGTCGCTGGTGCTGCCGCACTGTGACAGCAGCGACTTGTCGATGTACGACGCGCTCGGGTCGCCCGGGATTTGGTTGGTCGTGGTGCCGTAGGAGCGGTTCTCCATCACGATCCAGAGCACCTTGGAGATGTGCGGCGTCTGACCGGCCATCGAGCCGCAGAGCGAGCTCGGGACGGTCGAGTCCTGGTTCGGCGTCGACAGCCCGAAGTGACCGGCCAGGCTGTTCGTGCCGGCATCCGCGGCGTGCGCGAGGTGCGACAGCCCGAGGAGGTCTTCGACCCCCTTGGTGATGGAGTAGGCATCGAGGAAGGTCGCGACGTTGCCGCCGTGGTTGTAGGGGTACACCACCCACAACGGCACATGGCAGCTCTCCTGCTTGCCCGCAAGGTCGGCGGTTTGGTTGGTGCAGTTCTCCCCGGTGGTCGAGTCGGCGCCGGAGCCCTCGTCATCGGTGATGATCAGCGCGGTGGTGCCGGCCTGATACGACGCCGAGGCGACGAACTTCGGCAGGAACTGGCTGAGGAAGGTGTCCTGCGTGCGGAGCGGCGACCCGCCTTCGCCGACGTGATCCTGTGTCGGGGAGAGCCACGTGAAGCCGGGCAAGGAGTTGGCGTCGAGGGCGGACCAGAATGCTCCGCTGTCGGGCGTTGTCAGCGAGCCGACCGGCACGACGTCGTCAGCGCAGTCGACGTTGGGGTAGAACAACCAGGGATCATGGCCGATCTTGGTGATGCCTGTGATCGTGGTCTGTTCGCACTTGGACGTTGCGCCTTCTACGAAGTTGCGCCAACCAACACCGGCGGCGGCCGACTGACTGAACAGGCTCGGTGCGGAGCTGCTGCAGGTTGCAACCGAGCCGCACCCAGGTGGGCTCTTGGCCGGATACTGCCCGGCTGTTGCGGCCAGGTAGTTCGCGGCGCTGGTGTGGGTTGCGGCGTACATCTCGGTTGCCACGCCGCAACGTGACGTCAATGTGTTGTTCATGTACGGCGCCGAAGCGCTACCCATCACCTGGTCGTAACTTTCGTTCTCCAGATACATCACGACGACGTGCTTGATCGCTGGCGCACTGCCGGCGTTGCCGCACAATGCGAGGGCACTTGCGGCGTGTGTCGTGCTGGCGCCGGTCGCGACGGTCGCGATGGCGAGAAGAATCGTTGCGAGATAACGGAAAACTGCGGTGCTACGAGTCTGCCGTCTTCTCATCAAGACACCCCTGAGCTCGGCCGAACGTCACTCGTGCAACGGTTTCGATCAACTCAAAGCGCGTGTGCAGCCTAAGAACGGCATACCCACGTAATGGCGCCCTCTATCTGAAGGTCCGGCAAACGCTGGGCGACAACTAGTGCATCGCGCGCGGATGAGTCCTATTGATTGAGTGGTTTGCGCTGTTTGACGATCGACCAGGCGAACCATCCTGCAACGGCAAGCAAGCCGAGGCCGACGCAGAACAACGCGATCGGTGTCGATTTAGACGAGGTGTAGGCGGTGTCACCGGTCGCACGCGCGTTGACGGTCTTGCCGATGTCGCCTCTGTCGACACCGTCGACGGTGCCTAGCACGACGTGACCGTTGCCGAGCAGGCTGCCACCGGCGACCCAGCTGCCGCTGCAGACGGTCGATCCGCCGTGCAGGCCGTCGACGTGGTGACAGTCGGTGACGGTCACGACCACCTTGGCGCCGCTCGACTGCTCATGCAATCGCCAGGCTCCGCCGGCAAACACGCCGAGGCCGCAGAGGATCAGCGCGACCGTCAAGCCCTTGAGAATCGCCATCTCGCGGTGCCTACACCGACCGGCCGTGACCCGCGGTGTAGCGGAGCCAGGATGCGGCACCGATCGCCCGCTTGTAGGTCGGCGGCGGGTCGAGCCGCAGCACCAGCCGCCCGTTCGACTCGACCAAGGTCGCTCGGTCGCCGACCAGCCATCGGAACGGCGTGGGCAAGGCGATCGGCTTGTCCGGCAGCACGGCGTCGCGTGCGGTCAGCGGCCGGCGAGCGATCTCCTGCCCCCGGCGGAGCTCGAGGCCGAGGCGGAGCTCGTATCCCGCGGTCGGGCGCAACAACCGTCGCCCCACGCCGGCCAGCTCGACATCGCCGGCAAAACGAACGCCGCCTTCGGCGGCATCGACAGTCACTGGTCCGGACCAGACCGGGTCGCCGACCCTGGTCGTCACCCTGACCGTGCCACGCGGCTCGACGCCGGCCAGGCCGTCGAGCAGGTCGTGCACCTGCCCCTCGAGCCGCAGCAGAGTGCCGTCGACCGTGGCGCGCGACACGACCGCGAGATAGGGGCGCTTCGCCCACCCAAGCTGTTGCCAGCCCTGGTCGGTCACATCCAAGACCGCGTCCGCCCGGGGGTTGTCGGCGTACGCGGCGGTCCAGCGCAGTCGAGCGTCGGTGGCCACCAGGTCGCTCGACGCCGACTCGGTGACGGCCAGGTCGGCGGCGGCGAGTGCGCGCTCAACGTCGCCCTGGCCGATCATGAACGCGCCGATCCGGCAACCGAGCGGGATGTCGTCGTTGCCTGCTGAGCGATCGGGAATCGCGATTCCGGCGCAGTAGTCGCGCGCGGTCTCCATCAGCTCGCCGCGATCCGCCGGTGCGGCCTCGCGCAGCTCGCGCAGGAAGACCATCAGGTCGAGGGCCAGGAAACGGGCGTCCTTCGCCGCGCGCAGGGCGGCTGGCGCACCCGAGTCGTCGAGGTAGGCGTCGATCCGGCGGTTGACTTCGATCCGGTCGTGCCAGCGCCTGAGGTCACGGCGGTTGGTGATGGACAGTGCGCCAGCCGAGCGCCGGACGTTCCAGACGTAGACCAGGTCCGGCACGATCGCGATCCGACCGGCCCGGCAGTAGGCCTCCGTGACGAAGAGCAGGTCCTCATAGAGCAGACCGGCCGGAAAGGTCAGCCCGGCCTCCTCCACGAACGAGCGCCGGTAGAGCTTGTTCCACGGTGGCGTGTCGTGCAGCTGCGCGGGCCGATCGAGGATCCCGTCGAGGACGGTCGCGCTGCGATAGAAGTCGCGGTAGGCGGGGATGTAGCGGGTCGGATCGTGGTGGCGCCGGACGAACTCGCCGCAGGCCAGGTCGGCATCGGCGCGCTCGGCCGCGCCGGACAGCTTCTCGCAGGCGCGCCGGGTGAGAACGTCGTCGCTGTCGCAGAACATCAGGTACCGGCCGGTCGCGACCGCCATGCCGTCGTTGCGCGGGGCGCTGCAGCCGCCGCTGTTGGCTTCGCGCCGAAGCACCGTGATCCGCGGGTCAGCGGCGGCGAGCAGCGCCGTCACGGCCGGCGTCTCGTCGGTCGAGGCGTCGTCGACCACGATGATCTCGATGTCGCGAAGGGTCTGGCGCATGACCGAACGGACCGCGGTGGGCAGATGGGTGGCGTCGTTGTACCCGATCACGATCACGCTGACGAGCGCCACCGCCGGAGACTATTCCGGACCCGTACCGGCCGCGGAACGGCGGGCCGGGGCCGACCGACCGGCCCGATACGCTGGATGCCACCATGTTGCCCCCGTTTGGCCGTTTTGCGTATGCCCTCGCCCTGGCCGTTGTGACCGCGCTCAGCACCCCGCACGCCGCCACCCTGCATCAGCGCGCCTTCCCGAGCTCCGGTGCGGTGGGCTACGACGTCGGCGACTCCTCCTGCTCGACCACGCTGCCGACTGGCGGCTCCTTCGCCGTCGTGGGCGCGACCGCCGGAAAGCCCTTCCACCCCTCGACCTGCCTGGCGGCCGAGTACGCCTGGGCCAAGACCCTGACCTACCGGCCGCAGTACTACATCAACCTCGCCGACCCCGGCCACCGGAGCTCGCACTGGGGCGATGGCGGTCCGCGGACCTGCCACCGTAAGCCCAAGTACGACCTCGGCTGCGCCTACGACTACGGCGTGAAGACCGCGACCACGGCGCTGCAGTACGTCAAGGCAGTGGGCAGCACCGGCCAGGGCCGGTGGTGGCTCGACGTCGAGCCCGACAACACGTGGGGCACCGGCCGGGCCGGCATCGCGGCCAACCTGGCCGACATCCAGGGCGCCCTGCACTACCTGCGGACCCGGTCGCACGTCTCGGCCGGGATCTACACCGAGACCAGCTGGTGGCTGCAGATCACCGGCGGCGCTCGGATGTCGCGTACCGCGGTGTGGGGCGGCGGGGCGAACAGCCGGCATCACGCCCGGCAGAACTGCCGGCCGCATTCGATCACCGGCGGGCGCGCGCTGCTCGCGCAATGGATCACCGGTACGGTCGACCACGACCTCGCCTGCTAGCGCTGAATCCTCGCCATCCGGGGCCGCGCTGAGCACCGCCCGCGGCGGCACCGGCGAATTGCCGCGGCGCGGCCCGCTGTGCGAGCATTCGCCCCGCTCGGAGGCAATGGAGGGGATCTGATGTCAGCACCGGCCACGGTGACCGGCGGACCGGACCGGCGAACTGCTCGAGGCCACCGGGCACGTCGCACCATCGTTTGTGTTGCCGCGTTGTCGATCCTGCCCGCGGTCGGCCTGGTGGCTACCGCAACTCCGACCTCAGCCGTACCGACGTACACGTTCATCCAAGTGCCCAACGGCGGCTACGGGGTCGGGGTCAACCCGAAGACCGACACGATCTACGAGAGTGGCGTCGGCACCGTGTCGGTCATCAACGGCGCAACCGGGAAGGTCACCGCCACCATCGCCGACTCGGGCAAGCAGCCCGGTGACATCGCGGTCGACCCGACCAGGAACCTGGTCTACGTCGCCAACGAGGGCTCGGGCACGATCACCGTCATCAACGGAAAGACCAACAAGGTCCGCCACACCATCAAGGTCGGCCACGATCCGGTCAGCATCGCCGTCAACACCAAGAAGGACCTCGTCTACGTCGCCAACACCAACTCGAACACCGTGTCGGTCATCAACGGCAGGACTGACAAGGTCGCGCACACGGTCAAAGTGCGCCATCACCCAAACTACGTCGCCGTCAACGTCAGGACCGGGACGGTCTACGCCACCTTCGAGGGCGTCCCGGGCTCGCAGAACGGAAGCACCTACTTCTTCCACGCGGGCGTGGCGGTCATCTCCGGCAAGACGAACAAGGTCACCCGGCTGGTCAGGCCGGCCTCGGAGTCCGGCAGCTCGGCCGACGGGGTCGCGGTCGACCCCGGCACCGGCCGGGTGTACGTGGTCTTCGACTACGCGTACGGCGCGGTGCTGGTGCTGAACGGCAAGACCGACAAGGTCATCACGAACATCTCCGTCGGCAGCTATCCCAACATGATCGCGCTGAACCCGGCCAAGCACCTGATGTACGTCGGGTGGAGCGACGCGAACCAGCAGGGGATCAAGGTGTCGTTCGTCAAGCTGGGCAGCGGCCGGGTCATCGGCAACTACGGCGAGGAGCAAGGTCAGACCGGTATGGCGATCAACCCGGTCACCAACCGCACCTACATCTCCTCCAACGATCTCTACCTCGGCGGCGACTTCACGACCGGCCTGGAAGTGATCCACGGCACGTAGCCGCCGCGTCGAGCCGGAGATGAATAATCCACGCCCGAGGTTGCTAAGCCGACCCGGTCCGGGGTAGGACGATCTTGCCCCTGGGTGACCGCATTCGCTGTTACGCCGTCGCGGAGCGGAGCCCAGGAAGCCCGTCCGGCCCACCCGTCCGGCCCGGTCGTGACGGCAACTCTCGACTTGGAGGCACAATGAGCAGCAGCGGGAGCATCGATCTGAAGCTCGAGGTGGTCGTCATCCCGGTCGCCGATCCGGACCGCTCGAAGGACTTCTACGGGGGCCTCGGCTGGCGGCTCGATGCCGACTTCCCGTTCGACAACGGCTTCCGGGTCGTTCAGTTCACCCCGCCGGGGTCGGCCACGTCGATCCAGTTCGGCACGAAGATCACCTCCGCGGCGCCCGGCTCGGCCCAGGGCCTCTACCTGGTCGTCTCCGATATCCAGGCGGCATGCGATGCGCTGCTGGCCCACGGGGCGAAGGTCAGCGAGGTCTTCCACTCCGGGACGCCCGGCGCCCAGCTCCAGACGGACGACACCAGCGGGCGGATCAGCGGACCGGCTCCCGACCACAAGACGTACAGCTCGTTCGCGACGTTCGCCGACCCGGATGGCAACGGCTGGCTGCTCCAGGAGGTCACGTCGCGACTTCCCGGCCGCGTCGACCCCGCTGAGACCGCCTTCGGGTCCGTCCCCGACCTGGCGGATGCGCTCCGGCGCGCGGCGGCCGCGCACGGCGAGCACGAGAAGCGCATCGGTCAGGCCGACGAGAACTGGCCGGACTGGTACGCCGCGTACATGGTCGCTGAGCAGACGGGCGTGGACCTGCCGTCATGACCGATGCCGACTTCGACGTCATCGTCCTCGGCGCCGGCTCGCCGGGCGAGCATTGTGCGGGTGCGCTCGCTGCGGGCGGGCTGCGGGTGGCGGTCGTCGAACGCGAGCTGGTCGGCGGTGAGTGCTCGTACTGGGCGTGCATCCCGTCGAAGACGCTGCTGCGTCCCGGTGAGGCGGTTCATGCCGCCAACGACGCGGCCGGGTCCGCCACCGTCGACGTGGAGGCGGCCCTTGCCTGGCGTGACTTCATGGTCTCGGGCTACTCGGACGCCGGTCAGGAGAAGTGGCTGGCCGGCAACGGCATCACCCTGATCCGTGGCAGCGGCCGACTCACCGGCCCCGGTGCGGTCGACGTGGACGGTGCCCGCCACACCGCCCGGCACGTGGTCATCGCGACCGGCGCGGACGCGGTCGTGCCGCCGATCCCCGGCCTCCGCGAGCTCGACGGGATCTGGACCAACCGCGAGGTGACCGGCATGAAGGCCGTGCCCCGCCGCCTCCTCGTGCTCGGCGGCGGACCGGTCGGCGTCGAGATGGCCCAGGCGGTACGCCGGTTCGGCGGTGAGGTCGCAATCGTCGAGAGCGGTGCTCGCGTGCTCGGGCGCGAGGCCGCACCGCTGGGTGAGGCGCTCGGCACCGTGCTGGCGGGCGACGGCATCGAGCTGCATCTCGGCGTGAGTGCCACGGCGGCCCGGCGGGAGGGCAGCGAGTATGTCGTCGAGCTCGACGATGGAAGCCAGCTACAGGGCGATCACCTGTTGGTTGCTACCGGGCGCAAGCCGCGGGTGACGAACCTGGGGCTGGACACGGTCGGCGTCACGGTCGAGGGTCGCGGCGTACCGGTGGATGCGCAGCTGAGAGTGGCTGACGGGCTGTGGGCGATCGGCGACGCGACCGGGATCTGGCAGCTGACGCACGTCGGCAAGTACCAGGGTGACGTGGTCGCCGCCAACATCCTCGGCGAGTCACGGACGGCGAACTACGAGGCAGTGCCGCGGGTCGTCTTCACCGATCCGGAGGCTGCCGCGGTCGGCGATACGACGGCGTCTTTCAGCGGGACCGCCTTGCTCCGGGAGGTCGCGAAGATGGAGACCTACTCGCGGGCGTATGCCGACAGCAACGGCTTCCTGACGCTGCTCAGCGACGGCGAGCGCCTCACCGGTGCTTACGCCCTCGGCCCGGAGGCGGGCGAGTGGCTGCAGCAAGCGACGCTGGCGATCCGGGCCAAGGTCCAGCTCGACGTGCTGGTCGACACGATTCAGCCGTTCCCGACCTTCTCCGAGATCTACGCTGGCGCGCTCGGCGCGCTTCGTACGTCGATTCGTACACCGGGCGCCTAGGCGCCCGATGTACCCCAGTTCGCGCGTAGTAGAGGACGGCTGAGGTGCCCTGGCTACCCGACTTCGTCAGTGCGGTGGAGCTGGCCCGGGTGCAGACTCGCGATGCCGCGCTCGCCGACCCGGCCGCGTCGTACCTGCAGGCGCTCAGTCGCGGCGAGACCCGCGACCTGGAGGCCGCCTGGCCGGGCAAGGTCGTGGTCTACGACCCCCGCGCCGGGGAGATCAGGGGTCACCACCGGCTCCGCAGGTTCATCCACGACAACCACGCCTGGTTCGACGCGCACGACGCGCGGATCGAGCGGGTGGCGTCCACCTGCGCCGGCCGGCGGGCGGTCCTGGAGCTGCTAGTGCGCCTGACCGTCGATGACGGAGAGCAGGTCGCCTGGCCGATCGCCGTCGTGGCCGAGTCGCCCGACGACCTGTCGGTGGTGTTCCGCACGTACTGCAGCCAATGGCCGGTCTCCGGGCAGCGGCCCGTCCGAGCGGCCATCCTGCCTCCGGGCGACGAAGGCCTCGCCGACGTGGTCGCCCGCTTCCACTCGGCGCTGGACTCCGGTGACGCCGAAGCGATCGTGAACGCCTTCGCCGCCGACGGGTACTACGGCGAGCCGATCGGCCGGCATCCGGTCCACCACGGCGCCGCCGAGCTTCGCGATTTCTTCGCCGAGCGGCTACGCGACGGCGGGATCGGCCTGCAGCACTGCGCGGTCACCGACGACGGGGTCCGTTGCGCGCTGGAGTACAACTGCGTCCGCTGGGGCTCCGAGGACCTGGCCCCGCAAGCGGGAATAGGTGTCTACGAGCGTCGGCCGGACGGATTGCTGGCTGCGGCCCGCGTGTACGACGACGTCGTACCCCCGACTATCGGCCATGGGGCCGGGGTACGCCAGGAAGTCAACAACCCGACGCGGTCGAAAGGCGGCTAATGATGAGGTCCGACATCGTGCCGGGCGGCGTGTTTCCCGACTACTCACTCCCTGACCACACCGGCACCGTCCGCTCGCTGTCCGAGGTGCAGGGCGACGACCCGATGATCCTCACGCTCGCGCGCGGCCACTACTGCCCGAAGGAGCATCAGCAGCATCGGGAGCTGGCGGGCTTCCAGTCGAAGGTCGCGGTCGCGTACACCCAGATCGCGACGATCGCGACCGACGAGCACCACACCCTGCAGGAGTTCCGCCTAGCGGTCGGCGCCCAGTGGCCGTTCTTCTCCGACCCGGAACGGACCGTCCAGCGCGACCTCGACATCAAGGAGTACACCGACCCGGACAACGACCCGATGATCCCGCACACCTTCGTGCTGAAGCCGGGGCTGGTGATTCACACGATCTACAACGGTTATTGGTTCTGGGGCCGGCCGTCGGTGGTCGAGCTGTGGCACGACCTGCGCGTCGCGTTCAGCGAGGTCCGGCCGGACTGGGATCTCAGCAAGCCCGGCCTGCGGGAGGCGTGGGACGCCGGCGACTACTCGCCGTTCCACGGTTGGGACAAGAAGGCCAAGTAACCGACGCTCCGCCCGCTCGCCGCTCGTCGCTCGCCGCTCGTCGCTCGTCGCTCGTCGCTCGTCGCTCGACGCCGTCAGCCGGCGCCGCTCTTCGCCGGGTCATTCGGGTGCGGCGAGAGCGGCGTGACCTCGTCGGTTCGCCAGATCCGCAGCGGCATCGAGGCGAGAATGCCTTCGAGCCCGTCGGCGTCGGGTGCCGAGAACAGGCCGATGGTGCGCCACTCGCCGGGCTGCAGGGGTGGGCGCCACAGCCGGAGCAGGTGCCCTTGGGCGGCGAGCTCGCGCGAGCGTGCGGCTTCGCGCTGCCGGACCTCGTCGACTGCTTCCTCGGAGGTTCCTTCGGGCACGTGCGCGGTCATGCTGACGAGATACTCGATCGGGCACCTCCTCGACCGCTGGCCTTTCGCCACGCCAGGATTTCGCGCTGGCAGGTCGCTCGTGGTGCACGATAACGCCGACCTGCGGCGACCTGCGCAACGGTTCGGCTGATTCGGCCCGCGGCTGTCCTGGATACTGCATGGATGAACACAGGGCGCAGGGCGTCGGTCAGGTTGCGGGCAGCGGTTGTGGTCGGAACAGCGGCGCTCGTCGGCGTGTCGGTGGCGCCACCGGCGTGGGGCAGCGGCAAGGACCGCGAGTTCGCCGGCTACCTCGTCCACCGGGCTGGTGGAATCCGCGCGGTTGCCGCCGAGTTCACCATCCCCACCACCACGTGCAAGAGCAACAACCAGATCGCGCTCGGCCCCGGCGTCTACCTGCAGCAGACCACGCTCGATGCGAGTAACGGAGTCGCAACTGGCGTCTACGAGGAGGTGGAATGCCTCGCCGCGGGGCAGGCCGGCAGCTTGTACGTCGGGATCTTCATCAATGCGATGGCCCACAAGACGCTCGTGGTCTCGCCCGGTGACGTCATCGGCGTGTCCCTGAAGCGCAGCGGCGGAAAGATCGCCGTCAAGGCGATCGACCACACGACGAAGACGACGATCACCGGGACCGGCAAGGAGAAGCATGCCGAGACCTATGCGCTGTTCGGCTACTACCAGCCCGGAACCACGGCCTGGCAGCATCCGCACACCAGCCCGACGCCGTACACGTTTGCGACCGTCAACGGCGCGGCGCTGTCGAAGGCGCATCCTCGCGCCATCAACTGCGTGCGCGGCCACACCGTGCAGTTCCGGCCCAGCAAGATCACGCACGGCGAAGACTTCACGATCACCTTCGTTCACAGCTGACCCGCCGCCGCAGTGCCGGCCGGGGGAGCGGTGGCGGCGTGTCTAACTAGATCAATATAAGTGGTCTGCTACAGTAATCTCATGACCGCGCTCCACTCCCGCCGCCACATCGACCTCGAGCGGGTAGCCAGCGCCGTGTGTCTCGTCCTCGCCTGACGTCCGCCGCCGCCTCTGCGGCTCCGTTCGATCGAGGAAGTTCCCCGATGACCATGACCGATCTATCCGTGTCTCATTCCCTCGACACCGAGAACCTCGCGGCGCTGGTCCGCGAGTTCGCCGACAACCCGACGGCCTGGCTGGGCGGCGTCCGATTCGTCGCGGACGAGCGCTGGTGGACCCGGCTGCATTCCGACGAGACCGTCGACGTGTGGCTGCTCACCTGGGTCCAGGACACCGGGACCGATCTGCACGATCACGGCGCCAGTGCGGGCGCCTTCACCGTCGTCTCCGGTCGGCTCGAAGAGGTCCGGCCGTCCGGGCCGACGGCGACGTTGGCCGCCACGACGCTGCAGCCCGGTGAGGTGCGCCGGATCGAGCCGGGTGCGGTCCACGACGTACGAAGCCCGTCAAAGGTGCCGGCAATCAGCATCCACGCCTACTCGCCGCCGTTGCGCGAGATGACCTTCTACGAGCTGACCGGCGCCGGGCCCGTTCCCACCCGCACGGTCGCTACCGCAGCCGATTGGAGCCACGCATGACCACCGCCACGATCGATACCGTCCTCACCGAGGTCCGGCACCGGCTCGAGCGGCTAGGCCCGCGCGACGCCCAGATCGCGGCCGCCGCCGGCGCGCTGCTCGTCGACATCCGTCCCGAGGTCAACCGCCGGGGCGAAGGCGAGATCCCGGGTGCGATCGCCGTCGACCGCAACGTCCTTGAGTGGCGGCTCGACCCCGCGTCGGACGCCCGCATCGCGCAGGCGTCGTACGACGCGTGGATCGTCTTGTTCTGCAACGAGGGCTACGCGTCGAGCCTGGCCGCGGCCTCGCTGCAGGAGCTCGGCGTCTCGATGGCGACCGACATGATCGGCGGCTACCGCGCCTGGAGGGCGCTCGGGCTCCCGGTCACGCCGCCTTCTGAGTGACCACCTCGTTGTCCGCCATTTGGTGGACCGGGACGTCTTCGGATCTCAGCGCACAGCCGCTGCCGGTACCTCTGCCCACCGGCTGCTAGGCGGACTGATCAAGACCGATCGACCGACAAGGGCAGCGGACCTTCGGCTCTGCCGGTGACCTCGCCATCGTGGTCGTGTCATACGAGTGGTGACCGCAGGCAGGTTGGCCACCGTGACGGCTGCGGTGTTGTTGCTGCTTCCGGCGTCGGCCGCTTTGGCGGTGACCGGTCACCGGCCGCACTCAGGGTCGGCCGCGGTGCCAGGGTCGCAGCTGCCACCACGAGCGACGAATGCCGCACTGCCTCCTGAGCAGCTCCGCGGCCGAGGGGCCTGCCAGCACCTTCGTCCGACCGGTAGCCACCGGGTCTCAGTGTGCGTCGCAGGCCTCGAACCGCTGACCGCATCCGGCTTGCAGGCGGTTGTCGCTGATACCAGCTCGGGGGCGTCTCGCTCGCTGCTGAGCACCTGCTCGACGAGTGCGATCGCAGATCGTTTCGTGACGTGCGCAACGGCACGAGGCGACTTTGTGGTGAGGCGACGTGAGCCCGGTCGGACCGCCGTACATCGGGCGCCGCTAGCGATCGTCCAGATCTGGCAGACGTCGTCCGGGTCGTTGGTGATCCACCACTCCGTCTATGTCGATGAGCTTGGCGGGACGGGTCGCGCACTCGGTTCCGTTCAGGTGGCCTTGGCCAACTCGCACGTTCGAAGCGGGCACAACGTGATCGGGGTGGAGCGTCGGCACCGACTGACGCCGCGTCATACCTCCGTTTGGCATCTCGTCGATCGCGAGGTGCTGCGCGATGGCGCCGCGACGAGCCAACGCACGGGAGTCGCCTATCTGGTGCGGAGCGAGGCTGGAACTGCGCCGTCGGAGTTCGCAACAGTCGGATCGCATGCCTGGCGGTGCAACGGAGTCGGCACAAACGCCGGTTGTGTTGCGCCGTTGGTGATGCCCACCCTCACTCTCGATGCGAACGTCTCGGGCGTTCTCGACCTGGTTGCACGTCAACTCAGCGAGGCC
Source organism: uncultured Actinomycetota bacterium (assembly GCA_963770565.1). Taxonomy (GTDB): domain Bacteria; phylum Actinomycetota; class Actinomycetes; order JAFAQI01; family JAFAQI01; genus DATAUK01. The sequence continues at coordinate 727,861 of CAVYQE010000011.1, forward strand.
CAACTGGACGGCGCGCCAGGTGCGCCGGGGACCAGTCGGCCGCTTCGTGCCGTCACTCCCTCGGTGGAATCCGCCCAGCGCACCGCAGACTGTGCGGGCCTGACGCCGGACGGTCAGTTCGATGGTTGCAGCGTGTATCCGCCGGTCAACTCGGTCCAGGCCGGCGCTGCAGACAGTCCCGACGTGCGCGCACTTGCCCCTGCCGCGACCGCAGCGGCGACAGCGGCGATGCGGTCGTTCACGTCGGTCGACCACATCCTGCCCGGTGACCGGTTCTACGAGGAAGCACAGGTGCGCACCGATCGAACCGGCCCCCGCATCATGATCGTGGGCGACTCGATCTCTGAAGGCCACGAGGGCGAGTCGACCTGGCGCTACCGGCTGTGGCAGGAGCTTACGGTCAACAACGCCGACGCAACCTTTGTCGGGCCTTGGATCGGTACCGATCTCTTGGAGCCGCTGAGCTATAGCGGCCCGACGCCGCCGCACGACGGGTTGTACCGGCCGGGGATCGAGTTCGACAGTGCCAACGACGCTCAATGGGGCTGGACCTTGGACGCCGCTACGTCGACGATCCAGGCCACGGTCGCGTCGTACCAGCCGGACGTCATCCTCGTCGAGCTGGGCTATAACGACCTGGCGTTCGGGGTGCATACCCCGGCCGGCCTCGTCGATGAACTCGGCACCTTCGTTCAGAACGCTCGAGCCGCCAACCCGAACGTGACGGTCGTCGTCAGCAACGTGGTGCACCGGGACCCGGGCACCACGTCGGCCACCATCGAGACGGCCATCACGACGTACGACGGCGACCTGCCGGCCGCCATCGCCGGCCTGTCGACGTCCGGGTCTCCGGTCTATCTGGCCGACGTCGACTCGCAATACCCAACGCCACAAGACACCTACGACGGGCTGCACCCCAACAACGTCGGCGAATATGCCATCGCCGGAGCGTTTGCCACCAGCCTGTCGGCCGACGCCGGGATCGGGGCGCCGATCCCGGCCAGCGTGATCCCGACCAGCGTGGTCGTCCCTCCGCTTGCCACGCCGACCGGCCTCACTGCTGTCGCGTCGGCGGGCGGGACCGTCACGCTGACGTGGAACCACGCCTTCGGCGCCACTGCGTATGACCTCTATGCGGCTGACCTCACCAAGGGCCAGGCCCTGACCCTGTCGTCAAGCACGGTCGGCGCCGACGGAATCGTGCGGACCGTGCTGTATCACGGCGACACGTATGAGTTCGCTGTCAGCAGCGAGTTCGGCTCATCCTCGGGCTCGACCAGCAGCCCCGTCACAGTGGTCACAACGGCCTGACAAGCGGTGTCACCCTGGCCTGGCGCACCTGCCGCGTGGTAGTCAGAGGCGTAAGGCGACGGAGGGAGCCGGGCCATGAGCGACGACCACCCAACGACACCCATTGGTGGCGCCGCCGCCCCCGGCGTCGGGGGAGCGGGACCCGCCCAACCGGGACCACCCGATCCAGCTCCGGCCGAAACTCGCGATCGCTGGCTCTACGGCCTCGGGTCAGTCGGTATCGGCGTGCTCGCCCTCCTGATCGCCTACATCGTCTTTGTCTTGAAGGGGTCGCCGTCGACCGGCGCTACCGCACTGGGCGCGATTGCCAGCCCGATCGCCGCGATGGTCGCGGCGTACTTCGGCGTCCAGGCCTCCACGTCTGCGGCCAAGGACTCACAGGCCTCGGCGAAGACCGCCCAGAAGGCGGCGCTTGACTCGCAGGCGAACGCGCAGAGTGCGCATGAGCAGAAGAGCGCCGCGCTGGCGCAGGCCGCTTCGGCTCTGACCGCATTGGAGATGCGGGGGCATGGCGACGACGCGGACGCGATTCGAAGCAGGTTCCCGGGCAGCCAGTGATACGTCGACATTTCGGGAAGGCCCGAAGCGTCGCTGCATTAGCGTCGGGTCGTGGGAGCAGATCTTGCCAAGGTGGCCCGGCTGCTGGCCAACCCGGCCCGCGCCAGGATGGTCGTGTCCCTGCTTGACGGTCGGCCGTGTTCGGCGGGGGAGTTGGGCCGGACGGCCGCGGTGAAGGCGTCGACGGCAAGTGAACATCTCGCCGACCTTGTCGCCGGCGGCCTGGTGTCCGTCCGGGTCGAGGGTCGGCACCGATACTTCTCGATCGCCTCGCCCGAGGTGGCTCAGGCGTTGGAGGCCTTCTCGCAGATCTGCCCGACCGAGGAGGTGCATTCACTGCGACAGTCGGCGGAGATGCGGGCGTTGGGCTACGCCCGGACCTGCTACGACCATCTCGCCGGCGTCCTCGGGGTCGCGTTCTTCGACGGTCTCCAGGCGGCCGGCTGGCTGACCGTCGACGGCGACGCGATTGCCGTCACCACTCATGGGCAGGCGCGTCTCGACGACCTGGGCATCGATGTTGCGGCGCTGCGTAGTCAGCGGCGTAGCTTCGCGCGGCCGTGCCTGGACTGGACCGAGCGCAAGCCCCATCTCGCCGGGTCGCTCGCCGCGGCGCTGACCTCAGTCGCGCTGGAGCGGGGCTGGCTCGAGCGACACGAGCGGCGGCGAGGGCTGTCGATCACCCCCGCGGGCAAGCGGTACATGCCCATACACCTCGACCTGGTCATCCCGCCGGATCCGACGGCGAACGGCAGCACTGCTCGCGCGGTTGCCTGACCCGCAACGCACGAGCATGCTGACCGGCACGTGCCGACCGCCGTACGGAGGACCTGATGACCGAGGACAGACCCGCAGGCATTGAGGGAATCGCGCCGACCGGGCGGCTGTCGTATGAGCCGGCGATGGATCTGGTGTCCGAGCCCGGTGACCCCAGCGGCTCGAAGTGCAGGTGGCTCTTGGCGCCGCTCCCGGAGTCCTGGTCCGACTTCGTCCTCAGCGAGTGGGAGCTGGAACGGATCGGGTGGACCGACCTGCACCCTCACGACGAGACCAACATCGTGGTCGAAGGCGAGTTGCACGTGGAGTGTGAAGGCGAGACCGTCGTCGTCGGCCCGCGCGGCACGGTGCAGGTGCCGGCCGGAAAGGTCGGGCGGTATTGGGCACCCGTCTACGCGCGCATGATCGCCGTGTACGGCCCCAACCCGACTGGCGCCAGGACCGAGTACGGCGAGTACTGGGAGATCCCGTCCGACGACCCGTCTAGGTGATCGAGCCCCAGTCCCAGTCGTCCGCCGGCGAAAGGGTGGTGAGCTCGGGCACCGGAACGCTCCCGGGGTATTTGATCCCGTTGCCCGTGCTGATGACCATGACGACGTCGCGAGGGTCGATCCAGCCGGACTCCCGGAGTTGCGCGACCGCCGCCAGCGCAACCCCGGTTTCGGGACAGACGAGCAATCCTTGCGTTCGCGCATACTGCTGCTGAGCGCGAAGGGCGGCGTCGTCGTCGACGGCGACCGCCACGCCTTCGGTCTCCCTGATGGCCTGCAGGATGAGCCGGTCCCCGAGCGGCTTCGGGACGTTGATGCCGAACGCCGCGGTGTGCGCTCCGACCCAGGGCTCGCAGTGGTCCGCGCCCGCGTCGAATGCACGCACGACCGGTGCGCAACCGGTGGCTTGGGCGGCGACGAGGCGGGGGGCCGGGCCATCGATCAGGCCCATTTCCCTGAGCTCGCCGAGCGCCTTGTGGATCCCGATCAGGCCGACGCCGCCGCCGGTCGGGTAGACGACGACGTCGGGCGTCTTCCCTTCGAGCTGTTCGACGAACTCGAGCGCGATCGTCTTCTTGCCCTCGATCCGGTAGGGCTCCTTCAGGGTCGACGCGTCGTACAGGCCCGGCGTGCTCGACACGGCACGCGCGACGATCGCGCCCGCATCGCTGATCAGACCATTGACCAGCGCCACAGAGGCTCCGGTCGCGAGACATTCGACCCGGGTGATGAAGGGCGCGTCGAGCGGCATCACCACGCCGAGCTCGAGCCGATGCAGCGCCGCGTACGCCGCCCAGGCCGCGCCGGCGTTTCCGTTGGTCGGCATGATCATCCGCCGGACTCCGAGCTCGGCGGCGCGCGCGACCCCGACGGCTGCGCCACGGGCCTTGAATGTCCCCGTCGGCAGGACGCCGTCGTCCTTGACGAGCAGCCGCGGGACACCGAGCTCGCGGCCCAGTCTGTCCGCGGCGTGCAATGGCGTCATGCCCTCCCCGAAGCCGAGCCGGTACGTCGCGCCCCGGACCGGCAGTAACTCGGCGTAGCGCCAGAGCGTGGAAGCGCGGTCGGCCAGCGCCTCCGCGGTCATGCTCGCGCAAGCTTGCTCCAGGTCATAACGCGCCAGCAGCGGTGCGTCGCAGGCCGGACAAAGGTGTTGGATCGAGTCCGGCGGGAGCTCCGTCGTACACCGTGAGCACTGCAACCCGGTCAGTGTCGATGGTGGCGGCGTAGGCAAGGCAGGTCCCTACTCAAATCGGATGAGGACGGTTGGGCGGCCTCATCGAGAAGTTAGCGGTCGACGCCGCGGAGCGCGCGCGAACCCCGGCGCGATCGTCCTCAACCCAACGCACCGGGGCGCATAGGCGTCAACCGCAGGGGAAGAACGACGACGACCACCCGGTCGACACTGGAACGAGATCGAGGAGAGCGCCCTGACGACGGCCTTGTGGAGTGCAGACCCGCGCGTGGACAACGGGCCTATGCCGGCGATCGCCCACAGGCTCAAGTCGCGGCTCGAACCGCTCGGGACGTTCGCGACCCGGCTCGACCCGACAGCGAACAGCCTCAACGCGATTCGGCTCGTCCTGGCCGCGACGGTGATCGTGTCGCACTCGTGGTCAATCGGGCGCTACGGCCGCGCGCCGACCCTGGGCGGCTTCACGCCGGGCGGCTGGGCGGTCGACGCCTTCTTCGTGCTCAGTGGCTACCTGATCACCGGTAGTCGGCTGAACAACAGCTTGGTGTCCTACCTCAGGCGGCGTGTGCTGCGGATCTACCCAGGGTTCGTGGTGTGCCTGCTCAGCGTGGTGATCATCTTCGCGCCGATCGGCTACCTCCATCTCCATCACACGTTGCGGGGCTACGCCTCGACCCCCAATTCTCCGATCCGGTACCTGTTGGCCAACCTCGGTCTCAAGATGCATCTGCCGGCAGTGGCGGGCACGCCCGGTGGTGGCCGGGCGTGGGCAGGCACGCTGTGGACGTTGTACTTCGAGTTCCTGTGCTACCTGATCGTGGGCCTCGTGGCGTGCTGGGGTGCCTTCCGCCGCCGTCCGATCATCGCGGCGCTGATGCTGGCTGTTGCTACTACGGTCAGCTTCCAGAACGACCACGTCGGCCATCACACCGACACCTCCAACCTGATCCGGCTGTTGCCGTTCTTCCTCGCCGGTTCGGTGGTCTATCTGCTGCGCGACCGGATCCCGTGCACGTGGTGGCTGGCCGTGACCTGTGCGGCGGCGCTGGTTGTCGTACCGGACTGCGGCCCACGGTTCGTCGTCATCTGCGCCCTGCCGCTGACCTACCTGTTGCTCTATCTCGGTGCCGTCGTCCCGATCGCGTTGGGCCGCCGCAATGACATCTCGTACGGCCTCTACATGTACGGGTACCCCGTCCAGGAGGCCGTCCGCTACCTCCACTTCTCGTCCCAGCTGTTGTTCATCGCCGCCTCGATCGGCGCCACCATCCCGCTGGCCGTGGCCTCCTGGTTCATCGTCGAGCACCCGGCAATGGGCTGGGCGTCGGCCAAGCCGCGGCCGATGCCGGCGGTGCGACAACTCAACGAACCGCGGGCGTCAGTGACCGCCGTGCTCGCTTGGTCAACGGGCGGCGGGCCACGCGGTCGGAGTCGCGGCGATCCTCAGTGGTCCAGAACGCTCCGGGCGCGAGCCGCCGTACGTCGAGATGCAGGCGCTCCTCGTCGCGGCGGTTGATCACGACGAACAGCACGGTGACCGGGACGGCGCGGCTGCGACGCGCGGGCCACGGCAAGACTGGCGCTACGCCTCGTTGCCCGCTCCCGTGGCGGCTCCGTCGACGAGCGCCTGGAGATCGATGGTCGGGGTGTGTCGCTGTGCAGCCAGCGCGACGTACGTCTGGCCGAGGGCGTCCTTCGCCGCACCGAGGATGGTGCTGACCAGCGCCAGGTCGCGGGCGAGGTCCGCGGACGATTCACTGGCGACGATGTGGCTCCAGACCGCTTCCTCGAGCACGTTGATCGCGGTCTGCACCTCGGCCAGGCTGAATCCGGCCTCGAACCGCTCGCGCGCGATGACGTCGACCTTCTGCGTCATCGCGAGGGTGCTCGGCTGGCGCGTGCACTCGATGAGGACGCCGTACAGCTCGCCCAGCTTCATCGCGATGAACGGCGGCCCGGCCTGACGGTAGTGGTCGGCACGCGCGCGGGCGAGCGCCGACTCGGCTGTTTGCAGGATGCCCGGTCCGGCGCTTTCCAGGTCGGCGGCAAGGTCCATGCTCGCAGTGTTGCGCGCCTCCAGGCGAGTTGTGCAGGGACCAACGTCCCGACTTCGGCGCGATGCCTCCTGTCGGGGAGCGGTTAGTGCTCGGTGACGACGTTCAGGTCGATGAACTCGGGCGGCCCTTCGAAGATGTCCGCCATCAGTTCTCGGATGGACGCCAGCTGATCAGCGCGGTTCGGGTCGTTCTCTCTCGCGCGGGCGCGCTCCTCGCTCTCGAAGACGACGAGCGTGCAGACCCGGCTCGGGTCGTTCTGGTCGCGCATCATCGTCGAGCGGACGAGCCCTGACCCCGGCTGCTCCGCCGCTTGCAGCTGGCTGGCCAACTCGGGCAGGTCGTCGCCCTTGCCCGGCTTCAAGCGCATCGTGATGAGCTGTGCCCACATGGCGGTGCTCCTTCGCTGGAATGAACCGATCCGCGGTGCACTGCGCGGCACTGCGGTGCTGGGTAAGCCGCCCGACCCTATTGGCGTCCCGGCAGTCTGTCGACGGGGAGCCACGCCGGTCCGCGGTGGGTGGGCGCTTGCGGGAGTTCGCATTGGTCCTCCGGGCGCCGTCGGCATGGCTAGAGTGACGCCACGGATCGGCTTGGTCTGGGGGGACCGCGATGGTCACGCTTTCGGGGCGCACGCTAGGCGCTGCCGTCTCAGCTGTGGTGCTGGCCGGTGCGGTGGCGCCGGTTGGGACCGGCACAACCGCGCGGGCGAGCACCCCGGTCACGGCTTCGGCCGAGTCGGCGACCCGGTCCGGCGCGGCCACTCCAACAGTGCCGTCGACCGGCCACTTTCATGCGTTGCGGGCGCCGGCCCGCGCGGTCTCCCGCGCGTTCGCCGCTGGATCGGTTCGGACCTTCACGATCGCCGGCCGTCGCGGGCTGCCCGCGCATGGAATCCGCGCGGTTGCCCTGACGGTGACGGCTGCGCCCACGTCGGGGCTCAGCCAACTGTGGGTCGGTAGCGCCGCGAAGCGGCCCAGCGTCCCGACCCTTGAAGCCGGCAAGGGCACCACGTCGGCGTTCGCGATCGTGCCGCTGACATCGTCGGGACGGCTACGGATCTGGAACGGCGCGCATCAGACTCGAATGACCGTGGACATCACCGGGTGGTTCTCGGCGAGATCCGAGGCCGGGACTGCGGGGTTGTTCAGCCGCCTCGCCGGACGCCAGGTCGCGACGATGAAGGTGCCGGCCCACAAGGCGCGTGCGGTCCGGCTCGACCGGAAGCAGGACGTGCCGAGCAAGGACGTCGGATCCTTGCTGTTGCGGATCCGCACCACCGGCGCGAAGCGCGGCGGCCTGCTTGGAATCGGGTCGGTGCTGTCGGCGGCTACCCACGTGACCAGCCTGGCGTACGGCGTCGGCTCGTCGGAGGACCTTGCCGTGACGGCGCTGAACCGCGCGGGCAAGGTCGTCGTACGAAACTCCGGGTCGAAGCCGCTCACCGTGTCGCTCGACGCGATGGGCTGGTTCAGCGCCGGGACGGACAAGCATGCGTTCGGCGATGTGCTGTCGGTCACGCGCGGCGCAAAGGTGCTGTCCGGCCGGCGGGTGGGCGGATCAGCGATCGCAACCAAGGTGACCCAGGCCGGTGGGATTCCCGCGGTCGGAGCGGGAGCCGCGCCGACGATGGTCCTGGTCAGCGCGGTTGCTACTGCGCCGACTAAGAGCGGCTCGCTCACGGTCGAGCCCGACCACGCGAGTGCGACCCGGTTCTCCTCGCTCGAGCTGCGGGCGCACAAGGCGCGGGCTGGGCTCGAGCTCGCGCTTCCGGGCGCGACGAACCAGAGCGTCTGGCGCGACAGTGCCGGGCGCACCACGGTCTCTGCGCAGACCTACGCCTGGTTCTCCGGAGGGACGGTGGTCGCGAAGGGCGTGCAGGTCCTGTCGAGCTCGGTCGCGGCCCAAGTCACGGCGATTGATGCAAGCGGCGTGACGTTCTCAGGGACGCCGGCTGCACTGGCGGGGCTGAAGATCGGCGACACTCTCGTCGCAGCGCCGACCACGCAGACCCCGCGCGGGCTCTTGCGCACGGTCACCGGCATCGCCTCCTCCGGCGGCAACCTCGTGGTCTCGACCACGCCCGCGACCGTGCACGATGCGATCGCGCAGGGCACCCTCGCGGTCGGTGCTTCGGCCATTGCGCCGAAGGCCCCGAAGCTCGGCAAGCACACGACTTCTGCGCTGCCGGCCCGCGGTCACGTCGTGCATCCGAGCATCTCCACGGTGTGTTCGGTCTCCGGTGCGCCGACCGCGATCGGCGCCACGATCACCTGCCACAAGGACTACAACCCGCCGGGTGCGTCGATCCACATCGAGGGGTCGGCCGGCGTGTCGATCAGCATCGATGCGTCGATCTCGCTGTTCTCGGGTGTTCACGTGGCCAGCCAGACCGAGGTGTCGACGTCGGCCTCTGCATCGGTCGACGCGACCGGGCAGGGCAGCGTGTCGCACACCTTCGACCTCGGTCACCTGTCGCTGGGCGAGGTGGTCGTCGACATCGCCGGCGTACCGATCGTGCTGTTCCCGTACTTCGCGCCACAGATCGCGGTCAACGCTACCTACGACGCCGGGCTGACCGGCAGCGCCGAGATCGGTGCGTCGTTCGGTGTGAGCTACGACAGTGACAGCGGGTTCAGCTGGAACCATCAAGCCGGTGGATCGGGCAGTGGCACCTACAACGGTCAGGCGCAGGTCGCGGTGCGCGGCACGTTCATCGGGGCACTGGTGGTGTTCATCGACAGCGACCCGTGGGCGGTGCCGAGCGACGACACGACCGAGGAGGACTGCGACCCCGAGACCCCGAAAGGTTGTGAGGCCGAGGCGGCGATCTCCGTGGACATCTCGCCGTACGGCGAGGTCGACGCCGACCAGTGCTCGATCCGTGCCTCCGCCGGACTCGCGATCAATATTGCGGCGAAGCTGAGTGCTATCGATGTGACGATCCTCGACCTGTCGCACTCGTTCAAGGTCGCGAGCACCCAGCTCTTCGAGCACGACCTGACCAACTGCGCGATCTGGAGCGGTCAGATTCTTTTCAAGGCACAGGAGCATCAGTCGAATCCGGAGCTAGGCACTGTGGGGACCTTCGATCTGGCGTCGAGGTCGGAAGCGACCCTGGCCACGCCGAGATTCCCCCCGATCGACGACATCTACGACGCCGCCCTGAGCGGTTCGGGTGCATGGGTCGCGAAGACCCCGCTCGAGACCGGCTGCGGTGGCCACGAGCACGTCACGATCGATACGCGCAAAGACAACTGGGGCGGCGACATCACAAAGAGTGGGGCGCCGATCAGCTTCTCGATCGAGCCCGAGGGGCCCGGGCAGTATGCGCTCCTCCAGTACGTTGGTGGTGTTCTCGATGACGCGCCTGCCGCGACGGCGCCGGGAACCAACGTGGACGAGGTGTCGGACGGTCCATCAAACGAGCCTTGCACGCTAGAAACGACGACCAAGGCAGAGCCGCACGACGACGGCTCCGCCGCCGTCTTCGGACTGATCGCGCCGCCGGCTTTGGAGTTCGGCGCGGAGATGCTGTTCCATCTGGCGGTCGGGAAGACGCACGTGAGCAAGGTGGTGGAAACCAGTCCGGGCGACAACGCAGCCATCCCGACGTACACCGTGACACTGGACCTGACCAAGAAGTGCAGCAAGGGCGGCACGCATTGCTAGAGCGCCTCGGACGCCGGTCGTCCTAGGAGCTGGATGCGGCGATCTCCTCATCGGTGAGGAAGTCTTCGGCGGCGGACGGTCGGCCGAGGTAGTAGCCCTGGGCGTAGCGAACGCCGAGGCTTCGGAGCAGGAAGAGCTCGGCGCCGTCTTCCACGCCCTCGGCGACGATCTGGGCGCCGGTGCCATCCGCGAAGGCGACGAGGGCGGTGGCGACCGCACGACGTACCGGGTCGATGTCGATCGAGCAAATCAAATCGCGGTCGAGCTTGATGAAGTCGGGAGCGAGCTTCAGGATGTGGGTGAGGCTCGAGTATCCGGCACCGGTGTCGTCCACGGACAGGCGTGCGCCGTCACGGCGCAGAGACTGCAGTGTCGTCACGAGCTTCGGGTAGTCGTCGACGACTGTGTATTCGGTGAGCTCGATGATCACCCGCTTCGCATGGCTGTCGATCGCCTCTTTGAAGCGCTCCGACATGACGGTCTGCGGTCCGACGTTGAGCGTCAGGTCGACCCCGCTCGGCAGGCTCGGGAGCTGGGACAGCGCTCGCGTGATCGCGAGGAGCTCCAGCTCGACGCCGAGGCCGTGGCTGTGGGCCTCCTCGAACCAGACGTTCGGCGGCCGGTACGGCGTCTCGTCGAATCGGGTCAGTGCCTCGACCGCGGTCATCTGGTTCTCGACGAGGTCGAAGATCGGCTGGTAGACGATGCTCAACGCCGATCGCTCGTTGAGCACCCGGCGGATCCGCCGGCCGGAGTCGATGTTGTCGACCGCGTCCGGGCTCAGCACGCTCATCACGTAGCGGGTCGCGGTGTCGGGCGCCGGCCCGGAGGACGATTCGTCCTGGCGGTCCACGGCGGTGTCGTTCAGCTGCACCAGGCCGCTCTTGATCCGTGACAGGTCGCGTGCAGTGCCCACCACCACGCTGATGAAGTCGGCGACCTGCATCAGGGTCGCGACCTCGGTGTCGGAGAAGGCGAACGGCCGTTGCGAGTCGATGGCGAGTACGCCGATGGCCTCGGTGCCACGCATGAGCGGGAGGCACATCAGCGAGGCGATCGAGAGCCTGCGGCAGGCGTCGCGGTCCACCCGGTCGTCGGCCTCGGTGTCATCCGCGCGCTGCAGTCGCCCGGTCCGCACGGCGAGGCCGCTCAGGCTGTTGTCGAACTCGACCCGGGTCCCGGGGTCGGACTCGTGCTGGCCGGCCGCGCAGACATAGGTGACGCCGCGGTCGTCGCAGAGCCCGACCATCACCCCGTCGGCTGCCATGATCAGCTCGAGTGTGCGCTCGGCGACGCGGTGCACCAACCGCGACGGATCGATGATCTGGCCCATCGCCTCAGCGAGGTCAGCGGAGATCGTCATACGCGCCTCTCCACGTCAGGGCGAGCCGCCGGAGCCACTCCGCCGGGCACAGCATCTTGCGTAGATCGACAGCCGCGAGAGGTGTCTTGATAGCGCGGGTCTCGCCCGCGACGGTTTAGACCGTTCTGTTCCGCGTCGGGTGGCATCCTGAGCGGTTCCGCTATTCGGGTGAGGGCCGTACGGCGGCCTTACGCTGGACGCACCGCGCCGAACCGGAGGGCCACGTATGTCTCGGCTGCCAGTCGTTGTCTTTGCCTTCGTACTGGCCGGTGTCGCGGCCTGCGGGTCCTCGAGCCCGGCGGGCTCGAGCTCCCAGGCCCTGCGTGCGTCGGACTGGAGTCACTCGGGAGCCCTCGCCCCCCAGTCGACGCCGGCGAAGGTGGTCTCGCCGCACAACGTGCGCATTCAGTGGCACACCGTGGTCAATGGCCTGTCGTCGCCGATCAGCGTGACGAACGCCGGCGACGGCTCGGGCCGACTGTTCGTCGACGAACAAGGCGGCGTGATCCGGATCGTGCGTTCCGGTCACCTGCTGACCAAGCCCTACCTCGACATCAGCAGCGAGGTCACGTCCGGCGGGGAGCAGGGGATGCTGAGCATCGCCTTCCACCCGGATTTCTCGAAGCATCCGATCCTGTACGTCGCCTACACCCGCAGCGACGGGGACCTGGTCGTGTCGTCGTTCAAGGCGTCCTCGGCGAGCGCGAACCAGGTCTCGCCGTCGGCTGAGCGGCACATTCTTCTCGTCCCGCATCACGAAGCGACGAACCACAACGGCGGGCAGATCTTCTTCGGCGATGACGGTTACCTCTACGTCACGACCGGCGACGGCGGGGGCGAGGGCGATCAGTTCAAGCGGGCGGACACCCGCAACAACCTGACCGGCAAGATCCTCCGGATCAACGTCGAAAAGTTGTGCGGGAAGCTGCACTACTGCATCCCGTCGACCAACCCCTACGCGCATTCGACGAAGTACCGCCGCGAGATCATCGCCTGGGGTCTGCGCAACCCGTGGCGGGTCTCGATCGACCGGCCGACCAACACACTGTGGATCGGTGACGTCGGGCAGGACACCTACGAGGAGATCGACCACGTCAACGTCCCGGCCGCGCATGACTTCGGCTGGTCGTGCAAGGAAGCGCGCTCGACGTACAACGCGGCGCAGTGTGGGCATCGCCACATCACTGGGCCGGTGTGGGTCATCCCGCACAACCCGGGCGGCGTCTGCGCGATCATCGGCGGATTCGTCTACCGCGGCAAGCGGTACGCCGGAATCGCCGGCGGGCTCTACGTCTACAGCGACAACTGCTCGGGCCGGGTGTGGGGATTGCGCAAGATCGGCGGTAAGTGGCGCAACGCCCAGATCGGTTCGGTGTCGGGAAGCCCGAGCGGGTTCGGCCTGTCCCAGTCAGGCGACCTGTACGTCGTCACCCTCGACGGCGTTCTGCATCGGGCCAACTTCAGCCACGCTTGAGGTTGGTCACGGAGCCTGCGTGCTGGGGCGAAATCATCAGGCCACGTTCATCAGGTGCCCCATGAACACACAGTCTGCGTCGGAAGTGTTCACGATGGCGGTCACTGCGTCCCCGCCGTCTAGGGCAAAGCCCCCCGATCCGAGGTACGCGGTCGGGTCGTCAGTCTGCGGGAAATCGGCCGAAGCGGAGTCTGCGTCCAACAGCACGGCCGTGTCGCCGTTGCTGTTCGTTTCGCCGTCGAGATAGAGCGGGCCGGCGGTCACCGTCGCGGTCAGCTCTGCCTCTGTGCTTGTGACATCGGCGCTGCAGGTCTCGCGGAGCGTGAGCGGCCCGTACGATCCGACCACCTTCGCAGGCGCGCCCCGGTTCATCGCCACCGTGAAGTGGAAGAACCGCCCGGTACGGACATAGCCGGCGGCCGGGACGCCGCCGAGGCTGGCGGCATTGTGGGCGCTCGGGACCTTGCCGAGCGTCGACTCCTTGATCTGCTTGCCGGTCAGGGTGTTGGGCTTCAGCCGATTCCCTGCGATCGAGTGCTTCGTGATACTCGCGCCACTGATGTGTGCCGCGTGAGTCCGCGGCACCGCCACGGTGGCACCAGCGACCCCGAGAACCAGCAGTGTGATGGTTAGACCGAGCGTGGTGGAGCGGCGCGAAAGAAATGTCGACATGAGCGATCCCCAGACCAAGCGGCGCCAGGACGGCGCCACCCTATTGCGGCAGATCTGGGCGTGTGAAGGCCTGGCGGGGCGCTCGGTGATCGTGGGCTACGAGAGGCCGGAGACTTCCGTGGCTGGCGATCGCGTGAGCGAGCGAAGAGAGAGCGAGTAGGACCTCAGCAACCCGGTGCGGGTGTAGGGCAGTGACCGGGCGGCGCAGAACTCCCGCACGATCGGCTGGCATCGGGCCAGGTTGCGGCTGGGCATGCTCGGAAACAGGTGGTGCTCGATCTGGTAGTTCAGGCCGCCGAACATCATCGCAATGACCCGCCCCCCGGCGATGTTGCGTGATGTCAGAACCTGTCGCTGCACGAAGCTCAGTCGGGTATCGGCGTCGACGATGGGCATGCCCTTGTGGTTAGGCGCGAAGCTCACGCCGATGTAGACGCCGAAGACGGATTGCTGGATCGCGACGAACTCCAGCGCACGCAGGGGCGAGAGAACCAGGAGGAGAACGGTCAGTCCGACCGCGACGTGCGCGAGAAGCAACATACTTTCAACCATGCGGCGGTGGTCCTTGCGGCAGAGCGCCAACACACTCGCCAAGTGCAGGTTCCACCCCTCGAGGAGCAACAGGGGGAAGAACAGCCCGGCCTGGTGCTTCGCGATCAGCCGCAACACCCCCCGCTGGCGGCCGGCCTGCTCATCGGTCCATGCCAGAACGCCACGCTCGATGTCGGGGTCGCTGCCGACCTGATTGGGATGGCGGTGGTGACGATTGTGCTTGTCGACCCACCAGCGGTAGCTGAGACCGACGCCGAGCGCGGCGAGCGCCGTACCGATGGCGTCGTTGCGCCGTCGGGAGCGCGTGATCTGCTGGTGGCCGGCGTCGTGACCGAGGAACGCCAGCTGCGCCAGCACCAAACCGGAGTACGCCGCCACCGCGAGCTGCCATCGGGAATGACCTAGCCAGAGCAGCGCGGATCCGCCCGCTGCAGCAAGCACCGCGATCAGCGCCACCCGCGGCAGGTACCTCACGACCGACCGGTTCAGCAGGCCGGCTGCGCGCACATCGGCGAGCAACGAGCCGTAGTCGGAATCCGGTCGAGAAGATCTCGGGAGCAGGGCAGATTGCGTCGTGGTCATGGCGAGTCCGTTAACGGCGAATGGCGGGCCGAGGAATGCGGGATTGGGACAGGCCAAGGCTCGAGGGCACTTCCACCGTACGCCGGCATCCGCCCGTGAGCGCAAACGCGACAAATCGCCGGTCCGCGAGCGCTGCACCCACGCTCGACGGTCTTGGATGACGGTCATTTGATGGGCGCGGGACCGTTTGCCACCCGTGCGACAATGGAGGTCTAAGCGCGCCTGGCTGTGCCGTCTTATCTGTGCCCTCGCCGCTCCGTGGTTTGCAATTGAGGGTGGATATGTACACCGATCATCAGGTCATCTCTTCGAATTGTTTGTCGCGCCGCGTCAGGGCGTCATGACGAGCGCGGCGGTTGGGCTGCTCAGCACCTACCCGCCCACCCAATGTGGTCTCGCGACCTTCAGCGCGGCGCTTCGGCACCATCTCCATCAGACCCCGCGGGACGTCGGGATCGTGCGGGTGGTCGACGATCAGTCGACCTACCCCGGCGGCGAGGTCGTCGCGCACCTGGTCAACGGCTCCAGGGCGAGTGCCGCCGGCGCGGTGGCACAGCTCAACCAGTTCGATGTCGTCGTGGTCCAACATGAGTACGGGATCTACGGCGGCGCAGACGGTGTCGACGTACTCGAGATCGTCGAAGCGCTGACCGTACCGACCGTGGTTGTCTTCCATACCGTGCTCGAGGAGCCCACGCCGCACCAACGTCACATCTTGACCCGTCTGCTTGATCTGGCCCATGTCGCCGTGACGATGACCAAGACCGCGCGGCAGCGGATTCTCCGCGACTACGGCGCGGATCCCGCGAGTGTCGTCGTGATTCCGCACGGTGCGGTCGACCACCGGATGCTGGTGACGGGGGACCGGGCCGACGCGCGTCCGCTGATCATCACCTGGGGCCTGCTCGGCCCGGGCAAGGGGATCGAGTGGGCGATCGACGCCATGCCTGGCCTGCGCGACCTGTCGCCGCGTTACCTGATCGTCGGCCGGACCCACCCGAAGGTGGCCGAACAGTCCGGTGAGAGCTATCGAGACGGGCTGCGACGGCGGGTCGAGGAGCTCGGGGTCGGCGACCTCGTCGAGTTCCAGGACGCCTACCTCGGCGTAGAGGATCTCGCGCACCTCGTTGCCTCGGCGGACGTCGTCCTGTTGCCGTATGACTCGCGAGAGCAGGTCACCTCCGGCGTACTCATCGAGGCGGTCGCCGCCGGCCGGCCGGTCGTGTCGACCGCGTTTCCCCACGCGGTCGAGCTGCTGATCGGCGGGGCGGGCCTGGTGGTGCCGCGGCAAAACCCGCAGGCGCTCCAGGAGGCACTGCGGCGGGTGCTGAGCGAGCCTGGACTGGCTGAATCGATGGCGGCGCAGGCGGCGCGCACCGCACCGGCGTTGGTGTGGAGCACAGTTGCTGATCAGTACGGACGAATGGCGGACGACCTGGTAGCGGCAGCGTTAGCTGCCGCGTCGTGATCGACTCGCTGCCGACGTTTGCACATTTGCGCCGGCTCACCGGGGTCGGCGGACTGTACGAGCACGCGCTCGGTACGCAGGTCCGGCGAGAGCACGGATACTGTCTCGACGACGCTGCGCGCGGGCTCGTTGTGGTCTGCCGCGAGGGCGAGCGGTTCGATTCCCACGACGATCTCCGCGAGCTGTACCTGAGGTTCGTGCTGAGTGCCCAGGCGCCGGATGGGCGGTTCCGCAACCGCCGTACCGAGGACTTGCGCTGGACCGACGACGCCACGACCGAGGACTGCTGGGGACGAGCTCTGTGGGGCCTTGGTACGGCGATCTCTCACGGCTTGCCGTCGCCTGCCTCCGCGGCAGCTCTCTCCGCTTTTGAGCGCGGGGCGCGCTGGCGTTCCCCGTGGCCGCGAGCGATGGCGTTCGCTGCGCTCGGCGCGGCTGACGTCCTGATCGCAGTGCCGGGGCACGAAGGCGCGCGCTCGCTCCTCCGCGCGGCGGCGCGATCGATCGGCGCTGTTCCTGAGCAGACCAGCTGGCCGTGGCCCGAGCCGCGGCTGACCTATGCGAATGCTGCGCTGCCCGATGCCCTTCTCGCGGCCGGTAGCGCGCTCGGCGACGCATCGCTCGTCGAGGACGGCATCGTCGGGCTGGGCTGGCTTCTTGACCTGCAGACCAGGGACGGACACCTGTCAGTAGTTCCGGCCGGCGGTCGTGGGCAGGATGACGTCGGCCCCGGCTTTGACCAGCAGCCGATCGAGGTCGCGGTGTTGGCCGACGCGTGCGCGCGGGCATATGCGTTGACCGGTCAGCGCCGCTGGGCGTGCGGTGTCGAGCTCGCCGCTGCATGGTTCCTCGGCGCCAACGACGTTGGTATGCCGCTCATCGATGCCGACAGCGGCGGCGGATGCGACGGCTTGGAGCGCGAAGGGCGCAACGAGAACCAAGGTGCCGAGTCGACCTTGGCGCTGATCTCGACGTTGCAGCATTCACGGTCGTTCGCGCGCTGCGCATGACGGTCGATCGAAGTGACGGTGCGACCAGACTGGTGACCCGCAGCGACATCAGGATCGAGGCAGACCCGAGCCGCGTTCTCGCCCGGCTGTTCGTTCCCGGCCATGAGCTAGTGGGGGACGAGCAGTCGCGCGCGACCGGCGTCCTGGCGCGCATCCTCGCGCTCCCCGAGGACGTAATCGCCGCGACCCTCGATCGGGTCCTGGCCCGCTATGCGGGGCGGCACCGCGACCTGCCCAGCACGCTGCTCGAAAACTACGAACGGATCGCCCACCGCGTGCCCGATGGCGCTTCGGTCAGTTCAGCGCGACGTAGCGCGATCGGCGCGTGCTTCACCCATGAGTTCGCGATCGAGGGCGCGGCCCTGTTCAACCCGTCGGCGGTGCCGCATCCGGATCAGTCCGGCCTGGCGCCGGGACAGCTTCGGTTCGTGCTGAGCGTGCGCGCGGTCGGCGAGGGACACCTGTCCTGCGTCGAGTTCCGCACCGGTGTGGTCGGTCCGGGGCGAGCCATCCAGATCGAGGATCCGGGTCTGTACGTCGATGCCGGCCAGATCCGCCCGACGTCGTACGACCGGTCGTTGTTCGCTGCTCGGCTTGCCGAAGAAGGCGCTGACGGCGAGAGCGCCCGCTTCCTCATCAGCGAGCTGGCACCGCGGTTCGACGAGGAGGACCTGGAGCTGGCCCTCACCGCCTTGCGTGGGCAGCGGGTGACCCGTCACGACGCGGTGTGGACGGATCAGCTCGCGCGCCTTCTTCAGCGTTGCAGCTATGAGGTCGTCTTCTCGCCGGACTCCCCGATCGGCGAGCGGGTGCTCTGGCCTCGGGCACCATCCGAGTCCCGCGGGGTCGAAGACGCCCGGTTCGTTCGGTTCGTCGAGGATGACGGCGCAGCGCACTATCGCGCGACCTACACGGCGTTTGACGGCGAGCGGGTCGCGCCACAGGTCATCGACACCGACGACTTCCGCCACTTTCGGCTCTCGCCGCTCGCCGGGTCGGCGGCGAAGGACAAGGGGATGGCGTTGTTCCCGCGCAAGCTGGGCGGCAAGTACGTCGCGCTCTCGCGCTGGGATCGCGAGACTTCCGCGCTCGCGACGTCGGACGACGGGATGCGGTGGGACGACCCGGTCGCGTTGGACTCATCTGAGCAGCCGTGGGAGCTGATCCAGGTCGGGAACTGCGGGTCTCCCGTCGAGACCGAGGCCGGCTGGCTGGTCCTGACCCACGGCGTCGGCCCGATGCGTGAGTACGGCCTCGGGGCGCTCCTGCTCGACCTCGAGGACCCCCGGCAGGTGATCGGCAAGCTCGCCGAGCCATTGCTGGTGCCGGAAGGCGACGAACGCGACGGGTATGTGCCGAACGTCGTCTACTCATGCGGCTCACTCCGGCACGGCGACGACTTGTTCATTCCCTATGGAGCGAGCGACACCTCGGTGCGGTTCGCATTCGTCGGCCTGCCGGGTCTGCTCGAGCGCTTGGGCGCGCGAGCATCTTCAGCGACTACCCGTGCAAAGAGCTCGGCGTAGTCGCCCACCATGCGCTCAGCGCTGAAGCGCGCGACTGCGTCGCTCCGACAGTCCTGCCGGCGCAGCGTGTGAGCGCGACCGACGGCGTCGGTCGCTTCGGCGACGGAGGCCACCAGGAAGCCGGTGACGCCGGGCCGGATGAGCTCCGGCATCGATCCGCGGAGAAACGCGATGACCGGTGTACCGGCCGCCAGGGCCTCGACCACCGAGAGCCCGAACGGCTCGTCGAAGGAGATCAGGTGCAGGAGCGCGATGGCCTCGCCGAGCAGCCGGTCCCGATCGGCCGGGCCGACGACCCCGACGTAGCTCACGTCATCGTGCCCGAGATGCGGCTCGACGAACTCGTCGAAGTACTCCTGGTCGTGCACGATCCCGGCGATGACGAGCGGCAACCCGGAGCGCCGCGCGACCTCGATGGCGAGATGAGTGCCCTTGTCCGGGTGGATCCGACCGAGGAAGAGCAGGTACCGGCCCGCCTCGGCGCGAAACGTGAACTGCGCCATGTTGATGCCGTGATGGATCGTCGCCTCGTAGCCGAGATCCGGGTGCCGGTCGGCGTCGCTGATCGCGACGTACCGCGCGATGTCGTCGTACCGCCGGTACACCGGAAGGATGCGTTCGGAGGAGAAGCCGTGGATCGTGGTGACCACCGGGGTCTTCACCAAACGGCTGTAGGTGAGCGGCAGGAAGTCGAACTGGTTCGAGATGACGTCGAAGTCATCGGCACGCTCGAAGACCGCCGCGTTGTGCAGCCCTTCGAAGACCTTGGCGTCGACCTCGGGGTCGTCCTCGTAGCCGTGCGGGGCTTCGGCGTGCAGGGTTGCCGACGTCAGCGAGTCGCCGGTCGCGAACAAGGTCACGTCGTGTCCGAGCGCGACCAGCCCTTCGGTCAGCGTGGACGCGACCTGCTCCCATGGCCCGTAGCCCCGCGGCGGGGTGCGGTGGGCGATCGAAGCGATCACGCCGATCCGAAGTGGTTGGCTCACGGCCGCGGTCGCACGGGGTGACCGCCGCCGAAGGTGTCCGCGACGTTGTACGGATCGAGCTGCGGGGAGCGCCGATTGCGGTGTTCGTGGACGCCGAGGCGATCGGTGCAGCGCACACCCCAGAAGGCATCAGGGTGCGTCGCCTGCTGACCGGACTGGGCCTCGATGTCGTTCACGTCGTCGGCGATGGTCCAACGCTACCCGCGCCGACAGTTGCGTGCTTCGGGCGTGACCATCCGCAGATTCCTCAATGCCATGCCTGGTTCGTCGGGGCGGGTGCGTGCCCGGCCTGGATGCACCCCACGGATGGGAACGGGTGGCGCGCGACGGTCGAGATTCTCGCGCTGCTGGGCACCGGCTTCGTGCAGG
Source organism: uncultured Actinomycetota bacterium (assembly GCA_963770565.1). GTDB lineage: Bacteria > Actinomycetota > Actinomycetes > JAFAQI01 > JAFAQI01 > DATAUK01. The sequence continues at coordinate 747,921 of CAVYQE010000011.1, forward strand.
AGCGCGCGGCGGCTGCCTTTCGGTCAGCGGGTGCCGGCGGTGGCCCGGTCTCGACCATTGAGTACGCCCACGACGGGATCGTCGGGGGGATCGACGCGGCCGCGTGCGTCGCCGAGCCGCGTCGCGCCGCGCCGCTGTTGACGCCACTCGATGCCCGGTATCGCCGTGAGCTGGTCTCGGCGTCACTCGATGCGTTGGAACGGTGCCGCGCCGGCAACGGTGCGATCGGCGCGGCGCCGCCGCCGGTCTCCCCGGATCACACGGACTACTGGTTCTTCTGGCAACGCGACGCGGCTCATGTCGCGCTTGCACTTGCTGCGACGGCGCGCTCCGAGGTCGATGACGTGGCCCGCCGGAGGGCGGGCGCCCTGCTCGACTCGTACCTCGGCTTCATCGGCTACCTCGGCCCCGAGCTCGAGCGAGGGGGCGACGTCGGCGCCAGCCGGTGCACGATGGCCGGCCGTCCCGTGGGCGGGTACGGCGATCCGCAGCCCGATGGCCCTGCGGCGACCGCGCTCGCGGTCCTCTCCGCGATCGATGACGCTCATGCTGCACTGTCGATCGCGCGGCCGTTCCTCGACTTCCTCTGCAGCACCGAGGCGATGCTGCCCGCCTTCGACCTCTGGGAGCTGACCGTCGGCACGTCGTTTCATGCGGTCAACCTCATGCGCCGGGCGTTGCGCCTCGGGGCCGCGACCGCGGCAGCTGCCAACGACCCGGCCGCTGATCGGTATCTCGATGCCGCGACGCGGACGGGCTCGCTGCTCGACACCTTCCGCGATCCATCCACCGGCACGCTCGCCCACGTGCTCCGTCCGCAGCCGCCGTGGCTCGACCTCACCAGCCAGCTCGACGTGAGTGCGGTCGGCAGCGTCCTGCTCGGCTACGACCCCACCGACGCGACGATGACCGTGGACGACCCTGGGGTCGTCGCGACGATGTGCCAGCTCGACGATCGCTTTGCGTTGCGTTGGCCGATCAACATCGCGTGGCGATCGGCCGGACGCGCGGGGGCCGGGCTGGGCCGCTTTCCGGAGGACTGCAACGACGGCACCGGGTCGACGGGGGGCAATCCCTGGCCGGTCGCGACGCTCTGGGCGGCGCAGTATCACCTCCGCAGAGCGCAGGGCGGCCCGCACCTCGACCCGAGGAATGCAGCCGACCAAGCGGCGGAAGTCGTACAGGCGCTCGGCTTCTTGTCCTTCGTGACCTCCCACTGCAATGTCGCATCGATCGGCGAACAGATCGATGGAGCGACTGGCGCCGGCCGCGGCCCGCGACCACTTGCCTGGGCCCACGCCGAACTGCTCACGACCCTCTCGCTGCTCCCGTGACGTCCTACATCGCAGGGGAGTAGACGGTCGCGGCTACGGTCTTGCCGTCCGAGAGCAGTTCCTCGACCTCTTGGGGTGAGGACGGTCGGCCTAGCAGGAAGCCTTGTCCGACCTGGCAACCGAGCGCGTCGAGGAACCTGAGCTGGCTCTCTTCCTCGATTCCTTCCGGGATGACTTCGAGCTGGAGTCGTTGGCCGAGGGTGACGATGCCGTCGAGGATCGCCGGGTTCGGCGCGCCGTCGAGTGTGCCGGAGACGAACGCCCGGTCGATCTTGAGGATGTCGACCGGCAACCGGTCGAGGTATCCGAGGCTCGAGTAGCCGGTTCCGAAGTCGTCGATGGCAACCTTCACGCCGATGCTCTGAAGGTCGAGCAGGTTCTCGGCGGCGATTCCGTGCGGGTCGATCAGGACGGACTCGGTGACCTCTAGCACCAGTGAGGTTGGCGCGAGATCAGCCTCTGCCAGGGCGTTGCGAACCACCGCGACGAAGTCAGGCTTCTCGACCTGGCAGGCCGAGACGTTGACCGAGAGGTAGAGGTCGGGGCGGTGGTGGGCGATTTGCCAGCCACGCAGTTGGCTTCCGGCGATGCGCAGCACCGCCGCGCCGATGTCCACGAGGGCACCGGTTGCCTCCGCGGCGGAGATGAACGCGTCGGGGAAGAGCAGACCGCGGGTGGGGTGCTGCCAGCGGACGAGAGCCTCGAATCCGACCGGCGTACGGGTTTGGAGTTCGACGAGGGCCTGGTAGCTGAGCACGAGCTCGTCGCGCCGGGTGGCGTTGAGGACGTCCTTGCTGAGCTGTGCAATGTCGTCGGCTGCGTGCTCAAGGTCGGTGGTGTATTGCTCGACGCGGCCCTTGCCGCTCCGCTTCGCGTGGTACATCGCGATGTCCGCCTCGCGGAGCAGGTCCTCCGGGTCCGCGGCCTCTGATCGGAACGTGAGCCCGACGCTGGCGGTGACTTGCACGGTCGCGGTATCGAGTGTTACCGGGCGGGCCAGCGACGAGATGATCCGATCGCCCACTGCGACGGCCGCGTCCTTGGTGCCAAGGCCGGCGAGGAGGATGGCGAACTCGTCGCCGCCGAAGCGGGCGATCAGGTCAGTCGGACGAACGATCTCGCTGAGCCGATCCGCGACGGCGGTGAGGAGCGCGTCGCCCGCCGGGTGACCCAGGCTGTCGTTGACGTCTTTGAAGTCGTCGAGGTCGATGAAGAGTAAGGCGGCCAGCCCGGGCCGGCGTTGAAGGCGATTTCCTGCGAGGTCGCAGAACGCAGTCCGGTTGTGAAGCCCGGTCAGCGGATCGGTCGTCGCCCTCCGCTTGAGTTGCGCGCCGACGACGGACAGCTGGCGGTTGAGGTCAATGAGCCGCGCCATCACGAGCACGCAGCAAGCGGCACTGGTGAGCGAGGCGAACACCCTCACGTCGGGGTCCAGCAGGAGGATGGTCGGCCCGGTGAGTATCGCCGCAAAGAGGAAGCCGATCCGCTCTGCTGACAGCCGGGTACTCGGCCGTGGCCGGTGATCCGTGACCGATGTGGCGTGGGGGTGTAGCGCGGCCATTCCCACGAGGAGGTACGAGGACATCCACAGGCCGTCGGGCGCGCCCCCGAAGTGGTAGGTCCCGGCAGCGAGCTGGGACGTGTAGACGCTGTCGCCGAACAGAAGGCACACGAAGCTGGCGGCAAGCATTCCGATTGCACCGTTGCGCCAGCCGCCGGCGACGACGAACCGCACGAGCAAGATGAAGACCATCAGGTCCATGCCCGGGTAGGCGATCGACACGATGTGCGAAGCAGGCGACATCGGCGTGTGCACGATCGGCGCGATCAGATACTGCCAGGTCGTGGCCGCTCCAGCCACCGCCAAGATGGCCGCGTCGAGCGCATCGCCACGACGCTCGGCCCGCCTGCGGCGCTGGGTGAGTGCCCACAGCGCGACGCCGAAGCACGGATACATCGCCAACCAAGGGATATCGACGACTGACGGGAACGGAAGCGGTCGACCGGTCGCGAGCGGGTAGGCGTAGTACGGCACATTCGCAGCGGTGGACAGCAGCATCGCAGCGGCGAGTGCCGACCACGCGACCCGGTTCGTGCCCCGACTCCGCACTGCTGCGATCGCCGCGGCGACCGCCGCGGTGAAGTTGATCGTGTTCGTGACCGCGGCCTGCCCCGAGCCGGCGCGCGTGAGGGAGTAGTAGCCGGAGATCGCGATGAGGCCAACGGTCGCGTACCACGCCCACGCCATCCGGCGCCACGCCGGTCGCCGCGTGAGGCTGGGCGGTGTGGCCACCCAGGGAGAGGCCATACCCAAATTCTCGACCACGCCTGACCCCGCGGGCATGGGACCAAGGTCCCGAACCCCCACACTTTGGTCGGGAAGGTACGGAGCGATCGGCCTAGTCCGGGAGCGTCCGGATGCCCCGTCGACGTGCTCTGGCACCGGCTCCGACGTCCAGCAACGCAGAGGCCCGGTCGTGAGACCGGGCCTCTGCGTTCGTGTCTGCCGTCATACTCAGCCGCTGATGCCTGCCGCCTGGCATTCCGCCTTGTAGGCGGAATGCAGAGCTGGGGGCATCGATCTCTGCGTACCGCGCTGATGACGTCGTGTCCGGCAAGATCACACTCACCGAACCCTTACCCGCCGCCGTTAGCGGCGCGAACTGCACCATCGCAAGGCCTTCGATTGGCGATTCACGCCATACCTCCCCTACTGGGCAGGCCGCACATGGGCTTTGGCCCGTCGCATTTCGTCGCTGTCCAATACCCTCCCGGCAGACTGACCTCGATAGGGCCGAAGGTCGCTTCACGCGCATGCTTCGGACCCCCTCATTGCCGGACTCAGCCACTGATGGGCCCACGGCGCTCGGATCGCTGGCTGCTCGCTCCGCAACCGGCAACTACGACGGCGGGACGCCGTTGTCGCGCTCGATCAGCCAGTCCCGCAGCTGTCTCCATACCCGCGGGTGGTTGAGCAGGTCGAGGTGATGCAATCGGCCGAGATGTCGGCCTCGTTCAGCGCGGAGAGGTAACGCGCGGCGAGCGCCCTTGCCCGAGGCGCTGGGGAAGGTGACGAGGGCATCGCCGATCGTTCGGGCGATCACATGGTCCTGATCGCGGCTCAACGTCGCGCCGATGTAGTAGTGCTCGGCAGTGTCGAGCAGCGGTGCACAGTCGGTCGGCTCGGGTCGCAAGGCGTCGGGATCGATGACGTCGGCCCAGTCCTCGGGCCGTACGTCGCCATATCTGAGGTCTTTGATGCCAACGCTACGGCTCGCGAGCGCGCCCGCGAGCGGGCGGGTCTCGGGTAGCTTTCGCAGCGCGACACCGGCCGCAACCGCGGCCATCTCGAGGGGTGCGCCGAGGTGCGGCGTACCGAGGTAGACCACCCGGCGAACGAGATCGACCCACGGCTCGTCGCCCCGCCGGCCATGGCAGCAGGAAGAACGGATCACCAGGCCGCCCATCGAGTGGCCGACCAGGGTCAGCCGGGTGACCTCGACCGGCCAGTGGGCGACGAGATCGGAAAGCAACGCCGCGAGCTGCTCGCCGTTGGCGGAGACGTGCAGACCGGTGTTGTACCGCAGGTACACGGGGGTTGCACCGGCCTCGGCGGCGAGTCTCGACCCGTGCGATGAGTCGCTGTCGCCGTAGTGCTCATCGGCCTTCATCCACCAGGCGCGCTCGGTCTCGCACAGGCCGTGCACGAAGACGACGAGGTCGTGGCTCGGCCGGGCGAACGCGGTCCGCAAGCCAGGGGCGGTCAATGCAACGTCGCGCCCGCCTGCTCGTACGGTCATCGTGAGCGCCAGCGGGTTCTGCCAGCGTGCAAGGCGGTCGCCCCACGCGCCGTTCAATGCGCCGACGACGACGTTGCTGCGGGGTCGATCGGCCAGCCGGAGGTAGTCCTCGGAGTGGCAGCGCCTGGTCGTGACCTCACCGACAACGTGGCCCGCCGCGTACGAGGCGACCCGAATGCCTCCGCCGACCACGGCGTACACGCCTTTGCTGATGCCGCCGACCAGCACACCGATCGCCCCCGCCTGGGGCCCGGTGAGGGAGAACACCCGCTCGGAGATGGCCGTGTGGACCTCGCCGATCGTTGCGGTCGTCGCCGCCAGGCCGCGACCGGCGATCGCGGCAGTGGCAATCGCATCAGATCGCCGCGGGTCGTTGCATGCGCCGTCGAACGTAAGGACGATTCCCGCCATCGCCTCATGATGCCCCATGGAACTGCGCCGTCACTGCTCATTCGCGGGTCGCTGCAAGGTCGGCGTTAGCGAGCCAGCTCCCGATTGGCGGCGATCACCCTACGGCCGGAACGACAGCTGCGCAGGGAGAATGACCGATGATGCCGCTTGGGCCGGCGGTGCGGCTAGGCAAGATCAACGGCGGCAGCGTCTTCGTTTGTCGCAACGCGTCGAATGGCTGCCGGTTCGGACCTTCGGCAAAGCCTGGGCGTCGACGATGGAACATTGACGGGATGTCGTGAGTGAGGAGACTTGGCTTTCACGAGATAGGAAGGCCCGTGATGGCAACTGATAGCGCCGCTGCTCGCGAGGCGATCTTGAAGCGGATCGTTGACCTAGCGCCACAGTCGAGCTCACAGAACATCGCCCATCTGGCCCAGGCATGGGCCTACCTCAGTGGTATCGCAACACCGGCTGAGACCCCCGTTATCGACGTCGCTATCGGCTAGGGTCGTCGACCCCGCCCAGCGCGCGACGGAGCCGGGTCGAGCCGCGAACAGGTCTGGCTGACATGGCCCGGCACTGCGCCCGCATGACCGCACTCACGGCACAGTCGCCGCGGCGGTTGAGCGCGACAGGGTCGTGCCGTTCACGGCGCCAAGGGCAGCGAGCGTCTCGCGCCGAAGCTGACGGACCTGTCGCTCGGTGAGCCGGTCGCAGACCCAGTCCCAGTGCAGCGAGACCCAGTCCCCGACGGCGGGGTCGGCGGCGAGATGCCGGCCCGCTGCGGCGATCCGCACGACCTCGTCGCGTGGGTGGCCCAGGCGCAGCGCGGCGCCATCCCACCCCAGCGGTCGGCTCGTGACGACGGCCTCGTCGCCGTCGACGCGGAGCAGCCGCCCCCACCGGATCCTGCAGCCCTCGAGGACGGTCAAGGGCTGGTCGACCACGCCGGCCCGGATCAGCCCGAGCCAGGGGTAGACCCCGAAGACGTGGAAGTTGTGGTGTGGCCGGGCGCCGGCCAGCACACCGGCGAGCAGGTCGTCCCAGGCCCGGCCGACCCGTGCGCGGAAGCGCTCCTCGAAGGAGTCCCCGAGCGCGCCCAGTGTGACCTGGTCGAGCAGGCGGCCGCCCACCCAGTAGGCCTCGACCACACCGGGTGCGAGCGGATCCGCTGTGGCGTTGCAGTGCGCGATCAACTCGAGGTACGGCCAGGCGCCCTCGAAGCCACGCGCGGCCTCGCTGAGCGCGCCGTCGACAACCCGGGCGGCGACCTGGTCGAGCAGCGCATCGGGGTCGTCCGGGCCGCAGTAGCCGAGCGAGTTCGGCGGGTACGCGTACCGCGCGAACATCAGGGCGCCGCCGTCGGTCATGGCTGCCTCACGCGGGCACGGTATGCCGGTCGCGGGTGATGGCAGACCCCACCACCATCGCCGCCCCTAGGGCAACGACGCCGAGCCCGATGGCCTGAGGGGCGAGCGGCTGGTGCTGCCAGAGCGTGTTCAGCAGCGCTGTGATGAGCGCCCCACCGACCAGCACGGCCGTGACGTCCACCGCCTGCGCCCGGGCGAGCGCGGCGAACCAGGTCGCGACGTACATGCCGAGGATCACACCGGTGGCCAGGACCCAGCCCCACTGCCGGGCATCCAGCGTGAGGAGCTGGTGCAGGTTGCCGCGCAGCGCGACCCAACCGATGAGCAACGCGGAGCCGAGGACCATCCGGGTGAGTGCCACCGTCCACGACGAGAGGTCGGCGAGCAGCCGCTTGGCGACGACGACCTCGACCGACCAGATCAGCGTCGCGGCGAGGATCATCACCTCGCCTTGGCCGAACGGCATCCTCAGCGTGCCGGTGATGCTGTCCTTGATCGCACCGATGCTCTCGCCCGTCATGGCCTGGCCGAGCAGCAGCAGCACGATTGCGCCGGCCTGAAGCGACCCCAGCCGTTCCTTCAGGATCGGTAGGGCGAGCAGCGCGACCCAGACCACGAGCGTCTTCTGCAGGAAGGCGGCGTGCACCGAGGACGAGCGGGACAGGCCCTCGAAGAACAACACGAACGCCACGCACCCGCCGAGGCTCCCGACCACGGCCAGGCCCAGCCAGTGGAAGCGGGTGCTGGGTCGCTGGAGCACCGGCGCAGAGCCGGACCGCGACAGCGCGGCCACGAGCGCGATCAGGACCACGGCGCTGACCGCGTTCTTCGCGGTCGTGTAGACGGTGGCGTCGCCGACGGCCTTGACGCCGTACCCGTTGACAAAGATGGCCACGCCGCTGATCACGGCCGCCCCTCCCGCCAGCAGCAGGCCGGCCCGCGGGCGGCCCTCCCCGAGCAGGTTCATCGTTCGTCCTCCAGCTCCGCCCAGACCGCGTTGGTCGCGGTGGCTTCAGACTCGTCCATCCGCCGTACGACGAGGCCCGCGTGCACGAGCACCCAGTCGCCGACGGTCACCGGCTCGCCGGCAGCAAGCAGCAGCACGGTGCGCTCCCGTCCGCGCTCGTCGACGACGGCACTGGCGTCGTCGATCCGCAGAACTCGGCAAGGCGCGGTCGTGCACATCAGGGCACTCCCGCTGCGCGCAGAACCTCGGCGGCCGCCCGGTCGACGGCATGGGCGACGGCCTCGGTGAGGTCGGCGCCGGTCGTCACGTCGGCGAGCTCGACGCCGACCACCACCAGCCGTTCCGGCAGCCGGCCGAGGGCGCGGGCCAGCTCTACTGCCTCGGGGACCCCTAACCCGTGGGTCCCTGCGGTGGGCCGCCGAGCCGGCCACCGGGCCTCGTCGACGACGCTGACCGTCACGGCACCCGCCTCCGCGCCGGATCGGACTGCGTCCACGACAACGACGCTGTGGTACCGGTCGAACACGTCGAGCAGCTCCAGCGGGGTGGCGACCGGCACGACCGTGACTCCCGCCGCGCCGAGCTCGCGGACCCGGTCGGCGACGACCGTGCCGATCGCATCGTCGCCACGGTCTCCCGCGCCGACGCCGACGACGGCGCACCCGCTCATGACCGCTCCACGGTCAGGTCGAGGAAGTGCGTGGCGCAGGAGATGCACGGGTCGTAGTTGCGGATCGCCTGCTCGCAGTCGTGGGTGAGCTGGTGGTCGTCCAGATGCAACCGGTCCTGCACGAACCGCAGCAGGTCGGCCTCGATGCTGCGCTGGTTCTGCGAGGTCGGAGGCACGATCCGCGCGTCCAGCACCGTTCCCTCGGCGTCGAGCTCGTAGCGGTGGTAGCACACGCCGCGTGGTGCCTCGGTGACTCCGTGGCCGACGCCGGCTCGGGGCGGCACGGGTACGGCGGGAACGGCAGCTCCGTGCCAGCCCTGCACGATCCGAAGCGCCTCCTCGCAGGCGTAGACGATCTCGACCGCGCGCACCACGATCGAGCGGAACGGATTGCGGCACACCGGGCCGAGGCCCGCGTCTGCCGCTGCTGCCTTCGCCACCGGGCCGAGCCGATCGGCGTTCAGCGCGTAACGCGCAAGCGGCCCCACGACGTAGGCGTCGACGCCGCGCAGCCGCGCGTGCAGGGCGTTGGAGCGCGCGACGTGCTCCTCCGTGATGTAGTCCTCGAACTCGGCGGCGGTGAAGCTCAGCCCACCGGTGGACACGAGCGACCCTGACTCGAGCGGGTATTCGTCGTCGTACCCGCTGCGCAGCGAGACGTACTCGTACGGCTGCTCGAAGTCGGGGAAGTCGAAGCCTGAGACCAGCTTCACGGTGGCGACCGCGTCGGCGAGCGCGTCGGTCAGCACGGAGAGCAGCACGGAGAGCTCGTCGCGCGACGGCGTGCGGTAGAAGCCGCCGACCCGGACGTTCACCGGGTGGATGGAGCGGCCTCCCACGACGGACATGATGGTGTTGCCGGCCTTCTTCAGCCGCAGCCCCTGTTCCACCACGTCGCGGTGGTCACGGGCGAGGTCGATCGCGCTCTCGTAGCCCAGGAAGTCCGGTGCGTGCAACAGGTAGACGTGCAACGCATGGCTCTCGATCCACTCACCGCAGTAGAGCAGCCGCCTGAGCAGCCGGATCTCCTCCGACACAGCCACCCCGCACGCCGCCTCCAGCGCCTGGCACGCGCTCATCTGGTAGGCGACCGGGCAGATCCCGCAGATCCGCGCGGTGATATCCGGCGGCTCGAGGTAGGACCGGCCGCGCAGCAGCGCCTCGAAGAAGCGCGGCGGCTCGTAGATCGCGAGCTCGACGTCGGTGACAGTGCCGGCCCGGACCTGGACACGCATCGAGCCCTCGCCCTCGACCCGGGCGAGCGTGTCGACGGTCAGGATGCGGTCACCCGTCGACTTGTGCGTCATGGCTCCTGCTCTCGGCCTCGAAGACAGGGTCGGCTGCGTGGAAGGTGCGGAACACCCGCTGCAGCCCCAGCTCGTCCACCCCGATGAGGGTCAGCGATCTGCCCAGGGAGGAGGCGTTCGGGTTTTCCTTGGGCCCGAAGCACCCGTAGCACCCGCGGTCGTACGACGGGCAAAGCGCTCCGCAGCCGGCGTGCGTCACCGGCCCCAGGCAGGGCGTGCCGTGGGCGACCATCACACAGACGTTGCCCCTCGCTTTGCACTCGACGCAGACGCTGTGGTCCGGGATCCGCGGCGCCCGGTCCTGCACGGCGGCAGTGAGAACCTCCAGCAGCTGCGCCTTGTTGATCGGGCAGCCCTGCAGCTCGAAGTCGACGGTGACGTGCGCCGCGATCGGGGTGGAGGTCTCGAGGGTGCTGATGTAGTCCGGGCGCGCGTAGACGATCGAGGTGAACTCACGGACGTCCGCGAAGTTGCGCAGCGCCTGGACGCCGCCGCTGGTCGCGCAAGCCCCGATCGTTACGAGCTTCTTCGACTGCGTCCGGACCCGTTGGATGCGCTCAGCGTCGGCCGCGGTGGTGATCGACCCCTCAACGAGCGAGACGTCGTACGGACCGGCGACGACGCCGCGGGTCGCTTCCGGGAAGTACGCGATCTCGACCTCACCGGCCACGGCGAGCAGGTCGTCCTCGCAGTTGAGCAGCGTCAGCTGGCAGCCGTCACACGAGGCAAACTTCCAGACCGCGAGCTTCGGGCGGGCCATCACAGCCCCCTGGTCGCGATGAGGGGAGCGAGCACGTCGTACCCGAAGACCGGGCCGTCGGTGCAGACGAAGTGCTCGCGGAGCTGGCAGTGGCCGCACAGGCCGACGCCGCACTTCATGTTGCGCTCCATGGACAACCGGACGCTCGGGGCTGCGACGCCGAGCCGGAGGACGGCGTCGGCGACCAGGCGCATCATCACCTCGGGTCCGCAGACGACGGCGTGCGCGCGGGCCGGGTCGATGCCGGCCCCGGCGAGCAGCCCGGTGACCAGGCCCACCCGCCCGCGCCAGCCGGACGGGGCGGCATCGACGGTGACGAGCACGTCGAGGTCGAGCCGAGACCGCCACTCCTGCAGCTCGTCGACGAACAGGAGCTGGTCCGGGGTGCGGCAGCCGACGAGCAGCACTACCCGCGCGTACCGGTCGCGCTCGGCCAGCACTTCGAGCACCGCCGGCCGCAACGGTGCCAGCCCGATGCCGCCGGCGACGATGAGCAGGTCGCCACCGACGGCGCGCTCGACCTCCCAGCCGATGCCGAACGGGCCGCGCACGAGTAGGACATCACCGGGCTCGGCCCGGGTGAGGGCGCGTGAGGCGTCGCCGACCGAGCGGACGGTGTGCTGCAGCAGCTCGGGCTGGCGCGGGTCGCCGCTGATGGAGATCGGCACCTCGCCTCTCCCGGGGACACCGATCATCGTGAACTGGCCGGGACCAAAGGTCAGCGGGTCGTCGTACCGGGGTTCGAGCCAGAGCGTGGCGGTGTCCGCGGTGTCCTGGCGCTTCGTGCGCACCACGAACGGACGCGGCGTCAGCGCATCGCCCGATGGGGGAACAGTGAGAGCCTCAGTCGCCGACGGCACGCGGCGTCCCGTACAGGTCGAGCAGGCGGACCCGGGTCGCCTGCAGCCGGTCGTACATCACGTGCGTCACGCGCGTGAGCAGCTGGAAGCCGAGGTTCGGGTCCGCCTCGCATTTGCCGCGCAGGCAGGCTCCGTCGAGGGCGATGACACTGGTCTCCTCGACCGCTTTCCCGTCGCCGAACCACTGGTACGGCGCGACCAGCCAGCTCCACCCGACCACCTCGCCGGCGTCCGCGGTCTCGACCACGAGGGGCGTTCGGCCCGGGGCAACCAGCTCGATCGCGACCCGGCCGCTGCGGATGACGAAGAACTGGTCGGCCGGTGTCCCGCCGCGGAACAGCGCCTCGCCGGCGGAGTAGTGGGCGTTCTTGGCGCAGCCGACGATCAGTTCGAGGACATCGTCGTCGAGCCCGGCGAAGAACGGGTGCTCAGAGAGCAGCTGGCCAATGCCTCGCACGCTCATGGCGTACCTCCGGGTTCCCTGAGTGCCTGCAGCTCCTCGAGCACGTCGATGCCCGCGGGGCACCAGGTGACGCACCGCCCGCAGCCGACGCAGCCGCTCGAGCCGAACTGGTCGATCCACGAGCCGAACTTGTGCGTGAGCCACTGTCGGTAGCGCTCGCGGGTCCCGTCGTGTACGGCGCCGCCGTGCAGGTAGGAGTGCCCTGCCGTGAAGCAGGAGTCCCAGACGGTGCTGCGCTCAGTCGTTCCGAGCAGGTCGGTGCTGTCGTCGACGGTGACGCAGAAGCAGGTGGGGCACACGAGGGTGCAGTTGGTGCAGGACAGGCAGCGGGATGCGACGTCGTCCCACCGCGAGTGGTCGGCGTTGTCGTAGAGCAGGTTCCGGATGCCGTCGGTGTTGAGCACCCGGGGTGCCATGACGGCGACCGATCCGGCCACGACTTCGGCGGCGGCGGCGGTGTCGGCGGTCGTCGCCGCGCGGCTCGGGAGCTGCGCCAGCACGTCCTCGCCGTCGGGGCTGCCGGCGGTGAAGACGAACCGGTGTCCCGCGTCGTCGAGCAGCTCGGTCATCGCGAGGTCGTACCCGCGCGTCGGCGACGGCCCGGTGCCCATCGAGGTGCAGAAGCAGGTGCCGCCCGGGTGCGAGCAGGTGATCGCCACGATGAACGCCGTACGGCGCCGGGCGGCGTAGTGCTGGTCGACGACCTGCCGGTCGAGCAGCACCCGGTCGTGGATGCCGATGGCCGCGAGGTCGCAGGAACGCACCCCCAGGAATGCATAGGAGGTCTGCTCCGGCTCGACCGCGGTGACCGTCCCGTCCGACGTGACGCTGTGAAGCGGCTGTCGGGACGGCATCAGGAACGGCTTCCAGGACTGGGCGGCCGCGGCGAAGGCGAACAGCCGGGCGTCGCCGTCCTGCGTCAGCCGGTAGCGACCGGGCGCCTGGGCGTCGTGGGCGCCGCTCGGCAGGTCGGCCACCGAGGAGATCGGGGCGTGGATGACGGCGCCGTCGCGGACGGTGGGGCCGATGACCGTGTGGCCGCGCTCCACCAGGACGTCGAGGAGTCGCTGAAGGCCCGCGACATCGACCGCAACCGACTCGTCGCCCATAACACCACCCTGACGCACGCGCAATTTGCAAAGCAGAGTCGAAAGCCCCTAGACGTCGACTTCGGACTCGTCTCCGCCACGCCGTCACTGGACAGAGTAGGACCGGCGGGCCGGCTCGGGGTGAGGGGCCTGCATCTGGCTGTGTCGGTGCGGCCTTACGGCAGACCGTTGAGGGCTCCGGTGCGGAGGATCGTCTGCCAGATCTGGTTGCGGAGATGGATCAGGATCTGCGTGGTGTAGTGGTTGACGTTCCGCCAGACCGGGATGCCGTCGATCATCGCCGTACATGTCGGTCCGCTCGGGCACACGTCTCGGTTGATGTCGAAGGTGAAGACCTTCCCGGGGTTCGCGGCCGCCGCCGCGGCGTAGTAGCTGTCGCTGACCGGCCCGCTCCGGGGGAAGGGTACGGCGCACTGGCGGACGTATACCGACCGGGAAAGGCACTCCAACGGGTCGAAGCTGCTCGTGATGATGCCGTCGAGTATCAGGGCGCGTGCCCCGGTGCTGGTGATGCGCGCGAGCGTCTCATCGGTGGTGTCCTTGATCAGCTGGTGCAGTGTCTCGTTCGACCCGCCGGTGCGGAACAGGCTGTGTCCGTAGATCGCGGTGTCGTCGCGGGCATAGGTCGCGAGGATGACCAGGTCCGGGTGCAGCTCGGGCAGCACTTGCCGATACCAGATGTCGCGGCTCGCGGTGCACTGGGCCTGCTCCTGTGGCGTCATGATCAGGTTGGTCAGTTGTGCCTGCCAGGGGCATGACGACATCGTGTTGATCGACAAGGTGAATCCGTGCTCGCGGGCCAGCCGGATCAGCATCGGCGCGATCATCCGGGCGTGACTGTCACCGATCAGCACGATGCTTGGCGAGCCGCCGGCGACCACGGTGCATTGCTGCGGTGCGCTCGCGTTGCAGGTGCGTTCAGGTCCGTTGTGGTTCGCGATCTGCTGCCAGTTCAGGTGGCTCGGGACCTTGGCGCGGTACGCCGGTTGGCGGCGTTGCGCGGGCGTCACCGGTGGCTCGTAGTGGGCGGGTTGCGAGACCGCGGTGGTCACGGTTGGCCGGCGGTCACTGCCGAGCACAGGCGGCACGAAGGCGAAGGCCACGACACCGCACAGCGAGACTCCCGCGGCAACCGTCGGCCAGCGGAACCGGTCGAGGATCGCGGAGCGGCGTACCGGATTCTCCAGGATCAGCCCGGACAGTGCCGCGAGGGCTGTGGCGATCACGACCGCGATGCCGGCGAGCTCGAGCGGCGTGACGGCGTACAGCGTCGTCACGGCGATGATGACCGGCCAGTGCCAGAGGTAGGTCGCATAGGAGATCCGGCCGAGGTAAACGGGTTCGCGGCGTGCCAGTAGGGCGCCGAGCCGGCCGCCATCGCCGACGTTCAGGCCACCGATCAACAGCGTGCTCGCGGCCACGGCCGCAATCCCGCGCCCGGAGACGCTGAGGGTCACGAGCCCGCTGCCGAGCAACAGGATGCCGGCCATCCCGGCGACGGCGGCGGCTTCCGCTGTGCGCGAGCCGCGCTGCGTCAGGCGTGACCGTTGAGCCCGTAGCGCCAGCGCCAGGAGTGCGCCGGCAAGCAGCTGGTAGGCCCTCGTGTCCGTGCCGTAGTAGGCGTGGTTCGGGTCGAGCCGCGCCCAGTAGACCTGTGCTGCCAGTGAAAGACAGAACAGGGCGGCCAGGCCCACGGCCGGTGCCCATTTGAGCCGACGACCGATGCGCGTGAGGAGCAGGAGCAGGAGCGGGAACGCGATGTAGAACTGCTCTTCGATGCCCAGTGACCAGAAGTGCAGGAACGGGCTCTTGGCGAACCCAGTCGCGAAGTAGTTGTTGCTCTCGCTCAGGAACCGCCAGTTCGCGAAGTACAGCAATGCGCTCTGCGCGTCGCGCACCAGAGGCAGCCGCTGGACGATGCTTGCGATCAGAAGGAACACGACCGAGGTGACGATGATCACGACCACGGCGGGAAGCAGGAGCCGGCGCGCCCGGCGGGCGTAGAAGCGCCCGAAGCGGATCCGGCCGGAGTCGTCGATGTCGCTGAGCAGGACGTTCGTGATGAGGAAGCCGGACAGCACGAAGAACAGGTCCACGCCGATGAACCCGCCGCGGGCGACCGCCAGGCCACTGTGGAACAGCACGACCAGATAGACCGCGACCGTCCTGAGCCCGTCGAGCGCAGGCCGGTAGCGCCACGAGCCGGTCAGGGCGCGATCGGTCACTCATCTGACTCTATGACTACATCATGTAGTACGGGATCGGTCCCGGCTCTGGATCCTAGGTCCGTGGCGCGCCTTCGCAGAGTGACAAGCTCGCCCGTGAGTTGTGGGTCGGAGGCGGATACCCGCGTTCCGACGTCATCAGGTGTCGGCGCCGCTAGCGACTCCAGATCGCGAACGCGTTGCTCAGGTCCGCGAGGCGGGGCTCAAGCTCGGGGCAGTGCCGGACCAACATCGTGCGCATGGTGTTGTTCTCGATCCACTTCATGCCCTCTGCCGTGTAGACCTCGTCGGTGAAGTGGGTCGTGAAGAAACGGTCACTGTTCAGGCGGCGCGACGCCATCAGGATGAAGATCCGAAACGCCGAGTCGCTGAACGCGAAGCCTTCCGGTCGGTCCTCGGCGTACATGCCTGTGACGACATCGAGGCTGTCGATGTCGCCGCCGTACACGTCGGCGAGCTCGGCCGCCCAGACCTTGTTGCTGGTGACGTCGTCGAACGTCTTCGGGACCGGCAGGTGCAGAAGGCGCCGGAACTCGGCGTATCGCGGCACGCCCAACTCGCGGCAGCGCAGGATGTCCGTGGCGGCGAGGTCCATCAGTGCGCCCGTGTCGGGGCGCTTGAACGTCTGCAGGTTCTTCGGGAAGTTGTGCAAGGTCACCACGCCCGGATTCATCGTGCCGAACGTGTAGATCAGGTCGACGAGGCGGTTGGCGCGCAGCAGTTCCCCGCCGGCCGGCCCGGTCAACTCGTGGAACTCCATCGCGCCCAATGTGGGCCGGTCGTCCGTCGCCGATCGGAAGTCGAAGTGATCCGGGATCAGCGGGTGCATCCGGTACACCGCGACGAACTCCTCAGTCAGCGCGAACGGCACGCCGTAGTCCGCGGTGTCGCCGCCGGGAATGCCGGAGATGACTTCGCTCTTGCTGAGCCGTCCGAACGCGTTGTGCAGCCGCTCGCCCTCGAGGCCCCACCAGTTGGCGCGCAGCCCGGTCACCGCGGTCGGATGGGCGGTGACCGCGGGAGTCCACTCGACAGTGTGGATCTTCGCGATCAGGGCGGCTGTGATCAGCCGGGCCCGCTGGAACAAGGTTTCGTCGTCGAAGTCCGGGTGGGCGGCCGCGAGGGCGTCGCAGATGCTGTTGTGCTCCATCGCGAACACGGTGACGAGCATGCCGAGGCCGAGCCAGAATCCCGGCAACAGCGTCGGGTTCGCGGCCGGATCGTCCGGAATCGGCGGCCGCCCGTCGACGAGTCGCAGCTTGCCGCCTTCGTGACTGCGCAGGAACGCCTGGTCGGCCGCGTTGCTGCCGTAGATCTGCGAGCCGTCCCACCAGTGCGTCAACACGTTGACGTGGGTCGGCGGCAGGCCGTCCGGGCTCCCGGTCGGGTCGTCCGGGGTGCGCATGACCTTGACCGGCGGTTCCGGCCAGTCATCGCCCTCGACGGCGGGGAGCACCCATGGGTTGTCCGTCGGGCTGGTGCCATGCCGGAACCAGTCGTGGATCATGAACTGCAGCCACGCAGCGATGAGGGCGTTGCCGGCTGAGGCGGGAATGAGCTCGTCGCGCGTCATCAACCGGCGGCTGACCTCACGCGGGTTCGGCTCGAGGATTCGATCCCGATCGGGCCAGGTGTCCTCGATCGGGACGTTGCGCCCGAACCGCGTGCCAGCCATTCCCATCTCGGGGTGCTCGAGGTCGTTCCAGCTGCCGTCGGGAGTGCGCTCGGTGACGAACTTCTGTTCGTAAGGCGGCGGTTGCGCCGGATGCGTGGCCGGCATCCGTGACGTGTCGTACAGGTTGTCCTGCCGCAGGGTGTTGCGGATCCCGATCAGCTCGATCAGGCCAAGGGGCTCGGGCAGCTTGTACCAGGGAACCTTCTGGTCGACGTCTTCCACGACCTTGTCGAAGACCCGCTCGACGAGGCCGGGGTGGGGGCGCTCATCAGATGTGCTCTTTGGTGGGGGCTCGGTATCCGTCATCTCAGTTCCTCCCACGCAGACGCCTGACCCGATGCTGCTCTCTGCGCCAGCCTGGGTAGTGGAGGAGAGAAAAGTCAATCGCCCATTCGTCTGAGTGGCATCGACCGGCCGCAGCCGTAGGGTGCATTCGCGTACCCGCTTTATCCGTCAGCAGGAGCGGCCGAGTGATGACAAGAATCCGGTTCTGGCTGTATCGCAACATCCTCGCGCTGTTCACGCTGCTGGCGTTCCGTCGGCAGAAGGTCTACCCCCTCGAGGCGCCGGTGGACGGCGAGGTGCAGTTCCGTCCGTACGCCGAACTCCATCCGGACATGCCGATCATAGGGTTGTATCTGCCGACCACGTTCCCGCCGTCGGACCGTGCCGCTCAACGGCTCCGGAGGGTTCGCCTGGAGCACTGGCTGATTGCGATCCTCAGAGTCATCGCGCCCGCACGCACGCCGCCCGTGCCGACCGACCAGGCCCATTTCCTGCGCGCGCTCTATCCGTGGTTGTTCCGCAAGGCGTGGCCCGCACCGCCGACCCTGCCCGCCGCGCTGGCAGTCAGCGACGACGTCATTGCCGAGCTTGCGACCCGCGGTCCGTTCGCGAGCGGGCTTCGCCGGGTCGCCGACGATCGATATGAGTTGGGCTCTCAATGGATCAGTGGCTATCCAGTCGCACCCGGACTCGGCAAACCCGGGGGAGTGGCCACCCTGCTCGCCCGCGACGGCCGGCTGGTGACGGAGTCCGTGCGGTCCGACGGGATGGATGGCGCGCAGGCCCAAGCGGCGCTGATCGCCGGCCTCAACGAGGAGCTGACGATCTTCCGGCACAACGTCGACGTGCACCTGACGATGCTCACGCCGTTCGCGTTGGCGACCAACAACACGCTCAACGCCCGACACCCGGTACGCCGGCTGCTGCACCACTGCTTCGACACTGTGCTCATCGGCAATATCGAGCTGGCCGCTGCCCAGCTGTCAGGGCCACGTGGCTTTCTCGCGAACATCTTCTCCCACCAGGCTGACGTACTGCTGCGGATGGTCGAAGACCACCTCGATCGCTTCGACATCTGGGACTACGAGCCACCCACCCAGTTCTCGCGCCGTGGTACGACGTCGACACCGTTCGACTATCCGTACCGGGACAACGTGATGGCCTTCTGGGCCGTGACGCATGACTACGTCGAGCGCTACCTCGCGGTCTACTACGAGGGCGATGCGGCGGTTGCCGCCGATGCGAAGCTGACGGGCTGGGTCGCCGAGCTGAATCGCCTGATGTCCAATGGCGTCGGTGACGATCTCACCCGGGACTGGTTGGCGAGGCTGTGCGCGACGCTGATCCACATCTCGACGGTGGAGCACGACATCCTCAACAACGTCGTGTGGGACTACACAACGCTCGGTTGGGTCACGCCGACAGTTGCGCCGTTGTCCGGTGCGCCGATGGACCGGCGTCGCTCGTTCGACCTCCTTGCGACCCTGATCGGGACCTGGAAGCCCTACAACATGCTGCTCAGCTGCGACGTCCCGAAGCTGGCGTTGGATCCGCAGGCTGCTGAAATCATGGTGGACTGGATCGCTGCCCTCTCACGGTTGCAGGACGATTTGAGTCTCCGGCCGCACGATCCAGCTCTGTCCTACCCGGCGGCCCTCAACCCCAGCATTTCCAACTGATCGCGGGTCCCGTGACCTCCCCTGATCGGGTCGAACGCTACGGCCGGACGCACACGGAGAGCCAACGAAGGCGCGATGGCCGTCCTACTGGGTGTCCGGTCTGGCGCCTGCCCGCTCGGTGCTGTCGACGACCGGGCGGGCGGAGGTCGCGGTGGACATCGGGCCGGGCTCTGCCAGCGCGCCCCAGCCGTTCGGAGCGAACTTCCGCTTGACCACGGAGAACGCCGCTGCTCCACCGGCCACGGCAAGGATGAGCAGTGGCCAGCGCCGCTTGGATTGTCGTCTGCGGCCGAGTGCCTTGGCCGGCTCGCTGGAGCGCACTGTCTTCATGACATCCGTCACGGCATCGCTGCCCCGTATCGCATCCACCGCGTCGCCGACGCGGCTCGCCGCCTCGGCGTACATCGGGCCGGAGGCCTCATGGGCGCTTTCGACCTCGGCCATGACGGCAGGCGCGATCTCGTCGCGCACGACGCTGACAGTCGCTTCTCGGACGGCACCAACCGCTTGGACCAGTCGATCCTTCGCCGCGTCCCGCTCGCGTGTCCTGGTCATGTCCGCGCTCCGATCTGATCGCCTGCGGTGTGTTACTAACAGCGTTCCCAGCGACCGGTCCCTCAACCGCCCGCCTTAACATCCACGAGGACCGGAGCCACTTCCCGTACGCTGGCGTGGAGTCGTCGGAACTGCCGCGCCACGGGGTGATCGGATTGTCGGAGCACTGGTGTGGCAGGTAACCAGGCCGACCTCATCGGGCGCGCGACGGAGTGTTCGTCAATCCTCGCGGCGCTGGGCGTCGACGGTGCCAGCTTCGCCGCCGTCGTACTGACCGGCGAGGCCGGTATTGGCAAGACAGCGATCTGGGAGTCGATTGTCTCTGGCCGCCGCTTGGCGGGCGAACACGTGCTGGTCAGCCGTGCCACGGCGGCTGAGGCACGGCTGCCGTGGGTGGGGTTGGCCGACCTGCTGCATTCGATTCCGCTGTCGGTCCAGGACTGCCTTCCTGACGTGCAGCAGCGGGCCCTGAGAGCGGTGTCGTTGCAGCAGGGTGGCGCGGACGTGCTCGACGAGCGCACGGTTGGCACTGCGATCGTGTCAGCGCTGCGGATGATGACCGAGTCTGCTCCCGTGCTGATTGCCGTCGATGACCTGCCATACCTCGATGTGGCCAGCGCCTTCGTCCTCGCCTTCGCCCTGCGCCGCCTGGACGGCATTCACCCCGCGCGGCTGCTCGCGACGGTCCGCGGCCACGACGTGCAGTTGCCGGTGGTATCGCAACTTTCGCCTGATCGATCAACCGCGATCGCCGTCGGCCCGTTGAGCTTGGGGGCGCTTTTCGCCGTACTTCAGGCTCGCGGCGGTGTCCGGCTGGCTCGGCCGTTGTTGTTGCGAGTACACGAGACCACCGGTGGCAACCCGCTTTATGCATTGGAACTGGCTCGGGCCTTGGACCGCCTCGAGATCAGCCCGAAAGCCGGCAGCCCGCTTCCGGTGCCGGTCGGGCTCGACGCGTTGATTGACGCACGCGTCCGTGACGTCGGACCGGAGGTGGCCGAGCTGGTCGCCGCGACGGCGGCCAGCTGGCGTTTGCACGCGATGGATGCGGACGCTGAAGCGATCGAGCTGGCGGTTGCGGCTGGAATGGTCATTGTTGACGAGCCGATCGTGGTCGGTGGCCCTCGAGTGGTGCGGGCGGCTCATCCGCTGCTCAGTGCGTCGGCCTACAACAGCCTGACCGGCTCCCGCCGACGAGCGCTGCACGAGCGCCTCGCCAGCGTCACCAGCGATCCGATCGAGCGCGTCCGACATGCGGCGCTCGCAGCAACCCAGCCCAGCGCCGACCTTGCCGACGAGTTGGATGAGTGCGTTACCGCCGTCCTTGCAGCCGGCGTCCCTGAACTCGCGGCCGAACTTGCCCAGTTAGCCCTGGAACACACGACAGATGGTGCTCGGCGTGCGGTGCGTCTGGACCGACTCGCCGATGCGAGGTTCCGCGCCGGAGATAGCACGGGTGCCTGGCACGCACAGACAGAAGCAATGGAGGCAACCGAGGTGGGCGCTGCGCGGGCCCGTCGGCGGATCAGGCTCGCGGAGATCGTCGTCGAGGTGGCCGGCTGGGACGACGCCGAGCGTGAGCTTCAGACGGCCGTTGCGGAGGCATCGGACGATCCGCTGGTCCTCGCTGAGGCACTGCTCACTCTTGCGGCGGCCACCGACGACATCGCTCTGGCCGAGGCTTCATCCCAGCGTGCCCTGGACCTGCTCGGGGCGCAGGAGGAGCCGGATCCGGTCATCCTCTCGGGCGCGCTCGACCAGGTCGCCGGCGCCCGCTTCCGGGCGGGTCGTGGACTCGATCACGACATGTTCGCCCGGGCGATCGCCATCGAGCGCAGTCACCCCCACCGGCGGCTCTCCGACCGCGCGGACACCAGCTACGCAGTGCTGTTGAAGTACGCAGACGACTTGGACGGGTCGGAAGATCGGCTGTGCTCGCTACTCGAGGAAGCACGCGCGATCGGCGACCTGTCGTCGATCACCTACGCGCTCGGTCACCTCGTGCAGATCAGCCTGTGGCGTGGCCACCTGGCACAGGGCCGCGCCTATGCCGAGGAGCACCTTGAGCTTTGCACCTATGGGGAACTCGGCGGCCAGGGGACCCAAGCCAGGTACAACCTCGGCCTGGTGATGGCGTGTGAGGGCGGTCTGGACGAGGCCGAGCGGGTGCTTTCCAGCCTGCTTGACGACCCGACGACGAGCACTTTGTTTCGAACTCGCGCTTATGCGACGCTGGGATTCGTCGCGCTCTCGCGCAACGACGCCGCCGGGGCGCTCCTCCTTACGGACCGCTGGCACGAAGGCCTCACCCGGATGCATTTCGGGGAACCCGGCTACAGCCGCTCGCATCTCGATCATTTCTGCGCGTTGATCGGCGCCGGTCGGATTGCGGACGCGGAGGCATTCCACACCGAGCTGGACGGACAAGCTCGACGATCTGGCCGGATGTCCGCAGTGGCGGTCGCACTGACCGGACGGGCGTTGATTGACGCGCACTCGGGCCGACTGGACGACGCCCGGTCTTCGGTAGCGGCCGCACTGGACTGGTACGACGCCTCACCCCAACGTTTCGATCGTGCGCGCACCCTGCTCATCGCCGGCCAGATCAGCCGCCGCGCCAAGGCGAAGTCCGATGCGCGGGACCTCCTTACCGAGGCCGTGAAGGAGTTCACATCGTTCGGCGCGATCGCATGGCGAGAGCAGGCAACCGCTGAGTTGGCGCGGGTCAACGTGCGGCCAAACGCGCCCTCCGATCTCACCGAGACAGAGCGGCTGGTCGCGCAGCTGGCGGCGGCCGGGCTGAGCAACCGAGACGTCGCTGACCGCACCTTCCTCGCAGTCAAGACCGTCGAAGCCAACCTCGCGCGCGTCTATCGCAAGCTCGGGATCAGGTCCCGCGCGGAACTAGGTGCGCGGATGGGCGCTACGGGTCGATAACCGTGCGCTCGGCCGCGACCAATCGATCGCACGGCAGGCCGGCTCGACGGGCCAGCTCACGCACCGCCGCATCGTCGACCGCCGAGAATTCGAAGAACACCACCTCGTCCGCCAACATGAGGGTGCTCGCCAGGAACGTTGCATCGGCGCCGCTCAGCCGGACGAGCTGATCATCGACCACGCGGACGTCGGCAGGTGTCACCCCGGGCCAGTAACGCTCGATCAGAAAGCCCCTCATGCGCCGAACGTAGAGCGCGATCGAGCCTCGACGCCAGACCGGCCACCCAGATCGAGGGTTTCCACGGATTCCCCACGAGCATTGCGCGCCTAACGTCAACGACGTCCAGCCTTGCCAGTCCGACGGGAGATTCTTCATGCGCCGTCCCACTACTTCACGACGACTGGCCGCACACGTCGCGATCGTCGGCCTCACGGCGTTGACCCTGAGCTCCTGCAGCGGCTCGTCGCATCCAGCCGGTTCATCAGGTGGTGCGGCAGGTTCGACTTCCGCAACGACTAGTGGAGCGTCGGCCACGGAGGCGAGCAGCTGCACCCTGGTCACGGCAGCAGAGCTGACTCAGGCAGTTGGCGTCCGCTATACGGCCGTTCAAGGTTCCGATGGATCGTTCTGTAACGTGACCGGCGCCAATGTGACGGACTCCTTCTTCTTCATTATCGACAAGGAAGGTGCGCCGCCGAACACGTGGGACGCCCAGGTCGCGATTGTCAAGCGCGACGACGGCTCGGATACCAGCGTCTCAGGCATCGGTGACCGTGCTGTCCAGGGCGCGGTGAAGGAGTTTGCCGTCGAGGCGAAGGGCTACATCGTGCTCGTGACCAACGCTGACTTCAACAACCCCGCGACCGCCAGCACCTTCGCGCGAAGCAAGACGATTTCGCAGCTCCTGATCAGCAAACTCTGACCCCGCCGCCGTCGTTTCCAACCATGGATTCACTCCGCTGCAAGACCCGCACCGCTGGAGGTACGTCGTGCCCTCGTCCCGTTCACGCTTGTTCGGCCTGGTTCGCCGCGGTTTGGTTGCCGGAGTTGCGATTGGGGTGACGATGGCTGGCGGTTTGGCGCTTGCCGTACCGGCGAGGTCGGCGCCGGCGCGCGCGGTGGCTGCCGCCGCCGCGCGACCGGGTCCGGTCGGTGCTGCGTTCCCGATCTTGAGCGGTGTGTCGTTGACCGGCCAGGCCGGCGACATCGCAATGGGCGCCGATGGTACGGCGTACCTCGGGTGGATCTCGGCGAACATCTCCAACAGCAATCTGCGGACGGTGCACTTGTGTGTTCTGCCGCTCGGCGCGCGGGCCTGCAAGGGCGGGGTCCAGACGATCGACGCGGGCGATCCGTCCACTGCTGCGGACATGTTCGTGCTGGCCCCGCCAGGCGGCAAGATCACCCTCGTCTGGTATCACGACACTGCGAGCTCGGGTACCGACCCGCACGCGGCACAGATTGCCGAGGCGACCGTCACGAACGGCGTGCTCTCCTCGGAGACCGATGTGGCAGCCGGCCCGAGTCACGGCCAGCTCCTCGATGCGGTGGTCGGGCCTGGGAGCACGATCTGGACCCTCGCCTACGCGGGTGGGACCAGCCTGGAGCTGCGCGCGGGCGTCACGAGCAGCCCGGTCCAGGTGAAGATCCCGTTCGAGACCACGTATGCGCACTTGGCGTTTGCGCACACCACTCCCATCCTCGCGATCACCGACGGCTCCGAGATCACGCAGCCGCCGTCCTACTCCTACCGACCTGGCAGCACCTGGAAGGCGTTCCGAAAGGTGCCCGGCGGCGCGTGGCAGCAGGGGATCGACTTCGGTCTGACCGCAACGTCACGCGGCGTCCGGCTGATCACCGGCGACGGCAAGACCAACTACTACACCTCGGTCGTCTCGCGGTGGAGCGGGACCGCGTTTTCGCCGGTTCGATCGACCGGCGACACCACCGAGGTGACGACTCACGACGACATCACCGATCGCAGCGGTCGGCTGGTCAACCTCTCCCAAGAGGGCAGCGACTTCGCAGTCGGCAACCTTGCCGACACCCTGCACGCGGCGACCTTCCGCTTCCCGGTGCACGGCACGACCGCCGGCTTCGCCGCGCAGGTCGCGACCACGCCACGTGGCCACGGCGTGGTGATGTGGGGCGTCCAAAAGGGCACCAACGGCGACACGATCTTGGTGCAGCCGTTCCGGCTCGCGGGGTTGCACAAGTCGGTGACGAAGCGCGGCAGTCACGGCAATGTGACGCTCGTCGGTCCGGCGTCGTGCCTGCCGGCGTCGAGCCTGTCGGTCGCGGTGAAGGGCCACGGCAAGTCCGGGTGGAAGGTCGCCAGCCACAAACTGACCTTGGACGGCAGGAAGGTCGGCTCGTCGATCAACGGTGCTTCGCTGCGGGCCGGTGCGAGCTACACGTTGAAGGGGACGGTCGTGTTTGCCCACGGCTCCTCCCACTCGACCGTGGTAGCCGCGCTGACCTTCCGCACCTGCCCCAACCCCTGACGCCCGAAGCCTGACTCGAGACTCGATCACGGCGGGAGGTCAACGGATGCGCCGGATCGCTGCGAGCATCCTCAGCCTGATGCTTTGTGCATCCGCCTGTGCTCATGGCGGCGACACCGCGGGCCGTCCGCGCGTCTCGCCGGCGGTCGGCCAGGCGGCGGGCAGCTCCACCCTGAACTTGGTGACGGTGCTGGCCAACGCTGGAGTCGCTACGGTCGCCAACGCTTCCGCAACAACGCCTGAGGTGCCCGTCACCGGAACCCGGGTGTTCACCTTGACGACGTGGCAGGTCGCAAATCTCACCGTCGAGCTCACGGCCAAGAACGGCATCAGCGCCAGCGACCTGAATGCGATGCTGCCGAGCCCGCCCCACGATCCGACGTTCGCTGACATCATCGGTGGCTGGGTCATCGCGAAGAACGATCCGGATGCGGTTGAAGCCGGGCGGCTGCTCGGACCTCAGGACTGGGCGCAACCAGCTGGTGTCGTGGTCCCCACGGCAGTCACGACGTTGTTCATGGCCGATCTGCTGCAACACATCACTCTCACGGCGAGTCCGTCACCGACGGGATCCGTGAGCGGTGCGCTCTATCGCGGGCCGTCGACTGCGACGGTCGAGTCCGCCGCCGTGCCCGACGGGATCGTCGAGGCGCCTTGCACGACTGTCGCCAGGTTCGTGAACAACGTGCTCGACCAGGTCTTCAGTCTCCTCAAGCTCGATCCCGCCGGCGTCGCCCGATTCGTGAACGGCGCGGCGGGTGGCGGAACGTTCGGTGCGATCGCCGGGGGTGTGGCTGGCTTCCTCGCAGGCTTCTGGAACCACGTGGTCGACCTCGCTGAACAGTCGGTGCAGTCCCTGATCCAGGCGGTCGAACAACCGGTCCTGAACGCGATGTCGATCGCGATCGGGGCGGTCGCAGTCTTCACGATGATCAGGTCCTACCTCAAACCCTGGACCACCACCGTGACGCCAGACCCGGCGTCGAACAGCTTTCCGCTCGCGCCGTTGCGCAACCCCGGCACCTTCACAGTGACGATCAACCGCAACGCCGAGGTCGAGGATTGGCCGTCCCAGCTGGTCGACTGTGCAGCCGCTGCAAACGTCGCCCTCCCGACCCTGGCCAAGGAGGGCGCCCCGGTGATCTGGGACGTCCGAGGCCAAGAACCCGGACTAGTGACCACCGGCGGGACTCGGGGCGTACTGAACAAGCAGTTCACCCAGACTTTGAACTACATGACCGGAAACGAGACACCGCGCGACCGTCAGCACGCCGTTGTGGTCACCCCGACCGTCAGGGCCACTGTCAGCGTCCGCCGCACCGAAGTTGAGGAACTCAGGAATCTCGTGACGAGCTTCCTGACCGGCAAGGTACCCAAGTTGGTCGCTCCGTTCGTCAACCCTGTTCTCACGAGCTACATCGAGCTCGCCACCGAGTATCTCGACCGGCTTACCGCGGTCACCGGATACGCGACGATCGTCGTGAGCCACCACGCCCCGAAACCACCACCGCCCTGCACGCCCGGCGCAGGCATCGTGCAAGCGGGGCACTACGCCGCCTCGATCAGGGCCAGCCTTCGATCCCACCTTCACGTCTCCAGCGGGATTCCAGTCTCCGGAACGGGCACCCTCACCATGACCGGTGAGATCGACCTCACCTCCGACGGCACGACCGTGACGGGCACCCTGACCCTGGCGGGCGGCGGAGGTTCCGGCCTCGGACTGCATGGCGTACAAGTCGGCACCAACAGCTCCAGCGGCACCCTCAAAGGCACGATTACCGGAACCGCGGCACACCCCGAGGTCAGCGGCACCCTCAGCGGCATCGACCAAGTCGCCGGACACACCGCCGCCACGTTTCATGTCCCGCTGCCCCTCAGCCGCGCCGACTGCACGTCGATCACTGGCAACGTCACCGACCTGTTCACCGAGGTCCTCGCGGCCTATCACCTCACGAACAACCTCACACTCACCGGCACCGGAATCTGGACCGCCTCCCGCACCGGGTGACCTGTCCTCACCGCGCGCGATTGTGGATCTGATGTGACGCGGGCAGCTCAGCTCGCCTACGGGCCGACAACCGTGACGCCGGCTCGAAGTGCCGGATCTTGCGGGTAGCAAGGATGGCACGTCGTGCGAGCGCGATCCGTGGCCATGTCTAGGTGAGGGCAATCCAGTAGCCCGTTCTGAGCGTCCGATCGGCTGGGGTCTGCGGTCGGGCAGCCTCGAAGACGCCTGCCACTTGCCGGTAACCGCCATAGCGCTTCCGCAGGCCAGGGGGACCGGCAGCTCAGAAGACCGCGAAATCGGATTGTCGAAATTCAAACGGATCGCCGGCTGTAGCACCTCCCACCTGCGGCTTTGCGCGGCCGGATGATCCTCGGCTGCTCACTGGTCGCTCGGAGTGGGCCGAACGACCGTGACCGACCGGCATCCACCGGAAGCGCGGTCGGGGCCGACGGACTTGGCCGTGCCTCCCGCGAGCGACCGTCAGCACGCTCAGCGATCCTGCGTTGTTTGACACGCCGCTTACAGGGGAGTTGACTGCCGCCGGATAATAGTTCGAATCATGTACAAAGAGTGGGGCGCTCATGACGTCGACGTACCAATCCGCTCCTGAAGACAGGTTCAGCTTCGGGCTGTGGACGGTCGGTTGGCAGGGGGTCGACGTCTTCGGCCCTGCAACACGTCCGGCGATGGATCCGGCTTATGCGGTGCACCGGCTCGCCGAGCTCGGAGCCTGGGGCGTCTCATTCCACGACAACGACGTCTTCGCGTTCGACGCCGACGAGGACACCCGCGGCAAGGCGCTCGCCAGCCTCCGCAAGGCGCTTGAAGACACCGGCCTGGTCGTTCCGATGATTACCACCAACCTCTTCAGCCATCCGGTCTTCAAGGATGGCGGCTTCACCAGCAACGACCGCCGAGTACGCCGCTTCGCCCTCGCCAAGGCGGCGCGCAATATCGATCTCGCCGTGGAGCTCGGCGCCTCGACCTTCGTGATGTGGGGCGGTCGAGAGGGCGCCGAGAGTGCGTTCGCTAAGGACATCAAGGCGGCCCTGGACCGCTATCGCGAGGGCGTCAACCTGCTGTGCAAGTACGTCCGCGAGCAAGGCTACGACCTGCGCTTTGCCATCGAGCCGAAGCCCAACGAGCCGCGCGGCGACATTTTGCTCCCGACGATCGGGCACGCGATCGCCTTCATCGACTCCCTCGCCCACCCGGAGATGGTCGGGGTCAACCCTGAGGTGGGTCACGAAGAGATGGCCGGCCTCAACTTCGCGGCCGGCGTCGCCCAGGCGCTGTGGCACGGCAAGTTGTTCCACATCGACCTCAACGGTCAACACGGCCCGCGCTTCGACCAGGATCTTCGATTCGGCGCCGGCAACTTGCGGGGCGCATTTGCTCTCGTCGACCTCCTCGAGTCCAGTGGATACCAGGGGCCCCGCCACTTCGACTTCAAACCTTCACGCACCGAGGACGAGGTGGGTGTCTGGGCCGCCGCTGCGGCCTGCATGCGCAACTACCGAGTCCTCCGCGAGCGCTCGAAGTCCTTCCGTGCAGACCCGGACGTTCAGGCCGCCTTACAGCGCTCCGGCCTGGTCGAGCTCGCCACACCGACTCTCGCCGAAGGCGAAACGCTGGCGACTCTTCGCGCCGAAAGCCACCCAATCGAGGAGATGGCAGCGCACGGCTTCGCGTTCGAGCAACTCGATCAGCTAGCCATGGACCACCTGTTGGGGCTGCGCTGAGGCCCTGAGGATGCCATTAGTGGCAGGTGTCGACTCCTCGACGCAATCCTGCAAGGTTGTCGTCCGTGATGCCGAGACAGGTCGACTTATCCGCCAGGGCGCTGCCCCGCATCCCGATGGCACCGAGATCGATCCCGAGCACTGGTGGACCGCACTCCAGAGCGCAGTCGCACAGGCCGGCGGGCTCGATGACGTCGCGGCCATTTCCGTCGGCGGCCAACAACACGGCATGGTCTGTCTTGACGAGACTGGACGGGTGGTACGCCCGGCGCTGCTGTGGAACGACACTCGCTCGGCGAGTGCCGCCGCCGACCTGACAGCGGAGCTGGGCGCCGGCGAGTGGGCGCGGGCAGTGGGTTCGGTGCCGGTCGCCTCCTTCACGATTACCAAACTGCGCTGGCTGGCCGAAAATGAGCCAGCCAACGCTGCGTCGGTGGCGGCGATCGCCCTCCCGCATGACTGGCTCACCTGGCGTCTGGCCGACCACGGCACGGATGGCAGCCTCGACACCCTTGTCACCGACCGGTCGGATGCCTCCGGAACGGGTTACTGGTCTCCGGCAACCGGTGCCTACCGCGTCGACCTGCTCGAGCGCGCACTGGGGCGCGCCGACGTGTTGTTGCCCAGAGTCCTAGGCCCCGCCGATGCCGCGGGCCGAACCCCGTCGGGAGCCCAACTCGGCCCCGGCTGCGGTGACAATGCCGGCGCTGCGCTCGGGCTGGCTTCCGCACCCGGCGACGTGATCCTCTCCATCGGCACCTCGGGAGTCGCCTGCGCCGTCACCACCGAGCCGACCGCCGATGCCACCGGGACGGTTGCCGGGTTCGCTGACGCCACCGGAAATTTCCTGCCGCTTGTCGCCACCCTCAACGCCGCCCGCGTGCTCGCAGCGGTGGCCTCGCTCTTGGGTGTGACCATGGACGAGTTCTCCCGCCTGGCGTTGACGGCGCCCGGCGGTTCGGGCGCACTGGTACTCGTGCCCTATCTCGAAGGCGAGCGGACGCCGAACCGTCCCGGAGCCAAGGGAGCTCTGCACGGGCTCACGCTGCACACCGCGGATCCTGCGTATCTCGCCCGCGCCGCCGTGGAAGGTCTCCTGTGCGGGCTGGCCGACGCACTCGATGCGTTGGTCGGCCAGGGCGTCGAGATCGAGCGCGTCGTGCTTATTGGCGGCGGTGCGCGCTCGACGGCCGTTCGCCGGATCGCGCCGGCGGTGTTGGGTCGGCCGGTCGTCGTACCGGCTCCGGGGGAGTACGTCGCCGACGGAGCCGCTCGACAGGCGGCCTGGGTCGTAGCCGGGGCTGCCGAACCACCGGCATGGAAGCGCGTCGGAGACGAGACCTACGACGCTCCCGCGGAGCCATCGGTGCGAGAACGGTACGCCGAGGTCCGTGACCTGACTGAGAGGTGAGGGAAGGGTCGATCAGCCGAACCTTGGCGCCGACGTGTCGGGAGCTGCAGCCGGCGCTTCAGGTCGCCGCAGCTAGGAGCGCGCAACTCGGATCGTCGAGGAGCGCAGTGAACGCCAGTTCGGCAGCGCCGATCAGCGCGGAGTCCTGACCGAGCTTGCTCGGCACGAGGGCGACATCCGATCGAGGAAGGAATAGGGCCTGACCTTCCAGGACCGCCTCGACCTTCTCCCCCAGGCCGCCCCAGAGCTGCGACATGGTGCCCCCTATCACGATGACCTGCGGATTGAACAGGTTGATGATCGTGCGAAGCCCAACACCGATCGACTCCGTTACCTCGTCGACGGCGGCCATGGCACGATCGTCGCCCCCGGTAGCGGCAGTGATCACCTCTGCGACCGCCGCGGGGCCACCGCCCACTCGCCTGCCGGCGAGCGCGAGCAGCCGGTTCTCGCCGACGTAGAGCTCCCAGCATCCGCTGGACCCGCACCGGCATTGCGGCCCCGACGGGTCGATCTGGATATGCCCGACCTCACCGGCATACCCAGCGGCTCCCTCAAGCAGCTTGCCGTCGACCAGAAAGCCGCCGCCGATACCAATGTTCGCGGCCAGATAGACCGCGTGGTCGTAACCCACCGCGGCACCCCGCAGGTGCTCTGCCACCATTCCGAGGTTGGCATCGTTCCCAGTCCGAACCGGGCGGCCGAGACGCCGCGATATGAGGTCGGTAAACGGCTCGCCGTGCCAGTCAAGGTTCGGTGCGGAATGCACCATCCCGTCACTGCTCCGCACGGCGGCGGGTACTGAAGCAGCCACCGCCAGGAAACGACCCGGCGGGGCTACGTTGAGTATCTCCTCGGCCATCGTTGCTGCCGTCTCCACGACATGCTGCACGTCATGCTTGCCCCGTCGATGCGGGCGGACCCGTCGCTCGAGCACCGTCCCACCGAGTCCGACCAGAGCGACCTGGAGACGGTCGACCCCGACGTCGATCGCGATGACGTAGTTCTCCGAGCGCGGCAAGACCAGATGGGACGGCCGGCCGCTTCGGACATGGCGATCCTCGGCCGATGGTGGCCGCTCGTCGACGAGGCCGAGCTCGACCAGGTCTGAGGTCAGGCCGCCGATCGTGCTGCGGCTGAGCCCGAGGCTCCTGGTCAGTTCGGCCCGACTGATCGGGCCGCGAGCGTGCACCTCGTGCAGCATCGCTCGAAGGTTCGTCCGACGCAGCTCTTCGATCCCCGACACCGTGGCCAATCGGGCCATGATGATCTCAGATCCTGCCGGTGGCGCTCGCTCGTCGACGGCTGATGGCGTCAACGCTCGCGGCAAAGAGCAACACGATGCCGGTGACGAGATAGACGACCCCCGAGGACTTGTTGAGCAGCAGCATCCCGTTGTCGATGACGGCGATCACCGTGCCGCCGATGAGAGCATCCACGACGCGGCCCTTGCCTCCGAACAGGCTCGTGCCACCGATGACGGCGGCGCCCACCGCGTACAGAAGCGTCTGCGACCCACCCGTCGTGGGTGACACCGAATTGTCACGACTGGCGATGAGAATGCCCGCGATGGCCGCCACCGTGGACGAAACCATGAAGCAACTCAGTCTGACCCATTCCACGTTGATGCCGGCGCGACGCGCAGCCTCCGCGTTGCCGCCGACTGCATACACGTGACGGCCCCATGCCGTGCGGGTCAGCCCGAAGTTCAGCACCAGCATCAGACCGATGATGATGACCATGACGACCGGTACGCCTTTGAGCGATTGCAGCTTCGGGTTGACACTGCGTTCACCCGACAGCCAGCCCACCACTCCCAGCGCGATAACGGCAACCAACGTGGACTTGGTGGCCCATTTGATCAGTGGCTCGTAGGAGAGGCCGGACCGGCGACGCCGACGATTCGCGAGCAGTCCACCGCCCGCGTAAGCGGCCACGAACGTGATGGCGACCAGCCAACCGAGCCAGATTGGGACGTTGTCGTTGTTCAACGCGAGGATGAACTTGTTGGCGAACCCGATCGTGCCACCCTCGCCGATGATGATCAGCAGCACGCCCTGTAATCCCAGGAACGCAGCCAGTGTGACTACAAAGGATGGAATGCCGAGCCTGGCGACCAGCGTTCCGAGGAACCAGCCGATCGCCGCGCCGGTCGCAAGACAAGCGATCAGTGACGGCACCAGCGGCCATCCGTGGCGAGTGAGCACGACTCCCAGAACGGCAGCCGCGGTCCCACCCGTATATCCGGCTGAGAGGTCGATCTCACCCAACAGCAAGACGAAGACCAGGCCCATCGCCAGCACGGTGACGCCGGCTTCCTGGCTGATCAGGTTGGCGAAGTTGAGCTCCGAGGTGAATGTCCCCGGGCGCAGCGCCGAGAACAACGCGACGAGGACGATCAGGCCCAGGATGGCCGGCAACGAGCCGACCTCGCCGCCGCGGATGCGGTGGACGTAGTCCTTGAGGAGGCTGCCGATGGTGGGTTGTTCGTCGCTGGCGTCGACCGTCTCGACGGTTTCGGTGCTCATCGCTCGGCGCCCATGCGTCCGGTGGTAATCGCGGTGACGATGTGTTCGCGGTTGGAGTCCTTAGTCGTGACCTGACCGGCCATCTCACCGAGATACAGCACGGCGATGTCATCGGCGATCTCGAAGACCTCGTTGAGGTTGTGGCTGATCAGCACGACGCCGAGGCCTCGGTCAGCCAGGCGACGCACGAGCCTGAGAACCTGCTCGGTCTGCGCGACACCAAGCGCCGCTGTCGGCTCATCGAGGATGACGACCTTAGAGTTCCAAAGCACCGCGCGTGCGATCGCCACCGTCTGGCGCTGACCACCCGAGAGTGCCGCTACGTTGGTACGTACCGAGCTGAGCGTCCGTACAGACAAACTGTTCAGCGTCTCCCGGGCGCGGACTTCCATTGTGTCCTCGTCGATGAGGCCACGACTCTTGAGCTCCCGTCCGAGGAACATGTTGTGGACCACGTCGATGTTGTCGCAGAGTGCGAGGTCCTGGTAGACGATCTCGATCCCCAGGGCGTTGGCGTCTCGGGGGTTGTGCACTCGCACCGGCTGGCCTTCGAACAGGTATTCGCCGTCGTCGAAGGGGTAGATGCCTGCGATGCCCTTGATGAGAGTGCTCTTGCCCGCCCCATTGTCTCCGACCAGCGCGGTCACCACGCCGGGGTAGATGTTCAGGCTGACACCGCGGAGCACGTGCACCGCACCGAAGCTCTTGTGCACGTCGCGCAACTCGAGAAGCGGCGCACTTGAGGCATCACGGCCTTCATGCTCACCCGCCGCAGCTGCCGTGACGGTCACAGAGCCTCCTTCGTGATTGATCGGTTTCGTGCCTGAAGCCGGGGCCCGCATGTTGCGGACCCCGGCCGACCAGGCAGCGTCGGCTCCGGTAAAGACCCTAAGGCCTGGGGCCGACCGGCACGACTCAGGACGTCGGCACGCCGTACTTCCTGCACAGCTTGGCGAACGAACCGGCGCAGACCTGCGAGGCCTGCTCCTGGCCATCCTGGATAACCTTCTTGACTTGACTGCGGGTGACCCAGACCGGCGTCTCGAGCACTGAAGGAACCGAACGGTTCAGCGTGGTGTCCTCAGTGTGGCCGTTGACCAGGCTGTCCGCTGCGGCCTTGTCGCCCTTGATCAGGTCGATCGCGAGCTTCGAAGCGGCGTTGGCCTCAAAGCTCGTGTTCTTGTAGACGGTCCCGCACTGGTAGCCGGCAAGAATGTTGTCCAGACCCTCGACGCCAGCGTCCTGGCCAGTGATCGGGATCTTCCCGGCCACACCCTCGGCCTTCATACGGGCGATGATGCCGCCGGCCATGGTGTCGTTGGCAGAAAGAACGCCATCGATCTTGCCCTTGGCCTGGGTGTACATCTGCTCGTAGACCGTGCCCGCCGTGGTGGCGTCCCAGTTGCCGGATTGCTCGCCGACCTTGTGGTAGGCGCCGGAACTGAACTTCGGGTCGAGGACGGACAGGTACCCCTGCTTGAACAGCGCTGCGTTGTTGTCGGTGGCCGCGCCGTCGACGATGGCGATGTTGGCCTTCGACTTGCCCTCGGCAGTGAGGCAGCTGACGAGGCCCTGACCTTGCAGCTTCCCGACCTCGACGTTGTTGAAGGACACGTAGTAGTTGGCGTTCCCGCCCAGGGTGAGGCGGTCGTAGTCAATCGTCTGGATCCCGGCTGCCTCTGCCTTCTTCTCGCATGCGGAGCCAGAGTTCGAGTCGAGGTTCACGATCATGAGTACTTTGACGCCCTCGTTGATCATGCTGTCGCAGATATTGCCGAACTTGCTCTTGTCGCCCCCGGCATTCTCGATGTCAGACTTGAGGCCCGCTGCCTGGAACGCCTTCACCAGGTTGGGGCGGTCCTGACCCTCCCACCGAGGCGAGCTCGTTGTGTCGGGCAGGATCATTCCGACGTCAGCCTTGCTGGAGGTCGGGGCGCTGCTCGCAGGGCTGCCGCTGCTCGCGGGGCTGCCGCTGCTCGCAGGGCCGCTGCCGCTACTACTGCTGCCGCAGCCGGCCAGCATGCTGATCGCAAGCGCCCCTGCAGCAACGAGGACGCCAGTGCGCCCGCTTCCGCTCATTTTCATTCCGTTGGCCTCCGTTGCTCCAGCACCATCGCGTGACGGGTGTCACCGTGATTGTTTCGAGCGCTAACATAGGGCAGTCGTTCGTACGGCACAAGACCCTGGCCGCACAAACTCAGCTCGCTGTCAACTCCATGTCTCGCCGTACCGGGCCGTTGCGGGCCCGCCACATTGTCAGCCTGCCAAGGAGCTGACAGGTAGGGCCGAAGGTCACAACCCTGTGCCGGGCATCGGTGAAGTGCAGGTTCGATACGACACGCTGGGCGGGAGCAGTCATCTGCTTGACCAAGGCCACATGGTGGTGCAGCATGTGCGCGGACCACAAGGCTGGATTGAGGCCGACGCGAGAAGCGGCTTGGCGGGTCGAGTTGCGTCGCAGGCGCATCTAGGCGCCACGGCGATCTGTCGGCGACTGGACGGCGCGGTCCGTCTAGGAGATCGGGCGCCTATTGGCCGGGGAATTGGACGTCGACGCGGTCTGTGTCGCGAACCATCAGATGGCGATCGGCGTCCTCCGCGCGCTCGCCGAAGCCGGCCGGATGGTGGCGGACGATGTGAGTGTCGTCGGCTTCGACGACGGCGCCGAGGCAGAGTGTCTCGTCCCGCCGCTGTCGATGGTGCGACTCGACTTCTGCGCTGTCGGCCGCGCCGCGGTCGGTCTCTTGCTCTGCCTGGTCAACAGCGATGAGCGTGACGGGCATGTCGTCGCGCCGACTGAGCTCGTCGTCCGGACAAGCAGCATTCGTGACCACGATGCGCGCGACTGAGCCGATGCACAACTGGGCGGGAAATGTCCGGTACTCCGCGGCCGAACTGGTCACGCCGCGATCATTGGGTGACCTTCAGGACATCGTGGCGAAGGCGAGCCGCGTGCACGCAGTGGGCTCCCGACACTCCTTCTCTCGAGTCGCGGACACGGAGGGCGAGCTGGTCGACCTCAGCGAGCTTCCGCAGTCTGTAGAAGTCGACGCCGCTCGCGGCACCGCGTCGGTCGCAGCTGGGATGAGCTACGGCGATGTAGCGCTCGCGTTGCACGACCAAGGCTGGGCGCTCTCCAATCTGGCGTCGCTGCCTCACATCACCGTTGCTGGCGGGTGTGCGACGGGGACTCATGGCTCGGGGGATGGGAACCAGGGCCTGGCTGCTGCAGTGCATTCGATGACGGTTGTCGGGCCGGACGGCGAGCTCCACGAGATGGTGGGGGAGCGCGATCAACCGAGGTTCGCCGCGGCCCGCGTTGGTCTTGGCGGCATGGGGATCGTCGCGGAACTGGTCCTGTCCATCGAGCCGACGTACGACGTCGAACAACGGGTCTACGAGGATCTGCGGTTCGATGTCGCGATCACGAATCTCGACGAGGTGATGGCAAGCGCGTACAGCGTCAGCCTCTTCACGGACTTCTCGGCACCACGTTTCACCCAGGTCTGGCGTAAGCGACGGATCGAGCCGGGGGAACGTCACGATTGGCCGACGCGATGGTTCGGCGCGACCGCTGCCAGCGCGCCGCGCCACCCGGTACCTGGCGCCAACCCCGAGCACTGCACGGTGCAAGGCGGCGAGCCCGGCCCGTGGTTTGCGCGGCTCCCACACTTTCGCTGGGACTCTCCGCCGAGCGCGGGAGCTGAGCTACAGACCGAGTACCTCGTCGACCGGACGCATGCACCAGCGGTGTTCACTGAGCTCCGGGCGCTCGCACCCGAGATCTCCGCAGTCTTGCGAGTTTGTGAGTGTCGGAGTATCGCCGCCGACGATTGCTGGCTCAGCCCGGCATATGGTCGTTCGACGATCGGCTTCCACTTCACCTGGCAGCCGGAGCTGTCAGCGGTGTGGCCAGTCCTCGCGGCGATCGAGCGCCGGCTCGAGCCTTTCGGCCCGCGACCACACTGGGGCAAGCTCCATCGATTTCCTCGGGAACGACTCGTCGCGGTCTATCCGCGGCTTAACGACTACAACGCCGAGCGTGTTCGCTTCGACCCTGATGGTGTGTTCTCCAACGCCTCCCTCGAGCGTCTGTCGGCATGACGAGCCTTCCCAGCGGGCAGCAGTTCGAGCTCCGGTACCAGGACCAAGCCGCGGTCGTGGTGGAGGTCGGTGGCGGAGTCCGTCGATATTCGGCTGGCGAGCGTGAGGTCATCGATGGGTACGACGCAGGTCAGGCGTGCGATGGGTTTAGAGGCCAAACACTCGTCCCTTGGCCAAATCGGGTACGCGATGGGAGGTGGCGTTACAACCGTGTCGCACTGCAACTGGCAATCACCGAGCCCGCGCGCCACAACGCAGTCCATGGCCTAGTCCACGACGTGCCGTGGGCCGTGACCGACCGAAGCGACGCCTCAGTAACCCTGAGCGTGACCCTGGTGCCGCAACCTGGATATCCATGGAGGCTCCAAGTGAGCAACGCTTGGAGGATTGCCGAGAACGGGCTGTCCGTCTCCACGATCATTACCAATCGCAGTGACACCGCTGCGCCGGTCGCCGCCGGCTTCCACCCATACGTGCAGGTCGGGACAACCTCCATCGATGACGCAATGCTCACCGTCCCGGCACAGACCCGGATGCTTGTCGACCAGCAGCAGATACCAATCGGTACCGAACCAGTCGCAGGCTCAGCGTTCGACTTCCGGGAGCCCCGCCAGATCGGCAATCTCCACATCGACCACGCCTTCACCGACCTGCGGCGTGATTCCGACGGGCGCTGCCGACTTCGCCTGACTGACGCCCGAGGCGGATCTGGGATGACGCTGTGGGCCGATGAGGCCTACCCATATTTTGAGATCTTCACCGGTGACACATTGCTGGATGCCTCCCGGCGGCGCCGCGGGCTTGCCCTCGAACCGATGTCGGCGCCACCCAATGCCTTGGTCACTGGCGAATCACTCGTGGTACTCGAGCCGGCGGAGCGATGGATCGGGACCTGGGGAATCGACCCCGACTGATCCAGCGATCTGCCTGGCCGCGCAGGGCCGCGGGCGGCATCAAGTCTTGCCCGGTGGGCCGCTCCTGCTTTGCTGCTCCGTGGCCGTCCGGGATGAAGCGGACCGCCCATGGGTTGTTGCGGAACCGGTTCCGGGAGCTAAGCACGCGTTAGTGGATGGCTGGCACGATGTTTCGACCGCGGGCGCTGCGAACCATCGCCGCGAGCCGCGGCGACCTACTGCCAGGCGTCCACGGTGATGTGTACGACACGGCGGCGCTGACCGAAGACAATGAGCTGACCCTCGCCATCAAGTCCCTTGGAGGACTCATGGTGTCCCCCGACGGCTGCCGGGTGGTCACCGAACTCATGCCCACCTGGCGCAACCTGTGGACCCAGCGCCTCCGCTGGCAGCGCGGCGCCCTGGAGAATCTTGGCGCCTACGGACCGTCCCCGACCATGCTCCGTTACTGGGCCCAGCAGCTCGGCATCGGCTACTCGGTCATTGCACTCAGTACATTCTGGTTGTTCATCCTCGTCACCGCGCTCGTCACGGACCAGTGGGTTTGGTACCCGTTCTGGATCTGTGTGGGAAGCCTGTTCGTCGCCGATCGGGTCGTCAGCGCCTGGCGCGGCGGATGGAAGGCACGTCTGCTCGCGGGGCTGCTGATCCCCGAGCTTCTGTACGACGTCTACCTCGACGTCGTCTACGTCAAGGGCATCTTCGACATCACCTTCGCTCGCGACACCAAGTGGGGTCATGTTGCCCACGCCTCGCAAACCACCCATGAGACCAACGCGACCCAGCAGCGCGAAACCGTCAGGGGCACCTGGTGACCGCCACCCTGCTCACCGCCGGGCTCTCCGAGAACACCATGCACACCCCGTGGTTCGCCGCGCTCAGCATCTTCGTGGCCATCAACACCGTCCTGTACCTGACCCTGGCGATCATCAAACTGCTCCCGAAGGCCTACCTGAGCGACTGGATAAATCAACACAACCGGCGCTCCGAGACTCGCAGCATCTACCCCGAGGACGCGACCGATACCCCGCAGTAACGGGCTTTGTATGCGGCACACGACCTACACCGAGCCGAGCGGCTTCGACCCGTCCACGGTGTCGACGGCGGCCGACCAGCTACGGCTGCCCCGGGCGCCCGCACTCAGGTTGACGGTCCTCGGGTGGGGGACAAGCGCTAGCGCGGGGTCAAGTTCGCGGGACCGGAAGATCGCCGACCACTGTGGCTGCAAAGCGCAGCCGGTCGTCGATCAATGCGACGTCGTGCTTGTGGCGGCTCTGCCAGAGGAACAGCCGGCCGTCGACGATGTGCATTCCGGTCAATGACTGGGCCGGCAGTCCGGATCTGACCGGTGCTGAGATCGCGAACCTCGCGTACTCCTGATCCTTGGCGAACAGCACGTAGGTGGCGTCGAAGGCCTCGTCGCCCGTGCTGATCGCGTCCCCGTCCGCATGTCGGCGGAGGTTCTTCCGTTCGGTCACGTGGAGCCAGGGCACGGTGGCGGGCAGCTGCATGACCAGCATCGCGAAGTAGACGTCCGAGGGGCCAGAGCCGGCTGGGCCGATCGCGCTGCCCGCGGTCGCGTAGTAGAAGTCATAGACCGCGATTGCGTGCTCGGCGTACGTGCCGGTGATGACTCGGTGCGCGTACTGCCGATCGGACTGCCCGAACGGGTAGAACGTGTAGCCGTCGTACTGGCTGTTGTCCTCGAAGACATAGCTGTAACCGTGCGAGGCGGCCCAGGATTTCATCTCGTCGTTGTGAGCGCTGAACACCCGCTTGTTGCGCCGCGCCAACGGGATCGCAGCAGCCACCAGCACAAGC
The DNA here is from genome assembly GCA_963770565.1 of uncultured Actinomycetota bacterium. Classification (GTDB taxonomy): domain Bacteria; phylum Actinomycetota; class Actinomycetes; order JAFAQI01; family JAFAQI01; genus DATAUK01. The sequence goes on from CAVYQE010000011.1 coordinate 787,343, forward strand.
AAAACGATGATCGCGACCACTCGACCCAACGAACCCACCCCCGCGATGCACGAACCGTCGCCGCACCATATCGATCTCGCCTTAGACCGTGTGGGCCACCGTGCCGGACGGGCCGCTCGGCGGTCGGGACAGACGGCGCCGCAGCTCGGCTCGATCGATCCACGGAGTGCACCGTGAACATGTCGGCATCGACGGTCCCCGTTCGTTCGGTACTCATGGCGCGCGACTGCTCCTCGGAACAAGTAGTCGGGTTCGCAAGTCGCCCACTTGAGGACATTGCGCCATGCCCGTCGCCTTGCGGCCGAATCGTCAGCAAGGCCGCGAACTGGCCTCGCCGGCGTTGCGATCGCGGGGGATTCACCCGAACGCACCACGCTGCCTTAGCCCGGCCGGCGGTACCGTCGGTTAGCCCACATGCAGCAGTGACATCCATTCGCCACCGAGTTGGGTGGCCGCTTCGGTGAGGTGGCATGAGCGCCGAACAGCCGTTGGCCACGCGCTCCGAGTTGCTTGCCCTCGTTGTAAGGGGGCTCCATGCGGAGTTCCCTACCGTGGCTGCTGATCAGGTGGTCCGATGCGTGCAGATTGCCCGGGATGAGGTGAAGTCTGCCTATCCCACCGAAGCGGCTGCGGTCGATGCCACCAAGTTTGTCAGCATTGTCGAAACCCAGGCCCGTCTCTACCTCGCGAAGTTCCAAGCGGTCCGCGCGGGGGCCCAGGTGTCTCCGCCGCCGCCTACCGTGCCCGCGGTCATCGAGCTTGGGGCCGCCGAGCGCCGACGCTTCGGCCGCCATCGTCGCGAGACCGGCGCGTCCAAGGCATTCACGTAGCAGCGCGCGGGCCGGAATACGGGAGTCGCCGGAGAGCACGTTCCCAGGTCAGCAGCTGAACCAACAAGCAGCGACAGCCGCTCAGCAGATGTCGTAATTGAGGCTGGATCAACGAGTCATAGCGGCCTGACCTGCGGGTTTGCTCAGCAAATGATCTTGGGTTGCTCGTCGGTTGCTCTAGGAAAACAGAGTGACCGGTATCGACCCGCAAGAACCAGCGGGACTGTGGGCCCGAGTGCGTTTCTAGCCTGCTCGAACTGGGGGCGGAAATCCGAGACCGGCATACGCCGTGATCCGCTTGCTGTGCGCGCGTACCAGGACGGGCACGTCGACGTCGACGTAGTCGTGTACTTCGACGTTGGTCTTCCCGGGTGAGGGTCGCAGGGTGCGGCCGACGTACTGGACGACTCGCCCCTTGAACACGATGGGGAACGCAAGGAAAAGAGTGTCGAGCGCGGGGCAGTCGAATCCTTCACCGAGGAACGAGCCTGTTGCTATGACCAGCAGGGGATGGTCGGGGTTGTCCACCGTTAGTCGGGCGACGGCCTCGCGTCGAGCTTTGGCGCTCAGTCCTCCTCGGAGGATCACCGGATCGCGATCAAGGTCGCGTAGTGCGGTTTCGAGGTTGTCGATGTGCTCTGTCCATTGCGTGAGTACTAGGCAGTGCCGGCCTCGCCCGAGTGCGCTCGAGACGTCGGCTGCGATCTTCCGTGTTCGTGCCTGATCGGTTACAAGGGTGCGATAGACCTCGGTGATTGCGCCGGGCGCTGATAGATCCGTGACTTCGCATTGGAGGTCGGTCGGGTGAACGATCACGTCGCGATGCAGGGTGACCTCGCGAGCGGCGTCCATTTCGGTCTGCTTGATGTGGTGCCGGACCGGGCCACACTGCATGGTGATGAGTTCATCGAGTTTGTCGCGCCGGTAAGGGGTTGCTGTGAGCCCTAGCCATCGGCGTACTGGTAGTTGCCGGAGGGCTCGTTCGAACGCCATTGCCGGAACGTGATGACACTCGTCGACCACGATGAGGCCGTAGCCGGTCAGTGTGTCGGCGAGATCGTCGCGGCGAGCGAGGGTCTGCAAGCTCGCGAGATCGATGAGTCCGGACAAACGAGTCCGCCCGGCTCCGAGCTGTCCGGGCTTCGTGCCAAGGAGTGCCTGGATCTGAGATCGCCATTGGTCCAACAGCGGCTTTCGATCACAGACGATCAGGGTGGGGACCTTGTGTGTTGCGATTAATGAACATGCGATCACGGTCTTGCCTGCGCCCGGTGGAGCCACGAGGAGGCCTTGCTCGTGGGCCGCCAGCGACTCATGTGCTGCTTGTTGTGATGGCGTCAGCTGAGCCGCGAAGGTGATCTCGATCTTGCCGGTAAGGGGCCGGTCGTCGCTGATTTCGAGCTTGCTGCCGGCGTCGGTCACGAGCATCTGGATTGTCTCGAGCAACCCGCGCGGCAGGTAGAGCCAGTCGAGATCCTCGGTGTAGGCACGGATGAACCGAGGCACGCCCCAGGTCGACATGCGTCGTCGTTCGCGGTCATAGAACTCGGCGTTGTGAAGTGATGCGGAGTGTTTGATCGCGGCGAGCAGCGCAGGTGGCAAGCCGGCGCGCTCGATGGCAATTCCGGCCCCGAGCCGTGCACGGATCAGCGCAGGAGCAGGAGGGTTGGTCCGGGTGGATGCGGCTCGCCAGAGTTGCTGGGCACCCGGTCCGACGCGAAGGGGACGCATCGCCGTGGCGAGGTATTCCGCGCGCCGAGGGGTGAGCCGGTCGAGGCTCGACAGGTATGCCCACTGATCCTCGACCGGTTCGAGCGTCGCTAGCTCGATGAACACGGTTGTGCCGCGCTTTCGGCACTCTCCTTGCAGGGGCAGCGCGATCAGGTTGCCGATCGACCCGGACGCAGGCAAGAAGTCCTGTGACGGGAAGAGGCGGTCGTAGCTGGCCAGATCGAGCTCGCCACGAAGGGCCATGGCTTCGCGGAGCAGACCAGCACCGATCCGGCGGGCAGTTGTGGCCGGTACGGTCCCGGAGAAGAAAATCCAGACGTGCGCTCCCGTGCCCGAACGGGACACTTCGAGCGAGGCTGGAATGTCGACCGCGCGTGCCGCCTTCAAGTAGCTCAGTGCGTCAAGGAGCGCGGCTTGCCCGTCAAAGTCTGCGACAACCAGTCGGCAGACGTCGCCAGGCATCAGCGGGTACAGACCGGCGTGCGTGTCGCCGGTCAGGTGCGAGGAGAGGACATCGTCGGTGAACGGCAGGTAGTTGCGCGGTCCGTGCTTCCGCCAGCCACCTTCAACTGCGGGAACCCATCCCGCCTTGCCGGTACGTGCATTCTCCCAGCGCAGCGCGTGGACGTCGTCTCGTCCGGCGAACAGAGTGCGGTACAGAGCGAGCTTGCGCTGCACGGGCGAGTGCACATCGACCCGCCCCTGGATCCCGACGAAAAGAGCGTCCTGGGAGGGCTCGTCCGGCACGACGGATCGGCCGGTGACTCCGAGCAAGTGGTGGAGCCTTGAGTTCTCAGCCTTGACCGACTCCAACTCGGCGCGAAGTCTGGCAACCTCCTCAGCCGCGGTACGGAATGGGTGCGATCTATCCATGCGCCCGCCTAGTCCTCCGCCGTCGTCAGTCCGCGGGTGAGCGCGACGAGGATGTCGCGACGGCGGTCGAGGTCTCGAGGCCATGCAGGCCCACCGCGAAGTGTGAGTTCGCGAACGAGGAGCTCATGATCGCCCGGCCAACGTGCGAGCAACTCGGCCACACGCTCACGGCCGATTGTTGCGGCAACGTGGCGACCGAGCAGATGCACCGCAGACAGCGGCAAGTCTGATCCCTCAGCCACCAGGATCGCGTTGCCCACGGCGGTCTCGTACAGACGATCGGTGACTTCGGCTGACTCGATGTACCAGTGCAGAGCTAGCGCGAGGTCAGCGGCGTCTTTCGTTTCTCGTCAGGCGGAGCGGTCGAGCCACGCGCCAAGCTTCGCAGCCGCAAAACCGGCGGGGGTGGGAACGCGAATCGTGATCGTGGGGGATAGCGGCAACGGGAGTGACGCGGTGAAGATCTCGTCGAACGCCCAGACGCTCATTGCTTCGTGTCGGGACGGTGGCTCAACGAAACCCTGTGGATCCTCGATCGCACCGAACGGAAGAAGGTCGACCGCGATGTCGACGATGCGGAAGCGGATGCCTGTGTTCGCGACGCTTGGAAAGGAGGCGGCGATAGATCGAAAGGCATCCCAAGATGACAGCGCGAGCGCGACGTCGAGGTCTTGGGTGGCGGTGGTAGCGAACGTGTGACCCAGGGCGGTGTGGAGGACGTCGCGGCACGTTGCTCCCACGAGCATGACGTCGTCTGGCACAAGGTCGCCAGCTTTGGCGAGGATGGCGCCGACGACCCGTGTGACCGGGTCGAGGACGTCGTCAGGAGTCTTGGTGAGGTCCAGCAAATCGAGCCTTCCAGTCCGCGGCGACGCTGCGCACCCGAGGATCGTCGCTTGTCAGCAGATCTGCGTAAACCAGCGGCCATGGTGCGGGGCGCCAGCCGGTCAGTGGTGCGTCGCTGTTGTCCGGTGCTTTCCAGAATTTCCGGCGGAGGAAGATGTTCGCGGGTCCGTCGGTGCGCCACTTGTTTACCACCGGCAGGCGCGGGTCGAGGGCATCGCCGTAGAGGGTGAGCGTTGCAGGACGGAGCAGGTCGGTCACGGCGCTCTCGCCAGAGAGGAACATCGGGTCGTCGGGGTTGACCTTCCGGGGATTCTCAATGTCCCCGCGCCATGCCGCTAGTGCGATCCGTTTCGCTAGGCCGGTGGCGAATGCGGCCGCCCATAGGTCGAGAAGGCCGGGCTGGCCGAGTCGCTTGTGCTCTCCTGTATATCCGGCCTCTGCCAACAGACTCAGTGTGTTGTGTGCCTGGCCCACCGACACTTGTGCGGCGTGGGCGAGGTCACGCCGCGGCGCGTGCCACAACTGCGGCCAGGCGAGTAACGCGAAGGCGACTTGTGCGCGCCCAGCGCTGAACAGGTTGCCGGTCGCCTGCCGCGGCGCCTGGTCGCCGCGGTCAGGGCGCGGCCGACCGCGGACGTCGACGAGCACGTCGCCGAACCTGATCCAGGCGTTGCCGGCGGTGTCTAGATACTGCACATCGGCTCGCCGAAACGCATCCGCCGTCCTGGCTGAAATGAAGGTTGTGAATACAAGTACCGGCACGAACGGCGTGACAGCGCGGCTGACATCGGCGAACCGCAGCGCAGGACCGACTAATAGCTCGTAGTCCTGCGCCGAGCCTCCGCGGCTGAGACGGATCATCGCCCGATGCATGCCCGGCTCGACCGCCGAAGCCGGCCCGACTTCGCCGGCCATCTCGTAGCCATCGAGGTATCGCCGGAGTCGCTCGATCGTCCCGTCCATCGCTGCCTCCGTTCACTTGAGAACGATGTTCATAATAACTGAACAACATCGAAAAGTGAACATCAAAGTGCGGTCGAACTCACGTCCGGCTTCGGTTGCTCTCTGGTTGCTCTCGGAAAACAGAACGCCCGGCACCGACCGGCAACTATCAGAAGTTTCGAGCGGGTCCGGCGGGTGGAATCGACATCGCGGGGAGCGGTGTTAACCCTCGACCCACGCGTCGACGACGGTGACGCCAAAGGGCTCGAAGTGTCGGACGTTGCGGGTCGCGAGTGTGGCACGTCGCGCGAGTGCGATCCCGGCGATTTGGCAGTCGCGGATTTCGACTGGCCGACCTCGCCGCTGGGCTGCTGCAACGGCGACGCCGGCCGCGTTCGCTGCGACTGTGTCGAACGCGAGCACGCGCCCGTCTAGGTCGTCCCGGAGAAGTTGCTCGAACGCGTTCTCTAGTTGTGTGCGGCGTCGGCTGGCGCGCAGCAGCTCGAGTCCGGTCCGGACCTCGAGCACAGTGATGGCGGTGGTCCAGATCGACTCGGCCGGCTGCTCGTCGAGCCAGGTGATGACGGCAGGATCGGGACGGTCGCGCATTAGAGCCGACAGGACGTTCGTGTCGAGGATGATCACCTGTCGAACTGGGCGGGTTGCACCGTCTGGCCGCGCAGCTCGGTGATGTCGTCGCGCAGTCCCTGTCCGCGGAAGCGGCCCGAGATTGCCGACCCAAGCTTGACCGGAGCGGGCTGCCCTGTGTGGACCGCGGCGCGGAGGATCTCGCGGACCTCTTCCTCGGTCGAGCGGTCATGAGCCTTTGCGCGGCGTTGCAACGCGAGTTTCACGTCGTCGTCGAGTTGCCTAACGATCAACTGAGCCATGACGCGATGATAGCGCGATATCAATCCGAGGTCATCCGCGAGTCGGGGGTTGATGCTAGAGGGGAGCGGCTTCTTTGAGGAACGCCAACTGGTCGGCGATGACTTCGGTGAAGTGAGGTTCGACGTAGGGGTCGAAGTGTTGCGATGACTGCGGTCAGGTTCAAGTCCTGAGCCGCGGTCGTTAGCACGTGACCGCCGCCCAACGAGGTGCCCCACAACACCACCCGCGCAGGCGCGCCGGTCGTCAAGAACCGCGCATAGGCAATGGGCAGCGCGCCAATCAATCAGCTGTCGATCGATGTCGAGTAGCTGTCGTGGCTCGCCCGGGCTGTCTCCGAAGTGACGGTAGTCGAACAGCAGTACCCGGTAGCCGGCAACGGCGAACCGCTCCGCATAGGAGTCCAGCCGCAACCCCCGGACTCCGGCGAACCCGTGCGCCATGACAACGATCGGTGTGCTCGCGTCGGACGGCTCGTAGTACCAAGCGGCACAACTCTCGTTGCCGCTGGCAAACGTGACGTCGCGACGCGTGAAGCTTGTCATCGGCCGATCTCGTCGTTGTTGGCGGTGAAACGTGGCTCGTCGGCCAACCGCGTCGTCTACCCAGGGAACAATACGGCCGCGTGGGATTGGACCGCGTGCGTCCGCATGGACGCCGCGCTCGCCGAGCCGCCGCGGAACTGCAACGAACCCACCAGAAATGGTCGGACGCTGAGGGAGGGGTTCCCAATCGCCAGACCGATCCGATCGGCTGGAGATCGCCAACCAGTTCGCGCTCTACCGCCCCGAACCGCGGGTTTGTTCAGCTGATGATCTTTGGTTGCTCGCTGGTTGCTCCGGGATAGCAAATCGACCGGTATCGAGCGGTGATCACCAGAGGTGCCAGCAGGTCAGGGCCGGTGTACTCGATCCCACGAAGAGACCGGTTGCTGGACCAGGTGCGTCGAGTCGGCCAAAGGGATCGGGCCGCGCGGTCCGGCGGCAGCGTCGCTCGGCCGTCAGTTGATCACGAACCACGCGAACGCCATGTGGTGTGGCGCGTGCTTGCTGAGGTGGAGCTTGAACTTGCCGTTCGCCGGAACCGCGGCCTCGACGTAGACACCCGGCGCCGCCGACTGGAGTGTGGCGAGCACGAGGCTTGAGGCGGTCATGCCGGAGACCGTAACGGTCTTGCTCGAGTGCCCGGACGAGATGCTTGCGGATCCAGAACGCGAGAAGTGCACCTTCCCGTGAACAGACAGCGCGTTTCCGGTCGAGGAGGATGCGACGACGCCGTCCCCGGAGTGGCTCGTGCCGGCCACCCCGTTGCCCGAGGTGCTCGTCCCCTCAACGCCGGTCGACGTCGGGCTGGTGCCGACGACGCCGGCACTCGTGTTGCTCAGGCCGTACAGGCCGATGCCGGAGCCGCTGGTGCCCTTGACCGCAGTTCCACTGGTCGAGTTGCCCGAGACCCCGGTACCGGAGCCGCTGCTGCCGAAGATGCCGTTGGCGGACCCCGTTCCGGCGCCGTTGATCGCCAGACCGGTGGTGGAGGTCGTGCTGCTGCCTGCGACGTACAGGCCGGCACCTCCGGCGGGCCCGTTGACGACAAGCGTCGTGCCCGTCGCGCCAAGGCTCCCACCGTCCAGCTGCATGACCGGGCTGGCGGTGCCGCTGAGTTCGGTGGTACTCGAGGCCGAATTGTTGGTGCCGAGGACGAAGTTGCCGCCCGTCGCGGCTTCCGCGCGCCGCTCATCGAGAGCGGTCAGTGCCACTACTCCCCCCACTGTCGCCAGACCGGTTCGCCAGAGCACACCGCGCCTACTGACCACGGTTGCGGCCTGCACGTCGCGCAGTCGCTCCGATGCGGCACCATCGCCGAGGCGAGGTGCATCGCCAGTTCCCGTACTGTCCTCACGACGTGTCGACATGCTGCCCCCAGAGACGTGGCTGCTCAGACCGCGACCCTATGGCCAGGAGAATGCCGCGGCAAGGTTTGACGGGATCTCGACCGATGCGTCTGCGCTGTCACCATTGGTCCGCCGGCACGTGGTCCGGGCGCGGCGGCGCGGTGTAGGCGCCGGCGAATGTGTCGCGTAGCGCGCGGTGCGTGTCCGCGACGATCGGCCAGACGAGTTCGTGGACCTCGGGCGTCCACCGCTGCTCGTTCAGGCTCGGGATCGCGTGGAAGTGCACCTGGCCGTCGACCAGCTCGGCCACCGTCGGGCGCGGCTGGCCGGTGATCGCGGCGTGACTCAACGCGAACTGGGTCGCATCGAACCCCTCCGCGTCGAGCCCCAGGCCGCCGAGGGCGTCGTGGATGCCGGCCAAGACGTCGACTGGGTCTGCTGTAAGCGCGTCATACCCGACGACGATCGTGCGGTCCACCGGAAGCTGCTCGATGCATGCGTTGAGGGTCACCCACAACCGAGCGGCCGTTTCGAGGCTCCCACCTGCCCAGCCGAATTGGCTCAGGCTGAGTACGGCGCCAGAGTAGTGCCGTAGCATCAGCACGAACAGCGCATCCGGCACAGACGTGGCGATCTGGGCCGCGATCTCCAGGTTCCACGGCGTGGCGTCGCAGTACCACGCAGAGCCTTGCGTGCGAGCGGCTCGGCTCGCGTGCTCGGCGGCCAGCTCGCGCAGGCTCGCGGTGAAGCGGTCGTGCTCACGCCCGGGCAACCGACCCAGGTACGCGGGCACCACAGAGTGCGCGACATAGAACCCGCCGTACTCGGCCAACCCGAGCACTGCCGGGTGCGAGCCGAGGTAGTTGCCCATCATCGTCGTGCCCGATCGAGGGGCACCGAGGACGAACAACGCACGTGCCGGCGCGCTGTCCGGCAGCGCGGGGCTCAGCGCAGGAAGATCGTCGCGGAACAGCCGATCCAGCCATGCCCTGACCCGCAGCTGCACCATCTCGACCGGGACGGGAAGCAGGTCGTCGACACAGGCCTCGAGCACCTCGCCGGTGGACGCCACGATCTGCGACCACCGTGGGGAGCTCGGATCGGACGCCGTGTGGAACACGACGTCGAGGTGCTGATGGCCCATGTCGTCAATCAGGGCCGCCCGCACCCCCACCCGAAGGGCCGAGTCGTGCGCAACCGTGGTCACCGCCACACGGTGATCAGGTAACCGCGCAGTGAGCACCTCGCGGAGCTGGACCGTGACAAGATCCAGCAGCGTGCGCCCGGCACTCGCCACTGACGCCGCCGCCGGGCGCGCGGGCCCGGCGCGCGATGCGCCGCATCGCAGGAGGTTTGCAGCCAGGTCCATCGTGTTGATCTGCGCGCTCAGGAACAGGTCGATCATCGCCTGCGGATCACCCTCGTCACCGCGATGCAGCGCGCTCAGGTACGCCGGCCATTGATCGACGAGGAGCAGCTGCGGCAACCCGGTCGCGCGCAGGAAAGGGACCGATGCGAGTGTCCGAGCGAGCCGGCCGTTGCCGTCCGAGAACGGGTGAATGTGGGTCAGCGTCGCGTGGAGATAGGCGCCCTGCACGACCGGATGTAGTGCGTCGAACTCGGCGGTGGCGAGCTGGGCCGTGAACCGCCTCATCTGGTCGCCCACCCCGGCGGCGGGCGCGAACGGCATCAACTCGCCGTTGGTCTTGCGCAGGTAGTTCGACACCGGCTTGTACTGCCGGCGCGGCAGGTCCACCTCGAGCTTCGTGCCGTCCTCGACGGTGACGGTGTACGTCTGCTGCGCCTCGACGATCATGTCCTGCAGCAGCGCGATCAGGTGCTCGTCGACCACTCGCTCGGCTGCTGCGGCATCGGCAGCGACGACGAGCGCCCGCCGGTGGCACTCGACGACGAGGTCCGTCGACTCAGCCAGCGTCCACCACGCCTCATCGCTGAGCGAGTCACGCAGCACCACCGCCGTGACGTCCGGCATCGGCCGCACGAGCTCGCTGATCGCGCTCGAGTCCAACGCAGCGGCGCGGAGGAACCGTTCGCGCAACTCGTTCCAGGTGTCGGAATCGACGGCCTGCACGGCGGCGCGGAGGGCGGCCGCGTGTCCCTGCCACCGCCCGGAGTCGAAGTCGAGGCCGGCCCAGGTGGCCACGGGTTCGAACGGGCGGTAACTCGCGTCGAGTGCCTCGACCTCGGCCGCGGTCCGCGGGGTTCGCCTCATGCGCCATTGCACCACCTACGGAGGTGAGGGAGTGAACGCCGGTCGCTTTGCCGGCTCTCAAGCCCGACGAAGGCCGCTGCGGGTCACCCGCCGTGAGTCTGCCTGCTGGGGATGATCGGGCTCCGCGTATCTGAGGCGTGCGCTGCGAACATCACCGACATCCGTTACGAGTCCGGCTACGAGCTGCTCCACGTGATCGGCAAGGGCGCCAAACCTGCCGACATTCCGCTTCCCATCTCGGTGCTACGCGCAGTCCGGGAAGCGACTGATGGCCGTAGCTGCGGCCCTATCCTTCGGGCCCGGACCGGACGTCGGATGGACCGCGCCGCGGCCAGCCGAGCGCTGACCCGTGTCGTGCGCACTGCCGGTGTCACCCGCCCGATCAGCCCTCACGGGCTGGCGCCGGACGTTCTGCACCACCGGACTCGCTGCCGCCATCTCGATCCGCGACATGCAGTACGCGATGTGTCACGCCGACCCGCGCACCACGCTTCGATACGACATGGCCAAAGCGCCCCTCGATCGCCACGCCGCCCACGCAGTCGCCGCCTACCTCGCCGGGATGAGCACCGGCTGACATTGACGTTCTAGTCGCTACCCATGAGCACGTGAGCGGGGACCTGCTCGTAGATCGCACTCTTGGTTGCTCTGTGGTTGCTCCCAGAAAATTTCGGGCGGAGCATTTCGGGCAGGGGGACGCTTGCGGGGACTGCGTTTGTGCAGGTCACAGCGATTCCGGTGCCGCGGTTGGGCCGGTGCGTCAGTATTTCTACATAAGTCAGAACTCGGGCCCGTGAGAACGGCATTTCCGCAGGTCAGAGCCATGATCAACGATCATGAAAAACCGGCCTTTAGATGTCGTAATACAAGGCGGGTCAACGCTTTCTAACGCCCTGACCTGGGGTTTTGCTCAGCAAATGATCTTGGGTTGCTCTCTGGTTGTTCTGAGAAAACCGAACGACTGGTACCGACCGGCAACCGTCAGAAGTCTCGAGCAGGTCCCGGCCGGCGGATTCGTACCTAGGGGAGTGGTCTCAGACCGGGTCCCCAGGGGTGATCAAAGGTGACGATGAGCGGTCAGCTCGATCCTCTGGTACGCGGTCGGTTGGGGTCGCGGGCGAGGATGGCGAGGAGTTCGTGTGTTTTGGCTGCAATCGCGTCTGGTGCTTCGTGGTCGGGGGCGAAGTGGCCGAGGCCGGGGAGGATCTCGGCATGGCAGTCGGGGAGGTGCGCGGTCATGGCCGCGAAGGGAATGCGCGTCAGGCTGGGTGGGCTCTTGCTGCCGCCGAGCAGCTGTACCGGTTGGATGATTCTGGTGTAGGCGGAGACCCGGTTGTCGCAGGTGCCGACGAGGCGGTGCTCGTCCGAGTTCGCTTCCAGTAGCGGTTCCATGTGGGGCCAGGATCGGCGGGTGACCATGGGGAGGATGAGGCGGAGGTACCAGGCGGGGAGATGCTGCACGATCGGGGGAGCGCCACCGGATTTCCGCACGAAGTGGGCGAACGCGGCGCGACGTTTGCCGTCGGCGAGTAAGGCGTTGTAGCGCGGGATCCAGGCGACGGACACGCTGCCGTCGATCGATACCCCAGGTTCGTACAAAACTAGTGGGACGGTGATCCATCCGCGGGCTGCCGCTTCGAGCGCGACCAGCCCTCCGAAGCTGTGCCCGAAGACGGCGACGGCTTTCACGTCGTCGACGACTTCGCTGAGTTCCCGGCACTCCAGCTCGATGCCAGCGCCGGGATCCCGTGGCGGGCTGCCACCACGTCCTCGTCGTTGGACGATCACGGACCGCCGCCCGCGGGTTGCCAGAGCGTCACCGAGCGGCAGGTATTCCTCGGCGGTGGCGAGTGCGCCGCCCACGACGACGATGCCCGGTCCATCTCCTACGGACAGCTGGTGCAGGACGGTCATCGGGTCGCAGCCGGGTCGAGGTGGGCGAGGATGGCGCGCACCTGATCGTGAAAAGCCGCGTGGTCGACCTGGCTTGCTCGCACGACCGCGTCGAATCGCCCGACCAGGAGCCGTTTGCCGCGCTTGACGACCGATCTCCCGTCGGGTGTCAGGTCGAGCTTTCGACGATTTCCACCGCCCGGCGTAGCCAGCATCTGCACGAACCCGTCGGTTTCCAGCCCTCGCACGGTGCGGCTCACGGACGGTTCGGACAGTCCGAGCCAGCAGGCGAGGTCACGCTGGCTCGGACTGTCCAACAGGTCGATCGCAAAGAGCGCAAGGAACCGTGGATAGGTGACGTCGAGCTGGTCACGCAAGACCCGGTCCGCCGCGAGATCCATTCGCGCGGTGAGCTGATGCAGCGCGAAACTCAACGGTTCATTCGGCATATTGTGAACGTAACTTACGCATGCAAGTCGTGTCAAGCGATGGCTCCACGTCGTGAGACGGCTCACCTCTCCTGCGAAGCGCAGGATGCGGCGTGCTGCCAGACCGGACTAGGCCCGCTGACGCGATTCAGCGCGGCCTGCGCTGAGGCCGTCGCGCGCGGAGATCAGGATTAGCTCGAGGTAGCTGGGGTTGCCGTGGATGGTGGCGATGGCGATGACCATGTCGAGGATCTGTTCAAGGGTGAGGTCCGCCCGAATCTCCATGGCCTGTTGTGCGGCGTCGAGCAGCGGTTGCCCGTCGGCCATCACGTGGGCGCGACTGTTGCCGAACAGCGGATTGGTCCGGTCGGTGTGCTGGAGAAGTTCAGCGGCGATGTGATGCTTGCTGGTGACGAAGGCGGAAAATCGCGGCAGCCAGGGCGTAAATGCCGCTCCTGGCGCTGTGTCGGTAGCGGGGAGGGCGGCGGCGCCCATCGCGTCGACCCCCTCGGTGTAGACGTTCCGCTGAAAGGGACTTGCAAGTGTCGGTGACAGAAACCTAATAGTTCTTCTATAGTTGTGTTATGGCAATGGTCAGCGTCGCTCAGGCGGCCGCGCAACTTGGCGTGGGCGTGCCGCGGATCCATCAGCGGATCGCGGATGGGTCACTGCGCGCGGAGCGGATCGGTTCGCAGTGGGCGGTCGATGAATTCTCCCTCCTTCAGGTCGCGGAGCGCAGGTCGCCGGGCCGACCGTTGTCGGCGCGTTCGGCGTGGGCGCTGATCGCGCTGTCTGTCGGTGACGTTGCGGCGCTGGCTGATCTTGCGCCGAGTGAGCGGTCCAGGGCAGCTGCGCGGCTGGCGGAGTTGTTCGGCGAGGCCCGGAGGGTCCCTCGTTCGGAGCGTGAGGTGCGTCGGGACGCGGCTGTGCTTCGTCAGAGGTTCCGCAACCGAGCGGATCGGGTCCTGCTGAAGGCTGCGGATGCCGACCTTGCCGGGCTACGTGCGGATGGCCGGTGGGAGTCCGTCCTCAGCCCGGCTGTCAGCGGGATCGCGTCGGGCGAGGTCGAGGGTTATTTGGTCAACGAGCACTTCAAGCCGCTCTCGGATGACTTCCTGCTGATACCTGCCGATCGCGACGCCAATGTCATCGCGCACGTGCTCCCGGCCGGTCAACGGTCCTATCCGGACTCGCTGCTACTTCTCGCTGCAGATCTTTCGGAGCATCGCGGGCCGCGGGAGGAGCGAAGAGCGGTTGAACTGCTGCGAGAGATCGCGGATGCGGCGAGGAGCGGGAAGTCGTGATCGTGCTCCCCGCGATGCCGCCGGAGCAGACCGCGTCGTGGCAAGGCCTGCTTGACATCTACGAGCGTCTCGATGGCGGTTGGACGCTAATCGGCGGACAGCTCGTCCACCTGCATTGCGCCGAACGTGGCCAGTTCCCGGTACGGCCGACCAACGACGCAGACACCGTCGTGGACGTACGGGCCGACCCGAAGATGTTGCGCATCTTCACGTCAACTCTGGTCGAGCTCGGGTTCACCTCGGCTGGCGTATCAGCCGAGGGCTTGGAGCATCGCTGGATTCGCGGTGCCGCGACCGTCGATGTGCTCCTGCCCGAAGGTGTCGGTGAACGGGCCCGCTCCCGGTTGGGAGTGACCGGCAGCCCGAGCTTGTCGACCAAAGGCGGCACCCAGGCACTAGCCCGAAGCGAACCAATCCGAGTGATAGTCGAGGGCCGGGAAGGGTCCGTGTGCCGCCCGAACCTCGTTGGGGCCCTCATCAGCAAGGCGGCTGCCCATAGCAACGTGGGGGACCGTGACACGCGCCGACACCGGCGCGACTTCATCGTGCTCGCCACGCTGATCACGGCGTCGGACTTCCGATCGCAGGAGCTGACCAAGACCGAACTGCGTCACCTCCGCTCTGTCAATACGGCGATCGAAGCCGACCGTGAGCTGCTGCTTAGCGTTCCCGATGCGAGCTCGGCGCTTGGTCGCCTGAGACGAGCGGCTGGTCTGTAGACCGACCGTCCTCTCGGCGATTGCGAGACGGTCGTCCCCTGACTGAACTGCTGAGGCGCTTTAGTCGGTGGACGCCGTCCGTACGGTGACAACGTGAGCGACATCTACCTCGTTGAGTTCGGCGGAGAGGACTCGCCGGGCCGTGCGGAACGCGACGCGGAGCAGCGTCGACTCCGCGCTCGCTGGACCCAACGGCTCGCCGAAAAGGTCGGCCTGTCCGAGCTGGCCGCGGCCGAGGTGGCGTCCGCGGTGTTTGACCATCGCGATCAGTCGGGGCAGCCGTGCCTGTGTGGCTGCCACCCGCGGCTGGACGGGCTGCACGATGGCGGCTGGGACTGCCGCTGTACTTGGGACGAGACGCGACGTGAACGAGAAGCCCGGTCGTGGGCCGAGCGGCTTAAGGACCCGGTGTTCGACGAGCTTCGCAAGGAGCACGACGCAGAAGAGCGCGCGATCACCGCCTGGCTGGGCACGCAGGTCGACGTCAGCGCGCGACGGGTCACGTCGTTCGCGCCGGTGCAGTGGGACGGAGTGATCGACGGTCACTCGTTCTACTTCCGTGAGCGCCACGGCCAGTGGCGGATCGAGATCGACCTGGAACCCACCGGCGAGTTTGCCAACCGACTCATTGACGTGCGGGACGGCGACGCCGTGACGGAGTCGGTCCCGATCGAACGCCGCGAGGTCATCGCCGACGGGCTCGACGGGGCGCTGGGATCAACGCCTGTCGAGCATCTTGCGCATGTCGTGCGCGCGGTCCGGCGCCACCTCGGGCGACAGCAGTGCGCCCATCCCGGCGCAGTGTTCTTCTGTCCGCTGTGCGGCGCAGCCAGCGCCGAGTGACGCTCCCGTCCGCCTACGCCCGATGATGGCGCGATGGTGATCATCCACGGTACGCAACGGTTCCGGGATCGAATGGCCGCTGCTCCTGCGAATGAGGGTGATGTCTCGACGTCGACTCTCGGGTCGTGGTACGCGACCGTGCTGCGCTGGCGTCCAGCGGTCGCGTTGTTCGTGAACGCCTCCACACTGTTGCCGGTGTTCACCCAGTTCGCCCCGACCCGGACCCTGCTCGACCGGTTCCCGGTCGCTGTCGGCGAGGTTCTCTCGGCCCACGGCGTTCCGCCCGCGGTGATCGCGACGGAGACCGCGGCGATGTCAACGTGCCGCGTCGCACCCACCAGGAACCGCAGCGTGGTCGGAACGATGAACGACTTCAGCTTCCTTGCCGACCACCACCGAGCCGACTTCTCCGGCGAACTCGTCGAGTTGTCGGTGCGGCTGGCGGAAACGCCTTGCAGCCCGCTGTACAAGAGGCACATCAGCCCCGACCGGGAGTTGGCCGCGATGATCCAGAGGCACCTCGCCACCTGAGACCCGCAGGCTCAGTTCAAGTCTTGAATCGACACGCGTGGCGAGTTCGAGCTTTAGGCCGCGCTGGTTGCTCTCTGGTTGCTCGCAGAAGAGAAGGCAGCCTCCGGATCGCGGAGCTGGCGATGTCTAGACGACTGTTTCTGCAGGTCAGAGCGTTGTCGGCGTCAGCGCGGCGGCTGACGCCTGGGTTGCTGCACATAAGAGCGAACTGCTTGGCGCCAGAGCTGCGTTTCCGCAGGTCAGACCCATGATCAACGATCTTGAGAAACCGGCTCTTAGATGTCGTAAATCAGCCGAGATCGCTGGTCTGTATGCGCCTCACCCGCGGTGTTACAGCCGCGGACGATCTTCGGTTGCTCCCTGGTTGCTCTCGGAAGGCAGAGCGACCGGAACGGCCCGGCAGCGGCCGGTCTTTTCCGGAAGCCCGCAACCACGCTCTTGGCGATGCGACCAGTCTCCCGGTTGCTCGTCAGTTGCTCGCGCTTCAGTCCTCGATCGCCCGACCAGCTCGACGCGGGACCTTTGATTTCTCCTCGGTTGCTCGGGGCGCTAGCGCGACCGGTCACTCTCGGCTTGGGTCGCCGCGCACCAGCAGTGGCAAGGTCATTTGTATTCGAAGGTGACGGCGATGCTCGGCGGCATCAGAATGCCGCACCAACCCGATTGACCCCATGTTGTCGCGAGCGTGAGCACGCCTGTTTGACTCGTCGGCGGGGGTCGCGTCCGCTGGCGATGGTTTTGATCTGCGGCGTGTTCATCGCCCGCCGTCGTTTCCGTGACCGCAGAACGGTCGGTGCCGACTCCCTAACTGGGTCGTGGGTGATTTTTCACAACTCTTCGACTCGCCCCTCTAGGGTGAGCTGGTGATTCGACGTACTCTCACGGTCCCGGCTGTCGTCGCTGTCGTCATGGGGCTGTCACCAGCAGCGTCCTCTCAGGCGTTCACGCCACCGGCCGGCGTCTACGTCGCGTGTGGGTACGACAACGGCACGACTGCACCGGCCAACACAGCGGGCACCAAGTGCATGACGTTGCCGGATGCCATCACGGCAGCGCTGGCCAATCACCCCGGTGGGGTCGGATCGACTCAGAAGATCTACCTGATGCCAGGTCACTACTGTCCGATCGCATTGTGGGCCTCACCGCTCGGCAACCTCGACTACAACGGACTCGACCTGATCGGCGCCGGGAACGCAGGCCTGGCCAAGGCGACAGATGATGTCAAGGAGCAGGCGTCGCTGGTCAGCTTCGAGTACAACTCGACGTTCTGCGGGAGCACGATCCCGGGCGCGATGGTGTCCGGTGATCCCGGCGCCCAGGGAAGCCAGTCACTCGGCTTCGAGGACCTGACCTTCGACGGCACCGATGGTCCTTCAACCGGACTCAGCATCACTGACATCGGCACCAGCCTGCGGGATGTTGTCGTCCAGAGCTTCTCCGGCACGGGCATCACATTCAACAACCAGCGCGACCAGGGATTTGAGGGCGGCGCGGTTGGGTTTGACGCTGAGAACTCGGCCATCATCGACAACGGGAACGGCGCGTCGCTCACCGGCAGCTACCTCGGAATCGACGATTCGACGATCGCCGGTAACACGACGTACGGGGTCGAGCAACTCTCGCAGAGTGGCAGCTTGAACCTGCTGGAGGACACCATCACGCACAACGCGTACGGCTTGTACAACGCGACGACCGGCGTACAGGCGATCAACACCGTGCTCGCCGGGAACAGCAACTCTGATTGTCAGGGGTCGAACCTGCCAAGCGGATTCGACGAGAGCAACGACCTGCTCGGTGGCAGTTGCACCATCACGACGACCAGCGGCGATGTTGCTTACGAGGCAGCAGATCCAATCGGTACGCCGGCGGATAACGGCGGTCCGACGCCGTCGATTCTGCCCAGCAACCAAGCAGTCGGCGCCGGCGAGCAGGAATGCGAGACCCAGGACCATACCGATCAGCGCGAGGCGTACATGTCTGCCGCCGACAGTTGCGACATTGGGTCGGTCGAGACGGCTGGGAGCCTCAAACCAGATGTGTCGACCACGAACGCCTCCGTTTACTTTCCGCCCACGGATCCGAAAGGTACGGGGGCGCAGGAATCGCTGCTCAACACCGGTGGCGACCGGGTCGGAGTCCGTTCGGTCAAGGTCACCGGAGACAAGGCGTTCTCGCTCGGGACCGACTCCTGCACGTATACACCGTTGGAATCCACCTTCGACAGCGACGGGTGCTCGGTCGAGGTCACCTACGACCCGCCTGCTGCACATAGGGCGTATTACGGCGACCTCGTCATCAGTACGACGCAGTCAGGAGCAACCGGCACGATCAAGATCCCGCTCAGCGGCGGCATCGACTCGACGTCTCTCACGACCGTGTCGCCGCGTTCGGTCATCTACGGCCACAAGGCCAAGATCGTCGGGGTGTTGATTGATACGTCGACCCATCAGCCGTTGCCACATGCGACGGTCAGCCTGTACGAGGCGACTGGCTCCGGTGCGCTGAAGTCGGTTGGGCAGACCACAACCAACTCAGCCGGTCGGGCCATCCTGTCCGAACCGCTGGTGTCCGCCGCGCGCTTCAGGTGGCACGACAGCGAGCAAGGTCTTCACACGTCGGCGCTCAGCACCGTCCGGACCGTAGCGGTGCGGCAGGGGGTTACGGCGAGTCTGGTTGATTCTTCGGTCCGGCATGGACACCGGGCGACCGTGATCGGCACGGTGTCACCGCCGGCGCCGAGACGCAGTGTGCAACTCGAGGTGGAGCAGCATGGTCATTGGGCGGTCGTTAACACCGCAAAGATCAAACGGACGAAGTCGAAGGCCCTCGAGTACGCCGCTTCGTTCAAGCCGGCCAAGCCAGGTCACGTCAAGCTGCGAGTGGTGATCGCAAAGACCCACGCCTTCGCGGCTGGTGCCTCTCCGACGCTGACTCTGCAGGTGAGCTGACGCCGGTCTCGTGGGTCACGACAACTAGCCTCGCCATTTCGTGATCTTGGTGCTCGACACGGGTTGTGGATGCACGGAAGTGCCTGTCCTGCTTGGGAAACTTGGGCTTGCGATGGACCAAGTTAGGCCGAGCGGGAAGGCACTCCGTGGGTGAAGGGTAGCCGAGGCAGGAGACGGGTTCGGGTAGTCGCGGGCGACGAGCTGTTGGTGTCGTCGTCGGGGGCGTCGCTGCTGGTCGAGACCAGCCGAGCGACCGGCCTTGATCGGGAGTTATCGAGGGCGCTGCGCCCGTGGCGTCGACCGCGGGCTGAGCACGATCCGGGCAAGGTTCTCGTCGATGTCGCGCTCGCGGTCGCACTCGGTGGTGACTGCCTGGCTGATCTCGCGGTGGTCCGCGCGCAGCCGGACCTGTTCGGTGCGGTGGCGTCCGATCCGACGGTGTCGCGGCTGATCGACACCCTCGCTGGGGATGCCGACGCCGCGGTCGCTGCGATTCGGGCGGCTCGCGCCGCGGCTCGGGCGACGGCCTGGGGTCACCGTTGCCCGGTCGGTGACGACGGGCCGGTGATCGTGGATCTGGACGCGACGATCGTGTGCGCGCACTCGGAGAAGGAGGGTGCGACGCCGACGTTCAAACGCACGTTCGGGTTCCATCCGCTGCTGGCGTTCGTCGACCATGGCGTGGACGGCACTGGTGAGCCGTTGGCGGCGTTGCTGCGGGAAGGTCGCGCGACCGCCAACGACGCCGGTGATCAGATCGCGGTGCTCGACGCCGCGCTCACCCAGCTGCCCGAGCAGGTCCGAAGCCGGGTGTTGGTGCGCGGCGACACCGGCTCCGGGGTGCACGAGTTGCTGCACCATGTCACTGATCTTGGTTTGGAGTACTCGGTCGGAATCTATGGCCGTCAGCCCGTGCTGGACGCGCTCGCTGCGACACCACGACGCGCGTGGCGGTCCGCGATCGACGTCGACGGCCAGCCACGCGAGGGCGCGCAGGTCGTGGAGGTCACCAGGCACCTGCCCGACACCTTCATCGGCTGGCCGGCTGGGATGCGGGTCATCGCTCGCCGGGAACGCCCGCACCCGGGCGCGCAGCTACGGATCACCGACGACGACGGCTGGCGGATCACCGTGTTCGCGACCAACACCAAAGGCGGGCGGATCGCCGAGCTGGAGCTGCGGCACCGGCAACGCGCCCGCGCCGAAGACCGCATCCGAGGGCTCAAGGACTGCGGGCTGCGCAACCTACCGCTGCACGAGTTCGCCAAGAACACCGTCTGGCTCGAGCTTGTCGGTCTCGCCGCCGAGCTCCTGACCTGGACCCAGACGCTGGCGTTCACCGGCAGCATCGCGCGCTTGTGGGAACCGAAACGACTACGACTTCGCGTCCTGCACGTCGCCGGCCGGATCGTGACGACCAGCAGACGGAACTGGCTACGGCTGCCCCGCGGCTGGCCCCGGCGCGACCTGATCAGCAACGGTCACGCCAGCCTGCACGCCCTAACCTGAGCCACCACCCCAACCCCGACGACCAACCGGACAGGCGGCGCAACGAACGCCGCAGTTCGACAACGCCCACCACCGACACCGCCCACCACACTCGTGGAATCACCAATACCACCAAGATCACGAATGATCGAGGCTAGCCGATGACCTTTCGCGCCTCGTCGTCCTCGAATGGGTTGTGGTTGTTCGGGGTCGAGTTCGGATCCCGCTGCCCGGCCTTGATCAACTCCGCGGTGGCGGTGGTCGGCAGTTTGCCCTTGACCACAAGCACGAGACTGAGGGTGACGGTCTTCTCACCGCCGATCGTCCGCACCACCCAGTGGCCGGACGACTTCTGAAACTTGCCGCTGCTTGCCTTCGCCGATTTCAGTGTCAGACCTCGGGGGACCTTCACCGATACGACGTCCCCAGTCGCGGCGAGCGGATAGGAGTCGTGCAAGGACACCGTCAGGTGAAGGAGCTTGCCCTTCTTGGCCTTACCCGTGACCTTCATCGTGATGTTCAGGTCTCGCTCCTTGATCAGCGATACGCATGCCTTCCCGATCCCCTTGACGCTGCTCGATGCCTGGCTGTGGTTGGAAACGGTTGGGCAGTTGTCCTTGGTATTGACAATGCCGTCATGGTCGGCATCGGCACTCATGGCCTGTTGCCACGGATCGATGCCTGGCTCGGTCGAGGTCGAGGCGTCGCTGGTGTCAGCGCGCGCGTGCGCCGCCGATTGTGGGGCCCACGCCCAAGAGTCGACTAGGACTGGTACCGGCGTGTACTGGAGGCCGGCCCAGTCATCGTGGCTGGTCAACTGGCTGCCCACAGGCACGGGGCTCGAGCAACCGTACGCACCTGAATCGTCCGACTGGGACTCGGTGACAGCAGATGTGTCGATCCTGCCGTTGTCGTTCCAATCGATCGGCGTGAAGATTGACGCGGCCAGGAGCCCGCAGCTGCCGGCAACGACGTTACCGGCGGAGTTTCGAGTGGGTCCCTGGTAAACAGTCGTCGTCCAGTCGCCGAGCGTGTCCCTCTTCACGGTGCCGGCGATCGCGGCGTTCTCGTTGAGTGCGCCCTCGTTGAGGCTGGGAAGCGAAGCGCGCGAGTAGTCGAGCGGACGGTTGGGCACGACGTCGCGGTAGAGAAGGTTGTAGTTCATGACACTCAGGTAGTTCGGCTTGAAGTTCGTGTCGTCACCGCCACCGTGATGCAGCCCAAGGGTGTGGCCGAACTCGTGCATCATGGTGGCCGCTTGGACTTGCGCAAGGCAGCTGGCGTAGTCGGTGCACTGGGTTGGCCAGCCACCAGCGACAGCGATGGTTCGCGGCATTCTGAGTGCGTTCGGGTCGCGGCTGCTTCTCATCGCCGGTCCGAGTGTGATCACCGCGGTTCGGCCGGCGATGTCCGCCTCGCCGGTGACGTTCGGGCCGCCACTCATGGCGTCGCCAAAGAAGATGTAGCGCCAGATCATGTGCTTAGCGCCGAGAATCTGCCAACAATCTGACGAGTTGCGATCCTCGAGGGACCCAAACACACCGGCGCAGTCGCGGTCGCCATCCCGGATGTCGATCAGCTGACTCTGGGTCATCGCATGCTCGCCCGGGCGCGGGCTGACCTCGTCGTCGCTGAGCTTCTCGTCATCCGTGGTCGCACCCAGGTGCAAACGGATGCCGGTGTGAGACGGGTCGTTCGTCGCGCTCACCGGGCTGTCTGCAAACGCCTCTTGTACGTCGACAAGCGCCTGCTGCTTCGGTGCGAAGCCACGGTAGTAGTCAACCTCCGCAAACAGATCCCGCCGGGTTGGCGATGCGCCGTAGGCCTTGAGGTCGAGGTCGCTCTTGCCGTCTCCGTCAAAGTCGAGGCCTCGGGTCTCCCACTCGTCACAGATGCCGTCACCGTCAGCATCGTCCGAGGTCTGACCAGCCAGGGGCGCGCAGATCGGCGACACCTCTGAGGTGTTTCCGTCGGCATCTGTTGCCGTGGCGGAATAGCTGACGAAGACGCCGGGATGAGGGACACCGAAGTAGAACGTGCCGTCGGGCTGAACCGTGGCGGTACCCAACCAGACCGGCGCCGCGCCCCAACTGTCCACCTGATCCGCCGGCTGGGGATCCGCTGCGATCTGTCCAGCGCTCAAGCCGTAGATGTCCACGACTTCGGATGCGGTCGAGGCGGGCCGTGGGCTCAACGTCCCGGTGACGATGGTTCCGCCGTAGATGGGCAGTCCGGGGTTGTTCGGCTGGATCGTCGACATGACCGCCGTCGGGAAGTTGATCGCGCCGTTCGCTCCCTCATCGGCGTCGTGTTCATCGTTCGGTAGCGGCTCGTTCGCATCTACCGGCTTGTCGATGAAAGCGATCGGCAGCTTCGAGACGTCGAGGATCCAGTTGCCTCGAATCGTGTCGTCGTTCACCGTGCCGTCCAACGCGACGCCGTCGCCCGACGTATCAGCGATGATGTTGCACGCGCCGGCGCATACGTCTTGCGGGGTCTGGTCGACCGAGTAGCCGATGACGTTGCCGGAGGCTTGGTTCGTCAAGCTGACACCACTGCCGCCAATGCCGACCTTGTTGTCGCCGAGGATCCCGATGGCGTTTCCCTCGATCAGATTCTTCGTCGTGGCACTGCCGTCGAGTAGTACGCCGTCCTTGTTTCCAGCGACCACGTTCCCGGAGCCGCTCGCCGTGCCACCGATGACGTTGTTCGGTGAGTTCTCGACCTGGATCGCGTCGTCGGAGTTGTGGAGCTTTCCGCTGCCTGCGGCATTCGTGCCGATGTGGTTGCCGGAGACGGTGTTGCCGCCCGGACCGTCGAGGTGAATGCCGGCGCCACCGTTGCCCGAAATCACGTTTCCGGCAGTGCCGACGCCGCCGATGGTCACGTTGCTGGGTGCGTCGGTGGTTGCCTCGTAAGGCTCGTAGTAGTAGCCGATACCAGGGCCGCCATTGCCCAGTCCCGGGTCGGAGTCGGGATCGGTCCCGATGTCGTTCGCTTGGATCACGTCTCCGGTATCCGCGGCACCGTCAAGCCGCAACCCGTCGTGCTTGTTGCCGGAGATCACGTTGCCAGCGCCAGGCTCTCCGACGACGACATTCGCCGCGTTGCTCACCCAGGCGCCGATGCCGTTGCCAACCGGGTCGCCCTCCGCGTTAAGACCGATCACGTTGTTGCTCACCGTCGTGCCGGCGGCGTCGATGTCGAGGCCGAGGTAGGTGAGGGTCGAGGTTGATCCGGGCAGCACCGCGTTGCCGGAAATCAGATTGCCGTCGTCCGGATCCGGTCCGCCGACCACAACATTCTTCGCGGCACTCGATGAAGCGGAGCCGAAGTACGTCACCAGAACGCCGATGTCGTTGGGTAGTGAAGACGTACCACTGGCGTCCAGTCCGATGGTGTTGCCTTCCACCAGTGTGCCGTCCCCGCCCGTCGCGATGACGATGCCGGGAGCGTCGTTGCCGCTGATGATGTTGCGGTCAGCGGCTTGCGGTCCACCGATCACGGAGTTCGCATCGGCGATCTCGATGCCGGCGCTGTTCTGGCCGAAGTCGCCGTTGGGAGCGGCGTTTCCGCCGCTCGGATCCGTGCCGATCCGGCAGCCGGTCACGATGTTGTGTCCGACTCCGCCGGTCAGCAGGATGCCGATGTTGGCAAAGTTGTCGACGGTGAGGTTCTCGATGGTGGAGTTGCCGCCCTCGATGGTGAGCGCCGGATCTTGGTTGCCGGACTCGGCCGAACCTGAGATCGCGGTTGCGCTCGCGGTGCCTCCGTCGATGATGACGGGCTCGGTGATGGCCGGCAGTGTCGAGGTCGGTGCGACCGTCGCGACGCTGAAGGTGATGGTGTCCTTGTCCGTCGACGCGTTCGCCTCCTGAATAGCGGCACGCAACGTGCAACCGCCGCCGTCGAGTGCATCCACCGCGCAGACCCCGTCCCCGACATCGGCATCGGGTTGGTCAGCATCGGAATCCACCACGAATGTCTGAGGTCCGGCATCCGCCTCGGGACGCGCCACCGCTGCGTTGACTGCGGGCGGAACAACCGGCTTCGCGATGCCCCGCTGCGGCAGCCGCGTGAGCGTGAACTGCTTGTTGAACTTGCCGAGGTCGTAATCAGGCAGGGCACGGTCATCGGCGCGCATCCTGGCCGTTTCTGGAGCCAGGTGAGTGGCAGGCGTTGCCGCCGACGGGTTGACCCGTGCGACCGAATCGACGGTCGTGACGTGTCTGGCTCCAGGGTGCGTCGGGTGAGCCGTTCCACGTTCGGCCTGCGCCGCCGGTGCCGCGATCGTGCTACTCACGCACGCGGCGACGATCATCGTCGAGGTGCGCCGGTAAAGCCTCATGAGTAGACCCCATTCCTCATCGCGATCAGCCCGGATCGACGGCTTCGCTCACTGCGGACTGTTGCATAGCCGCAGTCGCGAGGTCCGAGACTCCCGCCATCTCAGCCGTCGTACCCTGCCACGGATCGCCAGTGGACTCGCGCTTCTGCGACCTCAACGGCAACAAGCAATCTGGCAGAGGATGGCCTCCAACGCTCACCACAGGCCAGATCGGGACAGCCCTCCCAGCGAACCGCGTAGACGTCATCTGACCCGGCGAAGGGCGTGCGATAGAGCGCGATCTTGCGCTGCGCGGATGAGTGCGCGTCGGCGGGTCCTTGGTTGCCGACGAACAGGGCGTCCTGCGATGGATCATCCAATACGACGGAGCCGCCGGTGATGCCGAGTACGCGATGAAGTCTTGAGTTCTCAGCCTTGACTGACGCGAGCTCGGCGCGAAGTCTCGCGATCTCGTCGGCGGCGCTGATCGCGCCTGTGGCTTCACCCATGTGCCAGTTCGCCGTCCTACCTCTTGAGTCGGTCGGCACAACACTTGGCTCTGGCAACCACTCGATCCAGGAGGATGGACGGCAGCGGGCTGTCGAGTTCGGTGATGCTCGGGGTCGGCGCGCACGGTGGCGAACGCGTCAGGTGCGACCTCGCACATCGATTGAACTTGGGCCAGCAGTTGGTCGGCGTCGACACGCAAGGCGGAGGCGGCATCGATCCAATCGTCGGCGTTGATCCGCGGTGCCGGGTACTTGCCACCAACCTTCATCGCGAGCTTGATCTTCGGTTCGTAGAAGTCGGGATACGGCAGTGCGCTGCCGATTACGTAGAACGGCGCCAACCTCACCTGCCGACCTGACAGCAACAGTGCATCTTGGTTGCTCTGTGGTTGCTCCCAGAATATTTCAGCGGCCAACTCAACCGCATGAGGACACCGCGGGGGACTGCGTTTGTGCAGGTCAGGGCGCTCTCCTGGCGCTAGACGGCGCGGTTGCGCTCTACTTCAACAAAAGGGCGAACTCAGTCGGCGAGAAGAGCATCTCCGCAGGTCGGGGGCATGATCAACGATCATGAAAAACCGGGGCTTAGATGTCGTAATAGAGCGCGAGGAAGGGCTCTGATCTGGATGTACACCCTCCGCAGCCGCCGGCCGGGGCACAACTGGGGCACAGGAGCGGTGCAGCTTGTCGCGTGCATGCTCCCTATAACAACGACGCTGCCTCGGGGTCATGTCATGAACTGTTCTCGAGATCGCACATCGCTTCCGGTGCTCGCTCGCTTCGTTGACGGGATGGCGGTGATGGGTACCACGATCGATGTCGTGCTCGCTAAGCCGAACCCGACACCGGCCGAGCTGATATCGATGAGCGTCGAGGTGCGCCGGGCCGTCGAGCACGCGGAGCGACTGATCGACGCCCTACTGGTACTCGCACGCACCGACCAGGCCCGTGCGCTCACGGACCCGCTAGACCTGGCCGTCGTCGCCGAGGATGCGCTGGAAGGGCGTACCACTGACGGCATCACCACGACCGCCGCCCTCAACGAGGCCCCCGTGGCCGGCGACCGGGTGCTGCTGGAACGGCTCGTCACCAACCTGCTCGACAACGCCGAGCGTTACAACGTCGCCGGCGGCACCATCGCGATCTCGACCATGATCGACAACGGCGCGACATCCATGTTGCGCGTGGTCAACACCGGCCCGAAGGTCCCGGCCGACATGGTCGAACGCCTCTTCCAGCCCTTCACCCGGCTCAACGACCGCGTCCGCCACGACGGCTTCGGGCTAGGCCTCACCCTCGTCTCGTCGATCGCCGCGGTGCATGGCGGCACGGTGGCCGCCACTGCTCAGCCCACCGGAGGCCTGGACATCAGGGTCTACCTGCCCCGCCGCGGCCACGTCACCGTGGCAACCACCGCAGCATTCACCTGAACACACACGGGTTGACCCGCCGTACGCCGCTAGCGTCGCGTCCCGGGTCGAGCGCGCCGATGGCGGACCCTGGGGCCCCCGCTCACATCCTCAGACGGGAGGCTAGGCCCGTTGACTCGCCGGCGAGTCTCGTCGCGAATTCCTCGGATTACGTCGATTGATTTTCCGGCGGGGTCCTCCAGGTGCAAATCCTCGAAGTGTTTTGCCTAGGGATCAGTGCGGCGTCAACGGCGAGCAGGAGCTCGCCAACCACCGAGCGCATGCTCGCCGCGCTCGACCGCTCCCGGGACCGACCCCGGGCCGATCCCATTAGTAGGCCCCTTTTCGGAGCGCAGCGGCCTTGGCCTCGCCGGGTTAGGTCTATGGGTCCGGATCCTTCATCGCGCAACTGACCGGATCGGGTGCTTGCACTATTGCGGTTTGGCAGGAATGATGCGCCCTAGGCGATGAGGCTCGCCTTTGCCCGCGGTTCGCCCCGCTGATGGCCTCTACCGAGCAGCGCCAACGTCATGTTGGCGTCGGTAGAGGAGGACCGTCGTGATTGCACCGGCGGTGGCTCAGGCCGCGCAGGTCGTCACGGTTGCCGTCGGCGCGCCGTGGATCTCCGGCGTGATCGCCCGGGTTGAAGCACGGCTGCAAGGTCGCCGGGGGCCGCGGGTGCTGCAGCCATATTTCGACCTGGCGAAGTTGTTCCGCAAGGAGTCTCTTGCGCCTGATGGCGCGAGCTGGATTTTCCTCGCGGCCCCGTTCATTGCGTTCGTGGCTTATCTCACGGTCCCGTTCCTGATCCCGGTCCTGACGAACTTTCCGCTGCCGTTCGGGTCCATGGGCGACATTCTCGGCGGTGGGCTGATCCTCGCGTTGGGTAGCTTCTTCACCGCGACCGCAGCGGCGGAGACGTCGTCGCCGTACGCGCAGATCGGTGCTTCTCGGGCCAAGACGTTCTCTGCTCTTGCGGAGCCGACGCTGCTGCTCGTGTTTGTCGCTGTCGCGACGATTACCTCAACGGACCTTCCGTACGCGTTGGCCAAGACTGTGCATCATTCGACCGCGCAGATCGTGCGCCCTGGGCATCTGCTCGCTGCCGCGGCGTTGTTGTGTGTGATCCTGTTCGAGACTGGTCGGATCCCGATCGAGGGCCACCATGGCACCAACGAGTTCGGGTTCATCGACGAGGGCAAGCCGTTCGAGCACTCGGGCCCGTATTACGCACTGCTGACCTGGGCGTCGCACATCAAGCAGATGGTGCTCTACGTGATCTTCCTTGATGTGTTCCTGGTCCCATGGGGCCTGGCCGGTACTCGCGGGGTGGGCCCGCTGCTGCTGGCGGTCCCGATCATTCTCGGCAAGTGTGCAGGTCTTGGCGTCGTCGTAGCGGTCATCGACAACACCTGGGCGAAGCTTCGCCTGTACAAGATCACTGAGTTCCTCGCGGCGGCGTTCCTGCTCGCCGTTCTTTCGACGTTCACGTTGACGTTCGGAGGTGGCTGATGCATCCGGTTCCGACCGTTTTCCAAGGCACCAGTAACACGATTGCGGTGCTCGTGCTGCTGACCGAGTTCGCGATGCTGCGCGCCGACCTGCTGCGGGCGCAGCTTCGGCTGTACGCCGCGCAGTCGCTGTTGTTGTCGGTGCTTGCGGTCGTGGTGGCAGCCAGCCGGCACGTCCCCGAGCTGTACGTGCTTGCGGGCCTTTCGTTCCTGCTCAAGGTCATCGTGGTGCCGACCGTGGTGACCCGGTTGCTCCGTAACACGTCGACCGAGATCGCGGGCAGCGGTGCGCTCGGGGTCGCCAGCGAGATCCTGGTCGCCCTCATTGTTGCGGCCTTTGGCTTCTTCGCGATAGGAGCGCTCAATCTCAACTCGGCGGTGCTGCCGAGGACGGCGTTGTCCCTGGCGTTCGCGGTGGTGCTGGTTGCGTTCGTGCTGATCATCGTGCGCAGCGACCTGATTTCGCAGGCGGTCGGGTTCTTTTCGCTCGAGAACGGGGTGTCGCTGTCCAGTCTGGTCGTGGCAAGTGGCCTCCCGCTCATCCTCGAGGTGGCGTTTCTCTTCGACCTGCTCGTGGCCGTAGTGATCTTCGGCGTGCTCGCTCGGGTCACGCACGGTCGTTCAGGGACTCTTTCAACCTCGCTGCTCAACGAGCTGCGGGGCTGAGATGAGCGGGGTCCTGGTCGCGCTGCTG
Organism: uncultured Actinomycetota bacterium; assembly: GCA_963770565.1. GTDB lineage: Bacteria > Actinomycetota > Actinomycetes > JAFAQI01 > JAFAQI01 > DATAUK01. The sequence continues at coordinate 816,181 of CAVYQE010000011.1, forward strand.
TTCGTCGGGTTCGCGGCTTCGCTGGTGTGCCTGGTGGCTCCGCCGATGGTGATGAAGGCCGTCACCATCGTCGCCGGAGTCAGCACGCTTGGCCTCACGGTCAGCCTGGTTCCGACCGTCGCGACGCACAACATCACGGCCGGAAAGTATCTGCGGGCCGACGCCCTGTCCGTCGTCTTCCTCCTTGCCACTGGCGTGCTTTACGCACTGGTGTCGGTCTACACCGTGGGATACGTGAAGGGCGAGCACGGCGGCCACGAGGTGGACCGCTACCTGCGGCGGTTCTACATCGGAATCAACGTCTTCGGGGCGTCGATGCTCGCCGCGCCACTGGTCAACGGGCTCGCGTTGCTGTGGATCGCAATCGAGATCACCACGGTCGTGTCCGCGCTGCTGGTCGCGATCGACATCAGCGACACCGCCACCGAAGCCGCCTGGAAGTATCTGCTGATCGCCTCGGTCGGACTCGGCGTCGCGCTGCTCGCGACCATCGTGATGGACTACGCTGGCGCGCAGGTCTTCGGCTCCTCGTTCGATCTTTCGTTCGCTCCACTGATCCAGGCCGGACATCAGCTTCCGGCGACCCCGGTGCGGCTTGCCTTCGTGCTGTCAGTGGTCGGGTTCGGGACCAAGGTCGGCCTCGCGCCGATGCACACCTGGCTGCCCGATGCGCACGCCGAGGCACCGACGCCGGTGTCCGCGATGTTGTCCGGGGCACTGCTTACTACGAGCTTCTACGCGGTCTTGCGCTACTTCCAGATCGCCACCGGCTCGTTGGGGTCGGCGTTCCCGCGGCACGTACTGCTCGTCTTCGGGCTCATGTCGTTGCTGGTCGCGGCGCTATATCTCCTTGACCAACAAGATATCAAGCGGTTGTTCGCGTACTCCTCCATCGAACACATGGGGGTGCTCGCGATCGGGATGAGTTTCGCGTCACCGCTCGCTCTGTTCGGTGTCCTGCTGCACGTCATCGCGCACGCCGCCGCGAAGGGCAATGCCTTCATGGGGGCCGGGGTGATGGTGCGCAAGTACCGCACCAAGCAGCTCACCTCGTTGCGCGGGGGATTGAGCCTGCTGCCGTGGACCGGCCCGCTGCTGCTGGCGTCGGTGCTCGCGCTGTCGGCAAGCCCACCCTTCGGGATCTTCCGGAGCGAGTTCGCGATCGTCGCTGGTGGGTTTGCCGGCGGCGGAAGCGCGGCGGCAGCGGTAATGGTCGCGCTGGTCACGGTGGCATTCGTGGGGCTGACTCTGGCCTCGACCCGGATCCTGTTCGCTGCGCCGCCGCGCCCGGGCCCCGGCACCGACAGCCCGATGTACCACCCGGGTGAGCCCAGCGGGTGGATGGTGGCACCGATGGTGGGCGGGATCGTGATCCTGGTACTCCTTGGCGTGCACATCCCCGGCGACCTCGCGGAGTTGCTCCGGCGTGGCGCCGCCGAGCTCGGGGCAACGTGATGACCGCATCCCCGACGGTGACCGTGAAGTCCGGTGTCGACAGCTGGCGGCAGGAAGTTGCCCGCCGACATCGGGAAGGACAGCGCCTCGCTGCGTTGTTTGCGACCGCGAGCAAGGGCGGTGCGCTGCGATTGACCGCGGCGCTCGCCACAGCCTCGCGAATCGATCTGGTTGATGCCGTGCTGCCGGGCGGGGCGACGAGCTATCCCGCTCTGACGCCGTTGGTACCGGCGGCGTTCTGGTACGAACGTGAGATCCATGACCTGTTCGGCATCCGGGCCGACGGCCATCCTCGACTCGACCCCCTGGTGCTGCCGCTGCACGATGGCGACCTGCGTCCCCGACCAGGCGCCACGGGGCAGCCCGCACAGCTCACTCCTGACGAGACGCCAGTGACCGGTCATCTTGCGGGCTCCGGTTTGTTCACCTTGCCGCACGGACCCGTGCGGTCCGGCGTGATGGAATCCGTGGAGTACCTCGTCGAAACACCCGGCGAGGACATCCCGCACCTTCGAGTTCGGCCGTATGCGAAGCATCGCGGAATCGAGAAGCGATTCGAAGCCCTCGACCCAGCGACCGGTGTGCTGCTGGCCGAGCGCGTCGAGGGGATCGCGTCGGTGGCGCATGCGATCGCCTACTCATCCGCGCTCGAAAACCTCAGCGGCATCGAGGTTCCCCCTGCGGCGGCGATGATTCGGGTGGTTCACGCTGAGCTGGAACGGATCGCGAACCACCTCGACGCCGCGATGCGGCTCTGCGACGCCGCGGCGCTCGGGGTCGCGACCGCCCGGTTTGGCTGGCACAAGGAACGCGCGATGCGGCTACGTAGTGCGACCTGTGGGAGCCGCTACGGTCGCGGTGTCGTCTCCCCGGGTGGGGTCCGCGCCCCGTTGGCGCTACCTGCTGCTGACCTCGCCGCGCAACTGCAGGTGTTGGAACGCGATATCAGTGGTGATGAACGAGCGGCGATGACCACCGCGTCGCTGCTGGATCGGTTCCGTGGGACCGGCCCGTTGCCGACCGAGCTGGCCAGGCGTCACGGTGCCCTCGGACCGATCGGGCGTGCTTCGGGTGCGGGCGAGGATGTCCGAGCTTCGCGGCCGTACGCCGGATACCGGACCTTGCAGGTCGATGCTGTCCCCGGACCCGCCGACGAGGATGTGCAGGCGCGGTTGCGGGTGCGCTGGGCCGAGCTGCACGAGTCCTTCCGGCTCCTGCGGCTCGCACTGGCCAGCCTGGTGGAGTTAGCAAAGCCGAACGGCAGCCCCGAGCTTCGGACCGACGTTTGGCTTCCCGACGGGCGTGGGATCGGGTGGGCCGAAGCCCCACAAGGCGAAGTGCTGTACGTGATCGACGTGGCCGGCGGGCAGCTCCAGCGAGTAAAACCACGGTCGGCGTCGTTTCATAACCTGCTGCTCTTCCATGCGGTCTTCGCCGGCGACATCTTCACCGACTTTCCGTTCATCGAGGCAAGTTTCGGACTGTCGATCGCAGGGGTGGCGTTGTAGATGCCCTGGGTCTTTCGCGGTCTTCGCAACGGCGTCGTGACCACCGGGTATCCGGCACGTTCTGATGACTACGCCGATGAGTTTGCTGGTGCCGTGCAGGTGTGGCAGTCCGAGGCAGATCCCGGGCCGGACGTCACGGGGGTCTGCCCGACTGATGCCATTGGCTACCAGGGGGAGTTGGTCTCGGTGGATCGCGGCCGCTGCATCCTGTGCGGTGTCTGTGTTCATGCCTACCCCGACATCTTCTTTTACGGCCGGGGCAGCCACCTTGCCCGACTGGACCGGCGTGCTCTGGTCGTACCGGAAGGTCTCGTCGGCGATGGCGGTGAGGTTGCGGCGGTGCGAACGGAGTTGGCGCGACGCGTTCGTGCGCTACGTCGCTCGGTGCACATTCGCCATATCGATGTCGGTTCCGACGGGTCAGAGGAATGGGAGATCCAGGCACTAACCAACCCGACGTATGACGTTCACCGGCTCGGGATTTTCTTCACCGCCAGCCCTCGCCATGCCGACATCCTGATGATCACTGGCGCTGGCGCGCGCGGCATGATCGAGCCGCTGCGGCGCACCCAGGAGGCGATGCCCAGCCCGGTCGTCATCATCGCGGTCGGCACCGATGTGATCAGCGGTGGCCTGATCTCCCCGACCTATGCGACCACCGGCGGCCTGACCGACGAGATCGAGGTCGACGTCTATGTCCCCGGATCGCCCCCGCCACCGTTTGCGATCCTGCACGGCATCCTGCTCGCGCTCGGCCGGCTCCCGGCAGGGCGCGAAGTCCCCGGGGCGGCGTCGTGACGACCGCGGGACTGATCCTCGCCGCCTTGTGCACCCTCGGTGGTGCCGGCGTCCTTGACGTGATTGTGGGGCCAACGCGACCGTCTGTCCGGATGGTGCCGTATCTCGCGATCGGCGCTGCGTCGGTGCTGCTCGCGATCGCCGGCTTCCGCGCGGGCCTTGGCCATGGCGGCAGGCTCAACCTCGGGACCTTCCTCGGCTTCGGGCACAGCGCCTTGCAGGCCGACCCGCTCGCCGGGTTGTTCCTCGCACTCACCGGGCTCGTTGCCACCCCGATATCGCTGGCATTCGTGGCCTGGTCCCGCGACAGCGACGACGTTCCCTACCGCGGGCTCGCGGCGGCGGTCGCTCTCACGGTGGCTGCGGTCAGTGTGATCGTGCTGGCCGACAACGCGTTCGTGTTCCTGTTCGCCTGGGAGGGCCTGTCGGTCGCGTTCTTCCTGCTGGCCGGCTACAGGAGAGAGCGACCAGGGCAGGTCGTCACGAGTATGTTGACGCTCGGGTTCTCCAAGGCATCCGGCGCGCTGCTCCTGCTTGCCTTCGGGCTTCTCTACGGCGCTACGGGCAGTTTCAACTTCGCGGCGTGGTCACACGTCGGGGGCGTGGCGCACGGCGCTGTCTATGCGCTTGCGATCGCCGGGTTCGCCATCAAGGTCGGGCTGGTTCCGGTGCAGGTGTGGATGCCCATCGGATACGGAGCCGCACCCGGACCTGCGCGGGCGCTGATGTCCGCGGTGGCCGCTAATGTCGGCTTTTACGGCATGTGGCGTGTTCTGGGTGTCCTCGGCACGCCGCCCGAGTGGCTTGCCATCACGGTGGTCATCCTCGCGGGACTCACCGCGCTGCTCGGCATTGCCCATGCCGCGGTGCAGGGTGACCTGCAACGGCTGATCGCCTACTCCAGCGTCGAGAACGGCGGGTTGATCACCGCCGGCTTCGGGATCGCGCTCGTCGGCGCGGCAGGCCGGCTGCCCGCCCTGGTCGCGCTCGGGCTGCTGACCAGCAGCCTGCAGATGGTCGCGCACTCCTTCGCCAAAAGCAGCCTCTTCCTGTCATCCGCCGTCATCGAGCAACACAGCGGCACCCGCGAGCTCGACAAGCTGCGCGGCGTCGGGCTCGACGCGCCGCTAGCGGGCGCCACGTTCTCGATCGGTGCACTGACTCTCGCCGGACTTCCTCTAACCCTTGGGTTCGTCTCCGAGTGGTACCTGCTCGAGTCTGTTATGCAGCTGTTTCGGCTCTCCTCACTCACCCTCGCGATGTCCCTCGCGATCGCGGGCGCGCTCATCGCGCTCGCGGTCGGCTTCGCCGGATTCACCTTCGTCCGGCTCGTCGCGTTGACCATCCTGGGTGGTACCGGTCGACGCGCCGCCTCGTCGCGTCCTCACCACTTCCTAGGGTTGTTAGGCGGCCTTGGCCTTACCCTGCCGGCGTTCGCTTGCGTCGGGCTAGCCGCCGTCAGCCCTTGGGAGATTCGGTTCCTTGCCCATGGCCTGTCTGCGCTCGTCCCACGCTCTACGACCGACGGAGCTCTTCAGGCGCCGTGGGTCCTGCAGCCGATTTACGGCGGCTTTTCTGCGCTGTCGCCATCCTGGCTCGCGGTGGAGATGCCACTGCTGGGGGTGGTTGTCCTGTGCTTCGTGACCATCGTGACTCGCGGTTCGTTCCTCGCTGTCCGCCGGGTTCCGCCGTGGCGGTCCGCCTCCGCAGGCGTGGACGGTGATGCGCGCTACACGTCGTTCGCGTTCGCGAATGTCACGCGACATGTCCTGGCCAACCTGCTGATGACTCGAAGTGGGCTGTCCCATCTTGAGGGGCACTCCGACGCGACATCAGTCGGCGAGTTCGCCGGGCCTGACGTGCCGATCGGAGAAGAACCCGGTGACGGACAGACCGCCGCACCGTCGCGTGTCCTTGTCGCGACCAGCGGTCCCGTCGCGTTCGAAGACGCGGACAGGGCGGGTGCTTCCTACACGACCGACGTCGTCGAGGTCGTGGAGACGTTCCTCTACCGACCGCTGCTTACTCCGCTGCGACGCGCCGTCGGCGCCGCGAAGCGGCTTCAGTCCGGACGTCTTGATGCCTATATTAGCTATATCCTGATTACGCTGATTGCGCTCCTCGCAGTCGTGGTTGCGCTGTCATGAGTCGCCAGCACCATGAGCCGAGCCATCGAATCGAACGCCAGGCAGTGCAACTTACCCTTTACCTAGCCGAGCCACACGTCGGTGACCGACGGTCCGAGGTCGATGAACTCCTCCGCGCCGCGGTCCGAGCTGGAATGTCGGGGGGAACCGTCTTCGCCGCATATCAGGGCTTTGGTCGACGCCATGAGCACGAGCCAACGATGTGGCATCGGCCCGATGAAACACCACTGACCGTCATCTTCGTCGACCAGCCGCAACGAATCGAGGGGTTTCTTACGGTCGTCGACGAGATCCTGCCCGATGCGGTTGCGGTTACTGAGCAGGTGCGGTCCATCCGCTACATCCGGCCCCATCAGCACTAATCGATCGAGCAGATCCGGCAACTTATTGGCCGACGCCCGCCTGCGATCCGGCCAGGCGTTACGCGACGTGACTGGGTTACTGCGCCTCTATTAACTAGGTCGCCCGGTTGGTCCAGCGAGTAGCAAGACTCAAGGCGAAGCGGCGATGCCTCATCGTCATTGCTTGGGTGGGGCCGGCACTACCAGCACAGGCTTCCGTTGCTTGCGCGTCAACGCTTGCGGAACCGAACCATGCAAGAGCCGCTGCGCAAGCCCCCGGCCGCTCGCTCCAACCACGATCATCAAGACGTCATGCTCATGGGCGACTTGAGCAAGCGCGTGGGCAGGTTCATCTCGCGCAGTTTCATATGTCCACTCCACAGTTGCCCCCGCAAGCAGCCTTTCTGCGTGCTGTCGCTCCTCCTCCACCGTCCGCTCAGCGGCCACCTCGTAGTCGGCGGCATCAGGATCGATCGGATAGTCCTGAAGGTCGATTACGTGCAACACCACCAGACTCGCCCCAAGAGCACGGGCGAGATCGGCGGCGACGATCACCGCACGGTGGCTTGCCGGATGTTGGTCATATCCCACCAGCAGGCGGTTCGAACCACCGAGATGCTCGAACTCAACTCTGGTATCTAGCCGAGTATCCACCTGACGGATCTCCCTCCAGCGCGTTAACCGGAAGGAGCCATCATCCCGACGGGCGGTTCAGATCCATTCAGAGGGATCTTGGCGGGGTCCATCGCCGATGAGAGAGTACCTCGAAACTCGCCAACGGACCTCGCCAATCTGCATGGCCCGATCCCTCCCTTCTTCGGTCGGAGGGCAGCGCTATCGGAGGCTCTTGGCACATCGGGATTGGGTCCGAGGTAGCTAAGGCGTTGGACGATGATGTCTGCCGTTCAACATGCCGCCTCGTGCACCCACGAGCGACCCTCATAGGTTGTTGACGTTTCCGAAATCGATAGGGCATCCTCGGGAACGCTGGCACCCTTCCCGATACAGAACTGTGGGAGGTTCGGTAATTGGCGCACGCACTCGGAGCAGCGGCGGCACTCCTGACCTGTGCTGCATTGTTGGTTAGCGTCCACCCGGTTGCCCATGCTCCCAACGGCAAGCTCCCCGCGTTGCATCGCGTCCTTGGCGCTTCCTACCGATCGGTGGTTCCCCTCGAAGCCCACCGCCTTTACGTCGTCATCACCCTGGCGTCAGCAGGGTCCGTTCTCGGGCTATTTGGCGCTGTCGTGTTGGCGAGATCACTCGTGGCACTGTGACGAAGGCACCGGACCCGTCGAGCGGAGCAAGTGAGCAGTTGCTTTCGGTATCGTGTGTGCCACACGCTGCTCTGTGGCTGCTCGCGGTAAGGTCATCTCGGCGATGGAACCCGCCAGGTCGGCCCACAGCCGGCCGAAGCGCCACCTCGGCTGACGGCTCCTGGTTAAATCGCGGCGCTCAGAACGCCGCCTTGGAGCGGGGGCGAGATAGTGCAACGCTTGCGCTTTGCAAGAAGCATGACGCGTTACAGTGCGGGGCCAACCGCGACCCAACAGATCTTGGAGATCTTCACGGCGACCGAGCCAGTCCTTGCCAATGTGACGCCTGGCGTGGAATACAAGGCGATCGGCTCGGTGCTGGCGTTCACGATCCGGTGGGTGGCAGTCGCTGAGGGCCGCGACCCGCGGGAGGTGCTCGACGGGATCGCTCGCAAGTTTGGTCTGACGACAACCGACTAACTCGATCGGCGTCTGGTGCGCAGGCGGGGCCCGTAGGCGTCCGTCGAGGCGCCTAACCCGGAGGATCGACATCGTCGTCCGACGGCGAGGTCAGCCAGGCGGAGTACAGCGAACGCACAGAACTGGCTCGGTGATGCTGCCACTCGTCAAACGAATCAGCTGGCCAGCCCATAGGGAAGGTGTTCGTTGGCCTCGATCTCGATAAGCCGGTTGTACTTCGCGACCCGCTCACCACGCGCGGGCGCCCCGGTCTTCATATGACCACAGCTGCTGCCGACGGCCAGATCGGCAATGAAGGTGTCCTCGGTCTCACCTGATCGGTGAGAGACGAACTGCGCCCAACCGGCGCCGCGGCAAGTCGACATCGCCTCGAGTGTCTCGGTCACTGTGCCGATCTGATTGACCTTGATCAAGGACGCATTGCCTACCTTGCGGGCGATCGCTTTCCGAATGATCACCGGGTTCGTGCACAGGATGTCATCGCCGACGAGTTCCACCCGGTCCCCGATCCGAGTGGTCAGCCGCTCCCAGCCCTCCCAGTCGGACTCGGCCAGACCGTCCTCCAACAGCCAAACGGGGTAGCGGTCGATGATCTCGACGTATCGCTCGATCATTTCATCGCTGGATAACGCCTCACCGGCGACGTGGTATGCGCCGTCGCGATAGAACTCGCTCGACGCTGGGTCCATCGCGAGCGCGATGCTGTCGCTTCCGGGACGGTAGCCGGCTGCCTCGATAGCCGAGACCAGAAGGGTCAGGACATCCTCGGGCGCGGTGATCTCCGGAGCGAAGCCGCCCTCATCGCCCAAACCCGTCGCGTAGCCCTTATCCATGAGGCTGCGGCGCAGCGCGCCATAGATCTCCGCACCGGCCCGCACGGCCTCTGCAACCGTAGGCGCGCCCAACGGAGCGAGCATGAACTCCTGGAAGTCGAGATCGTTGGAGGCATGCACTCCGCCGTTGATCACATTGAAGTGCGGCACCGGGATCCGCGGTACCACTCCGGGCGGCGCCAGCGATCGCCATAGCGGTTCACCGGAGACCATCGCTGCCGCTCGAGCGACCGCCATCGAAACGCCGACGATCGCGTTGGCACCCAACCTGGACTTGTCCGGCGTACCGTCCAGCGCGATCAGCGACCCGTCCAGCTCAGCCAGGTCGATGAACTGCCGCCCGCGGACCATGTCGGTGATCTCGCCGTTCACATGGGCCACGGCGTTCAGCACGCCCTGCCCGTTGTAGCGCGCGGGATCGCCATCGCGTAGTTCCTTGGCCTCGCGCGACCCCGTCGATGCTCCCGAAGGAACCCCGGCTCGCGCGCAAACACCGCCATTCAGCTCGACGGTGACAGCGAGCGTCGGACGCGAGCGCGAGTCGAGGATCTCGATCGCCGAAAGCGCATCAATGATCAGCAAAGCACCCACCTCCACAGGGTCGAAGCCCGAAGGGCCAGTCTCGGTCACCGGGCCTCGGCAAGCGAAGCGGCCGTTGGTTCCAGACTGGTCACCGAGGACCCGGACAACCAGAGTCGAAGGTCATCAGTGTCGACCGCCGCTCGCTCCGGTACGCCGGCGAACATGGTCGTCCGAGACAGCAACGCTCGGTCGATCTCTGCGGACGGGGTAAGCCGATTCGAAGCCACCACGTCACGTCTGGCGCATGGCTGCGGCCGTTCTTGGTACCAAATACTGGCGACCGCCGTCGAGGCCACGCGGAACCGCGGACGGTGGCGATCTCTAGCACTTCGCGCAATATGCCCTATCGGTTCATCTGATTGCGCGGGCGCGGTCGCGGGCCTTGATCGCGACCGCCACGTCGTTGCTCTCGACCGCATCGACGCCGATGTCGAAGAGCCGATCGATCACGTCGACGTCGTCGGCAACCCAGGTAGCAACAAACAGCCCATGCCTGTGGGCGCGTTCGACGACGCGGGCGCCATCGGAAAGGATCGTCTCGACGTCGGGCAGTACGAACGGATGACCGTTTCGGACGCATGCGTCAATCGCGGCTCCGAGACCCTCATGACCCTCGCACTCGAGGCCGGTCGCGATCTCGGGCGCCGCGCGTCGGAGCTGGTCCAGGGTCGGCAGCTCGAAGCAGCTGACCAGAGCCGCGTCGAAGCCGATTTCGGTGAGCAGTTGCGCGACAGTCGCGGCGGCCACAGGACCCAAGCCGTGGGTGCCTGGCTCGTCGGCGAGATGCTTGATCTCGAGCTCGACCGCACACCTGCTCGCCACCGTGTCGAGGACATCGGAGAGCATGGCGACGTCGGCAAGCGCGGGCTGCGCACGAATGTCGCGCAGCGTCATGTCGCTGACCAGCACCGACTTCCCCGAACACAGCGTGACCGTCGGGTCGTGGATGACCACTGGCACACAGTCGGCAGTGAGCCGGACGTCCATCTCGAGCATGTCCGCGCCCATCTCGACCGCGGCTTCGAATGCCGCCAGCGTGTTCTCCGGATACCCCACCGACGCGCCACGGTGGGCGATCACGGCCGGGATGACGAGCCCGGCGACCGGCATGTTCCCCCGCGCGCCGCCCGACACCTCAGCTTCCTGCCATGACGCGGATCGCAGCCGGGTCGATGTCGAGCGTGACCTGAGTTCCTTCGGCCAGCCCCAGCACCCGGGTGCTCGCGACGTCGGCGAGCAGATCGCCCGCCGGCGTCGCGACCCGTAGCCGGGTGACCGCACCAAGAAATGTTCGGCCCAGGATGCATCCGGACAGAATGTTTACCCCAGCCTCGGACGGCGCCGGCGCCGGATCGACGTTGATGCCCTCCGGCCGGATGAGCGCGATGATCTCCTGGCCGTGAGGTGCGGTGAGGTCGTTGACGGTCAGCCGGGCGGGACTGTCGGTGATCAGGATCTCGCCACTGTGACCGACTGTGCCGGACAAGCGGTTCACGGTGCCGACGAACTCTGCGACGAAAAGGTTGCTTGGGTCGTGGTAGATGTCCGCAGGTCGCCCGACCTGCTGAAGCCGCCCGCCGGACATGACCGCGACCCGATCTGAGATCGAGAACGCCTCCTCCTGGTCGTGGGTGACGTACACGGTGGTGATTCCCAGACTCGACTGGATGCGGCGGATCTCCTCGCGCACATGCACGCGTACCTTCGCGTCCAGCGCGGACAATGGCTCGTCGAGCAGGAGCATCGCCGGCTCGAAGGCCAGGGCGCGCGCCAGTGCTACCCGCTGCTGCTCACCGCCGGACAGCTGGTGCGGGTACCGGTCTGCGCGGGCGCTGAGCCGCACTAGCTCGAGCAGCTCGTTGGCCTTGGCCGAGCGCTTGGCGCCCGGCTCTCGGCGCACCTTCAGGCCGAACTCGACGTTTTCGCGCGCTGTCATCGTCGGGAAGAGGCTGTATGCCTGGAAGACCATGCCCATGTTGCGCCGGCTGGCGGGGACGTCGTTCACGCACTCGCCGTCGAGGACGATCTCGCCCTCGTCGGCCTGCTCGAAGCCGGCGATGATTCGCAGGGCCGTCGTTTTGCCGCATCCGCTCGGCCCGAGCAGCGACAGCAGTTCACCGGGGTGAACCTCGAGGTCGAGCGAGTCGAGCGCCTGAGCGTCACGGAACCGCTTGGACAGCCCCTGGACCTCCAGGTGGGTCACGTCTCGCCCCTCAATCTGATCAGGTGCATTCGGCTAGTGGGCAAACGCCACCGGGCGTCGCCCGACACTGCGGTGGGTGAGCAGGAACAGGGCGAGCATTGCCAACCAGGTGAGAAGGAAGCTGAGTACGGCGAGTGCCGCGGAGGCGTACGCCTCGGTGACGCCGATGTGCTGCATATACACCGGGAAGGTGTTGAACAGAAGAAGGCTCGAGATCGTGTACTCACCGAGCACGACGGCGACGGTGAGTAATGTCGAGGCCAGAACCGCCGTGCGGAGATTCGGCAGGATGACATGCCACAGGGTCTGCCACCAAGACGCGCCGACGCTGTGCGCCGCATCGGTCAGCGTGCGGATGTCCACTGCCAGCAGCCCTGCGTCCAGCGACCGGTAGGTGAACGGCAACGCCAGGATGACATAGGCGAATGCGAGCAGCTGAGTGCTCGAGATGATGACCGGCACACCCTGGAACAACCCTACGAAGCCGACCGCGAGCGCGATCGGCGGAACCACGAACGGCAGGATCGAGATGAACTCCATCACTGGCCGCAGCGCCGGCAACCGGGTATGGACCCAATAGACCGTAGGCACCATCAGCACCAAGCCGAGCGCCGCGGTCTCGATGGCCAGGCGAAGCGACAGCGAGAAGCTGCTCCAAAAGTTGTGGTCATGCAGGATCGTGCTGTACCAGTGCAGGCCGTACTGGTGCGGCCCGACATCGAGGCTGAACTGTGCGGTCGAGATCAGCGGGACGAGCAGATACACCGCCGCCATCGTCAGCCAGAACCACGCCCAGACGCGGCGGCGGCGAAGCCCGCCTACCGCAGCCATCGCATCGCCTTGCGTTGCAACAACGCGTAGATCACGACCGCCACCCCAATGACGACGATCATCCCGAAGGCAAGCGCATCGCCAAGCTGGGGATTTGACGCGACATCGCCATTGACCACCTCGCCGATCAGGATCGGCACCAGATTGATGTAGCCGCTGCTGAGGGCGTATGGCGTGGCATACGCGCTGAAGGCGTTGCCGAACAGCAGCACGACCGCACCCAGCAGCGACGGCCACAGCACCGGCAGGCCCACCATCCGCCAGTACTGTGCTGGCGAGGCGCCAAGGTTGACCGCGGCCTCGCGCCACTCCTCGCGGATGTTGTCGATCGCCGGTGCGATGATCAGCACCATCAGCGGGAACTGGAAATACAGGTAGGTCAGCGAGAGCCCGAGCGTGCCGTAGATCGTGAAGCCCGAGCTGTAAAGGTGCACCCCCAGATGCGACAACAGTGAGGTGACGGCCCCGGTTGTCCCGAGGGTGGCGATGAAGGCGAAAGCAAGCGGCACGCCCGCGAAGTTCGACGCGACCCCGGAAAACGTGGTGACGATCGGGCGGAAGAAGTTCGGCAGTCCGCCGCGCAGCGCCGCCTGTGCCACGAACAGCCCGAACAGCCCACCGAGCACCGCAGTGATCAGGCTGATCTTGATCGTCTGCTTGAAGGCGTCCAGGTCCTGCGACTGAACCAGTTGATGGACATTGCCAAGCGTGAACGCGCCGGAGGCGGTCCGGAACGCCTGCACGACAATCTCGCCGGTTGGGATGAACAGGAAGATCGTCGCGAAGGCGAAGAACGGCAGCACCGGAAGCCACCGGCCGATCGTGCGGAGCGCAACTCTCCGGCGGCGTCGCAGACTCGACCGGCGTGGCCGCTCAGCCGGTCGTTGGGTTGCATCGGCTATTGCATCGACGGTGTCGATGCGATCGTCGACCACCTCGCGTCACCCTCCGACGACCTTGGGACCCCACTGTTCGTTCAGGACCTTATCCGCCGCGTTCGTCTGTGCGACCGTCGGAAACTGCACGGTGGCATAGGAGGCTGCGGGTGGCAGCAGGGCCGTCAGCGACGCCGGTACCTTGTTTCGCGCGACGAGGTCCTTGTATCGGGCGGGGTGGGAGTAACCACCGATGTAGGTGAGCTGGCCCTGGTCCGAGAACAGATATTCCAGCCACAACCGCGCGTTGTAGGGGTTGGCGGCGTACGCGCTGACCCCATCGCAGTAGAAGTTGCCGAACACCCCCGATGCCGGGATGACCACCTCGAACGTCGGATTGCCTTTGAACTCCTGCTTGAACGCAAGGTTCTCGTAGTCCCACTGAACCGCGATCGGGGTTGCCCCCTTGGCGATCGTGGACGAGGAGACCCCGGCCGGGATGTAGTTGCCGAGCTTCTTGAGCTTTGCGAAGAAGGTGATACCCGGTTCGATGTTGTCGAGCGATCCGCCGTTGGCCAGCGCGGCACCCATCACGGCGCCAAACGCGTCGCCTGCGGACCGCGGGTCGCCGTCGAGCGCGATCATTCCCTTGTAGGCGGGGTTGGTGAGGTCCGACCAGTCCTGCGGCGGGTGCTTGACGACGTTGGTGTTGGTTCCGAACGAGATCGCGCCCCAGTAGGGACCCGCCCAGTGCCCGGCCGGGTCCTTCATCGAGTCCGGGATCGTCGACCAGGTCGACACCTTATACGGCGAGAGCAGGCTCTGCTGCTGGCCGACGAGCGCGAAGCTCGGAGAGACATCGAAGCTGTCGGGTGCCCGGCCCTGGCCCTTCAGAGTCTTGATCGCTTGGATCTCCTCAGCGGAACTGTCCTCCTGACCCTCGCTTTTGACCGAGATCCCGTACTTCGTACTGTAGGTGGTGATTTGTTTGCCGTAGTTCGCCCAGTCCGCCGGCTCACCGACGACATTCAGATGGCCTTCCGCCTTCGCCTTGGTGACCAGCTGATCCATCCCGCCACTGAACTGCGACAGCGAGGTGGGCAGACCGGTCGAGGTCTTCTTTGCCGAGCTGCCGCAACCGCCGAGAGCGCCAGCGACGCTGCTGAACCCGACTACCCCGACCGCACCGATTCCTGCGCGCCGCAGCAGCTCACGCCGTGACAAGTCGCGCGCCAGCATCGCCTCGTGGAGCACGTTTCCCTCCCTGGGTAGGAGCACCCGCGATCGGTCGTCGCCCGTGGCGCGAACCGCGCCTCGGCTGCGAGTCGTCCGACCTTTGGTGTCGCGGTTACGTATATAACGTCAGTCCGCTATGGTCAATGACTTCCGGGTATCAGACTTGTGGCGACCCTCACGGGCTCGACTGCCGCCGCGCAGATGCGCTACGTTCCACCGTGTCGTCGCTGCCTGAAGGGGAAGATTGGTCTGACAGATGGGCATGACTGAGCCAGACGACTCGCGTCGGCCGCGGCTGCGGTCGGTCTCGGTCCGCGACGAGTTGTCGCAGCGCATCGAGGCGGGACAGCTGCCGCCGGGCGCAAAGTTGCCCGCCGAGACCGAGCTCGCCTTGGAGTTCGGCGTCTCGCGCGCCACCCTGCGGGACGCGCTGCGCAGTCTCGAGGCCGAGGGCCTGGTCCGCCGGATGCAAGGCTCCGGCACCTTCGTCACCCAGCGGTCGCGGGTCGCCAACAGCCTCGACGTGAACTTCGGTGTGACCGAGGCGATCTCCGCCGCCGGCATGATCGCCGGCATCGCGGAGGGGCGGTCTTGGTCAGAACCCGCAGGGGCCAGCGAGGCCGAGCGCCTCGGGCTCGACCCGGCCGAGGACGTCTACATCATCGAGCGGGTGCGGACCGCCGACGGTAAGCCGGTCGTGCTGTCGCGCGACGTGCTACCCGGCCACCTCGTCAACGACCGGCCCGACGTCATCGAGGCCATGCTGCACGGGTCGGTCTACGAGGTGATCGAGCGCGAGCTCGGCACCGCCGTCCAGCACGGCATCGCCCGCTTCCGCCCCGTGCAAGCCGACCGCAGTCTCGCCGAACGGCTGAAGGTCGACCGTGGCGCGCTGCTGCTCTACCTGTGGCAGCTCGACTACGGCGACAGCGGCGACCCGATCCTGTCCTCGCACGAATACCACCTCGCCGACGCGTTCGACTTCTCGGTCGTACGACGCGGACCAGGAAGGAGGCTGCCGTGAGCGCAGCAATCGGCAAGAAGATGCGGCTGAAGCGGGTCATCGACCCGCACGGCGTCTCCGTGATCTGTGCGCTGGATCACGGGATGACCTCACCGGTGTTCCTCGACCCGCTCGCGGACATCGAGGCTCGCGCCCGCGAGACGATTGCCGGCGGAGCCAACGTGATCATGATGAGCAAGGGCATGATCCACCAGGCCTACCCGGCCTTCTCCCCGACCACGTCGCTCGCGCTTCTGCTCTCGGCATCCGCCTCACCCGACGGCGACCGACCACGCATCGTGCAAATCGCGGAGGTCGAGGAGGCGGCGCGAATCGGTGCCGATGCCGTCGTGCTATTCACCGCGCTAGGCGGCGACACCGAGGACGCGATGCTCACGACACTCGCCGGGGTGGGGCGTGAGTGCGCGACGCTGGGGATTCCGTTCATCGCCGAGGCCGAGTTTCCCACTACCTACGCGTCAGTCGAGTCGCTCAAGCAGCAGTACGGCTTCGAATACCTGCGCCGCAACGTTCGGCTATGTGGGGAGCTGGGCGCGGACATCGTCAAGACCAACTGGCCCGGCGACGAGGAGTCGTTCGGGCGGCTGATCGAGGCGGCCAACGGCATTCCGGTCGTGCTCGCAGGCGGCTCACGGCTCGAAGACGACGAACTACTCGAACGCATGCAGATGGCGATGGCAGCCGGCGCCATCGGGTGCAGCGTCGGCCGCAACATCTTCATGCATCGCTCGCCCGAGGCCATCACGCGCGCGCTGTCGCGGGTGATCCGTGAGAGGTGGACGGCGACTAAGGCGCTCGACGCCCTGCGTGACGAGCAAGGCGCCTGACGATGCGCGCCGCCTGGATGACCGCGGTCGACACCATGGAGGTTCGCGACGACACGGCCGACCCTGTCCTTGCGACCGACGGCGCGATAGTGCGGGTCGAGGCGTGCGGGATCTGCGGGACCGACGCGAGGACCTTCTTCAACGGCGACCCGAAGGCTCCGCCGCCATGGATTCTCGGGCACGAGCCGGTCGGGGTGCTCGAAGAAGTCGGACCCGACGCGCAGCTCCCAGCCGGCGTCAAGCCCGGGGACCGCGTGTTCGTCGGATCGATTCTCACCTGCGGTGAGTGCCGGTGGTGCCTCGACGGCCAGCAGAACCTCTGCGAGCATCACCTGCTCTACGGGTACGACCCGTTCCCGGGCGCGTTCGCCGAGCTCGCCGCCGTACCCGCGATCGCGTTGAAGAACTTGATCCCGCTGCCGGAGGACCTGCCGTCCGACCTCGCGACAACCGCCGACCCGTTTGCCTGCGCTCTCAACGGCATCGAGGTCCTCGACGTGCGACTCGGCACCACCGTAGTGATCCTCGGCGCGGGCCCGATCGGCTGCTGGCAGGCGGTGATGGCACGCGACTGCGGCGCGCGCAATATCTGGATGATCGACATTAGCCAGGACCGCCTCGATGCCGCCAAGGACATCGTCGGGCACGTCATCGACGACGTGTGGGTGGCGGGCGAGGACAACGGGGTCGAGGCAGTGATGCAGCACACCGGCGGTCTCGGCGCAGACCGGATCAGCGTTGCCGCGCCGTCCAAACAGGCACAGCAGGCCGCCCTTGTGATGGCCGCGAAGCGCGCGCGCGTTGTCTACTTCGCCGGGCTGCCCAAGCATGACCCATTCAGCACGCTCGACATGAACATGCTGCACTACAAGGAGCTGGCGATCCTCGGTGCATACGGCGCGACGCCGCGCCAATATCGCCTGACGATGGACTACCTCGACCGCCGACAGGACGAGCTCGGACGGGTCGTCACGCACCGGTTCCCGCTTGAGCGCATCGCCGAGGCGTTCACCACCATCCGATCCGGAGCAGGATTGAAGATGGTCATCGAGCCGTGACCGTGGCGGCCGAGACCTACGTGATCGGGTGCGATGTCGGCAGTCAAAGCACGGTCGCGGCGCTCTATGCGGACGACGGTCGTTGCGTCACCACCGCTCGCCGCAGCTATGAGGTCTCGTTGCCTCACCCCGGTTGGGCGGAGCAGAGTCCAATGACATGGGTTCGCGCCGTCCATGACGTCGTCCGCCAGGTCGCGGCCGCTGCACCTGCCAGCGCTCAAGCGATCCGCGGAGTGGGGATCGCGGCGCAACTCGATGGGCTCGTCGTCTGCGGATCCGACCTCACGCCGCTGCGCCCCGCGATCATCTGGATGGACCGGCGGGCCGCACCGCAGGTGGCAGCGCTGCGGGAGTCGATCAGCGAGGGTGAGTTCTCGGCCGCGGTCGGCGCGAACCTCGACTCCTCGCATGCAATCTTCAAGGCAATGTGGGTACGCGATGAGGAGCCCGCCGTCTACTCCCGCGCCGAGTGGCTGCTGTCGCCCGGCGTCTTCGTGCTCCACGCGATCAGCGGCGTCCTCGTCAGCGACTACTCCAATGCTTCCTCGTTTGCGGCGTTGGACCCACACAGGTTGACGTGGTCGAGTCGCGTTCTCGAGGCAGCCGGGCTCGACCCTCGACTGCTCCCACCGCTTGCACCAGCGACTCAGGCCGCCGGCGTCGTCACCGAGTCTTTCGCCGCGTCGACCGGGCTGCCCACTTCCGCGATCGCCGCGGTCGGCTGCGGTGACGAGATGGCAGGGACGCTCGGGGCGGGTGTCGATGGGGTCGGCGAGGTGTGCGACATCGTCGGGACGGCTGAGCCGGTCTGTACGGTCATCGACGAGCCCCGCATCGACGCCATGCTCCGCCTGGAGTGCCACCCGCACGCCGTGCCAGGGCGCTGGCTGCTCGAGAACCCGGGGTTCGTGTCCGGCGGCAACCTGCGCTGGTGGCAGGACGAGTTCCGCGGTAGCGGCGCCGGCACCGCCGTCGGCTACAGCGACGCACTTCACGAGGCGGAGACCATCCCTGCGGGCGCGGCAGGCGTGACGTTCCTGCCCTGCATGCAAGGCGCGACGACGCCTCGCTGGAACGCCGATGCGCGCGGTGTCCTGTTCGGCCTGACCCTCGCGCACACGCGCGCGCACATCACACGGGCCATCCTCGAGAGCAGCGCGTTCGCCTTACGCGACGTGCTCGGCGCCATGGCCAACCTCGGCGTCAGCCCGCGTCGACTCACGGTGGTCGGCGGCGGCGGTCAGGCCGACCTGTGGTCGCAGATCAGAGCTGACGTCACCGGCCTGCCAGTGCGAGTCCCGACCACGGTCGAAACCACTGCGCTCGGAGCCGCGGTGCTCGCCGCGGTCGCCTCGGGGACGTGGCCGACCGCACGCGAGGCGGTCGACGCGATGGTGCGGTACCGGCCGGACGAGATCTCACCCGACGAGGCGACCCGCGCCACCTACGACGACGCCTACGCCCGCTACCGCAACGTCTACTTCGCGGTCGAACCACTGTTCGGCTCACCGAGTGGTTGACGAGGAAAGTCCGGTTGCGTCGGCCACTCTTGGGGGGGCGAAGGCGCGTAGTGCGGGGTCGACTCAGCCGACAGTTCAGGCGCCGTTGCGCGATAGGACAGGCTGGTGGCCGCGGCCGCGAACGTGCCCCGACCGGCTGCAGCACGCTGGTCTGGTGTCCACGGCCGCTGACCCGACGGCACCTACAACGTTCGCCCCGAGCGACGTGTGCCCGAGCGAGACGCTGACGCTCAGCGGTGGGATCTGGTGGACGCCGGGTGGCCTCGAGCCCGGCTGGTACGACGGTGACTTCAACGCGACGCAGATTGTCAATGGCGGAGCCCCCGTGCCGAACGAGCCGAACGACGAGGCATGTCAGCTCCATTGACCGACAGGCCTGACTCAGGCTGGTTCTTCGGACCAGGCCTTGGATCGATCAGAGCGGTCCCAGTCCCGGGAACTACGCCGATCGAGTTGCCTTGAATGATGTTGCCGCCACTCTCATTACGAAACGCCGCCGCGGGGCGTGCCACGGCCGGCGCCCAGTGAGTCACGAACACGTTTCGCTGTCCCGGGGCGGGACCACCGATCTGGTCACCTCCACCTACCAGATCCACGCCGATCTGACCGGAGAGTTGGAGGGAGGAGGTGTTCGTTCCGAGCGGATCCGGTTCGGCTGCCGAGCCGGAGGCATCCGTACCGAACCAGTCGCCCTGGATTGTGGCGCCTCCTTGTTGAACATCGATACCGTCGGAGTACCCGTTGATCACCATCCCCTCGACCGTGCTGCCGGGATTGTTGAGAACGAAGGCAGCCGTGAACGGTCCTCCGTTCAGGCCGTTATCCGCAGACCGGCCGCTCAGTTCGACTCTCCCGGCACCGGGTTGGGAACCGCCGCCAGTCGCAGTCGGCGTGGCCCGAACGGGCAGGTAGCGGACGTTGCCGGAACCATCGCCTCCTTCACACGGCTAGTACGTCGTGATATCAAGTATCACCGTCGGTCTCAACGCGAGCGTTTGCCACTGTCATAGTGCTCTTCGGGGAGACGGCTACGCGAGAGGCGATGGCATAAGTGGTGATGACTGAGGCACGGGATGACGCAGCCGCGACGACCCTAAAGGCCCGGGCCGGAGAGCCACCGATCAACGTTCGGCGAACGGCCAGCTGGCTCTTGGCGGGCCTCTTGGTGCTCAGCTCGGCTTTGCTCGCCAGCAGCACGAGCGCTGCAGCGACCACACAGGCCACCACACCCGCGGCGTCGCTCACAACCAGCGTTCCCCGTTCGGTAGCCAGCGGGGCAAAGTTCCACGTCAAGGCACATGGCTTCTCTGGCTCGTTCAACAGGGTCGGCCTCTACGCGTACCACGGGACCTACCTCAAGTGCGCGCGTTTCGTCGGCGGAGCGATGACCAACCATCACGTGTACAGGATTACCGTTACGAAGCATGCGAAGTTCAGCCTGTCGTGGGCGTTCCTCGCAGCGAATCCAGGTACGCACCACGCGTGTGCGTACCTGTACCACGCGTCGAAGCCCTACGGAACCACCCAGATCCGGAAGAGCAAGACCTATACGGTCACCTGACAGTCGACCCTCCTGTCTCGGGTCCGGCAGCGAAACCGCCCGCCCTTCGAACTGCAGATCTGTCGCAATCCTCGGTGGAAACCGCTGTTTTCTTGTACGGAAGCGGCGCGGTCTGAGAGGGTCGGAGTCCTCCGCAGGGAGGGCTGCTCGGCCTTCCGCGAGGCGGTCGCTCACACATCGTCGGGTGAGACCGGCTCTGACGGGCACGCGCATCCTTCGTCGAGCGAAGGAACCCCGGGAGGACGACCTCCCGGGGCTGCCGATCGCTAGGCCGCCGTCTCGGCTTCTCGCTTCGTCGACAGTGCCTTGAAGGTATCGGCGACGACCTCGACCGTCCGGCGCTTGGTGCCGTCGGCGGCTTCCCAGGTGCGGCTCTGCTGCCGACCCTCGATGTAGGCGAGGCGCCCCTTCGTCATGTATTTCGTGGCGAAGTCAGCGTGCTGCCTCCAGAGGACCACGTCGTGGAACTCGGGCTGCTCCTGATCGTTGGTTGCGATCCGGACCATCGTGACGTGGATCCCGGATGCGGTGGTGCGCAGCTCGGGCGTTGCAACGAGTCTGCCGACGAGGATCACTCGGTTGACGGATGTTCCCTTCGAGGAGCGCTTGGTCTCCGGGGTCTCGGTCGTGGTCTTGGTGCTGCGGGTGTTGGGCTTGCTGGCCATGTGATCGATGTCAGCGGCGGCGGGCGACAGGCGGAGATCCTGGGTTGCACCCGATGCACGGTGCTCCATGTTCACCGCGTCTCGTTCCGCACCGTTAGCCTCCCGATAGGTCCTACTGGGAGGTATGAGTGAGTCGAGCATGGCTAGTGCGAGCGGGTCGGCACGGCGAACGCGAAGAGCTGGCCGTCGATCAGGGCGTCGCCGTCGTCGGATGGGATGCGATGCCGGACATGACGCCAGCGACAACCCGCGAGGGTCTCGCAGCAATGCTCGAGATCGCTTACCCGGAGGACGGGGAGAAACGCCGGCGGAATCACCTCGCGCAGCTTTGGATGTTCCGCGACACGATGTCCGTTGGGGACCTGGTCGTCCTGCCCCTTAAGAACACGCCGACCGTGGCCATCGGGCGGGTCACCGGCCCATACGCCTACCGATCGAACCTGCCGGATTCCGCCCGCCACACGAGGCCGGTCGAGTGGCTGCGTACCGACATCCCGCGCACGGCGATCGGACAGGACCTGCTGCACACCCTTGGCGCTTTCTTAACTGTCTGCGAGATCAAGCGCAACGACGGCGCACAACGAATTTCGGTGCTTGCAGCAACGGGTCAGGACCCCGGCTGGGTCCCGCGGGAGCCTGGTGGCGTTGGACCTGTCTTCACGCCTGGGGAGGGTTCAGACGAGCCTGAGGCCGGCAACTTCGATGTCGCCCGCTACGCCGCGGACGAGATCAACGCTTGGATCACAATGCGCTTCGCGGGCCACGGACTGGCCAGACTGGTTGAGGCGGTATTCATTGGCCGAGGACTGGTGACATCGCGAGCCCCCGAAGGCCCGGATGGTGGCATCGACGTGCTCGTCGGTTCCGGCCCGCTCGGCATGGACCGGCCCCGGGTCTGTGTGCAGGTGAAGTCATCACAGAACCCGGTCGACGTGGGAGTGATCCGCGAGTTGCAGGGCGTCCTCGGGCGGATCGGTGCCGATCAGGCACTGCTCGTAGCTTGGGGCGGACTGACAAAGGCTGCCGAACGCGAGGTGCGTCAACAGTTCTTTCAGGTCCGAGTGTGGACCTCGGACGACTTCGTTCGAGAACTCACCGCGGTATACGAACGGATCCCCGACGACATCCAGGCCGAGCTCCCACTCAAGCGCGTGTGGGCTTTGGCCGGCGAGGATGACTAGCATCCGCCACTAAGAGACAGGCCGCTCACTCGGCCACGGTGAAGACAACCTCATGGGGGTGACGGTGCCATCGCGGTGGCCAATGACCCCTATCCGCCGTCGTTCGTCGTTGCTCGAACCCAACCTCCTGCGCTGAATCGCCCGTTGACGAACGAACCCGTACATTGGGCCGAGGCTCTCTTAATCCGCGGGCGTCAGCCGGCGCGGAGCCTCCGGCAGCGAATCGTCGGTAGCCCCTGCCATTGTGTACCGATGGCACAAGTCACGCTCGACCTCGGAACTGCAGCCGCCCCTGTCAACGCCGGTTGAAAATTGACCCCCTAGCGCCGCTTGGGCGACACGGGGTCAGTTTTCACGCGACGGCGACAGCCCCAGACCTGGTCGTGGACGTGCTGACCTTCGACGGCCCGCACGTGGTGCTGTGGTCCCAGGGCACGGAGGTAGGCTGCTTCGCCATGTCTGCAATTTCGGCAATCCAACTGGACTACCAGCACCCTGACTCCCACACCGCGCCGTCATATTCGATTGCCTCGATCCGAGCGGAGCATCCGGCTGCATACGAGAGGTGGAGCGAAGACGAGGAGGATCTGCTTCGAGGACGCACAAGTGAGGGAGCAAGTGTCCCCACGCTCTGTGCGGAACTCGGTCGGCAGCCAGGAGGTGTTAAGTCTCGGCTGTTGAAGCTTGGACTTAAAGCACCCAGCGAATAGTCAAGGCCGCACACCTGACCACGAGCGTCAGTGTCGCCGACGACGCTCCGAACGATCCGTCACTTATCGCGCCGCCCAGTCCGTGAGTTTTTCGACATCGGCGGGGATGAGGTTGTGTACCGCTAATCCGCTGCGCGCCTACTGATCTGCGCAGCAGGACCTCGCATTGCCACTGGTCGGGGGCACATCGGGGGCACATCGGGGGCACATCGGGGGCACAAAGGCACGAGAAACGGCCGCCGACGTTGAGTAGCGCCGAGAAGCGTTCTCCCAGGTCAGCGGCCGTTTTCGAGCCAAAATAGCAGGTCAGAAACCTGTCGCGACTATATGTCGTAATAGAGGGCGAACTCGTACGGGTGCGGTCGCAACCTAATCGCGTCGACTTCGTGCTCTCGTTTGTAGTCGATCCAGGTGTCGATCACGTCGGGGGTGAAGACGCCACCCTCGAGCAGGTAGTCGTGGTCACCTTCGAGGATGTCCAGCACCGCCTCGAGCTGACCCCGGCACCTGGGCAACCGCAGACAGCTCGTCCGGCGGCAGCTCGTAGAGGTCCTTGTCGACCGGCTCCGGCGGCTCGATCTTGTTCCGTACGCCGTCGAGCCCGGCCATCAGCATCGCTGAGAACGCCAGATACGGGTTGCACGACGGGTCCGGCACGCGGAACTCCAGCCGCTTCGCCTTCGGGTTCGACCCGGTGATTGGGATTCGGCAGCAGGCCGAGCGGTTCCGCTGCCGAGTAGACCAGGTTGACCGGCGCCTCGTAGCCGGGCACCAGTCGGCGGTAGGAGTTCGTGGTCGGGTTGGTGAACGCCAGCAGCGACGGCGCGTGCTTGAGCAGCCCGCCGATGTAGTGCCGCGCCATGTCCGAGAGCCCGGCGTAGCCGATCTCGTCGTAGAACAGCGGCTCGCCGTCCTTCCACAGCGTCTGGTGGCAGTGCATGCCCGAGCCGTTGTCCATGAAGATCGGCTTCGGCATGAAGGTGACGGTCCGGCCGTGCTGGCGTACGCGACGTTCTTCACGACGTACTTGAAGTTCATCAGGTTGTCGGCGGTCTTGAGCAGCGTGCCGAACCGGAAGTCGATCTCGGCCTGCCCGGCCGTGCCGACCTCGTGGTGCTGCATCTCGACGTCGATGCCGATCTCCAGCAGCACCCGGACCATCTCCGACCGCAGGTCGGTGAAGTGGTCGGTCGGCGGCACCGGGAAGTAGCCGCCCTTGTAGCGCGGCTTGTAGCCCTGGTTGCCGCCCGGCTCCTCACGCCCGGAGTTCCACGCACCCTCGACCGAGTCGATGTAGTGGTAGGACGCAGTGCGGCGTCTGGTCGTAGCGGACGTCGTCGAAGATGTAGAACTCCGCCTCCGGCCCGAAGTACGACGTGTCCGCGATCCCGGAGCCGGCGCAGGTAGTCCTCGGCCTTCTTCGCGATGTTGCGCGGGTCGCGGCTGTAGGCCTCGCCGGTCAGCGGGTCGTGGATGAAGAAGTTCATGATCAGCGTCGGGTGCTGGCGGAACGGGTCCATGTACGCCGTACTCGGGTCCGGCAGCAGCAGCATGTCCGACTCGTGGATCTGCTGGAAGCCGCGGATCGACGACCCGTCGAACATCAGCCCGTCGGAGAACACGCTCTCGCCGAAGTTCGACGCCGGGAACGTGAAGTGCTGCATGATCCCCGGCAGGTCGCAGAACCGTACGTCGACGAACTGCACCTCATTCTTGTTGATGTAGCCGAGAACCTCGTCGGAGCTTTCGAACATCGCGGTCTGCCGCCTCCTCGGGCGCTCGTGGCGCCTGCTGCTGTAGTGGCCGGGCCGGCGAAGCGGCCCGTCGCGGGCAACCTATCCGGCCCGGTGACCCGGACTCCCGCCACGGTAGGCATTCGCGGTTGACCGGCGGTTACCCGCGTGTTTCGCCGGTGTTACGTGGCCCGCGAGTCGCGGGCTAGCGTGTGCGCCATGCCCGCCCCGGCCAGCCCGCCCGCGTCGCGCCGCGGCAGCGTGGCCAGCTTCGGATCGCGCGTGCTGGCGTTCGTCATCGACGGCGTCCTGGCCGACCTGGTCGCGATCGCCGCGCTGGGCGGCTTCCACACCGGCGGCGCGCAGACCCTCCTGTCCTACCTTGCGTTTCTGCTGATCGAGCTGGGGTTCGTGACCGTCGCCGGCCAGACGCCCGGGATGCGGGTCGCCGCCATCGCGGTCCTGCGGGCCGACCGCAAGGGCCGGCCGGCGTTCAAGTGGGTGCTGCTACGTACGGCTCTGCTGGCCACCGTCGTACCGGCGCTGTTCAACGACTCGTCCGGCCGCGCCATGCACGACCGCGCCGCCGGCACCGTGATGGTCTACACCCGCTGACCGCCGCCCCGCACTCAGTCCTTCTCTCCCGTTGCAGCACACAACGATCGCCAATTGGGGCGGCAAATGGGACGTCGGTTGGCGTGCCGGGCGCGGAGCGGGAGCGTTGTGTGCTGAAGCGGGGAGACCCCGGGTACGACGGGTCGCGGCGGTGGCTGCGGATGCTGCGGCGGTGTGGGAGCGCCGGGTCAGCGCATCTTGCCGCGGGGGACCCGGGTCGGCATCGGCCCCTTGGGCAGCGGCATGCTCGGCCCGCCGAGCGCCTTCATCCGGGCCTCGACCCCGTTGACCTCGGACTTCTTGAGGTTGCGCGGCAGCTTCACGACGTGCTGCTGCAGCTTGCGGATCGTCACCTGGCCCTCGCCGTCACCGACGAGTACTTCGTAGACCGGCGTCTCCGGCGCGACCCGGCCGATCCGCTTCTTCTGGTCGGAGATGAGCTGGCGGATCGCCGACGGTGACGGACCCTCGCCGACCAGTACGATGCCGGGGCGGCCGATCACCCGATGGACCAGGTCCTGGTTGCGGGTGAAGGCGACCGCGGGCGTCACCCGCCAGTCGCCGCGCATGCCCTGCAGGATCGCGGCTGCGGCGCCCGGCCGGCCCTCGACCTGCGCATACATCGTCTTGGTCGCACGCCGGCCGAAGATCGTCGTACCGGTGATCATCGCCGCGAGCACCGCGATGATCGAGAGCACCACGATCAGATGCAGCAGGATGCCCAGCACCACGAGGATCACGAGGACCGCCAGCGCGGGCCCGAGGATGAGCGGGATCGCCTTCGGATCCTGCTCGCGGGTCATCTTCCAGACGGCGCGGACCTGGGCGGCGCGGCCGGTCGGAGCGCCCGAGTCGGCCTCGGCCTTCGAGGAGCCCCGGGAGGCGTTGCGGCCCGTGTCGCGGCCGGAGCCCTTGGCGCCGGACTTGCTCGGGGCAGGCGCGGACGCCTTCGTCGGTCTGCGGAAGCTGCGGGCCATGCCCGCGAGTCTATGAGCCGACGGCTCGCGCTTGGCTCACCGAAGCGTCAGCGCCGACCGAAGCCTGGGTCGGCCCGGCCGCGGCCACCGCGGTCGCCATCACCTCCGCGGCCTCGGCCCGCTCCCGCGCGCGCTTTGCGTCGGCCGACATCGCGGCCCACGCGTTGCGCCGCGCGGCGCGCTGGCCGCCGTCGGCCCACACCGCCCTCGCGACTGTTCGCAACACGTCTGGCATGAGAGCCATGGTGCCCGTGGGTTATGACGGCCGCGTTGCCCCGCGGTGAACGGTTTGGGTCAATTTCGCTTAAGAAGTGCGCGCGGCGATCGCCTGCTGGTAGAGCCGCCCGGCCCGGTACGACGACCGCACCAGCGGGCCGCTCAGTACGCCCGCGAAGCCGATCGACTCGGCGACCGCGGCCAGCTCGACGAACTCCTCCGGCCGCACCCACCGCTCGACCGCGTGGTGTCGCGGCGACGGCCGGAGGTACTGGGTGATCGTGACCAGGTCGCAGCCGGCGTCGTACAGGTCGGCCAACGCATCCTCGACCTCCGCACGGGTCTCGCCCAGCCCGAGGATCAGGTTCGACTTCGTCACCATGCCGGCGGCGCGCGCGGCGGTGATGACCGACAGCGAGCGGTCGTAGCGGAACGCCGGCCGGATCCGCTTGAAGATTCGCGGCACGGTCTCGAGGTTGTGCGCGAAGACCTCGGGCGCGGCATCGAAGACCTGCGCCAGCAGCTCCGGGCGGGCCGAGAAGTCGGGTGCGAGCAGCTCGACGCCGGTGCCCGGGTTGAGCCGGTGGATCGCGCGGACCGTCTCGGCGTACAGCCAGGCGCCCTCATCGTCGAGGTCGTCGCGCGCGACGCCGGTGATCGTCGCGTACCGCAGCCCCATCGCCTGCACGCTCTCCGCGACCCGGCGCGGTTCGTCGAGGTCGAGCGGCTGCGGCTTGCCGGTGTCGATCTGGCAGAAGTCGCAGCGCCGGGTGCACTGGTCGCCGCCGATGAGGAACGTCGCCTCCCGGTCCTCCCAGCACTCGTAGATGTTGGGGCAGCCGGCCTCTTCGCAGACCGTGTGCAGGCCCTCCCGCTTGACCAGCGCCTTGAGCTCGGTGAACTCAGCCCCCATCCGGGCCCGGGTCTTGATCCACGGCGGCTTCTTCTCGATCGGTACGGCGGAGTTGCGGGCCTCGACCCGCAGCAACCTGCGCCCCTCCGGGGCCACCGCCGTCACGAAATCGAGCCTACGCGCCGGGCCGGTGCGCGCGTGGCCCCCCTCGCGCACCCCCACCCTCGCTGATCTTGACGTTGGAGGCGCACAACCCGGGCTTGTGTGCCTCCAACGTCAAGATCACGGCGAGAGCCGGGGGTCACGGCAGGACGGTCAGGTCGTCGCCGGCCGAGACCGTGCCCGGCTCGAGCACCCGGGCGTAGATCCGCGACCAGCCCGGGTGCAGCTCGTGCGCCATCCGCCGGAAGTCGCCGTCGGCGAACCACGGCGCGTTCTTGCTGCACGGGGTCGAGTAGGTCGTCGTCTCGAGCAATGCGGTCCCGGCCCGGATCCGCTGCCCCGGGGTCACACTCGCCCAGTGGAGCCCGCGGACGGCGATGTTCTCCCCGGCGTACCCGGGCGCGATCGGATGGCCTTCGGCGACCAGCTGGTCGATCACGTCCGCAGACCACAAGCAGACCGCCTGCCACGGGCGGCCGTGGTGCTCACGGTCGTCCTGCCGATCGGCGGTCAGGCCGGACCACTCGATCAGCGCCGGGCCGGCGATCTCGTGCTTGGGTACACCGCCTCGGCTCGCGTTGAGCTGCTCGACCGTGCCGTGCTGAGACGGGGTCGCGCGATGGCGGATCCGGGCGGCGTGCGCGATGGCATGCCACGGGCGGTGCACCTCGGCGAGGTTGTCGTCGTACGAGCCGCCGCGCCGGACGGCCGCCACGATCTCGGCGTCCGGCCGGAGGTCGGCGGCGATGTCGGGCGGCGCGCCGTCGGCAAGATGCTCGAACCATGCCCCGACCACCCGCAGCGTGGTGAGGGCGTCCATCGGATTCCACTGGGCCGGGTCGAAGCCGCACTCGTCGCAGGCCGGCGTCATGCCACGATCATCGCAACCCGGCGCGGCGGAATCGACGGAGTTTCTTGCGCCGCGGGTCGCGGCTAGATCGGCGCGTGGACCGGGTCGAGTACCTGCAGCAGCGCGGCCTCGACGACCGGCAGCGCCTCGGCCACGGTGACGTCGCGGCCGAGCTCGCGGCTCAGCGACGTCACGCCCGCGTCGGTGATGCCGCACGGCACGATCTGGTCGAAGCCGCCGAGGTCGCAGTCGCAGTTCAGCGCGAAGCCGTGCATCGTGACCCCGCGCGCGACCCGGACCCCGATCGCGGCGACCTTGCGGTCCGGCCCGCGCGAGTCGGCCGGCACCCACGTGCCGCTGCGCCCGTCGACCCGTACCGTCGCGAGCCCGAGCGCCTCGCAGGCCGCCATCATCGCGTCCTCGAGCCGCCGGACATGCCCGATCACGTCGATCGGCTTCGGCAGCATGACGATCGGGTAGCCGGTGAGTTGGCCGGGGCCGTGCCAGGTGATCTTGCCGCCGCGGTCGACGTCGACGACCGGCGTACCGTCGGCCGGCCGCTCCCAGACCTCGGTCCGCCGGCCCGCGGTGAAGACCGGGTCGTGCTCGAGCAGCAGCACGGTGTCGCCGATCTCGCCGGCCACCCGCCGCGCGTGCAGGTCGCGCTGCATCGCCCAGGCCTCGTCGTACCCGACCCGGCCGAGCCGTACCAGCTGCACCGCGCTCACCCCTTCACGGTACGTCGCGCGGCCTGTGGATAGCGACGCCGTCGCGACCGCGATCCCTGCTCGAATGCAGCGATGGACGAAGCGTTTGCGGTCACGGGGTATGTCGTCGAGCAACTGATCGGCAGCGGTGGCGCGGGTGAGGTCTGGCGCGGGCGGGACGTCGTGACCGGCGACCCGGTTGCGCTGAAGCTGCTGCGCGGGCGGGGGGCGGCCGCGACCGAGCGGCTCCGGCGGGAGGCAGCCGTGCTCGCCTCGGTGGCCGGGCCGCATGTGATCGGCGTACGCGACTTCGTCGTCGAGGACGGCGCGGCGGTGTTGGTGATGGACCTCGCGGCCGGTGGCAGCCTGGCCGGGCTGCTCGCCTCCCGCGACCGGTTGTCGGCGCCCGAGACGGTGACGATCCTCGCGCCGTTGGCGACCGCGCTCGCCGCGGCGCATGCTCGCGGCCTGGTCCACGGCGACCTGACCCCGGCCAACATCCTGTTCTCGGGCGACGGCCGGCCGCTGCTGGCCGACTTCGGGGTGGCCCGCGCGATCGGGTCTGCATCCGAGCCGGTTGAGGGGACGGTCGACTTCATGGATCCGGCTGTTCTCGGCGGGGCCGCGCCGACCGCGGCGAGCGATGTGTTCGCCCTCGGCGCGGTCGGCTTCCTCGCGTTGTGCGGCGAACCGTACTGGGGGACCGGCACGGTCGACCAGGTCCAGGGTCGCGCGTTGGTCGGGATTCGGCCGGCCCTCGACGAGGTGCTGCCCGGCCTGCCGCACGCCTTGGTGGCCGCGATCGAGGCCGCGCTCTCGCACGATCCGCACGACCGGCCGGACGCGCGGTCGCTGGCCGACGCGGTGCTGCGCGCGTGCGCGGCGGCTCCGGTCCGGCTCGCGTTGCCCGCCATCCCGATCAGGATCCCGATCACCGAGTTGGTGCGACCCGCGGTCGGGATCGACCAGGACTTCGTCCGGCAGCTGGAGGCGCAACCGCCGCGGGTGCCATCGCCCTGGCGGCGGCACGCGACCGTCGCGGCCGGCGCGGTCGTGGCGATGGTCGGCTCGGCCGTCCTCGGCGTGCAGCTCGGCCACTACGGCGGCAACCAGGCGCCGTCGCTCCACGCTTTGCCGACACAGCTGAGCGGCGCCGCTGCGGCGATTCACAGCAGCCCGCCGCTCCAGGTCGACCTGGATCCGGACCCGAATTGGCGCGCGTTGGCTAGTCGGCTTGACGACGCGCGGGCGGCCGCGTTCGAGCAGGCTGATCCCTCTCGGTTGGCGGACGTGTACGTCGTGGGTTCGTCGGCGTACTCGACCGATCATGCGACCGTCGCGTCGCTGGCCAGCCGTGGCCTGCACGCGAGCGGCTTCCAGGCCACCGTCGAGCACGTCACCGTCGACTCGTCGAGCGTGACCGGGGCGCGGCTGCGGGTGGTCGACCGACTCAGCGCCTACGACCTGCTCGACTCCACCGGGCGCGTGGTCGGGCACGGCGCGGCCCGGCCGGACCGCGCCTTCACGATGCGGCTCACGTGGTCGGCCGGCAAGTGGCGAGTCAGCCAGATCACCCCGGCCTAGCCCCACCAATGGCCCATGCGTGGGGCTATAGCCCCACCAATGGGCCATGCGTGGGCCGATAGCCCCACCGATGGGCCATGCGTGTGGGACGGCCGGTCAGAGGATCGCGCGGAGGGCGGCGTCGACGTCGGCGTAGGTGAACTCGAAGCCGGCGTCGAGCAGTTTCTGCGGTACGACCCGCTGACTCACGAGCGCGCCCTCGTCGGCGAACCCGCCGAGCGCGAGCCGCAGCCCGAACCCCGGCACCCGCGCGATCGCCGGCCGATGCAGCGCGCGGCCGATCGCGGCCGTGTAGTCGCGGTTGCGGACCGGCTCGGGCGCGACCAGGTTGACCGGTCCCGAGATCTCGTCGTGGACGAGCAGGAAACGGATCGCGGCGAGCTCGTCCGACAGAGCGATCCACGGCATCCACTGCCGCCCCGGGCCGAGCTTGCCGCCGACGCCGAGCTTGAACAGCGGCAGGACCTTGCCGAGCGCGCCACCCTCGGCCGCGAGCACGACGCCCGAGCGCATCATCACGGTCCGCACGCCGGCCTCGGACGCCGCTGCAGTGGAGGCCTCCCACTGCTGCACGACGTCGGCGAGAAACCCGGTGCCCGGCAGGTCGGACTCGTCGAGCACCTGCTCGCCGCGCTCGCCGTAGTAGCCGACCGCGCTCGCCGACAGCAGCGCCCGCACCTGGTCGCGATGCCGGGCGACCGCGTCGGCGATCGTGGTCGTGCCCTCGACCCGACTGTCGAGGACGGCGCGCTTGTGCGTGTCGGACCAGCGCTTGTCGGCCACGCCGACCCCGGCGAGGTGGATGACGGCGTCGACGCCGTCCAGCGCCGCGTCGTCGATCTCGTGCCGGCTCGGGTCCCAGCGGAACTCTTCCGCCGACCGCGGCTCGCGCCGTACCAACCGTCGTACGACGTGCCCGTCCGCACTCAGCACTCGGACCAGCGCCGAGCCGATCAGGCCGGACGATCCGGTAACGGCGACGGTCGTCTGGTTCGTCGCCTGAGACATCGGGCTAGAGACCTAACTCCGCTTCGAACTCGCCGGCCTCGAGCCGGTTCTTGACCGTGGTCAGGAACCGCGCGGCGTCGGCGCCGTCGACCATCCGATGGTCGTAGGTCAGCGCGAGGTAGACGATGTTGCGCACCGCGATGACCTCGCCCGCGATCGGGTCGTCGATCACGACCGGGCGCTTCACGACCGCGCCGGTGCCGAGGATGCCGACCTGCGGCTGGTTGAGGATCGGCGTGTCGAACAGCGCGCCGCGCGAGCCGGTGTTGGTCAGCGTGAACGTCCCGCCGCCGAGCTCGTCCGGGGTGATGTGGTTGTCGCGGGTCCGCGCCGCGAGGTCGTCGACCTTGCGCGCGATGCCGGCCAGGTTGAGGTCGTTGGCGTCGCGCAGCACCGGCGCCAGCAGGCCACGCGGGGTGTCGACCGCGATCCCGAGCTGCACGTTGTCGTGATAGGTGACCGTCCCGGCCTCGAGGTCGATCGAGGAGTTGAGCACCGGGTGCTCGCGCAGCGCCTCGCAGGTCGCCAGGACGAAGAACGGCAGGTACGTCAGCTTCACGCCCTCGCGCGCCGCGAACTCGGCCTTGGCCCGCTCGCGCAGCCGCGAGATCCGGGTCAGGTCGGCCTCGACCACCGTGGTCAGCTGCGCGCTGATCCGCAGCGACTCGGTCATCCGCTCGGCGATCACGGTCCGCAGCCGCGACAGCTTCTCGGTGCTGCCCCGACTCGGTACGACGACCGGCGCGGCCGGCGCCGCGATTCGTGCCGGCGCCGCGGGAGCGGCAGCCGCGGGTGCGGCAGCCGCGGGTGCGGCCGGTGCAGGCGCCGGGGGAGCGGCTGCCACCGGTGCCGCAGGCGCAGCCGCCTCAGGAGCCGCAGCGGGCGCCGCAGCGGGCGCCGCAGATCCGTTCGCGGCGGCGTCGAGCACGTCCTGCTTGCGGATCCGGCCGCCGACACCCGTGCCGGTCAGGCTCGACAGCTCGACCCCATGCTCGGCCGCAAGCCGGCGTACCAGTGGGGTGACGTACGACGGGGCCTGCCCGCCGTCGTCGGCCGCCGCTGCCGGGGCGGCCGCGGCCGGAGCCGGCGCGGGTGCCGCAGGCGGTGCCGGGGGCGCAGGCGGTGCCGGTGGCGCAGGCGGCGGAGGTGGCTCGGCGGCAGCAACCGGCGCGGGCTCGGCGGGAGCCGGTGGCGCCGGCTCGGCCGCAGCCGGCGGAGCGGCGGCTGCAGGGGCAGCAGGTGCGGGAGGCGTCGGTGCGGGCGCGCTCACGAACGGGGTCGAGGCGGCGGCCGGCGCAGGCTCGGCGGCCGGCGCAGGCTCGGCGGCCGGAGCGGGTGCAGCCTCGGCAGCCGGAGCAGCGCGCTGACTGCGGCGCCGTCGTCGATCAGGGCCAGTTCGGTGCCGACGTCGACGGTTTCGTCCTCGGCGACCTTGATGCTCGACAGCACCCCGCTGGCGGGCGACGGGATCTCGGTGTCGACCTTGTCGGTCGAGACCTCGAGCAGCGGCTCGTCGGCGTCGACGTGGTCGCCTTCGGCCTTCAACCAGCGGGTGACGGTGCCTTCGGAAACGCTCTCGCCGAGGCGCGGCATCGTGACGGACACGGACATTGCTTCAGGGGCTCCTCGTCAGCCGTGACTGTGAAGTGGTTTGCCGGCCAGGGCGAGGTGGGCCTCGCCGACCGCTTCGGACAGGGTCGGGTGCGGGTGGATCAGCTGCGCGACCTCGATCGGCAGCGCCTCCCAGTTCGTAATCAGCTGGCCTTCGGCGATCAGGTCCCCGACTCGCGACCCGACCATGTGGATGCCGAGGACCGGCCCGTTCTTGGCGGCGACGACCTTGACCGCGCCGCCGGTCTGCAGGATCTGGGCCCGGCCGTTGCCGGCCAGGTCGTACGTCGCCTCGACCACGTCGTAGCCGCGCTCGGCCGCCTGCGCGCTGGTGATGCCGACGCTCGCAACCTCGGGCTCGCAGTACGTCACCCGCGGCACCCCGTCGTAGTCGATCACCGGCGGGTTCAGGCCGGCGACCTGCTCGGCGACCATGATGCCCTCCCCGAAGCCGACGTGAGCGAGCTGCAGGCCCGGGCGCAGGTCGCCGATCGCGTAGATATTGGGCACGTTGGTCCGGCAGTGCGCGTCGACGGTGACGAAGCCGCGGTCCATCGCCACGCCGGCTTCGGCGTACCCGAGGCCGTCGGAGACCGGCCCGCGCCCGACCGCGACCAACAGCACCTCGCCGTCGACGGTCTTGCCGTCCTCAAGGGTGACGGTGACGCCGGTGTCGGTGGTCTTGGCCGACGCGAACTTCACGCCGAGGTTGAAGGTGATCCCGCGCCGTCGGAACGCGCGCTCCAGCAGCTTCGAGCTCGACTCCTCCTCGGTCGGCACCAGGTGGGGGAGCGCCTCGACGATCGTGACGTCCGCGCCGAACGAGCGCCACACGCTGGCGAACTCGACCCCGATCACGCCACCGCCGAGCACGATCGCCGACGTCGGCACGTGGTCGAGGGTCAACGCGTGGTCGCTGGTGATGATCCGCTCGCCGTCGATCTCGAGCCCGGGCAGCGACCGCGAGTACGACCCGGTCGCGAGCACGACTGCCTTAGCTGCGGTGTACGTCGTACCGTCGACCTCCACCGTGTTGGCCGACGTCAAGCGTCCGCTGCCCTGCACGACCGTGATGCCGCGACCCTTGACCAGGCCGGACAGCCCCTTGTAGAGCCGGTCGACAACGCTGTCCTTGTAGTTGTTGACCCCGGCCATGTCGATGCCGTCGAGGCTCGAGCGGACCCCGACCTTCTCGCCCTCGCGCGCCGCGTCGGCGACCTCGGCGGCGTGCAGCAGCGCCTTGGTGGGGATGCAGCCGCGGTGCAGGCAGGTGCC
Source organism: uncultured Actinomycetota bacterium (assembly GCA_963770565.1). Taxonomy (GTDB): domain Bacteria; phylum Actinomycetota; class Actinomycetes; order JAFAQI01; family JAFAQI01; genus DATAUK01. Next base: position 850,863 of record CAVYQE010000011.1, read on the forward strand.
GCCGACCTTGTCGCGCTCGATCATCACGACCGACAGGCCCAGCTCGGCCGCCCGCAGAGCGCACGCGTAGCCGCCGCTGCCGCCCCCGAGAATGACCAGGTCGGCGGTCTGCGGGTCAGCCACGGCGCGTCTCCTTGGTTGGGCTAGGCCGGGAAGTGAGCGGTCTCGAGCCGGGTCAACGGCCGTCGAGCGTCCATTCTTTCACCCGTGCAACATCTGCTGCACCAGCGGTTAGTCCGGCTGCCGGGCAGGCGCCCGGCCGAGGGTCAGCCGGCCCGGCCCGCCAGCCACTCGACCAGGGACCGGATCGGCACTCCGGTGCCGCCCTTCGGGGTGTAGTCGTGGACCTCGCCCTGGTTCCAGGCCGGGCCGGCGACGTCGAGATGCGCCCACGGTGTGGAGTCCGGTACGAACTCGCGCAGGAACAGCCCGGCGACGAGCATGCCGCCGTTGCGGTCCCCGGTGTTGGTGAGGTCGGCCGAGTCGGAGTCGAGGGACTTGCGCAGGTCCTCCGGCAGCGGCATCGGCCAGGCCTGCTCGCCGGCCGCATCGGCCGCGCTGACCAGCTCGGTCCGGAGGTCGTCGTCGTTGGACATCACGCCGTAGACCCGTGAGCCCAACGCGACCAGTGCCGCGCCGGTCAGCGTCGCGATGTCGACGATCGTCGTGGCACCTTCCTCGCCGGCCCGCACGATCGCGTCGGCCATCACCAGCCGGCCCTCGGCGTCGGTGTTCATGACCTCGACGGTCTTGCCGCCGCGCATGGTGAGGATGTCGGAGGGCCGGATCGCCTTGCCGCTCGGCATGTTCTCCGCGGTCGCGACCCAGCCGACCACGTTGACCGGAAGCTTGAGCAGCGCGATCGCCTGCATCGTCCCGATCACCGCGGCCGCGCCGCCCATGTCGGCCTTCATCCACTCCATCGCGGTCGGCGGCTTGAGCGACAGCCCGCCGGTGTCGAATGTGATGCCCTTTCCGACCAGGTGGATCGCCTTGCCGGTGCCCGCGCCCGACCACTCGATCCGGACCAGCCGCGGCGGGTTGGCCGCGCCCTGGCCGACGCCGACAATGCCGCCGTGCCCGCCCTCGGCCAGCACGACCTCGTCGTACACCTCGACCGCGCAGCCGGCCGGCTCGCAGGCCTCGACCGCGGCCGCCGCGAGGTCGGCCGGGTGCAGGTCGGCGGCAGGCGTGTTGACCAGGTCGCGGCAGAGGGCAACCGCGTCGCCGATGATCGTGGCCCGGTCGAGCGCGGCGCGGGCGTCCTTGTCGCGCGGATCCGGTACGACGATCGCCGCGCTGGTCACCTCACGCTTGTGGTCGCGGCGCGAGGCCCGGCTGCGGTATTTCGTGAACGCGTAACCGCCGAAGGCCGCGCCCTCGGCGACCGGCCGGATGCCGTCGCCGTTCGCCGAGCCGTTGACGGCCGCGAGGCCGGTCGCGATCCGCCGGGTGCCGGCCAGGGTGCGCACCGCGGTGCCGACCGCGCGGCGAACGGCTTCGTCCGAGTAGGCCCCGTCCCGCTTCGGCGCGTCGCCGAGCCCGACCGCGACGACCAGCGGTGCCTTGGTGGCGCCGAGGGTGGGGATCTTGGTGATCTCGCCGGCCCGGCCGGTGGCGCCGAGCTGGCTCAACGCCGTACCGAGCCGCTTCTTCATCGCCTTGTCGACGCTCTCCGCACCGGGGGCGACGACGAGGGAGCCGTTCTTGTTCGCGACCCCGATGACGAGGGCGTCCACGTTGAGCTCGGCGAGCGGGGTGTTCGACAGCGTGATTCGGGTCATGGTGGCGAATGCTAACCCCGCAACCGGTAACGTCGCGGTTCGTGAGCGATGTGGCGACGCCGAAGAATTTCCCGATTGCCGGCCCGTTGGCGGACCGACATGCCCGGTTGGGCGCCAAGATGGCGGAGTTCGGCGGCTGGTCGATGCCGCTGTCCTACGCGGGAGTCGTCGAGGAGCATCTGGCCACCCGATCGGCGGTCGGAATCTTCGACGTGTCGCATCTCGGCAAGGCGATCGTGACCGGCGCCGGCGCGACCGAGTTCGTCAACTCGTGCTTCACCAACGATCTGGGATCGATCTCGGCCGGCCGCGCGCAGTACACCTTGTGCTGCGACGAGGAGACCGGCGGCGTCATCGACGACCTGATCGTCTACCGCGGCGATGACGACGTGTTCGTCGTACCGAACGCGGGCAACAACGAGCGGGTCGTGTCGATGCTGCAGGCGGCCGCGCCGGAGGGCGTGGAGGTGGTCGACCGGCATCGCGCGATTGCCACGATCGCCGTGCAGGGCCCGCGCTCCGCCGACGTGCTCGCCGCGCTCGAGCTGCCGAGCGCGATGGACTACATGGCGTTCGAGCGGGTCGAGTGGCGGGGCGAGCCCGTCACCGTCTGCCGGACCGGCTACACCGGCGAGCACGGGTACGAGCTGCTGCCGCCGGCCGAGTCGGCCGGGGCGCTGTGGGACGCGCTGCTGGAGACCGCCGGCCCGATGGGCGGCCAGCCTTGCGGGCTCGGTGCCCGCGACACGTTGCGCACCGAGATGGGCTATCCGCTGCACGGCTCCGACCTCACGATTGCGGTGACGCCGCTGCAGGCCAGGCTCGGGTGGGCGGTCGGCTGGTCGAAGCCGGCGTTCTGGGGGCGCGAGGTGCTGGTGCGCGAGCGCGAGGTCGGCGCGCCGCGACTGCTGTGGGGGCTGAAGAGCGAGGACCGCGGGATCCCGCGCCCGCACATGTCGGTGCGGTCCCTCGACGACGTCGACCTTGGCGAGGTGACGAGCGGCACCTTTTCGCCGAGCCTGCGGGTCGGGATCGGGCTGGCGCTGCTCTCACGATCGGTCAACGAGGACGACGAGGTGCGGGTCGACATCCGGGGGAAGCCCTCGACGATGCGGGTCGTGAAGCCGCCGTTCGTCGCGTCCTCGGTTCGCTGATGGCGCCGTCTCGGAACGACAGGGTGCTGCTAATCGGGATGATGGGCGCCGGCAAGACGACGATCGGGCATGCGCTGTCGAACCTGCTCGGCTGGCCCTACTTCGACAACGACGAGTTGCTGGCGCGGGCGGTCGGCAAGGACACCAAGCAGGTGCAGGAGCAGGACGGCGTACTCGCGTTGCGGCGGGCCGAGTCCGCTGCGCTGGACGTCGCGCTGACTGAGGGGACGCCGCTGATCGCCGGCGTGGCGGGCGGGGTCGTGACCAACCTGCTCGACTTGCAGCGGCTCACGCGGAGCGGCTTCGTGGTGTGGCTCCGCGCCGATCTCGCGACCCTGGCGAAGCGGGTCACGGGCACCGACCGACCCTGGCTGGGCGCGACGCCGGCCTTGGCGATGGCGCACCTGTACGCCGGGCGGGAAGCGCTCTACACCTCGGCGTCGACCTTCATCGTCGACGAGGGCGACACCACGCCCGAGCTGATCGCCCTCGAGATCGCCAAAGAACTCCGCCGCTAAGGACCGTTCCAAGCAATGTCACATTGCCCCGCACTTTGTGGGGGTGATGTCACGTCACCCCCACAAAGTCCTAGGCAATGTGACATTGCTAGGGGAGGGGGGTGACGTCGACGGGGGCGTCGAAGGCGGCGCGGCGGGCGACCCGGCGAAGCGCGGCGAGCACCGGTCCGCCGAGGACGAGCACGAGTACGGCGTTGCCAACTGCGCGCGGGATGTCGAAGCCCAGCGACGTCGTCAGATCGAACCGCACCCAGCGGATCAGGTTGTCGCCGATCGACGCTCCCGGCACGAACGCGATCTGAGCCGGCAGGTAGCGCGCGAACGGCCAGAACGACAGGTTGAGGATCAACCCGTAGAGCAGCCCGGACAGCGCGCCGTACGCCGCGAGCAGCGCGAGCTCCCGGCGGCCAGTTGCGTGCGGCAGGCAGCCGGCGCCGAACCCGGTCCACGCGCAGCCGAGCATCTCGAACGGCAGCCACGGCCCGACCTGGCCGGTGAGCAACGCCGACGCGAGCAGAGTGATCGCGCCGAGCACGAACCCGAAGTTGCGCCCGAACACCCGCCCGGCCGGGATCAACAGGAAGAACACGAAGCTGAAGCCGGTTGCGCCGCCTGACAGCGGGCGCAGCGCCGCCCCGCAGCCGGCCAGAACACCAAGCACCGCAACGGTTTTGGCGTCGATGCCGTTCTCGCTGACCTCGGCGAGCACGACCGCGAGCAGCAGCGCGAGCAGCGCGATGAACAGCCACGGCGCATCGCCGGCGTGCGCGGTGGTCGTGCTGGTGCCGGCGAGTCGTGAGTCGAGCAACGGCCAGCCGAAGCCGATCACCCCGACCACCGACGCGGCGAAGAGCGCGAACGCCGACCGCGGCCGGACCCGCACCGCCGACAACGCGCTCACCGGGCACCGGCCAGGGCGCGCTCGACGTCGGCGAGGGTGAGTAGCGGCAGGGGAGCGAGCACCTTGGACACCTGCGGGGCGAACACCGGCGACGACACCGCGACCTCGCGGGCCGGTCCGTCACCGACGATCTCGCCGTCGGCGAGCACCACCATTCGGTCGGCAACCTCGGCGACCAGCTCGACGTCGTGGGTCGCGATCAGCACGCCGTGACCCTCCGCCGCCAGCCGTTGGACGATCGCTACCAGGCGGTGCTTGGTGGCGTAGTCGAGACCGCGGGTCGGCTCGTCGAGCGCCAGCAGCGCGGGCTTGGAGGCGAGCACGACGGCCAGCACGAGCGCGAGCCGCTGGCCCTCGGACAGGTCGCGCGGATGGTGCTCGTCGCTCACGTCGGGGGCCAGCTCGGTGAGCAGTGCGCGGGTCGTTCCCGGCGGCGCCGCGGCGTCGCGGTCGGCGTCGACGCATTCAGCCGCAACGGTTTGCGCCCAAAGCAGGTCGCCGGGCTCCTGCGGCACGAGTCCGACCCGGTCCGGGGTCACCACGGTGCCGGCGGTGGGCTTGCGGAGCCCGGCCAGGGTGGCCAGCAGGGTCGACTTGCCGGCGCCGTTGCGCCCCATCACCGCGACGATCTCGCCGCGTCGCACGTCCAGGTCGACCGCGCGAAGGGCGGGCACCCCGTCGTACGACGTCACCAGACCGCGGACCTGCGCGACCGGCTCGCCGGGCGCCAAAATCCGCCCTGGAACCGGCGCGACCGAGGCGAGCGAATCGCGGACCGGCGCCGCGAGCCGGCGCGCGTCCCGGACCGACAGTGGCAGCGGCGACCAGCCGAAACGGCGGCCGAGCTCGACGATCGGCGGCGCGACCGGGCTGTCGCGAAGCACCTCGGCGGGCGGGCCGACCGTCGCGCCGACCGCGCCGAGCAACACCACTTGGTCGGCGTGCTGCACAACCCGCTCGAGCCGATGCTCGGAGATCATCACGGTCATCCCGAGGTCGTGCACCAGGCGGGTGAGCGCGGCCAGGACGTCGTCGGCAGCCCGCGGGTCGAGCGCGGAGGTCGGTTCGTCGAGGACGAGCATCTTCGGATGCACGGTCAGCACCGAGCCGATCGCGACCCGCTGTTGCTCGCCGGCCGACAGCGAGAGCAGCTGGCGGTCGCGCAGGTCGAACAGGCCGAGCAGGTCGAGCGTCTCCTCGACCCGCCGCCGCATCACCGAGGGCTCGACGCCGAGTGACTCCATGCCGTAGGCGAGCTCGTCCTCGACCACGTCGGTCACGAACCCGGCGGCCGGATGCTGGCCGACGTACCCGACCACATCCGCGAGCTCGCGCGGCGGCGACGTACGGGTGTCGCGCCCGTCGACGAGAACGCGACCCGACAGCCGCCCCCCGGTGAAGTGCGGGACCAGCCCGTTGACGCATTTGAGCAGGGTCGACTTCCCGGCGCCGGTCGGGCCGATCACCAGGACCAGCTCGCCCTCGCTGAGGTCGAACGAGACGCCGCAGATCGCCGGCCGGTCCGCATCGGGATAGGTGACGGTCACGTCATCGAACCGGATCATCCGACCGCCACCGGCTCCCGAACAAGCGCCGAGACCTCGCGGACCACGACGGCGGCTCGCGGCTTCGGCAACGGCGGCGCCATCCACGCCGGCAGCAGCGCGAGCGCGAGCCCGATGACCGGCACGAGCGGCAGGGCCGGCACGACCAGCGGCGACGTCGACGGCGACAAGGCAGCAGCCGAGCCCGAGCAGACCAGCACGGCGGCCGCGAGCCCGCTGGCCGCGACCGCCCACTCGGGCAGCCGCCACGGGTCGGGCCGGTAACGGGTGCGACCGCCGCGCCGGGCCCCGACCGCGAACCCGGCGGCGGTCACGGCCGCGCCGGCGACGAGCAGCGGTACGCCGATCTGCCCCGGTGCGCCCCGGTCGATCAGGCCGTAGGTGCTCGCGACCATGGCGAACAGCCCCAGCAACGTGAGCCCGGCGGTCGTTCGCCTGACCAGCGCAGATGTCGTCCCGCGTCGGCCGAAGCCGCGCGCGTCCATCGCCGCGGCCAGGTCGACCGATCGTTCGAGCGCGCCTTCGAGCACCGGGATCGCCAGCCCGCGGATCCGGCGCAGCCCGCGGTCGGACCGGCCGCGAAGTCGCCGTGCCGCGCGGAGCCGCCCGACCGCGGCGACCGCCTGCGGCGCGACCGCGAGGGCGACCGTGACAGCGACCCCGGCCTCATACAGCGCACCGGGCAGCGACTTGAGCAGCCGGCGCGGGCTGGTGAGTGCATTGGCCGCGCCGATGCAGCAGAAGATCACGCCGAGCCGCATCCCGTCGTACGCCGAGGCGAGCACTCCCTCCAACGTGACCGGTCCGCCGAGTCGCACGCCGGCCATCCAAGACGGCAGTGGCAGCACCGGCAACCGGATCAGCACGTGCGCGCCCGGCTCGCCGCCGAGCAACGCGAACAACGCGACCCGGATCGCGATCGCGAGCAACCCGACCTTGAGGAACATCGAGTACGACGCACTCCACGGGGTGGCCGGGTGGCGGGCCGCCACGACGTAGCCGGTGATCGCGACGATCGCGGCCAGAAGCAAGGGGTTCGTAGTGCGGCTCGCGGCGATCGCGAGCGCGCTGGCCCACAGCCACCAGGCGCCGGGATGCAGCATCCGCGGCAACCGCTTGGCGCTCATTCGGACCCCCGGGCCGATCGCCGGAAGCGCAGCGCGGCGAGGCCGCCAAGACCGAGCACCAGGATGAGCCCGATCACCAGCCCGAGCCAGGCCCGATGGTGCGGTGCCGGGCCCACTGCGCCGGCCAGCTGTTCAGCCGACGAGGATGCCGACGGCGATGGCACGACCGCAGTGGCCGGTCGGGCGGTTGTGGACGGATCCGACCGCGGCGTTGAGTGATGGTGCGCGCCCGCGGGCTTGGTGGCATGCGGCGTCGCTGCGACCGACACCCCGGCGCTCGGGCTTCCCCGTGCCGGTGTCGTCGTTGGGTGCGCGCTCGGGCTGGCTTTGTTCGCCTTGCAGATCGTGGCGTACGGCACGTTCTTCGGGGTGAGCGTGGACCCGTCGTCGAACACCCACCCCTCGGCGGAGTCGTTGACCGGCTGGTACGTCGACGGCCCCTCGCTGCTGTAGACCCAGCTCGTGCTGCCCGGTGCGCGATGGAAGTAGGCCCAGTAGTGGCTGTCGTCGATGTCGGCGCAGCCGGTCTTGGGCAGTCCGTCGATCGTGCACAGCAACCCGTCGCCGCGGAAACCGACTCGGTGACCGGCCGCTTCGAGGACGTCGATCCCGGTCGCGCCGCGCGGCACCGTCGCGCAGGCGGTGCTGACATCGCTGCCGAGCGCGCGCCCGTCGACCACCAGTGCGACGCAGATCGTCGGCTTGGCCTTGCCGGCCGCCGCCGTCGCGGCCGCGCTCGGCGTCACGGTCGCCAGTGCGACGACCGCGATGCCGAGCGCGAGACCGCGACGGGAGTTCATCAGTGCCCGGTCACTTCCGGGCCGCCGGACACGCCAGCAGCGGGGCCCCGGCCCGGGCGCCGGCCTTGTCGATGGCGGCCAGCGGCTTGCCGGCCAGCGCTGCGCCGGCCTGGCTGGTGGCCAGCAGGGCCGAGGCGTCGTACCTGCCCTGGAACTTCACCGCTCCGCGCCGGTTGGCCGGCGCGGAGCAGCCGACCTGGTGCGCAGTCAGCCACGCCTCGGGCTTGCCGGCCTTCCTGCCGCCGGCCAGGAGCGCCTGGATCGCGAGTGCGGTGGAGTTCGTGTTGGCCGGGGTGTCGAAGCCGCCGTTCGGGTGCTCGACGCTGCGGAGCCAGGTCAGGTCGGCGATGGCCGACGAGCCGGCCGCGATGAGGGCCTGCACGGCGTACCCGGTCGAGTCGACGTCCTTTCCCACCGCGCAGGCCGCGGTCGGCGACGACAGCAGCTCGGTCGGATACCCACCGCCGGTGCACTGCTGGTCGCCGAGGAAGCTCACCGCGGCCGGGTCGGGCTGGTCGGCGGGATGCGGGCTGTTGGCGAGCCCGAGCACCGCGAGGGCCTGGCTGACGGTCGAGAAGTAGTCGTATTTCGCCGGGGTGCCCTTCGAGTTCTGCTGGTATTCGCCGACCGCTGCGCCGCGCACGCCTTCGGTGCTGTCCAGCGCGCTCACCAGGTTGAGCCCGCCGAACGAGTGCACGTCGACGTGCTGCGCCTCCGCGACCAGCAACAGCTTGCCGATCGGTCCGGGTGCGTAGGTCGCCACCGAGCGGCCGGCGTAGGCCTTGACGTGCTTCTCCATGTAGCGGGTCGCTCGAGCCGCTGCGCGCTGCGCGACCTTGGCCGCATCCATCGACAGGATCGCGTCAGCGGTCTCGCCGTAATTGACATAGACGATCGTCTTCTTCCCCGACACGTACGAGCCGTCGTAGTGGTCGTGGTGCCGCCCGGTCAGCTGCCTGGCCAGGTAACCGGCCGCTGAGGCGGCCGGGCGGGACGTCGTCGTACGAGTGGCCGGGTGCTTCGCTCTGCTTGCTGCTGCTGTCGCTCTGCTTGCTGCTGCTGTCGCTCTGCTTGCTGCTGCTGTCGCAGTGCCCAGCGCGGCGACCGCGACCGCGCTCAGGGCCGCGACAGCGGCGATTCGACGGATGTGGGTCACACGTCCTCCTGGAGATGTGAGGAACGCGAAACGGCTCCGAGCCACCTCCGGCACGCGAATGCCCCCTGCCGCAGCGGTCATCGGACCGCGACGAGCGAGGGGGCGGTGACGGGCTGTGTGCCCGGGCTCCGCCCCGCTTACCTCGACGGTTGTCGTTGGAGCCCTCGTCGTACGCGGGTATCCCGGCTCGCCTCAGGATCGAGGCCTACGGTTGCGGGTCAGCGCCGGACTTCGACCGGACTTCCCCCGCCCACGGCGGTTGCACTGCCGATGCCACCACAGGCCGGGTCCGCAGTCAACGCAGTGCCTCTGACCGGCGCGTTGCGACTACGGTGTCCCGCGTGGGGTGGACTTGGCGGTACGAGAGCAGCGACGGGGCAGTGGTCTCGCCGGACGAAGCGCCGATCAGCGAAAGCTTCCCGACCCAGGCCGACGCGGAGACCTGGATCGGCGAGATCTGGCGGCAGCTGCTCGATGCCGGCGTCGACGCGGTGGTGCTGCTCGACGACGGGCGCGAAGTCTACGGCCCGATGACCCTGCACGACTCCCAGGGCTGAGCTGCGCGCTGCCGGCGTTCTCGCTCGCTTGCGTGCCTCCAAGCACGCGGCGCTCCCTGCGGCCTGGGCAGCGCACAGCTCAGCCCAGGGAGTTCACCGGCGCGCGTTGCCAGTTGTGTGAAGATTCGCGGATGACTGTTGTCAGAGCCGCCATTACCCAGGTCGCGTGGACCGGCGACAAGGACTCGATGATCAAACGCCACGAGGAGCTGGCCCGGGACGCGGCCGCGGCCGGCGTACAGGTGATCGGGTTCCAGGAGCTGTTCTACGGGCCGTACTTCGGGATCGTGCAGGACCAGAAGTACTACTCGTACGTCGAGCCGATCCCCGGGCCGACGGTCGAGCGCTTCCAGGCGCTGGCCAAGGAGCTCGGCATGGTGATCATCCTGCCCATCTACGAGGTCGCAAACGAGGGGGAGTACTACAACACGGCCGCGGTGATCGACGCCGACGGGAGCCTGCTCGGCTCATACCGCAAGCACCACATCCCGAACCTGCCGCAGTTCTGGGAGAAGTTCTACTTCCGGCCGGGCAACCTCGGCTACCCGGTGTTCGACACCGCGGTCGGCCGGGTCGGCGTCTACATCTGCTACGACCGGCACTTCCCGGAGGGCTGGCGCGAGCTCGGGCTCAACAACGCCCAGCTGGTCTTCAACCCCTCGGCGACCAAGCCGGGTCTGTCGAACCGGCTCTGGGAGCTCGAGCAGCCCGCGGCCGCGGCGGCCAACCAGTACTTCGTCGCGGCGAACAACCGGATCGGGCTGGAGTCCGACGAGTTCGGTGACGAGGCCGTGCAGTTCTACGGCTCGAGCTACTTCGTCGACCCGCGCGGCAACTACGTGGGCGAGGTCGCCTCGACCGACAAGGAAGAGGTCGTCATCCGCGACCTCGACTTCGACGAGATCTCCCGGACCCGCAACGACTGGCAGTTCTACCGCGACCGCCGCCCGGACTCCTACGAGAAGATCACCCGGCCGTGACGACACTGATCAGCGGCGGCACCGTCGTCAGCTCGACCGGATCGGCGCGGCAGGACGTCCTGATCGACGGCGAGACGATCGCGGCCGTGGTCGCGCCGGGCTCGACCGCGCTCGGTGACCTCGCGGCGTCCGCCGACCGGGTCATCGACGCGACCGGCAAGTACGTGATCCCGGGCGGCGTCGACGGCCACACCCACATGGAGATGCCGTTTGGCGGCACCTTCGCCTCGGACACCTTCGAGACCGGCACTCGGGCAGCTGCCTGGGGCGGTACGACGACGATCGTGGACTTCGTCGTGCAGACCCACGGCCAGCGGGTGCTCGACCAGTTCGCGTTGTGGCACGAGAAGGCCGGCGGCAACTGCGCGATCGACTATGCCTTCCACCAGATCATCGGCGAGGTCGACGACGACTCGCTCAAGGCGATGGACGCGCTGATCGACGAGGGCGTCACGAGCTTCAAGCTCTTCATGGCCTATCCCGGCGTGTTCCTTTCCAGCGACGGCCAGATCGTCCGCGCGATGCAGACCGCGGCCGGCAACGGCGGGCTGATCATGATGCACGCGGAGAACGGGTCCGCGATCGACGTACTCGTGCAGCAGGCGCTCGCCCGCGGCGAGACCGCGCCGTACTACCACGGGGTGACGAGGCCCTGGCAGACCGAGCAGGAGGCCACTCATCGCGCGGTGATGCTCGCCGACATGACCGGCGCACCGCTGTACGTCGTCCATGTCTCGGCCAAGCAGGCGTTGGCCCGGATCGCCGAGGCGCGCAACGCCGGTCAGAACGTGTTCGGCGAGACCTGCCCGCAATACCTCTACCTGTCGCTCGAGGAGAATCTCGGAGCGCCGGGCTTCGAGGGCGCGAAGTGGGTGTGCTCGACGCCGCTGCGGGCGCGGGCCGAGGGTCATCAGGACGAGTTGTGGCGCTACATCAGGACGGGTGACGTCACGGCCGTCTCGACCGACCACTGCCCGTTCTGCATGAAGGACCAGAAGGAGATGGGGATCGGCAACTTTGCCAAGATTCCCAACGGAATCGGCTCGGTCGAGCACCGGATCGACCTGCTCTACCAAGGTGTGGTCGACGGGCGGATCTCGCTCGAGCGCTGGGTCGACGTCTGCTGTGCGTCGCCGGCGCGGATGTTCGGCCTGTATGGCAAGAAGGGCGTGATCGCGGCCGGCGCCGATGCCGACATCGTGGTCTACGACCCGGCCGGGCACACCAGCATCGGCATGGGCGAGGGGCGGACGCATCACATGAACATGGACTATTCGGCATGGGAGGGCTACGAGATCGACGGTCACGTCGACGTCGTGATCTCGCGCGGGCAGGTGCTCGTCGAGGCCGGCAACTACGTCGGCACGAAGTCCCATGGCAAGTACGTCAAGCGTGGCCTCTCGCAGAATCTGGTGTGACGTCATGGACTTCGGTGTTGTCCTGCAGGCCGATCCGCCGGCCTGGCGCGTGGTCGAGCTGTCCCGCCAAGCCGAGCAGGCCGGCTTCACGCACGTCTGGACCTTCGACTCGCACATCCTGTGGCAGGAGCCGTTCGTCATCTACAGCCAGATCCTCGCGGCGACGCACCGCTTGACGGTCGGCCCGATGGTCACCAACCCGGCGACCCGCGACTGGACCGTGACCGCATCGCTGTTTGCGACCCTCAACGACATGTTCGGCAACCGAACCGTCTGCGGGATCGGGCGCGGCGACTCGGCGGTGCGGGTGATCAACGGCGCGCCGGTGACGCTCGCCACCTTGCGCGAGGCGATCGACGTCATCCGGCCGCTGGCCAACGGCGGGCAGGCGTCGTACAAGGGCAGCCTCCTGCGCTTCCCGTGGAGTTCCGGGTCGGTGCTGCCGATCTGGGTCGCGGCGTACGGGCCGAAGGCGCTCGCGCTCGCCGGCGAGGTGGGCGACGGATTCATCCTGCAGCTGGCCGACCCCGACATCACCGCGTGGTCGATCGCGGCGGTGCGCAAGGCGGCGTCCGACGCGGGTCGTGACCCGGCGAGTGTGCAGATCTGCGTCGCCGCACCGGCGTATGTGACAGACGGATCGGACGAGGGACTCGACCATGCCCGCTCACAGTGCCGGTGGTTCGGCGGGATGGTCGGCAACCACGTCGCTGACATCGTCGCGCGCTACGGCACGGACGGCGGTGCGGTGCCGAAGGCGCTGTCGGACTACATCGCGAACCGGTCCGGCTACGACTACAACACGCACGGCAAGGCGGCCAACACGCACACCGACTTCGTGCCGGACGAGGTGATCGACCGGTTCTGCCTGCTCGGCCCGGTCGAGCACCAGGTGGCGCGGCTCGAGGAGCTGCGCGAGCTCGGCGTCGATCAGTTCGCGCTGTATCTGCAGCACGACGCAAAGGACGCGACGCTGTCGGCGTACGGCGAGCGGGTGATCCCCGCGGTCAACGCGCCGGCCCAAGCCAAAGCCTGACCGTTCCAAGCAATGTCACATTGCCCCGCACTTCGTGGGGGCAATGTGACCTGACTTGGGCCACATTTTGGTGGTCGGTGGTGGCGTAGGCGCTTGACCTGCAGGTTTGCTGGTGGGCGGTGACGGATTTGCACACTAATTCTGGGCTCGTAAGGTCCTCGTGTGGTGTATGTGCGGACCGTGAAGACGGCGTCGGGCGCGACGGCGGTGCAGATCGTGCACTCCACGCGGCGCGGCTCGCGAGATGTTGAGCATCTGGGTTCGGCGCATACCCCGGAGCAGGTCGAGGCGCTGAAAGCTGTTGCCCGGCAACGAATCGAGGCCGGGCAAGCGCACCTCGATCTCGGCCTGGACCTCGCGGCTGCGGCTGCCGCAGGTGGCCCGCTGGAGATCACCGGCTCGCGGATGGGGCATCTGTGGGACGCGCTGTCCGGCTGCTACGACACGCTCGGGTTCGACACGGCGGCTGGCGGCGATGAGGTGTTCCGGCAGCTCGTGCTGGCCCGGATCATCGAGCCGACCAGTAAAGAGGACAGCATCCGGGTGATCGAGGAGACCGGAACCTCGGCCTGCTCCTACCGCACGATCAAACGGCGGCTACCGACCTATGCCACCACGGCCTGGCGGGACCGGCTCGCGAAGGCCTGCGCCACCCGGGCCGCGATCGGCCCAGCGAGCCTGGTGCTCTACGACGTGACAACGCTGTATTTCGAGACCGACACCGGTGACGGGTTCCGGGAGCCTGGCTATTCCAAGGAACGCCGGTTGGAGCCGCAGATCACCGTCGGTCTGCTCACCGACGCGACCGGTTTCCCGCTGGCGTTACAGGCCTTCGAAGGCAACCGGGCCGAGACCGCCACGATGCTCCCGACGATCGAAGCGTTCATGACCGCCTACCAGCTTCGTGACGTCACCGTCGTCGCGGACGCAGGCATGGTCTCGGAGAAAAACCGCAAGGCGATCGAGGCGGCCGGGTTGTCGTTCATCCTCGGGATGAAGATCCCGGACATCCCGTGGGTCGTCACCGACTGGCATGAGCGCCATCCCGGTGTCGAGGTCAGCGACGGGCAGATCTTCACCCAGCCGTGGCCGGCACCGAACGAGACTCGCCGCGACCAGGTCATCTACTACCAGTACCGCTCCGACCGGGCGCGACGGACGCTACGCGGCATCGACGAGCAGGTGAGCAAAGCCGAGAAAGCCGTCGCGGGGAAGATCCCGGTCAAACGCAACCGGTTCATCACCATCACCGGCGCGACCAAGACAGTGAACCGAAAACTCGAGGCGAAGGCTCGTGGTCTGGCCGGGTTCAAGGGCTACATCACCAACATCGAGGACCCGAACCCGGAGTTCGTGATCGGCGCCTACCACCAGCTCTGGCACATCGAGAAGTCGTTCCGGATGAGCAAACACGACCTGCGGGCCCGCCCGATCTACCACCACAAGCGTGAATCGATCGATGCGCACCTGGCCATCGTGTTCGCAGCATTGGCGATCACTCGGCATCTCGAAACCGCGACCGGCTGGTCGATCAAGAAGTTCGTCCGGACCTCCCGCCGCTACCGGACCGTCCAGATCCGCGTCGGCAAACACACCGTCACGGCCGAAGACCCACTCCCCGACGACCTACGCGACGCCCTCACCGCGATCAGTTAACTGGCCCGGCTGGCCATGCACACTAATTTGGCCCGAGTCGGGTGGCGGCGTACGGCGAGCGGGTGATCCCCGCGGTCAACGCGCCGGCCCAAGCCAAAGCCTGACCGTTCCAAGCAATGTCACATTGCCCCGCACTTCGTGGGGGCAATGTGACAGCACCCCGAGAAAACGCTGGGCAATGTGACATTGCTCAGGAACAGCCGGTGGCGACGTCCTCGCGCAGCTTCTCGAGTCGGCTGGCCGCCTCCGCTCTCGCCTCGTCGAGTCCGTCGAGGCCGGGCGGGTCGGTGGTGACTTCGAGGTAGGCCTTCAGCTTGGGCTCGGTGCCGCTCGGGCGGAGCACCACCCGGCCCCGGCCACCGAGCCGTACGACGAGGGCGTCGGTCGGCGGCAGCTCGGCCGATCCCGCGGCCAGGTCCACCACCTCGGTGACGGCCAGCCCGCCGAGCTCGGTCGGCGGATCGCTGCGCCAGCGGTCGACGACGAGCGCGAGCGCCTCGATCCCGCCCGGCTCCTCGGCCCGGCGCGACCATTGCGCGGTGATGTGGACGCCGAGCCGGGCCGACAGCTCGTCGAGCCGGTCGAGCAGGCTGCGCCCGGTGGCCCGCGCGATCGCGGCCATCTCGGCGGCGACCAGCGCCGCACTCATCCCGTCCTTGTCGGCGACGACGTCGCCGATCGTGTAGCCGAGCGCTTCCTCATAGCCGAAGACCAGCCGCTTTCCGGGCTGCCGGGTCGCGGCCCGCGCGATCCACTTGAAGCCGGTCAAGGTCTCCTGGTACGCCACGCCCGCGTCGGCGGCAAGTTTCGAGAGCATCGATGACGACACCACTGTCGTCGCCACCAGGCGGTCAGATCCGGTCGTCACGTGCAACCGCCGGTCGGCGAGCAGGATGCCGAGCTCGTCCCCGGTGAACGGCCGCCACTCACCATCACGGCCGGGCACCGCCACTGCTAGCCGGTCGGCATCCGGGTCGTTGGCGAGTACGACGTCGGCGCCGACCCTCCGCGCGAGCGCCATCGCCAGGTCGAGCGCGCCCGGCTCCTCGGGGTTCGGGAACGGCACGGTCGGGAAATCGGGGTCCGGCTCGGCCTGCTCCGCGACGATCAGCGGCGGGTCGAAGCCCGCGGCCGCGAGCAGGTCGGGCATCACCGCGCCGCCGACGCCGTGCAGCGGCGTGTAGACCGCGCGCAGGGTGCGCAGCCCGGCTGGGTCGAGCAGGCCGAGGACGGCCTTCCGGTAGGCGGCGAGGATCTCGTCGTCGACCACGGTCTGCGGTGCGCTCGACTCGGTGTCGGGGTCGGCACCCTCCTCGGCGGCTGCGGCGATCTCCGCGTCGTCCGGCGGAATGATCTGCGAGCCGTCGCCGGCGTACACCTTGTAGCCGTTGTCGATCGCCGGGTTGTGGCTCGCGGTGACCACGATCCCGGCGGCCGCGCCGAAGTGCCGTACGCCGAACGCGGTGAGCGGCGTCGGCAGCGGACGGGACAGCACATGCGCCGTGACGCCGAACGAGGTCAGGACGTCGGCGACGTCCGCGGCGAAGGTCTGCGAGCCGTGCCGGGCGTCGTGCCCGACCACCACGCCCGAGGCCATCGCCTCCGGGCCCCGGCGGCTCACCCACCGGGCCACCCCGGCGGTGGTACGACGGACGACCGCTCGGTTCATCCGGGCCGGGCCGCCACCGAGCGGGGCACGCAGGCCGGCGGTCCCGAACTGCAGCGGGTGGTCGAAGCGAGCCTCGAGCTCCGCGGTGTCGCCCGCGGCGAGCAGGTCAGTGAGCTCGGCTCTGGTCTCCGGGTCCGGATCGGCGGCGATCCACGCCTCGACCCGGGTCCGCAGATCGGCCGACGTCGCGTCGCTGCCCACGGTCACCGCGTCGTCACAGCCGGGCGATCACGCCGGCGATCAAGGCGGCCAGCCCGGGCGCGGCAGCGGCGCCGGCGGCGAGGACCTCCTCGTGCGCGAGCGGCTCGCCGGTGACGCCCGCGGCCGCGTTGGTCACGAGCGAGAGCCCGAGCACCTCGGCACCGAGGTGGCGGGCCGCGATCGCTTCGAGCACGGTCGACATGCCGACCAGGTCCGCGCCGGCCGACCCGTACATCGCGACCTCGGCGGGCGTCTCGTAGTGCGGCCCGGGCAGGTTGGCGTACACCCCTTCGATCAGGCTCGGGTCGACTTCGTGGGCGAGGGCGCGAAGACGCGGCGACCAGCAGTCGGTGAGGTCGACGAACCGCGCGCCGTAGCCGGCCGGCGGCGGCGGGCCGGACAGCGGCGAGACACCGGTCAGGTTGAGGTGGTCGCGGATCAGCACGGTCTGCCCGACCTGGTAGGCGGGGTTGATGCCACCGGCCGCATTGGTCAGCACGATCACGCCGGCACCCGCGGCGATCGCCGTACGAACCGCATGGACGACCTGCGTCGGGGTGCGGTCCTCGTAAAGGTGGACCCGGCCGACGAGCACCAGGACGTGGTAGCCGGCGATGTCGACCGATCGCACCCGGCCCTGGTGCCCGGCCACCGTCGGCGGGACGAATCCGGGCAGATCCGCCGTCGCGACCTCGGCAGCCGGCGCGCCCAGACTCTCGACCGCGTCCTGCCAGCCGGAGCCGAGGACGACCGCGACGTCGTGCCGGTCGATACCGGTCCGTCGAGCCAGCTCGGCGGCCGCGGCTTCGGCTTCGGCGAAGGGGTCAGGCGCGCTACCGGTCACGGTGCGCGAACCTACCGCAATCGCGGCAACGGTCCGATCGGAGAAGCGATCCGACGAGCGATCCGACACAGCGGGTTGTTCACCCAATCGTGACCTGCCAGCGTGGCGTCGCGGGGTGTATGGTCGCCGATCAGCCACCGCACGTGGCGCCTGGGAACGGTGCACCAAGCCGGCCCGGGTCGGTTGCAGCCAAACCGGTCGGCAACCTCGAATGGGTTTTCGCAGGGGAAAGTGGTGGCTATCAGGTGAATGACGCTCTCGGCAATCGGTTCGGCCGTCGGAGCCTCCGCCTCGGCGCGGTCGGCATGATGGCTGTGGTGGCAATGGTGGCCGCGGCTTGCGGTGGTACCTCGACCGGAAGCGGTGGCGGCACGAGCAGCACGCCTGCTCCCGGCGGCTCCAGTTCCCCAGCCGCGCCAGCGTCCTCCGCCCCGTCGAGCAGCTTCCTCGCCTGCGAGGTCACGGACACCGGCGGCATCAACGACCGGTCGTTCAACGCCTCGGCGTACCAAGGCCTCAAGGACGCCGCCAGTGCGGTGCCGGGGCTGAAGTACACCTACCTGCAGTCGAACTCCACCAGCGACTACACGCCGAACATCAACACCCTGATCGGCCGGCACTGCGGCATCATCATCACGGTCGGCTTCGACATGGGCAACGCGACCAAGGCCGCGGCCAAGGCGCACCCGAGTCAGAAGTTCGCGATCGTCGACTTCAACTACGTGCCGTCGCCGAAGAACATCTCGGGCCTGACCTACGAGACCAACCAGGACGCGTTCCTCGGTGGCTACCTCGCAGCGGCCATGAGCAAGTCGGGCAAGGTCGGCACCTTCGGCGGCCAGGACATCCCGCCGGTGACGATTTACATGGACGGCTTCGTCGCGGGCGTCCGCTACTTCGACAAGATCAACAACGCGCACGTGACCACCCTCGGCTGGACCCCCAAGGCGGGTCGCGCGAAGAACAGCCTCGCGGGCAACGGCTTGTTCACCAACGACTTCACCAACCAGGCTCTCGGCAAGACCGACGCTTCGTCCCTGATGGCTCAGGGCGCGGACGTGATCTTCCCGGTCGCGGGCGCGGTGGGTCTCGGTGCAGCGGCCGCGGTCAAGCAGGCCGGTGGCAGCAACTACATGGAGTGGGTCGACACCGACGGTTGCGTCTCCGCTCCGCAGTACTGCTCGATCTTCCTGACCAGCGTGACCAAGGGCATCGCCACCTCGGTGGCCGGTGCGGTCGAGGCCGCGGCCAACGGCACCTTCAAGGGCGGGACGTACGTCGGCAACCTCAAGAACAACGGGGTAGCACTGTCGGGCTACCACCAGTTCTCGAGCAAGGTCCCGTCCGCGGTGACCACGGAGCTCGCGAAGATCAAGACCGGGATCGAGGCCGGCACCATCTCCGTCGACCCGAACTCCTACCCGGCGAGCTGATCGTCGGTAAGGCGCGCCCTCCCGCTCTGCGGTAGGGCGCGCCTTACCGCAGGGTGGGAGGTGCGATGAAGCTCGAGCTGGAAGGCATCACCAAACGGTTCGGCGCGCTGGTGGCGAACGACGGCGTCGACCTGACCGTCGAGCCGGGCGAGATTCACTGCCTGCTGGGAGAGAACGGCGCCGGCAAGAGCACCTTGATGAACGTCCTGTTCGGGATGTTGCGGGCCGACTCCGGCGAGATCAAGGTGGACGGCAAGGTGGTCCACTTCGCCGACCCCGGCGATGCGATCGCGCAGGGCATCGGCATGGTGCATCAGCACTTCATGCTGGTGCCGGTGTTCTCGGTGGCCGAGAACGTCGTACTGGGGTTCGAACCGACGAAGGCCTTCGGATTCCTCGACCGGCAGGCCGCGCGCGCGGACATCCGCCGGCTCTCGAGCGAGTTCGGTCTCGAGGTCGATCCGGACGCGATCGTCGAGGAGCTGCCGGTCGGCTTGCAGCAGCGGGTCGAGATCCTCAAGGCGCTGCTGCGCGACGTCAGCCTGCTGATCCTCGACGAGCCGACCGCGGTCCTGACCCCGCAGGAGATCGAGGGCTTGTTCACGATCATGCGGTCGCTCGCCGCATCGGGTCGCTCGATCCTGTTCATCACCCACAAGCTCAAGGAGGTGCTGGCGGTGGCGGACCAGATCACCGTGATGCGTCAGGGCCGGGTGGTCGGTACGACGACGCCGGCCGAGTCCGACGAGGAGGCGCTGGCGACGATGATGGTCGGCCGCAACGTCGACCTGGTCGTTCACAAGACGCCGGCCAAGCCCGGCGCCGCCGTGTTGGAGCTCGAGGGCTTGACCTTGGCCGACGAGCGCGGGCTCACCACGGTCGACCACGTCGATCTGACCGTTCGGGCCGGCGAGGTGGTTGCGCTGGCCGGCGTGCAGGGCAACGGCCAGAACGAGCTGGCCGAAGCCCTGCTCGGCCTGCGGACGATCCGCGCGGGTGCGATTCGCCTGGGCGGGCACGACATCACCGGTGACACCCCGCGTGAGGCGCTTCGGGCCGGCATCGCCTACATCCCGGAGGACCGCCAGCTCGAGGGCCTGGTGCTCAGCCTGTCGATCGCCGACAACCTCGTGCTCGACATGCACAACATCGAGCCGTACGCCCGTCACGGCGCGCGAAACCTGACCGTCGTCCGCGAGAGCGGCGAGACCAAGTTGCACGAGTTCGACATCCGCGCCACCTCGGTGGAGGTGCCGGTGGGAACGCTCTCGGGCGGCAACCAGCAGAAGGTCGTGGTCGCACGTGAGCTCTCGCGGCCGGTCAAGCTGCTCGTCGCCGCCCAGCCGACCCGCGGGCTCGACGTGGGTTCGATCGAGTACGTCCATCGGCGGATCGTCGAGGAACGGGACCGGGGCGTTGCGGTGCTGCTGGTCTCCTCCGAGCTCGACGAGATCCTCGCGCTCGCCGACCAGGTCGCGGTCATGTTCCGCGGCCGGATCGTCGGCGTGGTGCCGCCGAGCGTCGGTCGCGAGCAGATCGGGCTGATGATGGCCGGCGCGGACCACCGGCCGAGCGGCGGGGGACCGGAGCCCACCGCGGCCACCGGGACGGAGTCACGATGAGCGCGACCCCGGCCGAGGTGCCCGCCGGCGCCGAGCCCGCCGCCAAGCAGCCGCCCGGACCCGCACCGTGGTGGTTGAACGCGCTGCACCGGATGACCGAGGCAAACGTCGCCATCACGACGCTGCTGGCGGTCGTCGTCGGGCTGGTGTTCGGCGCGATCCTGATCATCGTCACGTCGTCCAACACGTTGCACGCGTGGGGCCACCTCGGCTCGAATCCCGGCCATGCCTTCGGCGCCAGCCTGACGACGGTCGGACACGCGTACGGCGATCTGTTCACCGGGTCGATCTTCAGCCCCTCGTCGCTCGGCCACGCGATCTCGACCGGCCACGGCTGGACCACGCTGTTCACCCCGATCTCCGAGACGCTGGTCTCGGCGACCCCGCTGATGCTCGCCGGGATGGGTGTGGCGCTCGGGTTCTCGACCGGTGTTTTCAACATCGGTGGACAGGGCCAGTTCATCGCCGGCGCGATTGCCGCCACGTACGTCGGTTTCGGCGTGCACCTGCCATTGCCGCTGCACGTGCCGCTGGTGATCCTCGCCGGCGCGGCCGGTGGCGCGGTGGCCGGATTCATCCCGGGATTCCTGAAAGCCCGGACCGGCGCGCACGAAGTGATCGTCACGATCATGCTCAACTACATCTTCCTCGACCTGCTCAACTATCTGCTGACCACGAAGCCCTTGCAGCAGCCTGGGCAGAGCAACTCGATCTCCCAGACGATCCCGTCGTCAGCCACGTTGCCGCACCTGTTCGGGTCGGGGCTTCGCGTCAACGCGGGGCTGATCGTCGCGCTGGTGGTCGCTGCGGGCGCCTCGTGGTTCATGCGCCGAAGCACCCTCGGCTTCACGTTCCGGGTGATCGGGTCCAACCCGAGCGCCGGTCGCACCGCGGGCATGGACGCCAAGCGGGCGACCATCCTGGTCCTCACCATCTCGGGCGCGCTGGTCGGCCTGGCCGGGATGTCGACCCTGGCCGGCACTGACTTCTTCCTCTCCAGCTACTACGGCGGCGGCACCGGCTTCAACGCGATCACGGTCGCCCTGCTCGGCCGCAACAAGCCGATCGGCGTCGTCCTCGGGTCATTGCTCTTCGCCTCGCTGGTGACCGGTGGCCGTTACATGCAGGCCGCGACCGGGATCCCGATCGACCTCACCACGGTGATCCAGGCGGTCATCGTCTTCTGTGTCGCCACGCCCGCGCTGGTCCGGGAGATCTTCCGGCTGCGCGAGGCCGGCACCGGCAAGATCCTGCTCTTCACCAAGGGGTGGGCGGGATGAGCCAGGCGACGATCGCCACTACGCCGCTCTCCGCCGTGCCCGAGGGCCGGCTGGTCTCGACCACGCGCGTGCGCGGGATGGGGATCTTCCTGATCGGGCTGGCCCTGATCTGCTTCTTCGGGCTCGGGCTCGGCACCGCGAGCGGCGTGCACGCGACCTTCCTGCTCACCAGCCCGCCCGCGGTCAACGTCTCGCCGCTCGACATGCCAGTGCGCGGCGTCTGCCTCGCGCTGTCAATCGTGTGTCTGCTGCTGGGCGGGTGGTTGTCCGCCCGGCCGCCGAGGCGGGCGACGTACGTGATCTTCGGGTTCGGGGTCATCGTGTTCGTGTGGGCGTTCCTCGTCTGGGCGGCCCGCGGAAGCGAGCTCGATCTGGTGCAGCTGCTGG
The DNA here is from genome assembly GCA_963770565.1 of uncultured Actinomycetota bacterium. GTDB lineage: Bacteria > Actinomycetota > Actinomycetes > JAFAQI01 > JAFAQI01 > DATAUK01. The sequence goes on from CAVYQE010000011.1 coordinate 872,951, forward strand.
CCGGCACCCTGGTGTCGGCCACCCCACTCGTGTACGGCGCGCTGTCCGGCGTGATGTGCGAGCGATCCGGCGTGGTCAACATCGCGATCGAGGGCCAGTTCCTCGCGGGCGCGTTCCTGGCCGCGATGATCGACAGCGCCTCGCACCACCTGTGGCTCGGTGTGCTGGCCGGCGCGGTGTCGGGCGCGGTGTTCGGCGCGCTGCTTGCATTCTTGGCGCTGCGTTACGGCGCTGACCAGATCATCGTCGGCGTGGTGATCGTGGCGTTCTGCACCGGGCTGACCAACTTCCTCACGGCGCAGGTCCTCACGCCAGATCAGGCCACCTTGAACAGCCCGGACACCTTCAACCCGATCACCATCCCGCTGGTGTCGAAGATCCCGATCATCGGGCCGATCCTGTTTGACCAGAACGTCTTTGTGTACGGCGCGGCCGTGCTGCTCGTCGTCGTCCATGTCGCGTTGTTCCACACCAGGTGGGGTCTGCGAGTGCGGTCGGTCGGCGAGCATCCGCGCGCTGCGGCAACGGTCGGCATCCACGTCCTGTCGGTGCGCTACCGCAACGTGATCCTCGGCGGTGCGATCGCCGGGCTCGGCGGCGCGTCGTTCACGATCGGGTCGATCGGGGAGTTCTCCTCGAACATGACCGCCGGTCTCGGGTATGTCGCATTGGCCGCGATGATCTTCGGCCGCTGGCGTCCGTTCGGCGCGTTGAGTGCGGCGCTCCTGTTCGGCTTTGCGGTGTCGTTGCAGAGCTTCCTCGCGATCCTCAACGTCGGAATCCCGTCGCCGATCCTGTCGATGGCGCCGTACGTGATCACCATCGCGGTGGTCTCGGGGTTGGTCGGCCGGGTCCGGCCGCCGGCGTCGGACGGTGTCCCGTACGTCGCCGAGTAGGGACGAAGGCGACCTGAGCATTTCGGGGAGACTGCACGACATGACAACTGGCGAGGCATCGGTCGACTGGGATGCGCTGCGCGAGATCGCGATCGAGACCGCGGCCAAGGCCTATGCGCCGTACTCGCACTTGCATGTCGGTGCGGCCGGGCTGACCGATCGCGGCGAGATTGTGGTCGGCTGCAACGTCGAGAACGCTTCCTACGGGTTGACGCTGTGCGCGGAGTGCGGCCTGGTCTCAGCGCTGTCGGCGTCGGGTGGATCGCGACTGCTCGCGGTCAGCGTCGTCGCCGGCGACGGCCAGCCGTTGACGCCCTGCGGGCGCTGCCGTCAGCTGCTGATGGAGCGCGGTGGGCCCGACCTGCTGCTCGACGCCGGGCCGGGAGCGGCGCCGGTGCGGATGGCCGACCTGCTTCCGGGCGCGTTCGACAGCGACACCCTGGTCGCCAGGCAGGAGTCGTGAGCGCCGGGTTCGACGCGGTCGACGTCATCCGGGCCAAGCGCGACGGCGGTGAGCTCTCCGACCCGCAGATCGACTGGATGATCGGTGCCTACGCGGCCGGCGGGGTCCCGGATGAGCAGATGTCCGCGCTGTTGATGGCGGTGTTCTGGCGAGGTTTGTCGCCGCGGGAGCTCACCACCTGGACCGCAGCGATGATCGCGTCGGGGGAGCGGTTGGACCTCAGCGGGCTGTCCAGGCCGACCGTCGACAAGCACTCGACCGGCGGGGTCGGCGACAAGGTGTCGCTCGTGCTGGCCCCACTCGTGGCGGCCTGCGGTGCCGCGGTCCCGCAGCTGTCGGGACGCGGCCTCGGCCACACCGGCGGCACCCTGGACAAGCTGGAGTCGATCCCGGGGTGGCGGGCCAGCCTCAGCGTCGCCGAGATGACCGCGCAGCTCGAGGACGTCGGTGCGGTGATCTGCGCGGCCGGTGCCGGCCTTGCCCCGGCCGACCGCAAGCTGTACGCGCTGCGCGACGTGACCGGGACGGTCGAGTCGATCCCGCTGATCTCGGCATCGATCATGTCCAAGAAGATCGCGGAGGGCACCGCCGCGCTCGTGCTCGACGTGAAGGTCGGCACCGGCGCGTTCATGCCCGACCTGCACAGTGCGCGGGAGCTGGCCGCGACGATGGTCGGCCTCGGCCAGGCCCACGGGGTCGCAGTCCGGGCCCTGCTCACCGACATGGACACCCCGCTCGGTCGTACCGTCGGCAACGCGCTCGAGGTGCGTGAGGCGGTCGAGACCCTGCACGGCGGCGGCCCCAACGATCTGCGCGAGGTCACGGTCGCGCTCGCCGCCGAGATGCTTGCTGCGGTGGGCATCGATGCCGATCCGGCCGCGGCGCTCGACGACGGGTCCGCGTTCGCGGTCTGGGAGCGGATGATCGCCGCGCAGGGCGGCGACCCGGACGCCGACCTGCCGAGTGCCGCCAACGTCGAGACCGTGGTCGCGGACCGAAGCGGAGTGGTCGCGCGGCTCGACGCCCGCGGCGTCGGGGTAGCGGCCTGGCGACTCGGTGCCGGCCGGGCCCGCAAGGAGGATGCGGTGGACTTCGGGGCCGGCATCGTCTGCCTGGTCCGCCCGGGCGACGAGGTCGCCGCCGGCGACGTACTGCTCGAGCTGCACACCGACGATCCGGGCCGGTTCGGCCGGGCCCGCGAGAGCCTCGAGGGCGCAATCGTCATCGCGGACGCCGCACCGGCCGCCCGCCCGCTCGTGCTCGAGCGGATCGGCTGAGTGGTGTCCGAGCCGCGACGAGCCGCACGGTAGCCTGCCGAATGCCCGCGCGCACCCTCGACGTCGCACAGATCGCGGCGGTCCCCAAGGTCCTCCTGCACGACCACCTCGACGGCGGGCTGCGCCCGACGACCGTCATCGAATTGGCCGACGAGGTCGGCTACCGAGGATTGCCCGACACCGACCCGCTGGTGCTGGCGAGCTGGTTCGCCGCCGAGACGCCGAAGCGCGACCTGGTCCGCTATCTCGCCGGCTTCACCCACACCGTCGCGGTCATGCAGACCGCCGACGCGCTCCGCCGGGTGGCACGGGAGTGCGCCGAGGACCTCGCCGCGGACGGGATCGTGTACGCCGAGGTGCGCTTCGCTCCCGAGCTGCACACCGAAGCCGGCCTGCGGCTCGAGGAGGTCATCGAGGCCGTGCTCGACGGCTTCGCGGCCGGAATGGTGACCGCGCGAGCCGAGGGTCACCCGATCGTCGCCCGGGTGCTGCTCACGGCGATGCGGACCGCGGCCCGGTCGATGGAGATCGCGGAGCTCGCGATCGCCTACCGCGATCGCGGGGTGGCCGGCTTCGATGTCGCCGGTGCGGAGGCCGGCTACCCGCCGACCCGGCACCTCGACGCCTTCCATCTCGTGCAGCGCGCCAACTTCCACTCCACCCTGCACGCCGGCGAGGCGTTCGGGCTGCCGTCGATCTGGGAGGCGTTGCAGTGGTGCAACGCCGAGCGGCTCGGCCACGGCGTACGGATCATCGACGACATCACAGTCGGCGCCGACGGGCGGGCCGAGCTCGGCCGGCTGGCCGGCTACATCCGCGATCGCCGGATCCCGCTCGAGCTGTGCCCGACCTCCAACGTCCACACCGGGGCAGTGGCGTCGCTCGCCGAGCACCCGATCGGTCTGCTGCGTCGCCTTCAGTTCCGGGTGACGGTCAACACCGACAACCGGCTGATGAGCGGGGTCACCCTGTCATCGGAGCTGGCCCGCTGCTGCGACACCTTCGGCTGGGGCTGGTTGGACCTGCGCTGGCTCACGATCAACGCGATGAAGAGCGCGTTCTGGCCGTTCGACGACCGGCTCGAGCTCATCAACAGCGTGATCAAACCGGCGTACGCCGAGGTCTGCGGCTGACCTCCGCCCCGTTCCAGCACACAACGCCCTCGCCCGAATCGCCTACCCAGGCGGTGACGGCGGCGGGCGGGCCTGAAACGGCGGGTCGCGGGGGAGCGTTGTGTGCTGAAACGGGGATCGGACCGGTTGGTCGCGCGGCTCAGACGCCGGTCGGGTGCCAGACCGTCTTGATCTCGAGGAACGCGGTCATCCGGCTTAGGTCCGGCGCCGCCGACCAGTCCGGCTCGGTCGCGGCCCGGCGCAGCACCCGCTTGACCGTGTCGGCAGCGGAGCGCTCGAGGTCGTCGGCGAGGCCGTCCGCACCGGCCAGGTCGAGGGCGTCGACATCGTGGTGCGAAGCCAGCCACGGCGCGAGCTCCGGCACCTCGCCGGTCAGCAGGTTGACGACGCCGCCCGGCAGGTCCGACGTGGCGAGGACCTCGGCGAACGTGATCGCCGGCAGTGGCCGCTGCGTCGACGCGATCACCACGCAGGTGTTGCCGCTGACGATGACCGGCGCGACGACCGACACCAGGCCGAGCAACGACGACGACGGCGGCGCGATGACCCCGATGACTCCGGTGGGTTCGGGCACGGAGAAGTTGAAGTACGGCCCGGCCACCGGGTTGGCGGCGCCGAGCACCTGGCTGAGCTTGTCGCTCCAGCCGGCGTACCAGACCCAGCGGTCGATCGCCGCGCTCACCTGGGCGTCCGCGGCGCGCTCGTCGATGCCCTCGGACGCGGCTACCTCGGCGACGAACTGGGCCCGCCGGCCTTCGAGCATCTCCGCGATCCGGTACAGGATCTGGCCGCGGTTGTAGGCGGTGGCGCCCGACCAGCCGGGCTGCGCCTTGCGCGCCGCAACGACGGCATCCCGCAGGTCCTTGCGCGAGGCCAGCGCGACGTTGGCAATGAATCCGCCGTCGGAACCGGAGATCGGGTAGGTGCGGCCGGACTCCGACCGGGGGAACGCGCCGCCGATGAACAGCTTGTAGGTCTTGCGGACCTCGATCCGGTCGTCAGTGGTCAAGGTAGGCCCCCAGCCCGTGCCGGCCGCCCTCGCGGCCGTAACCCGATTCGCTGTAACCACCGAACGGCGAGGCCGGGTCGAACCGGTTGAACGTGTTGGCCCACACCACGCCGGCCCGCAGCTTGTTCGCCATCCAGAGGATCCGCGAGCCCTTGTCGGTCCAGATGCCGGCCGACAACCCGTACGGCGTGTTGTTGGCCTTCGCGACCGCTTCTTCCGGGGTGCGGAAGGTCATCACCGCGAGCACCGGTCCGAACACTTCCTCCTGAGCCACCCGGTGGGCGGGCGTGACGTCGGTCAGGACGGTCGGTGCGAACCAGTAGCCGGTTGTGGGCAGGTCGCACGGCGGCGACCACCGGGTCGCGCCTTCGGTCTCGGCGATCGCGGTCAGCTCGGTGATCCGCTCGAGCTGCGCAGCCGAGTTGATCGCGCCGATGTCGGTGTTCTTGTCGAGCGGGTCGCCGAGCCGCAGGTGCAGCAGCCGCCGCTGCAGCGCGTCGATCGTTTCCTCCGCGATCGACTCCTGGACCAGCAGCCGCGAGCCCGCGCAGCACACGTGTCCCTGGTTGAAGAAGATCCCGTTGACGATTCCCTCGATCGCCTGGTCCAGCGGCGCGTCGTCGAACACGATGTTCGCGGCCTTGCCGCCGAGCTCGAGGGTGAGCCGCTTCGGGGTGCCGGCCACGGTCTTGGCGATCTGCTTGCCGACCTCGGTCGATCCGGTGAATGCGACCTTGTCGACGCCCGGGTGCGCGACCAGGGCCTGGCCGACGCTCGGGCCGCCGTTGATGATGTTGACCACGCCAGGGGGCAGGTCGGCCTGCTGGATGATGTCGGCGAGCGCGAGCGCCGACAGCGGGGTGGTCTCGGCCGACTTCAGTACGGCGGTGTTGCCCGCCGCGAGTGCGGGGGCAAGCTTCCAGGCCGCCATCAGCAGCGGGAAGTTCCACGGCACCACCTGGGCGGCGACGCCGAGCGGCTGCGGGTCGGCGCCGAACCCCGCGTACCCGAGCTTGTCGGCCCAGCCCGCGTAGTAGAAGAAGTGCGCGGCGGCGAGCGGTACGTCGACGTCGCGCGACTCGCGGATCGGCTTTCCGTTGTCGAGGGTCTCCAGGACCGCGAGCTCGCGGGCCCGCTCCTGGATCAGCCGGGCGATCCGGAACAGGTATTTCGACCGCTCCCGGCCCGGCATCGGTCGCCACACCGTGTCGGAGGCCCGGCGCGCGGCGGCCACTGCAGTGTCGATGTCGGCGGAGTCCGCGAGCGCCACCGAGGCGAGCACCGACTCGTCGGCCGGATTGACGCTCTTGAACGTGCCCCCGTTGCCGTTGGTGAACCGGCCGTCGATGAACATGCCGTAGGACTCGCGCAGCCGCGCGGTGTCCCGTGACTCAGGCGCAGGGGAGTACTCGAACTCGCTCATCGCTGCACCCTCACCGGGCGCAGCGATGCAGAGGCGCCGATCACATTGGAGCGAGCCACCTTCGCTCCGCTTCGGACTCGCTCATCGCTCAGTCCACCGTCACGTAGTGCGGGCCGGAGTAGGTGCCGGTCCGCAGTTTCAACCGTTGCATCAGCAGATCGTTGAGCAGGCTCGAGGCGCCGAAGCGGAACAGCCGCGGGGTCAGCCACTCGTCGCCGGCCACCTCTTTGACCGCGACCAGGTAGTGCAGCGCGTCTTTCGACGAGCGGATCCCGCCGGCCAGCTTCACACCGCGATAGTCGCCGGTAACCGCCGCGAAGTCGCGGACCGCGCCGAGCATGGTGACCGCGACCGACGGCGTGGCCGACGGGCTGATCTTGCCGGTCGAGGTCTTGATGAAGTCGGCGCCGGCCGCCAGCGCCAGCCACGACGCTCGGTGCACGTTGTCGTAGGTCGCCAGCTCGCCGGTCTCGAGAATCACCTTCAGGTGCGCCGAGCCGCACTCCTGCTTGACCGCGACGATGTCGTCGTACACCTGGGCGTAGCGGCCGGACAGGAACGCGCCGCGGTCGATGACCATGTCGATCTCGTCCGCGCCGGCGCTGACCGCTTCGCGGACGTCGGCCAGCCGCACGGCCTGCGAGGCACGGCCGGACGGGAATGCGGTCGCCACGCTGGCCACCGCGACGCCGGTGCCGGCGAGGTGCCCGACCGCTTCGGCGATCAGATCCGGATAGAGACACACCGCCGCCACCCGCGGGCACTGCGGGTCGGTCGGGTCCGGGTGGACCGCCTTCGCGCACAGGCTGCGGACCTTGCCCAGGGTGTCGTTGCCCTCCAGCGTGGTCAGATCGATCATTGCCACCGAGGTGTCGAGACCCCACTGCTTGGCGTCGGTCTTGATGCTGCGCGACCACAGCATCGCGGCCCGCTGCTCGACGCCGACCTGATCGACCGGCGCCAGCCCGCGCAGGAACCGGCGCAGCGACGCGTCGTCGGCTCCCGCCAGCTCCGGCAGGGAGTCGCTGGACGGTCGCGCCGTGGTCATCGGGGCTCGGTCGCGACCAATGCGCCGCCGCGCTTGACCTTGGGCGGCGGACGCCGAAGGCGGCGCGGGAACAACGCCCGCATGAAGGCGTACAACGCGATCCCGCGAGCATTCGCCTTGCCGTACTTCGCGGCCACCGCGCGCCTGGCCCGGCGGCCGTTGGTCGCCCCGTCGAGGAACATCATCGCCAGGCTGAACAGCGCGATGTAGTTGTCGGCCGTGCGGATCGCGGTGTTGGGGATCAGCGAGGCCAGGAACACGACCGCGATCAGCCCGAAGAAGACCTGGCCGTAGGTGAAGCGGGAGTCGATCACGTCACGGGCCAGCCGCTTCTCCGGTCCCGCATCGCGGGCCGGCAGGTTCCGCTCGTCACCGGTCACCAGCGCCTGCCGGGCGGCGATCCGTTCCTGGCGGCGCTTGTCGCGGACCAGCGCCGCGGCTTCCTTGCGGTTCTTCGGGGTCTGGTTGCGCCTGGCCTGGCGGGCCGCGGCGCGCTTCGGCGTCGGGCGGCCCTTGCCGGTCGGTTCGTCCAGTTCGCCGTCGAGATCGACCGAGTCGGTGGGGCCGTCCTTGACCGACGACCGCCGAAGGAGCATCACGGCGCCGAGTCTACGGATGATCAGGCCGTGTTCAGCATCGTGACTAGGCTTGAAGGCCCCCGGGGGCATCGTGCCCTGCGGGACCGAGGCTGGACGCAGCCGCCGGGCACGGGCGTAGGAGAGGTCGGGACCGAGATGGGCATGGGTAAGCGGCTGTCCTTGATCGTGAAGTCGAAGGCGAACAAACTGCTGGACAAGCACGAGGATCCGCGCGAGACCCTCGACTACTCCTACGAGAAGCAGTTGCAGCTTCTTACGCAGGTACGCCGTGGAGTCGCCGACGTCGCGACCAGCCGCAAGCGTCTGGAGATCCAGATGCAACAGCTGCAGGTCAGCGCCGACAAGCTGCAGTCGCAGGCCCAGCAGGCGGTGACCGCCGGCCGCGACGACCTCGCCCGCGAGGCGCTGACCCGCCGCGCCGCGGCCAACACCCAGCTCGCCGACCTGCAGACCCAGCACGCCGACCTGCAGGCCCAGGAGGAGAAGCTGACCCAGGCCTCGCAGCGGCTGCAGGCCAAGGTCGACGCCTTCCGCACCCGCAAGGAGACGATCAAGGCGACCTACACCGCGGCCGAGGCCGAGACCAAGATCGGCGAGGCGGTGTCCGGCATCTCAGAGGAGATGGGCGATGTCGGCCTCGCGATGCAGCGGGCGCAGGACAAGACCCAGCAGATGCAGGCGCGTGCCGGTGCCGTCGACGAGCTGCTCGCCTCGGGCGCGCTCGACGACGTGACCGCCGGACCGGGCAGCGGCGGCGACGACATCCAGCGCGAGCTCGACTCGCTCTCGGCGGGCAGTGACGTCGACGCCGAGCTGGCCAAGCTGAAGAGCGCTCTTCCGGCCGGCGAAGCGCCGGCCGCGATCGCCAGTGGCGACTCGGCCCCGGCCGACGCAGCCGCCGCTCCGGCTGAGCCGCAGGCTGCGCAGCCGGAATCTGGGGAGCAGTCGTGATCGCGCGCATCCTCGGCGAAGGCCAGTACGACGTACCGGACAGCGCGCTCGACGAGCTCGAGACGCTCGACGTCGCCGTACAGACGGCGAGCGACGGCGGTGACCAGGCCGACTTCACCCGGGCGCTGACCGCACTGCTCGACCGGGTGCGTGCACTCGGCACGCCGGCCGCCGACGACTACATCGGGGCCTCCGACCTCGTGCTTCCCGGCGCCGACTTCACGTTGGCCCAGGCGGCTGACCTGTTCACCGAAGAGGGACTGATACACGGATGAGCACTAACGGGCGGATCCGCCCGGACCGCGGCCTGACGGCCCGGATGACGCTGACCATCTTCCTGCTCGGCGCGCTGTACGTCGCCGTCATGGCGATCCTGATCGCGGCCGGGCTCAACGCCGGCGTCGTGATCGTGATCGCGGTCCTCGTGCTGTTCGCGCAGTACTGGTTCTCGGACCGGATCGCGCTGTATGCGATGCACGGCCAGATCGTCACGGCCGAGCAGGCGCCTGAGCTGCACGGGATCGTCGACCGGCTGTGCGCACTTGCCGACATGCCGAAGCCCACCATCGCGATCGCCCGCGCGCCGTACCCGAACGCGTTCGCCACCGGTCGCAACCCGAAGCGCGCGGTCGTCTGCGTGACGACCGACATCATGAGCCGGCTCAACACCGAAGAGCTCGAAGGCGTGCTGTCCCACGAGCTCTCGCACGTTGCGCACCGCGACGTCGCGGTCATGACGGTCGCGTCGTTCCTCGGCGTCGCTGCCGGGCTGGTGACCCGGTTCGCGTTCTACGGCGAGATGTTCGGCGGCGGTTTCGGTGGCGGCCGCAGCAACAACAACAACCAGAACGGCGCGGCCGTCATGGCCGTGGTCATGCTGGTGTCGATCGTGGTCTACGCGATCTCGTTCCTGCTGACCCGTGCGTTGTCGCGCTACCGCGAGCTGGCGGCGGACCGGTCCGGCGCGATCCTCACCGGCCGGCCCTCGGTGCTCGCGTCGGCGCTGCAGAAAGTCAGCGGCGACATGGCCCGGATCCCGACCCACGACCTGCGCAGCGTCGAGCCCTTCAACGCGTTCTTCTTCAGCCCGGCGCGCGCGAACGGCGTCAGCATCTCCTCGCTGTTCTCGACCCACCCGTCGTTGGAGAAGCGCCTCGAGCAGCTGGCGAAGATCTCGGTCGAGCTCGGTCAACCCGCCTGAGCGGGCGCACACATGGGTCTCTTCGACACGATTCTCGGGCGCACCAAACCGGTGAAGCCCGACCTCGACGAGCTGTTCGCGTTGCCGTCGGCCGCGGTGACGTTGCAGGCGGCCGGCGACCTGCGCCCGACCGGGTGCGGGTCGGTGTGCGTGAAGTCCGCGGAGGGCGGCGCCTTTGCCGGCCTTGGCGAGCAGATCGAGCAGTTGTTGGCCGTCGATGACGACAACGGCAGCCGCAAGTACGACCAGACCACCGACAGCTACGGGTTCAGCTGGCTCACCCGCCACACCAGCCCGGATGACGTGACCGGGCTGGTCAACGACCTGCATGCGGTCAACTCGACGCTCGACGAAGCCGGCTTCGGGCCGGCGCTGCTGTGCACGCTGGTCGCGTTCAGCGACGGCAAGGGTCCCAACGTCGGGCTGGTCTACCTCTACAAGCGCGGCACCTGGTATCCGTTCGCGCCGACCGGACCCGACAAGCGGGATAACGCCCGTGAGCTCCAGGTTCGTGCGATGCTCGGCGACGACTTGAAGGTCGAGGACGACCTGTCCCGGTGGTTCCCGGTCTGGGGCGCGCCAGGCTTGTAGGCAGCGGGCGCGGTCGCGCCGGTCGGTGCGGAGGGGGAGTCGGGTGGTCGGCCGATGATCGACGTACTCGGGGTGCTCGCGAGCCCCAGCCCGTCGCCGAGCCCGTTGCCCGGGGTGTTCGGCTCGCTCGAGCCGACCCTGCGGCACTACGGCTATCTCGCGGTCGGCGGCGTGCTGCTGCTGGAGAACATCGGGCTTCCGGTGCCCGGCGAGACCATGCTGATCGCCGCCTCGCTGTACGCCGCGACCGGCCAGCTCAACATCGTGCTCGTCGGCATCATCGCGGTCCTCGCGTCGACCGCGGGCAGCGCGATCGGCTACGCGATCGGGGTGTACGGCGGACGGCCGCTCGCCGAGCGCTACGGCAAGTACGTGATGCTGACCGCCGAGCGGCTGGACAAGACCGAGGACTTCTTCCGGCGCCGCGGCTGGGCGGTCGTGCTGCTGGGCCGGTTCGTCGAAGGGGTGCGGCAGGCGGCCGGCATCATCGCGGGGATCTCCGAGATGAGGTTCCCGCTGTTCCTGACCTACACCCTGGTCGGAGCCGCGCTGTGGGTGGCGACCTGGTCGGCCGTCGGTGAGCTCGCCGGCGACCACGTGACGACGATCAGCCACTACGCGACGTACGTCGCCGAAGGCCTCGCATTCATCGTCGTACTGCTGATCATCCGCGCGGTGCTTCGCTCGCGGCGACGCCGCGCGGAGGCTGGCGAGGCGCAGGCCTAGTCCCCCGTACCAAGCAATGTCACATTGCCCCGCACTTTGTGGGGGTGATGTGACATCACCCCCGAATTGGCTGGGCAATGTGACATTGCCTGGTACGGGGGAACGTTGATCGGGTGGCGCTGAACCGGGCGGCGCGGAATGCCGTTAAGACACGTATGGGTCGGGCGGCGGGCGCGGACGACGACCTCGTGCGCTCGGCCAAGCGCGGCGAGCCGTGGGCGCTGACCGAGGTCTGGCACCGGCACAGCGCTGCGGTGATGGCCTACCTCCGCGGCCGTGGCGTGGTCGACGCGGAGGACATGACCAGCGAGGTCTTCCTTCAGGTCTTTCGCGGCATCGGGCGCTTCCGCGGCGATGCCGGCGACCTTCGGACCTTCGTGTTCAGCGTGGCGCACGCTCGGTACGTCGATGAGGTCAGGCGGCTCGCCCGGCGCGGCGTCGCCGCCGAGTTCAGCGCCGACCGGCACGACAAGGCCGAGCCCAGCGCCGAGTCGGACGCCATGACCGCGCTTGCGACCGAGCGGGTCCGCCGGCTGATCGAGACCCTCTCCCCGGACCAGCGGGACGTGCTCCTGCTGCGGATCGTGGCCGACCTGAGCCTCGAGCAGACCGCGGAGGTGCTGGGCAAGAGCGTCGGGTCGGTGAAGTCGCTACAGCATCGTGGCCTGGCGGCGCTGCGGCCGATCCTGGGAATGGCCGTATCCCCATGAGCCGCTTTGGCGATGACCCAGACATGAGGTCCTGGTTCGGGCGCGACGACGCGTCGCCGACGGATCCGTCCGACCTGGCGGTAATGCGGGCGGCGGCCGACGTCCTGCGCGACCTCGAGCCGTCCCAGCCCGTCACGCCCAGCGCCGACCTGGCCGCGTTCATGGCGGCAGGTACGCCGCGCCGCCACCCGATTGCCGCTCGCGGCCGGGCGGTGGCGACTCGGTTCGCCGGTCTCGGCGTTGCCGCCAAGGTGATGCTGGCGGCCGGGGTGGCGATCGCCGGTGCCGGCGGTGCGGCGACCGCGGTGGCCTTCTCGACCGGCCACCTCGAGCTTCATCACGGCCATCACGTGGCCGCGCATCCGCACGCCAGCGGACACCCGTCCGCGCACCCGAGTGTGCATTCGTCGAGCCACGCTTCTACTGGGTCGGCGCCGGTGGGCACCGCACCGACCGAGCCCACCGATTCCGGGCCGGGCGACCGTCACCATCGAGGTGACCGGTCGAACCGTGGCCCGGGTAGGGGCGACGGCCGGGGCCGCCACGACCACAACGGGCGCGACCGCGGTCACCGCGGTGGCGGTCACGATGGCAGCGGCTTCGGTGACGGTCATGACGGCAACGGCGGGGGCCGGGACGGCAACGGCGGGGGCCGGAACGGTGACGGTCAGGGCGGTCACGATGGCAACGGCGGCCTCAGCGGCGGTCATGGCGGTGACGGTGGCGGTCACGGCGGCGGCGGTGGCGGCGGTGGCGGCGGTGGTCCGAGCGGTGGTCCGAACGGTGGTCGCGGCGGTGACGGTGGCAGCCACGGCGGTGGTGGCGACGGCGGGAGCGGCGGCTAGCCGGTCGAGGTGCTCGACTTCGACTTCGTCTTCGTCTTGGTCTTTGTCTTCGCGCTGGTCTTGACGGTCGGCGCGGCGGTAGTCGTGGTGGTGTGCTCGGGGGTCGGCGCCGCAGTCGCCGCAGTCGCCGCAATGCTCGCCTCAGCGGATGCCGCGGTGGGTGCTCGCGCGCCGGCCAAGGTGGCGACCGCAATGGTGACGAGGGCGCCAAGGATCAGCGCCGCCGGTTCCCCCGGTTTCAGCAGGTGCAACTCGGCACCGAGCGTGGCGGCCGCGACTGGCACCCCGAGCTGGGCAGAGGCAAGCGCCCCGACCGCGATCGGCTGACCGGTCAGCCGCATCGCGACGTGGGTGAGGACCGCCCCCAGTCCGAGCACCACGCCGAGCACGATGAACGACGGATGGTGGCCGAGGTCGCGCAGGTTCAGCGACGAACCGAGCCAGACGAAGAACAGCGGCCCGAAGAAGCCCTCGGTGATCGCGAACAGCTGTTTGGCCAGCCGTCGCGGCTCACCGACAGCCGCGACCGCAATGCCGAACGTGAACCCGGCCAGCATGATCGACACGTGGGTCCGGGTGGCCACCGCGGCCAGCCCGAACAGCGCGGCCAGGCTGACCCGCAGCTCCAGGGCGAACAGCCGCTCCTCCGAGATCTTGTGAAGGTACTTCCGCCGCCCGGAGCGCTCGCCACGACGCAGCAGGAAGAACAGCACGACCGCGCAGGCGATCACCGCGAGCGCTCCCAGCGCCGCCCGGGCGGCGTGCGACGGATCGATCGCCAGCGGAAGCGCGACGATGCACGCGGCGTCTGCCACCGCGATCTGCGGCAGCATCCCGATCACGTCCGGCCCTCCGAGGCCGAGCGAGTCGACGATCGGCAGGATCAGAGCCGCCGACGACGACGCCATTAGTACGGCGTACAACCAGGGGTGGCCGGTGCCGAAGATGTGCGAGACGGCAATGCCGGCCGGCACGGACACGACACCGATCCCGACCGCCCGCAGCAAGCCGGTTCGCAGGGCGGTCTTCATGCTGGCGTCCCGCACCGGCACGTGCGAGCCGGCCACGAACATCACCAGGGCGAAGCCGATATCGGCCAGGAACGTGAAGGTCGTGTTGTCGGCGTGCAGCTGGTTGAACCCGGTGGCACCGAGGGCGATCCCGGCCGCCAGCTCGCCGAGCACGATCGGAAGGTGCCAGCCGCGGGGATAGGCAAGCAGCGGTCCGAGCAGGCCGATGACCGCGATCAGCGCCAGATTGGCAAAGCTCATGTGCGAGTTCTCAGCACCAACGCGACCAGGCGGCACGGGATGTCGGTGTTCTCGTCGACGTGGTAGCTCGCGCAGACCCGGTGGTAGCCGTCGGCGATCTGCAGATGGCGGCCGGACCCGATGTCGCCGCGAACCAGCAACACCGGCGACAGGTCGCGGCCCTTACGGATCTTCTTGAGGTCGGCCAGGACGTGCGGGTTGTCGACGTCGAGCAGGTCGAGGCCCGACGCCCGGAGGATGTCCTTGGCCTTCTGGTGGATGATCGGCGCGCTGCGCAAGTCCTCGACCAGACGCTTGACCACTTCGGGCCGCGCGATCAACGACAGGTAGTCCCCGGCCGCCGGGTAGTCGTGCTCGTCCGGCTCGTTCTTCCACTTGACGCCTGCCATCCGCCTCACCCTCTCGAACCCCCGGGCCTCCCGGCCTTGGTTGAGTATGGCCAGCAAAGTGCAAAGATCGAGGGAATCCTTCACGGTGCCGTGCTTATGGCGACCTGGGTCAGGGCAAGGAGCAGTCATGCGAATCCGACGTACGGCCCTTTGCGGGGTAGTGGCGCTGGCGGTCGGTGGCCTGGTGACCGGCCAAGCGGCACTCGGCGCGACCGACCGGGCGGTGGCTCCCAACAGCCCCACGATCGTCGGCCACCTCGCGTACCTGACCGCGAAGGACACCGTCGAGCTCGCGACGGTCGAATCGAACGGTACGACGACCGGCGCCAAGCGGATCGGCCCGGTCACTCTCGTCACGTTGAGCGACACCGTGCAGATCGACGACCTGATGTCATCAGGCGACGGCGCGTGGCTCGCGTGGCAGGAGCAGGTCTTCACGCACAAGGGCGATCTCGTCAAGACCGTGCTCGTGCTCCGCGAGGAGGGCGATGGGGCGACCTTCACGTTGAACACCGCGCAGTCACCGCTCGGATTCGCCGGCGACCAACTCCTGACGTCCAGCGCGAACGCGACGAGGCGGGTCAGCGTGCAGCCGACCATCCATCTGATCAAGGTCACCGATCACGCGTTCCCCCTCGCGGCGTACCCGCACGGCGTCGTCGACGGTCCGTCGTACCTGGCTCCGAAGGGTCCGGCCCAGACCTGGCGAGTCCGGCTGACTTCCTTCGGCGGCAAGCACACGACGCTGCACGACTACGTGCTCGGCCCGACCAACTACCGCAACCCGGATGCCGCCTGGGTCAGTGGCGACGGCAAGCACGTGGTGATCGAGCGCGGCAACCACCAGGACTTCGGCGGCCTCGGGCCGTCGTCGCTGGCCGACGAGTTCGTCCTGGGCGCAGGTCATGCCCGCAGCCAGTTAGGGCACTACGGCACCGACAAGCAGGCCTGGCGGATCGGTTCGGTGAGCTTCTCCGGCTCGTCGGACTCGGTCTGGGCGATGTGGGAACGGCTGACCAAGACCGGGGCGACCAGCGTGGTCGCGCTTCGCGAGCACGGTGCCTGGACGCTGATCGCCGGGCACGGGATCGCCGTCGCCGGCAACCACCACGGCTATGTCGTCGTGCAGCCCGGCAAGCTGGTGTTGACCAACCCCGACGTGCAGGGCTACGGCACGGTGCCGACCAGGCACGCCGAACTGCGCCACGGCAGCTCGAGCGTCACGCTGAACGCCGAAGGAACCACGTTCGTCTGGGTCAGCAGCTGACCGTAACGCTGAAGAGCAACACCGTCACTCAGAGGTACGCCCCGGACGGCAGGTAGGCCCGGGGCGGAGAGCCGCCCCGCCAGAACGCGGCTCCGCCAGGCGTCACCCGCAGCCGGGCGCGATAACAGATCTCGATCGCCCACTGTTGCTCGGCGTTGAGGTGGTAGACGTCGGCGGAGCGGCCGAGGTCGCTGACGGTCGCCAGGCAGTGCCACAGCAGCGCCCGGGCGGTGTCGTCGTCGGTGGCCGCGAGGTTGTAGAGCACGCCGTCCTCGCGGAGGTAGGCATAGCCGCGGCCCTCGACGTCGTCGACCACGAACATCTGCAGGTCCGTGGCCATCCGGACCTGGTCCGGTCCGTGCGGCGCGCCGCGCACGACCCGGTCCACCGCGTCGGCGAACTCCACGTCGGCGAGCGAGCCCGCTCGAACCGGTCGATGCGCGGCCGGTAGGACCGATCGGTCCGGTTCGCCCATGCCCTCGACCTGCGGATGTACCGCGAAGTCGCTGGTGGCATACAGCCGCATCGCCCGCGGATCGTGGGTCGACAGGATGACCAGCTGGGAGCAGCCCTCGGCGTACGTCAACGTCGCGTCCATCAGCCGGCGCCCGATGCCGCTCGACTGCACGCTCGGGTCGACGCACATGAGGGAGAGTCCCCAGAGCTGCTCGCGTTTGAGCCCGAGGGCAGCACCGACAACGCGGTCGTCCTCGGTGGCGACCCAGGCGCCGGCCGGATCGTGGTCGAGGAAGTGCCGATAGCGACCGTGCATCCGGGCCAGGACGTCGTCGGTGACGGTTCTGGGCGTGACGCCGGAGCTGAGGTCGAGCACCTCGAACGCCGCGATCTGCGCGAGCGTGGCCGCCGCGATGTCGGCCTCGGCCATTGGTCGCACCGTGACCGCCATCGCACCTGCCTACCAGCCGGCGCGGCAGGATGGCGGCATGCGGGTCGTCGTGGCGCCGGATTCATTCGGCGGGACCCTTCGCGCCGACCAGGCCGCGGCCGCGATCGCGGCCGGCTGGCGCGAGGTGGCGCCCGCTGATGAGATCGTCTGCCGGCCGCTGTCCGACGGCGGCCCGGGGCTGGTAGCGGCGCTGGCGGCCGCGCTGCTGGACGCGGCGCGGATCCCGGTCGACTGTTCGGGCCCGACCGGGCTGCCGATGGTCGCCGACGTCCTGCGGATCGGCCCGACCGGGTACGTCGAGAGCGCGGCGGCCTGCGGGCTGGACGACCTTCGCGCCCTGAACGGCGACGTGCGAACGGCGACGACGTACGGCGTCGGTCAGCTGGTGGCCGCGGTCGCCGCGCTGCCCGGTGTCGAGGTCGTGGTCGTCGGTCTTGGTGGATCGGGCAGCAACGACGGGGGAGCCGGGCTCTGGGCGGCGCTCGGCGCCGAGCCGGCGGCGGTCCTGCGCGGAGGCGGCGCGGCACTGCGTGGCCTCGACACGGTAACGCCGCCTGGCCCGATCGGTGCCCGGCTGGTGGCCGCGACCGACGTCGACAACCCGTTGCTCGGCCTGACCGGGGCGAGCGCGGTCTACGGGCCGCAGAAGGGCGCGGATCGCGAGGCGGTGATGAGCCTCGACCTCGCACTCGGGAACTGGGCCGATGCGGTCGAAGCCGCGACCGGTCGGGCGGGCCTGCGCGACCGGCCTGGTGCCGGCGCCGCCGGCGGCCTCGGTTTCGGACTGCTGGCCCTCGGCGCGGAGCGGGTACCCGGCTCCGCGCTGGTGATCTCGGCGGTCGGCCTGGCCGAACAGATCGAGTCGGCCGACCTGGTGGTCACCGGCGAGGGTCACTTGGACGAGACCTCGCTGCGCGGCAAGGTGCCGGCCGCGGTCGCCCGGCTCGCCCAGGCCGCCGGCGTGCCCTGCGTGGTGGTGGCCGGCCAGTCGAGTCTGGGCGCGCGGGTGGCGGCCGCGAACGGCATCGACGAGGTCTGGTCGGTCGCCGGGGAGCTGGGTTCGGTCGAGGCCGCGCTCGGCGCGGGTGCCGAGGGCGTCCGTACGGTCGGTCGCGCGGTGGCCCGCTCATGGTCGAGATGACCGGTTACGCGGGACGGTGTGGGATCATGGAGGCCGGGAAGAACCACGAGGGGCCGGCCGTTGCACCTCGCAGGGCCAGTTTGAAGCCGTTCGAGCCCGTAAACCGCGACAGGGAGTTCACCGAATGACCGTGCAGGACACGTCGACCGAGACCGTCGAGCCGCAGACCGTCGTGCTCAGCGACACCGCGGCCAGCAAGGTCAAGCACCTGCTCGACCAGGAAGGTCGCGACGACCTGGCGCTGCGAATCGCCGTACAGCCGGGTGGCTGCTCGGGCCTGCGCTACCAGCTGTTCTTCGACGAGCGCACGCTCGAGGGCGACCAGTTCATCGACTTCAGCGGTGTGAAGGTCGTCGTCGACCGGATGAGCGGTCCCTACCTCGCCGGCGCCACGATCGACTTCGTCGACACGATCGAGAAGCAGGGCTTCACGATCGACAACCCGAACGCAACCGGCTCCTGCGCCTGCGGCGACTCCTTCCACTAATCGCGGCCCTGCCCGCCCGCAACACCAATGGCCCATGCGTGGGGCCATAGCCCCACCGATGGGCCATGCGTGGGGTTATAACCCCACCGATGGGCCATGCGTGGGGTCGGACCTAGAGCTGTTGTGCGGCTTCGACCAGCGAGACAGAGGCGGCGGGGATGCAAATCACCTGCTTTTCGGCCCGCTCCGGCTCGGCCGCTGAGCGGCCCGAGCGGCTGAATGCAGCGGCCGGAATTGCCTGCCCATCGGTCACCAGCTCGGCCAGCGTCTCGGCGTCGAGCATCGAGCGAACCGCCCGCTTCGGGGTCATGATCCGACGGTATGGGTGACCCGCGGGTAGCGGAAGGTCTACCGGCGGGTAGTTTGCCCGCTGTGCGCATAGCCGTGAGCGGGTCCATCGCGACCGACCATCTGATGACCTTCGGCGGGAGCTTCTCCGAGCAGCTGATCGCCGAGCGGCTACACCACGTCTCGCTGTCATTCCTTGTCGACGGGCTCGAGATCCGTCGCGGCGGCGCGGCCGCGAACATCTGCTTCGGCCTCGGCGCGCTGCGCCTGCGCCCGGTGCTGGTCGGCTCGGTAGGGGAGGACTTCGGCGAGTACCGGGAGTGGCTCGACGCCCACGGCGTGGACACCAGCGGGATCCGGGTCTCGAAGTCGCTCCAGACCGCGCGCTTCATCTGTACGACAGACGCCGAGCAGGCCCAGATCGCCACCTTCTACGCGGGCGCCATGAGCGAGGCGCGGGAAATCGACCTCGACACGATCGGCGCGGTCGACCTGGTCGTGGTGAGCCCCAACGACCCCGCCGCGATGGTCGAGCACACCAAGCACTGCCGGGACGGCGGGCAGCGCTTTGCCGCCGACCCATCCCAGCAGCTCGCCATCCTCGACGCCGAGCCGATCCGGGGGCTGGTTGCCGGCGCTGACATCTTGTTCGGGAACGCCTACGAGGCAGCGCTGCTCGAGCACAAGACCGGCTGGTCGGCGGACGACGTCCTCGCTCAGGTCGGCACCCGGGTCACCACCCATGGCGGGGACGGCATCGTGATCGAGCGGGCCGGCGAGCCGACCGTGTCGGTCGGCGTCGTACCCGCGCCGGCGCTCGTCGAGCCGACCGGGGTGGGTGACGCGTTCCGGGCTGGCTACCTCGCCGCGCAGTCGTGGGGTCTCTCGGTCGAGCGCTCGGCCCAGATGGGTGCCCTGTTGGCGACCTGGTGCGTGGAGTCGGTGGGTCCGCAGGAATACACCGTCGACCCCGACCAAGCGAAGGAGCGGCTGGCTGCGGCGTACGACGAGGCGGCCGCGGCCGAGATTTGCGCATATCTGTGACCGGCCGGATGGCCGCGGGACACGCCGCCCCTCAGCGCAACCGCGCGCAGCCGCTGCGTTAGGGTTTCGGCGTGCTTGAGGACACGACTCCGAGCCCGGACCAGCGGGCTCGCCGGAAGGCTTCGCGGGTCGTGCGAATCGCAGCTCTGGGCGGTTTGACGCTGCTCGCGACCGGGTGCACCGGCGAGGCGGCCAAGTGGGAACGCGGCGGCTGGCCGGCGCCGGTGACGGTGCAGGGCAAGCACGTCCTCGACCTCTGGGAAGGCTCGCTGCTCGCCTCCGCGATCGTCGGCGGCCTGGTGCTCGGGATGATCGTGTACGCCGCGGTGGCGTTCCGGCGAAAGTCACCCAACCAGATCCCGCGGCAGGTCCGCTACAACCTCCCGATCGAGGTTCTCTACACGTTCATCCCGATCGTCGTGGTTTCGGTGCTCTTCTACTTCACCGCGATCGGCGAGGACAACGAGGACGCGATCAACAACAAGCCCGCCCTGCAGGTCGGCGTGGTGGGCTTCCAGTGGTCGTGGCAGTTCAACTACGCCAGCCACGCCCTGTCCATCACCGGCCGGCCGGGCCAGCCCCCGCAGCTCGTGCTCCCAGTCGGCGAGCAGATCCACTTCCACCTGACCTCACCGGACGTGATCCACTCGTTCTGGGTCGTGCCGTTCCTGTTCAAGCGCGACGTGATCCCTGGTCACCCGAACGAGTTCGAGGTCACGATCACCAAGCAGGGCACCTTCCAAGGCCGTTGCGCAGAGTTCTGCGGGATCCATCACGACCGCATGCTGTTCACCGTCAAGGCCGTCTCGCAGACCGCGTTCAAGGCCTGGCTGGCGCAAGCCCAGCAGACCGCGATCGACGGCAGCAACGCTGAATACACCGTCTATACGGGGCCGTCGGAGGGACCAAGCCTGTGACCGTCGTCGAGCCCGTCCGCGCCGAACGGCTGCGCCCGCAACGCATCCAGGTGATGCCGGGCAGCCGGATCGTTCGATGGATGACGACGACCGATCACAAGACGATCGGGCTGATGTACCTCATCACCTCGTTCATCTTCTTCCTGATCGGCGGCGTGATGGCCGAGCTCATGCGCGCCGAGCTGGCCAGGCCGGGGCTGCAGCTGCTCACCAATGAGCAGTACAACCAGCTGTTCACGATGCACGGCACGATCATGCTGCTGTTCTTCGCAACGCCGCTGTTCGTGGGCTTCGCCAACGTCATCATGCCGCTGCAGATCGGCGCACCGGACGTCGCGTTCCCGCGGCTGAACATGTTCAGCTACTGGCTGTTCCTGTTCGGTGGCCTGATCATGATGTCGGGCTTCCTGACCCCGGGTGGAGCGGCCGACTTCGGCTGGTTCGCCTACTCGCCGCTGTCGGGCGCGCTGTATTCGCCGGGGCCCGGCGCGGACCTGTGGATCATGGGGCTCACCCTGTCCGGGTTCGGCACGATCCTCGGCGGCGTCAACTTCATCACCACGATCATCTGTCTGCGCGCCCCAGGCATGACGATGTTCCGGATGCCGATCTTCACCTGGAACATCCTGGTCACGTCGATCCTGGTGCTGGTCGCGTTCCCGGTGCTGGCGGCGGCGTTGCTCGCCCTCGAGGCCGACCGCAAGTTCGGCGCTCACGTCTTCGACGCGAGCAACGGCGGAGCGGTGCTCTGGCAGCACCTGTTCTGGTTCTTCGGCCATCCCGAGGTCTACATCGTCGCCTTGCCCTTCTTCGGGATCATCACCGAGGTGATCCCGGTCTTCAGCCGCAAGCCCCTGTTCGGCTACAAGGGCTTGGTCTTCGCGACGATCTCGATCTCCGGGCTGTCGATCACGGTGTGGGCGCACCACATGTTCGCCACCGGGGCCGTGCTGCTTCCGTTCTTCTCGCTGCTGTCGTTCCTGATCGCGGTGCCGACCGGGGTGAAGTTCTTCAACTGGATCGGCACGATGTGGCGCGGCGCGATCTCCTTCGATACCGCGATGTTGTTCGCGATCGGCTTCCTGATCACGTTCCTGCTCGGGGGTCTGACCGGCGTACTGCTCGCCTCACCGCCGATCGACTTCCACGTCAGCGACTCCTACTTCGTCGTCGCGCACTTCCACTACGTGCTGTTCGGCACGGTCGTGTTCGCGATGTTCTCCGGCTTCTACTTCTGGTGGCCGAAGATGACCGGCACGATGCTCGACGAACGGCTCGGCAAGATCCACTTCTGGACCCTGTTCATCGGCTTCCACATGACGTTCCTCGTGCAGCACTGGCTCGGCGTCGAGGGCATGCCACGCCGCTATCCGGACTACTTACCCACCGACGGCTGGACCACGCTCAACACGATCTCGACGATCGGTGCGCTACATCCTCGGCCTGTCAATGCTGCCGTTCATGTACAACGTCGTGGCGATCGTGGGTCGGCAAGAACGAGCGGGTGGTCGGCGACGACCCGTGGGGCTACGGCAACTCGCTGGAGTGGGCGACGTCGTGTCCGCCACCGCGGCACAACTTCACCTCGATCCCGCGGATCCGGTCCGAGCGGCCGGCCTTCGACCTGCACTACCCGCACTTGTCGGGGCTTCCTGAGATGCACTCGCTGCCGGTGGCCGTCGAGGATCCGGCATGAAGGTCGAGGGCTTCCTCTTCGCGTTCATCGCGGTTTTCCTCGCCGGCACCGACGTCGTCTACTGGTTCCTCTCGCACGACCCGACCGGGACGACCGCGCTGGCCCTGGGTGCACTTCTCGGGACGCTGACCGGCTCGTACCTGCTGGTGTCGGCGAGCCGGATGGATGCCCGCCCGGAGGACCGCAAGGACGCCGAGATCGGGGACGGCGCGGGCGAGATCGGCTTCTTCAGCCCGTACAGCTGGGCGCCGCTGTGGTGCGCCGGGGCGGCCGCGGTGTTCTTCACCGGGATCGTCTTCGGCTGGTGGCTGTGCTTCATCGGCGCGGCCTTCGCCGTGCCTGCAGTCGGCTCGATGGTGTTCGAGTACTACTCCGACGACATGGCCTGACGCCTCAGTCGGTTCAGCCCGCCGCAGAGCTCGAGGGCTTGGCCGTCGGCGCGGTCTTGGCGTGCTCCGCGACCTCGAGCCAGATCGGATCGCGATCGGGACGTTCAGCTCGGTTGATGGCGACCGAGTCCGGGCTCTCAGTGCTGACAAGGTCGCACAGCAACGTGATCGGGACCCGCTCGTGGAGCAGGGTCATGACGGAGACGGTCCTCATGGCGCACCCCTTGGTCTCGAATTACACTAGTGTAATTCGGCACCCATGCCGCATTCCTTGAGCGGTTTCGGCGTACTTATTGAGGATTGGTTTGGTCTGTCCATCTGGACCCGTCCCACCACCGGTTAGTGCCGGGGATGCCCGGATCCGGGTACCAGCCCGGTGGGGGTCCGGCGCTTGCCGGCGGGTACATCATCGGTGCTGACGGCGGCCGCGGCCGGCGGCGACGCGCCGCGCCCACGATCGCCAGGACGATGCCCAGTACGGCGAGCACGAACCCCACCGCCATCAACACGAACCACCACGCCACCTGTCTGGCGATGTCACCCAACGTGTTCGACACGATGAACGGCACCCCGGGCGGGCCGCCGACGGCGACGTCGTAGTCGCCGGCCGTGGTGATCTGGAACCGCACCTGGCCGAGGTAGGTCGTCGAGTTTCGGGTCAGCGTCTCGGTGGTCGAGCCGGGGCCGTTGACCGGGATCCGCTGGCCGTTGCTCGAGGTGACCGTGACCTGCGCGGGGGAGATCGTCGCAATCACGCGCTCGGACACGTAGATCTCGTAGCTGCCGGTGCCGAAGTGGCGATGATCCGTTGTCGGCGTGGTCAGGACCGGGCTGGTGACCTCGCGGACGATCTTCCCGATTCCCTCGACCCCGCCGATCGTCGCCGCGACGACGCCGACCGCGACGATGGCCAGCGAGATACTCAGGCGCGGCCCGGGCGGCCGGGCCGGCGCAGCAAGGCCCGGATCCATCACGCCTCTAGCCTGCCCGATCCGGCCGCCCGGTTGCGGCCACCGCGCCGGAGCGGCCGGCCAACCGGCGGCTGGTCTTCAGGTTCCCCTCACCACCACGCTGGATGGTGGAAGCAGCAGGCGCACAGTCTTGGGCGCTTTTTTGGCCGGGGCGATGATTGAGGTGCGCACGATGTGGCCCGTTGGTGATGCGGAGCCGGCCCGGTGTTGATCCGGGCCCGCCGGCACTGGAAAGGTGCCGTGCTCGGCGGTGCGGGGCTGCTCGTCGCGCTCGTGGTCGGCGGTCCGTACGTCTACATCCACGCCTTCGAGGGCAGCCAACCGGCGCCGCTCGCCCTGAGCGACGTGCCGATGTCGACCGCTCCGGCCTCCGACCACGGCAGCAGCGGTACGCCGTCGAGCAGGCCGGGGTCGCTCGACGGGGTCTGGCGGGTGACCGAAGGGTCCCAGGCGGGCTACCGGGTGAACGAGACCTTGGCCGGCCAGAGCACTACGGCGGTCGGTCGTACGTCCGCAGTCACCGGCTCGATCACGATCTCGGGCAAGGCGGTCACCGCCGCGTCGTTCACCGTGCAGATGGCGTCGGTCACCAGCGACCGCGACCAGCGCGACCAGCAGTTCAGCGGACGGATCATGGACACCGCGCAATATCCGACCGGAACTTTCGTCCTCACCACGCCGATCGTGCTCGGCAAGGCGCCGAAGATCGGGAAGGTCATCACGGTCCAGGCCACCGGCACCCTGACCTTGCACGGCACCACCAAGCCGGTGACCTTCAGCGTGTCCGCGAAACGCACGAATGACCAGATCGCGGCCACCGGCGAGATCCCGATCACGTACGGCGACTACAACATCGACAACCCGAGCTTCGGCGGATTCGTCTCGGTCGGTAGTAGCGGAACGGTCGAGTTCCTGCTCGTCCTGACCAAGTCCTAGCGCCTCGGGCACTTGGACCCGGCGAGGCGGGACCTTAGGCCCTCGCCCGGCTCGGGCTGCCCAGTCGATCATCGAGGCATGAGTGCTGTCTTCACCGATGCCCAGCGCGGCGTCCAGGCCGTCAACGCGAGTATGGGCGAGCGTGAGCTCGTCGCCACCTTGGAGCGCCACGGCGCCGACGAGGGGGAGATTCTCGCCCGCTACAACACGCTCGCGGAGGCGCTGCGCTCACCGGCGGCGCGCTATCTCGTGAGCTACATCATGGACGACGAGCGGCGGCACCACCGGATCATCGAGGAGCTCGCCAACACCGTTGCCTGGGGCGGCTTCAATGCGGCCGGCGAGGTCGCCAAGGTGCCGGATCTTCGCAACCATCGGTACGAAGCGGCGGAGTTCATCGCGGAGACCCAGCGCCTGCTCGACTTCGAGAAGAAGGATCGGCGAGAGCTCCGCCGGCTCCGCAAGGACCTGCACGACTTCGAAGACACGACGGTGTGGGCCTTGCTCGTCGACACGATGATTCTCGACACCGACAAGCACATCCGGATCCTGAAGTTCCTGCTCGATCACCTCAGCGCCGAGCCGACCGGCACGGTGGCCACCGAGAGCTAGGCGCCCCGCAATCGGGTTGCCGGTCAGATCGGGAAGGCGAGACGATGTCGTCATGTTCGAGCCGCTGAAGGTCAATTCCCGGCTCGTGATCCCCGAGTCGGAGCTGCTTTGGCGGTTCTCGCGGTCATCCGGCCCGGGCGGGCAGTCGGTCAACACGAGCGACAGCCGGGTCGAGCTCTCCTTCGACGTCGCCCGATCGCCCTCACTCGGGCCGATCCAGCGGTCACGCGCGCTCAACCGGCTCGAGGGCCGGTTGGTCGACGGCGTGGTCACGGTCGTGGCCGAGGAGCAACGGTCGCAGCTGCGCAACCGGGAGGCGGCCTGCGATCGGCTGGCGGAACTTCTGCGGGCAGCAATCGCACCACCGCCGCCGCCTCGCCGCCCGACCAAGCCGTCGGCCGCGGCCCGTCAGCGCCGGCTCGACAGCAAGCGCAGCCGTGGTCAGACCAAGAAGCTGCGCCAGCCACCGGTCCCGGACTAAGCAGACGCAGCGTGCCGGCCGGCTCGGAACGGCGCGTCGAGCACGAACAGCAGGACGAGCGCCAAGCCGCCAGCGCTGAAGATGTACCAGGGCCAGGGGCCGAGCACTGACAGCAGCGACCAGTGCACCGGCCGGGAGGCAAGGAACATGTAGTCCGCGCCGAGGACGGCGTCCATGATGCCGACGAAGCCGGTGTAGACCACCGTGATCGCAAACACCCGCGGCACGGCGCCGGCCCGCGGCCGATAGCCGAGCCCGACGACCAGATACAGCGCGGCGATCACGATCCCGAGGTGGCCGACGACGTACTCGAAGAACATCAGGTGCGGGAAACCGACCGACAGGTCCGGGGTGGCGACCGCCTGAAGGGTGCCGGCCAGCCCCCAGAACCAGGTGAGCTCGATCAGCAGCGGCTGGCTGGGCCACCAGCAGGCAGCGGCCGCGATGACCAGCGCGACGTCACACAGTGCCAGTGGCAGCGATGCGCGGGCGGTCCAGGTGTGCCTGATCACAGGATCGACGGCGAAGACCACGGCATCGACGACCAGCATGAGCGCGAGCGCCCGGGCGGCCACCGTCGTCCACGGTCCGGGGGAGCGGCGGGCGGCGACGCACAGCGCGCCACATCCGCAGGCTGCGATGCCTACACAGGTCCAGTACGCGCCGGACGTCGTGACCTCAGTGCGATGCGCTGGTGGCGCTGCCGTCGTCGACCGGATGCTCCGGCGCGGCCTCCCGGGGCGCGGCGTAGAACTTCTCGAGCTTCAGCCGGGCTCGTTCCATCATGGCGACCGGGCGCTTGATCGGCCGGTTCGCGGTCGGGTCGGAGGCGCGGCTTGCGGCGCCGGCCAGCTCCTTGTGACCGTTCGACGGCGTCCCGCCGTCGGCGTGGCCGTTGGGGCCCGATCCGGTAACGGCGGGAGCGTGGTGGGCGTGCAGGTCGTAGCCGATCTGGGCCGCGAGCACCGCGGCCGCCTCGGGCGCGACCGGCTCTTCCACCTCGATGTACTCACCGTGCGGCAGTCGGCGGATGATGCCGGTCTCGATGCCGTGATGCAGGAGGTTTTCGTCGTGTCGTTGTAATCCGAGACAGAGTCGTTTCGTCAGCTTGAAGGCGATCGGTGGCAGTGCGATCAGCAGGAAGCGCAGGACCCAGGTGGTCGCCTGCAGCGACCAGTGGAAGGTGCTGGCCAGGATGTCGTTGGAGCCGCCGATCACAAGGATCATGTAGAAGGTCAGAGACATCACGCCGAGCCCGGTCCGCACCGGTACGTCGCGCGGCCGGTCAAGCAGGTTGTGGTAGCCCTTGTCCTTCGTCGCCCAGGCTTCGATGGCCGGATACATCGCGATCAGGTTGAACATGAGGCCAGGGATGATCACGCCCGGGATCAAGATGTTCCAGCTGATCGTGTGATGGAAGATGTGCGTCTCCCAGTTGGGCATCATCCGCAGTGAGCCCTCGAGGAACAGGATGTACCAGTCCGGCTGCGAACCGGCAGAGACCTGCCCTGCGTTATAGGGCCCGTACAACCAGACCGGGTTGATCTGGGCGAAGGCACCGAGTGCGGCGCACATTCCGAAGACCATGAAGAAGAAGCCGTTGGTCTTGAGGAAGAACGTCGGGTAGAACTTCGTCCCGATCACGACGTCCTCGGTCTTGCCGGGGCCGGGGAAGTCGGTGTGCTTCTGGTGCCAGAGGATCATCATGTGCGCGGCGATCAGCGCCAGCATGATGCCGGGCACGAGCAGCACATGGATGATGAACAGCCGGGAGATGATGTCCTGGCCCGGATAGCTGCTCCCGAACAGGAAGTAGCAGACGTAGGTGCCGACCACCGGGATCGACTCGGCCACCGAGTAGGCGATCCGCAGGCCGGTGCCGGACAGCAGGTCGTCGGGCAGCGAGTAGCCGCAGAAGCCTTCCAGGATCGCCAGGATCAGCAGGATCGTCCCGATGTGCCAGTTGATCGTGCGCGGCTTGCGGAACGCGCCGGTGAAGTAGACCCGGAACATGTGCACCACGATCGACGTGGTGAACAGCAGTGCGGCCCAGTGGTGGATCTGGCGCATGAGCAGGCCGCCGCGCACATCGAAGGAGATGTGCAAGGTCGAGGCGTACGCATCGGTCATCGGTACGTTGCGCAGGTACGGGTAACTGCCGTTGTAGATGACCTGGCGCTGGCTGGCGTGGAAGAACAAGGTCAGGTAGACGCCGGTCAGCAGCAGGATGACGAAGCTGTAGAGCGCGATCTCGCCGAGCATGAACGACCAGTGGTCCGGAAAGACCTTGTCCATGCTGCGCTTGAGGAAGTTCGCCGAGCCCATCCGGTCGTCGACGTACTTCAGCACCTTGCGGGTCGACTGCTCGGCCGGCGAGACCTTCACCTCTTCGCTTGCGGTGTCGGTCATCGGCGCTCCCAGAAGCTCGGGCCCACGGCCTCGGAGTACGGGCCCTTGGCGTAGAAGTAGCCCTCGCTGTCAACCCCGATCTGCAGCTGCGGCAGCGGGCGCGCGGCCGGACCGAAGATGACCTTGGCGTCGCGTGCCATGTCGAACGTCGACTGGTGACACGGGCAGAGCAGGTGGTGACTCTGCTGCTCGTACAGGCTGATCGGGCAACCGGCGTGCGTGCAGATCTTGGAGTATGCGACGTGGTAGTCGACCCCCCAGTTGACCTCCTTCTCCGAGAGGATCTCGCCCGGCGCGAACCGGATCAGCATCGTCGGCGCAAGCGCCTCGTCGTTGACGTCGCCGAAGCCCTCAGGCATCACGGTCTGGATGCCGCCGATCGCCAGGCTGCCGAGCTTGACCGGCAGCCCGGTGTCCAGGTCGACCAGGCGTACGCCGGCTCGCCAGCCGGTCTCGAGCAGGCTGCGGCCGGGCAGCGGACCGAGGTCGCGCAGCATGACGACGAACGGCAGCGGAAAGAGGCCGAGCGCGCCGAGCAGGGTGCGGCGCAACATCTTGTATTTGCCGAGCCCGAGGTCGTTGGCCCCCGCGATGAAGGTGTCTTCCGCCTCCTGCTCCTCCTCGGGAGGGGAGTGAAAGTCGTGGCGGTCCTGGATCGCCTTCTCGTGCGGCAACAGCTTCTTGGCCCACACGATGAGGCCGGCCCCGATCGCGAACAGCGCGACGGCCAGGCCGCCGCCGATCGTCTCGTTGCTGTACTTGCCGAGCTTGTCGTGGATCGAGACCGCGAAGTAGCAGACCAGCACGAAGACGGTGGCCGCGATGCCGAGGGCGAACAGAGCGGTGACCTGAAGCTCGGCAAAGCTGCGGTCGCGCGGGTCCTCGGCGTGGGTGTCCAGCTCGGCCGGGTGCTCGTCCCGGACGGCGACCGTCGTTGTGGTGGCCTCATCGGCGTCACGACGGCGACCGATCCGGCGCCGGGGTTGGCCGGCTCGAGGGTTTTCGTCGGTCATGCCTTGGAGCCGATCCACATCGTGACGACGACCAGGCCTCCGATGCCGACCAGCCAGGCGACCACGGTCTCGCTGACCGGGCCGACCCGCCCGAGCCCGGATCCGCCCGGGTTCGGCGAGGTCTTGATCTCTCGGATGTATTTGATGATCGCGAGCTTCTGCGCGGGCGTGATCTCCTGGTCACCGAAGACCGGCATGCTCTCCGGGCCGGTGATCATCGCCTCGTAGATCTGCTTCGGGGTCGCGTCGGAAAGCGTCGGCGCGTACTTGCCGTAGGTCAGCGCGCCACCCGAGCCGGCGAAGTTGTGGCACTGCGCGCAGTTCGTGCGGAACAACGCGCCGCCGAACGCGACGTCCGCGCTCTGGTAGTTGAGGTCGGTCGGGATCGCCGGACCCGGGCCGAGGCTTGCGACGTACGCCGCGATCTGCTCGGTCTGCGCGTCGGTGTAGCGGTTGCGCTTGCGCGGCGCCTCGGTGGTGTGCTGCTGCAACGGCATCCGGCCGGTGCCCACCTGGAAGTCGGCTGCGGCCGCACCGACCCCGATCAGGCTCGGCGCGGTGGCCCCGCCCTCGCCGTTGAGGCCGTGACACGACGAGCAGCCGTGCAAGTACAGCTGGTATCCCTGCTCGACCGCGGGGTTGGTGCTGGCGGCCGAGGAGTGCCCGGGCGCGAAACCGGTGTAGAGCAAGCCGATCGTGCCGAGCCCGAAGACCACGATCCCGAGGTGGGCGAACCCGCGGCGGATTCGGCGCCGGCGGGGAGCCTCAGCGGGCAGGTCGGGTGAGCTCACGGTGTCCATTCGGCTAGCGGATCAGGTAGATGACGGTGAACAGGCCGATCCAGACGATGTCGACGAAGTGCCAGTAGTACGACACGACGATCGCCGCGGTGGCCTGCGCAGGGGTGAACTTGCCGAATGTGGTCCGCAACATCAGCAAGACGAACGCGATCAGCCCTCCCAGCACGTGCAGGCCGTGGAACCCGGTCGTGAGGTAGTAGACCGAGCTGTAGCCGCTGGAGGAGAGCACGAAGTCGTTGTGCACGAAGTACTCGAAGGACTGGCCGCCGATGAAGACCGATCCCATGAAGAACGTGACCATGAACCAGAACCGCAACCGCTCGACGTCTCCGCGCTCGGCCGCGAACACACCGAGCTGGCAGGTGACACTCGACAGCACCAGGATGATCGTGAACGGCGCCGCGGTCTTGAGGTCGAGCACGACCTCCTTGGGTGGCCAGTTCGGCTCGTTGACCGCGCGGACCGTGAAGTACATCGCGAACAGTGCGGCGAAGAACATCAGCTCCGACGAGAGCCAGACGATGACCCCGACACTGACCAGGTTGGGTCGATGCAGGGAGCCGTGCGACGGCAGCTGATCGATCGCGGTAGCGGAGGCCACGGAGGGATTCTGCCAGTCGCCGGTGGGGAGTGGCGCAGGACCCCCGTCGGCGCGTCGCGGTCGGATTTCGCTGCTCTACGATCGGCGCATGGCAGCGCACCCGCACGACCCCGGCGCGATCGGGGCGGCCGCCTCGACGGCACCACGTACGGCGACCGTGCTGGTGTATTCGAGCCACGACGCGACCCGGGCCCGGATCATCAGCGCACTTGGTCACAAGCCCGCTCCCGACCTGGAGCTCGAGTACGTCGAGGCGAGTCGGGGCGACCAGTTCATCGACCGCTGTGACGCCGGGGGGATCGACCTGGTGATCCTCGACGGCGAGGCGGCCCCGACCGGGGGCATGGGCCTGGCCCGCCAGCTCAAGGACGAGCTGGACGCGCCGCCGCCGGTCTTGCTGGTGGTCGGTCGCCGCGACGACGCCTGGCTGGCCACCTGGTCCCGCGCGGAACGCGTGATCTCCCATCCGATCGATGCGGTTCAGATCGCCGAGGTCGTGACCTCGCTCCTGTCGAGCGCGGCCGACCCGGTCAGCGCCGCGCACTGAGCCCGGCGCTGGGGAGGGAGGGTCGGTCGTGACCAGCTGGCCGACCTTGTTCACCGCGCTGGTCGCCGGCCGCTCGTTGCCGGCAGAGGACACCGCCTGGGCGATGACCGAGATCATGAGCGGCTCGGCGACGACGGCGCAGATCGCCGGGTTTGCGATGGCACTTCGCGTCAAGGGCGAGAGCACCGAAGAGGTGATCGGGCTGGCGCGCGCGATGCTGGCCCATGCGACGCCCCTGACCATTGCCGGACCGGCGGTCGACACCTGCGGCACGGGTGGGGACCGGGCCGCCACGGTCAACATCTCGACCCTGGCCGCACTCGTCGTACGCGGGGCCGGCGGGCGGGTCGTGAAGCACGGCAACCGGGCAGCTTCGTCGGCGTGCGGATCGGCGGACCTCCTGGAGGAGCTCGGCGTCGTCATCGACCTGCCGCCGGACGGTGTGCGCAGCTGTGTCGAGCAGGCCGGGATCGGCTTCTGCTTCGCGCGGGTCTTCCACCCGGCGTTGCGACATGCCGCCGCGCCGCGCGGCGAGCTGGGCGTGGGGACCTTCTTCAACTTCCTCGGCCCGCTGGCCAACCCGGCCCAGCCAGCCGCCCAGGCGGTCGGGGTCGCCGACGAACGGATCGCCGGGGTGATGGCCGGTGTGCTCGCCGACCGGGGGACGTCGGCGCTGGTCTTCCGGGGGACCGACGGGCTCGACGAGCTGTCCGTTTCGGCGCCGTCGCGGGTGTGGGTGGTGGTCGACGGTGGCGTCCGGCCCGACACCGTCGACCCGGTCGAGCTGGGCATCGCGGTCGCCGAGGAAGGGGCGCTGCGCGGCGGCGACGCGGCCCACAACGCCGGTATCACCCGCCGGCTGCTCGACGGCGAGGCCGGACCGGTGCGCGACGCCGTCCTGCTCAACGCCGCGGCCGCGCTCGTCGCCCTCGATGGACCGACCGCCGAGCCGGTGACGAATCAGCTGGCGGCGGCGCTTCCTCGGGCCGCTGAGTCGCTCGTTTCGGGGGCAGCCGGCGCTGCGCTGGATGCCTGGGTGGCGGCGAGTGTCGCAGCTCGCGACGCGAGCTGATCTGCCACACGCATGGCCCATGCGTGGGCCTATGGCCCCACCGATGGGCCATGCGTGGGCCTATGGCCCCACCGATGGGCCATGCGTGGGCCTATCGCCCCCCCGATGGGCCATGCGTGTCGCTAGTCCGAGTCGCTGATCCCGAGCGAGAACGCCGCCTCGAGGTCGTGCTGGGTGTAGGTCCGGAACGCGACGTGGGTCTCGGTGGCGAGCACGCCGTCGACCTTGTTGAGCCGGTCCGCGACCACGTCGGCGATCTCCTCGTGCGACCGGACCCGGATGAGCGCGATCAGGTCGATCTCGCCGGTCACTGAGTAGACCTCGGTCACCCCGGGCAGAGTGGCGATCTCCTCGGCCACCTCAGGGATCCGATCGACGGCGGCCGACACGAAAACGATCGCAGTGATCACGGGCCGGAGCCTATCGCCCGGCCAGCGCCAGCTCGCCGAGGTCGAGGGCGCGCTCGACCACCCGCGCCTTGTGGGCCACGATCTCGGCATAGGGCAGCCCGTGCCGGCGCTCACTGGTCTCGATGTGCCCCTGCATCGCCGCGTTCATCGCCTGGAACGCGGCAAGCGGGCCGTAGTGCACGGATGCGGCGGCGGCGTACCAGCGTCGAAGCGAGGCCTCGTCGAGATCGACCCCGGAGGTCCGAAGCCCGGACAGATATCCCTGCAGGACGTTGGCCTCGAGCTTGTCCAGCGGTGCGTCCGGCAGCACGAGCATCCAGACCGGGTCAAGAGTGAGCTGGTCGAGGTCCTGGCCGAGCGCGCCGATCCCGACCTGCGACCAGTCGATCGCGACGGTCGTGCCGTCGTCGGCCGCGATCAGGTTGGTCGGCCACAGGTCGCAGTGCACGACGGTCTGCGGCGCGGACTCGACGATCGCGAGCAGCTCCTCGCGGGCCGCCCACAGCTCCCGGGCCCGTGGCCGCAGGATCGCCATCGGCCCCTGCCAGACCTCAGTCCACAGCGAGTCGTCGTCAAGCGCGCCGATCTGGTTGCCGACGGTCTCGACCCAGCCGCGCAGCCAGCGCCGCGACAGCCACTCGTCGGCCGGCAGGATGCTGCGCCCACAGGCGTACGCCGCCTGGGTCGTCGCAAGGTCGAACGCCGCGCTGTCGTAGTCGTCGATCTCCCACTCGCCGCCCGGCCGGCCTTCGACGTCCTCCATCCAGATCCAGCACTCGTCATCCGCGGGTTGGGTCGCGAGCAGCGTGCGCGGCGCTCGCAGCTCGCCGGGCAGGGTGTCGAGCATGCCGCTGCTGTAGGCGAGCCACTCGCGCTTCCAGTAGTTGCGATGCGAGGGGTGCTCGCCCGAGACCCACATCGCCTCGGGGTCCGCGTCGTCGCCGTGCCTGACCACCTTGATCACGATCGAGAAGTCGTCACCGTGGACGCGGAAGACCCCGCCGGTGACCGAGTGCAGCCGCAGCTCAGGCTCGATCGGGTCGACGGCGTACGAGGTCACCTCTCGCCCGAGCGCGCGGGAGAGCTCTGCGGGATCGACGTTCACTTCATGATCATGTCGCTCGTACCCGGGTGCCGCCCGGTCGAATCGCGGCGGCCGGGGTCACGAAAGGACAACGAGCGGCGAACGGTCCGAGCTCAGACCACCGCACGAGCCGGGCGATGCATCGGCCGCAGCCCACGCCGGTCGTCGAACGGCCGGGCCGCTTCGCGGCCGGCTTCGGCCGCGGCCAGCCACTCCTGCAGACCGCCCGCGCCGTTCGCGGGGGAGCACCAGGTGCCGTCGAGGGAGACCAGGCGGGCGCCCGGCCCGGCCAGCCAGGCCAGGATGTGCTCCATTTCTTCTGCGCTCGCCGCAGCCAGGGGCCCGATCCCCGCGGTGACCACTTCGGCGGTCGACACCAGCGCCTCGACGTACGGCATCGCGCGGACCCCGGCCGGGACCGCCGACGCAGCGGCCAGTCGGCCGAACCGTACGACGGCCAGGTCCCACCCGCCGGCGAATCCCGGGCGCGCGGCGACGAGCTGCGGGCAGGCGGACAGTGCGGTCAGCCGCTGCATCCGGCCCGAGATCCGGACGAACGCGCTGGCCCGATCGCGGTGCGCAGCGGCCTCCTCGTAGCGCTCCTGTGCGCTCAGAGTGGCCATCCGGCGCCGGGCCGCGTCGAGCAACGGCCGGGCGTCGCCGCTCATCAGCTCCCGCGCTGCTGCGGCGGTCGGGGCGTAGTCGTCGCGGCTGACCGCGCCCTCGCAGGGTGCGGCGCAGCGCCCCATCCCGGCCAGCACGCAGGCGGCGCTCGGGCGGCTCGGCGCGATCCGCTGCGTGCACTGGCGCAGCGGGACCGTCTCGTAGATCGCCGCCATCGCGGCCTGGGCGGTCTTCATCGAGCCGAACGGGCCGAGGTAGGTCGCGCCGTCGTCGCACACCCGGCGGACCAGGGCGAGTCGCGGGAACGGCTCGGCGGTGAGCTTGAGCCAGGCGGCGCGCTCGGGGAAGCGCGACCGGCGGTTGTAGCGCGGCTTGTGCTCGGCGATCAGGCGCAGCTCGCGGACCTCGGCTTCGAGCGGATGGGCGCAGGCGATCGCGTCGACCCGCTCGGCGATCCCGACCATCTCGGCCATCCGGGTCCGCGGCTCCGAGGCCAGGAAGTAGTTGCCGGACCCGGGCGCGGACGTGGCGGCTGCGTGCCGATGTAGAGCGGCTGCCCGCGATGGTCGCGGAAGATGTAGACGCCGGGCCCGTCGGGCAGCCCGTCGGCGAGGTGGCGCTTGCGTCGCTGCGCGGCGGTCGCCAGCCCGTTGAACGACACCAGCTCCTCGTAGGTGCCGACTCCCAGATTGCCGACCCGCTCGAGCAGCCCATGGAGGACGTCGGTTGTCGCACGGGCGTCGGCAAGGGCGCGGTGGCAGGGCGGGGTGGTGGCACGAAACAGCCTGGCCAAGGTCGCGAGCTTGCAGTTCGGGGCCTCGTCGCGGGTCAGCACCCGCCGGGCCAGCCTGGCGGTGTCGACGGAGTCGAAGCCCGGCCAGTCGAGCCCGAGCGTGGCCGCGCCGGCGCGCAGGAAGCCGAGGTCGAACGGCGCGTTGTGGGCCACCAGCACCGCGCCCCTTGGCGCACTCGAGGAACGCCGGGAGTACGGCGGGAAGGGCCGGCGCGGTTGCCACCATGGCGTCGGTGATCCCGGTCAGCACCGCGATGAACGGCGGAACACTGCACATCGGGTTGACCAGGGTCTGGAACTCGCCGAGCCGCTCACCGCCGCGGACCTTGACCGCGCCGATCTCGGTAATTGCGGACAGCGCGGGCGAGCCGCCGGTGGTCTCGAGGTCGACGACCACGAAGGTCACCTCGGCGAGCGGCACGCCGAGCTCGTCGAAGGTGCCCTGGAGCGCGATCGTATGGCCGCGGGCCGGCCGGTCGGCCGACTCGCCGGTCGCGACCAGGCCCGCTGTCATAGCCGTCACGGTAGGAGCGGTCCCCGACAAGTTCCGGGCAACGCGCCGCGACCGGTCGACCGGCGGCTCGGGTGAGATTTGTTGTCGGACCCTCGCTTTAGCGTCATGGGCAGTGACGGAGGAGGCGAGATGATCATCGATTGCGATCGGTGCGAGATGCGCGACGTGGCGTGTGACGACTGTGTGGTCTCGGTGCTGCTCGCGGCGCCGCGGGCCCGCGAGTCCGGCGACATCGAGTGGGGCGAGGCCGAGTCGGGAGCACTGCGCGCACTCGCCGCCGGAGGGCTGGTGCCGCCGGTGCGGATGCGGCCGAGGCGGGCGGCAGGCGGCGGTCGCGCGGTCGGGTGAGCCGATGGGGTCTGTTACGGGTGTGACGCATGTGAAAGTCGCTCCGACGCGCCGGAGGCCCGGTTGGGGGTGCAGGCTTGGCGGTACCCGTAGGACTGGCTAGGGTGGCGTCAGTCGCTGCATCCATCTCCGCCAGCCGGGCGGAGAAGTGGCGGCTACCGCCGAGTCGCGGTCGGGTAACACCGACCAGAGCCGGGGACCCATTCCCCATTGGGGTGAATCGGTCCTCCGCCGGTTCGCTGGCAGCACGCCAGCAGACCGGCAGGGACCGTAGGGCGATCTTCCCGCCCGAACCCGTCAGCTGACCCGGTAGGCGGTTGAGGAAGAAGGAGAGCCGCCCGCGTGGCGATGAGTTCTCTTTCGAGTGGTGGCGCTCGGCCATCCGCTCGCATCAGAAGCCTGCGTCTTCCCGTCCTGGCCTGCGCCGCCGCGGCGATCGCGGCGAGCGTGATCCCGACCGGCGTCGGTGGCGCGGCTCCGGCCTCGCACCTGTCGCTGCACACCGTGGAGTCGCGGATCTCGGCGCTGAACGCCCGGGCCGAGCGGATCACCGAGGCTTACGACAGCGCCACCACCCAGCTCGGCGCGTTGCAGCGCAAGGAGCGGGCCACGAACGCCTTGCTGGCGCGTGACCGGGCCCTGCTCGCGAAGGTCGAGCGACGCGTCGCGGCCGGCGCGGCTGCGGCCTACCGGACCGGCGGTCTCGACCCGACGCTGTCACTGGTGTCCTCCGGCAGCCCGCAGACCTTCCTCGACCAGACCGCCAGCCTCGACGAGGTGGCCCGCTACGACGCCAGCCAGGTCGCCGAGGCAGACGCCGCGCAGCGCCAGGTCGCCGCGGCCGAGGTGGTCCACAACGCTCAGGTCGCCCAGCAGAAGGCGACCTTGGCAGCGATCTCGAGCGCACGCACCCAGATCAACGGCTTGCTCAGCCAGCAGAACCAGCTGCTCGACCGGCTCAAGGCCGCGCAGCGGGCCCGGCTCGCCAACCAGGAGAACGCGCGGGCCACGCACGAGACGTCGCTCCGCCACAGCTACAACCCGCCGCCGTACACCGGCGCGGCGAGTGGCCGGGCCGCGATCGCGGTGCGGTACGCCTACGCCCAGCTCGGCAAGCCCTACCAGTGGGGTGGCGCCGGCCCGAACAGCTTCGACTGCTCCGGCCTGACCATGCGGTCGTGGGGCGCGGCCGGCGTGAGTCTTCCGCACAGTGCGGCCGGCCAGCAGGCCGAGCTTCCACGGGTGTCGCTGTCCGCACTCGAGCCCGGTGACCTGGTCTTCTTCGGCGATCCGGCCTACCACACCGCGATCTACATCGGCGGCGGCGAGATCATCCAGGCCCCCCACACCGGCGCGGTCGTGGAGATCAGCTCGCTGTCCGACATGCCACCGACGAGCGCCGGGCGGCCGTAGCCCGCACGGTTGCGCGCCGCGCCCGAATGGCGGCAATTTGCGTTTGGCTTGTGGCCGGCGTGGCGGACGAGGCAGACTTCTTGATGGGCGGGACATCCCGGTCCTGATCCGGGAGGTCCGCGCGTGCGCCAGTTGGAAGTCGTTGCCGTCAGTGATGACGGCACCCAGGTGCTGCTGGCGAGCGCCCAAGGTGCCGCCAAAGCGACCCACGCGGTCCGGATCGACGGCCGGCTGCACGCCGCGGTCCGCGGCACGCTGAACGACGCGGATCGGCGCGAGAGCGCACTCTCGCCGAAGGAGATCCAGTCCCGGCTGCGTGCCGGAGATGCGGTCGAGCAGGTCGCCAAGGTCGCCAACGTGCCGATCGCCCGGGTGATGCGCTACGCCGGCCCGGTGATCTCCGAGCGTGAACGGATCGTCGACCAGGCCCGGGCTGCGGTGTTGCAGCGCCCGCGCGGTGCCAACGCCGCGGAGACCGCCCCGCTCGGCGTCATGGTCGAGAAGCGGCTGGCCCAGACCCCGGGGCTTCGCACCGAGACGGTGGCCTGGACCGCCAAGCGCCGTGGTGACGGGGCCTGGGTCGTCGCGCTGACCTACGCGGCGAAGGGCGGGGCGCGGACCGCGTCGTGGCTCTGGCAGCCGGCCAGCCGGGCGCTGACCTCGCTGAACGCGCTTGCCACTCGCCTCGGTGCCGCCGATGTCGTGCCACCGCCACGCCGTAAGCGGCCCGCCCCGCCGCGCCGATCCACCGTGACCCGAACGCCGGCCCGCCAGCCGAGTACGTCGCCCACGCCGCCCGCCGCCGCGACGCCGGTGACGAGGGGGAAGAACGGCCGGGTCGCCGTACCGTCCTGGTCGGACGTGCTGATCGGCGTCCAGGCGCCGGCCGCGGCGCGGGGCGTCACCGCCAAGTCGCCCGCGAAGACTGCGAAGCGGGTCGCCCCCAAGTCCAGTGCCAAAGGCGCCGCACGGGGCCGCCCTCGGTCGTGACCGTGCCGCCGGAGGCACCTCGCGCTCGCCGTGACCTGAGGCCGGTCCTCGCGCTGTTGATCCTGATGACGTTGGGTGCCAGCCTCGCCACCCTGGTGGTGCGCAGCGGGGATCCCGGCGCCAGCCCGGCCGGGCCCCGGCCGGCCGCAACCGATGTGGCGGCGGCCCGGCACGAGCCCCGGCTGGTCGCCATTCGCGACCTGCTCGAGGCCCGGTCGACCGCGATCCTGCACCACGACCGGGCCGCGTTCCTGTCGACCGTCGACCCGAGCGAGACGGCGTTCTACGCCTCGCAGGCGAAGATGTTCGCCAACCTCGCCAAGGTGAAATTCGCCTCGTGGTCCTACTCCATGAGCCGGCATCCGGCCAGCTACGACGGCGGCAAGCTGCTCGCCTACAACGCTCCGGCGTGGGCGCCGGCCCGGTTCGCGCTGCGATACCGGATCGCCGGGTTCGATCTGGCGCCGACCAGGCTGCGCCAGTATCCGACCTTCGTCGAGCGGTCCGGCCTCTGGTTGCTGGCGTCATTCTCGGACTTCGCGAGGCGGGGCCAGGTCTCGGCGACCGACCTGTGGGACTACGCGCCGGTGCAGGTCGTGCACCTGGGCAACGTGCTCGTGCTCGGACCCTCCACCGAGCAGGCCACCCTGCTCGACGTGGCGACCGAGGCACAGATGGAGATCGCGGCGGTCACCAAGGTGTGGGGGAGCGGCTGGGCGCGCCGGGTAGTCGTCCAGGTGCCGGCCACCCAGCACGAGATGGCGTTGATCACCGACGATCCCGACGACCTCGACCAGATCGCGGCGCTGACCAGTGCCGAGCTCAGCGACCGGCGCGGGCGGCCCGATCCGGTCGGTGACCGGATCACCGTCAACCCCTACGTCTGGCCGAGCCTGAGCGCGCTCGGCACCTCAGTGCTCATGGCGCACGAACTCACCCATATCGCGACCCGGGCGGACACCGGCGTCCAGACGCCCAGGTGGTTGGAGGAGGGCTTCGCGGACTACGTCGGCTTCCACGCCGTGAAGGTCATCCCGGTGGCGACGTTCGGGGCCGAGCTGGCGAAGCAGGTGCGAGCCGGCCGGCTGCCGCGCTCGCTGCCGACCGCAGCGAACTTCCGGGGTGGCGCGCGCGGCCTGGCCCGGTCCTACGAGGAGGCCTGGCTGGCCTGCGGGTACATCGCCCAACGGGCCGGCCAGCCCGGACTCGTCCGCTTCTACCGGTTGGTCGGCCGGTCCCGAAAGCCGACCGGACCTGCCGTGACGAGCGCACTGCATCGCGTGCTGCGCCTCACCCCGGTCCGGTTCGTCGCGCGCTGGCGCCACTACGTCGAGAAGCAGCTCGGATGACCCCGCCGCGCCTGCTCGTCGTCACCAACGACTTCCCACCCCGGCCGGGCGGGATCCAGTCCTTCGTCCACGGCGTGGTGTCGCGGTTGCCGGCCGACCGGGTCGTGGTGTTGACCTCGCGCTGGCGCGACTGGGAAGCCTGGGATCACCGCGCGCCGTTCGAGGTCGTCCGCCACGACACCTCGGTCCTGCTGCCGACCCCCGCGGTACGACGGCAGGCGACCGCACTGCTTCGCGACCACGGCTGCACCGCGGTGTGGTTCGGTGCCGCCGCGCCGCTGGGCTTGCTCGCGCCGGCCTTGCGCGCGGCCGGTGCGGACCGGCTGGTCGCGACGACCCACGGCCACGAGGCGGGCTGGGCCCGGTTGCCGGGTGCTCGGTCGCTGCTGCGGCGGATCGCGGCCAACGTCGACGCGCTGACCTACCTCGGTGACTACACCCGGGCGCCGCTGGCGAAAGCGGTGGCGCCGTACGGTGACCGGCTGCAACGGCTGGTGCCGGCGGTCGATGCCGAGGTCTTCCGCCCGGACGCCGGCGGGCGGGAGCTGCGCGCGACGCTCGGGCTGGCCGACCGGCCGGTCGTCGTCTGCGTGTCGCGGCTGATGCCGCGCAAGGGCCAGGACGTGCTGATCAAGGCGCTGCCGGAGATCCGGCGCCGGGTGCCCGACACCGCGATCGTGCTGGTCGGCGGCGGTCCGTCGCGCCGGCGGCTGACCCGGCTCGCCGCCGAGTTGGGTGTCACCGAGCACGTGCACTTCACCGGATCGGTCGACCACGACGACCTGCCGGCCTGGTACGGCGCTGGCGACGTGTTCGCGATGCCCTGCCGAGCCCGGCTGGGCGGTCTTGACGTCGAAGGCCTGGGAATGGTCTTCCTGGAGGCGGCTGCCTGCGGGCTGCCGGTCGTTGCCGGCGTCTCCGGCGGGTCGGTCGATGCCGTCCTCGACGGCCGGACCGGCAGGCTGGTCGACGGCACCGCCGCCGGTTCGGTCGCGACCGCCGTGGCCGAACTGCTCGCCGATCCGGCCCGGGCCGCGCAGATGGGGGCCGAAGGCCGGGCTTGGGTCAGCAGCGCCTGGTCGTGGGAGTCCACCGTGGCCGACCTGGTGGCGATGCTCGGCGGTCAGTCCTTCGATCGGGAGTAGATCGCCGCGACCTCGTCCGCGTAGTCCTCGAGCACGACGTTCCGCTTGACCTTGAGCGACGGGGTGAGCCGGCCGTTCTCGACCGTCCAGTCGGCGGAGAGGATCCGGAACGACTTGATCGCCTCGGCCTTCGACACCGCCTTGTTGGCCTCGTCGACGGCCGACTGGATCGAGGCCCGCAGGTCGGGGTCGTCGACCAGGTCCGCGACGGTGGCAGTGTCCGGCTTGCCGTGCTCGGCCCGCCAGGCCGGGAAGGCCTCCTCGTCGATCGTGACGAGTGCGCCGATGAACGGCTTCTGGTCGCCGACGACGAGGCACTGACTGACCAGCGCGTTGGCCCGGAGCCGGTCCTCGAGCACCGCGGGGGCGACGTTCTTGCCGCCCGCGGTCACGATCAGCTCCTTCTTCCGCCCGGTGATCGTGAGGTAGCCCTCGGCGTCGAGCTCACCGATGTCGCCGGTCCGGAACCAGCCGTCGTCGATCGCCTCGTCGGTGGCCTTGACGTTGTTGTAGTAGCCGCCGAAGATGTGGCCGCCCTTGAGCAGGATCTCGCCGTCATCGGCGATCCGGACCGTGCAGCCCGGGATCGGCCGGCCGACCGAGCCGACCTTCATCGCGTCCGGGCGGTTGACCGTCGCGCCCGCGGTCGTCTCGGTCAGCCCGTAGCCCTCGTAGATCGGGATGCCGCAGCCGCGGAAGAAGTGCCCGAGCCGGGCGCCGAGTGGAGCACCGCCGGAGATCGCGCCGCGCGTCTCGCCGCCGAGCGCGGCCCGCAGCTTGGCGTACACCAGCTTGTCGAAGATCCGGTGCGGCACCTCGTACATGGACCGCTTCAGCACGCCCCCGTCGAGCGCCTTGCTGTACTCGATCGCCACGTTCTCGGCGAGGTCGAAGACCTTGCCCTTGCCGTCGGCGTGCGCGCGCTGCTTCGCGGTGTTGTAGACCTTCTCGAACACCCGCGGCACCGACAGTACGAAGGTCGGCTTGAACGCGGCGAGGTCCGGCATCAGGTTCTTGATGTCCGCGGTGTGCCCCATCCGTACGCCGGTTTGCACACACCCGATCTCGATCACCCGGGCGAAGACATGGGCGAGCGGCAGGAAGAGCAGCGTCGACTGGTCCTCACCGAACAGCTCGTCGAGGCCTTCGACCGTCGAGGTCGCGTCGAACAGGAAGTTGTAGTGGGTGAGCTCGCAACCCTTGGGTCGCCCGGTCGTTCCCGAGGTGTAGATGATCGTCGCCAGGCTGGCCGGCGTGAGGGTGCGCCGGCGTTGCTCGATCTCGTCGTAGCTGATCCCTTTGCCGGCCGCGACCAGCTCGTCGATCGACCCGCCGTCGATGCTCCAGACGTTGCGAACGTTGCTGAGCGAGCCGCTGACCTCGTCATAGCTTTTGCGGTGGGAGTCCCCCTCACAGAAGATCGCGACCGCGCCGGAGTCCGAGACGATCCACTGGATCTGCTCGGAGGAGGAGGTCTCGTAGATCGGCACCGGGACCGCGCCCGCGGTCCAGATCGCGTAGTCGAGCACGGTCCACTCGTAGCGGGTGCTGGACATGATGCAGACCCGCTCGTTCGGCTGGATGCCCGACGCGATCAGCCCGGCGGCAACCGAGATCACCTCGTCGGCGAACTGCTTGGCCGTCACCGGCTGCCAGGCGCCGTCGATCTTGCGGTCGAAGATCACCTGGCCGGGCTGTTCGGCGGCCCGCGCGACCACCGTGTCGGTCAGGTTGGCGTCGCCCGGAATCTCGAACTCCGCTGCTACCGAGAACTCAGCCACGCCGCCCCTCGATCTGGCTCCGGCTGATCGAAGCGCCCCTGTCGGGGCTCCGCCGGCGCCAAGCAGGACACTAGTCGCGATATCCCCTCAGCGTAAGGGGAACTCTGAGGCCGGCTCACCCGTTCGATCCAGGCCGAGATCGGCCATTC
Source organism: uncultured Actinomycetota bacterium (assembly GCA_963770565.1). Taxonomy (GTDB): domain Bacteria; phylum Actinomycetota; class Actinomycetes; order JAFAQI01; family JAFAQI01; genus DATAUK01. The sequence continues at coordinate 915,661 of CAVYQE010000011.1, forward strand.
AGTCCAGCGGCGGACCTGCCGAGGATTGCTAGGTGAGCGATCTTCGATGTCGCGCATGCGGTGCTGCTGTGACGAGTGAGGCGCAGTGGTGCTCGCTGTGCTATGCCGACCTGCGTGAGCCTGCGCCTGTGCGCGAGCGTGTCGTGGCACCGGTCGCCCCGACCCCCGACGAGGCCCACGTGCCGATGGCGATGGCGGCCCGGAACGGCTCGCCGCTGCCCAGCCCGGCTGGTTCGGACCACGCCGGCCTGCTCGATCGGCCCGAGCCCGACGAACCGGGGCCCGTGGCCGAGGCCAAGGAGGGTGCGGCCGACCCGGCCGATCCGGCCGAGGCGAAATGGCCCTGCCTGGCCTGCGGTGAGCAGGTCCCGCTCTCTTTTGACTCCTGCCCGGCCTGCGGCGCCGGCTTCCTTGCCGGCGCGACGACGACCGCGTCGACCCGGTTGCCCATGGTGGGCGATATCGGACGGATGTCGCGGACGCAGCGGTTGATGGTGGGCTTCGGCATCGCGGTCGCCGTCATGATCCTGCTGGTCGTGATCGCCACGATCTTCGGCCACGTCTTCTAGCCACACGCGTGGCCCATCGGTGGGGTCATAGCCCCACGCATGGCCCATTGGTGGGGCTCTGGCCACACGCGTGGCCCATCGGTGGGGTCATAGCCCCACGCATGGCCCATTGGTGGGGCACGACCGGGCGTTCGTAGGCTGCCGGAATGCGGGTCCACGTCGTCTCCGACGTCCATGGGCGAAGTGACGCCCTGGCCCGGGCCGGCGACGGTGCCGACGCGCTGATCTGCCTCGGCGACCTCGTGCTGTTCCTCGACTACGACGACGTCGGGGTCGGGATCTTCGCCGACCTGTTCGGTGCCGAGGCGGCGGCCACCCTGATCGACCTGCGCACGCAGCGCCGGTACGACGAAGCGCGGACGTTCTCGCGCGGGCTGTGGGATCGGGTCGGCGACCGGCGGGCCGCGATCGAGGCGGCGGTGCGCAAGCAGTACGCCGAGTTGTTCGCGGCGATGCCGACCCCGGCGTACGTCACCTACGGCAACGTCGACATCCCGGCGATGTGGCCGGACTTCGCCAAGCCGGGGGTGCAGATCCTCGACGGACAGACCGCGGAGATCGGCGGCCGCAGCTTCGGTTTCGTCGGCGGCGGCCTGCAGACGCCGATGCGCACGCCGTTCGAGATCACTGAAGAGGAGTACGCCGCCAAGGTCGCTGCAGTCGGGGCGGTCGACGTGCTGTGCTGCCACATCCCGCCCGATGTCCCCGATCTGCTCTACGACGTCGGCGGCCGCCGGCTGGAGCGCGGCAGCGTCGCGATCCTGGATGCGATCCGCGACACCCAGCCGGGAATTGTGCTGTTCGGGCACGTCCACAACCCGCTGTCGCGCCGGACCCGGATCGGCCGGACCGAGTGCGTGAACGTCGGTCACTTCCGGGGTCGGGGTACGCCGTACGTCCTCACCTGGTGACGAGGGGCGTTAGTCTCCGCTCGACGAGGAGGTTGCCGTGGTCGACAAGGCCAGTGCGAGCATCATGATCCAGGCGGACAAGCAGGCCGTCATGGCCGTCATCGCCGACCTGCCCGTGTATCCGGAGTGGTCCACCGCGATCAAGGCGGTGAACGTCAACGAGGTCGGCGACGACGGCCGAGCCGCCACGGCGACCTTCACCCTCGATGCCGGGATCCTCAAGGACACCTACACCCTCGCCTACGACTGGGACGGCGACGACCGGGTCGATTGGCACCTGGTCAGCGGCCGGGCGCTCAAGGCCCAGGTCGGCAACTATCAGCTGCGCGAGACCGGCGGCGGCACCGAGGTCACCTACGAGCTGGCGGTCGACCTCGCGGTGCCGATGCTGGGCATGTTCAAGCGCAAAGCGGAGCGCGCCATCATCGACACCGCGCTCAAGGGTCTCAAGAAGCGCGTGGAAGCCGGCGGGGGTTGAACCGGGATGGTGCGTACGTCGCGACCGCCCAACACATAGCCTGACCCGATGCGCATCCTGCTGTTCACGGGGAAGGGCGGCGTCGGCAAGACGACGGCGGCGGCGGCCACCGCTGTGTTCGCCGCTGCCCGCGGCAGCAAGACGCTGGTGCTCTCGACCGATCCCGCTCATTCGCTGGCCGATGCGTTCGGGGTCGACCTGGCCGGAACCCCCACCGAGATCGACACCGGGCTCTACGGCCAGCAGGTCGATGCGCAGCGGGCGTTCGAGGCGAGCTGGCGCGATGTCCAGCACTACCTGCGCGGCGTGCTCGAGCAGGGCGGGGTCGACCCGCTCGAGGCCGAGGAGCTGACCGTTCTTCCGGGCGCGGAAGAGGTGCTCGCCCTCCTGGAGCTGCGGGCCCAGGTCGCCGGCGGGCGGTGGGACACCGTGATCGTCGACTGCGCGCCGACCGGCGAGACCTTGCGGCTGCTCGCGCTGCCGGAGGCCCTGCAGTGGTGGATGCAGCGGATGTTCCCGCCCGAGCGGCGGGTCCTGCGAAACCTGCGCCCGGTGCTGTCGCATCTGGTCGGGCTGCCGCTGCCGCCCGACGCGGTCTTCGCGGCGGTTGATCGGCTCTCGAGCGAGCTCACCGAGGTCCGCGACCTGCTGGTCGATCCCGCCGTGACCTCGGTCCGGCTCGTTCTCACGCCGGAGTCGGTCGTGGTGGCCGAGGCGCGGCGCACCCTGACTTCGCTGTCGTTGTACGGCTACCGGGTCGACGGCGTGGTCGCCAACCGGGTCTTCCCGCTCGACAGCGACGACCCGTGGCGGGCCGGCTGGGTGGCCGCTCAGCGCACCCAACTGGAGGCGGTGCGGGTCGGATTCCCCGGTCTGCCGATCTGGTCGGCGTCGTACGCCGCGGCCGAGCCGGTCGGCCTGGACGCGCTCGCCGAACTCGCGGTCGCGACGTACGGCGAAAGCGACCCGCTGGCGGTGTCGACGACGCCCGAGCCGCTGATTGTCGAGCGGGTCGCGACCGACGAGTACGTCCTGTCGGTGTCGCTGCCGCACGCCGAGCGGCGCGACGTCGAGCTGGTCCGCAAGGGCGATGACCTGGTGCTCACGGTCGGCGCCCATCGCCGGGCGCTCGCGCTGCCGAGCGCGCTGCAGCGCTGCGTCGTGGACGGGGCGGCATTGCGCGACGGGCGGTTACGGGTGCGGTTCCGGGTCGATCCAGACGCTTGGGTGCGCTCGTGACCACCACTCCTCCGGGCCCGCTGGCGGAAGAGGCGGCCCGGCTGGTCGAGGCAATCGGCGAGTGGGCCCGCGGCGCGGTCGGTGACGTCCGGGCGCCGTCGATCGGCGGCAGCAAGGAATGTCAGATCTGCCCGATCTGCCAGCTGCTCGCGCTGGTCCGCCGGACCCAGCCGGAAACGTTCGGGCATCTGGCGGAAGCGTCGGCGTCGATGCTCGCGGCGCTGCGGACGATCGTCGAGCGACATGACCACGGCAGCGCGCGCACGAGCGGGGTCGAGCGGGTCGACCTCGACGACCTCGACGACCTCGACGACCTGCACGTCGACACGGGCCTGGCCACGTGAGCGAGTACCGGAGCGAAGCGACGATGCCGCGATGAGCCTGGCGATCGGCATCGACATCGGCGGCACCAAGGTGGCGGCCGGGGTCGTGGACGAGGCCGGGCAGGTGCTGGCCGTGGTTCGCCGTCGTACTCCGAGCCGAGATCCGGGCCACATCGTCGACGTGGTGGTCGAGATCGTCGGCCAGCTGCGTGCCGACCACAAGGTCGCCGCGGTCGGGATCGGGGCGGCCGGCTTCGTCGATGCGGCTCGGTCGACCGTGGTCTTCGCCGCGAACCTGGCCTGGCGGGACACCCCGATTCGCGCCGACATCAGCAGCCGGCTCGACCTGCCGGTGGTGGTCGAGAACGACGCGAACGCGGCCGCCTGGGGCGAGTTCCGCTTCGGGGCCGGCGACCAGGAGCCCGATGTCATGGTCCTGACGATCGGCACCGGGATCGGTGCCGGGATCGTGATCGACGGCGCGCTGTATCGCGGCCGGTTCGGGATGGCGGGTGAGCCCGGGCACATGCGGGTGGTGCCGGGTGGCCGGCTGTGCGGCTGCGGCAATCGCGGCTGTCTCGAGCAGTATTGCAGCGGTACTGCCCTGGTCCGGGCCGCGCGCGAGGTGGCGCAGGAGCGGCCGGCCGATGCAGCCCGGCTGCTCGAGCTCGCCCATGGCGACGTGGCCAACATCGACGGCCCGGTGGTCACCAAGGCCGCGCAGGAGGGCGATCCGGCCGCGGTGGACTGCTTCGACGAGATCGGACGCTGGCTCGGGCAGGGTCTGGCCGATCTGGCCGCGTTGATCGATCCCGGCCGGTTCGTCATCGGCGGAGGGGTTGCCGAGGCCGGCGACCTGCTCCTGGTCGCCGGGCGCGAGTCGTACGCGGCGGTCCTGAGCGGCCGGGGCTACCGGCCGTTGGCGGATGTTGTCCCGGCCCAGCTCGGGGCGCAGGCGGGCCTCATCGGCGCGGCCGATCTGGCCCGCCGGCTCTGATGGCGCGCCCGGCCGGGCCGGCAGCGACCCGAGTGGTCGTCGCGCTCGGCGGCAACGCGCTGAGCCCGTCCGGCGGTACCGGCGACGTGCGGGAGATCCGGGCTGCCCTTGCCACGACCGCGGAGTCGCTCGCCGACCTGGTCGAGCACGGCGTGAGCCTGGTGATCACGCACGGCAACGGCCCCCAGGTCGGGCGGATCCTGCTTCAACAGGAGTACGCCGCCGCCCAGGTGCCGCCGATGCCGATGGACGTCTGCGGCGCCCAGAGCCAGGGCCAGATCGGCTACCTGCTCGCGCAGACCCTCGACAGCGCGATGTCGCGCCGCGGGATCGAGACCCGGGCGTTGTGCCTGGTCACGCAGGTCGTCGTCGACGGCCGCGACCCGGCCTTCCGGCGCCCCACCAAGCCGGTCGGACCGACGTACGACCGGGCCGAGGCCCGGCGGATCGCGCACGAGACCGGCTATGTCTTCCGGGCGATGCCGGACGGCCGGTGGCGGCGCGCGGTCGCCTCACCACGACCGCAGCGGATCGTCGAGGCAGAGCCGCTCCGCCAGATCATCGACGCCGGGCATGTCGTCGTGGCGGCCGGTGGCGGCGGAGTGCCGGTGGTCGAGGTCGGCGACGAGCTGCACGGCGTCGAGGCCGTGATCGACAAGGACCTGACCGCGGCCCGGCTCGCCTTGCTCGTCGAGGCCGACCAGCTGGTCATCCTGACCGAGGTGCCACGAGTGCAGGTGCAGTTCGGCACTGCCGCGGCGCGCGAGCTGACCCGGCTGTCGGTGGCGGAGGCGCGCGAGCTCCTCGCCGAGGGCGAGTTCCCAGAGGGCTCGATGGGGCCGAAGGTGCGGGCCTGCGTCAACTTCGTCAGCGGCGGCGGCCGGCGCGCGGTCATCGGCTCGCTCGCTGAGACACGTGAGGTCGTGTTCGGCGACGCCGGCACCATCTTCGAGGCCGATCGGAGTGCGGATGGCTGAGACCGCCGAGCTTCGGGTGATGACGTACAACGTCCGGTCGCTCCGCGACGATGTGGAGGCACTCGCCACGGTGGTCCGGTCATGCGCCCCGGATGTCGTGCTCGTGCAGGAGGCACCGAGGTTTCTTCGCTGGCGGTCCAAGCGGGCCGCGCTGGCTCGCCGTTGCGGCCTGGTCGTCGCGACCGCCGACCGGCCGGGCGGGCTTTGCGTGCTGACCGCGCTACGGGTCGACGTACTTCGGACCTCGTTTTCGTTGCTACCCAAGACATCTCGGCACCATCAGCGCGCAATCGCAGGCGCGACGGTACGTTGCGACGGCGCGCAGTGGGAGGTGCTGTCGGTGCATATGAGCACCGATCCGAGCGAGCGACAGCGACACCTGCCGGCGATCGACTCCGCACTGTCGGCGATGGCGGTCGCGCCGCTGGTGGTGGGCGGCGACATCAACGAGGACCCCGGGGGAGTGCTCTTCAGCGACCTGTCGACCTGGCTGCAGGACTGCTTCGTCGTGGCCGGTTCGGGCGCCGGGCTGACCTCGCCGGCCGCCTCGCCGCGGCGCCGCCTCGACGCCATCTTCGCAAGCTCGGCGCTGCACGTGGTGAGCTGCGAGGTGGTGGACGCGCCCGGCATCACCGCCGCCAGCGACCATCGGCCGGTCGTTGCGGTGCTCAGCCAGCCGCTGAAACCCTCCTAGCGGTTCCCTACGGCCTTCGGTAGTCCGGCACGAGCTCGCGGGCGAGCTGTTCGAGAAACAAGCCGATGTCCGTCACGATCCCGATCGCCTGCGCGCTGCCGCGGTCGGCGAGCTTCGTCACGGTGGCCGGGTTGATGTCGACCGCAACCAGCGGTACCGAGGCGGGCAGGATGTTGCCGGTCCCGATCGAGTGCAACATCGTGGCGACCATGATCGCGAATCCGACGCCGGGCAGCTGGGCCCGCATCGCGCGCTGCCCTTCGATCACGTCGGTGTAGACGTCGGGGAGCGGCCCGTCGTCGCGGACCGAGCCGACCAGTACGAACGGGCGGCCGGCGGTCACCATCGCGTGCATGACCCCGCTGGTGAGGACGCCATTGTCGACCGCTGCCTTGATCGAGCCGGCCGCGCGGATCTCATTGATCGCGCGGATGTGGTGCTCATGGCCGTGCGTGACACCGACAGCGGCGTCGAGGTCGACCCCTAGTGAGGTGCCGAACAGCGAGGATTCGATGTCGTGGGTCGCCAGCGCGTTGCCGCTGAACAGCACGTCGACCCAGCCGTGGTCGACCAGCGACACCATCGGGATCGACGCGCCGGTGTGCACGACAGCCGGGCCGGCGACCCAGAGGATCCGGCCGCCGTCGCCCTTGACCTCGCGCATCCGGTCGGCGATCTGGCGCACCAATACGGCCTGCGGCTTCTCACTCGACACGATCGAGCTCATGAACCCGAAGTCGCCGTCGAACTTCTTGTGCTGATGCGACGGGAGTACGACGCGGACCCCGCTCGCGCCGCACACGATCAGGTCGCCCTCGCGTACGTCGCTGACCGGCACGGTTCGCACCCGGCCGGCATCGACGATCAGGCCGCAGTCCATCTCGGGTTGTTCGACCGGCACCCACTGGCCGCCGAGGCGGACCACGGTCTCGAGGTTGGTGGTCGAGTAGAAGTCCTCCGGGAACACCCCGTCGGCCGGCGCGATCCGGGTGGCCGCCTCGCCCGGGTCGACCTGGTTGACGCCGTGCACCTGTAGTCGCATCAGGATCCGGCTGAGCTGCTCGTCGTTGTTGGCGCCGACGAGGATCACCGCGTGCGACTCGTCCTCGTGTGCCTTGCCGAGGTCGATCCGCTCGACCGTGTAGTCACCGCCGTACTCGAGGACGTCGTCGAGGACCCGCGCGAGGACGCCGGAGTCCATCAGGTGGCCGCTGATCTCCACGGTTTCGGTGAACTGCACGGCTCAGACTGTAGATCGTCGGTGGCTAATGCCCCATCAACCGACGTTCGGCCTGTTGCGCGACACCCAGGCGGCGACCGGCGGCGTTCTCGTCGGCCCCGATGGCGCTGCCATCGCGACCTCCTCGGCCTTGCCGCTCATCCATCTGGACGCCGCTCACGACGGCCCACGTTGGTTGATGGGGCACTAGACGACCGCGCCGTCGTCCCAGCCGGAGTCGTTCGGCGGGCCTTCCTTGACGTGGTAGACCAGCGCGGCACCGCCACCGAGGATGGCGAGGATCGCGAGCCAGATCAGGGCACCGCCATCGAGGTTGGTCACGATCAGGATCAGCCCACCGAGGATCGACAGCAGCGACGCCACCGTGACCCGGCGGAGCCTGGGCAGCGGAGGTGGGGGCGGCGGGACGAAGTGCTCGTCGAGCTCCGGCGGGGTGGCGAACGACGCGGCGCTGAGCGGGACCGAGGTGGCCGGGTCGCCGGCCTGCAATGTGCCGACCAGGTGTCGCCACTCGGACTCGAAGTCGATCTCGTTGTCGGGGCCGGCCCCGGTCGCCGGCATCGCGGGGTCGGGCGCCGCGGCGAGCAGCTCGTGGGCGCGCGCGGCCTGGGTCGAGTCGGCGTACAGGCGGTCGCTGGGTGCGCCGGGCGTCGGCGAGACGTACGCCGCGATGCCTTCGGTCCGCAGCGACTCCAGCAGCTCGTCGGCCACCCGCGGGTCGAGATCGCCGACGGCCACGTATCCGGCGCAGCGAAGGCCGTTGTCGCGCGCCCCCGAACGGGGGCCCTGACCCGGCTCGACCACGACCGCCTCCTAGCGCCCGGCGTCCGCTCGATGCGCCTCGATGAACGCGAGCGACTCCTTGATGATGACCGGCAGGTCGTTGTCGAGGGTCGCGACGTGATAGCTGTCCTCGAGCCAGACCTGGCGCTTGTCGGCCGAGCCCGCGGCGGACATCAGCCGCTCGGAGTTGGCGGTCTCGACGACATGGTCCTCGCGGCTGGTCATGACCAGCAGCGGCTGGGTGATCGCGCCGAGGTCGGCGTTGGTCAGCTCCCACAGCTTCGACAGCTGCCAGGCCGCCTTGACCGGCAGCCGGTCGTACGCCGGCTCGGTCACTCCCGGCGCCTTGATGTCGCTCGCGATCGGCGGTAGCGACGGCAGGAGGTGGCGCAGCACCGGGAGCAGCTTGGCGTCCTTGCGGGTCGTGAACAGAGAGCCGTTGACCACGATCAGGCCGGCGACGTCCGCGCCGCGCTGCTCGGCCAGCCGCATCACGAGCGTCCCGCCCATCGACAGGCCCATGACGAAGGTCTGGCTGCACTGAGCCCTGGTCTCGTCGAAGGCGCGTTCGAGCTCGGCGTACCAGTCCTGCCAGCCGACCTGGTTGGCGTCCTGCCAGCGGGTGCCGTGGCCGGGCAGGAGCGGCACCCGGACGGTGTGGCCGGCCTCGCCGAGGGCCTCGGCCCACGGCCGCATGCTGCCGGGCATCCCGGTGAAGCCGTGGCAGAGCACCGCGCCGACCGGCCCGCCTGCCGCGGCGTAGGGCTCGGCGTCGGCTGAGGCGGCAATCGTCACCCCTTGATGGTGCCACGCGGGGCCGACCGGACGTCCGGGCAAGCGCCCACCCGGTCACCACATCGAGGCAAGCAACTTCGCAGACTGGACACTAGGATCGAGGCAGGCAGGGAGCCACAGGCGGGATTCAGCGGGAGGCAGAGAGGAGGTCGAGCCGGGTGTTGTACTGGTTCCTGAAGCACATCGCGCTCGGACCGATCCTCCGGACCATCTTCCGCCCCTGGGTCGAGGGGATGGACAACATCCCGGAGCAGGGCGGTGCGATTCTTGCCAGCAACCACCTGTCGTTCTCGGACTCGATCTTCCTGCCGATGGAGATGCAGCGCCGGCTGACTTTCCTGGCCAAGGGCGACTACTTCACCGGTCGAGGGATCAAGGGCCGGCTCACGGCCGCGTTCTTCAAGGGCATCAACCAGGTCCCGGTCGACCGGTCCGGCGGGCGGGCAAGCGAGGCGGCGCTCGAGGCCGGCGTCAAGATCCTCAAGCGCGGTGAGTTGCTCGGGATCTATCCGGAGGGCACCCGCTCGCCCGACGGCCGGCTCTACCGCGGCAAGACCGGCATTGCCCGGATGGCGTTGGAAGCGGGCGTGCCGGTGATCCCGGTGGCGATGATCAACACCTTCGAGATCCAGCCCCCCGGTCAGCTCATCCCGCGGGTCATGCGGGCCGGCATCCGGATCGGCAAGCCGCTCGACTTCTCCCGCTACGCCGGGATGGAGGGTGACCGCTTCGTCTTGCGGTCGATCACCGACGAGATCATGTACGAGCTGATGTTGCTGTCCGGGCAGGAGTACGTCGACCAGTACGCGACCAAGGCCAAGGAAGACATCGCCGATGCGCGCGCGGCGGCCAGCGAGGCACTCGTCGCGGATGCGCCGTACGAAACCGAGCGCAAAGCCAGCTAACCCCCTGCCAAGCAATGTCACATTGCCCCGCACTTCGTGGGGGCAATGTGACAGCACCCCCAGCTTCGGCGGGGCAATGTGACATTGCTTGGCGCGCGCGCTGGGTTAGGCGCGGAGCTTGCGGAGCGCGGTGAGCCAGCGGTCGTAGTCGGCGTCGTTTCGTTGTCCCGGCTCGAATCGGCGGTCGAGCCGCCAGGTGTCACGCAGCTCGTCGGTCGATGACCAGGTACCGACCGCGAGCCCGGCCAGGAATGCGGCGCCGAGCCCGGTGGTCTCGGCCACCTGCGGCCGCCGCACCGGCACCTGCAGCTGGGTCGCCTGCATTTGACAGAGCAGGTTGTTAGCGGCCGCGCCACCGTCGACGGACAGCTCCGGTACTCCGATCCCGGCGTCACGCGTCATCACGTCGACCACGTCCCGCACCTCGAACGCGATCGCTTCGAGCGTTGCTCGGACGACATGCGCGCGCGTGGTGCCGCGGGTGATCCCGATGATCATGCCGCGCGCGTCGGGATCCCAGTGCGGGGCGCCGAGCCCGGTGAGCGCGGGCACGAACACGACTCCGCCCGAGTCCTCGACCGACCCGGCAACCGCCTCGGACTCGCTCGCATTGCTGATGATCCCGAGCCCATCGCGAAGCCACTGAATCGCCGAGCCGGTGACGAACACCGCGCCCTCGAGGGCATAGACCAGGCCGTGGCCGATGTCCCAGGCCACCGTTGTCAGCAGGCCGGCGTCCGAGCGCACGGCGGTGCCGCCGGTGTTGACCAGGACGAACGAACCGGTGCCGTACGTGCACTTGCTATCGCCGTCGCCGAAACAGGCTTGGCCGAACAACGCCGCCTGCTGGTCGCCGGCCACGCCGGCGATCGGCAGGTCGAGACCGAGGAACGCGCCCGGGTCGGTCCGGCCGAAGTCGCCGCTCGATCGTCGTACCTCTGGCAGTGCGGCTCGCGGCACCGCCAGCAGGTCGCACAGCTCCTCGCTCCACTCACCGGCTCGGATGTCGAACAACAGCGTGCGGCTGGCGTTGCTGGGGTCGGTCGCGTGGACCGCCCCGCCGGTCAACCGGGCGACCAAGTAGGCGTCAACCGTGCCGACCGCGACCTGGCCGGAGGTGACGCCGGCCCAGCTTGTCGGGTCGTTCTCCGCCAGCCAGGTCAGCTTCGTGCCGGTGAAGTACGGGTCGAGCCGCAGGCCGGTCAGTTCGGCGACCCGCGGCTCGTGCCCGGCGTCGCGTAGCCGGCCACAGATCGCGGTCGTACGCCGGTCCTGCCACACGATCGCGCGGCGGGGGGCGGCGAGGGTCTGGCGGTCCCAGAGCACCGCGGTCTCGCGCTGGTTGGTGATGCCGACCGCTTCGGGTGCGGGGCCGGTGGCCAGCGCGCTGCGGCAGGCCGCGAGGGTGGCCTGCCAGATCTCCTCGGGTTCGTGCTCGACCAGGCCGGGCTGCGGGAAGTGCTGGGCGAACTCCTGGTAGCCGCGCGCGGCGACCTCGCCGGTCTCGGTGACGATCAGCGCGGTGACGCCGGTCGTGCCGGCGTCGATGGCCAGGATGCTCACTGGTGCACCCACAACGGGTGCACCAGTGCGGTGACGCCGACGTCATGGGGGCGAGCCACCTTCGCTTCGCTTCGGTACTCGCTCATTGGCTTGCTGCGGCTGCCTTGTCCCGCAGCACCTGGAGCACGACCGGGTCGATCTTCGGCTCGGATACGAGGCGGTCCTCGAGGTTCTCGATGCCGGCCCAGTCCCACAGCGCGAGCCCGATCGATGCCACGTCGTCACCGGCCGGGGGATGGCCGAGCGTGGTCAGCAGCCCGCTCACCTCCCGGGCGATCTCGTCGGTGACCACGAGCAGGTCCTCGGTGTCGGCCTTGGAGAACAGCAGCTCGTGCAGGTCGAGCAGTCGATTCAGCTCCGGCACCGGCCGCTCCGCGTCGTCGACCCGCAGGTCGACGTGGATGTCCGAGGTCGCGCCGTACCCGCTGTCGGCCCGGGCGACCAGCAGGGCAGTGCTCTGCCGGCCGCGGCGGTCGCCGCCGGCGTCGTCACCGGCAGCCAGCGCGGCCATCAGCCGGCGGGCGAGCGGGGCGGCTGGATCGCTGGCCAGCCAGGCCTTCGCCATCTCGTCGACCACTTCGGGCCCGGTCAGGATGTTGCCCTGGATCGCGTAGCCGGCGCCGGTAACGCCACCGGCCCACGGGTGGCAGCCGTCGCCGGTGAACGTCGCGGCCCGGCCCTCGCCGTCGACGATGCCGGCCTGGCGCTGCTCGCGCAACTCGTCCGCGGCGGTGAGTGCGTCGAGGGTCTGCTGGGCGCTCAGGCCCTGCTCGAGGTGGGACAGGCCCTGCGGCCGGTAGGCGAGGTTGGCGAAGGACTGGGTGGCGATCGCGCCGACGCCCGCTCGGGCGGCCGGCACCGCCGATCCCACCGCCAGGAACTTGGATGCAACGGCCACCCCCCACGAGGTGCCGTCGGTGGCCGCGATCGAGAAGGTCATGCCGCAGGGTATTAGTCCGGCCCGACCGCGCGCCGCATCGTGCCAAGGGACCTCGAACCCGGGGCACTAGGCTCGCGTCGTGCGAATCGGTGTGCTGACCGGCGGTGGCGACTGTCCAGGGCTCAATGCGGTGATCCGGGCCGCGGTGCGCAAGGGCACGGAGACCTACGGCCACTCGTTCCTGGGCTTCCGCGACGGCTGGAAGGGCCCGCTCGAGGGCCTGACAATGCCGCTCGACGTCTCGGCGACCCGCGGCATCCTGCCTCGCGGCGGCACCATCCTCGGCTCGTCTCGCACCAACCCGCTGAAGGTCGACGGCGGCATCGAGGCGATCCGCGCCAACCTTCGGTCGCTTGAGGTCGACGCGCTGATCGCGATCGGCGGTGAGGACACCCTCGGCGTCGCGACCGTCCTGGCCGCCGAAGGGCTGCGGGTGGTCGGCGTACCGAAGACCATCGACAACGACCTCAGCGCCACCGACTACACCTTCGGCTTCGACACCGCGGTGCAGATCGCGGTCGACGCGATCGACCGCTTGCACACGACCGCGGAGTCGCACCACCGGGTGCTGATCGTCGAGGTGATGGGCCGGCACGCGGGCTGGATCGCGTTGCACTCGGGCCTGGCCGGCGGGGCGAACGTCATTCTGATCCCCGAGCGGCCGTTCGACATCGACCAGGTCTGTGCCTTCATCGAGCACCGGTTCGCCTCGCACTACTCGCCGATCGTCGTCGTGGCCGAAGGCGCGGTGCCCGCGGCCGGCACGATGGCGCTGCAGGACCAGGGCGTCGACGCCTTCGGTCATGTGCGGCTCGGGGGGATCGGGTCGATGCTCGCTGCGGAGATCGAGGCCCGCACCGGTAAGGAAGCCCGGGCCACGGTGCTCGGGCACGTGCAACGAGGGGGTACGCCGACCGCGTACGACCGGGTGCTCGCGACCAGGTTCGGCCTGCATGCAATCGACGCGGTTCACGAGGGCGACAGCGGCGTGATGGTCGCGCTCCGCGGCACCGAGATCGTCCGGGTGCCGCTCGCCGACGCGACCAGTGAGCTGAAGACGGTTTCACCCGAGCGCTATGCAGAGGTCGAGGTCTTCTTCGGGTGACGATTGCTGCGCAGCAGCCGGACTGGCCCGATCCGGCCGAGGTTGCTGCCGTCGGGGCGGAGCTCGCCGTGCTGCCCGGCCTGGTCGATCCGGCCGACTGTGACGTCCTGCGGGAGCGGCTGGCCGCGGCCGGCCGCGGCCAGGCGTTCGTGTTGCAGGGCGGTGACTGCGCCGAAACCTTCGCCGGTGTAGTGGACGCGCAGGTGCGCGACAAGCTGCGGACGATCCTGCAGATGGCGGTCGTGCTGACGTACGGCGCCGGGTTGCCGATCGTCAAGATCGGCCGGATGGGTGGGCAGTTCGCCAAGCCCAGGAGCACCGACATCGAGGCGTTGACCGGGTTGCCGTCGTACCGCGGGGATGCGGTCAACGACCTGGCCGCAACGCCCGAGGCGAGGATCCCGGATCCGCGCCGGATGTTGCAGGCGTACCACGCGAGCGCCACGACCCTCGCGCTGCTGGCGCAGCACACCCGCGGCGGGCTGGCCGACCTGCACCAGGTGCACGACTGGAACAAGGACTTCGTCCGCGCCTCGCCGGCCGGCGAGCGCTACGAGCAACTCGCTCAGGACATCGACCGGGCGCTGGCGTTCATGCGGGCCTGCGGGGTCGACCTCGACCATGAGGCGACGATGCACGGGGTCGAGTTCTTCGCCAGCCACGAGGCGCTGCTGCTCGACTACGAACGTCCCTTGACCCGGCACGACGACACCCGCGACGCCGACTACGACCGCTCCGGCCACATGGTCTGGATCGGCGAGCGCACCCGGGCGATCGACGGCGCGCATGTCGAGTTCGCGAGCCGGATCGCCAACCCGATCGGGGTGAAGCTGGGCCCGGGTGTGTCAGTGGACGAGGCGATCGCACTTGCCGGGCGGCTCGATCCGGACCAGCTGCCGGGCCGGTTGAGCTTCATCACCCGGATGGGAGCCGACCGGGTTCGCGAGGTCCTGCCGGACCTGGTCGCCGGGGTCGCGGCCGCCGGTGTGTCCGTCACCTGGATCTGCGATCCCATGCACGGCAACACAATCTCCTCGCCGAGCGGCTACAAGACCCGGCGCTTCGACGACGTGATCGACGAGGTGCGCGGCTTCTTCGAGGTGCACCGCGGCCTTGGTACGACGCCGGGCGGGATCCACGTCGAGCTGACCGGCGAGGACGTCACCGAGTGCCTCGGCGGCGCACTCGACATCGACCACACCGATCTCGCCGGGCGCTACGAGACCGCGTGCGACCCGCGGCTGAACACCGGCCAGTCGCTGGAGCTGGCCTTCCTGGTCGCGGAGATGCTGCACGGCGGCTGACCGATCCGGGGTGGCTGCGTTCCGCGTCTAGCGAATGATCACCGCGATCGCGATCCCGAGGGTCAGCGCGAGCACCAGCACGATCACCGCGAACACCGGGGAGACCGCGGGTCCCGGGTCGCGGTCCTCGTCGACCGCCCGCAGGACCGCCTCGTGGCTGGGCAGGACCGCGACCGCCCGGGTCGCGATCCGGCCGATCATCGCCTCGCGGGCGTCGTCGTCCATGGCCCGGATCGGCAGGCCGGCCGCGAGCCGCCGGCCCTTGGCGAGGGTCTCCATCACGGTCTCGCAGGCCGGGCAGTGGGCGGTGTGGCGCCGCAGCGGCGCGGCCCGGGGTGCTTCGAGGGTCCCTTCGGCCATCCGGCTGAGCGAGACCAGGTCGACCGTGGTCCGGCCCTCATGTGCGGACAGGTCGGGCACGGCGACCCCGTCGTACGCCGCGACCAGGTGCAGCCGCCCGGCCGCGGTCAGCTCGGCGGCCGACTCGGTGCCCCGGCGAAGCGCGACGCCGACCGCCTGGGGCGGCAGGTCGTAGCCGTCGCGCAGCACCACTGCGGCCCGCTCGCCCTCGGGCAGCCCGGCGAGGGCGGCCCTGATCTGCGCCTCGCCCCCGGTGCCGGCGAGCACGCTGGCCGGCTCCTCGACCGTGGTCAGGCTGCCCGGTGCGTTGGCCATGCTGCCGTGCTCGATCGCCCGGGCGAACCACCAGCCGGCGAGGTCGATGACGGTCTCGGGCTCGGTGACGACCGCATCGAGCAAGGCGAAGGCCTGGGTCTCGCTGACGTCGATCGCTTCCAGCACCGGCGCCCCGCTGCGGCGGAGCAGGTCGTTGACCCGGTCGGCATAGACCCGCACCGCGCTGACGAAGTCGTCCGCGGAGACGAGGGCGACGACGTCGCGGGGCACGCGGAATAGGTTAGGGCGACTCGGTACCCAATCCTTGGAGGCAGCGCCCGTGCCGGCAATCGTCGACCTTCGCAGCGACACCGTGACGCGCCCGACCGAGGCGATGCGGCGGGCCATGGCCGAGGCCGAGGTCGGCGACGACGTCTACTCGGAGGACCCGTCCGTCAACGCTCTCGAGGCCGAGGTGGCCGAGCTGTTCGGGCACGGCGCGGCGATGTTCGTGCCGACCGGCACGATGGGCAACCAGGTCGCGCTTCGGATGCTCTGCGGGCATGGCGATGAGCTGCTCTGCGACGCGGACGCGCACATCGTCAGCTACGAGGCGGGCGGTCTTGCGGCCCAGGGCGGGATCCAGACCCGCACGATGGTGGTGCCGAACGGCCGCCTGACTCCCGAGGTGGTCGAACCGCAGATCCGGACGGTCGGCTTCCACGCGGTGCCCACCAAGGCGCTGGCGGTCGAGCAGACCCACAACCGGGGTGGGGGAGCGGTCTACTCGTTCGCCCTCCTGCACGAGCTGCGGGCCTTGTCCGCCGCGCACGGGCTCGCACTGCACTGCGACGGCGCCCGGATCTGGAACGCGCACGTCGCGTCCGGCGTGCCCCTGACGACGTACGGCGACCTGTTCGACACCCTGTCGGTCTGCCTGAGCAAGGGTCTCGGCGCTCCGGTCGGCTCGATGGTCGTGATGAAGGACCCGGATCGGCTGGAGGCGGCGCGCGACCTGCGGCATCGGCTCGGCGGCGCGATGCGGCAGGCCGGCATTCTTGCCGCGGCCGGCCGGTACGCGATCGCCCATCACATCGAGCGGCTCGCCGACGACCACGAACGCGCGAAGCGGCTCGCGGCCGGCATTGCCGATGCGGCACCCGGCGTTGCCGACCCGGACGAGGTCGAGACCAACATCGTGATGCTTGATGTGTCCGGCGTACCGATCGATGCGGTGACCCTCGCGGCGGTCTGCGAGGAGGAGGGCGTGCTCGTGTCGTGCATGGCGTCGCAGTGGGTGCGGCTCGTCACGCATCTCGATGTCGACGACGCCGGCATCGAGCGCGCGCTCGACGTGATCCGCCCGGCCCTCGCCGGTTAGCGGCTACGGCACCGTCACCAGGCGCTTCCCGACCAACGGCGGCAAGTCGCGGGCCGCGGCGGCGAGAGCCTGCAGGTCGACGTCGACGAGCGCCTGAGGTCCGTCACATAGCGCGGTGCCGGGCTCCGGGTGCAGGTCGACCATGACCGCGTCGGCACCGGCCGCAATCGCGGCGCGGGCGAGCGGTACGACGAGCTCGCGCCGGCCGCCGGCATGTGACGGGTCGACGATCACCGGCAGGTGTGACAGCGAATGGACCAGCGGCACGGCGCTGATGTCCAGGGTGTTGCGGTAGGCGGTCTCGAAGGTGCGGATCCCGCGTTCGCACAGCACGATGTCGAGGTTGCCGCGCTGCGCGATGTATTCCGCCGCCATCAGCCACTCCTCGATGGTGGCGTTCATGCCGCGCTTGAGCATGACCGGCTTGCCGACGCTGCCGGCGGCCTGCAGCAGCGCGAAGTTCTGCATGTTGCGGGTGCCGATCTGAAGCATGTCGGCGTACCCGCTGACCAGGTCGACGTCCTGCGCGTCGACGACCTCGGTGACGATCGGCAGCCCGGTCTCCGCCTTGGCTTCCGCGAGGATCCTCAGACCGGCTTCGCCGAGACCCTGGAAGGCGTACGGCGACGTGCGCGGCTTGAACGCACCGCCGCGCAACAGGGCGGCACCGGCGGACTTCGCCATCCGGGCAGCTGCGACAGTCTGCTCCGGCGTCTCGACCGCGCACGGCCCGGCAATCAGCGTGAAGGTCGCAGGCCCGATCGGCACCCCGTCGACCGACACGGTCGATGTCTCGGGATGGTTCTCCCGGCTGACCAGCTTGTAGGCGGCCGAGATCCGGACGACGTTGCTGACCCCGGGCAGAGCGTCGAGGTTCAGCGTCTCGAACTGCTCGACGTCGCCGACCAGGCCCACGATCGTGCGGTGCACGCCGCGGCTGACGAACGCCGAGCCGCCCGCGCCCTGCACCGTGCGGACCACGGCGTCCAGCTGCTCGGCTGTTGCCTCCGATGTCATGACCACCACCATCGCTGCGTGTCTCCTCGAAAAGGACCGGCACGAAAAAAGCCCCGGGCGAGTGCGCCCGGGGCTCGTCGTTGCGGAGTCGCGCTGCTACTCCACCCGACCGAGCGATAGCCCGGGCCTGGCGTAATAGCAAAAGAACCAGCGCGTCACACGATCATGCTACTCGAACCGTTCGATCGCCGCATCCTTGGCCTGCTTCGGGGAGAGCTCGACCATGTACATGGCGAGGAGGACGAGTGCCGCGCCCACGATGATCCGCGGCCCGAGGTGGTCCCCGCCGAGGGTCACGCCGAAGATCCCGGCGAAGACCGGCTCCATCGTCAGCACCACCGCGGTCCGGGTCGGCGCGAGATGGGTCTGAGCCCAAGTCTGGATCAGGTACGCCAGGGTCGTCGCTGCGAGTGAGGTCAGCAGGATCGCGCCCCAGACGGCTGCATCCGGAGGTGGCGCCAGCGTGCTCGGGCGCGGCGATCACGATCGACAGCACCGCAACCGTGGTCAGTTGCACGACGGCAAGACCCGCCGACTCGTACGACGATGACCACTCGCCGAGACCGACGATGTGCAGGCCGAAGGCAAGCGCGCAGACCAGGGTCAGCGCCTCGCCGCCGCCGATCGAGAAGCCGTGCAACGAGATGAAGCCGAGCCCGATGGTCGCAAGGACGACCGCCGCCAGCGTCATCCGGTCGAGCCGGCGGCGCAGCAACACCGCAGCACACAGCGGGGTGAAGACGACGAAGAGCCCGGTGATGAAACCCGAGATCGATGCCGGGGTGTGCTGGAGCCCGACGGTCTGTGCGATGTATCCGCCGCCCAGGGCCAGGCCAAGCGCGATGCCGGCTCGCCAACCCTTTGCGTCAAGGCTCAGCACTGACCGTGGCCGGACCAGAGCCATCGCGATCGCCGCGATGGCGAACCGCCAGGCCAGGAAGTCCATCACCGGCATCCGGGTCACCGCATGTTTCACGATGACGAACGTCGAGCCCCAGACTGCCGTGACCGCGACCAGCCCGACGGTGGCAAGACGTTGCTCCCGCGCGGTCGCCACAGGTACATCCTTCGGTATCGGTCTGAGCTGCACGGATAGCTACCCGGCGCCGAGCCAACTGATCTCGGCCGGCAATGCATGTCTACAGGGCACAACAGGGCGCGTCGATACATGTCAGATGGGTCCCGAGCGCTCGACTGGGAGAAACACGCGAGACCGTTCCCGTTATCAACGCGGAGCGGTCGCGAGTCGCACGGCTGTCGGCGTCGCGGTTGTCGGGCTCCTCGCCTTGGCCATCGGTGCCATCATCGTCATCAACCACCAGCGCAGCCATCAGAGCGCCACATCGATCGACCTCTCGCAAGTTCTCGGCGCGCAGAACGGTCCCACGCCGGCGCCGACCTCGCTGGAGCCGTACCTCGACCCGGATCTCGGAATCCGCCTCAGCGTGGCGGACCAGGCCGTTCGCAGTGACTTGCGCCTTGCGGCGACCGGCGAGGAGACGTACTTCACGCTGCACAACGAGTACACGACCTCGATCGCCCAGCTCGAGACGGAGGGGTACGTGGCCTCCCCGCCGACCATGTATGCACCGGGGAGTCCGACTGTCGTGCCGCAGGCGTTCGGGGGAGCCGGTTTTTGCCTCTCCGCCACATCCGCGACCGGCAAGGTCTGGTTCTACGACAGCAAGCGCGGCGGCATGCAGCCGCCGGCGCCCACTTACACCTGCTCGCTGGCATAGCCAAGATCGAGCCGGACCGCCGCTGTCATTCGGTGATGCGGTATCGCGCGGGTCGGGGTTCGCCGTACCCTTCGCGTGCGACCTGCCTACCAGCCGGGGGAGTGACCGTTGATCGAGATGCACCTCGGCGACGACGAGTACGACGACGACGAGGTCGGCGACTACCCGATCGGCTCCGCGCGCGGGCGGCTGTTCTGGTCGATGGTGTGGTCGACGCCCTCGCTCGCGATCGCGTCACTGCTACTCGGGTTCGCTTCGCTGACCATCATTCAGGCGGCCGACGAAATCGGTGACACGGCCCTGTTCGGCTCGCACAGCCGCAATCCGTCGAACCTGGTGCAGCTTCGAGTCACAGCCGGGGTACGGCTGGTGATCGCGTTGATCGCGCTGGGCCTGGCGCTCACCGGCGCCACCCGCCTTCTCGCGGGTTACACCGACGCCGCAGCCGCGGACGAGCCAGCGCCGGAGTCGACCGAGCCGCAGTGGGTCCGGGCGGTCGTTGGTGCGGCGTTCCTCATTGCACTGATCGCGGCGTTGGTCAACGTCGTCGCGCTGATCTACGCGCTCCAGGCATCAACGCCGTCGGGAAGCCCGTTCGGCTAGCTGTCGCGCAGCGCCTTGAGCAAGGCGATGTCACGGGCCTGACCGTCGATTCCCCCGGGCGTCTCGACGATGACCGGCACACCACGCGTGGCCGGATGGCGGAACAGCTCGGCAAACGGGTCCGCCCCGATCAGCCCTGCGCCGATCGTCGCGTGCCGATCCCGCTTGGAGCCCAGGCGGTCCTTGGAATCGTTGGCGTGCACCAGTTTCAGCCGTCCTCGGCCGACCGCGCGAACCAGCGCGTTGAGCATCGTGCGCACCCCGCCGGGTACGGCGAGATCGTGCCCGGCGGCGATACGCGTGACAGGTGTCGAGGCACACACCGAGCCGCGGGTGGGACTCAAGGGCGGCGAAAAGCGGCTCGAGGTCGTCGACGGTTGCCGCAATCGGCTGACCGCCACCCGCGGACGGTTCGATCAGCAGATCGGGGTCGTCGTCGCCGAGCGAGTCGAGGATCGGCAACAGCAACTCGCGGGTCGCGGCGAGCCCGCGGTCGCGATTCGCGGCAGTCGATCGCCGCGCCGGCATGCAGCACTACACCATGCGCGCCGAGCAGTGCGCCGCGCGCCACCGAGTGCCGGATCGCCTCGACCGATCGCGCTCTCGTCACAGCGGTCGGCGAGGCGAGGTTGACCAGGTACGGCGCATGAACGAAGACCGGAAGCCGTTGCTGGGCGCAGCGTTCGGCGAACGTCGCGTCAGCGGTGAAGGTCGGTTTGGGTTGCGCCCAGCCGCGGGGATTCGATGCGAACACCTGGATCGCCTCGGCGCCGGCCCGCTCCGCATACGTCAGTCCGGACGGGCTTCCGGACAGCGGGATGTGGCAGCCGATCGGCGACGGCTTGCGCGGGGGCACCGCCTACTAGTACCAGTTGAGGACGATCGTCGTACCACGAGGTTGCGGATTGCTCGGGCTGTAGGCGAAGACCTGGCCCGGGCCGCCGGGCAGGAACTCCTTGGGATCGGCGTGGAATCCGGCCTCGGTGATCGCTTTGATCGCGTCGGCGAGCGAGTCGCCCCGCACATTGGGCACCGGGAACAGCTTGGGCCCGCGGGAGATCACGATCGTGACGGTCGAGCCCTTCACCGCCTGGGCCCCCGGCTTGGGGTTGGAGGAGATCACGTCGCCCTGCTGGACGGTGTTGTTGAAGGCCTGCTTCGCGTCGATCTGGAAGTTCGCAGCTCTCAGCGCCCTCCGGGCATCGGCGGCGGACATCTGGGTGTCCGGTGGAACGGTGACCATCTGCTGGCCGCGGCTGACGATCAGCGTGACGCTCGAACCGGCGTCGACCGTCTCGCCGGCCTTCGGGAAGGTCGCGATCACCTCGCCCTTCGGCAGCGCGTTGTAGCGAGGGTTGGTCCCGCTGACCTGGATCTGCTGGGCTGCGAGCGTCGCGGTGGCCTCGGTCACCGACATGGTCCGGACGGACGGCACCGGGTGGGTGACCGGACCGGAGGAGAGTTGGAGCGACACGGTGCCGCCGTGGACGATCCGGCCGTTCGGCGACTCGTTCGCCACCTCGCCGGCCGGAAACACGGCAGAGTGGATTGACGGCAGCCACCGCGCGTGCAGTCCGGCCGCCTTCAGCTTCGCGGCCGCCTCAGTCCGGCTGAGGTGTAGGACGTTCGGCGCGCTGGTGTACCGGCCCTCCGCGAACCACCAGCCGGTGAGACCGGCCAGCAACGCGAGGACAGCGACGAGCGCGGTGACCACGAGCCCGCGCCGGCGGCGCCGCGGTCGCTTGCGCGGGGGAGCGACCGGTGGGCCGGGACGCCCGCGGCCGACCTGACGCGTCATGTCGTCCGGCCGGGCGCCGTTGGGCGGCATCACCAGCCGGGTCGTCGCCGTCGTCGGCAGGGCCGGCACGCTGTCGTGCAGGCCGAGCCGGTCGCGGACGTCGACCAGCGAGGAGTGGAACTCGCCGGCGTTCGCCGGCCGCTCGCGCGGGTCGCGTGAGGCCGCCCAGGTGACCAGCGCGTCGAGCTGCGGCGGGATGCCGGGCACCCGGCTGCTGGGCGCGGGGATGTCCTGGTTGGCGTGCTTCTTCAGCAACGCATACGCACTGTCGGCCTCGAACGGGGTGCTCCCGGTCAGTAGCTCGAAGAGCATGATCCCGGCCGAGTAGACGTCGGAGCGGGCATCGGCGTGCCCGAGCTCGAACTGCTCCGGGGCGAGGTACGCCGCGGTGCCCAGCAGCACCGACCCGGTAGTTGTGACCGTGGTGCCGGCGACCGCGCGGGCGAGCCCGAAGTCGGCGACCTTGACCCGGCCGTCCGCAGTGACCAGCACGTTCTCCGGCTTGACGTCGCGGTGCACGAGTCCGGCGGCGTGGGCCGCGGCGAGCGCGGACAGCACATGGTCCATGACCGCGAGTGCCTCGCCGGGCGTCAGCCGGCCCCGGTCGCGGACCACGGCGCGCAGGTTGGCGCCGGGCACGAACTCCATGACGAGGTAGGCCCGGCCCGAATCGGTGCCCTGGTCGTAGACCGCGACCACGTCCGGGTTGGACAGCCGGGCCGCTGAGCGGGCTTCACGCTCGAACCGGGCGACCGTCTCCGGGTCGTCGGACAGGTGCGCGTGCATGACCTTGACGGCGACCCGGCGGTCGAGCCGGGTGTCGGTGGCGAGGTAGACAGATGCCATCCCGCCGTGGGCGATGAACGCCTCGACGGCGTATCGGCCTTCGAGCAGCCGACCGACCATCGGGTCGCTCAGCGTCGTGTCCATTACCACGAGTCTAAGTCGCGCATCGGAGCCGTCCGGTGAAGCCGGACCGTACGGGCGGGCGCCGGTTTCGGCCCATTACCGATACGTCTGGCGCAGCGACATCACGTCCGCGACGTACTGCTTGGTCGACGGATACATGCCGTGGTCGATCACCGACTGCAGCCCCTGGTAGTAGCCCGCGACCGCCTGCGAGGTGGAGCTGGCCTCGTGGGTGAGCATCGAGAGCAGGGCGACACCCGCGGTGACGTTGTCGCCCGCGTTGCCGAGGTCGAGCGAACGGTGCACCACGTCCGCGGAGATGAAGCTGCCGGTGGCCGGCATCACCTGCATCGCGCCGACTGCGCCGACCGGCGACATCTCGCGCATGTTCCAGCCGGACTCCTGCCACGAGACGGCGAGTGCGAGGGACGGATCGAGCCCCCAGCGTGCGGAGGTCGAGCGGATCAGCGCGGCGACTCCGTCGCGGGAAGGCTCCGGCCGGTCGGCCAGTGATCCGAGCGGGGTCGAAGGCCGGTTTTGGCTTCCCTGCTGGGGAATTGCCAGCCTGGTCCCGAGTACGACGATGAGCGACCGAGGCAGGTGGTTGCGCTTCGCGATCGTTATCGGGTTGACGTGATACCGGGCGGCGATCCCGTCGAGGGTGTCGCCGGGAACGACCAGGTGGTAGACGGTTCGAGCGCCTGCGGAGCTTGCCGCACCGGAGATCTTGAGCTCCTGGCCGGCGTAGATCAGGTCCCCGTCGCCGGGGAGGTGGTTGAGCGCGACCAGGCGAGCGACGGTCGTGTGGTAGCGCAGGGCGATCGCGGAGAGCGTGTCGCCGGGGTGCACCCGGATCAGCGCGATGCCCGAGGTCGACCCGGTCAACACGGCCGCGAGAGCCACCGGTACGGCGATCGCGCGGCGCCGCCAGACCGGGGCGATCAGTCGTCGCGCCAACGGGCCGGAGACGGTCATGGTCGGCCACGCTAGTCCGCTTGTGACGCATGTGACAAGAGAGACGGATGTTACAGATGGGTTACCTGGCAGAATCCGGCTATGGCCGAACCCTGGACCCTGCTCGCGCTCGCGCCACTCGACCTGGCCGGGTTCGAAAGTCTGTTCGCCGGGCTCCCGGTGCGGGTCGTCGTGCCGGCCGCGCGCACCCCTGCCGGCGTGCTGGCGGTGGCGGCACCGGCCGAGATCGTGGTGGGGAGCTGGAACCATGACTTGGACGTCTCGGCCGAACTGTTGGCGGCGGCGCCGCGGGTGGCGTTCGTCCAGCAGCCGAGCTCGGGCGTGGATTGCGTCGATCTCGACGCCTGCCGGTCGGCCGGCGTACCGGTGGCCAACACCGGCGAGGCCAACACCCGCAGCGTGGCCGAGTGGTGTGTCGCGGCCACCTTCGCGGTGACCCGCTCGCTGGCGTGGGCCGACCGGCAGATCCGGGCCGGCGGGTGGCCCCAGTTCGAGATCGCCCCGCGGGGTGGCGGCGAGCTCAGCGGGCGCCGGGTCGGGATCGTCGGGATGGGCTCGATCGGGCGCGAGTGTGCACGCCGCTTCGTCGCGTTGGGCTGCGACGTCGCGCACTGGAGCCGCACACGCCGCGACGCCGCGGACGCCGGGGGTGCGCGGTGGATGGAGTTCGACGAGCTGCTGCGGCACTCGCAGGTGCTGGTGGTCGTCATTGCGCTCACCCCGGAGACGCGCGGCCTGATCGGGGCCGCGGAGCTGGCCGCACTGCCGTCGGGCGCGTTCGTGATCAACGCCGCGCGCGGTGATCTCTTGTCGGAGGAGGCGTTGCTGGCCGCGATCACGTCCGGGTCGATCGCCGGCGGCGCGCTCGACGTCTATTCGACCGAGCCGCTCCCGGCCGACTCACCACTGCGGTCCGAGGAGCGCCTGCTGCTCTCCCCGCACGCCGCGGCCGCGACGAATGAGGCGATGAGCAGCCTGATCGGCAACGTCGTCAGCAACGTCCGCCGAGCGGTGTCCGGCGAGCCGGTCATCGACGTCGTCAACGGCGTCGAGCCGCTTATTCGGCGCCGGGAAGCCTGACCTCGACCTCGCCGTCGACCACCCGGGTTTCGAATCGCGGCATCGGGGCGGTGGCCGGACCGTGGACGACCCCGCCGTCGGAGAGCCGGAACGTCGAACCGTGCCACGGGCAGACCACGCAGCCCTGGCCGTCCTTTGCGGTGAAGGTGCCCTCCGAGAGCGGTGCACCGAGGTGGGAACAGGTATCGGCGAGGACGTCGACGTGTCCGCCGCGCCGGACCGCGACCAGGCCGATGCCATCGACCGATCGCTTCACCAGCTCGGCGTCCGGCAGGTCGTCGAGCCGGCCGATGCCGTGCCAGCCGTCGGGAAACACCTCGTTGACCGCTTCGGCATGGTTGACCCCGGCGGCCTGCCGGAAGGCCAGGTGCCCGCCGAGGTAGCCGGTCGCGGTCACCATCGCGAAGCCGGCGTACGCCCAGGCCTTGCCGCGGAGCCGCCGGCCGCGCGCGCGAGCCGACAGCGACGCGACGTAGCAGGTGAAGGCGACCGCGCCGCTCGCGGCGTGCACCAGGCCGACCCGTTGCTGCCGTTCGGTGAGCTCGGCCCAGTCGGCCCAGCCGGCCAGGATGGTCGGGACGTAGCCGACGCAGCCGGCGGCGATCAGGGTGGTGGCGGCCTTGCCGGTGCCCGGGATTGCGTCGAGAACGGCGGCCGAGGTCCAGGTGCCGATCGGGATGTCGGTCAGCGGCGGGTGCAACGGGTGACCGATCCATACGCCGTGCAGCGCATCCCGGACCGACTGGCGCCCCAACGCGGCTTGCACGACCTTGCGGACCACCGTGACGGCCGGATCGAGGGTCCCGGCGTGCTCCAGCCGGTCGACGACGTCGGTCACTCCGCTGGTGTTGACGGGCATCGGCTTACTCCTCGATCGACAGGCGACGCTATCGCCTCACGTCTGATCAAACGCGCCCGCCTTGCCTCGGGTTCATCCGGGGTCGCTCTGCTCCGTCGGGACGGTCAGTCGCCCGACATCGTCCCTTCCCTTGGTGACGACGCCCTGGCATGCCGGCGGAGCGGGATCCGGCCGGCCCGCGACGCCAACCGCCCGGCTTCGACCGCTCGCGCGATCGCCGCAGCCATCAGCGGCGGGTCCTGGGCACGGGTGATCGCCGACGCAACGAGGACACCGTCGCAGCCGAGCTCCATGGCAAGCGCGGCATCGCTCGCCGTACCGATTCCGGCGTCGAGGATCACCGGAACGCTGGCGTTCTCAACGATCATCGAGATGTTGTGCGGGTTGCGGATGCCCAGCCCCGATCCGATCGGTGCGCCGAGTGGCATGACGGCGGCGCATCCCGCCGCCTCCAGCCGGGCAGCGAGCACCGGGTCGTCGTTGGTGTAGGGCAACACCACGAATCCGTCGTTGACCAGCCGCTCCGCCGCGTCGAGCAGCTCGACCGGATCGGGCAGGAGGGCGTGTTCGTCGGAGATCACTTCGAGTTTCACCCAGTCGGTGCCGAGCGCCTCCCGCGCAAGTTGCGCGGTGAGCAGTGCCTCGGCCGCGGTGGCGCAGCCCGCGGTGTTGGGCAGCACCCGGATCCCGAGCCGTCGTACGACGTCAAGCACGGACCCTTGGGCGGTCGGGTCAATCCGGCGCATCGCCACCGTGGTGAGCTCGGTGCCGCTGGCGACCAGTGCCGCTTCGAGTGCGTCGAGACTGCTCGCGCCGCCGGTGCCCATCAGTAGCCGAGACGAGAGCTCGGTGCCGGCGATCAGCAGGGGGTCGTCCACGGGGTCAGCCTCCCTGCACTGCGGTGAGAACTTCGATCCGGTCACCCGGCTCGACCGCTTGCTCCGGCCAGCTGCTTCGCGGCACGACCGCGCCGTTGAGCGCGACGGCGCAGCCGTCCGGGTTTGCGGTCAGTGCCCGGATCACGTCGTGGACGGTGGTACCCGGATCCAGGCCCCGCGGCTCACCGTTCACCGAGAACTCGCTCATGCGCGTGTCCCCGCGACCGCGAAGCGTCCTGGTGAAACGACATCGAGCAACTCGCGGTCCGCGTCGGTGGTCGAGCCGGTCACCATCGCCGCGACCAGGTCGGCGGTCAATGGCGCGAGCAGTACGCCGTTGCGGAAGTGACCGGTCGCGACGATCAGTCCCTTGGTCGCGGTCGGTCCGATGATCGGGGTGTTGTCCGGGGAGCCGGGTCTCAGTGCCGCGGTGATCTCGGCCAGCTCGAGCTCGTCGATCGCCGGCATCACCGCGCGGGCGTCGCGGAGCAGTTCGCGGACCGCGCCGGCACGGGTCGTGGTGTCGAAACCGAGCTCCTCCACGGTCGCGCCGACGACCAGTTCACCGTCGGCCCTCGGCACCAGGTAGATCTCGTGGCCGTTGACCAGCCCACGGATGCAGTAGGTCGGCAGCAGGGCGGCCGAGCGGGCGCGGAGCCGGAGGATCTGGCCTTTCACCGGTCGCACCGGCGGTCGTTCGGCGGTCGGGATGCCGTCGATGTCGCCGGACCACGGGCCGGCCGCGAGAACGACGGTCGTCGCGTCGATTGCTTGGCCGTCGTCGAGGATCACCCCGGTTGCCATATCGCCCTTAGTGGTAATGGCCGCTACTCGCTCCCGGATCACTTCGACGCTGCTGGCTTCGAGGACGGCCAGCAACGCCGCGGCGATCCGTCGGTTGTCGACGGTCAGGTCGCTCCCGGCCAGCAACCCGCAGCGGACGTCGGGGCTCACCATCGGCTCGAGTTCGCGGCACTCACGCGAGGTCAGCATCGTGGCCGACAAACCGAGCCTGGTCTGGAAGGCATGCAGCTCGCCGAGCTCGGCCCGGTCACCGGCGTCGGTCGCGACGACCAGCATGCCCTCGCGCCGCAGGCCGACCTGGTGTCCGCTGGCCGACTCGAGCTCGGTCACAAAGTCCGGATAGCGGCGCAGCGACTCGAGACCGAAGCGGAGCAGCGGGGTTTCGCCGTACGAGACTTCGCTGATCGGCGCGAGCATCCCGGCCGCGGCGTGCGAGGCGCCACTCGCGGGCGCTGGATCGATGACGCAGACGCGAAGGTCGTGTTGGGCGAGTCGCCAGGCGCCGGCCAGCCCGATCAGGCCGCCGCCGATGACCGCGACGTCGACGACTCGCGTGCCCATTTGCTGGCCTCCTGCTCCCTTCGCCGGCATGACCCGGATCAGGTTCAACGGTCGGTGGCCGCGCCACCCTCTCAGCCCTTGCGGACTCCCGTGCGGACTTCAGGGTACGCCCGGGTGCAACTACCCTGCAGTCGTGGATCTCGAGGATCTTGCGGCTAGCTGGCTGACCCTTCCCGACCTCGCCGAGCAGATCGGCGAACCGCTGTCGAAGGTTCGCGACTGGGTCCGGGAGCGGCGGCTGGTCGTGATCGAGCGTGGTACGCCGCCGATCAAATGCGTGCCGGTCGAGTTTGTCCGCGACGGCGAGTTGGTCAAGGGCCTCTTCGGTGCGCTGACCGTCTTGGCCGACGCCGGCTACTCGCCGGCTGAAGCATTGCGGTGGCTACTGACCGACGAGCCGGCGTTGCCGGGCCGCCCGGTCGACCTGATGGCAGAGGGCCGCCATCACGCGGTCAAGCGCCGCGCCATGCTGTTGGCCTTCTGACCGTTCGATGACCGGCGCCGAACGACGTGCCCGGCTGGCTGCCGCTCGTCTCTACTTGTGTACGGATGCGCGGCGCCGACAGGGCGATCTGGCCGAGTTCCTCGATGCGGTGCTCGGCGCCGGGGTCGACATCGTGCAACTGCGCGAGAAAGGCATCGAGGCACGCGAGGAGATTGCCGTCGCCGAGGTCTTCGCGGCGGCGGCGCGTCGGCACGGCGCGTTGTTCAGCATCAACGACCGTGCTGACGTGGCGTACGTCGTCGGACCGGATGTGCTGCACCTCGGGCAGGACGACCTGCCGGTCGATGCGGCGCGCGAGCTGCTGGGCGACGACATCGTGATCGGTCGTTCGACACATGGTGAGTCGGAGGTCGACGAGGCCCGCCGGCAGCCGGGGGTCGACTACTTCTGCGTCGGCCCGACCTGGCCGACCCCGACGAAACCCGGCCGGCCGGCACCCGGACTGCCGCTGTTGGAGCACGCCGCCGCAGGTGCGGGGGAGCGGCCGTGGTTCGCGATCGGTGGCATCGACGAGAGCACGCTCGATGCCGTGCTCGATGCCGGGGCGACGAGGGTCGTCGTGGTGCGCGCGATCACGGAGGCGGCCGATCCGGCTGCGGCGGCGGCATCCTTGGCGCGGCGGCTGCGCGGCTGATGCGCTACCTCGCGGTCATGCTCGGCTGCGTGGTGGTGACGCTGCCGCTCGAGCTGCGGTTGCACGCGCGGGTCTATCGGCGCTGGCGACGGTTGCTGCTCACCCTGGCCCCGGTGCTTGCGGTGTTCGTGACCTGGGACGTGCTCGCGATCCATGCGCATGACTGGTCGTATCGCCATCTGACCGGACTGCGAATCGGTGACCTGCCGATCGAGGAGATCGCGTTCTTCGTCGTCGTGCCGACCTGCTCGCTGCTGACGCTGGAGGCGGTGCGCCGGCTTCGCCCGTCATGGCGGGCCGGCGACGAGCAATGACCTACACACTGGCTGCCGTCCTCGGCGTCGGCTTCGCGGCCATCCTCGATCTGCTGGTGCTGCGGACGAACTTGTTGCGGCGCAAGGTGTTTTGGGCGTCGTACGCCGTGATCCTCGTCTTCCAGCTGCTCGTGAACGGCATCCTGACCGGGCAGCGACTCGTGGTGTATGCATCGGCGGACATCATCGGTTGGCGGGTCGCGTACGCGCCGGTCGAGGATCTGTTCTTCGGGTTCTCGCTGGTGTTGCAGACGTTGGCATGGTGGGTCTGGTGGGGCCGCCGGGGCGTCAGCTAGCCATCTCCGATCCAGGGTTGCCATTCGTCGTCACCGTCATCGGTGCTTGGTGGATCAGAATCGGCGTAATGCCACGACTCGTCGTTGTCTGGCGGCGGGTCGTCCTCCGGCGGGTCGAGAAGCTCGATCGGATAGGTGCCGGCGTAGCGTGGTGTAGCGGAAGCCGAACGCACTCGTCCAGGTCTCGGTGCCGTCGGGGTTGAGGGTGACCGACCAGAGGCCGTGGGTCTTGAGGTTGTGATGCATGCGGCACAACGCGTGCAGGTTGTCCGTGCGAGTCCGGCCGCCGCAGCCGTGTGCAATTGCGTGATCGGCGTCGCATTTGATCGCGCGGCGGCTGCAGCCAGGGAACCGGCAGGTCCGATCGCGCGCGTCGATGATACGGCGCAGCGCGGCGGACGGGCGGTAGCTGGCACCGAGGTCGATCATCGTGCCGGTCATCGGGTCGGTGATCAGCCGGCGCAGCGTTGCGTCCTTGCTGAGCTCGACGTGCGGTCTCTGCGGTGATCGGCCCGTAGCCGGAGAGCTCGCCCGGCCGCTCGGTCAGGCCAAGCAGCGTGGTGAGGTCGATCGTGACGACGGTCTGGATGGTCGGCCGTGCGACGGCTTGCTCACCCAGCACGTATTGGGCCAGCGCATCGATGCGCCGCTGGCCGATCGGTCGCACGTCGCCGTCCCGGCCGAGCGCCTCGGCCCGATGCTCGATCGCGTCCATGACATTGCGCAGCGGGAGTGCGTCACCGGTCGCAACCAGCGTCGCGCACTCGTGGTCTTCGGCATAGAGGGAGACGTCGCCGTACTGCTTTGCCTTGACGGCGCGATCCTCCGCACCGTCCGGGTCGAGGGCGATCACAGCACGGCGGGCCGCGTTGGCGAGCTGCGTCGGCGTCCAGCCCCGCGCGATCGCCTGGGGCACGACTCGCGCGTCGACCGCTTCGGCAACCCGCGGCATGCACGCTCGAGTCGACGTGCTGAGCACCTTGAGGTGCGCCAACGTGAGGTCGCCACGGTTGAGTGCCTCCCACGACAGCGGGAGTGCGTCGCCGATCCGCTCGACCATCGCGACCCGCTCCATTGAGCTGCCGAACGAGACGTGCGTCATCACTGCGACGTCCTGCGCGACGATCTGGGCCGCGTCGTGCCCGGAGAGGAAGTCGGGGAGATCGGCGCCTCGAAGTGCCTCGGCAAGGGAGATCATCGATTGCGCCTGCACCCAGGAGGCCAGCCGATCCCACAGCGCGGTCATCCGAGCGGCCGTCGTACAGTCCATCTGCAGGCCTTGGAGGCGGGCAAGGGTAGCTGGCCAACAGCGGACCGACCGGCTGCTGTTCTGCTTCGGTCACGAGGACAGCGACGCGCGCGTAGAGCGCATCCGTCGCCGGATCCGGCGCCCACCTCTCGTACATCTCTCGAACATACATTCGAATACCGGGTATGGCAAGCCCGCGAATCGCGCCTGTGGACACGACCTCGAGTCGAGTAGGTCATGCTCGCAGGGTGAGCAACCACGCGCGCCGCCGGCGGGGGCCCGACGATCGCCGAAGGGGATCGATCCGCCCGGCTTCTTCGGTCGCCTGCGCCGCTGGCTCGGCCCGGCACAGGGCAGGGACCGGTTCCCGCGACGCGGGAGCGGCAACCGCGCGGATGAACGCTGCCGTGCGGGCGGGCTACTTCCGCGGCTCGCGCCGACAACGCTGACGGCGCACGACGCGGGCGGCCGACGGCCCACGCGCCACTGAGGACAGAACGCCGACCCGGCCAACCACTCGGTCGAGGTTGGCGTCTCGGAGTCGTGAGGATTTCGCCTCGGCGTGTGGCGATAGCGCGAGTGGTCGTGGTCGTGCTGGCTGCGGCCGGCTGCACCTCTGGTGGGCAGTCACATGCCGTCAACCACCGAGGGCCTCGGGCCTCACAGTTGTCCCCTTCGGCTCGACTCGCTGACCAGATCGAGGCCGTGATCGCGACTCGCCGGGCCGCGAGCCGAACGGGATCATGCCCACGTCGGTTGACCCACCCGCTTCGCCTGCTCCGAACTGCGAGCGACCTCGGTGGGTCCGGCATCGGGCTCAAGGTGTGCGCGGTCCGTCGTCTCACGGGCCGACAGGTGGCGATCGAATTGCGCAGCGTCGATGGGGTCGCGTCCGATCTCGAGACATATCAAGTCGGGACCAAGGCGGCTGCAGCCGGGTTGCCGCCCGTACTGCTGGCCGAAGAGCGTCGAGTGGCTGCTCATGCGGTTGACCAATCCGCGATCGTTCCGTCGGGTGGCATGGTCTGGGCTCGGACGACGTTGGGCCGAGCGCTGTACTTCACGCGCGATCCTTCGATCGCACTTGCCGAGGCGACCTACGTTGCGGCGACGCGCTTGGGCTACCGCTACGGCTACCGCGCTCTGCGGGCCTATCTCGACTGTGACCTCGCGGACGACGCTTACTCCGCGGCGGCGGCGGTGAGGACAGCAGCGGGTTGCGCCCGGGGGCACCTGCCCAACCCGCTGCGCAGTGCGTTCGTCGGAGCCCTCGGTGAGCCCGACCTCGTTGCGGCCATCCGTGCGGACTCACAGCCCTGGGCGGCCGAGGAGTCGTTCTTGGTCGCGGACGTGCCAGCCCAGGACCGGCACCTTCCGGTGCTCGGTGCCCCCAACTTCGTCTACATCAACGGGTTCGGCGTGATCAGGCCGCGAACCGTGAGCTTTGGCGGCGACGAAGGAAGTCTGACTATCCACGTGCGGTGGACGACCTGGGGCAGTACCCGAGCGGTCGGCTACGGTCAGGCGTGGATGCTCCGGCCACACGCCAAGGGAATGACCGACGGCTCATATCAATCGGACGAGGTCGTCGCCTACAACCGTGGCGACTGCGACGGGCACTACGCCTACCGCGACGTCAAATGGTTCTTCCCGCAGCTCGGCGAGCATTTCAGGCCGCACCATCGCGACAATCTGTGCAATCCCACATTCGGTCGATAGCCGTCGCTCGAATCGTTGCTCACCGCCGGCGCTTCGGTGGAAGGGCTGCAGGCTAGGTCCGTTCGGGCAGACACGCCACGCGTTTACGCGCGATCTACGTATCGCCCGTACACCGGTCAGTGGCGGGAGCGGGCCCGCCAGGCGTTGACCAGCGCGGGGGCGGCGACGATCGCGCGGCGCCGGCGGCGGACGCCGACCCGTCGGTCGAGCACCCGGTAGTCGGCCGCCTCGACCGCGTCGAGGATCTCGCCGTACAGGGTCGAGGCGGTCCGAATGCAGTCGCGGCTGGTGGGGGACAGCAGCCGGATCCCTGGCGCGGCCGACCGAAACAGCTCACGGGCCCGCGCGATCTGGAAGGCGAGCAGCCGGCGTAGCGGCGCATCGACCACCCCGGAGGCCAGGTCGTCGCGGGTGACGCCGAACGTCGCCATCTCGTCCTTCGGCAGGTAGACCCGGCCACGCCGGACATCCTCGCCGACGTCACGGATGAAGTTGGTCAACTGGAACGCAATGCCGAGGTCGCGGGCATACGGCGCGGCGGCGAGAGACATCCCTGGCGTGGTGCCGAGCACGCGAAGCATCTGCAACCCGATGACGGCTGCCGAACCGTGGGTGTAGTCCGACAGGTCGTCCCAGCTTGCGTACTCCGAGGTCGTGAGGTCCATTCGCATCGACCTGAGGAAGTCCTCGAAGTAGTGCAGTGGGATCGCGTAGCGGTCGATCGTGTCGTGCACGGCCGGAAGCACCGGATCGTCGCCGGCGCCGGACAGGAAACGGGCCGCCCAGTCCGCCAGCGCCTGGTCCCGATCGGCCACGCTGAGCGAAGGATCGAATGAGTCGACGATGTCATCGGCATGCCGGGCGAATCCGTATAGCGCGTGCACCGCTGGTCGTTTCGCAGCTGGCAGCAACAACGTCGCGAGGTAGAACGTGCGTCCGTGCGCGGCGTTGATCTGCCGACACGACTCGTACGACGCCCGCAAGACCGGATCGGTGACGCCGGCCGCATCGAGTGCCCGCGCAGTCATCGAATGCCCGGTCCGACAATGCGCTCCGCCGCGAGCCGGCCGGAGATCAACACCATCGGTACGCCGACGCCGGGTTGGGTCCCGGACCCGACGAACACCACGTTGTCGAAGCCGAGGTTGCCCAGCCGGAACGGCCCGGTCTGACGCAGCGTGTGCGCCGCCGCAAACGGCGAGCCTCGCTCCATGCCACGTCGGGCCCAATCTGCTGGTGTCGTCATCGATTCCACGTCGATCGAGTCAGCGAACCCCCGATAACCGAGCTGCTCGAGTCGTACCAGGATCTCATCCCGGTATCGCGGGCCGGTGCGATCCCAGTCGATGTCCGCGTCGAGGTTCGGGGTCGGCACCAGCACGTAGCGCGACGAGCGCCCGGCCGGTGCGAGCGACGGGTCGGTCACGGTCGGCGTGCCGACCAGCAGAGATGGATCGGTCTGCAGCGTGTGGTCATCCACGAGCTCGCGAAACGTCGAGCGCCACGCCTGGCCGAAATGCACCGTGTGGTGGGCCTGGTCGCCGTGCGGGAGGCGCGAGCCGGCAAGTAGCAGCACGCAGGACGGCGAGTAGCTGAGCCGAGAGATGCGCTTTGGTTGTGACGCGGCGCCGAGCAGTTCGCGCCACGCCACCGGAAGGTCGGGGTTGAGCACGACCACGTCAGCCGGGATTCGATCACCGTCCTGGGTGCGAACCGCGACCGCGCGGGGGCCGGACATCTCGACGTCGGTCACCCCGACTCCGTAGCGGATGTCGACGCCGTGCTTGACGGCCGCACCCGCCATAGCGCGCGGCACCGCATGGATGCCACCTCGCGGAAACCACACGCCGGCGACACAATCGAGGTAGGGAATCACCGCATAGAGCGCGAGTGCGTCGTACGGCGAGAGCCCGGCGTACATCGCCTGGAAGGTGAAGATCCGTTGCAATCGTTGGTCTTTGACGTACGACGCGACCTTCGGCGCCAGCCGCCGGAAGCCACCGAGTGCGATCAGCCGGGCGAGCTGCGGCGTCAGCAGATCGCGCGGCGAGTCGAGGTTTCGGTCGATGAAGTGCCGCCACTCGAGGTCATAGAGGCGCCGTGCGAAGGCCACGAACCGGCGGTAGCCGTCGGCGTCGCGGGGCCCGCACACGTCGAGGATCTGCTCCGACATCGCCTCGACGTCGGCGATGACGTCGATTGTGGAGCCATCGGCGTACCGGGCCCGGTACGCCGGATCGAGGCGCTGCAGGTCGAGCCAGTCCTCGAGTCGTTCGCCGACGCATTGCAGCGCGTCCGCGATGAGGTTCGGCATGGTCAACACCGACGGTCCGGTGTCGAACCGGTAGCCGTCGATCTCGAGCAGCCCGGCCCGGCCACCCGGGACCAGCGCCCGCTCCAGGACCGTCACCTGCCGACCCGCGCCAGCCAGCCGCAAGGCGGCGGACAGGCCGCCGAGCCCGGCGCCGACGACGACGACGTGGTCGGTCCGGCCGATGACCGTCCGCACGGCCGCGGTCAGTCCGCCCGGCGCGTCGCGGCGCCGGCCAGGTCGATCAGCGCGTCGCGAGCCGCCGGTTCGAGATCGACGGCGCCGAGTGCGTAGATCGCGGTGTCCACCCGGCTGACGATCATCGACTCGACCGTGGCCGCGGCCTTGGTCGATGCGACCACCTCGAGGAGGGCATCGACCC
This sequence comes from uncultured Actinomycetota bacterium, assembly GCA_963770565.1. Lineage (GTDB taxonomy): Bacteria > Actinomycetota > Actinomycetes > JAFAQI01 > JAFAQI01 > DATAUK01. The sequence goes on from CAVYQE010000011.1 coordinate 951,113, forward strand.
CGGACTCGTCGAGGTCGGGGTCGCCGAGGTGCCGCTCGAGCGCGTCGCGACCGGCCGGCGATGCGCCGTCGATCGCGAGCGCGATCAACACCGTGCGCTTGCCCTCGCGAAAGTCGTCGCCGGCCGGCTTCCCGGTCACGTCCGGATCGCCGAAGACGCCGAGCAGGTCGTCGCGCAACTGGAATGCTTCGCCGAGCGGGAGCCCGTACGCACTGAAGGCGGCGAACGCCTCCGGCGGCCCGGCACCGATCGCCGCGCCGAGATGCAGCGGTCGCTCGACGGTGTACTTCGCCGCTTTGTAGCGCGCGACCCGCAGCGCGCGCTCGACCGAGCCGCCACCCCGCGCCTGCTCGAGGACGTCGAGGTACTGACCGGCCATCAGTTCGACCCGCATCGACTCCGCGATCGGGCCGGAGCGCTGCAGGGCGTCGCGGTCGAGGCCGCTGGTCGCGAACATCGCGTCCGACCAGACCAGCAGCAGATCGCCGAGCAGGATGGCGATCGCCTGGCCGAAGTCCGCGGCGGACCCGGCCCAGTGCCGCGCCGCATGCAGCGCGGCGAAGTGCTCGTGGGTGGCCGGCCGCCCACGGCGGGTGGCGCTGCGGTCGATGACGTCGTCGTGGACGAGGGCGCAGGCGTGGAGCAACTCCAGGCTGGCAGCGGCCCGGACCAGCGGATCACCGTCCGGCGCGCCGACCGCGCGTGCGCCCCAGTAGCAGAACGCCGGGCGTAGCCGCTTGCCGCCACCGAGCACGAACTGCCTGGCCGCCTCGGTCAACGGGCCGAGCTCTTCGGCGATCGCCTCGACCGATGCGGTTTCGCCGGCGAGATAGTCCCGCAGCGCCGCCTCGACGCGATCGCGCAGGTCGCCGGCCATGGTGTCGAGCATCTCCCACCCGCGTCGCCCACGCTCGCCCGGTCCATGATCGTCGATACTGGGAGAGATGACCGTTACGCCGCCACGCACGGTGGCGCGCAGCACCGCTGCGCGCCCGACCATCCGTGACCTGCTTGCCAGCGGGCGGCGGTCGTACTCCTTCGAGTTCTTCCCGCCCAAGACGCCAGACGGCGAGCGCACGCTCTGGCATGCCCTTCGCCAGCTCGAGCCGCTGCATCCCACCTTTGTCTCGGTGACGTACGGCGCGGGCGGGTCGACCCGGGACCACACCGTCTCCATCACCGAGCGGATCGCGGCGGAGACCACCTTGACCGCGGTCGGTCACCTGACCGCGGTCGATCACTCGGTGGCCGAGCTGCGCCGGGTCGTCGGCCAGTACGCTGCAGCCGGCATCCGCAACGTCCTCGCCCTGCGCGGTGACCCGCCCGGCGACCCGCAAGGCGAGTGGAGCGCGCACCCGGAAGGTCTCGAGTACGCCGCCGATCTGGTCCGGCTGGTGCGCGACGCCGGTGATTTCTGTGTCGGCGTCGCGGCCTTCCCGGAGAAGCACCCGCGATCGCCGGACTTCGAGACCGACGTGAAGTACTTCGTCGAGAAGTGCCGGGCCGGCGCGGATTTCGCGATCACCCAGATGTTCTTCCGGGCCGAGGACTACTTGCGCCTGCGCGACCGAGTGCACGCCGCCGGCTGCGACGTTCCAATCCTGCCTGGGATCATGCCGGTCACGAACGTGGCCCAGATCGAGCGGTTCGCGGTCCTGTCGGGCGCGGAGTTCCCGGCCGAACTGGCCGAACGGCTCCACGCGGTCGAGGACGATCCCGACGCGGTGCGACAGATCGGCGTGGAGGTGGCGACGGAGTTGTGCGAGCGACTGCTCGCCGAAGGTGCGCCGGGTCTGCACTTCATCACGCTCAACCGCTCGACGTCCTCGCGCGAGATATACCAACGACTCGGCCTGGCGAACGACCAGTGAGTCGGTCACGGTGAAGCAGACCCGGGCCGCGGCTGTTCGGCGCCGCCGGCTTGCCGTCACGCTCTCGGCGTTTCTGTTGACGACGGTGGGCGTAGTGCTGGCCACCACGCTGCCGGCGAACTCGCACGCGCGGACCCACCACACCCCGCCGACCTCGCCACAACCCGACCCACAGCAGACTGCAGCCGCCCCTATGGTCGACTCGCTTCATCAGCTGCTGGTGAAGTACGTCGACTCCCGGCACGGTGCGGTCTCGGTCGCGGTCTACGACGCGGTCGCGAAGAAGCTCACCGTCGTACACCCGAAGGTGCGTGGACGGACCGCGAGCATCGTCAAGGTCGACATCCTCGAGACCTTGCTGCATCGCACCGGCGGTCACCTCACCGCGGATCAACGCGAGACCGCGACGTCGATGATCGAGAACAGCAACAACGACTCGGCCACCGAGCTGTGGAACGAGGACGGCGGCGCACCGGGTGTGCACGCCTACAACAACGACGTCGGCCTGACCCAGACCACACCAAACGTCGACTGGGGCGACACGACGACGTCAGCGGCCGATCAGGTCACGTTGATCCGGACCCTGCTCACCAAGTCGACGCTGTTGACCGACTCGGCCCGGCGTTTCCAGCGCCGGCTGATGCGCCACGTCGAGGCCGACCAGCGATGGGGGATCAGCGGCGGGGTGCCGGGCACCGCGACCATCGGGATCAAGAACGGTTGGCTGCCGGTCGACGAGGACAACGACCTGTGGGCGGTCAACAGCATCGGATGGGTGCACGGGAGCGGCAAGTACTACATGATTGCCGTGCTCACCCAGCATCAATCGACCGAGGACTACGGGATCGACACGATCCAACATGCCGCGCGGATCGTGTGGCGGCACATGACGGTCGCGCCGGCCCAATAGGGGTGCTAGATCCAGTCGCCGGTGCGAGGCCGGCGTAGATCGTGCTCGACGATCGCCGCGGCGTTGCGCCCGCTCGCACCCCACACCCCGCCGCCGGGATGGGTCGAGGCACCGCACACGTAGAGGCCCGGGTGCGGACTGCGGTACGCCGACCAGCCCGGTGCCGGTCGCAGCCCGAACATCGAGTCGAGCTCGGGCTCGACGTGCATGACATTGCCGCCGTGCAGGCCGAGCTCGCGCTCGAGGTCCAGCGGGGTCTGGACGAACCGATCGACGATCGATCCGCTGAACCCGGGTGCCCATCGGTCGACCGCTTTGACTATGCCGTCGGCGACCTCGTCCCGTCGCTGGTCCCAGTCGCCGGCGCGGAGCTGCCGCGGATGCCACTGCGCCCACACCGTGACCACGTGTCGGCCGGCCGGCGCCAAACTGTCGTCGGTCGCGGTCGGGGTCATCACGATCATCGGTGGATCGACGGCCGGCTCGCCGCGGAGGTAGTCGCCGTACGCGGATCGCAGCTGGCTCGTCGACCCGACCAGCAGTTGCATCGAACGATGCGCGCCGGGAATGTCGACGGCGTACGCCGGCAGGGCCGAGGTGAGCAGTCGAACCGCCATCCCGATGCCGTTGCCGACCCGGGTCGCGGCAGCGACGGCGTCGTCACCGACCAGCCTGGCAGTGTCGAGGATGTGGCAGGCACTCAGGACTGCGCGGGCATCGATCCGCTCACCGGATGCGGTGATCACGGCGCACTCGCCATGCGGCGCAGCGATGATCGACGTTGCCCCGTCGCCACACCGCATGGTCCCGCCGTACGACGCACAGCGGGCCGCAAGTGCTTCGGTGAGCCGGCCGCTTCCGCCGCGCGGCCGCCCAGCCCGGCGCAGGTGAAACATCGCGATCGTGCCGGCCATCGGCGCGGTGCCGATGGCGTGCGGCGGCGGCCCGGACTGCGCGGCCCACCAGGCGATCGCGGCGCGCAGCCGGTCATCGACGAATCTGTCGGCAAGCAATGAATCGGCGGACGACATGAAGGTCCGGATCACATCGGCACTGCTCCCACCGTGGTGGCGGCGGACCGACAACAGGGATCGACTGAGGTGGCGCGCTGTTGGTGGCCGCGAGCCGGCGTCGAGGAACACCTTGACGTGCGGCGTCCACTCGTCGACGAAGCGCCGGTAGGCGTCGGCCTCGCGCGCGCCGCAACTCGCCTCGATCGACGTGCAGGTGTCGTCGAGGTCCGCGCTGAACCGCAGCGGTCCGTCCGGATCGGGGCGCACTGCCCACGGCTCTAGGTCGTCGTACTGCAGGCCGACGGAGGCCAGATCGAGGTCCTCGACCAGGTCGGTGTGGCGGACCATGACGTGAATGCTCGAGCCGCGATCCACTCGCACCCCGGGCCAGCGTTCGACCGTCGACACCGCGCCACCGATCACGGTGTCGCGTTCGACCACCTCGACATCGAGCCCGCTCCGGGCGAGATAGCAGGCCGCGACGAGCCCGTTGTGGCCCGATCCGACCACGACGACGTCGCGTCGAGCCGTTGCCCTCGCCTTGCTCACAAGTCGACACCCATGAGGACGTAGGGCTCCGGGTTGCCGGGGAACCGGAAATCGGTCCTCAGGTCGACGAAGCCGTAGGAGCGGTAGAGCAGGCGAGCCGGTGACTCGATGTCGGGCGTGGACAGTACGGCGCGGCTCCGCTCGGTCCGGGCCAGGAGATCGGTCATGAGTGCCCGGCCGAGGCCGCGATGCTGGTGCTCGGGGGAGACGTGCAGCTCGGCGAGCTCGAAGCTGTCGCGCAGCCATCGAGCGGCGTCGCTGCGACCAAGCGCACCAGCGACGATGTCGTGCCACCACTGACCGGGCCGGCCGTCGTAGCCGTATCCGAACCCCACCAACCGGCTCGAGTCGCCTTCGTCGATGAAACCGCCGGCCGCGAGAAACCCTTGATACTCAACGTGAACTGCGATGATGTCGCGGCGCTGCACGACCACCTCGGGTGAGCGGTGCATCGCGGCGCCGTAGATCGACGCGGCCTCCCCGGCCAGCCCGCGGAACCGGTCGGCGTCGATGGCCTCGGCGCGGATCGGGGCTTCGGTCATGTGGTCGCGGCGATGTCGGCGGGTGCGCCAGACGTCAGGCGGAGCAGCTCGTCGTACGTCGTGGGAAACACCGCGTGCGGTGTCCCCGCCGACGCCCACAGCACCGAGAAGGACTGCAGGTGGGTGTCGATGACGGTGGTCAACGGTCCGGGATGGGCGAGCGGCGCGACGCCGCCGATCGGGAAGCCGGACGCGGCCCGGACCAGGTCCGCGTCCGCCCGGCGCACTCGCTCTACGCCGAGCAGCTGAGCCACCGCGTCGGTGTCGACCTGGTGGTCGCCGCTCGCGAGCACCAGGACCGGGCGGTCGTCGGCGGCGAAGATCAGCGACTTGACGATGGCGCCGACCGGGACACCGAGGGCGGCGGCTGCGTCGGCGGCGCTGCGGGCGGAGTCGTCGAGCTCCCGGACCGTACCGGTCGCGCCGCCCGCGCGGAGCGCGGCCGCCACTCGCTCGGCATTCGCGTGCACGACGCGGACGCTACTTCACCGGGGTAACCAACCCCGGACACGCTTGACCTGGAGCCTGATCGAACGTATGTTCGAGACATGAGCATGGCAACGGCAACGGCGACGCTGGCCCCGCACCGGGCTCCGCCTGAGGCGGTCCGGCTGGTCCTGGCTGCCCGCCGTGCGCTGGCAGACGCGGACGGCTCGCGGGATCCGCTCGAGCGCTACGCAGGCGCGCACCTGGCCGCGCTCCGGGCGGCTGCCGCGGTGCTGGCGGCCCGGGCCCAGCCCGGCGGCACCAAGCCGCGGCGCCCGACCAGCGCCTGGTCGCTGCTCGTCGTGGTCGCGCCCGAGCTCGAACCCTGGGCGGCCTACTTCGCGGCCGGGGCACGCACCAGGGCCGCGGCCGAGGCCGGCCTGCGGGGATCGGTGACGACCCGGCAGGCCGACGATCTCGTCCGCGACGTCGGGACCTTCGTCGGATTGGTCGAGACCATGCTCGGGATGCTCTCGCTCGACGGCCTCGCGCTTGGCGCGTATTGATGCAGTGCTTGGCGGGTATTGATGCAGCGCTTGGCGGGTATTGATGCAGCGCTTGGCGCGTACTGATGCAGCGCTGGCGGTGCATTGACATGGCGGCTGTCCGGCCTCGCCAATAGGCTCCGGTCATGCCACTCGATCAGGTCCGCCCGCGCAGCGCGGTGCGGACCGCGGTCGTGTGGGAAATGCTGCGCACCGCCCTGGCCGAGCTGGCCGCCGAGTCCGACCTCATCCGGGTGCTCGACATCGGCGGCGGCACCGGAGGGTTCGCGGTGCCGCTGGCCGAGCTCGGCTACCCGGTCACGGTCGTGGACCCGAGCCCGGACGCGTTGGCAACGCTCGAGCGACGGGCGGCCGAAACCGGCACGACCACCCTGGTCCAGGGCGTGCAGGGAGACGCCCACGGCCTGGTCGACCTGCTCGGCCCCGACAGCGTTGACGCCGTGATCTGCCACAGCGTGCTGGAAGTGGTCGACGATCCAGCCGATGCGCTCGCATCGATCGCCGCCGTGGTCCGGCCGGGCGGTTTCGTTAGCGTGCTCGCCGCCAACCGGATTGCCGCGGTCATGGCGAGGGTGGCGGCCGGCCGGTTGGCCGAGGCCCGCCAGCTGCTCGCCGACCCGCACGGCTGTGCCGGCGCCGGCGATCCGCTGCTCCGCCGGTTCTCCTTGGTCGAGCTCGAGGCGCTGATCGCCGCGAGCGGGCTGCGGACCCGGGTCTCGCACGGAGTACGAGTCTTCGCCGACGTCGCGCCCGCGGTGCTGCTCGACATCGACCCGCGAGCGGTCGACGACCTGATCGCCCTCGAGCACGCCGCGGCCGACGATCCGGCGTACGCCACCATCGCCACGATGCTGCACGTGCTCGCCGACCTGCCGTGAGCCGTCGACAGCTCGAACGCGAGGCGGTCAAACCCGACCTGGCCGGCGACGACTCCGGCTGCACCGTCCTGCACGTCGACATGGACGCGTTCTTTGCCAGCGTCGAGCTTCGGAGCCGGCCGGAGCTGAAGGGCAAGCCGCTCGTCGTCGGCGGCCTCGGCTCCCGATCGGTCGTGCTGGCGGCGACGTACGAAGCACGAACGTTCGGCATTCACAGCGCGATGCCGATGGGGCGAGCCCGGCGGTTGTGCCCGTCGTTGCTGGTGATCGAGCCGACCCGGGGGAGCTACGAGCAGGCCTCACACGGGGTGATGGAGCTGTTCCGTTCGATCACCCCGATCGTGGAGCCGCTGTCGCTCGACGAGGCCTTTCTCGACGTCGCCGGCGCGATCCGCCGGCTCGGCAGCCCGCGGCAGATCGCCGAGCTGATCAGGGCGAGGGTGGCCGACGAGCAGGGCTTGCCGTGCTCGGTCGGGGTGGCGAGCACCAAGTTCATTGCCAAGCTGGCGTCGTCCAGGGCCAAGCCGGACGGGCTGCTTGTGGTGCCGCGGGAGTCGGTGGTGCAGTTCCTGCACCCGCTGCCGATCGGCGCGCTGTGGGGGGTCGGCGAGCGCACCGAGGAGACGCTGACCCGGCTGGGGATGCATCGGATCGGTGACATCGCGGCCACCCCCGAGTCGACGCTGATCGCCGCGGTCGGTCAGGCCGCCGGCTCCCATCTGTACGCCCTGTCATGGGGGCGCGACGAGCGCAGCGTGACCCCGAACGAGCCCGAGCGAAGCATCGGTGCCGAAGAGACCTTCGCCCGCGACCTCGGCGATGCCGAGGAGATCCACCGCGAGCTGCTCCGGCTCTCGGAGCGGGGCGCGGCCCGGCTGCGGGCCACCGGTCAGGTCGGGCGGACCGTGAGCATCAAGGTGCGGTTCGCCGACTTCAAGACGATCACCAGGTCGCGCACGCTGGGCGAGCCGACCGACGTGTCCCGGGTGGTCTACGACACCGCGTGTGGGCTGTTCGACGCGATCGAGCGCCATGGCGCGCTGATTCGCCTGGTCGGCGTACGGATCGAGGGGTTGCGGGCCGCCTCGGAGGCGCCGCACCAGCTTGATTTGGCGGGTGACGTCGAGGACTGGCGGGCCGCCGATGCAGCGGTCGACCTGGCGGTGGCGAAGTTCGGTCACGGTGCCGTCCGGCCCGCGGCACTGGTCAAGCGGGACAGTGCGGCCGGGCGGACCCGAAACCAGCCTTGACAAGTTCTCCGGGTTACTGGCCGAGGCCCGCGCGCCGACCGTATCCTGAAGAGCACGCTCCCTCGTCCTGAGGTCGCGTCTCGCGCCGTGGTGTGAGGTGTCCGTAGGAGGCGTCGTGCCGCTCTCTGAGCACGAGCAACGCTTGCTCGAGCAGATCGAGCAGGCGCTGTACGCCGAGGACCCCAAGTTCGCGAGCATCTACCAGGGCAACGACATTCGTAGCCACTACCGGCGCCGGGTCATTCGAGCGGTGATCGGGCTCGTCATCGGCCTCGGGCTTCTGCTCGCCGGAGTCGTGATCCCGCTCATCCCGCTGGGCGTGGCCGGCTTCATCGTGATGCTGGCCGCGGTCTCCTTCGGGGTGGCGTCGTGGCAACGAATGACCGGACACCGCAAGACCGCCGCGCCCGACGGTGCGGCGTCGCGCCGCGCCACGGATCGGGCGCCGCGGCGCTCGGTGGTCCAGCGGCTCGAGGACCGCTGGCAGCGTCGGCAAGACGAGCGCTAGCCGGCTAGTTACTCGCTCGATCCGCCCGGCCGGTGTTACGGCCTGGCGTTTGCGGGCAGGGTGCTCGGCCGGCGCCATCCGGACGTCCGCATGGTTCGCCGGACCCGGCCCGCGATCGCGCTGAGCCAGTCGAGGACCGACCCGAGCCGGGCGAGTGTGGCTCGCAAGACAAGCAACGTGGACCGGGGCATCGCCAACGCGACCAGCCGTTGAGGTCCGCTCCGCTGCGCGATCGCCGCCGAGCGCACCAGGGCGACGTCGAGCCGCAGATCGGCCCCGCCGCTCGGCCGGTTGGGGGCGTAGCGCGCGTGCTCCTCGCAGCGCGCGAGCCGCTCCATCGCGGCCCGGGTCTCCTCGTCCGGCCGGACGCTGGCGACGACGAGCGAGCCGATCTGGCGGGGCGTGAGGCCGTCGTCCCACGGGACGTGCAGGTCGATCGCGGTGTCCCGAAGCTCGGCCCAGGCGGCATCCGGCGCGCGGGCCGGATCGCCGATCAGTCGCCATCGCTGCCGCCGGGTGATCGCCCGCGCGGTCCCCGGGCCGAGCAGGATCAGGAGAACCACGACCCCGACTAGCAGGCCCAACCAGCCCTTTCCGTCGATCGATGCTGCTGCCGCGAGGCCCTTGCCGCCGCCTCCGTTGCCGCTGGAGCCGACCCCGGGATGACCTCGGTCCTGCAGCGACTTGGGAATCGAGCCCGGGGTTGCCGACGCCGAGGGGCTGACCGTCGGGTTGACCCGCGGCCCAGGAGTGACGCCGCCCCTCGCGTAGCCCGGGGTGACTGCCTGGCCGTCGGCCCGAGGGGTCGGCTCGAACGGCAGCCAGCCGTAGCCCTGGAAATACAACTCGGGCCAGGCGTGCGCATCGTGGGTGGTCACCACCCACGACCCGTCCTTCTGCTTGGTGCCGCGGGTGAAACCGACCGCGACCCGGGACGGGATCCCCGACAGCCTCGCCATGACCGCCATCCCGGTCGCGAACTGCTGGCAGAAGCCGACCCGGGTGTGCAGCAGGAAGTCCGCGAGCGCGTTCGGGCTGTTGTCGGCCTTGATGTCCGTGCTGTAGGTGAAGCGCGAGCCCTGGGTGAAGAAGGCCTGGATCGCCAGCGCCTCTTGGTACGGACTGGTGGCTTTGGCGGTCACATTCGCGGTCAGCCGACGCACCGCCGGCGAGACGCTGGCCGGCACCGCCAGGTCGGCGTCCTCGGTGTTGTTCGCCGCGGTCGACGGGGCGGCTTGGAGCTCGGCCGGAGTCGGCGCGTTGACCACCGATCGGGTCGTGTACTGAAGCCCTCCGCCGGTCGCGGTGGCGGAGAAGATCGTCGCCGTCGCGGGGTCGTAGCGCCACGCGTTGCCGACACTGACGCCCAGGGTCGTGGCCGGAGCCGGCAGCCAGTGCAGCTTGGTCAGGTTGCGGGAGATGCTGACTGTGGTGTTGACGAACGGCCCCGGCGGCGCGGTGACCGGCAGGCTCTGGCTCACCGTCGCGCGGGCCGATGCCTGCAGTGTCTCCGCGGAGAACGTGGTGCCGTTGAACAGGTCCAACGACGTCAGCCGGAGGTACGCCGGATCGTTCGACGTCGACGTATAGCTGATCAGCGGCTCGACCGAACTGCTGGTGAGGTCGTTGGCCACCGAGACGATTGGGTTCAGCACGACCTGGCTGCCACTCCCGTTGCCACCTCCGCCCGTACCGGTGCCGTGCTTGTCGATGCCGGTGTGCAGGCCGGGGATGAACAGCGGAATGATCACGCCGAGACCGATTGCGGCCGCACCGACCTGCCGGCCGAGCGAGGCCGGCGCGGGGGCCGACGACTGGTCGGTCGACCAGGCCGACGCCGGCCGCGCGCGGCTCCCGGTGCCGACGGCGGCGCCCCAGCGGGCAACCTTCTCGCGGTTGTCTGCGAACAGCAGCCACAGATAACCGGTGGCACCAATGACGAACGGGATCACCCCGACGCCGTGGTGCCCGGTGGCCGCGCAGACCGTGAACAGACCCAGCAGTGGCAGCCCGCTCAACGCCGCGCGGCGCAGGGTCACCGTCATCAGGTCGACGACGAGCGCGACCGCAGCGATGCCGACCACGGTGAGCAGGAGCAGCCCGTGGTGGGTCGGGGCCGGCGTGGGGAGCTTTTGGATCTGGTTGAAACCGTGTCGCGCGGTGTGGGACAGGTGTCGCAATGCGAGCCGGCCCGGGATGAACCCTAGGTGCGCCTTGGATCGGGAGAACAGCAGCGTCAGCCAGCAGAGGATCGCGAGCGCGGCCACGATCGGCTCGAGCGCCGACGGTAGCGGCGAGGATCGGATCAGCGCGCAACTCGCCGAGACGATCACGATCGCCCCGAACACCGGCACGACCCAGCCGCTCCCGCGATAGACCGTGAGCAGCGCGGTCGATGTCGTCGCCGTCGCGAGTGCGGCGTACGCGGTCAGGCGCAGCTGGGCGTTCATGCCGCGTCCCACGGCTCGGCCGATCCCGCGCCCGCCACCGCGACCGTGGCCGCGTCGGCCATCGCCGCCTGTGCCTCGACGCTCCACCGGCCGGCCTGGGGCCACAACGCGGCGAGCGAGTCACCGCGGTGGACGTCGATCGTGCGCCATCCGGAGAGTGCGAGCATCTTCGCGGCCTGCTCGTGCGCACTCGCGCTGGCCGCCGCGGCCTGCGGCGACTGGGTCACCCACGAGTCGGTGTGCATCACGAACACGATCCCGACCGACGCCGCACCGTTGCGCATCCGGGCCAGGTTGTCCGCATCGTCGGGGGTCAGCGCGCCGACGATCGCGACGAGCAGCCCCTCGGTGCCCTGCCGGCGTACGGTCGCCATCCCGGTGTGCAGGCCGCGTCCCGACGAGGTGGTCACGACCGCAAGCGAGTCGAGCACGGTGCCGTCGAAGGAGGCGCCGGCCAACCCGGCCGAGGAGATCTCATGCCCGGTGTCGGTGATCAGCCGGACCTCGAAGCCGGTCCGCACCAAGTGCAGGCTGATCGACGCGGCCGCCGATACCGCCCATTCCAGTGAGGACGTCGGCCCGTCACCGCGATGCGCGACCAGGCGGGTGTCGAGCAGTACGGCGCCGCGGCTCTGCCACGGTTGCTCCTCGCGACGCACCGTGAGCTCGCCGCGGCGAGCCGTTGTGCGCCAGTGGATCCGGCGCAGGTCGTCGCCGTGGCGGTACTCGCGGGTCGCCACGTCGTCGTCGCCGTGAGTCGCGACCGACCGCGCGGTGCTGTGACCGGCGCCGCCCCACTCGCCGCTGAGCGCGACCGACGGAAGCGCGACGATCTGCGGGGTTACGACCAACGTGTCGGTGCTGGTGAACGCGCGCGGCAGTTCGCAGAGGCCGAACGGGTCCATCAGCCGTACCGTCAGCGGACCGACCCGGTAGCGGCCACGGAGCTCGCCGCTGACGTGGTAACCGACGTCGATCGGCCGGCGGGGAGCGAGCCGGTCGAGCACCACGCGAGGCCGCCCGCCGAGCAGGTAGGGGATGGTGTCCTCGATCAACAGCAGCCCGGTCGGCAGCCGCGAGATGTTCTCGATCCGCAGCACGACCCGCGCGCGGTCACCGATCGGCACCCGGGCCGGCTCGAGCCGGCGCGAGCAGGTCAGCCGGAATCGGGTGCGCGCGGCAAACCCGACCGCGACCAGGGGAGCGGCGACCAGGAGGACGGCGACCCGCAACAGGTCGCGTTCATGCAGGATCAGCCCGGCGAGGGCGGCGGTCACACCGCCCGCGAGCACACATCGACCCCGCATCGTGAGTGAGCGGAGCGTGCCACGGACCAGGTCCACCATCAGGTCGCGGCACCTGCGGCTGAACGATTCACGTGCCCGGTCACGGTCTAGGCCGGTCGGCGGGCGGCCCGCGCGGGCACCGGGGTGCTCGCGACGATGTCGGCAACCACCGCCGACGTACTGCGCCGCGCGATCTGGGCCTCGGCCGACAGCAGCAGCCGGTGGGACAGCACGCTGTCGGCCAGCCCCTGCAAGTCGTCAGGGGTCACGTAGTCGCGTTCGTCGAGGGCCGCGGTCGCCCGGCCGGCCCGGAGCAGGTGCAAGGTGGCTCGCGGCGAGGCGCCGAGCCGGAGATCCGGGTGGTTGCGCGAGGCCGTGACGAGGTCGACCGCGTAGCGGCGGACGCTGTCGGCGACGTGCACCGTGCGTACGGCGCTGACCAGCCGGGCCACCTCGACCCGGTCCGACACCGGTTCGAGGTCGGCGAGTGGCGAGCGCACCCCGTGGGTGTCGATCATCGTGAGCTCGGCTTCGATCGACGGGTAGCCGAGCGCGATCCGGGCGGTGAACCGGTCGCGCTGCGCCTCGGGAAGCGGGTAGGTGCCCTCCATCTCGACCGGGTTCTGGGTCGCGATGACCATGAACGGCGCTTCGAGGTGGTAGGTGGTGCCGTCGACGGTGACCTGGCGCTCTTCCATGCATTCCAGGAGCGCGGACTGGGTCTTGGGGGAGGCACGGTTGATTTCGTCCCCGACGACGATGTTTGCGAAGATCGCACCCGGCTTGAACTCGAAGTCACGGTTGTTCTGGTTGTAGACGGATACCCCGGTGATGTCGCTCGGCAGCAGGTCGGGGGTGAACTGAACCCGTCGTACCGTGCAGTCGATCGAGCGCGCGAGTGCCTTGGCGAGCATCGTCTTGCCGACGCCCGGAACGTCCTCGACCAGCAGGTGCCCTTCGGCCAGCAGCACGGTCACCGCGAGCTTGACCTCGGCGGTCTTGCCCTCGATCACCGTGTCGATCGCGTCCACGATCCGCGCAGCGGCGGTGGCGACCGCTTTCAACTCCAATTCGGGCGACCGGGTCGAGGACTGCGGGGTCACTGGCTGGACCTCCTAGAAGCGGACCGTCGCTCGACGGCAGCTGCCAACACCTGCTGATCAGTCTTGCATCCCGGCCGCGCGTCCGTCCCGGCTCCGCTGATAACGCCTGGGTGACGGGCGTGCAACGCAAAGACGGTCGAGGTGGAGCGCCGGTTGGGTGAACTGTGGCCAAGATGGTTGACAGGGGAGTGAAGTGGAGTACGGTGGCGCGCTATGGGGAGTGATGTGGGGCGGTGGCCCGCATCACCGCAGAGACCGGCGGCCAGGTGGGGAGGTGGGGCATGTTTCTCGGCACCTTCACACCCCGCCTGGACGAGAAGGGCCGGCTGTTCCTGCCCGCGAAGTTCCGCGAGGGCCTGGCCGGTGGCCTGGTGATCACCAAGGGTCAGGAGCGCTGCCTGCGGGTGTTCCCGCTCGCGGAGTTCACCCGGATCACCGAGCGGCTGCGCGACGCCCCGCTGACGACCAAGAGCACCCGGGACTACCAGCGGATGATCTTCGCCGGCGCGCACGATGAGGTGCCCGACCGGCAGGGCCGGGTGATGGTCCCCGGCCCGCTGCGGCAGTACGCCGGTCTCGAGCGCGAATGTGCGGTCGTCGGGATGAACACCCATCTCGAAATCTGGGACGCCACAACCTGGGCGGCGTACGAGGCCAGCCAGGAAGAGCCGTTCTCGAGCCTGTCCGAGGAGGTGCCCGGCATCTTCTGAGCTGCCCCCGGACCTGAGTGCCCGCCCTGTTCTTCTGTGCGGCCCGGCCCCTGCCCGCGGCCCCTGACGCCACTTCCCCGGCGTCAGGCGTGGCGGCGGGGACCAGGTCGCACAGCACCCACCAGCACCGCAACCCGCCCACCGCCCAGCACCGACCGAGGAGACCCGATGAGCGAGTCCGGCCGCGGCGGCAGCCACGTGCCCGTCATGCTCGACCGGGTCCTCGACCTGCTGGAGCCGGTCGCCGCACGCGAATCCGCAGTCGTCGTCGACGCCACGATCGGGCTCGGTGGCCACGCCGCAGCGCTGCTGGCCCGGCACCCAGACCTGCACCTGATCGGGATCGACCGCGACGCCGACGCGCTGGCCCGCAGCCGGGCCCGGCTGGCCGCGCACAGCGACCGGGTGCAACTCGTGCACGGGGTCTACGACTCGCTCGCCGAGATCCTCGTCGCGGCCGGAACGCCCCGGGTCGACGGGGTGCTGTTCGACCTCGGGGTCTCGTCGATGCAGCTCGACGACGACGGGCGCGGATTCGCTTACTCGCGCGACACCGGTCTCGACATGCGAATGGACACCACGACCGGCCGGACCGCTGCCGACGTGGTCAACACCTATCCGGTTGCCGAGCTCAGCCGGGTGCTGCGGGACTACGGCGAGGAGCGCTTCGCCCGGCGGATCGCCCAGGCGATCGACCGCGAACGCTCGGTCGCTCCGTTGACCTCGTCGCGAAGGCTGGCCGAGCTGGTGCGCGACGCAGTACCGGCGGCGACCCGGCGGGTCGGTGGCCACCCGGCCAAGCGCACCTTCCAGGCCCTGCGGATCGAGGTCAACGACGAGCTCGGCACGCTCGAGCGGGCCCTGCCGGCGGCGGTGACTGCGTTGCGACTCGGCGGGCGGCTCGTCGTGCTCGCCTACCAGTCGCTCGAGGACCGGATCGTCAAGCGGGTCTTCGCGGCCGGCGCCACGACCACGGCTCCGCCCGACCTGCCGGTCGTGCCGGAGAGCGCGATGCCGACCCTGCGGCTGCTGACCCGAGGCGCCGAAAAGCCGGACGAGCGAGAGGTCGCCGACAACCCCCGCGCGGCCTCGGCCCGGCTCCGTGCGGTCGAACGCATCCGGGACGCCGCATGAGTGAGAGCCGATGAGCGCGGCCGCACCGCTCCGGTATCAGGCCCGGCCGCGCGCGGTTGCCGCGCCGCTGCCAAAGCACCTCCAGGTTCGTCCAGCGGTCAGGCCGAAGCCGGTCACGCGGCCCCGGCCGCGCCTGGTGGTGTCGGCGCAGCAGCGCTCGACCGCCGGCCGGCTCGCGTTCGTCGTCGTCGTGGGCGGCGTCCTGGTCGGCGGCCTGGTCGCTGTTCTGTTGCTGCACATGATCGCCGCGCAGGACGGGTTCCGCGTGACCGCGTTGCAGCAACACCTGGCAACGCTCAACGACCAGGTGCAGGAGCAAGAACAAGTAGTGGCCGCGGACTCCGCACCGAACTCGCTGCAGGCCCGCGCGGATGCGCTCGGCATGGTGCCCACCACGATCTCGGCCTTCCACAACCGGGGCAACGGGCGCGCGGTCGCCGTTCAGTCACCGGTGTACGTGCCACCGCCGGCCGTGGTGACCAGTAAGCCTGCGGTCACGAAGGGCGCGACGACCAAGTCCGGCGGGACCGGTGCGGCCAAGGCCGCGACCGGTACGTCGAATCCCTCGACGACATCGACGACATCGACGACATCGAAGACCGGTACGTCGAAGGCCGGTACTAAGCAATCCACGCATCACCCGCACCATCACACCGGGCGGTGAGGGTGAGCCGGCCTCCGGATCGGCGCGGCACCGGGTTCGGGCGCCCGCAACACGGCAGGCTGTCGTGGTGACCCGCACGGCGCCGCCTCCTCCGCGCAGCGCGGGGCACCGGCCCACCCGCAGCCCCGCTCGGAGGCGGCCGGTCCGGCGCCGCCCGAGTGCCCGGCATCGGCTCGAGGTCGTGCTGTTCGTCGCGTTGATCGTGCTTTCACTGATCGGAGGTCGGCTGCTGCAGCTGCAAGGGCTTGATCGTTCGGCGTACGCCGCATCGGCTCAGGACCAACAGCTCCAGACCATCACGCTCGCCGCCAGCCGCGGGGCGATCACCGACCGCGACGGCAACCCGATCGCGACGAGTGTCGATGCGCGCGACGTGGTCGCCGATCCCGAAGAGATCACGGATCCGCTCGCGATCGTCGACCGGCTGGCCCCGTTGCTCGACCTCGATGCGGTCACGCTGTTGCGCCAGCTCAGCGCGCACACCCAGTACGCGCTGCTGACTCCTACCCCGATCTCTCCGTCGGCCGCCGACTCGATCCTCGCGCTGAAGCTGCCGGGCATCACAACGCCGGACACCACTCGGCGGATCTATCCGGACGGCACGCTCGCCGCCAACGTGATCGGCTTCGTCAACGCCGGCGGACAAGGCGCCGGCGGCCTCGAGTACAGCTATCAGCGCACGCTTGCGGGACACAGTGGGACCGAGCGCTATCAAGTCGGCGCGAACGGCGAAGCGATCCCGGACGGCCGGACCGAGACCACTCCCGCCGTACCCGGCTCCGGGCTTCGACTGACCCTGCAGCGCGACATTCAGTTCGAGGCGCAGCGCCAGATCACCCGCCAAGTGAAGGCCACCAAGTCGCTGTCCGGCACGGTGATCGTGATGAACCCGAAGAACGGCCAGATCCTCGCCCTGGCGTCGGCACCGACCTTCAACCCGAACAACCTGGCCAAGGCGAACAGCAAGGATCTCGGCGATCCTGCGGTCAGCGTGCCGTTCGAGCCGGGCAGTGTGAACAAGGTCATCACGATGTCGGCCGCGCTCGAGGACGGGCTGGTTACGCCCGACTCGCACTTCGTGATCCCGGACTCCTACCGGGTGGCCGGCACGCCGTTCCACGACGCGGAGAGTCACGGCACCGAGCACCTGACCCTCACCGGCATCCTCGCCGAGTCCAGCAACATCGGTGCGATCAAGGTGGCGCAGCAGCTCGGCCCGCAGCGGTTCGACTACTACCTGCATGCGTATGGCTTCGGCAAGCCGACCGGCGTCGGGCTGCCGGCCGAGAGCGGCGGATTGCTGCCGCCGCGGTCGCAGTGGTCGGGCACCACCCTCGCGACCCTGTCGTTCGGCCAGGGGATCGACGTCACCGCGATGCAGGTCGCCAGCGTCTACTCGACCATCGCCGACAACGGCATCCGGGTGAACCCGAACATCGTCGAGGGCACGGTCGACCCCGACCATCAGTTCGCGCCGGCCCCGGCCCCGAGCCGACACCGGGTGATCAGCGTGCAGGTGGCCACCGAGCTGCGGAACATGCTCGAAGCGGTGACCTCCAACGAGGGCACCGCGCCGGCGGCTCGGATCGCGGGATACCGGGTGGCGGGCAAGACCGGTACGGCGAACCGTTACAACGGGCACGGCGGCTACTCGGGCGCCGGCTACACCGCGACCTTCGTCGGCATGGTTCCGGCCGACAACCCGCAGCTGGTCTGCGAGGTCGTCCTCGACCGGCCGCTGCACAACCACTACGGCGGCGCGGTCGCGGCCCCGATCTTCCACGACGTGATGAGCTTCGCGCTGCGAACCCTGAAGATCCCGCCGACGTTCACGAAGCCCCCCAAGGCTCAGCTCAAGTGGTGAGGCTTGGGTAGCGTGCCTCGCGATGCCTGACCTGTCGCCACGACCGCGCGAGGTGCTGCCCCAGCGCCTCGCCGGGCTGCTGGATCGGTTGCCCGGAGCACGGCTCGACGGTGATCCCGACACCCTGGTCACCGGGATCAGCCACGACTCCAGAGCGATCCGTCCGGGAGACCTGTACGTCGCCAGAGCGGGGGCGAACACCCACGGAATCGCTCATGTCGACGCGGCGCGGGCGGCCGGTGCGGTCGCGGTGCTCACCGACGCCGGGTCTGCGGCTGCCGCCCGCACGGCCGGGGTCGAGGCGGTCGTGGTGGTGGCCGACGTACCTGCAGTCATGGGTGCTGCGGCGGCGTGGGCCTACTCCGACCCGTCCGCCTCGATGCTGCTGCTGGGCGTCACCGGCACGAACGGCAAGACGACGACGGCCTACCTGATCGAGTCGGGCCTGCGTGCCGCCGGCCGCACGACCGGCCTGATCGGAACCATCGAGACCCGGGTGGCCGGCGAGGCGATCCCGAGCATCCGGACCACTCCGGAGGCGACCGACCTGCATGCCTTGTTCGCCGTGATGCGCGAACGCGGCGTGGACTCCGTCGCGATGGAGGTGTCCAGCCACGCGCTGGCGCTCGGCCGGGTCGACGGCATCGACTTCGACGTCGCCACCTTCACCAATCTTTCGCAGGACCACCTGGACTTCCACCGCGACATGGCGGACTACTTCGCCGCGAAGGCGGAGCTGTTCACTCCCGAGCGCTCACGGCGCGCGGTCGTCTGCGTCGACGACTCGTGGGGCGAGCAGCTCGCTGCTCAGGTCACGATCCCGGCGGTCACCGTTGGCCACTCGGAGCTCGCTGACTGGCGTGAGATCGACGACGAGGACGCAGGCGCTCAGGGGGGCCGAACGACCGTGGTCGATCCCGACGGGGCTCGGCACGAGGTGGGGTGCCGCCTCATCGGCGCCGTCAACCTGACCAACGCAGCCCTCGCTTACGTCACCCTGACGGCGGCCGGCATCGATCCGAATCTGGCCGGCGCCGGGATCGCGGCGCTGCCCGCGGTACCCGGCCGGATGGAGTCGATCGAGGCCGGGCAGCCTTTCTTGGCCCTCGTCGACTACGCCCACACGTCGGAGGCGGTCAACACATTGCTCGCAGCCGCGCGGGCGCTCACGAGCGGGAGCGGACGGGTCATCGTCGTACTCGGCTGTGGCGGTGACCGCGATCGCGCCAAGCGGCCACTGATGGGTGCTGCAGCGGCGAGTGGCGCCGATCTGGCCATCTTTACCGACGACAATCCGCGCTCCGAGGACCCGCAGGCGATCCTTGCCGCGATGATCAATGGTGTGAACGACGGAGCGGACGTGGTGGTCGAACCCGACCGGCGGGCCGCGATCACGCTCGCGATCAGCAAGGCCGGGCCCGGCGACGTCGTGGTGGTGGCCGGCAAAGGCCATGAAACCGGCCAGGAGATCGGCGGCCAGGTGTTCCCGTTCGACGACCGGGTGGTCGTGCGCGACGCCCTGCTCGCGTACGGTGCGGCGACCACATGATCACGATGAGTGCCGGTGATGTTGCGGCCCTGACCGGCGGCCGGCTCGAAGCGATCGCGTCGCGGGCCGTCATCGACGGACCGGTTGTCGTCGACTCGAGGTCGTGTACTGCCGGGTCGTTGTTCGCCTGCGTGCCGGGCGAGCACACCGACGGCCATTTGTACGTCGGCGACGCGTTTCGACGTGGTGCCGTCGTGGCGTTGACGAACCGTCCGGTCGACGGACCGTGCATCGTTGTCGACGACACCGTGCGCGCGTTGGGTTTCCTGGCCGGCGGAGTGTTGCGGCGTACGACCGGTTGCCGTGTGATCGGCGTGACCGGTTCGTCCGGGAAGACCTCGACCAAGGACCTGATCGCGGCGTTGGTCGCGCGCGCCGGGAGCACCGTCGCGGCGAAGGCGTCGATGAACAACGAGATCGGCCTTCCGCTGACCGTGCTTCAGGTCGAGGAGTCGACCCGGCACCTTGTGCTCGAATACAGCGCGCGCGGTATCGGCCACATCGAGTACCTGTGCCGGATCGCCCGTCCGGCGATCGCGGTCGTGCTCAATGTCGGCACCGCGCATCTCGGCGAGTTCGGTTCGCGCGAGGTGGTCGCCGCGGCGAAGGGTGAGCTGGTCGAGGCACTGCCGGCGGACGGGCTGGCGGTGCTCTGCGTCGACGACCCACTGGTGGCCGCGATGCGCTCCCGGACGATTGCGCCGGTCGTCGGGTTCGGGCGCTCATCGGACGCCGACGTGCGGGTGGCGGATCTGACTCTGGACGACAACGCGCGGCCGCGGTTTCGCCTGGTCACGCCCGAGGGCTCCACTCCGGTCGCGATGCAGCTGACCGGCGCGCATCAGGCGCTCAACGCCGCCGCCGCCGCCGCGGTCGGTCTTGAAGTCGGCATGACTCTCGACGAAATCGGCGAGGTGCTCTCCGAGGTGAGTTCCTTGAGCCCGCACCGGATGCAGGTCACCACGCGCGCCGACGGATTGATCGTGCTCGACGACTCCTACAACGCCAACCCGGAGTCGGTCCGGGTCGCGCTGGACGCGCTGGCCACGGTGTCCACCGGCCGGGGCGGCTCGAGCTGGGCGGTGCTCGGGGAGATGCGGGAGCTCGGTGCCGACGGCGCGGACCTGCACGCGGAGGTCGGCCGACATGCCGCCGGGCTCGGCATCGATCACCTGGTCGTCGTCGGCGATGATGCGCAGGCAATCGCGGTCGGAGCCCGCGCGGTGAGCGAGTGGGACGGCGACGTCGAGATCGTGTCGAGTGCCGAGGACGCCGCGGCGCTGCTCGATGAGTCGGCCACCAGCTCGGACGTAGTGCTGGTGAAAGCCTCGAATGCGCTGTCACTATGGCGGATCGCCGAGGCGTTGCTCCGCCACGATCGTCACGTCGCCGCGGTCGATGAGGCCGGCCGATGAGAAACGTTCTCGTTGCCGCCCTAGTGGCGTTGATCGTGTCGATGTTTGCGACCCCGATCGCGATCAGGGCGCTGAGTAGTCGTGGTTACGGTCAGCTGATCCGCGACGACGGTCCGACCAGCCACCACACCAAGCGGGGTACGCCGACGATGGGTGGCGGAATCATCATCATCGCCATCCTGGTCGGCTACTTTGCCGCGCATCTGGTGTTCCTGCGCGGTGTCACAGCGTCGGGTCTGCTCATCTTGTTCCTGATGACCGGGCTGGGTCTGGTCGGCTTCATCGACGACTTCACCAAGATCCGCAAGCAACGCAGCCTGGGACTGACGAAGACCGCGAAGTTTGCCGGCCAAGCCGTTGTGGCGGTCATTTTCGGCGTACTGGCGACGCACTTCACCAACTCGCACGGACTCGCGCCCGCATCCACCCACCTGTCGTTCACCCGCGACTACGCACTGGACTTCACCGCGGTCGGATTCGTGGTCTGGGCCTACGTGATGGTGACCGCGACGTCGAACGGCGTGAACCTCACCGACGGGCTCGACGGCTTGCTATCCGGCACCTGCTGCATGGTGTTCGGTGCGTACGTGATCATCGCGTACTGGCAGTTCCGCAACAACTGCGTGAGCAACCCGATCCACAACTGCTACGCGGTCCGCGACCCGCTCGACATCACGATCATCGCGGCCGCCGCAATGGGCGCCTGCTTCGGGTTCTTGTGGTGGCAGGCGCCGCCGGCCGGAATCTTCATGGGCGACACCGGATCGCTCGCCCTCGGCGGCTTGTTCGCCGGCATCGCCATTACTACGCGCACCGAGTTGCTGCTGATCGTGCTCGGCGGCCTGTTCGTTCTCGAGACATTGTCGGTGATCATCCAGGTGGCGGCGTTCCGCGGGTTCGGCCGGCGGGTGTTCAACATGGCGCCGTTCCATCATCATTTCGAACTCGCCGGGTGGAACGAAAACACTGTCATTGTTCGGTTCTGGATCATTGCCGGGCTGTCGGTCGCGTTCGGTCTCGGCGTGTTCTACGCCGCGTTCCTCTCCCAGTCGTGACGACCGACTACGCCGGCGCCCGGGTGCTGGTTGCGGGCCTCGGAATCTCGGGGTCGGCCGTGGCTCGGGCATTGCTCGATCGCGGCGCGGAGGTCGTCGCGGTCGATGCCGGTGCAGGTGACCGGCTCGACCAGGTCGCGGACGAGCTGCGGGCCGCCGGCGCCGAGGTCCGCCTCGGCGACGCCACGACTGCGGTCGACTGCGATCTGGTCGTCACCTCGCCGGGGTGGCGACCGGACCAGCCGCTGCTGGCCGACGCGGCCCGGCGTGGCATCGAGGTGATCGGCGAACCGGAGCTGGCCTGGCGGCTCCGCCCGCCAGGCGCCGCCGACTGGCTGGGCGTGACCGGGACCAACGGCAAGACCACGACGGTCGGCATGCTGGCGTCGATCCTGTCCGCGGCCGGTTTGCACACGGTGGCGGCCGGCAACGTGGGGCTGCCGCTGATCGACGCGGTCCTCGCCACCCCGGCGTACGACGTTCTCGCCGTCGAGCTGTCGAGCTTCCAGCTGCACTGGTCGTCGTCGCTGCAGTGCTCGGCTGCCAGTGTTCTCAACGTCGCGGACGATCACAGCGACTGGCACGGCTCGGCGGCGGCCTACGCGGAGGACAAGGCCCGGATCCTGCGCGGCGATGTCCTGGCGGTGGTGAACCTCGACGACGTCGGCTCGATCCGGGCCAGCGCCTGGTCGAGCCGCCGGGTCGGGTTCACGCTCGGCGAACCCGCGGCGGGGGAGTACGGCCTGCGCGGCGAGGAGCTGATCGACGCGGACGGCTCGGCGCTCGCGACGGTCGGCGATCTGCAGGTGCCGGGACCGCACAACGTTGCCAATGCGCTGGCCGCGGCCGCCCTGGCCCGGACCCGGTCGGTTCCGCCGGGCGCGGTTCGATCCGGGTTGCAGGCATACGCACCGGGGCCGCACCGCAACGAGGTCGTTGCCGTGGGCGGCGGGGTCCGGTGGGTGGACGACTCCAAGGCGACGAATCCGCATGCGGCGGCGGCCAGCCTGTCGGCGTACGACCACGTGGTGTGGATCGCCGGCGGGTTGCTCAAGGGCGCCAGCGTGGATGACCTGGTCGCCGGTCAGGCGCACCGGATGCGGGCCGTGGTTCTGATCGGACAGGACCGCGCGGCGATCGCGGCCGCGCTGGCGCGACACGCGCCGGATGTGCCGGTTGTGACGATCGATACAGATGACACTGAAGGGATGAATGAGGCAGTGCGCGCCGCGGCCGCCCTGGCGGCGCCGGGCGACACCGTCCTGTTGGCGCCGGCAGCGGCAAGCATGGACATGTTCCACGACTACGCCGAGCGCGGTGAGCGGTTCGCGACAGCGGCCCGCGACGCGGCCGGGGCGCGATGAGCTCAACGACAGCCGGACCGGCTCGACGGGTGAGTGCCGGCCGGACCGCCCGTCGCCCGCGTCCGGCGTTGCTCGCGCTGCTCGACCGGCCGCTCGCGTCGTACTACCTGGTGATCGGGTCGTCGGTCCTGCTGCTCGCCCTCGGCCTGATCATGGTGCTCTCGGCCTCGAGCGTTACGTCGTTCACGTCGTCGGGGTCGTCGTTCACGATCGCCGAGCGACAGGGCATCTGGATGGCGATCGGCCTGCCGGCGCTGTGGCTCGGTTCTCGGCTTCCGGTCCGGTTCTACCGGCTGCTCGGATACCCGCTGTTGCTGGTCTCGTTCGCGTTGCTGGTGCTCGTGCTAGCGCCGGGCGTCGGTGTGAACGTCGCGGGTGCGACTCGATGGATCGACCTGCCCGGGGGCCTGCAGATCCAGCCGTCGGAGCCGGCCAAGCTCGCCCTGGTCCTGTGGGGTGCGGACCTGTTGGCACGCAAGGAAAAACGGCTCGACGAGACAAAGCATCTGCTGATCCCGCTCGTGCCGATTGCGTTGGCGATGTGCGTGCTGGTGATGGTGCAGCCGGACATGGGGACCACGATCGTGCTGCTGCTGGTCATGCTCGCGCTGCTGTTCACGGCCGGTGCGCCGTGGGGGGTGTTCGCGCGGATCGGCGGCCTGCTCGGTGTCGGTCTCGGTGTGCTCGCGGTCGCCGAGCCGTATCGCCTGCAGCGGCTGACCGGTTTCCGCAACCCGTGTGCCGCGCCGATCGCGCAGAGCATCGGCTATCAGGCCTGCCAGGGTCTCTACGCGCTGTCCTCCGGCGGCTGGTTCGGTCTCGGGCTCGGCGCGAGCCGGGAGAAGTTCGGCTACCTGCCCAACCAGTACACCGACTACATTTTCGCGATCATCGGTGAAGAGCTCGGACTCCTCGGAACGTTGCTGGTGCTCGGATTGTTCGCCCTGCTCGGCTTCGCCGGGATCCGGATCGCGCAACGCTGCTCCGACCACTTCAGCCAGCTGGCCGCCGCCGGCGTGACCGCCTGGCTGCTGGGCCAGGCGCTGGTCAACATGGGTGCGGTCGTCGGGTTGCTGCCGATCACCGGCATTCCGTTGCCGTTGGTGTCTTTCGGCGGTTCGGCACTGGTACCGACGATGTTCGGGATCGGCATGTTGATCTCGTTCGCGCGCCGCGAGCCCGCGACGGCAAGGGCGCTGGCGTTGCGGAAGGCGTCCCGCGGTTCCTGGTTGCCCAAGGTCGCCTGGAGTCGCTGATGTTCGCCGACGTCGCGGCGTGCGTGCGGCGATGAACGTCCTGCTCGCCGGTGGTGGCACCGCGGGACACGTTTCGCCCTTGCTGGCGTTGGCCGATCGGCTGGTCGCCGATGACCCCGACACCGGCGTGCTGGTGCTCGGTACCGCAACCGGGATCGAGGCCCGGCTCGTGCCCGCGCGTGGCTATGAGCTGTACGAAATCCCGCGCGTTCCGCTGCCCCGCCGGCCATCGCTGCGGGCGTTGCGGCTTCCGGTCGACTTGACCGGGGCGATTCGCGCGGCGCGCCGCGGTGTCGAGGCGATCCGGGCCGACGTCGTCGTCGGCTTCGGCGGCTATGTGGCAGCTCCGGCGTACCTCGCAGCCCGCCGGGCCGGTGTTCCCATCGTCGTGCACGAGCAGAACAGCCGTCCGGGCCTGGCGAACCGACTGGGCGCTCGGCTGACCCGATCGGTCGCCGTGACGTTCCCCGGTACCCCGCTGCCGCACGCCGTCCGCACCGGACTGCCGCTGCGCGCGGAGATCAGCGGGCTGGACCGGGACGCGATGCGGGCCACCGCGCGCGCGTCGTTCGGGCTCGAGCCGGACCGGACCACCTTGCTCGTGTTCGGCGGGTCCCTCGGCGCGCAACGACTCAACCAGGTTGTGCCGGAAGTGGCAGCCGAGCTGGTCGACCGCGGTGTGCAGGTCCTTCATATCTGTGGCGAGGGAAAGGCGGTCGATCTCGCACCCGGCCAGTCGTCGTACGTTGTTCGGGAGTATGTCGATCGCATGGAGCTCGCCTACGCCGCCGCCGACCTCGTCGTCGGCCGGGCCGGGGCCAACACGGTGAGTGAGATCACCGCACTCGGCCTGCCCGCGGTGTTCGTGCCGCTGCCGATCGGCAATGGTGAGCAGCGGCTCAATGCCGGCCCGGTGGTCCAAGCCGGCGGCGCACTGCTGGTGGTGGATGCGGAGCTCGACGCGACCTGGTTGCGGCGACACCTGTTGCCGTTGGTTGATGATCCGGAGCGCCTGGTGGAGATGGGACGGGCATCGGCCGGCTTCGGTCGGCTCGACGCAGATCGCGAGCTCGCCTCGATGGTGCGATCGGCGGCCGGGCGGCCATGACGGTCGTGGACAGCACCGCCGAGATCCCGGCCGCCGATCAGCTCGGCCGGGTGCACCTCATGGGGGTCGGCGGGGCCGGGATGAGTGGAATCGCTCGCATCCTGTTGGCCCGCGGCTTGACCGTCAGTGGGTGTGACGCCAAAGAATCAACCGTGCTCGCGCCGTTGCGGGCGCTCGGTGCGACCGTCGACATCGGTCACGATCCGGCCCACCTGGAAGCAATCGACACCCTGATCGTGTCGAGTGCGATTCGCGCAACGAACCCAGAGCTCGTTGCAGCGCAGGCAAGTGGCCGCCGGGTGCTGCCGCGGGCGGCGGCGCTTGCGTCGGTCATGGCCGGGCGGATCGGGCTGGCAGTTGCCGGCACCCATGGCAAGACCACGACGACATCGATGCTCACGGTGGCGATGCATGCCTGCGGCCGTGACCCGAGCTATGCGATCGGCGGTGACCTGAACGAGCCCGGCTCCAATGCACACCACGGCACCGGCGAGTTCTTCGTCGCCGAGGCCGACGAGAGTGACCGGTCATTCCTGTTGCTCTCACCGCATGGTGCAGTGGTCACCAACGTGGAGCCGGACCACCTCGACAACTACGGGAACGCCGCGGCCGTCGACGAAGCGTTCGAGGCGTTCGTCGGCCGGGTCGACCCGGCCGGCGTCGTCCTGCTCGGTGCCGACGACCCGGGGTCCAGCCGGCTGGTGCCGCTGGCCCGCCACCGGGGCCTGCGGGTGCGGACCTTCGGCTGCGCCGACGAGGCCGACGTGCGGGTCGAGTCGCTCGAGCTGGCCGGGAGTGGTTCCTCGTTCGACCTGATAGCGGAGGGCCGTCGGCTGGGACGGGTGCAGCTCGCCGTACCGGGCGCCTACAACGCGGTCAACGCCGCCGGTGCGATCGGGCTCGGGTTGGCCGTCGACCTCCCGTTCGGCGAGATGGCGAGGGGCCTGGCCGGCTTTGCCGGGGTGCGCCGCCGGTTCGAGTTCAAGGGCGTCGCCGGCGGAGTCCGGGTGTACGACGACTACGCCCACCACCCGACCGAGGTCGGATCAGCCGCGTTGGCGGCCGCCCGCGGGGTGGCCGGTGCCGGCCGGGTCATCGCGGTCTTCCAGCCGCATCTCTACAGCCGCACCCAGAACTTCGCCGAGCAGTTCGGTGCGGCGCTCGGGGGAGCGGATGTCGCGGTCGTGATGGACGTCTACGCGGCCCGCGAGGACCCGATCCCCGGAGTCACCGGCGCGTTGATCGCACGGGCGGTGCCGCTGCCGGCCGACCGGGTGCTGTTCGAGCCGTCCTGGTCGGCGGTGCCGGCGCTGGTGGCCAGCCTGGCAGGCTCGGGCGACGTGGTGATCACAATCGGCGCAGGGGACGTCACGATGATCGGCCCGGCAGTGCTGGACATCCTCTCGAGCCGGGCCCGCTGAGCTACCAAGACCTACTGCTCGTCCTGACGTCGAGACTTCCCCAAGAGTGATCTTCTGTACTGCTACACGGGGATGAGGCTGTCCGGCCTTGACCGTGGGAAGCGACTCGGCTTAGTGTCCCCGCACGTCAAGGCGACATAACGTCAACTGTCTACTTGAGGATGAGGGTTGGTCGTGAGGCAAGCACGCGGGCCTCAGGTCATTCCACCCGCACCCGTCGATGACACCTTCCCCGGGTCGTCGGCAGTGCGGTCAAGTCGGCAGCACAGGCTCGCTACCTAGGAAGGCAACGCTCGTGGCAGCACCTCAGAACTACCTTGCCGTGATCAAGGTCGTCGGGATCGGCGGCGGCGGTGTGAATGCCGTCAACCGGATGATCGAGGTCGGTCTCAAGGGCGTCGAGTTCATCGCGGTCAACACCGACGCGCAGGCGCTGCTGATGAGCGACGCCGACGTCAAGCTGGACATCGGTCGCGATCTGACTCGCGGCCTCGGTGCCGGCGCCGACCCCGGGATCGGCCGGCAGGCCGCCGATGACAACACCGAAGAGATCGAAGAGGTGCTCAAGGGCGCCGACATGGTCTTCGTCACCGCCGGCGAGGGCGGCGGCACCGGCACCGGCGGCGCGCCTGTCATTGCCCGGCTGGCCCGCGAGATCGGCGCGCTGACCATCGGTGTAGTCACCCGGCCGTTCTCCTTCGAAGGCAAGCGACGCGCGACCCAGGCCGAAGAGGGCATCGCCGCACTGCGCGAAGAGGTCGACACCTTGATCGTCATTCCCAACGACCGGCTGCTGTCGATCAGCGACAAGCGGGTCAGCGTGCTCGACGCCTTCCACTCCGCGGACCAGGTGCTGCTCTCCGGTGTGCAGGGAATCACCGACCTGATCACCACTCCCGGCCTGATCAACCTCGACTTCGCCGACGTGAAGTCCGTGATGTCCGGTGCCGGGTCGGCGCTCATGGGTATCGGCTCGGCGCGCGGCGACGACCGCGCAATGGTCGCCGCGGAGGGCGCGATCGCGAGCCCGCTGCTCGAGGCGTCGATCGAAGGCGCCCACGGTGTGTTGATGAACGTGTCCGGCGGAAGTGACCTCGGCCTGTTCGAGATCCACGAGGCCGCCCAGTTGGTCGCCGACGCCGCACACCCGGACGCCAACATCATCTTCGGTGCCGTCATCGACGACGCGTTGGGTGACGAGGTACGCGTCACGGTGATTGCCGCCGGGTTCGACGGCGGCACACCGCGGGCCCGCACCACTGAACCGCGCCGGGCGAAGGTGCGCGAACCGGAAGCCGAGGCGCCCGCCGACGTACCGGTGGTCGAGCACACCGTCGACCTCACCGAGGAGCCGGCCCCGGCCCGGGTGCCCGCCGCGAGCCGATCCGGCAGCCGCGCGGAGCCGCCGCGCCGCACCATCGTGTTCGACGACGGCGACGACCTCGACGTCCCCGACTTCCTGAAGTGACAGGGGCGGGCCGATCGACCCGCTGAATGCCGCGTTCCCGCCGGGTGTGGTCGGGATCTTCACCACCCGAGCCGGCGGGGTGAGCGCCGGTCCCTGGGCCGACCTCAACCTCGCTCTGCACGTAGGCGACGAGCAGCGGCACGTGAACGCCAACCGGGATCTGCTGGCCGCGCATCTCGGGACCGCTCGCGTCACCTTCCCGAACCAGGAGCACGGTTGCGCGGTCATGGTCATCGATGCGGCCTGGCCGGGGCCCGACGACCGGATTGGTGCCGACCTGCCGGGTGCCGACGCGGTCGTCACCACCCGGCGCAACCTTGCGATCGGCGTCCTCGTCGCCGACTGCATCCCGGTGCTGCTCGCCGATGCCGATGCCCGGGTCGGCGCAGTCGCCCACGTCGGCCGCCGCGGCCTGGTCTCGGGAGTGCTGCAGGCGACCGTTGCTGCGATGGTTGATTGCGGAGCCCGTCCCAGTGCGGTCGTCGCCGTGGTCGGACCCGGTATTTGCGGTGCTTGCTATGAAGTGCCGATGGAGATGCGCGCGGAGGTCGCGTCCGTCGTGCCCGGCACGGCGGCGACGACCCGGACCGGTACGCCGTCGCTCGACCTGCCGGCCGGGGCCGCCGAGGTCCTGCGCCGCAGTGGGATCGAGGAGGTTCGTCCCACCGGGGTGTGCACGTTCGAGGACCCGCGCTTCTACTCGTATCGCCGGGACGGCGTGACCGGCCGGTTCGCCGGCGTGGTCGTCCTGCAGGCCGGCCAGCCGTGAGCACCGAGGAGCGGCGGGCCGAGATTGCCGCGAACCTGGCCGCGCTGAGGGTACGGGTGGAACGCGCGTGCGAGACGGCCGGTCGCGACCCTGGCGAGATCACCGTGATCGCCATCACCAAGACCTTCCCGGCCAGCGACATCGGCTTGCTCGCCGAGCTCGGCATGACCGACGTTGGGGAGAACCGCGACCAGGAGGCGGCACAGAAGCATGAGCAGTGCTCCGGCTTGGCGCTTCGGTGGCACTTCGTCGGCCAGTTGCAACGCAACAAGGCAAAGTCGGTCGCCCGTTACGCCGATGTCGTGCATTCCGTCGATCGGGCTGAGCTCGTCGAGGCGTTGAGCCGGGCTGCCATCGGTGCCGGCCGGACGATCAGCGCGCTCGTGCAGGTCGACCTCGACCCGCCCGCGGTGGCCGACCCGGCCCTGGCGGGCGTGGCCGACCCGGCCCGAGGAGGCGTGGCCGATCCGGCCCGAGGAGGCGTGGCCGAACCGGCCCGAGGAGGCGTGGCCGGACCGGCCCGAGGGGGGAGAGCGCCGGGCGAGGTGGGCGCACTCGCCGACGAGATCGCGGCCGCCCCGGGCCTCGAGCTGGGCGGGGTCATGGCAGTGGCTCCACTGGACCGCGATCCGGATGAAGCGTTCGCCCGGCTGGCGGCGATCGCCGCCGACTTGCGGGCCCGGCATCCGGGCGCGTCGATGGTGTCGGCGGGCATGACCGACGACTTCGAATCCGCGATCCGGCACGGTGCGACACACCTTCGGATCGGTTCGGCGTTGTTGGGCCGCCGGAGCGCGCCGGTCGGCTAGCCTTCCGGGAGAGCCTGCGGATGCCGTAGGCCCGCTGCGGATACGAGAAACCGGAGGACGTCGCATGCCTGGCGCGATGCGCAAGATGGCCGTCTACCTGGGGCTCGTGGAGGATGAGGATCTCGACGCCGCCTACGACGACGGCTACGACGACACGGGTGCGATCGACGAGCGGACCCACGTCGTCCGCCGGCACGACGAGCCGACCCTGCGGGTCACCCGGCCCGACGAGGTGGCCGAGCGGGCCCCGAACAACCGGCGCGAGCCGCTCGAGACCCTCGATGCCTACCGCATCACGACCGTGCACCCTCGCAACTACAACGAAGCCCGGATCATCGGCGAGCACTTCCGCGACGGAACGCCGGTCATCATGAACCTCACCGACATGGATGACTCGGACGCGAAGCGGCTGGTCGACTTCTCGGCCGGGCTCGTCTTCGGCCGCCGCGGCAGCATTGAGCGGGTGACCCAGAAGGTGTTCCTGCTCACCCCCGCGAACGTCGAGATCACGGCCGAGGACAAGTCGCGCATGGCCGGGGCTGGATTCTTCAATCAGAGCTAGTGCCTTGTCTCGCTCCACCGGTCGGTTGGACTCACTGTGATCGCCGCGATCATCGCGATCTACGTCCTTTACATCATCGTCGGACTGTTGATCGTGCGGCTGATCCTCGACTACGTGATGATGTTTGCCCGCAACTTCCGGCCGAAAGGTGTGCTGGCAGCGGTCCTCGAGGTGGCGTACTCGGTGACCGATCCACCGCTGCGGGCGCTCCGGCGGATCATCCCACCGCTTCGACTCGGGCGGGTCTCCCTCGATCTGTCGTTCATCGTGTTGCTTATTTCCGCGTATGTTCTTATCGACGTGATCGATCCATACACGTGATGCCGGACCCGACCGTGACGCTTCCAAACATCAGAGGTGACCTGCGATGCCACTGACTCCTGAGGACGTTCAGAACAAGAGGTTCACCACAACGCGCCTCAAGGCCGGGTACGACGAGGACGAGGTCGACGGCTTCCTCGACGAGGTCGAGGCGGAGATGCGTCGGCTGCTCGCCGAGATCGCCTCGTTGCGTGCGGCCGCCACCTCGGCGCCGGCTGCTGCTCCGGCCGCGCCGGTGGCGGCACCAGCCGCCCAGGTCGCCCCGCCGCGCGAGGAGCCGAGTGAGGCGGCGCTGCGCACCCTGGCGATGGCTCAGCGGACCGCCGAGGAGGCGATTGCCCAGGCCAAGGCCGAGGCCGACCAACTGGTTAGCGCTGCCCGGGCCCAGGCGTCGACCCTCGAGCGGGATGCGAAGGCCGAACACGCGACCAAGCTCGCTGAGTTCGAGCGCGCGAGGTCGGCGATCGAAGCTCAGCTCAACCAACTCCGCGGGTTCGAGCGCGACCACCTGACCCGGGTGCGCGCGTATCTCGAAGGGCAGCTGAAGGAGTTGACCGGGTTGGAAAGCGCGGCATCGCCGCTGCTCAACGTCGGCGGAAAGCCGGCCGGCGGCGCGGCGTCGCCGGCCGCGGCCACGCCGCCAGCACCGACCCACTCCCCGGCCACTCCACCTTCGGCGGCACATCCGCCGGCCGGCCCGCCTCCCGTCGCGTCGGCCGCACCGCCGGCAGCCGGCGGGATCAACGTGCCGAGAGTCGCTACCGGGTCGGGTCAGCCGCTGTCGCCGCCTTCACCGCCGGCCGCCGTCTCACCGGCACCCGGTGGGCCGGGCGGGCCGTTCAGCACGGCGCCGCTTCCGGCCTCGCCGCAGGACTCACCGGAGCTGTTCACCCCGCCCGGCGCCGCCGCGCCGTCGGGTGCAGCGTTTGCGACCGATGTCGATGCCGAGAGCGACGTCCCGTCGGGACCGCCGTCGCAGGCCGACGAGGGCGAGACCGACGAGTCCTCCGAGTAGGGCCGGCTGGCTGGTGCCCCACTAGACTCGGCGCTCGTGCGGCCGGGGTCGACGCGGTTTGCCGAAGCCGCCTCGCCCACCTTCGCCACTGAAACGGAGCCGACCACGTGATCGTCGCGAGCGCGGTGCTGCTCTTCGTTGCGGTCGCGTTGCTGATCGTCGGGCTGTTTCCCTCAATGGGCCTGGACTGGGTCTATGCGGCGGTGGCGACCAGCATCCTGGCGTTCATCACCCTGTGGCTGTCGGTCCGCCAACGTGCCGAGCTTCCGGTCGAGTCCCACGCCTCGGGCGGCTCCAGCGGGCCGGTGACCGGCGGCGATGCGGATCGCGACGTGGTCGTGGTGTCGATGCCGAGCGACCGGGTCGAGCCGGTGGCGGAAGCCGAGCCTTCGCTCGCCGTAACCGATGACCACCCGCCGGCACCGGTATCCGCGGATCCGGTCCCGGCGGTCAGCAGTACGGCGGCCGCGCCGAGCGCCCTGCAGCGGCTGCGGACCGGGTCGGCGCCGTCCCTGGCGTCCACCCCGCCAACCCCAGCGCCCGCGGTGGTGCAAAAGGTGGCCCCGGCCGAGAAGGTCGTCGCGGTGAAGAAGGCCGCCCCCACGAAGTCGGTAGCCCCCACGAAGTCGGTAGCCCCCACGAAGTCGGTAGCCCCCACCAAGGTCGTCGCGGTGGCAAAGGCCGCTCCGGCGAAGAAGCCGGCTGCCGCCAAGAAGGCCGTTGCAGGGGCCAAAGCTGCGCCGCCGAGGAAGGCGCCTTCCGAGCGAACCGTCTCCATCGTCAAGAGCGCTTTGCCGGCAAAGCAGGTGGCGCCGGTCAAGAAGGGTGCTCCGGCCAAGAAGAGTGCGCCCGTCAATAAGGCTGCGCCCGCCAAGAAGGCCCTCCCGCCGGCCAAGGCGGCTCCGTCGAAGGCCGTCGCGGTGAGGAAGGCTGCCCCGGCGAAGCGGGTTGCTCCGACCAAAATGGCCGTCGCGGTGAAGAAGGCTGCCCCGGCGAAGCGGGTTGCTCCGACCAAAATGGCCGTCGCGGTGAAGAAGGCTGGTCCGGCGAAGTCGGTTGCTCCGGCCAAGAAGGCCGTCCCGCCGACCAAGGCTGCTGCCGCGAAGAAGGCTGCTCCGGCTAAGCGGTCCAGCGCTCGCAACTCTCGCTAGTCCGTCGTCATTCTGGTGAAGGCGTAGCGGATCCAGCCGTGGAACGTGATGATCGGCGCAGATACCGCTTAGCTGATTGCCATCTGACGGCGGAACGGGTCGCGCGCCGGGGGGGTGGCGAGCTGGACCCGGTCGCCCTCGATGGACAGACCGGTCAGGCCGAGGACGGAAAGCAGGATCGACAACGTGGTCTCGCCGGCCTCGATGCCTTCCTGGGTCACCATCGCGCGGTAGATCAACGCCCAGTGCTTCGCCGGGGTGTCGTAAGTCCAGTCGACCGAGCCGAGGTGCAACGCGGTGCCCTTGCTGCCGTCCGGGCCGTTGAACGGCCCGCTCCAGCGCTGGATGCCGGCCGGGCCGGCACTGAAGCAGCCCTCCGCCAGGACGTCCTCGTGGTTTGCAGCGTCGAGCAGCGCGCGAGCCTGGAGCTCGGGGAGCACCAGAGCTGGGCGGACATGACTGGTGAGTGCGGGGACGGCCACGGCCCCACTCTTCAGACGCAGGCCGTCAGCCGACGTCTTGAGTAGCGTCAGTGACACGTCTACCTCCCGGTTCTCAGCATGTTGGCTAAGCCGTTCGCAGTAGCCACGCCTGCTCATAAAGAGCATCGGGTCTACCGCTCGTAATAGTCATTCGGCCGAACGGGTGGAAAAATTAACCGACTGAGCGTAGCCAAAACCGTACGCCGCGCTCGCTGGCCTCGTGCGGAGCGAGCGGAGCGGCCGGCGGCCCCTGCGTCACATTGACCGCAAGAACCTCCTCCGCCAACAACTCCGTTCCCTCGCGTAGCGCATCGGCGACCTCGCCGTCGGCCTCCCACCACAACTCGATCCGGTCCGTGACCTCGAGACCCTGGGCCTTGCGCGCCTCCTGCACGAGCCGGACGATCTCGCGGACCGTGCCGGCTGCGCGCAGCTCGTCCGTGAGCTCGAGGTCGAGCGCGACCGTCTCGGTCCCGTTCGCGGCAACCGCCCAGCCGGTGCGTGGCGACTCGGTGCTGATGACGTCCTCAGGGCCCACCTCGACCCGCTCTCCTTCCACCTCGACCTGCGCGGCGCCGTCCGCGCGCAATGCCGTGGTGAGGACCGCCGCGTCGGCCTGCTGGATGGCCTGAGCCACCGCCGGCGTGCGCTGGCCGAACCGACGCCCGAGCGAGCGGTAGTTGGCCTTGACCGATACGTCGACGAGGTCGCCGG
Source organism: uncultured Actinomycetota bacterium (assembly GCA_963770565.1). Classification (GTDB taxonomy): domain Bacteria; phylum Actinomycetota; class Actinomycetes; order JAFAQI01; family JAFAQI01; genus DATAUK01. The sequence continues at coordinate 985,296 of CAVYQE010000011.1, forward strand.
CCACTGTGAGTGCGTCCAGGGACCTGACGTTGAGCTCCTCGGCGACGTGCCGCCGCAGCTCGTCGGGCAGCGACGCCCACCCCGGCGCCGAGACCAGCGCGCGCGACAGCGGCTGGCGGGTGCGTACGGCGGACTCCGCGCGCGCTGCCCGGCCGAGCTCGACGATCCGGCGGACGAGTGCCATCTGGGCGCTCAGCTCGGGGGAGATCGCGGCGTCGTCGGCGGCCGGCCACGGCCGGAGGTGGACGCTGTCGACCGCCTCGTCGTCGAGGTCGCAGACCAGTCGTTCGTGCACCTCATCGGCGATGAAGGGCATGAACGGCGCCAGGAGCCGGGTGGTCACCTCGACGCATTCGTGCAGGGTCGCGAGGGCGGCCGGTTCGCCGTGCCAGAACCGGCGACGCGAACGGCGGACGTACCAGTTGGACAGGTCGTCGATGAACCCGCTCAGCCGTTGACCGGCGCTGGTTGGGTCGAAGTCGTCGAGGGCCGCCGTGACCTCGGCCACCGTTCGGTGCAGCTCCGAGCGGGCCCACCGGTCGAGCAGAGGCAGGTCCTCGGTGCTCGGCGCAGCGCCAGACGCCGCCGCTGGTTCCCAGCCGTTGGCGGTGGCGTACAGAACGAGGAACGACGCGGTGTTCCAGTAGGTGAGCAGGATCTTGCGGACGACCTCGTCGAGCGAGTTGTGCCCGACCCGCCGGGCCGACCACGGGCTGCCGGCCGTCAGCATGAACCACCGCAGCGCGTCGGCGCCGTGCCGGTCGAAGAGCTCGAACGGGTCGAGCACGTTGCCGAGGTGCTTGCTCATCTTGCGGCCGTCCTCGTCGAGGATGTGCCCGAGGCACAGCACCGTCTGGTAGGACGACTGGTCGAAGACCAGCGTGCCGACGGCCATCAGCGTGTAGAACCAGCCGCGGGTCTGGTCGATCGCCTCGCAGATGTAGTCCGCCGGATAGGCGCGTTCGAACTCCGCGGCGTTGTGATGCGGCGCGCCCCACTGTGCGAACGGCATCGAGCCCGAGTCGTACCAGGCGTCGATCACCTCCGGCACGCGTCGGGCCGGTGCCTGGCAGGTGCGGCAGCTGACGACGACGTCGTCGACGAACGGCCGGTGCGGGTCCAGCCCGGACAGGTCGGTGCCGGCGACCGCGGACGAGCTCGGCAAGCGACCCGACGCACGGTCAGGTGGTCCTGCTCGCAGCGCCAGATCGGCAGCGGGGTGCCCCAGTAGCGGTTGCGTGAGAGCGCCCAGTCGATGTTGTTCTCGAGCCAGTCGCCGTACCGGCCGTTCTTGATCGTCGGGGGATACCAGTCGGTGCGGGTGTTCTCGCGCGAGCAGCTCGGTCCTTGATCGCCGTGGTGCGGATGTACCAGGACGGCAGCGCGTAGTAGATCAGCGCGGTGTCGCAGCGCCAGCAATGCGGGTAGGAGTGCTGTAGTCCTCGACCCGGAACAGCAGGCCGCGGGCCTGCAGGTCGGCGACGACGTCGGCGTCGGCGGCCTTGAAGAACTGCCCGCCCACGAGCGGCAGGTCGGCCGCGAAGTGACCGTCCAGGGTCGACCGGGTTGACCACCGGCAGCCCGTAGCGGCGGGCGCTCTCGAGGTCGTCGGCGCCGAACGCGGGCGCCTGGTGGACCAGGCCGGTGCCGTCCTCGACCGTGACGTAGTCGGCCAGCCCGATGTAGTGCGCCCCGGGGATGTCGACCAGGTCGAACGGCCGGGAATAGCTGACGTGCTCCAGCGAGGTGCCGGGCATCCGGTCGAGGATCTCCGCGCCTTCGCCGAGGGCGGCCGCGACCAGCGGCTCGGCGACCACCAGCAGCTCGGTCGACCCGGCCGGGCGGGCCACGACATAGGTGACCGACGGGTTGACCGCCACTGCGGTGTTGCTGATCAGGGTCCACGGCGTGGTGGTCCAGACCAGCAGGGCGACGCCGCGCTCGGCCAACGGGCCGCTCGTGACCGGGAACCGGACGTAGACCGATGGGTCGGTGACATCGAGGTAGCCCTGCGCGACCTCGTGATCGGACAGCCCGGTGCCACACCGCGGGCAGTACGGCGTGACCCGGTAGTCCTGGACGAGCAGCCCCTTGTCGAAGATCGTCTTCAGCGACCACCAGACGCTCTCGACGTAGCGGGCGTCCATGGTCCAGTACGCGTTGTCGAAGTCGGTCCAGTACCCCATCCGCTCGGTGAGCCGGACGAACTCGTCGACGTGCTCGCAGGACGGACTCCCGGCACTTCTCGTTGAACTCCGCGATGCCGTAGGCCTCGATGTCCTGCTTGCCGGAGAAGCCGAGCCGTTTCTCGATCTCGAGCTCGACCGGCAGACCGTGGCAGTCCCAGCCGGCCCGGCGGGGCACGTGGTGGCCGCGCATCGTCTTGTAGCGGGGGAAGAGGTCCTTGAACACCCGGGCCTCGACATGATGGGTCCCGGGCCTGCCGTTGGCGGTCGGCGGGCCCTCGTAGAAGGTCCAGAGCGGTCCGTCCGCGGTCTGGGCGAGCGAGCGCGCAAAGATGTCGCGGTCGCGCCAGCGGGCGAGCACCTCGTGCTCGAGCGCTGGCAGGTCGACCTGCGGGGGCATCGGGCGGTAGCTCACGGTTGCTCCATCCTCCGTCGTCGAGCTCGCTCGCCGGTCGGGCGAGCAGGTCTCGTCGGAGGGACGAGGCGCCGTGGCGCCCCGCGGTACCACCCTCCTTGGCCGGCCGGCGACCGGAGTCGCCGGCAAACCCGCTCAAGGGGTGCGGCCGGGTCTACCCACGCTCACCACAGGGGTGCGACGTGCTCTTCCGGCGGCTCGGAGGTGATCGTCACCACGCGCCGGCCCCCGGGCTCACACCGTCCCCAGGTCGCTCGTGGCTGCATTTCGCGGCTAGTTGTCCTCGTCAATGCCTTCTCGCAAGGCATGATCTTAGCGGCCGAACGGCGCCGGTCCCGGGCATTAATCGCCGTATTGCAGCGTTGGAAGTCACCGAAGCAGGCCGGATTACACTGTTCGGCCTCGCGCCGCACCTCTTACCGGTTCGGCGCGGCAGATTGCCCGGGCTCCGGCGTGGACCTATCCTGCGCAGACCCCAAGATCGGCTGCCGTTCGGCGCCGGTCATCGATGAGGGAGGTCGAGGTGGCTCGCGAGCGACCGACCGGCGGGGGTCGCCAGCGTGCCCAGGTCGCCTCGAGCCGGACCTCGACGCCCCGCCGTACGGCGTCCACCTCGCCGGCCAAGAAGGCCGTGAGCGGCCGGGTAGCAGTCAAGAAATCGGCTCCCGCCAAGAAAGCCGCGCCAGCGAAGAAATCCGTGGTGAAAGCGGCCGCCCCCGCCAAAAAGTCGACAACCGGCAAGAAGGCGGCGGCGCCGCGAAAGCCCGCACCGGTGACGAAGCGCGCGGTGCAGAAAGCCGCGCCCGGGAAGAAATCCGGCCCGGCCAAGAAATTGGCCGCGGCCGCGAAATCCGCCGCGGCCCGAATCTCCGGCGGCGCGCGCGCCAGTGCGACCAAGCGGGTAGCCGCGAAGGCGCCCGCACCGAGTCGAACCGTCGCCCGCAAGCCGGCAGCGACCAAGGTGGCACCGGTCAAGAAGGCCGCCGTCGCCAAGAAGGCCCCGGCGCCGAAGCGGGCCGCTCCTGCCAAGAAGCCGCCGGTGAAGGCCGCCGCGGTCAAGAAGGCAGCCCCGGTCAAGAAGGCAGCCCCGGCCAAGGCAGCAGCTCCGGCCAAGGCAGCAGCTCCGGCCAAGAAGGCGGCGCCGGCCACGGCCGCGCGGCCGGCCGCCGTAGCCAAGAAGGCCCCCGCACCAGCGCCGCGTCCGGCGACTCCCGCCCCGCCGACCCGGGTGGCGAAGCCGGGTGCCACGGTTCTGCCGGGCGAGCGGCCGTGGACCAAGCCCGAGTTGGTCAAGATCCGGGCCGAGCTGGATCTGCAGGCCCGCGAGCTGCGGGGCGAGATCAGCGAGGCCGAGCTGTCCTGGGCCGCGTTGCAGCGCGACAGCGGCGAGGGCGCCGGCGACGACCAAGCCGACGCGGGCACCAAGACCTTCGAGCGTGAGCACGAGATGTCGCTCGCGGCCAACAGTCGTGACCTGCTGTCCCAGGTCGAGCGGGCGCTCCAGCGGCTGGACGACAAGACCTACGGCATCTGCGAGAGCTGCGGGAACCCGATCGGCAAGGGTCGGCTGCAGGCGTTTCCCCGTGCAACCCTGTGTGTGTCATGCAAGCAGCGCGAGGAGCGGCGGTAGCCCCCGAGGCACCGCAGCAGGCCGCACCGCGGCAACGGGCCAGATGGTTGGCCATCACCGCGCTGCTGGTCCTCGTTGCCGACGTGGTGAGCAAGCAGGTCGTGGTCGCCAAGCTCTCCGATCACCCGCCGGTCCGGGTGATCGCGCACGTGCTGACCCTCACCCTGACCCGAAACGGGGGCGCGGCCTTCAGCATCGGCGGCGGCGCCACCGTGCTCTTCACCGCAGTTGCCGTGGCCGTGGTCGTCGTCATCGCCCGGACCGCGCGGTCACTGGCCTCGAGGGGCTGGGCGATCGCGCTCGGACTTCTGCTCGGTGGCGCGGTGGGCAACCTCGCCGACCGGGTGTTTCGTTCGCCCGCGCCGTTCCGCGGTCACGTCGTGGACTGGATCGAGCTGCCGCACTGGCCGGTGTTCAACGTCGCCGACTCGGCGATCGTGGCCGGCGGCGTACTCGCGATGTTGCTGGTCACGCTCGGCATCGAGCTCGACGGCACCCGGCGGTGACCGCGCGCCGCGTGCCCTTGCCCGAAGGGCTCGAGGGGCAACGGGTCGACGTGGCACTGTCGAGGCTGTTCGGGGTGTCGCGGACTTCGGCCGCCGAGCTGATCGAGACCGGCGCGGTGCTCGTCGACGGCAAGGCACCGGTCAAGTCCGATCGGCTCGCCAGCGGCGCTTGGCTCGACGTCACGCTGCCCGAGCCCGAGACCGTGGTGCGGGCCGAGCCGGCGCTGGTCGCCGGCCTGCGGATCGTGTACGTCGACGACGACCTCGTCGTGGTCGACAAGCCGGTCGGCGTGGCGGCCCATCCGAGTCCCGGCTGGGACGGGCCGACCGTGACCGGGGGCCTCGCCGCGGCCGGGTACCGGCTGTCCACCTCAGGGGTTGCGGAACGCCAAGGGGTCGTGCACCGACTCGACGTCGGCACCACCGGGCTGATGGTGGTGGCGCGCAGCGAGCGGGCCTACACCGCCCTGAAGAGCGCCTTCCGGGAACGGGCCGTGGACAAGCGCTACACCGCGCTCGTGCAGGGACATCCCGATCCGACCAGCGGCACGATCGACGCCCCGATCGACCGGCATCCCACCCATGACTACAAGTGGGCCGTGGTCGCGGGCGGCCGCCCGAGCGTCACTCACTACGAGACGGTCGAGGCGTTCCGGGCCGCCAGCCTGCTCGAGGTCCGGCTCGAGACCGGCCGGACCCACCAGATCCGGGTGCACATGGCGGCGATCCGCCACCCGTGCGTCGGCGACCTGACGTACGGCGCCGACCCGACCCTCGCGGCCCGGCTGCAGCTCGACCGGCAGTGGCTGCACGCCGGCGAGCTCGCCTTCACGCACCCGGCGGACGGCCGCGAGGTCCGCTTCACCAGCCCGCCGCCGGCCGATCTCGCCCGGGCGCTGGACCTGCTGACCGGGGCGGAATGAGGGTGCCGGCGGCGACGCGCCGGTCCGACACGCGCGACGACGTCGGTGGGTCGTGTTAGAACGGCTGAGTATCTCGGCCGCCTTCCCCCTGGCCGTCATCAAGCACCACCGTTGTTGGGAGGGCTTACGTCCACGAGGATTGGATCCGGAGTGATCGAGCCGGACCAGTTCGTGCACCTGCACGTGCACACCGAATACTCCATGCTCGACGGCGCCGCGCGGGTGTCGGACCTGTTCGCCGAGGCCGCGCGGATGAAGATGCCGGCGCTGGCGATGACCGATCACGGCAACGTCTTCGGGGCGTTCGAGTTCTGGAAGAAGGGCACCGCGGCCGGGGTCAAGCCGATCATCGGCATGGAGGCCTACATCACCCCGGGCACGAGCCGGTTCGAACGCACCCGGGTGCGCTGGGGCGGCGGTGGCGAGGACGACGTCTCCGGCGGCGGCGCGTTCACGCACATGACGATGCTCGCCGAGACCACCGAGGGCATGCACAACCTGTTCCGGCTGGCGAGCCGGTCGAGCCTCGAGGGCTACTTCTACAAGCCGCGTGCAGACCGCGAGCTGTTGTCGACGTACGCCAAGGGTTTGATCGCGACGACCGGCTGTCCGTCGGGGGAGATCCAGACCCGGCTGCGGCTGGGCGACTACCCGGGCGCGGTCAAGGCGGCCGGGGAGTTGCAGGACATCTTCGGCCGCGAGTCGTTCTTCTGCGAGCTGATGGACCACGGCCTCGGGATCGAGCGCCGGGTGCACGGCGACCTGTTGCGGCTCGCCAGCGAGCTCGACATCCCGCTGATCGCGACCAACGACCTGCACTACACGTACGCCGACGACGCCGAGTCGCACGAGGTCCTGCTCTGCGTGCAGTCGGGCAAGACGATGGCCGACCCCAACCGGTTCAAGTTCGACGCCCGCGACTTCTACCTCAAGACTCCGGAGGAGATGCGCCAGGTCTGGCGCGAGCTCCCGCAGGCATGCGACAACACCTTGCTGATCGCGTCCCGGTGCGAGGTGAAGTTCGACGAGAACGCCGACCTGATGCCGCGGTTCCCCGTGCCCGAGGGTGAGACCGAGGACAGCTGGCTCCGGGCCGAGGTCGAGCGGGGGTTGGAGCTGCGCTACCCGAGCGGCGTTCCGGCCGCCCATCGCGAGCGGGCGATGTACGAGCTCGGCGTCATCGCCCAGATGGGATTCCCCGGCTACTTCCTCGTCGTCGCGGACCTCTGCCGGTTCGCGCGCGACTCCGGCATCCGGGTCGGTCCCGGCCGCGGGTCAGCGACCGGCTCGCTGATCGCCTACGCGCTGCGGATCACCGAGCTCGACCCGATCACGCACGGCCTGATCTTCGAGCGGTTCCTCAACCCCGAGCGGGTGTCGATGCCCGACATCGACCTCGACTTCGACGAGCGCCGGCGCGGCGACATGATCCGCTACGCGACCGAGAAGTACGGCGAGGACCGGGTCAGCCAGATCATCACCTACGGCACGATCAAGGCGAAGCGGCGATCAAGGATGCCGCGCGGGTGCTCGGCTACCCCTACGCGCTCGGCGACCGGATCACCAAGGTGATGCCGGCGGCGGTGATGGGCAAGGACATCTCGCTGGCCGGCGTCTTCGACACCAAGCACGAGCGGCACGGCGAGGCCGAGGAGTTCCGTGCGCTCTACGACTCCGATCCGGACGTGAAGAAGGTGGTCGACACCGCCCGGCCACTCGAGGGCCTGCGTCGGCAGTGGGGAGTGCACGCAGCCGGCGTGATCCTGTCGCGGGAGCCGCTGCTCGACGTCATCCCGATCCAGCGCCGCGAGCAGGACGGCGCGATCATCACCCAGTTCGACATGGGCGCGTGCGAGTCGCTCGGCCTGCTCAAGATGGACTTCCTCGGGCTGCGCAACCTGACCGTCCTCGACGACGCGATCCGGCACATCAAGGACAACCGCGGCGAGGACATCGATCTTGAAGACCTGTCGCTGGACCGCCCAGAGGCCTACGAGCTGCTCTGCCGCGGAGACACGATCGGTGTGTTCCAGTTCGACGGCGGCCCGATGCGCTCGCTGATCCGGTCACTGCAGCCGTCGACCTTCGAGGACATCGCCGCGCTGAACGCGCTCTACCGGCCGGGGCCGATGGGGATGGGCAGCCACATCGACTATGTCGAGCGCAAGCACGGCCGGGCCCCGATGACCCCGATCCATCCGGAGTTCGCCGAGCCGCTCGCCGAGATCCTCGCCGAGACCTACGGGGTGATCGTCTACCAGGAGCAGGTCATGGCGATCGCCCAGAAGGTCGCCGGCTACTCGCTCGGCGGGGCCGATCTGCTCCGCCGCGCGATGGGCAAGAAGAAGAAGGCGATCCTCGACAAGGAGAAGGTCCCGTTCCGCGACGGCATGCACGCCAACGGTTACGGCGACGCGGCGATCGACAAGCTCTGGGAAACCCTGATCCCGTTCGCCGACTACGCGTTCAACAAGTCCCACGCCGCCGGGTACGGCCTGGTGTCGTACTGGACCGCCTACCTCAAGGGCAAGTACCCGGCCGAATACATGGCCGCCCTGCTCACCTCGGTGCGCGACGACAAGGACAAGAGCGCGCTTTATCTGCACGAGTGCCGGCGGATGGGCGTCAAGGTGCTGCCGCCGGACGTCAACTCCTCCAACGCCGACTTCGCACCGGTCGGCACCGACATCCGGTACGGCCTGGCCGGCATTCGCAACGTCGGGACGAACGTCGTCGCCTCGATCTGCGCGACCCGTAAGAGCCGCGGGGCGTTCTCGGGGTTCGCCGACTTCCTGGCCAAGGTCGACTCGGTCGTGTGCAACAAGAAGGTGATCGAGTCGCTGATCAAGGCCGGTGCCTTCGACTCGCTCGGGCACACCCGCCAGGGGCTCTTGCGGATCCACGCCGAGGCGGTCGATGCCTGCCTGGACACCAAGCGGGCCGAGGCAGTCGGGCAGTTCGATCTGTTCGGCGGCGACGATGAAGCGGCGCCGTCGCTGGGGATGGAGCTGACGATCCCGGTCACCGAGTGGGACAAGACGATCCTGCTCGCCTTCGAGCGCGAGATGCTCGGCCTCTACGTCTCGGACCACCCGCTGCTCGGGATCGAGCACGTGATCTCGGCGGCGGTCGACTGCCCGGTGTCCGCGCTGTCGGGCGAAGACCGCGGGGACGGGTCGATCGTGACGGTCGGCGGGATCCTGTCGACGGTGGCCCGCAAGATGACCAAGCGCGGCGACTCGTGGGCGACCGCGACCCTGGAGGACCTCGAGGGTGCGGTCGAGGTGCTGTTCTTCCCGAACTGCTACCAGGAGTGCGCGGTGCATATCGCCGAGGACGCCGTGCTGCTGGTGCGGGCGCGGATCGACAAGCGCGAGGAAGTGCCGCGCCTGATCGCACTGGACGTCAGCGTGCCCGACATCAGTGAAGGGCCGCGCGGGCCGGTGACGATCACGCTGCCCGCGACCCGCTGCACGCCGCCGGTGGTCGACCGGCTCAAGGAAGTGCTCGCCAGCCATCCGGGCACCACCGAGGTGCAGCTACAGCTGACCTCGGCCGGTCGCTCCACGGTGCTGCGGCTGGACGACCGGTTGCGGGTCAGCACCGGGCCGGCCGTGATGGCCGATCTCAAGGAGCTGCTGGGACCAGGCTGCGTCTCCGGCTGAGCTCGGCCCGGCCCGACTTGCCGGGTTGGGCGCCCGGCGGCGGCGCCGATGCGCGACGCTGGTGGGGTGAACCGCGGTACGGCGTATGAGATCCGAGGGCTGCAGAAGAGCTATCGGGGTGCGGTCGAGCCGGCCAACCGGGGCATCGACCTGACCATCGAGGCCGGCGCAGTCTTCGGCCTGCTCGGCCCAAACGGTGCGGGCAAGACCACGCTGGTCCGCCAGCTCGTCGGCCTGGTCCGGCCGGACGCCGGCTCGCTGTCGTTGTTCGGACACGATCTTGTCGCCGACCCGACCGTCGCGTCGCGGCTGGTCGCCTACCTCGCGCAGGACGAGCCCGCGCTGGCCGAGCTGACCGTGCGCGCGGCGATCTCGACCTCGGGTCGGCTGCGCGGACTGCCGCGCCGCGAGGCCGACCGGCGGGCCGCGAGCCTGGTCGAGGAGCTCGGCCTCGGGGCGCTGGTGGACCGGCCGTTGGTGCGGCTCTCCGGCGGGCAGCGCCGGCTGGCCGGCGTCGCCGCGGCGCTCGCCGCCGATCGTCCGGTGCTGATCCTGGACGAGCCGACCACCGGTCTCGACCCGGTGGCCCGGCGGACCGTGTGGTCGGCGCTGCGTCGCCGGCGCGACGAGTCCGGTGTGACGATCGTGCTGGTGACCCACAACGTGGTCGAGGCCGAGACGGTGCTCGACCGGGTCGCGGTGCTCGACCGCGGCCGGGTGATCGGCTGTGACACACCGGGCCGGCTCAAGGCGGCCGTGGACGACTCGGTTCGGGTCCACCTGGTCTGGCGCAGCGACCCTCCGCTCGGCGACTCGACCGTGCAGCGGCTGGCCCGGTCGGCGACCGTCGACGGCGCCCGGTGGACCGCTCGGCTGGAGCGCGATGAGGCGAGGGACGTGCTCGATCGGCTGACCCGAGGGGCGCTCTTCGACGCACTTGACGACTTCACGGTCGCCACGCCGAGCCTGGAGGACGTCTACCTTTCGCTCGGGGGCCGGCACGATGACCTGGAGCGGGTGTGACCGAAGTCAGCACGACCGCCGAGTCGACCACGGTCGTTCAGGCGCCACCGCTCGGGGACCGGGTCCGGCTGCCGGCCGGGATCGCTGCGGTCGCGGCCGGACAGGTCGGCCGGGTCAGGGTCGCGCGCGGGCCGTTGCTCTTCGTCGCGACCGTGCAGTCGCTCGGGCTCGTGGTCCTGCTTCGCGGCATCGTGCACCGGCACGACCTGGCTACCTCCCCGTCGATCGTGGCCGGCTCGACCATCCTGGTGGTCGCGTTCGTCGCGCTGAACCTCTTGGCTCAGCGATTCGGGGCGTTGCGTGCGAACGCCGCCCTCGACTACTACGCCGCAATGCCGGTGTCCCCGGCCGCCGTGGTCCTCGGCACGGCCGCGTCGTACGCGTCGTTCACCGTTCCCGGCGCGGTCGTGACCGCGGTCGTCGGCGTGGTGATATACGGGTTGCCGGCCGCGCACCTGTGGGTCGTCGTGCCGGCCGTGGCGGTCGCAGCCGTTGCGCTGTCGGGTGTCGGGGCGTTGCTTGGCCTGCTGCTGCCGCGGGCCGAGCTCGCCACGATCGCCGGCCAGCTGGGGATGACCGCGGTGTTGTTCCTCGGAATCATCGCGCCGGCCCACCTGCCGCTGGTGGCGCGGGGATTGCGCGCGGTCGTGCCGGGAACCCTGGCCGTCGATGCGTTCGCCGACTCGCTGCGCGCCCACCCGGACTGGACGGCGGTGGTCCTCCGGTTGCTCGTGACCCTCGGGTACGGCGTGCTCGCGCTTGCCCTCGCCGGCCGCGCACTGCGGCGGGCGGTCGACCGGTGAGCGACTACCGCAACCCGGCAACCGTAGAACCGCCGGACTGGCAGCACTGGCACGTCACCGCGACCGAGACCTGGCTCCGGCCGGAGTACGACGTCGACGCCACCTTCTCGTGGTGGAGCGAGGCGCTGGTGGGCGGGCTGGTCACCGTCTACTCGGTGCTGCTCGGCGGCGCGGTCGGGCTGGTCTGGCCACACTTCGCGCCGCACATCCGGCTGGTGGATGCGGTCTTCGGGTCCGAAGCCGCGACGAAGGCGCTGCTCGGCGACGACCTGTGGCTGGCGCTGATCGCCGGGATCGCGGGTGTGGTCGCGGTGCTCGCGTTGTGGGCGCTGTCACGCGGAACGGCGGACGGGCCGGGGTCGATCATCGGGCTTGCGGTCGGCGGCCTGCTCGGCTCCCTGGTCGCCGCGCACGTCGGGCATCAGGTGCAGCATCCGCACGTCCTGTCCGTACTGCACACCTGGTTTCCGACGATCACGCCGCAATCCAAGGCGGCGGTCTTGAGCGACTTCGACTTCCGGGTCCGCGCCAAGGCGGTGCTGGTCGCCTGGCCGTTCGTCGCCGTGGTCGCCCAGTCAGTGGTAGTGGGTATCCGGATCAGCTGGCCGGGCCGGCGCGCTGCCGTCACCCTGCCGTAGCCGGCGCGCTCGATCGGCCTGACTACCCTTTGCACGTGCTTTCCCGACTCGACCTGCGCGGTAGTCCGGTGGATCCGCGCGACCTGCTGCCAAGGGCGAGCCTCGACGTCGACGCGGCCGTCGAAGCGGTCAGGCCGATTGTCGAGCAGGTCCGCACCGGCGGCCGCGACGCCGTCATCGCGCTCACCGAGCAGTTCGACCGGGTCCGGCTCGAAGCGCTTCGGGTGCCGCGCGAGGTCTTGTCCGCCGCGCTCGAGGCCCTCGACCCAGCGGTCAGAGCCGCCCTGGCGGCGGCGATCGAGCGAACCCGCGAGGTGCACCAGGCGCAGCGTCCGGCCGACGTCCGGGTCGACGTTGCGCCCGGCGCCACGGTCACCGAGCGCTGGACGCCGGTCGGCCGGGTCGGGCTGTACGTGCCCGGCGGGTTGGTCGCCTATCCCTCCAGCGTCGTCATGAACGTCGTACCGGCGCAGGTGGCCGGAGTGGGCTCGATCGCGGTGACCTCACCGCCGAAGCCGGAGTTCGGCGGCCGGCCGAACCCGGCCGTGCTGGCGGCGTGCGCGTTGCTGGGGATCGACGAGGTCTATGCGGTCGGCGGGGCGCAGGCGATCGCGATGCTCGCCTTCGGGGTCGAGGGGGTGCCGCGGGTCGACCTGGTGACCGGACCCGGCAACGTCTATGTCGCGGCAGCCAAGCGACTGCTGCGCGGAGTGGTCGGCATCGATGCCGAGGCTGGTCCGACCGAGATCGCGATCCTGGCCGACGACAGCGCGACACCCGACCACCTGGCCGCCGACCTGGTTGCCCAGGCCGAGCACGACGAGCTCGCGGCCTGCTTGCTGGTGTCGCCGAGTGCGGCGCTGCTCGACGCGGTCGACGCCGCCCTGGTGGACCGGGTGGCCACCGCCCATCACCACGCCCGGGTCGAGAAAGCGCTCACCGGCCAGTCGGCAGCGGTGCTGGTCGAGGACCTCGACCAGGGCATTGCCGTCGTCGACGCCTGGGCCGCCGAGCATCTTGAAGTCATCACCCAGAACGCGGCCGCGGTGGCGGCCCGCATCCACAACGCGGGCGCGATCTTCGTCGGTCCGTGGGCGCCGGTGTCGCTCGGCGACTACCTGGCCGGCTCCAACCATGTGCTGCCGACCGGGGGGACCGCGCGGCACAGCGGGGGGCTATCGGTGCATTCGTTCCTGCGCGAGGTGCACGTCGTCGACTACACCCGCGACGCGCTGGCTGCGGTCAGCGATCACATCACCGCGCTCGGCGGCGCCGAAGACCTGCTCGCGCACGTCGAAGCCGTCCAGGCCCGGTTGCGATGACCGACCTCGAGGATCTGCCACTGCGGGATGACCTGCGGGGTTTGACGGCGTACGGCGCACCGCAGATCGACGTCCCGATTCGCTTGAACACCAACGAAAATCCGTACCGCCCGCCGGCCGGGTTGGTCGAGGACCTGCGCGATTCCGTCACGGCGGCGGCCACGTCGATGAACCGCTATCCGGATCGGGAGGCGGCGGCGTTGCGGGCCGCGCTCGCGGACTATCTCGGTCATGGCCTCGACCCGTCGCGGGTCTGGGCGGCCAACGGGTCCAACGAAGTGCTGCAGCAGTTGCTGCAAGCCTTCGGCGGATCCGGCCGGACCGCCCTCGGGTTCGAGCCGTCCTACTCCATGCACCGGCTGATCGCACTCGTCACCGAAACGTCATGGATCGGGTCGCCGCGCGCGGCCGACTTCAGCCTCTCGCCGCAGCAGGCTGCGGATGCGGTCGCCGAGCACCGACCCGAGGTCGTCTTCCTGTGCTCGCCGAACAACCCCACCGGCCAGGCAATCGATCCGGAGGTCCTCGACGCGGTGCTCGAGGTCGCGCCGGGGATGGTCCTCGTCGACGAGGCGTACGTCGAGTTCTCCGGCCGGCCGTCGCTGCTCCCCGCCCTGGCCGGAGCGCCCCGGCTGGTGATCACCCGGACCATGTCCAAGGCGTTCGGCTTTGCCGGTGCGCGGGTCGGCTACTTCGCGGCTGACCCGGCAGTGGTCGACGCGGTGCGACTCGTCCGGCTGCCCTACCACCTGTCTGCGCTCACGCAGGCGGCGGCGCTGGCCGCGCTTCGGCACGCCGACGAAACCCTCGCGCAGGTGGCCCAGCTGTGCGCCGACCGGGACGCGATGATCCGCTCGTTGCGGGACCGCGGCTTCTCGGTGGTGGACTCGGATGCCAATTTCGTGCTCTTCGGCGGCCTCGCCGACGAGAAGGCGGTGTGGCAGGTGCTGCTCGACCAGGGTGTGCTGATCCGCGATGTCGGCCTGCCCGGCTGGCTGCGGGTCAGCGTCGGCACCGGGGCTGAGTGCGAGGCCTTCGTGGACGCGCTCGACGCCGCGAAGGTCACCGCGAACCAGCCCTGACGCCGCGCCGCGGCTGGTTAGCCTGAGCCGCATGGCGGCCTGGGCGCAGCTGCGGCAGCGGCTGCTCGAGCTGGAGACTGAGGATGGCCCGCTGCTCGGCTACCCCGACCCGCGGGCCGACGACCAGGAGGCGCCGCACCACATCCACCTGGCGGCCTGGGCGGTAGCCGAGGCGAAGGCCTTGCATCGCGAGTTCGGCGCCGACGTCGTCCTGACGGTGGGTTCACTCAGCTATCCGGACCCGTCGACCCAACCGGCCAGGCGGACCACCGAGCCGGCGCCGCTGCTCGATCCGGACGAGGCGACCGTCGCACTCGACGGGCCGGCCCGCGTGGCGTCCGGGCACACGGTGATGCACGGCCTGTTGATCACGAACCACCGTGACGAGGAACTGGTCCTGATCATCAACGGTCAGTTGACCGCGGACGTTGTCGACCGCGACACCGGCGAGGAAGTCGGGGGCTACGCCGGTGCGCAACGCCTGTCGCGGCGGGAGTTCCGGGTGTCGCCCGCAGCAACGGTCCGCGTGCCCTTGCTCATCGGCACGGCCAGCTTCACCCCACGGCTCGGCTACGCCGTACCGGCCGGGTTGTGGGCACTGACCGTGCCCGTGGTCCTCGACGACACCGGTCAACGGCGTACGCCGATGATGGATCTCACGATCACCGAGTGAGGCGGCGCGAGGCCGGATCCGACCCCGGACGAGCCGTCAGTCGCGCGCTGGCACTGCGACACTGGTCGGGTGAGCCGGAGCGCGAAGGTCGAGCGATCGACCAAGGAATCGCAGGTGGTCGTGTCGCTGGACCTCGATGGCACGGGGGCGTCGGAGATCTCGACCGGGGTGCCGTTCTTCGACCACATGCTGGCGCAGCTGTCGAAGCACAGCGGCATCGACCTGACGGTCTCGACCGTCGGCGACCTGGAGGTCGACAGCCACCACACCGTGGAGGACACCTCGATCGCGCTCGGTCAGGCGCTGCGGGAGGCACTCGGCGACAAGGCCGGCATCCGCCGCTTCGGTGACGCGTTCGTGCCGCTCGACGAGGCGCTCGCGCAGGCCGTGGTGGACCTGTCCGGCCGGCCGTACTGCGTGCACGACGAGCCGCCGCTGGTCGAGCTGATTGGCAGCTACGACACCACGCTCACCCGACACGTGTGGGAGTCGATGACCGCCGGTGCGCAGATCTGCCTGCACGTCCGGGTGCTCGGCGGCCGGAACGCGCATCACATCGTCGAGGCGCAGTTCAAGGCGGTCGCCCGGGCGCTGCGCGAGGCGGTCTCGATCGACGACCGTGCCAGCGGTGTGCCGTCGACCAAGGGCGTGCTGTGACGGCGGATCCGCCGTCTGTCGTAGTCGTCGATCACGGGTCGGGCAACCTGCGCTCGGCAGAGCGCGCTCTGGCCGAGGCTGGCGCGAGCGTGGAGGTTACCTCTGAGCTGAGCCGGGCCGAGGCAGCGGACGGCGTGGTGCTTCCGGGAGTCGGTGCCTTCGCCGCCTGCATGGCGGGCGTGGTTGCCATCGGCGCGGATGATCTCGTCCGGTCGCGGGTCGCGAACGGCCGCGCCGTACTCGGGATCTGTGTCGGCATGCAGGTGCTCTACGAGGTCGGCACCGAACACGGCGTGACGACCGCCGGCATCGGCGTCCTGGCCGGCGGAGTCAGCCGGCTTGACGCGCCGGTGCTGCCGCACATGGGCTGGAACACCGTCACCCCCGCCGCTGGCTCGATGTTGTTTGCCGGCGTCGAGACCGAGCGGTTCTACTTCGTGCACTCCTATGCGGCCCGGCCGTCCGGCGTGGGGGAGACCATCGCCGTGCACGGGGAGCCGTTCGTCGCCGCGGTCGAAGTGGGCGCGCTGAGCGCGACCCAGTTCCACCCGGAGAAGTCCGGCGCGGCGGGCCTGCGACTGCTCCGGAACTGGGTGGCCACTCTGCGCGTTTAGCCGGAGCAGGTCGGTCGGCGGTGTGCCACACTCGCCCGATGCGAATGGCGACGGCGGCTCTTGTCCTGGCGGGTGCGTCAATGCTGGCGGTCCCGGCTAGCGCGGCGGCGGCCGGTCACGGTCAGCAAGCCCGCCACCCTCAACGGGTGACGCACTGCAAGAACGACGGGCACAAGTACATCATCGGCACGTCCGCGAAGGTGCACGGCAAGAAGGCCACCTTCACCGGCACGTTCGCGCGCTTCCATCCGTGCGGCGAGGACGACGGCTATTTCACCAACCACAAGAAGACGATCACGCTCACCCTGACCTCGAAGACCGTGATCACCATGTTCAAGAACGAGCTGAACCCGTCGGTCAACAAGACGGTCACCGCGGCGCACTTCCCGCACGCGTTCCGAAAGAACAAGGACGAGCCCTTCTACCTCTACTCCGGACCCAGGTCCGCCGTGAAGAAGCTCACCGAGCACTTCGTCTCCTAGCTCCGCGCGCGCCGGGTCAGGTGGCGCCGGGTCGGCCGTTGACCACGCCTGGTTAGGGTGCCTGATGCACCAGAATCGGCCGTTGCTGTCCGGCAGCTTCGGGATGACCGGCAGCACGCACTGGCTCGCGTCCGCGACCGCGATGAGCGTCCTCGAGCGCGGTGGCAACGCCTTCGACGCGGCCGCGGCCGGCGGGTTCGTGCTGCAGGTGGTCGAGCCGCACCTGAACGGTCCCGGTGGCGAGGTACCGATCGTGCTGTGGAGCGAGCGGGACCAGCAGGTGAAGGTGGTCTGCGGCCAAGGGGTCGCGCCGGCGGCGGCGACGATCGAGGCGTTCGAGCAGCTCGGGATCGACGAGATCCCGGGGGCCGGCCTGCTCGCCGCGACGGTCCCCGGCGCCTTCGGTGGCTGGCTGCTGATGCTGGAACGGTGGGGCACCTGGTCGCTGCGCGATGTCCTGTCGTACGCGATCGGGTACGCCCGCAACGGCTACCCGGCGATCCCGGGGATCTGCTCGACGGTCGAGGGCGTCGCCGAGATGTTCGCCACGGACTGGCCGACCTCCGCCGAGCAGTGGCTACCGGGTGGGCGGCCGCCGGTGCCGGGCTCGCAGCTGAGGATTCCGGCGCTCGCGGACACCTACCAGCGAATCGTCGAGGAGGCCGAGCAGAAGGCGGCCGATCGCGAAGGCCGGATCGCCGCCGCTCGGGCGATCTGGTATGACGGCTTCGTCGCCGAGGCACTCGGCCGGTTCTCGACGGGGACCAGCTGGCGCGACCCGACCGGCGAGCTGCACAGCGGTCTGCTGACCGCCGACGATATGTCCGGGTGGCAGCCGACGGTCGAGCAGCCGGCGACCTACGACTACGGCCGCTACACGGTATGCAAGACCCAGGCGTGGGGCCAGGGTCCGGTGTTCCTCGCCCAGCTTGCGTTGCTCTCCGGGTTCGACCTCGACGGGATGGGTCACCTGTCGGCCGACTACCTCCACACCGTGGTCGAGTGCTCGAAGCTCGCGTTCGCCGACCGGGAGGCCTGGTACGGCGACGCGCCCGGGGTCGAGGACCTGCACCACAAGCTGGTCGACGAGTCCTACGTCGCGTCGAGGCGCGCGCTGGTCGGGGACACGGCGAGCTTCGAGCTCCGGCCCGGCGCGATCGACGGGCGCACCCCGGTGCTGCCGCGCCCGCTCGGCGGTGGCGAGCGGGCGACCGGGCCAGGGCTCGGCGACCCCACCGTGCGGACCGGCGAGGTCCGCCGGGGCGACACCTGCCACATCGATGTGGTCGACCGCGACGGCAACCTGGTCTCGGCCACGCCGAGCGGCGGCTGGCTCGACAGCTCGCCGCACATCACGGAGCTCGGCTTCTGCCTCGGCTCGCGCGCACAGATGTTCTGGCTGCAGCCGGGACTGCCCAGCTCGCTGCGACCCGGCACGCGACCCCGCACCACCTTGACGCCGTCGCTCGCGCTTCGCGACGGCGAGCCGTGGATGGCGTTCGGCACGCCGGGCGGCGACCAGCAGGACCAGTGGAGTCTCGCCTTCTTCCTCGCCGTGGTGCACGGCGGGCTCGACCTACAGGCCGCGATCGAGGCCCCCTGCTACCACTCCGACCACTTCCCGAGCTCGTTCGCCCCGCGGGTCGCGCGACCCGGCGTGCTCGCGGTCGAGGACCGGCTCGGTGCCGTCACCATCGACGAGCTGCGACGGCGCGGGCATGAGATCGAGGACGCCGGCGCATGGGCGCTCGGCCGGATGAGCGCGGTCGCGCGCGAAGGCGCAGTCCGGCTCGGTGCGGCCAACCCGCGCGGGGTCCAGGGGTATGCCTGTGGTCGCTGACCCGACCGAGCCGGCCCGGTTGACGTTGCTCCCGGCGGTCGACATCACCGCGGGCACGGCGGTGCGGCTCGTGCAGGGCGAGGCCGGCACCGAGACGTCGTACGGCGAGCCGCTCGACGCCGCGCTCGCCTGGCAGTCCGGTGGCGCCGAGTGGGTGCATGTCGTCGACCTGGATGCCGCCTTCGGCCGCGGCACCAACCGCGAGCTGATCGCGGCTGTGGTCGGCCGGCTCGACATCGCGGTCGAGCTCTCGGGCGGCATCCGCGACGACGAATCGCTCGGCGCCGCGCTCGCGACCGGGTGTGCGCGGGTGAACATCGGCACCGCGGCGCTTGAACAACCCGAGTGGGTGCGGAGTGCAATCGCCGAGCATGGCGACCGGATCGCGGTCGGGCTGGACGTGCGGGGGACCACGCTGTCGGCCCGCGGGTGGACCGAGGACGGCGGCGAGCTGTTCGAGGTGCTCGCGCGACTGAACGCCGAGGGGTGCGCGCGCTACGTCGTCACCGATGTCCGCCGCGACGGGACCCTGACCGGCCCGAACCTCGACCTGCTGCGGGAGGTGTGCGCGGCCACCGACCGCCCGGTGATCGCCAGTGGCGGGGTGAGCAGCCTCGAGGACCTTCGCGCCCTTGCCGGTCTTGTCGCCGAGGGCGTCGAGGGGGCGATCGTGGGCAAGGCGCTCTACGCCGGTGCCTTCACGCTGCCCGAGGCCCTCGCGGCGGTGCGCCCGCACTAGCGTCGATCACGTGCCGGTCGCCGTCCGAGTGATCCCGTGCCTGGACGTCGACGCCGGCCGGGTCGTCAAAGGCGTGAACTTCCGCGACCTGCGCGATGCCGGTGACCCGGTCGAGCTCGCCCGCCGCTACGCGGAGGAGGGTGCCGACGAGCTGGTCTTCCTCGACATCACCGCGTCGAGCAGCAGCCGGGAGACGACGTACGACGTGGTGCGCCGGACCGCCGAGCAAGTGTTCATCCCGCTGACGGTCGGTGGCGGCGTCCGGAGCGAGGCCGATGTCGACCGGCTGCTGCGGGCCGGGGCCGACAAGGTCGGCGTCAACACCGCCGCGATCGCGCGGCCTGAGCTGATCGGCGAGATCGCGGCCCGCTTCGGTAACCAGGTGCTCATGCTCTCGGTCGACGCGCGGCGGGTTGCCGGCGACATCACGACGCCGAGCGGCTTCGAGGTGACCACCCATGGCGGCCGGCAGGGGACCGGCATCGATGCGGTCGAGTGGGCGGCGCGGGGGCAGCAGCTGGGAGCCGGCGAGATCCTGCTCAACTCGATGGACGCCGACGGCACGACCGCCGGGTTCGATCTTGAGCTGATCGAGGCGGTCCGGGCGGCGGTGAGCGTGCCGCTGATCGCCTCCGGCGGGGCGGGCGCGGCCGAGCACTTCCCGCCCGCGGTCGCGGCCGGCGCCGACGCCGTGCTCGCGGCGAGCGTCTTTCACTTCGGCACGGTCGGGATCGATGCGGTGAAGGACGCCCTGCGGGCCGCGGGCTGCGTGGTTCGCTGAGGCGGCGTAGCTCGGAACGGTCAGCGGACGAAGAAGTGCCAGCCGAGCCACCACCAGCCGAAGCCCACGGCGACCCGGCCGAACCGTCGGGCCGAGAGCTGGCCGAAGACGTCGGCGAGCGAGGCCAGCCGAGTGCCCTCGCGCCGGGCTGTCGCGGCCAGAACGACGACCACGAGGACCACCGCGACGTACCCCGCGACGAACAGGTCCCGGCTCATCTCAGCGCCGGCTCAACCAGTAGCCGAAGCCGAGCCACAGCGCGAACCACAGCGCGCGAGCCGCGGGCGGGTCCAGCCACGGGTTGACCAGGTCGCTGACGGTCGGGTGCGAGCGGTTGGCGCCGAGCACCAGCGCCAGGATCTCGACCACGATGATCGCGACGACGATCAGCCACCACGCGAGCCAGCCGGTCCGGCTGCGGCCGGGGCGGACGGTCGAGGGACGGTGGGTGCGGATCGCGATCACGACTCCGATCGCGCCGGGGATGAAGGTGGCGACCTCGGCCGGTCGGGTGAAGGTGGTGAAGTGCCCGGCCACCCATGAGTAGGCGACCGCTACTGCGACCACGAGTGCGGTGGCGCCGGGCCGGGAGCGCAGGCGCGCGACGACGGGAGCCACGCCACGAGTTTGCGCCAGGCAGAATGGACAGATGCCTGCGCCCGCCCGCCCGTCGTCGCTCGACCCGCGAATCGCCGACCGGCTGAAGCGCGACGACCACGGCCTGATCGCCGCGGTCGCCCAACAGTGGGACACCGGTGAGGTCCTGATGGTCGGCTGGATGGACGACGAGGCCTTGCACCGCACCCTGACCACCGGGCGCTGCACCTACTGGAGTCGCAGCCGCGGTGACTACTGGGTGAAAGGCGAGACCTCGGGTCACCAGCAGTGGGTCAAATCGGTTGCGCTGGACTGCGACGGTGACGCTGTGCTCGTTTCGGTCGACCAGATCGGCGCGGCCTGTCACACCGGTGATCGGCGCTGCTTCGATGCCGGCGGCGACCTCGGCGCCGTCGTCGGCGCCCCGGTCCGATGACCGGGAACGCCCCGAGCGGCGTGCCGGCCGACGGGGTGGTGGTGCCGGACCGCGACACCTTCCTGGCCGACATCGCGGAGCAGCGGGTAGTCCCCGTCGTCTGTCGCGTGCTGGCCGACGCCGAGACCCCGATCAGTGCTTACCGCAAACTCGCCCAGGGCCGGGTCGGCACCTTCCTGCTCGAGTCGGCCGAGCTCGGCGGGGTGTGGTCGCGCTACTCCTTCATCGGAGTCCGCTCGGCGGCTACGTTGTCGGAGCGCGACGGCCACGCGGTGTGGACCGGGATCGGACCGGACGACCACCCGGACGATCCGCTCGACGCCCTGCGCGACGCGGCCGCCCGGCTCCGCACCCCGCGCCGGCCGGGATTGCCGCCGCTGACCGGCGGCCTGGTCGGATACCTCGGGTACGACGCGGTTCGGCGGATGGAGCGGCTGCCGTCGCTGGCAACCGACGATCTCGCGATGCCCGAGCTGCACTTCCTGCTCGCGACCGACCTCGCCGTGCTCGATCACCGGGATGGCTCCATCCTGTTGATTGCCAACGTGATTCGCGGCCTCACCCCGCACGCCGATGACGATCCGGGGGCGGCGTACGACGAGGCGGTGGCCCGGCTCGAGTCGATGACCGCGGACCTGTCGAAACCGGCCGAGTCGTCGGTCGCGACCCTCGACCGGAGCGCCGCTCCCGGCTACGAGGAGCGCTCGACCAAGGCCGAGTACATGGCCGCGGTCGAGCGCTCGAAGGAACACATCCGGGACGGCGACTGCTTCCAGATCGTCGTCTCGCAGCGGTTCGAGGTGCAGACGTCGGCGGATCCGCTCGACGTCTACCGCGCGCTCCGGGCATCGAACCCGTCGCCGTACATGTACTTGTTGCGCTTCGACGATCTCGACGTGGTCGGATCGTCGCCCGAGGCGTTGGTCAAGGTCGAGGCCGGGCGGGCGATGATGCACCCGATCGCGGGCACCCGGCCGCGCGGTGCGACCCCTGAGGAGGACGCCGCACTCGCCTCGGAGCTGTTGGCGGACCCCAAGGAGCGGGCCGAGCACGTGATGCTCGTCGACCTGGGCCGCAACGACCTCGGCCGGGTGTGCGCACCCGGCACGGTCGAGGTCGTCGACCTGATGTCGGTGGAGCGGTTCTCCCATGTCATGCACCTGGTGTCGACCGTGGTCGGCGACGTGGTCGAGGGCGCAAGCGCGCTCGACGTGCTGTGCGCCTGCTTCCCGGCCGGCACCCTTTCGGGCGCACCGAAGGTTCGCGCGATGGAGATAATCGAGGCCCTCGAACCCACCCGCCGCGGGCTCTACGGCGGCGTCGTGGGCTATGTCGACGTCGCCGGCGACCTCGACACCGCGGTGGCGATCCGCACCGTCGTGATGCGCGACGGCCGCGCCTATGTGCAGGCCGGCGCCGGCATTGTCGCCGACTCCGACCCGGCCACCGAGGACGCCGAGTCGCGGCAGAAGGCCGCCGCGGTCATCGGTGCACTGCAAGCCGCCGCGTCGCTTCGCCCGGCAGGAGCATGACCGCTCGTCGGTCTCCGGCGGCCGCAGTGCTCGCCTGCGGGGTCAGCGGCTTGTTGGTGCTGCTGGCGAGCGGGCGGCAGTGGGCCCACACCACACTGACCGACGTCACGGGTCAGGGCCACTCGCACCTGTCGGTGACCGGTCACGTGGTTGCCCCCGCACTGCCCGCGCTCGGGATCGCGCTGCTGGCGTTGGCGGCCGCGATCCTGGCGGCCCGCGGCTGGATGCGGCGGGTGGTGGGCGTCGTCGTCGTACTGCTCGCCGGGACGACGGTGGGGGTGGCAATCGCCGCGCGCGGCGATGTGTCGGCAGCGCTGGAGGGCCGCGAGGTCGGCGCCCAGGGCCTGACCGTCCACGCGAGCGCGAACGGTTGGTGGCTGCTGGCCACCCTGGCCGGTCTCGTCGCCGTCCTTTCCGGTGTCCTCACCGTCTTCTACGGCCGGCAGTGGTCGGGCCTCGGCGCGAAGTACGACGGGCCCACCGCGCCGCGACCGACCAAGGATCCGGCCGCGGTTGCCTGGGAGGCCCTCGACCGCGGTGAGGATCCGACTGCCTGAGCCGGATTGCCGGGTGCGCGGCGGGGGCTTCTGATCGGCCCTCTACCCTGACTGGGTGTCGGTCCTCGATGACATTCTCGCCGGTGTTCGCGAGGATCTCACGGAGCGTGAGCAGGTTCTGCCGCTCGACGCCGTGAAGCAGATGGCCGCCCGGCAGTCGCCCCCACGCGATGCGCTCGCCGCACTCAGCGGCCGTGGCGTCGCGGTGATCGCGGAGGTCAAGCGGGCCAGCCCAAGTGCCGGCCAGCTCGCTCCGATCGGCGATCCGGCCAGCCTGGCCAAGGAGTACGAAGCCGGCGGCGCTTCGGTGATCTCGGTGCTGACCGAGCAGCGCCGGTTCGACGGATCACTCGCCGATCTCGAGGCGGTCCGGGCCGCGGTCGCGTTGCCGGTGCTGCGCAAGGACTTCGTCGTGACCCCGTACCAGGTGTGGGAGGCCCGGGCGCACGGCGCCGACGCGGTCCTGCTCATCGTTGCGGCGCTGGAGCAGGGCGTCTTGGTCAGTCTGCGGGAGCGGATCGAGAGTCTCGGCATGACCGCCCTGGTCGAGGTGCACGACGAGGCCGAGGCGCTGCGCGCGCTCGAGGCGGGCGCCCGGGTGATCGGGATCAACAACCGCAACCTGCGCACCCTCGAGGTCGACCGGGACACCTTCGCGCGGATCGCCCCGCTGCTGCCGCCGCCGGTGATTCGCGTCGCCGAGAGCGGCGTGCGCGGCCCGCACGACCTGCTGGCCTGCGCGGCGGCGGGAGCCGACGCGGTGCTGGTCGGCGAGGGCCTGGTGAAGGCGGACGTGCCTCGCCAGGCGGTCGCCGACCTGGTGGCCGCGGGCGCCCATCCGTCCTGCCGACACCCGGCGTAGATCCGCCGATGACCGAGCTCGGCGTCACCGCGCCCGCCGACGACGGGCGGTTCGGCCCGTACGGCGGACGCTACGTGCCGGAGGCCTTGATCGCGGCCCTCGACCAGCTCGCCGCTGTCTACGCCGACGCGCGGGCCGACCCGGAGTTCCGCGCCGAGTTCGCCCGGTTGCTCCGCGACTACGCGGGTCGCCCGTCGCTGCTGTACGACGCGCACCGCTTCTCCGCCGCGGTCGGGGCGCGGGTGCTGCTCAAGCGGGAGGACCTTAACCACACCGGTGCCCACAAGATCAACAACGTGCTCGGCCAGGCGCTGCTGACCCAGCGGATGGGCAAGCCGCGGGTCATCGCCGAGACCGGCGCTGGTCAGCACGGCGTCGCGACCGCGACCGCGGCGGCGTTGTTCGGGCTCGAATGCGCGGTCTACATGGGCGAGGTGGACGTCGAGCGACAGTCGCTCAACGTCGCGCGGATGCGGCTGCTCGGCGCGAAAGTGATCCCGGTCGGCAGCGGCTCACGCACCCTGAAGGACGCAATGAACGAGGCGTTCCGGGACTGGGTCACCAACGTCGACACGACCCACTATGTGATCGGCTCGGTCGGCGGGCCGGCGCCGTTCCCGGGCATGGTGCGCGACTTCGCCTCGGTGATCGGTACCGAGGCGCGCGCGCAGAGTCTCGAATTGCTCGGCCGGCTGCCGGACGCGATTCTTGCTTGCGTCGGCGGCGGCTCGAACGCGATGGGGATCTTCACCGCCTTCATTCCCGACGAGTCGGTCCGGCTCTACGGTTTCGAGGCGGCCGGCGAAGGGATCGAATCCGGCCGGCATGCGGCGACGCTCACGGCCGGGTCGCCTGGCGTGCTGCACGGCGCACGCTCGTACGTGCTGCAGGACGAGGACGGCCAGACCCGCGAGTCGCACTCGATCTCAGCCGGCCTGGACTACCCGGGGGTGGGCCCGGAGCACGCGATGTTGAAGGACAGCGGCCGCGCGACGTACCTGCCGGTGACCGACGCGGAGGCGATGGACGCCTTCCAGCTGCTCTGCCGCACCGAGGGGATCATCCCGGCGATCGAGAGCGCGCATGCCCTGGCCGGGGCGAGGGTCGTGGCCAAGGAGCTCGGCCCGGAGGCCATCCTGGTGGTGAACCTGTCCGGGCGCGGCGACAAGGACATGGACACTGCGGCTCGCTGGTTCGGGCTGGCGACGTGACGGTGCGGTCCGGCGAGGTGATCGCCGCGGCGAGAGCGTCCGGGCGGGCCGCACTTGTCGGCTACCTGCCAGCCGGGTTCCCGTCGTACGACGGATGCATGGACGCGATGCGCGCGCTCGTGGACGGCGGTGCCGATGTGATCGAGGTCGGGCTGCCTTACAGCGACCCGGTGCTCGACGGCCCGACCATCCAGGCCGCCACCCAGCAGGCCTTGCGAGCAGGCATCCGGATCACGGACGTGCTCCGCACCGTCGAGGCAGTGGCCGCCTCCGGGGTCGCGACCGTGGTGATGACGTACTGGAACCCGGTCCTCGCCTACGGGCCCGAGCGGTTCGCGAAGGATCTCGCCGCGGCCGGCGGGGCGGGGCTCATCACGCCCGACCTCATCCCGGACGAGGCCGCCGAGTGGTTGGCGATCAGCACCGAGCTGGCGCTGGAACGGATCTTCCTGGTCGCACCGTCGTCGACCGACGCGCGGATCAGCTCGACCGCGGCGGCGTGCGAAGGCTGGATCTACGCCGCCTCGACGATGGGCGTCACCGGCGCGCGGACGTCGACGTCCACCGTTGCCCCCGCCCTCGTCGAGCGGGTGCGGGCGCACTCCGCGCTGCCGATCGGCGTCGGCCTCGGGGTGTCGACCGGAGCGCAGGCGACCGAGGTCGCGGGGTACGCCGACGGTGTCATCGTGGGTTCGGCGTTCGTCCGCCTCCTGCTCGACGCCGCCGACGAGGCGAGCGGCGCGGCCGCGGTCGGGGCGTTGGCCGCCGAGCTGGCCGCCGGCGTTCGAACCACGGCGACCCCCGCCCCGTAATCTGAGGTTGTGCTCCCCGCCTACATTCCCAGCCCGTCGCGGGGGGTCATCCACCTCGGTCCGGTCCCGATCAGGGCCTATGCCCTGTGCATCATCGCGGGCGTCATCGTCGCCGCGATCGTCGGTGACCGGCGGCTCCAGCGCCGCGGCGGGCCCAAGGGCGCGATGGCAGACGTCGCGACCTGGGCGGTGCCGTTCGGCCTGGTGGGTGCACGGCTCTACCACTTGGCGACCAACCCGGAGCTCTATTGGGGTGGGCCGGGGCGGGCCGGCACGCTCGGTGCGCTGAAGATCTGGGACGGCGGGCTCGGGATCTGGGGCGGCGTGTTGTTCGGTGCGCTCGGCGCGTGGATCGCCTGCCGCCGCTACCACCTCAGCTACGCGATGGTGGCCGATGCGCTCGGTCCGGCGATGCCGCTGGCGCAAGCGGCCGGGCGATGGGGCAACTGGTTCAACCAGGAGCTCTACGGCCGGCCGACCGGGTTGCCATGGGGTTTGCACATCGACCTGGCCCATCGGATCCCCGGCTATCTCAACGTCGCCTACTACCAACCGACCTTCCTGTACGAGTCGATCTGGGACGTCGGCGTGGCGCTGGTCGTGATCGCGGTCGACCGCAAGGTGCACTACACCCGCGGCCGGGCCTTCGCGCTGTACGTGATGCTCTACACGGTCGGCCGTGGGTGGATCGAGGCCTTACGGATCGACGACGCGCACAAGTTCTTCGGGCTGCGGCTCAACGACTGGACCAGCATCGCGGTGTTCGCCGGTGCGCTTGCGTACTACGTGGTGACGCGTCCACGCTCAGGTGCCGACGACGCGCCCGGTGACACCGCCGTGGACCAGACCGAGGGACATACGCTGACGACATGACCGATGCGGCGGAGCTCGCGGCGACCGGCTCACCGGCCGGCGAGATCCATCACACCCACCGGGACGTCAACGGCGGCTGGCTGCGGCCGGCGGTGTTCGGTGCGATGGACGGCGTGGTCTCCAACGGGGCGCTGGTGGCCGGCGTGGCCGGTGCCAACACCACCACGCACGCGATCATTCTCAGCGGTTTGGCCGGCCTGCTGGCCGGATCGTTCTCGATGGCGGTCGGCGAATGGACCTCGGTCCAGTCGCAGGCGCAGCTGGTGCAGGCCGAGATCGCCAAGGAACGGACCGAGCTGGAGCGCAGCCCGCGGGCGGAAGAAGCCGAGCTGGCCGCGCTGTTCCGCCACCGGGGCCTGTCCTCCGAGCTGGCAACCCGGGTCGCCCGCGAGTTGTCGGGCGATCCGGACGAGACCTGGCGGATCCACGTGCGGGAGGAGCTCGGTATCGATCCCGACGACCAGCCGTCGCCGTACGTCGCCGGTCTATCGTCGTTCGTCACGTTCGCGCTCGGCGCATTCATCCCGCTGCTGCCGTACCTGCTGGGAGTGCACACGCTGCTGTGGTCACTCGCCCTCGGCGCGGTGGCCCTGCTCGCGATGGGGGGCGCGGTGGCGAAGTTCACCGGCAGTTCGCTCTGGGTCGGCTCGTTGCGGCACCTCGCCCTCGGTGCGGTCGCGGTTGCGGTCGTCTACGGCGTCGGGGCTGCGATCGGCGCGGGCGTTTCCGGTTAGCTTTCCCGACCTGCTGGGGTAGCCTTCCCCTCGCAGGGCCAACGTCGTCCCGCGCCAGCGCAGATCGCGTTTTCGGGCGGCTCCTGTCATTCCTGGGTCGTCTGAGACGGGACCGGACTGACCGGAATACGGAGCTTGACGGCTATGCCTGCATGGACCGCGCCTGCATCGACAGGACCCCCATCGACTCGGCTGCCCCGCCGCCAGGGGTTGTACGACCCTGCGTACGAGCATGACTCCTGCGGCGTTGCTTTCGTCGCGGACATCCACGGCCGGCGCTCGCACTCGGTCGTTGCCGACGCGCTGACCGCGTTGCACAATCTCGACCACCGCGGCGCGTCCGGGGCCGAGGTCAACACCGGCGACGGCGCCGGGTTGCTGGTGCAGGTGCCCGACGCGTTCTTGCGGGCCGTGGTCGACTTCGAGCTGCCGAAGCCGGGGGCGTACGCGGTCGGCATGGTGTTCGTGCCCACTGACCCGGCCGCCTGTGCGGGCGCGGTCCGGGCGATCGAGCAGGTGGTCGCCGACGAGGGACTGCGCGTGCTCGGCTGGCGGGACGTGCCGGTCGAGCCGGCCTCGCTCGGCAGGACCGCGCTCGACGTCATGCCCGGCTTCAAGCAGGTCTTCGTCGCAGCGACCCGAGGTGAGATCGGCATGGCGCTCGAGCGCCGTGCGTTCTGTGCCCGCAAGCGGATCGAGCACGAGCTCGACTGCTACCTGCCGTCGCTGTCGAGCCGGACGCTGGTCTACAAGGGGATGCTGACGACCGACCAGCTGCCGGCGTTCTTCCCGGACGTCACCGACGAGCGATTCGCGGCCGCGATCGCGGTGGTGCACTCGCGGTTCTCGACGAACACCTTCCCGTCCTGGCCGCTGGCCCATCCGTACCGGTTCGTCGCGCACAACGGCGAGATCAACACCGTGATGGGCAACCGCAACTGGATGCGGGCTCGCGAGGCGTTGCTGGCGAGCGACGTGATCCCCGGCGACCTCCGGCGGCTGTTTCCGATCATCACCCCGGGCTTGAGCGACTCCGCCAGCTTCGACGAGGTGCTCGAGCTACTCCACCTCGGCGGGCGGTCGCTGCCCCATGCGGTGCTGATGATGATTCCGGAGGCGTACGAGAACAACCACGAGATGGACCCGGCGCGCCGGGCCTTCTACGAGTTCCACTCGTGCGTGATGGAGCCGTGGGACGGGCCGGCCTGCGTCGCGTTCACCGACGGCGAGGTGGTCGGCGCGGTGCTCGACCGCAACGGCCTACGGCCCTCGCGCTACTGGGTGACCGATGACGACCGGGTAATCCTGGCCTCGGAGGTCGGCGTCCTCGACATCGCGCCCGAGCGGGTGGTGCGCAAGGGTCGGCTCCAGCCGGGCCGGATGTTCCTCGTCGACACCGCGGCCGGCCGGATCGTCGACGACGACGAGCTCAAGGCGGAGCTGGCCGCGGAGAACCCGTACCAGGACTGGCTGCACGCCGGTCTGCTCGACCTGCGCCGGCTGCCCGAACGCGAGCACATCGTCTACTCCCATGAGTCCGTCGTACGGCGTCAACAGGCCTTCGGCTACACCGATGAAGAGCTCCGGCTGCTGGTCGCGCCGATGGCGCGCGACGGCGCGGAGGCGATCGGCTCGATGGGGACGGACACACCGATCGCGGTGCTGTCCGACCGGCCGCGGTTGTTGTTCGACTACTTCACCGAGCTGTTCGCACAGGTCACCAACCCGCCGCTCGACGCGATCCGCGAGGCGCTCGTGACCTCGCTGTCGACCGCGACCGGTCCTGAACGCAACCTGCTCGACCCGACTCCCGCGTCGTGCCGCCAGATCACCCTGCCGTTCCCCGTGATCGACAACGACGATCTCGCCAAGATCATCCACGTCAACGATGACGGTGACCTGCCCGGCTTCGCGGCGACCGTCGTCAAGGGACTGTTTCCGGTCGCCGGCGGGGGAGCGGCGCTGCGAGCTGCGCTTGAGCGGATCCGGAGCGAGGTCAGTGCGGCGATCACGGCCGGCACCAGGCTGATCGTGCTCTCCGATCGCGACAGTGACGCAGAACTTGCGCCGATCCCGTCCCTGCTGCTGACCAGTGCAGTGCACCACCACCTGATTCGTGAGCGGACCCGCACCCAGGTCGGCCTGATCGTCGAAGCCGGTGATGTCCGCGAGGTGCACCACGTCGCGCTTCTGATCGGATACGGCGCGGCTGCAGTCAATCCGTACCTCGCGATGGAGTCGGTCGAAGACCTGGTCCGCCGCGACATCGTCACCGGCATCGACCCGGGTGAAGCGATCCAGCACTACATCAAGGCACTCGGCAAGGGAGTGCTGAAGGTGATGAGCAAGATGGGCGTCTCGACGGTTGCGTCGTACACGGGTGCGCAGATCTTCGAAGCGCTCGGACTCGGGTCGGATGTCGTCGCGGAGTACTTCACCGGTACGACCTCACGGCTCGGGGGAATCGGACTCGACGAGATTGCGGCCGAGGTCGCGGCCCGCCACCGGCACGCCTACCCGCGGGTGCCGCACAAGCATCGAACGTTGTGGGTCGGCGGTGAGTATCAATGGCGGCGCGAGGGCGAGCTGCATCTGTTCAACCCGCAGACCGTGTTCAAGCTGCAGCACGCCACGCGCAGCGGTCGCTACGACGTGTTCAAGGAATACAGCTCGGCGGTCGACGACCAGGCCGCCCGGCTGATGACGTTGCGCGGCATGTTCCGGTTCGCCGAGGGCGTGCGTCCGCCGGTGCCGATCGAGGAGGTCGAGCCGGTCTCCGCGATTCTGAAGCGCTTTGCCACTGGCGCGATGTCGTACGGATCGATTTCGGCCGAGGCGCACGAGACGCTCGCGATCGCGATGAACGCGATCGGGGCGAAGTCCAACACCGGTGAGGGCGGCGAGGACGCCGACCGGCTGCACGACCCGTCGCGCCGGAGCGCGATCAAGCAGGTCGCGAGTGGCCGGTTCGGGGTGACGAGTGACTACCTGACCAACGCGACCGACCTGCAGATCAAGATGGCGCAGGGCGCGAAACCTGGTGAGGGTGGGCAGCTGCCCGGCCACAAGGTCTATCCGTGGATCGCAAAGACCCGCGGCTCGACCGCCGGCGTCGGGCTGATCTCGCCGCCACCGCATCACGACATCTACTCGATCGAGGACCTCAAACAGCTGATCCACGACCTGAAGAACGCCAACCCGTCGGCCCGGGTGCACGTGAAGCTGGTCGCGGAGGTCGGCGTCGGGACGGTCGCGGCCGGGGTGTCCAAAGCGCACGCCGACGTGGTGCTGATCTCCGGGCACGACGGTGGCACCGGCGCCGCTCCGCTCACCTCGCTCAAGCACGCCGGCTCCCCGTGGGAGCTCGGGCTGGCGGAGACCCAGCAGACGTTGCTGCTCAACGGGTTGCGGGACCGGATCACGGTCCAGGTCGACGGCCAGCTCAAGACCGGGCGCGACGTCGTGATCGCCGCGTTGCTGGGTGCCGAGGAGTTCGGCTTCGCGACCGCGCCGCTGGTGGTGTCCGGCTGCGTCATGATGCGGGTCTGCCACCTTGACACCTGCCCGGTTGGCGTCGCGACCCAGAACCCCGAGCTGCGCAAGCGGTTCAGCGGCAAGCCGGAGTTCGTGCAGACCTTCTTCGAGTTCATCGCCGAGGAGGTTCGCGAGCACCTGGCCGCGCTCGGGCTGCGCTCGATCGAGGAGGCGATCGGCCAGGTCGAGCTGCTCGACGCGTCCGCCGCGGTCGAGCACTGGAAGGCATCGGGACTCGACCTCGCACCGATCCTCCACCGGCCCGACGTCGACGGCCCGCGCCGTCGTACCCGTGACCAGGACCACGGGCTCGACCGGGCACTCGACCACACCTTGATCCAGTTGTGCGAGGGCGCGCTCAGTGACGCGCAACCGGTGCGGCTCGAGCTGCCGATCCGCAACGTCAACCGAACCGTCGGCACGATGCTCGGTCACGAAGTCACCAAGCGGTACGCCGACGCCGGGCTGCCGGACGGCACGATCGACCTCACCTTCACCGGGTCGGCCGGGCAGTCGTTCGGTGCGTTCGTGCCACGCGGCATCACGATGCGACTGATCGGTGACTCGAACGACTATCTCGGCAAGGGATTGTCGGGCGGCCGGCTGATCGTCCGACCGGATGATCGGGCCCCGTTCGCGGCCGAGCGCAATGTGATCGCCGGCAACGTGATCCTCTACGGTGCCACGAGCGGCGAGGCGTTCATCCGGGGAGTCGTGGGCGAGCGCTTCGCGGTTCGCAACTCCGGCGCGCTCGCCGTGGTCGAGGGCGTGGGTGACCATGCTTGCGAGTACATGACCGGCGGCCAGGTCGTTGTGCTGGGCTCGGCCGGACGCAACGTCGCGGCGGGGATGTCGGGCGGCCTCGGCTTCTTCCTCGATCTCGACCCGGCTCGGGTCAACCTCGAAATGGTTGATCTCGAGCGGGTCGGTGCGGCCGACGCGCCGTGGCTGCACGAGGTGGTGGCCCGGCACGGTGACTCGACCGGCTCTGCGGTCGCCGCCGGGCTGCTGGCCGACTGGCCGCGTTCGGTTCGGCGATTCACCAAGATCATGCCGCGTGACTACCGGCGGGTGCTCGACGCGGCGAAGTCGGCGGCCGATCGAGGCGCGGACGTTGACGCGGCTGTGATGGCGGCGGCTCATGGCTGACCCGAAGGCGTTCTTGACCACTCCGCGCGAGCTGCCGGTCCGCCGGCCGGTCGACGTCCGGATCCAGGATTGGCAGGAGGTCTACACCGAGTTTGCCCCCGACCGGCTGCAGCGCCAGGCCGGTCGCTGCATGGACTGCGGGATCCCGTTCTGTCATCAGGGCTGCCCGCTCGGCAACCTGATCCCGGAGTGGAACGACCTGGTCTGGCGCGACGACTGGCAGGACGCGATCGAGCGGCTGCACGCGACGAACAACTTCCCGGAGTTCACCGGCCGGCTCTGCCCGGCACCGTGCGAGACGGCATGTGTGCTCGGCATCAACGCCGACCCGGTCACGATCAAACAGGTCGAGGTCGAGATCGTCGACCGGGCCTGGGACGAGGGGTGGATCGCACCGCAGGTGGCCGAGCGGCTGTCCGGCAAGACGGTCGCGGTCGTCGGGTCCGGCCCGGCCGGGCTGGCCGCGGCCCAGCAGCTGACCCGCGCGGGTCACACCGTGGTGGTCTACGAGCGGGCCGACCGGATCGGCGGACTGCTGCGGTACGGGATCCCCGAGTTCAAGCTGGAAAAGCGCCATCTGGAGTTGCGCTTGCTGCAGATGGAGGAGGAGGGCACCCGGTTCCGCGCCGGTGTCGACGTCGGGATCGACATCACCGCCGACTCGCTGCGCAAGCGGCACGACGCGATCGTGCTGGCCGGCGGGTCGACCGTGCCGCGCGAGCTCGACGTCCCCGGCCGGGAGCTCGGCGGCATCTACCCGGCGATGGACTACCTGCCGGGCGCGAACCGGCTCCAACAAGGCGATCTGGACGCGCCAACGATCACCGCCGCCGGTAAGGACGTGGTGATCATCGGCGGCGGCGACACCGGCGCCGACTGCCTGGGCACGGCCCACCGCCAAGGGGCCCGTTCGGTCACCCAGCTCGAGATCCTGCCCCGGCCACCCGAGGCGCGGACCGACTCGATGCCGTGGCCGACGTACCCGATGGTGTTCCGGGTCTCCAGTGCCCACGAGGAGGGTGGCGAGCGCATCTTCGCGGTGTCGACACAGGCATTCGAGGGTGACCTGGCGGGCAACGTGGGGGGGCTGGTGATCTGCGAGGTCGACGAGCGGTTCGCACCGATCGCGGGCAGTGAACGGCGGTTGCCCTGCCAGCTGGTCCTGCTCGCGATGGGGTTCGTCGGGCCCGAGCGCGGCCCACTGCTCACCGACCTCGGGGTTTCCTACGATCCGCGCGGCAACGTGGCCCGCGGTGCGGAATGGATGACCGACGTCGACGGAGTGTTCGTCTGCGGCGACATGGGTCGCGGTCAGTCGCTGATCGTGTGGGCGATCGCCGAAGGGCGGTCATGCGCGGCAGCGGTCGACCGCTGGTTGCTGGGGGACACCCAGCTGCCGGCGCCGATCCAGCCCACCGACCGCCCGATCAGCTGACCAGACCCGCCCGCCCAGCTGTTGATCATGGCGAACCGCGTCATTTCACGGCGGCGATTTTTGGCGCTATTCGCCATGATCAACAAGGAAAATCGGGCGGGACGGTCCGCGCGGCGTCCGACTTCGGTCCGACGAACTCGTCCAACGCTGCGACGGCGTCACGACGGGCGACCGAGATGGAGTTCCACCGGTTCTGCCGCCAGGGAATCCGGAGCAGGTCCAGCGCACCGGTGTAGATCCCCTGTATGTCGATCGAGGTGTTGCTGAAGAAGTAGCGCGGATAGGAGTAGGTGCGGGTGCCGGACGGCAGCGGGCGATGCACGATGTTCGTGGCGCGACAGCCGTCGGAGTGCAGCAACCCACGGATCAGCCCTCGTGGGTCAGCGGCAACCAGATCCCGTTGCCAGTCGGCGAGGACAATCGAGCGCTGATGCTTCATACCCGGGCCGTGTTGCGGGAACATGCACAGCCAATGATTCGTCGCCGATTGGACCTGTGTACAACCAACCAAGGTGCGGAAGTTGACTGAGGCGCCGGCCACCTGGCGCATCGCCTCGGCCACCTCGTCCATGACCTCGGGATACGCATCGCAGCAGTAGATCCGCAGGGCCGTGGTGCGTCTAAGAGCCGCGATATGTCCGTCACCGAGGTACTGACCCAGCAAGTACGGATAGTGCGACGGGGCGGGTGTCCCTTCGCATCTAAAGCAGTGCGCCGAGGTTGCGAGTGGTTCAAGTCGTTGCTGCCAGCGATAGGTGCTGCCCCATCCCACGCCCAGCCTTCGGCAGACCTCAGTTCGTGAGACGCCCTGGGCCAGGAGATCGAGAGCGGCCTGCCGGAGCGGTACTGGATGCATGCCTGATCGTGCCGCGCGGGTCGGACAGTTTGTCGTGCCGGAAGCGGTGTGCCGGAAGCGGGATTCGAACCCGCATGCCCTTTCGAGCAGACGCTTTTGAGGCGTCCGAGTATGCCGTTCCTCCATTCCGGCCTGCAACGACGTAATTCTAGGTCACGCCGCCTCTCGCTAGTCTGCTTTGAGTGAGTGCTCCGCAGCCGCATCGGGTGCTGATCGCCGAGGACGAGGCACTGATCCGCCTTGACCTCAAAGAGATGCTGATCGACATCGGTTACGACGTCGTGGGTGAGGCCGCCGACGGTCAGCAGGCGATCGACCTGGCCGACCAGCTGCGCCCGGACCTGGTCATCCTCGACGTCAAGATGCCGGGGTTGGACGGCATCTCCGCCGCCGAGCAGATCGTCGCGAACGCGAGTGCACCTGTGATCATGCTCACCGCCTTCAGCCAGCGCGAGCTGGTGGAGCGCGCGGCGGATGCCGGTGCGATGGCCTACCTGGTCAAGCCGTTCGACCGAAGCGACCTGGTGCCGGCGATCGAGATCGCGATCAGCCGGCACCAGCAGCTGCGGGCGCTCGCCGATGAGGCGGCCGACCTGGCCGAGCGGCTGGAGACCCGCAAACTGCTTGACCGGGCGAAGGGCAAGCTGCAGGCCGAGCGGGGGATGACCGAGCCCGAGGCATTCCGGTGGATCCAGAAGGCCTCGATGGACGCACGGAGCACGATGCGGGCAGTTGCCGAAGCCGTTTTGGGCGTGGATGGCCCAGGTTCTGGTACATAACGACCTGGCAACGACGCGTCAGATCCGGTCTGAACGGCCGTTCGGGGACTAGGTTGCGCACAGACAGAACCAGCAGATCAGCAGGAAGGAGCACCATGCGGACCAGTCGAGTCATTCGACGCGTCGCACCGCTCGCGCTCGCGGCCATCGCCGCTGCGGCATGCGGAAGTAGCTCGAGCGGCGGCCCGTCAACAGGCGGCTCGGGCAGCCCGGCTGCCGGCGGCAACACGTACACGATCGCCTACGAGGGCCCGCTTTCCGGCGGTAACGCCCAGCTCGGCGAGAACATGTCCTTCGCGGTGAAGCTTGCTGTGCAGCAGGCGAACGCGGGCACCACGTTCGGTCAGCTGCCGTTCAAGCTCGCGTTCGCGCAGCAGGACGACCAGGGTTCGGCGACGGTCGCCCCGACCGCAGCCCAGAAGATCCTGAGCATCAGCAACCTGATCGCGGTGGTCGGACCGGCCTTCTCCGGCGCGACCGCGGCCGCGGAGCCGTTGTTCTCGCAGGCCAACGTGGCCACCGTGAGTCCCTCAGCTACCGCGCCGACGCTCGCGACCTCGGGCTGGAAGAACTTCTTCCGCGTGGTTGCGGACGACAACGCCCAGGGTCCGGCTGACGCCGAATACCTCGGCAAGGTCGCCCACATCAAGTCGGTCTTCTCGGTCGACGACGCAAGCGACTACGCCGCCGGCCTGGTGAAGACCTTCGACACCGCCGCGCCGAAGGATGGCGTCCGGCTGGTCAGCCACCAGACCGCTCCCGGCACCACACAGTGCCAGGCGGGCACCGGCAACGTGCAGCAGTACAACACGCTGGCGACCAAGATCAAGTCCTCCGGTGCGGCGTCGGTGTTCTACGCCGGCTACTACTGCGACTTCGCGCTGCTGGCCAAGCAGCTCCGGGCCGCGGGTTACACCGGCCAGCTGGTCTCCGACGACGGCAGCAACGACCCCCACTACGTCTCGGGCGCCGGTGCGTCAGTGGCGAACGGGACCGTGCTGAGCTGCGCGTGCCAGGAGACCATCAAGGGTTCGGCGTTCTCGTCGTTCGCCACCGCGTTCAAGGGCGTCGCCAGCTTCGCTCCGGGCACGTACTCGGCCGAGGCGTACGACTCCGCGAACACGATCATCTCCGCGATGAAGGCATTGGGTGCCTCGCCGACGAAGGCCGGGATCGTTTCGGCCCTTCACGCGTCTGGCTTCTCGTATGCCGGCATCAGCAAGACCGTGGTGTTCGCGGCGAACGGCAACTACGGCGGCTCCGCGGTTTACATGTACAAGGTCGAGAACGGTCAGATCGTTCAGCTCGGCCTGATCAGCAAGCTCGCTGGCGGCTGATCACCGGATATCGCTAGGGTCGGGTGCCGCCGTTCATTCGGCGGCACCCGATCGTCCGTTTCCGCTGGTCGCCTCTACTGCCGGGAGCCGCCCACATGTGCTTCACGCACAGTTTCTGGAGCCTGTTCATCGGCGGCTTGTCCAACGGCTTTCTTTACGCCCTGATGGCGCTCGGCTACACCCTCGTGTACGGCGTCCTCCAGCTGATCAACTTCGCCCACAGCGAGGTCTTCATGAGCGGAGGCTTCGCCGGGCTTTTCATCCTGCAGAAGCTGGTCACCGGCACCACCGTGCCGAGTGGCTTCGAGTCGGTCGTCCTGGTAGTGGTCGGGATCGTCGGCGGGGCGCTCGCCGGCGGTTTGGTGGCCTTCGTCCTCGAGCGAGTTGCATACCGGCCGCTACGCCGCCGGCACGCGCCGAAGCTGGCCTACCTGATCAGTGCGATCGGGGCGTCGTACTTCCTCTACAGCATGGCCGAGAAGGAGTTCGGACTCACCTCGCAGCCCGTCCCGGAGCTCTACACCCCGGGCAACGTCTTCACCGTCTTCGGCGCCGGCGTCCAGACCTACTACATCGTGATCGCCGTTTCGGCGATCGTCATGCTCGTCTTCCTCGACCGGCTGGTGGCCCGGACGCGACTGGGCCAGGGCATCAGAGCGGTCGCCCAGGACGCCGACACGGCCAGCCTGATGGGCGTCAACATCGACCGGGTGATCTCGCAGACCTTCGTCATCGGCGGGCTGCTCGGAGGTGCCGCGGGCTTCCTGTTCGGCATGGGCTCAGGGGTCGTCTACACGATGGGCTTCACCCCTGGCCTCAAGGCGTTCACCGCAGCCGTCCTCGGCGGCATCGGCAACATCCGCGGTGCCGTGCTCGGCGGCTTGCTGCTCGGGGTGGTCGAAAGCCTGTCGGTCTCCTGCATCAACACCGACTGGATCGATGTCACCGCATTTGCGATTCTGGTGCTCGTGCTCCTGCTGCGACCGACCGGATTGCTCGGCGAGCGGCTGGGACGGTCGGCGTGACCACGGCACAGGCGCCGGCACCGGCGCGGCGCAGCATGGTCTCCCGGTTCGGCGGGTTCGGCCGGCAGGACCTGCAGCGGCTGGCCGGCTGCCTGGCGGTCGGCATCGTGCTCGCCCTGATGACCGGCAAGGCGGGCTCCACGACCGCACCCACGTCCGGGATCACCGGGTCGCTCGGGCGGCCCAAGGTGTTGATCTTCATCGTGATCGGGCTTGCGATCTGGGCCGTCATCACGGTGTGGGAACGCAACCTGGGCAGTGTGCGCGAGTTCAGCGCCGCCGCCTCAGAGCGGGTCGGGCGGCTCTCCGGCGAGCGTCGGGTGCGCTACCCCACGTACGTCGCGCTGCTCATCGCGGCGATCGTGGTGCCGCCGACCATGCTCAGCGCGTTCTGGCAACGCGCGGCGGTCGATGACATCGCGATCTACGTCCTGCTCGCGCTCGGCCTCAACGTCGTCGTCGGTTTCGCCGGACTGCTCGACCTCGGCTACATCGCTTTCTACGCGATCGGGGCGTACGTCGCGGCGTACTTCCAGGGCGCACTGCCCGTGCAC
Organism: uncultured Actinomycetota bacterium; assembly: GCA_963770565.1. Lineage (GTDB taxonomy): Bacteria > Actinomycetota > Actinomycetes > JAFAQI01 > JAFAQI01 > DATAUK01. Next base: position 1,023,558 of record CAVYQE010000011.1, read on the forward strand.
CCGCCGTTCCACCTCAACCTGTTCTTCGTCTTCCCGATCGCAGTGATCGCGGCGATGTTCGCCGGTGTGATCCTGGGCGCACCGACCCTGCGGCTACGAGGGGACTATCTCGCGATCGTGACCCTCGGCTTCGGCGAGATCATCGAGATCGCGGCCAACAACATGACCAGCATCACCGGCGGGCCGATCGGGACCAAGCCGTTGCCGCACTTCTCGATCAACCTGTTGGGCATCCACTACAAGTGGACGCTGTCGAGCCTGCCGTACTACTACCTCTTGCTGGTGATCATCGTCGGGATCCTGATCGCGTTCTCGAAGCTCGAGGACTCCCGGGTCGGGCGGGCCTGGGTGGCGATCCGCGAGGACGAGGTCGCGGCCGAGGCATGCGGCATCAACACGTTGAAATACAAGGTGATGGCGTTCGCCATCGGCGCATCGACGGCCGGGTTTGCCGGCGTGGTGTTCGCCGGCCGTAACAACTTCTTCGACCCGCCGGTCTTCAGCGTCCAGGTCTCGATCTTCGTCCTGGTACTGGTGATCTTCGGCGGGATGGGCTCGATGGTCGGCGTGGTGGTCGGTGCGGTCTTCCTGACCTTCCTGCAACAGAAGCTTCGCGACTACATCCAGCCGCAGGACCTCTACATCTACATCGGGTTCCTGCTCGTCACGATGATGATCTTCCGGCCGCAGGGCATCCTGCCGTCGCGGCGAAGAGCCAGAGAGCTCGGCATGGCCGAGGCCGGTGTCGGGGGAGCCGACGCCATGGGCGCACCGGGATCCGCGCCGTGACCGCGCCCGCTCCGGCGTCACCGCCCGCCCCCGAGGCCGACCCGATCCTGTCGGTCGAGAACGTCACGCTTCGGTTCGGCGGCGTGACCAGCCTCGCCGACGTGTCCCTGACCCAGCGCAAGGGCGAGATCCTCGCGGTAATCGGGCCGAACGGCGCCGGCAAGACCTCGCTGTTCAACTGCATCACCGGCGTCTACCAGCCGCAGGAGGGCCGGATCCAGCTGTACGACGCGAACGGCCACGCAACCAACCTGGCTGGCCGCCGGCCTAATCGGGTCACGCTGCTCGGCGTCGCCCGGACCTTCCAGAACATCCGGCTGTTCAACGCGTTGACCGCATTCGAGAACGTGAAGATCGGCGTCGAGGCACACGACAAGACCGGGCCGGGCGGGGCGATCCTGCGGATCCCGAGGGCGCGCCGCGAGGAGCGCGCGGGCAATGAACGCGCGATGGAGCTGATCGAGTTCGTCGGCCTGCGCGACCGTGCCAACGAGCTTGCCGCTTCGCTTCCGTACGGCGCGCAACGCCGCCTGGAGATCGCCCGGGCGATGGGCACCTCGCCGCGACTGATCCTGCTCGACGAGCCGGCCGCCGGCACCAACCCGGTCGAGAAACTTGACCTGGAGCGGTTGATCCGCCGGATCAGCGACGAGACCGGCACGAGCGTGCTGCTGATCGAGCACGACATGCGACTGGTGATGTCGGTGGCGACCCGAGTGGTAGTCCTCAACTTCGGCCGGGTGATCGCAACCGGCACGCCGGCGGAGATCCAACAGGACCCGGCCGTGGTCGAGGCATACCTCGGCACCGCGACGGACGGAGACGCCGATGCTGCTGCAGGTTGAGGGCCTGCGGGTCGCCTACGGGCGGATCCAGGCGCTGCGCGGGATCGACCTGACCGTCGGCGACGGCGAGATCGTCACGCTGCTCGGCGGCAACGGCGCCGGCAAGACCACGACGTTGCGGACGATCTCGGGCTTGCTGCATCCACTCAGCGGTTCGATCAGCTTCGACGGGCAGCGGATCGACGGGCTCAAGGCGCACGACATCGTGGGGCTCGGGATCGGGCACGTGCCCGAAGGGCGGCGGATCTTCCCGCGGATGAGCGTCCACGAGAACCTCACGATGGGCGCATACCGGCGACGTGGAGATCTCAGTGCAGACCTCGACCGGGTGCTGACCTTGTTCCCGGTTCTCAAGGAACGCCGGACCCAGCCGGGCGGCAACCTGTCCGGCGGCGAGCAGCAGATGCTCGCGATCGGCCGCGCGTTGATGGGCAAGCCTCGCCTGCTGTTGCTCGACGAGCCGTCGATGGGCCTCGCGCCGATGATCGTGGCCCGGATCTTCGAGATCCTCCGCGAGATCAACGACCAGGGCACCACCTTGCTGGTCGTCGAGCAGAACGCGGCCCAGGCCCTTCGGCTCGCCTCCCGGGGCTATGTCCTGGAGACCGGAAGCATCGCACTCAGCGACACTGCACCGGCACTTCTCGCCGACGACCGGGTGCGATCTGCATATTTGGGCGAAAGCGTCGCGTAGGCCGGCTGGCCGGCCGGGGCTGGCTGCGTCGCTCGCTGCGTTCTCGCTCGCTTGCGTGCCTCAGCACGCGGCGCGCACTGCGGCCTTGCGGGCAAGACACCCAGTCCCCGGCCCGCTGCCAGCTGCGTCGCTCGCTGCGTTCTCGCTCGCTTGCGTGCCTTAGCACACCGTGCTCGCTGCGGCCTTGCGGGCAACGCAGCCAGTCCCCGGCCCGCTGCCAGCTGCGTCGCTCGCTGCGTTCTCGCTCGCTTGCGTGCCTCAGCACGCGGCGCGCACTGCGGCCTTGCGGGCAACGCAGCCAGTCCCCGGCCAGGTTGCTCGCTCCGACGAAAAGCATTGCTACATAAGAGAAACTGACCCATGTCTTGGGGCAATAAGGAGCCCGGCACCTTTGGTACCGTCCGCACCTTCCCCGTGCGCGGACGTTGTCTACTCGGTGCCGGGCTGTGCATCCAAAGTTAGTCAACCGAGGTCGCCCGGGTCAACGGTCACGACCCGCCCATACCGGGTCGATCGGTACGGATGTGCCCCCCACTCGCGCAAGTTGGTGATCGGCGCTACGGTGCGTACTCGTTGCGAACGGCTGAACCCACCGGGACCAAGTGAGGGGGCCTGTAGTGGCACGTCCGACGGTGCTGACTCGGGCCGCGACCCGGCAAGACCTGCCGGTCCTGCTGTCGCTGTGGGACGAGCTGCGCGAGACCGGCGGGCGGACGGCAAGGGCGGTCAGCCCGGTGCCCGTCGCAGATCTGCGCGGCCGGCTCAACGAGCTCCTCGACGACCCGACCTGCCGGGTGGTGCTGTCCTGCGCGGACGACGTGCCGGCCGGAATGGCGATCATGCGGATCGCCCGCCCCGATCCGCTGTCGGAGAACCAACTGGTCTACATCCCGCACCTGGTCGTGTCGCGGACCAACCGGCACCAGGGGGTCGGGCACGCGTTGATCGCCGCGGCGGTTGACTACGCCACCGAGTTGCATGTCGATCACGTGGCGGTCGGTGTCTATCCGTCGTTCCGCGACACGAACCGTTTCTTCGCCAGGCTCGGCTTCGCGCCGGTGGCGGTTCAGCGGATCGCTCCGGTCGCCGCGTTGCGCCGGCGGCTGGGTAGCGACCGGTCCGCGCCGATGCTCGGCGACGCCATGCGCCGTCGGACCCGGTTGGTGCGCCCGGTGCCGGTGCAGCGGGCGAGGCGCACGGTGACGGAGCGGGTCGAGTCCTGACCCCTCGCCGCTAGGACCCCGGTCGCGGTGTCGGCGGCCGACACTACGATGCGGCCATGCCTGCGGTTGCCAGCTCCGGTACGCCGGGCCGGCCGCGGTTGCTGCTCCTCGATGGTCATTCGCTGGCCTACCGCGCCTTCTTCGCGCTGCCGGTGGAGAACTTCTCGACGACGACCGGCCAACCCACGAACGCGGTCTACGGCTTCACCGCGATGCTCATCAACGTGCTGCGCGACGAGGCGCCGACCCATGTCGCGGTCGCCTTCGACGTCGGCCGGCACACCTTCCGGACCGACGCGTACCCGGACTACAAGGCGACCCGGAAAGAGACGCCGACCGACTTCCGGGGCCAGGTCGACCTGATCCGGGAGGTGCTGGCTGCGCTGACGATCCCGTCCTTGCAGGTCGAGGGCTACGAAGCGGACGACATCATCGCGACCCTCGCGGTCGAGGGCCAGGCCGACGACATGGACGTGCTGATCGTCACCGGCGACCGCGACGCCCTGCAGTTGGTCAACGACCGGGTCACCGTCCTCATGACGCGGCGTGGGATCAGCGACATGACCCGGTTCACCCCGGAGGCAGTTGAGGAGAAGTACGGGCTCACCCCGGCGCAGTATCCGGACTTCGCCGCGCTTCGCGGCGACCCGAGCGACAACCTGCCGTCGATCCCGGGCGTCGGCGAGAAGACGGCCGCGAAATGGGTCCGCGACTTCGGTTCGCTCGACGATCTCGTCAGCCGGGTCGACGAGGTGCCGGGCAAGGCCGGCGACGCGCTCCGCGCCCACCTGGCCGACGTGGTGCGCAACCGCCAGCTCACCGAGCTGCGGCGGGACGTGCCGCTCGACCGGGCCCCGGCCGACCTCGAGCTCGGCCAATGGGACCGCGAGACGCTGAACACGCTGTTCGACACCTTGCAGTTCCGGGTCCTGCGCGAGCGGCTCTACTCGACCTTGTCCGTCTCGGAGCCCGAGACCGCCGATCAGGGCTTCGACCTTCAAGGTCAGGTGTTGGCTGCGGGCGACGTTCCGCAGTGGCTCGACGAGCATGCTCGCGGCTCGGGCCGGCACGGCCTCGCTTTGGCCGGCACCTGGGGGCGCGGCACCGGCGTGGTCACCGGGCTGGCGATCGCCGCGCCCGACGGGCAGCGGCCTACCTCGACCCCGAGCAGCTCACCGGCGACGACGAGCAGGCGCTTGCGGGCTGGCTCGCCGACCCGGAGGTCGCCAAGGCAGCACACGACGTCAAGGGGCCCATGCTGGCCCTGATGGAGCGCGGCTGGTCCCTCGGCGGGCTGGTCACGGACACCGCGCTAGCGGCGTACATCGCCCTTCCCGGGCAGCGGTCGTTCGATCTGTCGGACCTCTCCGTGCGCTACCTGAACCGCGAGCTGCGGGCCGAGGCCGGCTCGGACGGTCAGCTCTCACTCGACGGCTCGCTGGAGGAAGACGCGGCCCAGGCCCAGATGTTGCGGGCCCGCGCGATCATCGACCTCGCCGACGCGCTCGACGTCGTGCTCGTCGACCGCGGTGGTTCGGAGCTGCTCACCGAGATGGAGCTGCCGCTCACGGCACTGCTCGCGACCATGGAGCGGGCCGGGATCGGCGCGGACGTCTCGTGGTTGGCCGAGCTCGAGGCGCGCTTCGCCGGTCAGGTGAAGCGCGCGGCAGACTCGGCGTACTCCACGATCGGGCACGAGGTGAACCTCGGTTCGCCCAAGCAGCTGCAGCAGGTGCTGTTCGAGGAGCTCGGGCTGCCGAAAACGAAGAAGATCAAGACCGGCTACACCACCGATGCCGACGCGCTGCAGGAGCTGTACGCCAAGACCGAGCACCCGTTCCTCGAGCACCTGCTGCGGCATCGGGACGTCGCCCGGTTGAAGACGGTGGTCGACTCGCTGATTCCGATGGTCGACGAGCACGAGCGGGTGCACACGACGTTCAACCAGCTCGTCGCCGCGACCGGTCGGCTGTCGAGCACCGACCCCAACCTGCAGAACATCCCGGTCCGGACGGTCGAGGGCCGCGAGATCCGGAAGGCGTTCGTCGTCGGGTCCGGCTACGAGTGCCTGCTGACCGCCGACTACTCCCAGATCGAGATGCGGATCATGGCGCATCTGTCGCACGACGCCGGACTCATCGATGCGTTCAACTCCGGCGAGGACCTGCACACCTTCGTGGCGGCAATCGCCTTCGGCATCCCGGTCGAGTCGGTCGAGCCGGAGCAGCGCCGGCGGATCAAGGCGATGTCCTACGGCCTGGCCTATGGGCTGTCGGCGTACGGGCTGGCGGCCCAGCTCGGCATCTCCGCGGAGGAGGCGCGCGAGCAGATGGATGCCTACTTCGCCCGGTTTGGCGGAGTGCGCGACTACCTGTCCGGCGTGGTCGACGCGGCCCGCAAGGACGGCTACACCCAGACCATCCTCGGGCGTCGGCGCTACTTGCCGGACCTGACCAGCGACAACGGCCAGCGCCGGCAGATGGCCGAGCGGATGGCGTTGAACGCCCCGATCCAGGGGTCGGCGGCCGACATCATCAAGATCGCGATGCTTCGGCTGCAGCGGGCGCTGGACGGCGCCTCGATGCACTCCCGCTTGCTCCTGCAGGTGCACGACGAGCTCGTGCTGGAGGTGGCCGCGGGCGAGCGGGAGGCGGTCGAGGAGATCGTCCGGCGCGAGATGGGCGCGGCCTACGCGCTCGACGTACCGCTCGACGTCTCGGTCGGGGTCGGCCGCAGCTGGGACGACGCCGCCCACTGAGGCTCGACGAGCTCGGCCGGGTCGGGTTGACTCGGCCGATCGGTGGCTTCGTGCCCGCGGCCGTACCGGATCGCGGTGATCGCGACCAGCCCGACCGCAACCGACGCGGCGATGACGATGATCGCGCGCGGGCTCCCGGGCTTCGCGACCAGGACGATCGCGGTCTCGACCAGGGCTGCGAGCAGCACCATGGGCACGACGCCACGACGGCGGGCCGCGATGTCGTGGAAGACCAGCAGCTGGACGCCGGCGAGCGCGCTGCCCTGAAGCGCGAACAGCCAGGCGACGCCGCCGATGCTCGCGTAGCCGGCACCGAACGTCAGCCGGACCAGGAAGCTCCCGGCGACCGCGGTCACCAGGATGCTCGCCGCCGCGATGGCTGAGGTGAGCAGCGCGGCGTCGACCAACGCCTTGGCCCGGTGATCGCTGCGGCTCAGCCGGGGAAGCGCCGTGAGCGGCACCGCCTGCGGCAACCAGAAGGCGGCCTTGGCGACCACGTTCCCCGCGGCGTAGTGCCCGGCCTGGGCGGCGGGCAGGACATGCCGCGCGAGCAGCAGGTCGAGGCTCGACAGGAGGAGCAGGCCGCCCATCGAGATCGTCGCGGTCAGGAACTCGGGCCCGGCCGCCGCGAACAGCCCGCCGTTCGGTGCCGCCCCGATCGTCGAGGTCCGCAGCCCGGGCGTGAGCCGCATCGCGATCAGGGCGGTCACGGAGGTGGCAACGGCGATGCCGGTCATCACTCCGGTCGCCCCACCTCCGAAGGCCAGCGGCAGCACCCCACCGAACAGCCGGCCGAGACCGACCAGCGCGACGACGATCCCGAGCCGGCCGAATCGCTCACTGCCCTGCAGGTGGCCCTGAATCGCCCCGAGGATGTTCAGCGGCAGCAGGCTGGCGACCACCGCGAGTACGGCGAGGCCGTGCCGGTCGACGTGCAGGAACACGGTCAGGCCGGGCCAGGCGACCAGGCCCAGCACCACGCTCGCCAGCCCGGTGGTGGTCCCCTCGCGCAGCGCCAGCTGCGGCGGGAGCTGCTCGGCAGCAGTACGACGCGCCACCACGGCCTGCAGCGCCAGCGCGGGGATCCCACCGACCAGCAAGGTGGCGAGCATCGCGCCGAACAAACCGTACTCGGCCGGCCGGAGCTGATGGCTGCCGATGATCGCGAGCAGGTAGCTGGCCAGATTGCCGGCCATCAACGCCGTGCCGACCAGCGCGGTCGAGCGCACCAGCGATCCGCGGGATGCCGGATCGGCGCCGCTCGTCGTCGCCATGTCCACCCGTTCGTTGCGGTTCGTGCGATTCGTCGTCACGACTAGTCGAGCACAACGTGTACGGTCGCGCGCAATGATCGGCGATCTTTCGTGGCGTCGCCTCACAGCGTCCTGGGCCGGCCTGGCGGTCAGCGTGGTGTCCGCGCTCGTGCAGCTCGGTCCCGTGCTCGGCCGCGGCTATGTGCTCACCCGCGACATGGTGTTCGTCCCGCGGGCGCCGCTCGACGCCC